>CAUQIW010000003.1:0-342984 GCA_963518515.1 uncultured Microbacterium sp.
GCGGCCTTGATCGCGGGGTTCGCGACCGAGACGATCGTCGTGTCGACGAGGATCATGAAGAAGCCGATGACCAGCGCCCAGAGGGCGGGCCAGGGGCTGGCGGGGCGGTGCCCTGCGGCGTAGGTGCCGGTGGACGTGTCTTCGGATGCCGTGGGCGCGCGCCCTGTCGAAGGGGAGTCGGTCATTGCTGTGCGGCCTTTCGCTGAGCGAGGTAGCGGTCGGTGTCCTCGAAGGCGGTCGGCCCCCAGGGGAACTCTTCCGCCTGCAGGCGGGAGATCAGGGAGTCCAGCCAGCGCAGCTCGGCCTCGAGCAGCACCTCCTGGCGTTCGAACTCGACGAGCACCTGTTCGGGGACCGCTCTGTCCCGGGCGTCGTCGAGCCCACTGCGATGGGATCCGTGGGCGTCGTCGAGGGCGGCTCGCCGCGCGCGGAGCCTGTCCACGACCTCGGCTCGCTCGAGATTGTGCGCCTCGGCGAGCGCGATGCGGAACTCGCTCGGACGGTCGATGCTCGCGAGCTCCGCCGCCAGCCACTCGACGAGCACCGAGATCCCGGCATCCGTCAGCGTGTAGGTCGTGCGCTCAGGGCGATTGCCCTCGCGGTCGACGCCGGTCTCTTCGATCAGGCCCGTCCGCTGCAGCCGCGCGACGGTGTGATAGAGCGTGCCGTTCGTGATGGTGAGCAGCCGCTCGTCACGCCGAGCACGCATCAGCCGCACCATCTCGTAGGGGTGCATGTCGCCTTCTCGCAGCAGCGCGAGCACCATGACCCCCATCGGGGTCAATCGCGTCGTGGCATTCTCTGACACCTGATTCACCTCGATTAGTCCATGTGGACTATACGCCCCACCGACCTTTCCGACAAGCGAGCGTCGAGGCGCGCTCAGCCGGCGAGCTTGCGGAGCGCCGAGCCCTTGTGCGCGGCCTTGTCGCCGCTCTTCTCCGACTCGACGATGAACGCCGGCTCATCATCGGAGGCGGTGAACTTCTGCCCCGCGAACTCGAAGTCCTTGACGCGCTTCTCCTTCACGGTTCCGCGAGTGCGCCCCTGCGAGGTGTTCCAGCTCACGCGGTCTCCGGGCGACAGATCCTTGCTCATGATTCCTCCGCTTCGTCTCCTCCAGGGTGGCCCACGGCGGGCGTGCTGCGGCAGGGGTTGACAGGATGTCGACCCCTGCTGCGCGCCACGACGATCTCTCGCGGAGCAGACATCCGCGCCGGCACCGGGATAATGGTGCGGGTGAGCACACCTACGGACAGCACCGCGCAGACGATTCCCGGCTGGCGCCACATCTACTCGGGCAAGGTCCGCGATCTCTACGCGTCTGAGGATCCGGCGGACACCCGCATCCTCGTGGTCGCCTCTGACCGGGTCAGCGCCTTCGACTTCGCGCTCGAGCCCGGCATCCCCGACAAGGGCGCCCTGCTCACGAGCCTCAGCCGCTGGTGGTTCGCCCAGCTCGCCGAGGTCCCCAATCACCTGGTCGAGGGCGAGATCCCCGCCGTGGTCGCGGATCGGGCGATGCTCGCTCAGTCGCTCGAGATGCTGCCGATCGAGTGCGTCGTGCGCGGGTACATCACCGGATCCGGCTGGGCGGAGTACACCGAGAGCGGAACGATCTGCGGCATCGACCTTCCGACGGGGCTGCAGAACGGCGACCGACTGCCCGAGCCTCTCTTCACCCCCGCCTACAAGGCGCCCATGGGGGAGCACGACGAGAACATCACCTTCGAGCAGACCGTCGAGCTCGTCGGAGCGGAGCGCGCGGCAGAGCTGCGCGACGCATCCCTGTCGGTCTACACGCGGGCCGCGCAGATCGCCGAGGAGAAGGGTCTGATCCTCGCCGACACGAAGTTCGAGTTCGGAACGGATGCCGACGGCGTGCTCCGCCTGGCCGACGAGGTGCTCACGAGCGACTCATCGCGCTACTGGGATGCCGAGGCCTGGCGCACCGGCTCGACTCCCGCCGAGCGCATGGCGAGCTTCGACAAGCAGATCGTCCGGGACTGGCTGGCCGCGAACTGGGACAAGCAGGGCGTGCCCCCGGTTCTTCCCGACGACATCGTCGATCGCACGGCCGCGCGGTACCGCGAGCTGATCGAGCTGCTCGGGGTCTGACGCGTATCGTCTCGCTCGGCTCCGCCGGGCGGTTCCGGTCGTTGAGCGAAGCCGGGGTCTGACGCGTTTCGTCTCGCTCGGCTGCGCCGTGCTCGCTCAACGAACAGAGGGGGGTACTGGTCGTTGAGCGAAGCCGACGAAGTCGCCTGAGACGAAACGCCGCGAGCCGGGCACAGACCGTTTCGACTCGCTCGGCTCCGCCGGGCTCGCTCAACGACCGGGTACGCACCCAGGGAACACTCAGGATCGGTAATGTGGCGGGAGCACTCCCCCACCCCGAACTCTGAGGAGCCCGCATGCCTCTGTGGAAGACCCACGGAAACGGCCGCACCGTCGAACCCGGCGCCGTCGTCCGACCCGACGAACGGCTGAACTGGCCGGCCACGATCGCGATCGGCGCGCAGCACGTCGTCGCGATGTTCGGTGCGACGTTCCTCGTGCCGACGCTCACCGGCTTCCCCGTGTCTACGACGCTGCTCTTCAGCGGTCTCGGCACCCTCATCTTCCTGCTGATCACGAAGAACCAGCTGCCCAGCTACCTCGGCTCGTCGTTCGCGTTCATCGCCCCGATCACTGCCGCGGTCGCCGCCGGCGGCACCGGATCGGCGCTCGCGGGCGTCGTCGCGGTCGGCATTCTGCTGACCGTCGTGGGCCTCGTGGTGCAGTTCGCCGGACTCCGCTGGGTCGACGCGCTCATGCCCCCCGTCGTCGCAGGCGCGATCGTCGCGCTCATCGGCTTCAACCTCGCCCCGACGGCGTGGAACAACTTCTCACTCGACCCGGTGACCGCGACGATCACGCTCGTCGCCATCATCCTGTTCGCCGTGCTGTTCCGGGGCTTCCTCGGTCGCATCTCGATCTTCCTCGGCGTCGCCGTCGGCTTCGTCTACGCGGCATTCACCGGCTCGTTCCAGGTGCCGAACCCGCTGCGCGGAGACCAGACACCTGCCGAGCTCATCGCGGCCGCGCCCTGGGTGGGCCTGCCCGAGTTCCAGCTCCCCGACTTCGTCGAGCCGGGAACGTGGTCGACCATCGCCATGTTCCTGCCTGTCGTCCTGGTGCTGATCGCCGAGAACGTTGGCCACGTGCGTGGAGTCGCGACGATGACGGAGGACTCCGCGATCAACAGGCACACCGGTCGGGCGCTCATCGCCGACGGCGTCGCGACCACCATCGCCGGAGGTTTCGGCGGATCGGGCACCACGACGTATGGTGAGAACATCGGCGTGATGGCCGCGACCCGGGTCTATTCCACGGCTGTCTACTGGGTCGCCGGTCTCTTCGCGATCCTGCTCGCCTTCTCGCCCAAGGTCGGCGAGGTGTTCAACTCGATCCCCGCCGGCGTGCTGGGAGGCGCGACCACCGCGCTCTATGGGCTCATCGGCATCATCGGCATCAAGATCTGGGTCGACAGCAAGGTCGACTTCTCGCGTCCGGTGAACCAGTACACCGCCGCGGTCTCGCTTGTGATCGGCATCGCCGGCTTCTCGATGCAGCTCGGCGACTTCTCGTTCGGGGGCATCGTGCTGGGCACCGTCGCCGCGCTGCTGATCTACCACCTGGGCAACCTGGTCGCCCGCGCGCGCAAGACCGGCGCCGACGACCCGAAGCCGCTCGAGGCCGTGGGCCCACTCGGCGGCGACCCCGCGTAGCCCGGCCGACAGCCGTGCACGACTCAGCAGGAAATCGGCCGAATGCGGCCGCAGGGGCACCCTGCGCCTGATCTGACCCATTCCTGCTGAGTTGTGCACCCCGCCGCGCGACGCACGGCCACGCGCGGCCACGCACGGCGACCGCGCGATGACGGCCTCACTCGATGACGGCGAGCACCCCGTCGGCCGCGATCGTGGCCGAGAGCTCGGCCCGGTGCGACAGTATGCCGGCGCGATGCGCGGCGACGGTCGTCTCCATCTTCATCGCGTCGAGCACGGCGACCGGATCGCCCTCGGCGACGCTCGCCCCCTCGTCGGCGAGCCAGCGCACGAGGGTGCCCGGCGCCGGAGAACGCAGCTCGGTCGGATCGGATGCGGGCGCCGCTGCTCCGGCATCCGCACCACCGCCGAGACCCGCCAGCAACGCGGCCGGCACACCGAGCATCACACGCCGTCCGTCGATCTCGACGGGGAACCGCTGCAGCGCGGCATCCGGCGCGGGAGCAGGACGCAGCTGCGCCTCCAGCCGAGGCAGCAGCGTGCTCTCGATCCACTGCGTGTGCACGGCGAAGGTGTCAGTGGCGAACGCCCGATCGTCGAGGGCGAGCAGGTCGAACGGGATGACGGTGGCCGGGCCCTCGACCACGAGCTCGCGCAGCGCCCGACGCGCACGCACGAGTGCCGCATCGCGGTCGTCCGCGTGCACGATCAGCTTGGCGATCATCGAGTCGAAGGCCGGCTGCACGACATCACCCTCGTCGATCCCGCTGTCCCACCGCACCCCGGGGCCACCGGGGATCCGCAGCTTCTCGACCAGGCCCGGGCTCGGCAGGAACCCGCGGCCGGGGTCTTCCGCGTTGATGCGGAACTCGAAGGCATGACCTGAGGGCGTCGGGGTCTCGGTGAACGAGATGCCCTCTCCGAAGGCGATGCGGAACTGCTCGCGCACGAGATCCGTGCCGGTGACCTCCTCGGTGACCGGATGCTCCACCTGCAGGCGCGTGTTCACCTCGAGGAAGGAGATCGTGCCGTCGGCCGCGAGCAGGAACTCCACGGTTCCCGCGCCGCGGTACTGCACCTCGGCGCAGATCGCTCTGGCCGCGTCGTGGAACCGCGTGCGCTGATCACTTGTGAGTCCCGGCGCCGGCGCCTCCTCGATGAGCTTCTGATTGCGGCGCTGCATCGAGCAGTCACGGTCGCCGACGACCACGACGCCGCCGAGTCCGTCACCGAGCACCTGCACCTCGATGTGACGAGGGCTCTCGAGGAAGCGTTCGACGAAGCACTCACCGCGGCCGAAGGCGGCGATCGCCTCACGGGTCGCCGCGTGGAAGGCCTCGGCGACCTCGGAGAGCTCCCGCACGACCTTGAGTCCTCGACCGCCCCCGCCGAACGCGGCCTTGATCGCGATCGGGAGCCCGTGCTCCTCGGCGAACGCGACGGCCTCCTCGGGCCCGGCCAGCGGCTGGTCGGTGCCGGCGGCCAGGGGCGCCCCGACGCGCTGCGCGATCCGGCGCGCGGTCATCTTGTCGCCGAGCGCGTCGATGCTGTCCGGCGACGGACCGATCCAGATGAGGCCCGCACCCTCGACCGCGCGCGCGAACTCCGCGCTCTCCGAGAGGAATCCGTAGCCGGGGTGCACGGCCTCCGCACCGCTCCTCCGCGCGGCATAGAGCAGCGCATCGATCGAGAGGTAGGTGGTCGCCGCGGTGTCTCCGCCCAGGCTCACGGCCTCATCGGCGAGGCGCACATGCAGCGCATCCGCGTCCTGATCCGCGTAGACCGCGACCGAGGTGTGCCCGGCTTCCGCGCAGGCGCGGATGACACGCACGGCGATCTCCCCGCGATTGGCGATCAGCACAGTGGTCATGAGGTCTCCTTGACGATGAAGCGGATGCGCACGCCAGGGGGCAGTTGCCCGGCGAGATCGAGGCTGTGGTCGGTGAGCGCGCCGATGATCGGATATCCGCCGGTGAGCGGATGATCGGGAAGGAACAGCACGGGCTGGCCGTCCGGGGGCACCTGGATCGCCCCGGTGACCGCGCCCTCGCTCGGGAGCTCCCCGCTGATCGATCGCTCGAGAGGCACGTCGCCCTCGAGGCGGATGCCGACCCGATCGGAGCGGGGGGTCACCGTCCACTCCTGAGAAGTGAGCGTGTCGAGCGCCGTCGCCGTGAACCAGTCGTCACGGGGGCCGAGCGTGATCTCGAGGTCGACGAGGCCGCCGGGCTCCGGGAGCGCGCGCGGAGTCACGTCGGGCTCGACGGCATGCGGGGCGAGGTCTCCGACTCGGAGCACGTCACCCGCCGCCAGCGGCGCGGGTCCGAGACCGGCGAGGGTGTCGCTGGCCCGACTGTCGAGCGCCGGTTCCGCTGCCAGGCCGCCGCGCACCGCGATGACGTAGCGCAGCCCGCTGACCGGATGGGCGAGGGCGAGCTCGTCGCCGTCGACCGTGGCGAACGGCGCGCCGTGCGCGATGCGACGTCCCACGCCGTCGGCGTCGACCAGCTCGAGAGACCCCACGGCGCCCGTGACCGCCGCGACCCCGGCACCGCGGAACCGCAGCACCGCGCCGCCGACGCTCTCGAGCACGGCAGCGCCCGTCGTGTTGCCCACTGCCCGGTTCGCCTCGCGCATGGCGCGACGATCGGCGATACCGGATGCGGAGACGCCGAGCGCCGCGAAGCCTGGCCGACCGGCATCCTGCACCAGCAGCTGCATCGAGGGACGCACGACCTCGACCGCGACGGCTGCCGAAGAACCCGGGTCGAGTGTGTCGGCGGCCGCGTGCCGCTCGGTGTCCCGTCGCGCCTCGGCGCGGTCGTCTGCGCTCTCCGACATCACAGCCTGCGCCCGCACCTGCTCGAACCGCACCGTCGTGCCGGGCGACAGCAGCGTGGGAGGGTCGCGGTCGATGTCCCACATCACGGCGTCCGTGCGCCCGATGAGCTGCCACCCGCCGGGGCTCTCCCGCGGGTACACCCCGGTGAACTGCCCGGCGAGCGCCACCGACCCGGCGGGCACACGGGTGCGGGGCGACGAGCGGCGAGGGACGTCGAACAGCGGATCGCTGCTCACCACGTAGCCGAAACCGGGGGCGAAGCCCGAGAAGGCGACCGTCCAGTCGGCGGCGAGGTGGCGGTTCACGAGCTCGGCCGCCGACACTCCCAGCAGGGATGCCGCGTCCTCGAGGTCTTCTCCGTCGTAGCGCACCGGCACCGTGACCGCGCCGGTGGCCGGCAGATGCGCGGTGTCGATCTCGGTCGTCGCGAGCGCGGCGGCGAGGTCGGCGGCCGACACCACCAGCGGATCGAACCGCACGAGCACCGTGCGCGCGCCGGGGATCCGCTCGACCACGCCGGGCGTCCCCTCCCAGGCGAGGTTCAGTCGCATGGCCTCGTCGAGGTCGGCCGCCTCGACGAGGAGCGCATGATCGGATGCCGTGAGGATGCGCATCAGACGAGGTACTCCGCGTCCGGCACGTCGGTGATGAACATGTAGCCGGGGGCATGCGTGATCGCGAAGGGAGGCTTCGAGGCCATGATCGCCGCCTGAGGGGTGACGCCGCAGGCCCAGAACACCGGCACCTCGCCCTCTCGGACCTCGGGAGCATCGCCGAAATCAGGACGCGCGAGGTCGACGATGCCGAGCGAGGCCGGGTCGCCGATGTGCACCGGAGCGCCGTGCACGGCGGGGGTCCGACCCGAGATCTGCACGGCATCCGCCACGCGATCGGCCGGGACCGGCCGCATCGACACGACCATCTCTCCGCGCAGGCGGCCCGCCGGCGCGCAGGGCACCGCGGTCCTGTACATCGGCACGTTGC
The DNA here is from genome assembly GCA_963518515.1 of uncultured Microbacterium sp. Classification (GTDB taxonomy): domain Bacteria; phylum Actinomycetota; class Actinomycetes; order Actinomycetales; family Microbacteriaceae; genus Microbacterium. The sequence continues at coordinate 7,597 of CAUQIW010000003.1, forward strand.
GCCCGAGCTCCTGGTGACGGATCGGGATTCCCGCCTGCGCGAGTCCGGACTCGAAGGTGAAGCTGCATCCGATGAGGAAGGAGACGAGGTCCGGATGCTCCGCCCAGGCCGCCGTCGCGTCGGAGACCTCCTCGACCAGTTCGCCGTCTCGCCAGATGCGATACCGGCCGATGTCGGTGCGGATGTCGCTGCCCGGCGCGAGCGCCGATTCCACCTCGCCCCGCTCGATGACCTCGAGCACGGGGCACGGCTTCGGGTTCCGCTGCGCGAAGAGCAGGGTCTCGAAGGCCCAGTCGGCAGGCACGGCGATCAGGTTCGCCTGCGTCAACCCCACGGCGACACCGCTGGTGGGCTCGGCATGCCCCGCCCGGATGGCGGCGCGCGCCGCACGCGCATCCGCGAGCTGGTCGACGGTGGCGAGAACGGTCATCTCGTACTCCCTGCGAACGGGGCGATGGTGATGCCGGCATCCTGCAGCATCCGCTTGGTCTCCGCCGCCATCGCGACCGAGCCCGGGCTGTCGCCGTGCACGCAGATCGACTGTGCGACGACCGGCACATCGGTGCCGTCGACCGCACGGATCACGCCGTCGGAGGCGAGTCGCACCATACGCTCCGCCACGGCGAGCGGATCATGCAGCACGGCACCCTCCTCGGTGCGCGACACGAGCTGCCCGTCGGGCTGGTAGGCCCGATCGGCGAACGCCTCTGCCGCGATCGCGAGACCCGCGCGCTCTGCGACATCGAGCACGACGCCTCCGGCGAGGCCCAGCAGCACCAGGGTCGGATCGATCGCGCGGATGGCCGCCACCACGTCCTTCGACTGCCGCTCGTCGCGGGCGATGGTGTTGTAGAGCGCACCATGCGGCTTGACGTACGCGACGGTGCCCCCGACGGCCGCGGCGAGACCCATCAGCGCTCCGAGCTGGTACTCGACGTGCGCCTGCAGCGTGGCGGAGTCGATGTCGACCTTGGTGCGCCCGAAGTTCTCGTAGTCGCGGTAGCCGGGATGGGCACCGATCGTCACGCCCCGCTGCACGGCGGCCGCGAGCGTCTCGCGGATGCCCTCCGGGCTCCCCGCGTGGAAGCCGCACGACACGTTCGCGCTGGTGACGAGGGAGAGCATGCTCGCATCGTCGCTGACGATCCGATCGGCGACGTTCTCGCCGAGGTCCGAGTTGAGGTCTATCGACGTCATGCTTTCACGCTCCGATTCCGAGGAAGGCGAAGATGGGACCGATCGAGACGGCTCCCATGTACCAGGTCAGCGCGGTGACGACCGTGCCGGCGATGAGCAGCCACAGCGGGTATTTCTTCGTGCCGAGCAGGTCGCGGCGGAACCATCCGATGTACATGAACACGGTGAGTCCGATCGGCAGGATCAGTCCGTTGAAGCCCCCGACGAACACGAGGATGGCGGCCGGCGCGGTACCGATCGACAGGTACACGATCAGCGAGACGACGATGAACGCGACGGTCGCGAGCTGCAGCGGCCAGCCACCCGCGAGCTTCTTCGTGTAGGTCGAGAGGAAGGTCGCCGAGGTGTACGCCGCACCGATGACGGAACTGATGGCCGCAGCCCAGAAGATCGCGCCGAAGATGCGGAGTCCTGCGTCGCCGAGCACGGCGCCGAAGGCCTGGCCCGCAGGGTTGGCTCCCTGGCCGGAGAGGTCGAGCGTGACGCCGGAGGCGACGACCCCGAGGATCGCGAGGAAGAGGACGTACCGCATGATGCCGGTGACGAGGATGCCGTTGGCCGCGGCTCGCATGACCGGACCGGCCTGCTCGGGACCGGTGTGGCCGGAGTCGAGGTAGCGGTGCGCTCCCGAGTAGGTGATGTATCCGCCGACCGTGCCACCGACGATCGTGGTGATCGTGGCGAAGTTCAGCTCATCGGGCACGAAGGTCTGGCGCAGCGCCTCGCCGATCGGCGGCTGCGCGATGACCGCCACCACGACGGTCATCACGATCATCGCGACGCCGAGCACGACGAGCACGATGTCCATCACCGGGCCGGCCTTCTTCACCATGAAGATGATGATCGCGAGAGCGGCGGTGATGATGCCGCCGATCTTGGGGTCGATGCCGAGAAGCGCGTTGAGACCGAGCCCGCCTCCGGCGATGTTGCCGATGTTGAACGCCAGCCCGCCGATCACCACGAGCAGAGCGATCAGGTGGCCCGAGAAGGGGATGGCGCTGTTGGCGAGCTCGCCCGCACGCTTGCCGGACGAGGTGATCATGCGCCACACGTTCAGCTGCACCGCGATGTCGACGAGGATCGAGATCAGGATGGCGAACGCGAAGGCCGCACCCATCGTCGCGGTGAACGTCGCGGTCTGAGTGATGAAGCCGGGGCCGATGGCGCTGGTCGCCATGAGGAAGATCGCGCCGATGACGGCGCTGCGCCCGACGCGCTTCTTCGCTCTCGCTACGCGGACTTCATCCTCCGAGGAGAGGGAGGAGGGTGACTGCTCGGACATGAGGGGGATCCCATCGTCGTTGGTGGGTGTCGATTTGCACCCAGTGTAGAACGGATAGTTCCCGATTGTTCAACAAGAATGTTTCGATCGCGCTACAGCGCGGTTGCTTTCGTGTGATGCGGAGACCACATCGGCGAACGATCCACCTCCTCGGGCACCTACGATGGGGGCATGAATCACCAGGGCAGGCTCGCCGACGTGCTCCGTCGGCGCATCATCGACGGGGACTTCGCACCGGGGTCGCGCCTGTCGGAGTCCGCTCTCGCGGAGCAGTTCGACGTCTCGCGCAACACCCTCCGCGAGGCCTTCCGCGTGCTCGCCGAGCAGGGGCTGATCGAGCACGTCCCGCACCGCGGCGTGTCCGTCGCCTCACCGACCATCGCCGATGTGATCGACATCTACCGAGCGCGCCGGGTCATCGAATGCGCAGCGCTCCGCCAGTCAGAGCCGGAGCATCCCGCGGTACGACTGATGACCGAGGCGCTCGCCGAGGCGGAGGAGCAGCTGCCGCACGGGGATTGGCGCCGGATCGGCAGCGCGAACATGGCCTTCCACGACGCGATCGTCGCGCTCGCCGACAGCGCGCGTCTCGCCCGCACCTATCGTGACGTCGCCGCCGAACTGCGACTCGTGTTCCTCGAGATCGACCAGCCGCGATCACTGCACGAGCCGTACGTGCGGCGGAACAGGGCAGTGCTCGAGGCGCTGCTCGAACGGGGTCCCGATGCGGCGGCCGACGAGCTCGAGCAGTACCTCATCGCCTCGGAACGCAGCGTGCTCGGCGCATTCGCGCGTATGGGCCGCGCCTGACGCCGCGCTCGTGAGAGCCGACGGCTCCGATCAATCGACCGGGCGCACTGCTCCCCGGGCCCTGGGCCGCAGATCGTCGGCGCGGGGCGGAAGGTCGGGCCGCAGCGGCGCGGTCGGCTCGGTGATGCCGTACAGGCGGTACATCCACCGACGGGAGTCTTCGAGGGGGAACGTGTCGCCGTACACGGCGTACTTCATGAAGATGCCCTCGAGGGTGCTGCGCAGCATGACCTCCTCGAGCGCGGGGTCGGCCGCTCCCCTGTCTCGGAAGATCGCGCGCACCGTGTCTTCGGCGACGGTCGCCTGCGCCCCGTGCCGCTCCTCGGATTCCGCGTACAGCCGATGGGTCGCGGGCTGCTGCTGCATCGCGAACACCGCGCGCTGCACGGGCAGTGCGTAGGCGGTCGACAGCAGGACGCCGTCGATGATGCCTGCCAGTACCTCGTCGGCCGTGCCCTCCTGCTGCGGGATCGCGAAGAGGGTCTCGAACCACCTGTCCATGACGGCCGACACCAGCTGGTCCTTGCCGCCGAAGTGATAGTTCGCGAGGCCCTGGGCGACACCGGCTCTTCGGGTGATCTCCGCGATGCTCGCGCCCGCCACGCCGCGCTCGCTGAAGAGCTCGATCGCGGCTCCCAGGATGTTCTCTCGCGCGCGCTCTCTCAGAATGCGGTTCTGCTCGTCAGATCGTGCCATGACGGTACTGCCTTCCCCAGATCATCCCGAATCTCTTCGGAATCTGCCCCAGATTGTTCGGAAAGTATCCGAACGTTGTCCCCGCAAGAAGTTTACCCACTGAACGTACATTCAACCTATGATCGACTGAAGATCGCTTCTCAGGGGATCCCCAGTTCCCCTGAGCGGAGCGGTCGTTGCTCGGTGTGATCAGCTGAGCGCGCTGACCCGCGGATGCGGACCTGCCTGGAGGGGCGTCAGGTCCGCATCCGCGTGGGGCGTCGAGGCTCAGGCCGAGTCGCGCACCACGAGTTCGGTCGGCAGGATCGTCATGTGATCGGGCTCTCGACCGGCGAGCCGCGACAGCAGCACGGCGGCCATGGCCTCGCCCTGCGCGTACATCGGCTGCCGCATCGTCGTCAGGCGCGGGTCGGTGCTCAGCGCCACGGAGGAATCGTCGAAGCCCATGAGCGCGACGTCGTCGGGAACACGGATGCCTGCAGACCGCAGCGCCGTCAGCGCTCCTCTGGCCATCAGGTCGCTGGCGACGAAGATCGCATCCGGTGTGCCGGTCGCCAGGATCCGGATCGCGGCTTCCGTGCCACTCGCCTCGCTGTAGTCGCCGGCTTCCTCTGCGAACGGCGACAGCCCGGCATCCGAGAGCGCACTGCGGAAACCCTGCACACGGTCGACCGATGACCGCATCGTCAGCGGCCCCGAGATCGTCGCGATGCGCGTGCGCCCGCTGGCGACGAGGTGAGCCGTCGCTGCGCGAGCACCCGCGACGTTGTCGACGTCGACGACGTACTCGCCGGCGCGGAGGTTCATCGGCCGACCGCCCCAGACCACGGGGACGGCGTCGGCGATGCGCTGGATGAACGCGTCGCTCGTGTGGTGCGAGACGATCAGCGCGCCGTCGACCCCGCCGTTGCGCACGAAGCTGGTCATCTTGTCGCCCGGATCGTCGCTCGCGATCAGCAGATTGAGCAGGTAGTCCGAGCCGCGGAGCGCGCCCGTGATGCCCGCGACGATCTCGGCGAAGAAGGGATCTCCGAAGAATCGCGTGGTGTCCTCCGGCACGATCAGCGCGATCGCCTGCGTCTGCTTCGAGGCCAGCGACCGCGCGGCCCTGTTCGGCACGTAGCTCAGCTGCTCGATCGCACGGTTGACGGCCTCGACCGCCTCGGGGCTCACCGCGGGAGAGCCGTTCACGACGCGCGACACGGTCGATCTCGAGACGCCGGCCGTCGACGCCACCTCTTCGATGGTCGCTCGCGCGCTCACTGGCATCGCCACCATACTCGCCACTCCGGATCCCTCAGCGTTCAGAAGCGTGCGAACCGCGCGCTCCTCGCGCACGGATGCGGGACTCTGGCGATTCGACACTCGCCCGTCAGGCTCAGAGCGAGCGAGCGGCGATGATGCGAGCGTACTCCCGACCGGAGTCCTTCAGACTGCGCTCCTGCGTGTCGTAGTCGACACGCACGATGCCGAAGCGCTTGTCGTATCCCCACGCCCACTCGAAGTTGTCGAACATCGACCAGTAGAAGTATCCGCGGACGTCCACACCGGCATCCGCCGCGTCGAGGACCGCGGCCAGGTGCAGGCGCAGGAACTCGGTGCGATCGGCGTCGTGCACGCGCGTCGCGCCGTCTTCGACGACCACGACATCGTCGTAGGCGGCGCCGTTCTCGGTCATGTGCAGCGCGGTGCCCGAGGGCTGTGCGTACTCCGTCCAGACGCGCTTCAGAAGACGCGTCAGACCCTCCGGCTGCACCTCCCAGTTCTGCGCGGTGCGCGGCAGCCCGCGCTCGACGGAGTGGATGCCCTCGAACGACGGGTACGGGCTGCGCCCCACCCGTTCGGTCGCGGGTCCCTCGGAGACCGGGGCCTTCTCCGGCGCCGTGCCCGAGAGCAGGTCTCCGTGGTAGTAGTTCACGCCGTGCGTGTCGATGGGCTGCGCGATGGTCGCGAGGTCGCCGTCATGGATGGCCGCTTCGAGACGCGCGACCGCATCCGCATCGATCGCCCGGATGTCTTCGACGATGTCGGCCGGATACTCCGCGCGGTAGATCGGGTCGAGGAACCAGCGGTTGAACTGCCCGTCGACCCGTCGCGCCGCATCGACGTCGGCCGGCTCGTCGGGGTTCGCCGGATCGGCGACCGTGTGGTTCAGGGTGATCCCGAGGTTCAGGCTCGCATCGCGTCCTCGGAGCTCGCGGATGGTCTCGCCGTGGGCGAGCAGCAGGTGGTGCGCGGCGAGCAGTCCCTCGGCGACACTCGTGTGACCGGGCGCGTGCTCACCGCCGGTGTAGGACAGGAATGACGAGCACCAGGGCTCGTTCAGGGTGGTCCACACGTTCACCCTGTCGCCCAGGGCGTCGTGCATGGTGCCGGCGTATTCGAGGAAGCGTCCGACGGTGTCGCGGTTGGTCCAGCCGCCGTCGTCCTGCAGCGCCTGGGGCATGTCCCAGTGATACAGGGTGAGCCACGGCAGGATGTCGTTCTCGAGCAGCTCGTCGACCAGGCGCTCATAGAAGTCGACGCCCTTCGCGTTCACGGCTCCGCCGTCTGGGCGCACGCGCGACCACGAGGCCGAGAACCGGTAGGTCTGCAGGCCGAGCTCCTTCATGAGCGCGACGTCCTGCGAGTGCCGGTGATAGTGATCGCACGCGACGTCTCCGTTGTCGCCCCGGATCACCGCACCGGGAACCCGGCTGAACGTGTCCCAGATCGACGCCGTCCGCCCGTCCTCGAAGGCTGCACCCTCGATCTGGTATGCCGCTGTCGCGGCTCCGAACAGGAAGTTCTCGGGGAAGGCACGCGTCATGGAAGTCATCCTTTCACCGCGCCCGCCATGATGCCACTGACCAGCTGCCGACCCGCCACCACGAAGAGCACGAGAAGCGGAAGGGTCGCGAGCACCGCGCCGGCGAGCACGATCGAGTAGTCGATGTAGTAGCCGGACTGCAGCTGGCTCAGCGCCGTCTGCAGAGTCGGGTTCTGGGGGGAGAGCACGATGAGCGGCCAGAGGTAGTCCGTCCACGCGGTCATGAAGGTGAAGAGCCCGAGGATCGCCATGGCAGGGCGCGCCGCCGGGATGCCGACGGTGAGGAAGGTGCGGAACTGATTCGCGCCGTCCATCCGCGCGGCTTCGATGAGCTCGTCAGGGATGACGTCGACGAGGTACTGACGCATGAAGAACACCCCGAACGCGGTGACGAGCGTGGGCACGATCACGGCGCCGATCGATCCTGTCCATCCGAGCTGACGCATCAGCATGAACAGCGGGATGATGCCCAGCTGGGTGGGGATCGCCATGGTCGCGATCACGAACACCATGAGGCCGTCGCGTCCCTTGAAGCGCAGCTTGGCGAAGGCGTAGCCGGCGAGGGTCGAGAAGGTCACCACCGAGACCGTGATGATCGAGGAGATCAGGAACGAGTTGCCGAGCGCGAGCCAGAACGGGATCGCATCCAGCACCTTGGCGGCGTTGGTGAAGAAGTTGCCGCCGGGGATCAGGGGCAGGGTCTCACCCCTGGTGGCGTTCGTGCCGCCGGCGACGACCACCGACCACCACAGCGGATACGCGCTGCCGATGACGAAGGCCGCGAGCAGCCCATAGGTCAGGAATCCCGGACGACTGCCGATGCCGGCGGTTCCGACCGACGAGCTGCGGCGACGGATCTTCTCCGGCACGCTCAGCGCCTGTGTCGCGGTCATCGCGTCTCCTCCTTGCTGGTGGGGCGGAAGCGACGGCGCGCGGCGCGGTTGCGGCGGTCGTCTCCTGTCGAGATCCTCCGCGAGATGAGGAAGTTGATCACGCCGATCCCGACGATGAGAAGGAACAGCAGGATGGCGACGGCCGACGCCTCGCCGAGATTCAGGCGGAAGAAGGCGAGCTCCCACAGGAACAGCACCGTGGTCTGGAACTGCCGATCGCTGCCGCCGATGCCGCCGGCGGTGGATGCGTCGAACAGCTTCGGCTCGGCGAAGATCTGCAGACCGCCGATTGTCGAAGTGATGATCACGAAGATCAGGGTCGGGCGGATGGTCGGGATGGTGATCGAGAAGAAGCGTCGAGCGGCTCCCGCTCCGTCGAGGGCGGCGGACTCGTAGAGGTCACGGGGGACCGACTGCATCGCCGCGAGCAGGATGAGGGCGTTGTAGCCGGTCCAGCGGAAGTTGACCATCACCGCGATCGCGATGTGCGACAGCGCGGTGTCGGTCTTCCACTGCTGATCGGCGATGCCGATGACGTTGAGCAGGTTGTTGGCCAGGCCGTCGGCCTCGTTGAAGATGCTCGAGAAGATGATCGCGACGGCGACGGGGGTCACGACGAACGGGATGAGCACGCTCATGCGCCAGAACGTCGGCATCCGCAGGCCCCTGTCCAGCAGATACGCGATGAACAGCGCGACCGCCAGCTGCGGGATCGCGGAGAGCAGGAAGATGCTCAGGGTGTTGCCGATCGAGTTCCAGAACATCTGATCGCCGAGGATCTCGACGAAGTTGCCGAATCCGACGAACTCGCCCTGGCCCTCGAGGAGGTCCCACTCATGGACGGCGACCCAGACGGTGTACAGCAGGGGGAAGAGCCCGACGAGTCCGAAGAGCAGGAAGAACGGTGAGATGTAGAGGTAGGGAGACGCGTGCTGGTCGAACCGCGAGATCCGGTGACGCCAGGTGCGCCTCGGCGCGGCATCCGACTTCGGCTCTTCGGATGCCGTCTCCCGGCGTTCCGCTGTGAGGGTCATGAGGGTTCCTTCGTCTGGATGGCGCGTTTCGTCTCGCTCGGCTCCGCCGTGCTAACACCTCGGTCGTCGAGCGAGGAGCGAAGACACCACCTCGGTCGTTGAGCGAGGAGCGAAGCCCCGAGACGAAACGCGGTGAGCGCTTCGTCCCGGTCGGCTCCTCCTGGTCAGTCGACGAGCTGGCTCAGCAGGTCGAGGGCCTTGTCCCAGGAACCCTGGGTGTCGACCTCGCCGAGGTCGAGGCTGCGCAGTGCCGGGCCGAAGACGTTCTCCTGGATGATCGAGTCCTCCGGTCCCTTGAACTGCGCGACGACGCCCTTCGCACGCTCGGCGAGGATCGCACCGGTCGGCGCGTCGTTGAAGAACTCGTTCGGAGTCGCATCCGCGGCCAGCGTCTCCTGCGCCTTCACCGTCGAGGGGAAGTTGCCGGCTGCGGCCGACTGCTTGACCTGCTGCTCGGGCTGCGTCAGCCAGTCGGCGAGCTCGGCGGCCGCCTCCTTGTGCTCCGAGGTCTCGGGGATCGAGAGGAACGCTCCGCCCCAGTTGGTCGCCCCTTCGGGGAAGACGTCAGCGAAGTCCCAGCCGGTCGTCGCGTCGCCGCCGCCGGTCTCGACCTGTCCCTGCACGATGCCGAGCATCCAGCCGGGGCAGACGAAGGTCGCGAAAGTGCCGTCGACGAACGACTTGCCGCCGTTCCAGTCCCACGCCTTCTGCGCGGCCGACTGGCCGCCCTCGGTCGCGGCCCCGAGCATCTGGAAGCGCTCCATGAGCTCGTCGTTGCCCTCGACGTTCAGCTCTCCGTCGGTCGTGTAATAGCCCTCTTCGAGCTGATTGACCATCGCGTTCCAGACGAAGCCGGAGTGGTCGTACCAGGCCTTGCCGGTCTTGTCGGTGTACTCCTGGCCGACGGCGAAGTAGTTGTCCCAGCCGCCGTCCAGCAGCGCGGCGACGCCCTCGCGGTCGCTGGGCAGTCCTGCGGCCTCGAGTGCGGGGCCGTTGAAGCAGATGCCGCTGGGGCCCACGTCGGTTCCGTAGCCGATCACGCGACCCTCGGGATCGGTGGCCTGGTCGTACTTCCACTCGACCCAGTCATCCTTGCGGTCCTCGATGCCGTAGTCCCGCAGATCGGTGAACGTCGAGGCGTTCTTCATGATCGCGCCGAGCCAGCCCTCCTCGATCGCGACGACGTCGCTGAGGCCGGAGCCCGCGGCGATCTTGGTGAAGGCGTCGGTGCGGGCGTTGCCACCCGTGTCGATGTTGGTCGCCTCGATGGTGATGTTCGGATGCAGCTCCTCGTACTCCTTGTAGAGGTCGTCGTATCCGAAGGTGCCGAACGTCGTGACGGTCAGCGTGATGTCGCCATCGCCGCCCGCCTCTCCGTCCGAAGAGCCGGCAGAACAGCCGGCGAGTGCGAGGGCTCCGACGGATGCCGCGGCGACGGCCGTCAGGATCCGGGTGCGGGCACGTGTGTTCACAGTTCACTCCTTTGTGTGTGGGGGGGGTCTTGCTGTCGTGCTGTCTTGCTGTCGATGAACGCTGCTGCCCGGGGACCGGACGGTGCTGTCCGGTTCGTTGTGGGAGCGCTCCCATGCGTTGTTGACAGACTGTATGGGAGCGCTCCCACGCCTGTCAAGAGTTTTCGAAAGGCGACGTTTCACGGAGCTCCGGACGATCCACGGAGATTCGGTGGAGATCCGTCCGTCCATCGTCCGGGAGTCCGCGATCCGTCCGCCCATGACCGTCGGCGCCAGGGCGTACCCTTGTCCGGTGCCCGACACCGAACTGTCCCCAGCCCTCGTCCGCGCCGCATCACTCATCCGCAGCATCCCGGACTACCCCGAGCCCGGCATCGTCTTCCGCGACATCACGCCGCTGCTCGCCGACGCCGAGGCCCTGAAGTCGACGACCGAGGCGATCATCGCGCCGTTCGCCGGCCAGTTCGACGTGGTGGCCGGCATCGAGGCGCGCGGCTTCATCCTCGCGGGCTCGGCGGCGATCGCCGCAGGCGTGGGCCTCATCCCGATCCGCAAGGCGGGAAAGCTGCCCCGGCCCGCGGCATCCGTCGACTACGCGCTCGAGTACGGCACCGCCACGATCGAGATGCACGACGACCTGCCGAAGGGCTCTCGCGTGCTGCTGATCGACGACGTGCTCGCCACCGGCGGAACCCTCGCGGCCGGTCGCGAACTGGTCGAGCGACTCGGCAGCCACGTCGTCGGCATCTCCGTGCTCTTCGAGATCGACGGCCTGGGCGGTCGCGAGGCGATCGGCGATCTGCACACCGTCTTCCACGCCTGATCTCCCCGGGCGGATGCAGGGAAACCCCGCCGTCCCGGAGCGATAGACTGAACCCGCCCGTCCGCCCGCGACTTCCGCGTCTCGACCACTCGCCGCGCCCGTCGCTCTACGACCGATAGCCGCGACCTGCTCGCCGCCAGGAGGATCGACATGCCCACCATCGTCGTCGACGTCATGCCCAAGCCCGAACTGCTCGACCCGCAGGGGAAGGCCGTCTCCGGTGCGTTCACCCGCCTCGGCGTCGAGGGCTTCACCGATGTGCGCATCGGCAAGCGCTTCGAGCTCACCGTCGAGGGCGAGGTCACCGAGGAGGTCCTCGCCGAGGCCCGCCGCCTCGCCGACGACGTGCTCTCCAACTCCGTGATCGAGGATGTCGTGGGCATCGAGGTCGCCGAGTGACCACGCGCATCGGCGTCATCACCTTCCCCGGCTCGCTCGACGACCGCGACGCGCAGCGCGCCGTGCGCATCGCCGGCGCCGAGCCCGTCGCCCTGTGGCACGGCTCGCACGATCTCGACGGCGTCGACGCCCTGGTGCTGCCTGGCGGCTTCAGCTACGGCGACTACATGCGCGCCGGTGCCATCGCGGCGCTGTCGCCGATCATGGCCGAGGTCAAGGATGCCGCGGCCAAGGGCATGCCGATCCTGGGCATCTGCAACGGCTTCCAGATGCTCGTCGAGGCTCATCTGCTGCCCGGCGGCCTGATCCGCAATGACCACCAGCACTTCGTGCGTCGCGATCAGCGGCTCACGGTCGAGAACTCCGACACCGCGTGGACCAACCAGTTCCGCACCGGCCAGGAGATCGTCATCCCGCTGAAGAACGCCGACGGCGGCTACATCGCCGACGACGAGACACTCGACCGCCTCGAGGGCGAGGGGCTCGTGGCCTTCCGCTACGCGGGAGTGAATCCGAACGGCTCGCTGCGCGACATCGCCGGTCTCACGAACGAGGCGGGCAACGTCGTCGGACTCATGCCGCACCCCGAGCACGCCACGGAGGCGGGATTCGGTCCCGACACGTCGGCGGCCATGCGCTCGGGCATCGACGGGATCGCCTTCTTCGCGAGTGCGATCGCGGCCGTCGCCCGCGTCGCCGCCTGACGCGTTCCACTCCCCGCGCGGCGCGGCGAGGCGAGGCCATAACCGCACCCCGAACATCCGATCGGGGTGCGATTGCGACCTCGCGGCGCGAGCGGGATTCTCCCCGAGTAGCATGCGTTCGTGCCCATAAAGCTGGAGAACGTCGGCATCGCCGTGACCGACCTCGACGCGACGATCGCCTTCTTCACCGACCTCGGCCTGACCCTCGTCGGTCGCGACGAGGTCAGCGGCGAATGGGCCGACACCGCGGTGGGACTCGACGGCAATCATGCCAGGATCGCGATGCTGCAGACACCGGACGGTCACGGGGCGCTCGAGCTGTTCGAGTACATCCATCCGCAGGCGATCGAGACCGAGCCGACGCTCGCCAATGAGATCGGGATGCATCGTGTCGCGTTCTCGGTCGACGACATCGACGAGTCACTGGCCATCGCCGCTCGCCACGGGTTCCGTCCGCTTCGCGGTGTCGCGAACTATCAGGACATCTATCGGCTCACGTATCTGCGCGGCCCGAGCGGGATCCTGGTGATGCTCGCCCAAGACCTGCGGAAGACCAGCGACAGCTAGCCGAGCGCCGGCGGCCAGACGCCGATCAGCACCGCCATCACCACGATGGTAACGAGCTCGTGAGCGATGTTCATGGTGGTCAGCGCCGTCGGCCGCCCCTCGAAGGCGTCATGGGTGATGAATCGCGCCGCGGTGAATCCCGCCCAGAGCAGCACGCCCGTGACCACCGATGCCCAGAAGAACGATCCGTCGTAGAAATGCCAGGCGATCGCCGCGGCTCCGGCCAGAACCCAGGCCGTCGCGAAGCTGACGAACACGGTCGTGACGATCGCCATGGTGGCGGTGGCTGCCGGTCGATCCATGTCGACGTTCGCGAGCTTCGACCACCGCGTTCCGAACACCTTCGGCGAGTACCAGATCGAGCCGACGATCATGCTCGAGGCCGTCGCCAGGAGCACCGCCCAGTAATTGATCTCGGGAACCATGACAGCCTCCAGTCGTCGGATGCCGGAAGCATACTCCCGGGTCATTCGGCACGCCTTCGTCGAACCGATTCGATCCGCGATTTGGTGAGGGTCCGGGAGGGTGAAGTAGCCTGTTCGAATGGCACAGCTCGAGCAGGTCGCAGCCCCCGGATCCGAGTGGTGGCGCAGCGCCGTCATCTACCAGATCTACCCCCGGTCCTTCGCGGACGCGTCCGGCGACGGCATCGGCGATCTGCCGGGCATCACGAGCCGCCTCGACTCCCTCAAGGAGCTGGGCGTCGACGCGATCTGGCTGAGCCCCTTCATGACCAGCCCGCAGCGCGACGCCGGATACGACGTCGCCGACTACCGCGACGTCGACCCGCTCTTCGGCACGCTCGAGGACTTCGACGTCATGCTGAACGCGGCGCACACCCGTGGCATCCGCGTGATCGTCGACCTCGTCCCGAACCACTCCTCGGCACAGCACGCCTGGTTCCAGGAGGCGCTGAAGGCGGCGCCCGGCAGCCCTGAGCGCGCCCGTTACATCTTCCGCGACGGCAAGGGCGAGCACGGCGAGCTGCCCCCCAACAACTGGGAGTCGGTCTTCGGCGGCGGCATGTGGCAGCGGGTGACTGAGGCCGACGGCACGCCAGGGCAGTGGTACCTGCACATCTTCGACCCCACGCAGCCCGACTTCGACTGGACGAACGAGGAGGTGCGCGAGGAGTTCCGCTCGATCCTGCGCTTCTGGCTCGACCGCGGTGTCGACGGCTTCCGCGTCGATGTCGCGCACGGCATGATCAAGGCCGATGGACTGCCCGATTACACTCCCCCGTCGGATGCCGACTCGATGGGCGGCGGCGAGGCGAACGTCCCGTACTGGGGCCAGGAGGCCGTGCACGACATCTACCGCGATTGGCACCGTCTGCTCGCCGAGTACGACGGCGACCGCGCGCTGGCCGGCGAGGCCTGGCTGCCGACCCTGAAGAAGACGTCGCTGTGGGTGCGCTCCGACGAGATGCACCAGACCTTCAACTTCCCGTACCTGATGACCCCGTGGGACGCGGAGGAGCTCCGCGACGTCATCCGCGAGTCCCTCGACGCCTTCGGAGCGGTGGGCGCTCCCAGCACGTGGGTGCTGTCGAACCACGACGTGGTGCGGCACGCGACGCGCCTCGCGCTCACCATCGACAACCCTCAGGGCGACGGCATCGGCCCGAACACCCCGAACAAGCCCGACACCGCGATCGGTCTCGCCCGAGCACGCGCGGCCACCACCATCATGCTGTCGCTGCCCGGCTCGGCCTACCTGTACCAGGGCGAGGAACTGGGGTTGCCGGAGGCGATGGAGATCCCCGACGCGTTCCGTCAGGACCCGACCTGGTTCCGCACCGACGGCGAGCGCTACGGCCGCGACGGCTGCCGGGTTCCGATCCCGTGGGAGGCGGATGCACCCGCCTTCGGCTTCAACGAGTCCGGCCGGTCGTGGCTCCCGCAGCCGGCCGAATGGACGACCTACGCCCGCGACGCGGAGGAGGGCGACCCCACCTCGACGCTGTCGCTCTACAAGCAGCTCCTCGCCGTCCGGCGTGAGCACGGCTTCGGATCGGGTTCCCTGATCTGGGAGGACGCGGGAGCGGATGCCGTGGCCTTCAGCCGCGGTGCGGTGCACGTGCTGGCCAACCTCGGCACCGAGCCTCTCGCGCTCCCTGCCGATGCGAGCATCATCGTGCGCAGCCAGCCGTTCGAGGGAGACGAGCTGCCGGTCGATACCGCGGTCTGGTACACCAGAGCCTGATCCGCGGGAGGTGCGGGCCGCCAGCATTCCGGTGAGCGCTCACCGGAAACACTCAGGTTGCCCCATACTGGGGCGATGGACGCACTCAACGACTTCATCCTCTCCTCCGGCGACGGTCTGTGGACGTGGGTGGTCCTTCCCGTCCTCGTCGTGCTCGGTCTGTACTTCTCGGTGCGCTCCGGCGTCGTGCAGTTCCGGATGATCCCGGAGATGTTCCGGACGTTGACCGACAAGACGCCGCGCAAGGAGAACGGAGAGCCGCAGTCGGTCTCCGCGTTCCAGGCGTTCACGATCTCCGCAGCATCCAGGGTGGGGGTCGGAAACATCGCCGGCGTCGGCACCGCGATCGCCATCGGCGGGCCGGGAGCGATCTTCTGGATGTGGACCATGGCCTTCGTCGGCGGCGCCTCGAGCTTCATCGAGTCGACGCTGGGTCAGGCGTTCAAGGTCCGTGACAAGGACGGCTTCCGCGGCGGGCCCGCGTACTACATGCAGCACGGCCTCAAGGCCCGCTGGATGGGCATCGTCTTCGCCGTCATCCTCATCATCTGCTTCCCGCTCGCGTTCAGCTCGCTGCAGGCCAACACGATCAGCGCGACGGTCTCGTCGAGCTTCGGCGGGGAGGTCGGCTGGATCCCGTGGGTCGTCGGCATCGCCCTCGCCGTGCTCACCGCACTGGTGGTCTTCGGCGGCCTCCGCAGGATCGCGAGCGTCACTCAGGCCGTGGTCCCGGCGATGGCACTCGGCTATCTGCTGCTCGGACTCGTGATCGTCGGCATGAACGTCGAGCGTCTGCCCGAGGTGTTCGCGTCGATCTACACCCAGGCGTTCGGTTTCAACGAGGTCGTCGGAGCAGCGCTCGGCACGATCATCATGACCGGCGTGAAGCGCGGCATGTTCTCGAACGAGGCGGGCCTCGGCTCGGCCCCCAACGCCGGAGCGAGCGCCGCGGTCACGCACCCGGTCAAGCAGGGTCTCGTGCAGACGCTCGGCGTCTACTTCGACACCTTCCTGGTCTGCTCGATCACGGCGTTCATCATCCTCGTGTCTACGCCCGATCTGGCTAACGCCGAGCGGGGAATCGGCCTCACCCAGGGCGCGATCGTCGGCAACCTGGGCGAGTGGTCGAACATCCTGCTGAGCATCATCATCTTCCTGCTCGCGTTCAGCTCGATCCTCGGCAACTACTACTACGGCCAGTCGAACATCGAGTTCATCACCTCGCGTCCCGCGTTCCTCACGGCCTACCGCGTACTGGTCGTCGCGATCGTCTTCCTCGGGTCCATCGCGTCCGCGGACATCATCTGGAACACCGCCGACGGCATCATGGGCCTGATGGCGCTGGTCAACCTCATCGCGATCGCCCTCCTCTCCGGCATCGCGTTCAAACTACTGCGCGACTACTCGCAGCAGCGCCGCGCGGGGCTCGACCCGGTGTTCACGCGTGCGCGGATGCCCGAGGTCACCGGCATCCAGTGCTGGGAGGACGAGCTCAGCGTCACCGGTCCTATTCCCGTGCAGAATGAGAAGAAGGCACGTCGCTGACCGACCGGCGGTGCCCTGAGAGAACGGACGCATGAATGTCAGGCACCGCCCGCACACCCTCGGTCCTGTTCGTGTGCGTCCACAACGCGGGTCGCTCGCAGATGGCCGCCGGATTCCTGCGTGAGATCGCGGGTGACCGCATCGAGGTGCGCTCGGCGGGGTCGATCCCGGCCGAGCAGATCAACCCCGTCGCGGTCGACGCGATGGGCGAGCTCGGCATCGACATCACCGCCGAGGCGCCCAAGGTGCTCACCACCGAGGCCGTGCAGGCCTCGGACGTGGTGATCACGATGGGATGCGGTGACGCCTGCCCGTTCTTCCCCGGGAAGCGCTACGAGGACTGGGCGCTCGACGATCCGGCGGGCCAGGGCATCGACGCGGTGCGCCCGATCCGCGACGACATCCGCGGTCGGATCGAGCGTCTCGCGGCCGAGCTGCTCGCCTGATCAGCTCTCATCGCGGGGAAGCGAGTGGAACCGGCGGTCGAGGTAGACGAGCGGACGGCCCTCGCGCCCCAGCACGACCTCGTCGACCTCGGCGATCACCACCGTCGACGACCCGACCCGGACGGTCGTCGTCGGATGGCAGCGCAGGGCCGCCCTCGCCTCGCGCAGGTAGGGCTCGCCGGTGGGCATCGTGCTCCACCCCTGGTCGTCCGTGAAGCGGTCGGCACCGCTGACGGCGAAGCTCATGGCGAGTGCTGAGTGCTCGTCGTCGATCAGATGCACCACGAAGCTCTCGGCGCTGAGGATGGCACCGGCGCTCCCCGTCGCCCGCGTCACCGAGAAGACGATCGCCGCGGGATCGACCGCCACCGACGCGACGCTCGATGCGGTCAGTCCGACCGGCCCGTCGGGAGTCATCGCCGTGATGATCGCCACTCCGGCCGGGTGCACGCGGAATGCGGCTTTGAGCCCTTCGCCGACCGGGGACGGCACGGGCGGGGCTGGTCGATCGTCGTTCTCTGAAGTCACCCTTCCACCGTACGACCTCCCCCGCGGGCTGAGGCCGGGAAGTGGAGGCGATGTCAGCCCACGGTGAACGCCGCGCCCCGCAGCACCGCCTCCCGCGAGCTCGGACCGACGAGCAGCTCGAAGCGCCCCGGTTCGACTCGGCGGATGCCGGCGGCGTCGACGATCGAGCACTCCGCGACCGGCACGGCGACGCGCACGCGCTGCGATTCACCGGGAGCGAGATCGATCTGCGTGAAGCTCTTGAGCTCCTTGTCCGTCCAGCTCACGCTCGTGATCACATCGCGCACGTACACCTGCACGGTCTCGCGCACGGGGCGTGCTCCGGTGTTCGTGACGGTCACGTGTCCGACGACCGTGTCGTCGAGCCCGAGCGACTCGGCCTCGAGTGTCAGATCGTCGTACGACACCGTCGAGTACGACAGTCCCTCGCCGAACGCCCAGGCCGGCGACTGCGTCAGGTCGGCATAGCGATCTCCGTGCTGTCCCCTGATCTGGTTGTAGTAGGTCGGCTGCTGCCCGACGTGACGGGCGAACGAGATCGGCAGTCGGCCGGACGGCTCGACGATGCCGGCGATGACCTCCGCGAGTGCGCGACCGCCCTGCATCCCCGGGTTGGCCGCCCAGATCACGGCGGCCGCCTTCGAGACCGAGGCCGGCAGCACGAGGGGCTTCGAGGCGACGAGCACCACGACCACCGGCGTGCCCGTGGCGATCACGGCATCGAGCAGGGCGTTCTGGCCGCCGATGAGCTCGAGGGTCGCCGTCGAGCGCCCCTCGCCGACGAGCTCGATGCGATCTCCGACCACCGCGATCACCACATCTGCGGCGAGCGCGGCGGCGACGGCCTCGTCAATGAGCGCGTCGTCCGGCGCGCTCGGCACGACCACCGACGGCCGCGGCTGGCCGTCGGGGAACGTCGTGCCGCGAGGGTCGTCCTGCAGCGTGAGGATCTCGGCTCCCCGCGCATGCGTCACCGACCAGTCCTCGATCGCGCCGACTCCGTCGAGCACGGTCGTGATCATGTCTCGCGGCTGGCCATCGAGCCAGCCCGCCTGCCCCGACCCGCCGGCCCAGTCGCCGAGCTGGGTCTGTGCGTCGTCCGCGAGCGGTCCGACGACCGCGACGTTCAGAGCCGACCGCGCATCGAGCGGCAGAGTTCCGTCGTTCTCGAGCAGCACGATCGATCGTCTCGCCGTCTCGAGGTTGAGCTCGGCATGCGCGGCGCTGCCCACGACCGCATGCAGATCGGACTGCGGCAGACGCGGGTCCTCGAACAGGCCAAGTTCGAACTTCAGGGCGAGGATGCGCGAGACCGCCGCGTCGAACGCGTCGTCGGCCAGCATGCCCTTCGCGACCGCATCCAGGGCCCCCTCGAAGAAACCGGGGGTGTTCATGACCATGTCGTTGCCTGCACGCACCGCCGCGGCCGACGCGTGCGTGTAGTCGGGCTGCACCTGCTGCTCCCACACCATGCGTCCGACGTTGTCCCAATCGGTGATGAGGGTGCCGCCATAGCCCCATTCGCCCCGCAGCACGTCGCTGAGCAGCCAGTCGTTCACCGTGATCGGCACGCCGTCGGTGGTCTGGTAGCCGAGCATGAAAGTGCGGCATCCCTCGCGGGCGACCCGCTCGAACGGCGGCAGGAACCAGCTGCGCAGCTTGCGCCGCGAGATGTCGGCCTCCGACGCGTCACGCCCGCCCTGGGTCTCGGAGTACCCGGCGAAGTGCTTCGCCGTCGCGAGGATCGCCGTCGGGTCGTCGAGGCCGTCGCCCTGGTATCCGCGCACCATCGCCGACGCGAGCTCGCCGATGAGGAACGGATCCTCCCCGAACGTCTCGTCGATGCGCCCCCAGCGCAGGTCCCGCGCGATGCAGAGCACCGGCGAGAACGTCCAATGGGTGCCGGTCGCCGCGACCTCCACGGCCGTGGCCCTGGCCACCCTCTCGACGAGCGCGGCGTCCCAGGTCGCCGCCATGCCCAATTGAGTGGGATAGATCGTCGCGCCGGGCCAGAAGGAGTGGCCGTGGATGCAGTCCTCCGCGACGAGCAGCGGGATGCGCAGCCGCGTCTGCGAGGTCAGCTCGTTCGCCCGCAGGATGCGCTCGGGCGACGTGTGCAGGATCGAGCCCACGTGACGCCGGAGCACATGGTCGTCGAGATCGTCTCGGGCATCGAGCTGCAGCATCTGACCGATCTTCTCCTCGACCGTCATGCGGTCGAGGAGGTCGGCGACGCGCGCCGCGATGGGCAGTGCGGGGTCGAGATAGGGCAGGGAGTCTGTGAGGGTCTGAGAGGTCATCACTTCAGGTTCTGGGTGGTCGACGGCGAAGTCGTGGAGTTCTGGGTGGTCGGGTTCGGGGTGGTCGGGATGCTGCGCACGGCCGTCACAGGATCGTTCACGTTCAGGCCCTTCTTCTTCATGGCGCGCGCCCGCTCGCCCGCGGACCGGAGTCGCGGGTTGACGTACTCATCGATGCCGAAGTTGATCAGCGAGAGCGCGACGCCGATGATCGCGATGCACAGCCCCGCGGGCACGTACCACCACCACAGCCGGGGGAAGGCGCCGTTCTGCTGCGCCCAGAAGAGGATGGTCCCCCAGTTGAGGTTGCTCACCGGGATCACCCCGATGAAGGCGAGGGTCGTGAGGCCCAGGATCGCGGCCGTCACGGTGCCGACGAAGCTCGAGGCGATCAGCGCCATGAGGTTCGGCAGCATCTCGACGGTGATGATGCGATGAAGCGGCTCGCCGTTGGCCCGAGCGGCCTGGATGAAGTCGCGGTTGCGCAGCGACATCGTCTGCGCGCGCAGCACCCGCGCACCCCATGCCCATCCGGTGATGCCCAGCACCGCGGCGATCACGATCAGCGGCGGGTTCTCGAACTGCGAGGCCACGATGATCACGAGCGGCAGCCCGGGGATGACGAGGAACACGTTCGTGAGCGCAGAGAGGGACTCGCTCTTCCAGCCCCGGACGTACCCGGCGATCACGCCGATCGTGATCGCGATGATCGTCGCGATGATCGCCGAGAGGAAGCCGACGACCACGACGCCCCTGGTGCCGAAGATGAGCTGGCTGAGCACGTCCTCCCCCATGTGGGTGGTGCCGAGCCAGTGGTCGAGCGACGGTGCCTGCCGCAGAGCGGTGCGGTCCTTCTGCGTCGGGCCGTACGGAGCGATCAGCGGTGCGAAGATCGCCACGAGAACGAACGCTCCGAGGATGATCAGCCCTGCGATCGACTTGCGATTGCGGAACATCGCGAAGGCGTGCGCGAGCTGCGACCAGAAGGTCTTGCGTTCGGGCTCGGCGGCGCGCGATGTGCGGAACGTCGCGGTCTCCGGCATCCCCGTGCTGAGGGGCCGTCCGTCGGGTGCGGTGGTGTCCGTCGGTGTGGGAGCACTCATGTCAGGCCTCCGTCTGGCGCGTGCGCGGGTCGAGGTATGCGTAGACGACGTCGGCGAGGATGTTGGCGATCAGCACCGAGAGCGTGATCACCAGGAAGACCCCCTGCATCAGCGCGTAGTCCTTCGCGTTCGTGGCGTCGAGCAGCAGCTTGCCGACGCCGGGGTAGCTGAAGACCATCTCCATGACGATCGTGCCCCCGACGATGAAGCCGATCGAGAGCGCGAAGCTCTGGATCTGGGGCAGCACCGCGTTGCGGGCGGCGTAGGCCCACAGGACGCGTCGATTGGGCATGCCCTTGGCCTGCGACACCGTGATGTAGTCCTCGTCGAGAACCGTGAGCATCATGTTGCGCATGCCGAGCATCCACCCGCCGAGAGAGGCGATGACGATCGTGATCGCCGGCAGGGCTCCGTGCGCGATCACCTGCCCGATGAAGTCGAAGCTCCACTCCGGCGACTGCCCCTTGTCGTAGGCATGCGACGACGGGAACCACTTCAGCGTCGACGAGAAGACCGCGATGGCGATGAGCCCGAGCCAGAAGTACGGGATCGTGTTGAAGAAGGTCGTGATGGGGATGAGGGCGTCGAGACGGCTGCCGCGGCGCCAGCCGACGATCGCACCGCCGACCGTGCCGATCGCGAACGAGATGATCGTGGCGAAGCCCACGAGACCCAGCGTCCACGGGAGCGCGGATCCCAGCACCTCGGCGACGGGCCTCAGCCCGTGCAGGGTCGAGATGCCGAGATCGCCCCGCAGCAGCATCCCCCAGTACTCGATGTACTGCTGCCAGACCGATTTGTCTGAGTCGATGCCGAGCAGCACTCGCAGCGCGTCGGCGGCCTCAGGGCTGATGTTGCGGTTGCGAGCCAGGTACGAGCTGACCGCGTCGCCCTTCATGAAGCGCGGGAGGAAGAAGTTGATGGTGATGGCCGCCCACAGCGTGAACAGGTAGAAGGCCGCTCGCCCGGCGAAGAACCGCCAGGGCACGATGGTGCGGCCCTTCTGGGCGGCGGTGGCCGTCGTGCCGACCTCGAGGGCGTCGTGGCGCTCGTCGCCTGTCTGGCCGAGCTCGGGGAATGCGGTGGTCACAGTGCACCTCCGTGCGGGCCGGATGCCGCGAAATGCTTGTCCGGGTCGGGCGACGCCGCGCGCAGCTCGCGGGTGTACGGGTCCTGGGGATTGAGGATGACCTCGTCGGCGTCGCCGTACTCGACGACGCGACCCTGGTTCAGCACCATGATCTGGTCGCTGAAGTGACGCGCGGTGGCCAGGTCGTGCGTGATGTAGAGCACGCCGAGGCCCTCTTCGCGCTGCAGATCGGAGAGCAGGTTGAGCACGCCGAGGCGGATCGAGACGTCGAGCATCGACACGGGCTCGTCGGCGACCAGCAGAGCCGGGCGCGAGGCCAGTGCCCTGGCGATCGCGACGCGCTGGCGCTGGCCGCCGGAGAGCTCGTGCGGCCGGCGGTCGATCACGGCATCGGCGTCGAGGCGCACGCGCTCGAGCAGGCGACGCACCTCGGCCTCCGTGTCCTTCTTCGGCACCACGTCGTCGAGCCGGATCGGCCGCTCGAGGTGGTAGCGGATCGAGTGGTACGGGTTGAGCGAGGCGAACGGATCCTGGAACACCATGCGCAGCTGCTGCCGGTAGGCGCGGAGGCCTCGACCGCGACGCGGGATCGGCTTTCCGTCGAGCAGCACCCGCCCGCTGGTCGGGGTCTCGAGCTGGGTGAGGATCTTCGCGATGGTCGACTTGCCGCTGCCCGACTGGCCGACGAGCCCGATCGTCTGACCGGAGTGCAGGGCGAAGCTCACGTCGTCGAGGGCCTTCAGCTGGCCGGCGCCTCGGACGTTGTAGATCTTGGTGACGCCGGAGAACTCGAGGGTGGTCATCGCGTCAGCACTCCTCTCTCGCCGGTGAGACGGGGGAACGACGACAGCAGCGTCCTCGTGTATTCGTGCTGCGGATCGGTCCAGATCTGCTCGGCCGTGGCCAGCTCGACGATCTCGCCCGCACGCATGATCGCGATGCGGTCGCTGATCTCGAGCAGCAGCGGCAGGTCGTGCGTGATGAAGATGACCGAGAAGCCGAACTCGTGACGCAGCTGCGAGATCTGCTTGAGGATCTCCCGCTGCACGAGCACGTCGAGGGCCGTGGTGGGCTCGTCCATGACCATGAGCTGCGGACGGAGGGCGAGCGCCATGGCGATCATGACGCGCTGGCGCATGCCGCCGGAGAGCTCGTGAGGGAACGACCTGACCCTCTGGCGTCCGACCTTGACGATCTCCAGCAGCTCCTCGGCCTCGCTGCGCCGCTGGCGCCGCGTCATGTCGGGCCGGTGGATCTCGAACACGTCCTCCAGCTGCGAGCCGATGGTGGCCACCGGGTTGAGGGCGTTCATCGCCCCCTGGAAGACCATCGAGACCTTGTCCCAGCGGAACCGCTGCATGGCGTCGACGTCGAGCGAGTTGATGTCGACGTCGATGCCCGACGCGTCGTGGAACGTGACGCTGCCACCGGCGATCACCGCGGGGGCCCGCAGCAGCCGCTGCACCCCGTAGGCGAGGGTCGTCTTGCCGCAGCCGCTCTCACCGGCCAATCCGAGGATCTCGCCGCGCTGCAACTCGAGCGTCACGTTCTTGACCGCCTCGACCGGGGGATCGACGTCGTACACGACCGAGAAGTCACGCACGCTGAGCAGGGGTTCTGACATGGGGTGTCCTTCGTTGGGGGGCGTTTCGTCTCGGTGCTCCGCTCCTCGCTCAACGACCGGGGAGCGGGCCTCCGCTCTTCGTTCAACGACCGGGGTGGGAGATCCCCGGTCGTTGAGCGAGCGAAGCGGCCAGCCGGTCGTTGAGCGAGCGAAGCGAGACGAAACGCGCTTACTCGGCGGGCTTCAGCTTCGTGAGGATCTGCACGACGTTCTGCTGGGTCGGATCCGCCGACGCGTACGGGTCCTGCTCAGACGGCCATCCGACGTAGTTGCGCGTGTTGAACTCGCCCAGCAGCGGGTGCGCTCCGAGCGGGATCGCCGGCACCTGCTCGGCGAACATCGTCTCGAGCGTCGTGATCGCCGCCGTGCGCTCCTCGTCGGACGAGGCGTTGGCGTAGGTGTTCAGCGCCTCCGTGACCGCAGGGTCGTCGTACCGGCCGAAGTTGAATCCGGCGATGCCCTCGGGCGAGATCCACCGCGGGTCCATGGTCGACGTGTACAGGCCGTAGGCCGTGCCGCTGTCCTCGAGCCAGTGGATGATGGCCGAGAACGTGCCCTCGTCACGGGGTGCTGCCCAGCCGCCCCAGTCGGGCATGTCGATCTTCACCTCGGCGCCGATGGCCTCTGTCACGTCTTCGGCGATGAGCTCCTGGGCGGTGTTCCAGTCGCTCCAGCCCGAGGGGACGGACAGCGTGAACGACACCGGAGTGCCGTCGGGGTCGATGAGGGCGTCGTCCTTCCACGTGTACCCGGCATCCTCGAGCAGTCCGCGCGCCTTCTCGGCATCCACCGAGTAGTTCTGACCCTGGAACTGCGGCTGGATCTCGTCCTCGAGGATCGACGACAGACCCGTCACCGACCAGACGGCCTCGCTCGCACCCTCGCGGGCGATGTCGACGTAAGCGTCGCGGTCGATCACCCAGGCGAGCGCCTGGCGGAAGGCGACGTCATCGAACGGCTTCTCCTGCAGATTCATGAACAGCGTGGCCGAGCCGGTGGTCGGGGCCGCCCAGAACTTGTTGTGCTCGGGGTCGGCGTCGAGGAACTGCTCCTGCACCTGCGGGATGAACGCCTGCGCCCAGTCGGCCTCACCCTGCGCGAGCGCCGTGGTGAGCGCCGTGTTGTCGCCGTACGAGACGTAGTGCAGCTCGGGAACGGCGAGGTCTCCGCCCCAGTAGTCGTCGCGGGCCTCGAGGGTGACCGACTCGGTCGACCAGTTCGACATCGCGTAGGGACCGGTGCCGACGAGGTCATCGCCCTTGATGGGGTCGGTCGCCGGGTCGGAGAGGTTCTCCCAGATGTGCTGGGGCACGATCGGCACGTGCAGCACCCTGGCCTGGTTGACGTACTTCGAGTCGCCGAAGCTCAGCACGACCGCGTCGCCCTCGATCGCGGCCCCCTCGAACTTCAGGCCGGCGGTGTCGAGTGCCGGAGTCGAGACGAGCTCGTACGTGAACACGATGTCCTCGGCGGTGAAGGGCTCGCCGTCGCTCCAGGTGATGTCCGAGCGCGGCACCACCGTGAGCTGCGTGTAGTCGTCGTTCCACTCGATGCTCTCGGCGAGCCAGGGCGTGACGCCGCGGTCGCCGGTCTGGTTCACCAGCGCGAGGGACTCGAAGATGACCTTGCCGTAGCCGTACTTCGATGCGGCGGAATCGCCGACGAAGGGGTTGTTGGACTCGGCCGTGATGGCGCCGTCGGGCTTGGCGATCGTCAGAGCGGGCGCGTCGCCGGATGCGCCGCCCGAATCGCCGTCCGAGGCGCAGCCGGCGAGAGCCGACACGCTGAGGGCAGAGATCGCCGCCACAGCGATCAGGGACTTTGTGAGCTTCATTGCTTCTCCTTGGGCACGGGTCGTTGTGCTGTGTGTGCCGGACACCGGGGCATCCGCGCGATATGCTTACTGGCGAGAAAGTAAGCTGATGTGAGGTTACTCGGTAGTAAGTTGAGTTCGCAAGTACGATCCGGATCGCGAGAGCAGGGACCATGACGAAGGATGCCGCCGCGGGGGCCACCGTGCGTCCTGCCACCCGCGCCAAGCGCGAGCAGATCCTCAAAGCCGCCGTCGAGATCTTCGGGAACAAGGGCTCGACGAACGGCACCCTCGCCGATGTCGCAGAGCAGGTCGGCATCACCCACGCGGGCGTGCTGCATCACTTCGGGTCGAAGCAGAAGCTGCTGCTCGAGGTGCTCGCCTACCGCGACCAAGCCGATGTCGCGGAACTGGCCGAGAAGCACATCCCGGGTGGTCCGGAGCTCTTCCTGCACCTCGTGCGCACCGCGATCGCCAACGAGCGCCGACCCGGCATCGTGCAGGCGTACACCGTGCTGTCATCGGAGTCGGTGACCGACAACCATCCAGGACGCGAGTATTTCGAAGACCGGTACACGACGCTCCGCCGCGAGGTGACCGACGCCTTCCACGAGCTGTGCGCACAGGAGGGCGTGACCGAGCCCGACACGATCGCCACGGCCGCCGCCGGCATCCTCGCCGTCATGGACGGTCTTCAGCTGCAGTGGCTGCTGCACCGCGATGTGGTCGATCTGGGCCAGGCGAGCGAGTTCGCGATCCGCAGCATCGTGAACGGCGTCCTGCATCCGGGGCCGCCCCTGGAGTCCTACGTCCACAGGCCATGAGGGTCTCGCGCGACTAGGCTCGGGCCATGACGATCGACCTCGAAGCGCTCTACATCGACCTTCACCAGCATCCGGAGCTCTCGTTCCAGGAGACGCGCACCGCGGGCATCGCCGCCTCGCACCTGCGCGACCTCGGACTCGAGGTGCACGAGGGAATCGGCATCACGGGTGTCGTCGGCATTCTGCGCAACGGCGACGGGCCGGTCGTGTGGGCGCGTGCCGACATGGACGCGCTGCCCGTCGAGGAGCTGACCGGCCGGGCCTACGCGAGCACCGCCACCGGCATCGACCCCTCCGGCACCACCGTGCCCGTGATGCACGCCTGCGGTCATGACATGCACGTCACCGCGATGATCGGCGCGGTGGAGCGGCTGGTCTCCGAGCGCGCCGATTGGTCGGGCACCCTGGTCGTGCTCATCCAGCCCGCGGAGGAGTACGGCGCGGGATCGAGGGCGATGCTCGACGCCGGGCTGCGTGACCTCGTGCCGCACCCCGACATCGTGCTCGGCCAGCATGTGACGCCGCTGCCCGCCGGAACGATCGGCGTCCGCCCCGGCACGCAGATGGCGGCGTCCGACGGCCTTACCGTGATCCTGCACGGACGCGGCGGCCACGGGTCGCGCCCTCATTCGACGATCGATCCGGTGGTCATGGCCGCCGCGACGGTCATGCGCCTGCAGACCATCGCCTCGCGCGAGGTCGACCCGCGCGATGTCGCCGTCGTGACGGTCGGGTCGATCCATGCCGGGCTCAAGAACAACATCATCCCGGCCGAGGCGAAGCTCGAGCTCAGCCTGCGATACCCGAATGACACGATGCGCGACAAGGTGCTCGCCAGCGTCGAGCGCATCGTGCGCGCCGAGGCCGCCGCATCCGGTGCCGAGCGCGAACCCGAGATCCGCACCGACCACACCCTGCCGCCCACCATCAACGACGCCGACGCCACCGCGCGGGTGACCTCGGCTCTGCAGCGGGCTCTCGGCGAGGCATCCGTCATCGACCCCGGCATGTT
Source organism: uncultured Microbacterium sp. (assembly GCA_963518515.1). Lineage (GTDB taxonomy): Bacteria > Actinomycetota > Actinomycetes > Actinomycetales > Microbacteriaceae > Microbacterium. The sequence goes on from CAUQIW010000003.1 coordinate 34,773, forward strand.
CACGGGCAGTGAGGACGTCTCGTGGTTCGCCCGCGACACCGGAGCGCCGCTCGTCTTCTGGTTCTGGGGCGGCGTCGACCCCGTGAAGTTCGCCGAGTCCGCCGCCGCCGGCACTCTCGACAAGGACATCCCGACGAACCACTCGCCGTACTTCTCGCCCGAGATCCACCCGACGATCGAGGTGGGCGTCACCGCCCTGGCGTCGGCCGCGCGCGAGTTCCTGGACTGACCCGCCGCCGGCGGGCTCTTGTTCGCTGCTACAGCTCCATAACTCCGGAGATGCGGCGCCGACTGCCCGGAATCCGGCTCCGGGTGCGCTGAACCTGCGCCGCTTCCGGAGTTATGGAGCTGAATGGCGTGCGCAATTCAGCACGAACGTCGCCGATCGGGCTGCGGGGGCGCCGGACACCACCCGGAACGAGCGTTCTCTGATGAATCGCGCACGGACTGCTGGGGCGCCTGAGCAGTCGGAGCGGCTTCAGCCCAGGCCGCTCGGCGGGCAGCCAGGCCGATGGGCGCCCGGAGGCCTCTCTCCACAACTCCGGAGATGCGGAGCATCGGACCCCGGAATCCGGCCTCGCCTCGCGAAACCGTCGCCTTCTCCGGAGTTATGGAGCGGGTCACCGTTCCTAATTCAGCATGAACGATGCCGATCGGGTCACACGAGGGCGCAGGCCACCCGGAACGGGCGTTCTCTGCTGAATCGCGAACCGACGGCGAGGGGCGCCTCAGCCCCCGATGGCGTTCATGCCGCGGGCGGGCTGCAGGAAGGACGGATCGTTGATCGCGTGCCCGGGAAGCTTGCCGTGCACGCACGAGCGCAGCATGGCGCCGATCCCCTCGGCACGCTGATCCGAGGCGGATGCTCCGTCGGCGCGCAGCACGCCGATCAGGTCGTACTCGGCGTTCGAGAACAGGCAGTTGCGCAGCTGTCCGTCGGCCGTCAGCCGCAGCCTGTCGCACGCCCCGCAGAAGGGCGCGGTGACCGAGGCGATCACGCCGACCTCATGCGGACCGCCGTCGATCCGCCACTTCTCGGCCGGCGCTCCCCCACGACCGGGAACCGGCTCGAGACTCCACCGCGCGCTCAGCTTCTCGAGGATCTCCTCGCGGGTCACCATCGACGCGCGATCCCACGTGTGCCCGGCGTCGAGCGGCATCTGCTCGATGAACCTCAGCTGCGCGCCGACCTCCATCGCGAAGGCGACCAGCTCGGGCAGTTCGTCGTCGTTCACACCCCGCATCGCCACGGTGTTGAGCTTGAGAGGGCGGAGGTCGGATGCCGCCGCTGCCGCGATGCCCTCGAACACGTCGTCGATGCGATCGCGCCGGGTCAGATCGGCGAAGCGCTGACGATCGACCGTATCGATGCTGATGTTCAGACGCGTGAGTCCGGCATCGATCAGGTCGGGGAGCTTCTTCGCGAGCGTGATGCCGTTCGTCGTCATCGCGACCTCGACAGGGCCGTCCTCACCCTCGATCTTCGAGACGCGACGTACGACATCGATGATGTCGGCGCGCAGCAGCGGCTCACCGCCGGTGAGACGGAACGTGCGGATGCCGAGCGAGGCCGCGACCTGGGCGACCTCGACGATCTCGTCGGTCGACAGGATGCTGGTGCGCGCGAGCCACTCGTTGCCCTGCTCGGGCATGCAGTAGGTGCAGCGCAACGAGCAGCGGTCGGTGAGCGAGATGCGCAGATCCCGGTGGACGCGCCCATGCGTGTCGACGAGGCCCTGCGTGTCTACGAGGCCCTGCGAGTCGGCGAGACCGGCGGGCTCGGATCCTCCGCGAGCGCTGTCGACGAGTGGGACGGCGCTCGGCGCACGTCTGCCGATCACGACCGGTACGGCCGTCATCGCTCTCCCCCGCTCCCCGACATGTTCTGAGACTATCCCGCTGGCCCTTCGTCGGGGTCACCCCCGGCCCCGCACCGGCATATTGCCAGGTGGATGCCGAAGATCACCCGCCGCGCGCACGTCAGGACAGGGCGAACCATGCCCTCGTCGTCAACTGGCCGTCGTGACCGCGAGCTCACCCGGCGTCGATGAGGCGGACCGATGCGGGGTCGACCGAGAGCCGAAGGTGAGCGCCTGGCTCGACGTCCACGGAAACATCCAGGGGCAGATCGACGGCGCCGAGATCGGTGTGCACCCGCACCCCCGACAGCGTGGGCTCGACGCGCGTCACCACCGCGTCCCAGGAGTTCGGGCTGTCCGCGCCGGACCCCGCCCGCACGTCCGACGGTCGGAACACCGCCGCAAGGCCAGCGCCCTCCACCGCGGCGAGCGCACGCGACGCAGCATCAGCACTCGTCAGCCGCACCTCGCCGCCGCGCCACCCTCCGCCTTCCGCGACCCCGACCACGCGATTGACCCCGGCGATCGAGGCGACGAAGCCGGATGCCGGGGCGGCGAGCACCTCGCGCACCGGGCCCTCCTGGGTCACCCGCCCCGACTCGATGATGACGAGTCGATCGGCGAGGGCCACCGCGTCCGCGGCGTCGTGGGTGACGGCGACCGTGGTGGTGGACGAGAGCTGGTCGCGCAGCATCCGCCTGATGTCGCCCGCCGTCTCAGGGTCGAGTGCGACCAGCGGCTCGTCGAGCAGCACCACCCGCGGCGAGGCGGCGAGTGCGCGAGCGACGGCGACCCGCTGCTGTTCGCCGCCGGAGAGCTCGTGCGGCATCCGCGCTCCGGCACCGGGAAGTCCGACGCGGGCGAGCCAGTCGTCTGCGTCCGAACGCGCGGCCCGAACCTCCACACCCGCGGCCCGGGGCCCGAACGCCACGTTCTCGCGAGCCGACAGGTGCGGGAACAGTCGCGGCTTCTGTCCGAGCAGCACGATGCCGCGGTGCATCGGCTCGGTGCGCACGCGCGGCGAACCGACGCGATCGACGACCCGCCCCTCGACCGCGATCTCACCATCGGCGAGCGGCTCGAGACCCGCGAGCGCCTGCAGCATCGTCGACTTTCCGGCGCCACTCGGCCCCATGACCGCCACGGTCGCGCCCGCCGACACCCGCAACGAGACCTCGACAGAGAAGTGCTCGCGCTTCACGACGATCCGCGCGCGCAAGCCCTCGACGGGGTTCTGGGTCTCAGCCGCGCTCATCGCGCAGCTCCCGGACGCCAGCCGCGCACCAGCAGAAGCACCGCGATCGCTGCGGCGAGCAGCAGCAGGGCGAGCGCGACCGCCGCGCCCTGCGAGACACCGGCACCATTGAAGGCGGTGTAGATGGCCAGCGGCATGGTCTGCGTGACACCCGGCCTGTTGCCCGCGAAGAGAGCGGTCGCACCGAACTCGCCGATGGCCCTCGCGAAGCAGAGCACCACTCCCGCGACGATGCCCGGTGCGGCCAGCGGCAGGGTGATCCGGCGCAGGATGGTCCACCGCCCTGCTCCGAGCGCCGCAGCCGTGCGCTCGTACTCGACTCCGGAAGTGCGCACAGCCCCTTCGACGGCGAGCACGAGAAACGGCAGCGCCACGAACGTCTGGGCGAGCACGACCGCCGCAGTGCTGAACGAGAGCCCCAGCCCGCCGAACCATCCGGCGCGCCCGAAGAGGTAGAGCAGAGCGACCCCGCCGACCATCGGCGGAAGCACCAGCGGCACCGTCACTACGGCCCTCAGCATCGCCGCGAGGCGGGGACCGGAACGGGCGATGGTGAGCGCCAGCGGCACGCCGATGATGATGCACAGCAGGGTCGCGATGAGCCCGGTGCCCAGCGAGAGCAGCAGCGCGGAGCGCGCAGCATCCGAGGTCACATCGGCGATGAAGGTCGACCACTCCACGCGGGCCACGAGCGCCGCGAGCGGGAGGATGAGGAACGCCAGGCCGACGAATGCCGGAACGGCCAGGGCACGAGGCTCGTATCCGCGAGCCCCCGCCGCTGTCACGGTGCTCCGAAGCCGAAGTCGGCGAGGATCTTCTGACCCGCGTCCGACAGCACGAAAGCGACGAAGGCATCGGCCGCCTCCGGGTTCCGCGACTCAGCCAGTTCGGCGATCGGGTAGTGGTTCACGACGTCGTCTGCGCCCTCCGCAGCGATCGCCTCGACATCGTCGCGGCCGATGACATCGGTCGCATAGACGAGGCCCGCGTCGGCCTCGGCGGCCGCGACCTTCGTGAGCACCGCCGTCACGTTCTGTTCGAGGCTCGACGCCTCGACCGTGACATCGGCCGCAGCGAGCAGCTTCGCGGATGCCGCGCCACACGGCACCTCCGCGGCGCAGAGCACCGTGGTGACGGCGGCCAGATCGGCGAGGTCCTCGACCTTCTCCGGATTTCCCGCGGGCACCGCGATCACGAGCGTGTTGGAGGCGAACAGTTCGGGGTCGACCGCGGCATCCTCGAGCTTGTCCATGTTCGCCTCGTCCGCCGAGGCGAACACGTCGGCGGGAGCGCCCTCGGCGAGCTGCGTGACGAGGGTCGACGATCCGTCGTACACCGGGCTGAACTCGACACCCGGATTCGCGGCCTCGAACGCGGCGCCGATCTCGTCGAAGGCTGCGGAGAGCGACGCGGCGGCGTAGACGATCACCTCTCCGCTCACTCCGTCGTCCGCGGGTGTCGACGAATCGGATGCGGTCGATCCGGCCGGCGTCGCGCACGCCGAGAGGCCGAGGGCGAGGCTCGCAACGACGGCGGCAGCGGCGGCAGTGGAGCGGCGGATCGCGCGGTTCATGTCAGCCCTTCGGCACTTCGACGACGACCTGGGTCGCCTTGACGGAGGCGGTGGCGAGAGAGCCGACCTCGAGCGCGAGGTCGCGAGCCGCTTCGGCCGACATGAGCGAGACGACGCGGTGCGGACCCGACTGCAGATCGATCTGCGCCATCAGGCCGTCGATCTGCACGCGCGTCACGATGCCCACAAAGCGGTTGCGAGCGCTGGAGAGAATCTGATCAGATTGCCGCGCCTCGTCGGCCAGCTCGACTGCGCGTGCGGCCAGTGCGTCTCCGGGAATCTCAGTCGGCACGGCGTCGGTCGTCGGCAGCAGTCCCTGCTCGACCCATCGCCGGACCGTGTCGTCGCTCACGCCGAGCAGCTGGGCCGCGCGGGAGATTCGAAAACTCTGCATGGGTGCAACCTACCGCATGAGCGGAACGACAGGCCATAAAGAACCGTGGATGCGGATTTCTTCACGCGCTGTCTGCATGCGCCACCGAACTACCACCCCGCCTCCGGTCTGCGGCTCCGACGGCACAGCCAGAACCGCACCGCTCGGGCATAGCCTGAACCCATGCAGCCGCTCGTCGACCCCGTGCCCGCCCTCGATCCGACCGAGCTCGTACGCACGGCCAGGCACGCCGTGCTATCGGGCATCGGCGAAGAGGGGCAGCGCCGCCTCTCGGGTGCCCACGTCGCCGTGGTCGGCGCCGGTGGACTCGGCTCGCCCGTGCTCCTCGCCCTCGCCGCGGCGGGCGTCGGCACCATCACGGTGATCGACGACGACGTCGTGGAGCTGACCAATCTGCAGCGCCAGCTCGCCCACCGCGTGGAGGACATCGGCACCGCGAAGACCGCATCCGCAGCGCGCGCGATCACCGCGCTCGCACCCGCGACCGTCGTCACCGCGTCGTCGGTGCGTCTCGATTCCGCCAACGCACGAGAGCTTCTCGCCGGTGCGCACGTCGTGGTCGACACGAGCGACTCGTTCGACACCCGCCGCGATGTGGCGGCGGCGACCGAGGCGCTCGGCGTTCCCCTGGTCTGGGGCGCGGTGCAGGAGTGGCACGCCCAGGCGACCGTGTTCTGGTCGAACCCTCCGGAGCATCCGCCGGTCGTGCTGGCCGACCTCTTCCCGATCGGCACCGAGGGCGAGCCTCCGAGCTGTGCGCAGGTCGGAGTGCTCGGAGCGCTCTGCGTGCAGGTCGGAGGGATGCTGTCCGCAGAGGTCGTCAAGCTCGTGACTGGCGCCGGAGAGCCGCTGCTCGGCCGACTCGCCATGATCGACTCGCTCGCCGCCCGTCAGTACGAGGTCGCGATCCGTTCGGCGGTGGCCGCATGAACGACGGCACGATGACAGGGAACGCGAACGTCGGCGGCCCGAGCAGCAGCCCGAACCGGCCTCGCACCGTCGAGGAGCAGCTCGCTCGCGTGCTCGCCGCAGTGGTCCCGCTGCCCGTCGAGCGGCAGGCCGTGCGGTCGGCCGCCGGACGCACCCTCGCAGAGCCGGTCACGGCGGCGCACGACATCCCGCTGTTCGACAACTCCGCGATGGACGGCTTCGCGGTGCGCGCCGCCGATGTCGCCGCGGCATCCGCCGACACTCCCGTCGTGCTGCGCGTCGTCGCCGATCTACCGGCCGGGGTGTCCGACGACCCACCCCTGCAGGCAGGCGAGGCGGCGCGGATCATGACCGGTTCGCCGACCCCGACCGCAGCAGACGTGATCGTCCCGTTCGAGGACACCGCCGGAGGGCTCGCCGACTCGCTGGGAGAGGTGCGGGTGCTGAGGGCGCCCGCCAAGTCCGGCGCCTTCGTGCGTCGACGCGGCACCGACCTGCGTGAGGGCGATGAGGTGGTGGCCGCCGGCGAGCGGTTCGGCGCCTTCCAGGCGGCTGCGGCCGTCGCCGCGGGCGTCGAGCACGTGAGCGTCACCCGTGCGCCCCGGGTGGCCGTCGTCTCGACCGGCAGCGAGCTGCTGTCGCCCGGCGACGAACCTGCCCGCGGCCGCATCCCCGATTCGAACGGGCCGCTGCTCGAGATCCTTGTCTCCGAGGCCGACGCCGAGGTGGTGCTCGTGGCGCGAGTCGCTGATGACCCCGCTGCCGTGGCCGCGGTCGCCGCCGAGGCGGTGGATCTCGGAGCCGACGTCATCGTGTTCACGGGTGGCGTGAGCGCCGGAGCCTACGAACCGGTTCGTGGCGCCTTCGACGGCAAGGGCGAGGTCGAGTTCACGAAGGTCGCGATGCAGCCCGGCAAGCCCCAGGCCTTCGGTGTGCTCGGCGGCCGCGATGCGACTCGCACGCTGGTCTTCGGTCTCCCGGGCAACCCGGTGAGCGTGGCCGTGTCGTTCGAGGTGTTCGTGCGGCCCGCGCTGCTCGCCTTGCAGGGTCGCACCGAGATCCACCGCCCCCGAGCATCGTTCACCGCGGATGCCGCGTGGACACCCCCGCCCGGACGCCGCCAATACCTGCCCGCCGTCGTCGACCTGGCCCTGCGCACCGTGCGACCGGCGACCGCCGGCGGCTCCGGCTCGCACCTCGCCGGAGGACTGGCCCGTGCGCACGCCTTCGCGATCGTCCCCGCAGAGGTCGAGGCCGTCGCCGTGGGCGACACGATCGATGTCATGCTGGTCGAATGAGCTTCACGCACCTCGATTCGGCCGGCCACGCGCACATGGTCGACGTGACCGCCAAGCAGCCGACCGTACGCAGCGCCACCGCGCGCGGGTTCGTGCGCTGCAGTCCCGAGGTCATCGCTGCTCTGCGAGACGGCACGGCACCCAAGGGCGATGTGCTCGCGGTGGCGCGGATCGCCGGCATCCAGGCGGCGAAGTCGACTCCCGCGCTGCTGCCGCTCGCTCATGTGATCGGCGTGCACCGGGCGAGCGTCGAGCTCGACATCGTCGATGAGGGCGTGTACGTCGAGGCGACCGTCGGCACCGCCGACCGCACCGGCGTCGAGATGGAGGCGCTCACCGCGGTCTCGGTCAGCGCGCTGGCGATCGTCGACATGATCAAGGGACTCGACCGCTCGGTCGTGATCGAAGACGTGCGCATCGTCGCGAAGTCGGGTGGGCGCTCGGGCGACTGGGTGCGACCCGGCGAGAGCATGGCGGGCGACTCGCCGACCGGAGAATCCCGATGACCCGGGTGCGCTACTTCGCGGCGGCGGCCGATGCGGCCGGCGTCGATGCCGAAGACCGCGCGGAGACGTCGTTGGCCGCGCTGCGGGCGGCGGTCGTGGCGGAGCATCCTGTCCTCGCCGACATCCTGCCGAAGTGCGCGGTGATGGTCGACGGCGTACGCCGCGATGACGACGTGTCGCTCGACGACGCGCAGTTGATCGACGTGCTGCCGCCCTTCGCCGGCGGCTGAGCCCGGCCGAGAAGCGCGCTTCGCGCGGAGTTGAGTCCGGAGGAGAAGGGCGCTTCGCGTCGACTGAGCCCACGGGAGAAGTACGCTTCGCGGCTGCCGTGCCCGCGGTTGAAGTGCGCTTCGCGCGGAGAAATCCGCTTCGCGCGGACGCGATGCCGAGATTCGGCCGAGCCAAGCGCATTTCACCGAGCGAGGCGAGCGCGAAGGAGAGCGCGAGCGCGAACGCGAACGCGAATGCGAAGGCGAAGGAGAGCGCGAACGCGCGGAACAGCACCGGATGGGCGACGCGGAAGTCCGCCTCAGCCCCCGATGCCCTTCCACGAGGTCGATCCGTCTGACTCGAGCTGACGCTTCCACACCGGCAGCGCCTTCTTGATGTCCTCGATCACCGCGCGGCACACGTCGAAGGCCTCTCCGCGGTGCTCGGCGGCGACGGCGATGACGACCGCCGCATCGCCCACCTCGAGGCGACCGATGCGGTGCGAGACCGCCACCGCGATTCTGGCGTCGCCGACGGCATCCGCTGCCGCCTGCTCAGCGATGCGGCGCAGAGTCGATTCCGCATCCGGATGCGAGCTGTACTCGAGGCCCACGACGGGAGTCGCGGCGTCGGGATCGTTGTCGCGTACCCGCCCGATGAAGGCGGTCACTCCCCCGAGAGCCGGATCCTCGACCGCGGCGAGATGAGCATCGACGTCGAGCGTCTGCTCCGAGATCGCGGCGATCCGCACCTCGTTCACGAGTGGTCGCCGCCCGCGAGCTGGTCGACGATGTGCCTGGCGACGGTGAGCACGACCGGCACGCCGGACGCCACCGCATTCATCGACCCCGGCAGATTCACGACGAGCGCGCCTGCGGGGTCGACGATCCCCGCGAGGCCACGCGACAGCACGGCCTTGGGGGTGTCTGCGAGCCCGCTGCGGCGCAGCTCTTCGGCCAGACCCGGAAGCTCTCGCGTGATGATCGGTCGCGTGCCCTCAGGAGTCTCGTCGCGCGGGGCCACACCCGTTCCACCGGTCGTGAGGATCAATTGTGCACCGGAGTCGACGGCCCGGCGCAGCGCGTCGGCCACCGAGGCTGCACCGTCGGGCACGACCACGGCATCCGCACAGTCCCATCCCGCGTCTCGCAGCAGCCCCACCGCGAGTGGACCGCCGGTGTCCTCTCGCTCGCCGGAGGCGGATCGGTCGGACACGGTGATCACATACGCGGAGGGCGACGTCATGGCTCCACCCTAGGGGGCGACGCCCCCCAGGGTGGGAGTCAGTTGACGCGGATCAGCGAACGCTGCCATCCCGACGATCCGTCGGGAGCGATCGGCGCGCGCTCCTCGATCTGCAGGTCGCCGTTCTTGTTGATCGCACGGACCGCGACGTAGTGGGTACCGGGGGTGGCATCCCACTCCATGAACCACTGCACCCAGGTGTTCTCGTTGATCGGCGCCGACAGCGTGGCCGCAGTCCACTCTCCCTCGTCGATCTTGACCTCGACGCGCTCGATGCCGACGGTCTGAGCCCAGGCGACACCCGCGATCGGCACACGACCGGCCTTGACGGCCGCGCCCACCTTGGGCGTGTCGACGCGCGAGGCGAACTTGATCGGAGCTTCGGCGCTGTAGCCGCGCGGCGTCCAGTAGGCCTCGTCCTTCTCGAACGTCGTCACCTTGAGCTCGGTCAGCCACTTGGTCGCCGACACGTATCCGTAGAGACCGGGAACGACCATGCGCACGGGGAAGCCGTGCTCGGCCGGCAGCGGCTCGCCGTTCATCGCCACCGCGAGAATCGCGTCGAGACCGTCATCGGTCAGTGCCGAGAGCGGCGTGCTGGCGGTGTATCCGTCGACGCTGCGCGAGAGCACCATGTCGGCGCCCGACTTGACGCCGGCCTTCTTGAGCACGTCGCGCAGCGGCACTCCGAGCCACTTCGCGTTGCCGACGAGGTTGCCTCCGACCTCGTTCGAGACGCAGGTCAACGTGATCGCGTACTCGTCGAGACCCATGTCGAGGATGTCCTGGAAGCTCAGCTCGACCCGCTCGTCGACCATGCCGTCGATGACCAGGCGCCAGGTCGCGATGTCGATCGCCGGCACCGTCAGCGCGGTATCGACGCGATAGAAGTCCTTGTTCGGCGTGAAGAGCGAGCTGAGTCCCTTGACGTCGAGCTCGGCGCCCTCGGGCACCTTCACGGTCGACTTCGGCGACGGCAGCTTGATCGAGTCGCGGATGGCCTCGACCGATCCGACCGCCATGCTCACGGTGCGCGAGGCCATGCCGACGATGAGGGCGGATGCTCCGGCGATCGCCGAGAGCACGAAGAACTGGCGTCGACCGAGCTGCTTCGACGTCTTGGGCCGCACGGTGCCGAGGGCGATGTCGCCGTCATCCGCGATGTTGTCGGCGGCCTTCTCATCGACGTCGGCAGTCCTTCCTGTCTCGGACTTCATCACCGCGGCGGGAACGGCCGACGCCCTCCAGGCACGGAGGCGGCGGCTGAGCAGCACGAGGATGACCGACCCTGCGATGGTTCCGAGAACCGGGGGAAGGAAGCCGAGGGGCGTCATGCCGGCCCTGGTCACGATGGCCGCAGTCGAGAGGATGCCCGCGAGCACGAGGGCCGCGACACCCAGCGGCGGACGCACGAGCTGCAGGATGCCGGCGATCGCCGAGGCGATGACCACGGCGAGGCCGAGGCCTGCAAGGAGCGCGATCTTGTCGTACTCCCCGAAGGTCGCGATCGCGAACTCCTTGAAAGGCTGTGGCACGATGTCGATCACGAACCCGCCGACGGCGAGGATCGGGCTGGCTGCACGCGCGAGGATGAGCGCGAAGAGCTCCGCGACCGCGAGGAACACCCCGCCGCCGATCACGCCCGCGAGGGCAGCCCAGAAGATGAAACGTCGGCCCTTGCTGCGCTGTGCCATGATCTGCTCCTTCGCACCGATGACGGTGTGGTCACGGCTTGTTCGGAGCGGCGGCGCTTATGGATGCCAGACGCGCCATATCGGTGAGCAGGTCAGAGCCGGCGCACGGTGATGGTGTCGTCGCCCTGATCCTCGCGCAGCGTGCGCAGGCAGCGCGAGCAGAGGATCTCGACCGTGCGCGGGTGGTTCTCGCCGCACACGCAGTCGATCGTGACCCGCCACTTCGCCTTGCGACCGCAGGCCGCGTATTCCAGCTCGTCACCGTGATCGCACTCGCACCGCTGCGGTTCGCGGTCGAGGCCGGCGATGAGATCGAGATCGAGGTCTCCGAGCTGCACGTTCTCGATCGCCGGGGGCTGCTGCGCGTTCACCACCTGCCGATTTTCCCAGTGCGGCTGCCTGCGCGCAACACCGGCGGCCCTGTCAAACGAGCGATGCGTCGAGGTGCACGACTACATGGGCCACGCGTCATGTACGTCAGGACACGAGCCGCACGTCGATCCGCTCTGGGGAGCCTCTGAGGGCGCCGCTCCCATTCGACCGTCTGAGGCCAGTTCACCTCGGATCGCGATCTCCATTGTCCTCCGGTCGTTGCGTTATGTGAAGACCCTCCATACAGGTGTGAGGCGGGTCGACGATGTCCTCATTCAATCCCGAGGGCGTCTTTGGGAGCACGTCGCCCTCTTACCTGAAGGAGGAGAGATGGGCGTGAAAACAGCGGTCGCCGTCGGGGCGGCCAGCGTGGCCGTAGGGCTGGTGACCAGAGCGCTGGTCCGCGACAAGCACGATACGGACGGGGATGGCCGGCATCCAGAGGGCTGGAAGGCGGTCACGATCCTGGGGGACGCCGCAGCCTTCAGTGAGAACGGCTATCCCGAGCCGTTGCAACGGCTCGCGGACGTGCTGGAGATCCGCCTGGACTCCGCACCTCCCGATAAGGGATTCGAGGTGCATGCCCGCCTTCGCGACGGTGCGGACGCCAAGGCTGTCCTCGGCGACGAAAATCCGGATCAGGCGTTGCGAACGGCCTTGCGCGATACGAAGCAGCTGATAGAGACCGGCGAGATCCTGCGGGCGACGCCTCGACCGCACGGCCACCGCCCGACCACGCTGCTCGGCGGCGCCGTCGACAAGGCCGAGGACGACGCGAAGGGCGAGGGTGTGCTGTGAAGGCTCTGTGCTGGACCGGGGTGAACAAGCTTGCGGTCGAAAACGTCGATGACCCGGAGATCCTGAACGCTCAGGACATCATCGTCCGGGTCATCCTCACCACCTCGTGCGGGTCGGACCTGCATCTTCTGGGCGGGTACGTGCCCACGATGCGCGCCGGTGACGTGCTCGGGCACGAGTTCATCGGCGAGGTCGTCGAGACCGGATCGGATGTCACGAAGCATCGGGTCGGCGACCGGGTGGTGGTGTGCTCGTTCATCAGCTGCGGCAAGTGCTGGTACTGCCGCAACGAGCTGTACTCGCTGTGCGACAACGGCAACCCCAACGCCGGTATCCCGGAGGCCCTCTGGGGTCAGGCGCCCGGCGGCTGCTACGGCTACTCGCACGCCCTCGGAGGATGGGCCGGCAGTCACGCCGAGTACATCCGGGTGCCGTACGCCGACCAAGGCGCCTTCCCGGTGCCCGACGCTGTCAGCAACGAGCGGGCGCTGTTCGCCTCCGACGCCGCCCCGACCGGGTGGATGGGCGCGGACCTCGGCGGGGTCAAACCCGGCGACACGGTCGCCGTCTGGGGCGCCGGCGGCGTCGGCCAGATGGCTGCACGCGGCGCCATCCTGCTCGGCGCGGAGCGCGTGATCGTCATCGACCGCTTCCAGGAGCGCCTCGCCCAGGTGGAGAGCGTGATCGGCGCGGAGACGATGAACTACGAGACGAGCGAGGTGCTCGCCGAGCTGCGCGAGATCACCGGAGGCCGCGGGCCGGACGTCTGCATCGAGGCCGTCGGGATGGAGGCGCACTCCGACCGGATCGACTACGCCTACGACCAGGTCAAGCAGCAGCTGCGCCTGCAGACCGACCGGCCCACCGCCGTGCGTGAGGCGATCTTCGCCGCACGGAAGGGCGGCAGCGTCTTCGTGCTCGGCGTCTTCGGCGGATTCGTCGACAAGTTCCCGCTCGGCCCGTTCATGAACAAAGGCCTCACGCTCCGCTCCGCACAGCAGCACGGACACCGCTACATCCCGATGCTGCTCGAGCGCATGGCCCGTGACGAACTCGTCACCGAGCACCTCGCGACCCACGTCATGCCATTGGAAGACGGACCCCACGGCTACGAGATGTTCAAGGAGAAGGAGGACGGCTGCGTGCGAGCCGTCTTCCAGCCCTAGAGGCGCCAGACGGACCTTGTCACGCATCCCACAGAGAGGAGGGCAGCCTGGCCGCAGCTCACCATCACGGATGCCGGCCGCCTCGGCCGTCGGCATCCGTACATCGATCACCACCGACGAGAGGTAAGGAAATGAGAGCTGTCGTTTACGACGGTCCGCGTACGGTCAGCGTCAAGGACGTACCGGACGCGCGAATCGAGCGACCGACCGACGTCCTTGTTCGGATCACGACGACGAACATCTGCGGGTCGGACCTGCATATGTACGAGGGCAGAACCGACTTCGAGACCGGCCGCTGGTTCGGCCACGAGAATATGGGGCAGGTCATCGAAATCGGCGACGGAGTCGACAAAGTAAAGGTGGGCGACTACGTCGTACTTCCCTTCAACGTCGCCTGCGGCCACTGCAAGAACTGCGAACGCGGCTACACCAACTACTGCCTGACCGCACAGCCCAAGCAGGAGTGGGCGGGCGCCGCCTACGGCTTCGCCGACATGGGCCCGTGGGCCGGCGGCCAGGCAGAGCTGCTGCGCGTGCCGTGGGGCGACTTCAACTGCCTCCGGTTGGGGGCGGATGCGGAGGAGAAGCAGACCGACTACGTGATGCTCGCCGACATCTTCCCGACCGGATACCACGCCACCGAACTGGCTCACGTGAAGCCGGGCGATCAGACCGTCATCTATGGCGCAGGCCCCGTGGGTCTCATGGCCGCATATTCCGCCATCATCAAAGGCGCGGGCAAGGTCATGGTCGTGGACCGGCATCCCGACCGGCTGAGGAAGGCGGAGGAGATCGGCGCCATTCCGATCGACGACTCCGCTGTCGATCCGGTCGAAGCGGTGAACGAGATGACGATGGGGCTCGGTGCGGACAACGGATGCGAGTGCGTGGGGTACCAGGCTCACGACCCCTCCGGTGAGGAACAGCCGAACCTGACATTGAACCGGCTGGTCAAGTCGGTGCGCTTCACCGGTGAGATCGGTGTGGTCGGGGTGTTCATCCCGCAGGATCCCGGTGGCGCGGACGAACTGGCCAAGCGCGGCCAGGTCGCCTTCGACTTCGGCGAATTCTGGTTCCGCGGGCAGAAGATGGGCAGCGGGCAGTGCCCGGTGAAGCGGTATAACCGGCAGCTGCGCGACCTCATCGCAGGCGGCAAGGCCGAACCGTCCTGGATCGTGAGCCACGAACTCTCGCTGGATGAAGCACCGCACGCGTACGAGCACTTCGACAACCGTGACGACGGTTGGACGAAAGTGGTCCTGCACCCCGATCTTGCGATGGCGGGTTCGTGATGGCCGGCGCACTGAACGGGCGCCGAGTCGCCATCCTGGCCGCCGACGGGGTGGAGCGGGTGGAGCTCGAGCAGCCTCGGGAGGCCCTCGATCGAGAAGGCGCGGACACCACGCTCCTGTCCATGAATGACGGGCAGATCGCCGCACGCAACAACGACCTGGAGGATGCCGGGACCTTCCCCGTGGACCGTCGGGTCGGAGACGCGACACCCGGCGAGTTCGACGCGCTGCTGCTGCCCGGCGGGACGGTCAACCCGGACAAGCTCCGGATGGACCCCACCGCCGTCGCCTTCGTCCGCGACTTCGTGGACTCGGGCAAACCCGTCGCCGCGATCTGTCATGGCCCATGGACTCTGGCCGAGGCAGATCGGGTGCGCGGCCGCCGGCTGACCTCTTGGCCGAGTGTCCGCACTGACCTCCGCAACGCTGGAGCTGAGGTGGTCGACGAGCAGGTCGTGACCGACGGCACCCTCACCACCAGCCGATCACCCGATGACCTCGATGCATTCTGCGCACGAATCGTCGAGGAATTCGCCAAGCACCCACAGTTCAGCTGAACCACCGGCGAACCCATCGACGGGCCACGGCCCGTCGATGGGTCTCGGCCATCCCGGAGATCACGAGGCCCACATGAGAAAGCAGAGATCGAAGGCCACGCGGTCGGACCCCGCCCGCGCCGTCGCCTTCAGCGACGCCATCATCGCCATCGTCATCACCCTCCTCGTCCTCGATCTCAGGCCCCCGGACACTGAGCCAGGGGGACTCCTAGCCGGCCTCCTGAACGAGTGGCCCACATACCTGGCGTACGCAGCCTCGTACACCTACCTGGCCGTGATCTGGATGAACCACAAGGCCGCCTTCACCCGCATCCGCGAGATGGACATCGGTCTGCAATGGGCGAACCTAGGGATGCTCGCGACCCTCGCGCTGGTGCCCTGGCCCACAGCCGTGATCGCCGAAACCGCGCGGACAGGCAACCTGAACGATGAGCGCGTCGCCGTCGCCCTCTACGCCCTGATCGGGGCGCTGCTGTGCCTGTCGTGGCTCGTCTTCTTCTCGCACCTTGCGCGGCATCCCGACCTCACAAAGGAGGAGGTCGACGATGCGTACTTCGCGCGGGAGCGTCCCCGCGCCCTCATCGGCGTCGTTCTCTACCTCGCGGCAGGACTGGCTGGTGTTCTCATCCATCCGCTGGTGGCGTCGGTGATCTTCCTGCTGCTGCCCGCCTTCTACGCCCTGATGAGCCATGGGGTCGACCAGCGGCCGCCCTTCCTTCACAGTGATGCCGACGATCACGACAACGTTCGAAGCGACAGGTCACCGGAGGGCAGCTGATCCTCGTCGACGGATCAGCCGAGACCCACGACGAGCGCTTGCGGCGGGCACCCCAATCGATATGGTCGGTCGCATGGCGGATCGAGGCGAGGTGCTCGTGGTCAGGCCGGAGTGGGGTAACTGGACACGGGTGGTTGGAACGTTCACGCCGTCGTTGTCGGAGGAGTTGCGCGACCGTGTCCGCGTTTGGAATGACACGTGGCAGTTCTCCCTCAATCCCCGAAGGGGCATTCAGTGGCCGAACGCTCTGCTGGGTGAAGCGTGGATCGCGGAGGGCCACTCCCTGGTGATGGCGATCCAGGACGAACTCGGCCCTTCCACGCGGGTAGTCGGAGATTTCATGGTCTACGTCCCGAGCGCATAGCAGGAGTCGCGTGGTCGTTCGACGCTCCGGACTTCACCGCCATCAGCTGGCGAGTTCGTCGATCCAACTCGACCGCATCCGCAGGGCCCGCTCCGTGCTGCCGACGACGGCGGCGAGCCCGATGAGCAGGTTGATGTGGAGGGGAAGCTGGATGGGGGATCTGAAGACTCCGATCGAGTCCGCGATCGGAGGGATCTGCGAGAGGGCCTCGATGATCTGGGGAACCTCGACGCAGAGTCCGACGACGACCAGCGCGACGGAGAGCAGGCCGATCACACGACTCACGCGGGGATGCCGCTGATGCAGGCGTGCACGACGCCCTTCAGCGGATCGCGGCTCCGGCGACAACTGCTGCTCTGCCCCGTCTGCTTCTCGCACATAGTGGCAGCGTTTGAGGCCGAAGCCGGTGATCGCCACCTCGATGTGGCCGCCGGGCACTGCGAAGCGCGTGGGCATCTTCGCGTACGACTGCAGCGCCCCGTCGACGTAGAGCCGAGCGCGGACCTCGCCGTCGCTCATGTCTCCGCCGTGGCGGACCTCGACGGTGTAGGTCGACGTCGTGCCGTCCTCAGATGTGAGCTCGATCGACCGCAGCGACCGACTGAACATCTGCCACCAGCGGTATCGCCGCAGCGGTTCACCCGATCCGGCACGGACGCGGCGATCGCGCCAGTTCGTGAATCGCATCGTGCCACACCTCTCCGATTAGTACAGTGTGATAATCGATAAGGAGCCAAGCTAGCACACTGTGATAGAAGGGGTGGCGTGGAAAGGGTGGGCATGGACGGTGAATCGAAGGAGCCGGGAACGCGCTCGAAGATCCTCATCGCCGCGGCGACGATGCTCGGCGAGAATCCGACCGCACGCCTGAGCGTGCGAGCGGTGGCGGCTCGCGCCCAGGTCAGCACGGGCTCGCTGCGTCACTTCTTTCCGACGCAGCGCGAACTCGTCGAGACGGTGGTCGCCGCCATGTACGACCTGCAGATTCCCGACGATCCGATCAACGATTACACCCTGACTCCGCAGGAGCGCCTGATCGCGTGTCTGCAGCTGCTCCTCTTTCACGTGGGAGTCGGCGACAGAGCCCGGGAGATGTGGGGTGGGCTGTACGAGGCCTACGTCGCCACAGCTCCGTCTGAGGATGAGGCGGCGGTCTATCTCGCGCTCGAGCGCATGGGTCGTCACCGCATCGAGCAGTGGCTCATGACACTCGTCGACGAGGGTGCAATCCCCTCGGGAGACATCGAGGCGCGGGCCCGATTCCTCGCGACCGTGACATCCGGGATCACGACCGAACGGGCGCTGCCCTCCGAGACGGTGCGCGTCGACGCGGAGAACGAGACTCTGCGACTCGCCGTCCATGCGGTCACCAGCGGATGGACTGCCGCGTGAGCTCCCTCCAATAGTCACCGGCGTCGACTGACCTGCCCACCGGGTTCGGCCGCATGGGATGCTGAAGCGGTGAAAGGGACCGACAGGCTCGTCCACGCCGTTCAGGCGGCCGCCGCTGCTGACGGTTTCACCCTCGATCCGACGCAGCGAGATGCCTTGGATCGACTGGCGGCCCTCGGAAGCGAGCTGACCGGCGGCGCACTCCGCCGGGGCGCAGCTCGCGGCGTCTACATGCACGGTGAGGCCGGTCGGGGGAAGTCCTGGTTGGCTGACGCGTTCTACACCGCGCTGCCCATGCGCCAGAAGACCCGCGTTCACTTTCACGGGTTCTTCGATGAGCTGCACCGCAGCATCCACGGTCACCGCAGCGAGCGAGACGCCATAGAGCGCGCGATCGACGACGTCACCGGTACCAGCCGCCTTCTCTTCTTCGACGAGCTGCACGTGCATGACTCGGGCGACGCTCGGCTTCTGACGCGCCTGCTCGATCACGTGTTCGCTCGGAGGATCACCGTGCTGGCGACGTCAAACTACGCACCCGACGAGCTTCTCCCCGATCCGATCTGGCATCACGTCTTCGAACCAGGCATCGCCCTCATTACGGCCAACATGGACGTCCTGCCGCTTCGCGGTCCTCTCGACTACCGCACCGTCAACGACGACCACACGCATGGTTTCGCCGCGGGCACCTGGTCGACAGCTTCGGCTCGCGTCGCACCGTCCACTTCGCACACCATCACGGTGCAGGGGCGGTCGTTCCCGGTGACATCGACGGAAAACGGTCAACTGACCGCGACCTTCGATCAGCTCTGCCGCACCACCACCTCGACGGTCGAATACCTGCAGTGGGCTCGCGAATTCTCCCACTGGGCGGTGATCCGCATTCCTCGGTTCTCGGACGCCGACCCCGAAGCACAGCAGCGATTCATCAACCTGGTGGACGTCCTCGTCGACCAGGACGTGCCCGTCGACTTCCTGGGCGCCGTCGATCTCGACGACTTCTTGGACGATGCTGCCACGCGCCCCGATGCGTTACGCATGGCCAGCCGCCTGCGCCTGTTGCGGACGAGCAGTGCGCTGACGGTGCGACCCGAGGCCCTACGGTGAGAAGGTGAACGACCCCGGCCAGCAGATCGCACTCGTGAGCGTCGCGATCCTCACCGGCGCGATAGGGATCGCGCTACCGATCCAGACCCTCTGGCGGTTGAGAGCCCGAGAGGGCCGTCGCGACGAGCAGCTCGCCGCGAACGCCCAGCCCCGCTTGACGGCGCTATCGCGCGGCTTCGCCGCGATTCTCGGTGTCGGCGGGGCTGTGGGGTGCGCGCTCGGAGCCGCAGCGGGCTTCCCGTTCCTCTGGGCGCCTGCGGTGTTCGGCGCGGGGATATTCGTCTCCGCGGTCATCTCGGCCGTCGTGGAGTTCAGGGTTCCTCCGATCCCGACTGACGATGCTCGATCGCTACCGGCGACGCCGCCTGATGACCAGTCGAGCGGTCGTCGCGAGAAGGAGAACCGTCGCCGACAGCCGAACCGCCAGCCAGTGCGCGTCATCGGGGAACACGAGGGAAGCAGCCAGCGCGACGAGACCCAACCCCGCGCTTCCCCCCATCAGTGATGTCAGACGGGCGTCGGCGTTCCAGAAGCGATCGGAGCCAGGAGGCGCCGTCCGATCGGGAGGAGGAGGCGGGCGTTTCCAGTCCTTCCAGGCGAGAGCGATCGCAGTGATCGCCACCGCCGCACCGACAGCCACCAGGCCGGAGCCGAACCAGAGCCCACGAGCGAACGAGGCGACCAGAAGTCCGAGGCCAACCATCACCGAACCCGCGGCGAGAAGCGCGGCGTGCGCCTCCTGCGTGTCACGCAGAGTCATGCGCCCCACCCTAGCGTCGTCATTCTCACCGGAGAGCGCCGTCGTCGGCGACCACCCGAATCATGACCCTGGCTCCCTCGCCCGGGGCGTGACTCTCGGAGCCGCCGAGAGCGCGCTCAGACGTGCACGATGTGCGGCGGGGGCGGCGGTGCGAGCTGCCGCTGCGGCACGCCGTGCGCCTCGCGGTGCAGCCGCTCCATACGGCTGTCGAGCTCGGCGGCGGCCTCGGCGGCATCCGTCAGGCTGTCGACCAGATGCGAGGGAACCTGGTTCGAGAACTTGTAGTAGATCTTGTGCTCGAGGCTGGCCCAGAAGTCCATCGCAATGGTGCGGAACTGCACCTCGACGGGGACGGACAGGGCTCCGGTCGACAAGAAGACAGGCACCTCGATGATCGCGTGCAGGCTCTTGTAGCCGTTCGACTTGGGCTGCGCGATGTAGTCCTTCACGGTGCGGACCGTGACGTCATCCTGCGCGGTGAGCAGGTCGAACAGCTGGTAGACGTCGGCCACGAAGCTGCAGGTCACGCGCACGCCGGCGATGTCGGTGATCTCCGATCGGATGCGCTCGAAGTCGGGTTCGACGATGCCCTTGCGCGCGATCTTCTCGACGATGCTGTCGGGCGTCTTCAGCCGGCTCTTCACGTGCTCGATCGGGTTGTACGCGTGATCGTGGGTGAACTCGTCTCGCAGGATCGAGATCTTCGTCTCGACCTCCCGCATCCCGAACTCGTATTCGCGGAGGAATCGCTGGAACTCATCGCGAAGCTCTCGAGTCTGCCGGATGGCATCGTCATTGAGCTGAAGGGAGGTCATACCTTCGACGTTATCCGTCCGTGATCAGAAACGGCTGTGCATCCCACGGCCGGATCCACACTCGCCGACAGCCCCTTGACCCCATCGCGGACGCGGTCTAGAACCGAATGCATGACCAGTGCAGGAGAGAAGTGGACGCAGGCGTACGTCGAGGCGTGGCGGTCGAACGATCCTCAGGAGATCAGCGCGCTCTTCAGCGAAGACGCGGAGTATCGCACGAGCCCCGACGCCGAGCCCAGAGTCGGCCGCGCCGACATCGTCGCGGGCTGGCTCGAAGACCTCGACGATCCGGGCACCTGGTCGTTCGACTGGTGGATCGTGCAGGAGGACGCCGGTTTCGTCGCCGTCGAGGGACGCACGAAGTATCCGGCAGAGCGCGATTACGTGAACCTCTGGATCGTCCGGCTGGACGACGAGGGCCGCGCGACCGCGTTCACCGAGTGGTACATGCCGCGCCCGCACGAGGATTGACACGGGCGCGGGAGTGCTTTCGAGCCCGTGAGGATTCCGTGAGGGTCGCCATGGCGGCCGTAGGGATTCCGTGAGGATCGCGTAAACGACGCCCTCACGCGCGTAGCGTCATGCGACGTGTCAGATGAAACCCGTGAGACCCCGGATGCTCCTCAGCTCGCCAAGCGCATCCTGATCGGCGACCCTCTGACGAGCGCGCAGGTCGACGACCAACTGCTCCCGAAGAAGATGGCGCTGCCGATCTTCGCGTCGGATGCTCTGAGCTCGGTCGCCTACGCTCCGCAGGAGCTCGTGATGATCCTGCTGATCGGCGGGCTCACCTTCCTCTCCTTCACCCCGCTCGTGGCGATCGCCGTCGTGGTGCTGCTGATCGTGGTGGTCCTGAGCTACCGGCAGCTCATCAAGGCCTATCCCTCCGGCGGCGGCGACTACGAGGTGGCGTCGAAGAACCTCGGCGAGATCCCCGGCGTCATCGTGGCGGCCGCCCTGCTGGTGGACTACGTGCTCACCGTCGCCGTATCCGTGGCATCCGGCGTCGACAACATCATCTCCGCGGTGCCGGGCCTCGACCCGCTGCGCGTCGAGCTCGCCGTCGGCTTCGTGATCCTCATCATCATCGTGAACCTGCGCGGAGTGCGCGAGGCATCGCTGATCTTCGCGATCCCCACCTACGTGTTCATCGCCTCGGTCGGATTCATGATCGTGACCGGCCTCATCCGCACCTTCCTCGGCGATGCTCCGGTCGCGTCCAGCGCCCAGTACGCCGTGAACGCCGAGAGCCTCGGCCAGGCGGCCGTGATCCTGCTGATCCTGCGTGCCTTCTCGAGCGGATGCTCCGCCCTCACCGGCGTCGAGGCCGTCTCGAACGGCGTCCCCGCGTTCCGAGCCCCGAAGGTGCGCAACGCGCAGTCGACGCTCGTGCTCATGGGATCGATCGCCGCGTGCCTGTTCGCGGGTCTCACCGCCCTGGCCCTCATCACCGGTGTGCACTACGCCGAGAACCCCTGCGACCTGATCGGCTTCGACTGCACGAACCCGCAGCCCAGCCTGATGGCGCAGATCGCCTCGGCGACGTTCGGCGGCGGCAGCATCATGTTCTTCGTGGTGCAGGCGGCGACAGCGTGCGTGCTGCTGTTGGCGGCCAACACGGCATTCAACGGGTTCCCCCTGCTCGGCTCGGTGCTCGCCCGCGACGGCTACGCGCCGAAGTCGCTCAACACCCGCGGCGATCGCCTCGTGTTCTCCAACGGCATGATCGTGCTCGGCATCGCCGCGATCATCGTGCTCGTCATCTTCCAGGCGAAGCTGACCACCCTGATCCAGCTGTACATCATCGGCGTGTTCGTGTCGTTCTCGCTGGGCCAGATCGGCATGGTGCGGCACTGGCGACGGGTGCTGCGCGAGCCGGTCGCCGAGAAGGCCGGCGCGTCGGGCATAGACGGCGCTGATCCGGTTCCTGAACCTGCCACCAAGTCGGTCCCTGAGCCTGTCGAAGGGCGCGACCGCCGTTCGGCGAGCATCGGTCTGGTCATCAACTCGGTGGGTGCCGCGATGACGGTCGCCGTGCTGCTGATCGTCACGATCACCAAGTTCACTCACGGTGCATACCTCGTGTTCTTCGCGATCCCCGTGCTCGCCTTCCTGATGCTGGGCGTCAAGCGGTACTACCGCGATGTCGAGCACGAGATCGCCCTCGACGACACCACGAAGTTCGGCGCCACCGGTGACCTCGCCATCGTGCTGGTCAACCGGCTGCAGAAGCCGGTGCTGAAGGCCGTCGATTACGCGGTCGCCGCCAAGCACGGCAAGACGATCGCCGTGCACGTGGCGGTGGACGCCGCCGATGTCGCGACTCTGCAGAAGGACTGGGCCGATCACCTGGTGCCGATCCCGCTGGTGATCGTCGATTCGCCGTACCGCTCATTCGCCCAGCCGATCTCGCAGTTCATCTCGCAGTACCGCGCGAAGCACGGCTCATCGGTGGTGACGGTCTACCTGCCGCAGTACATCGTGGGGCACTGGTGGGAGAACTTCCTACACAACCGCCGCGCGCGCCGGATGGCCAACCAGCTGATGCTCGTGCACGGCGTCACGATCACGCTCGTGCCGTGGCTGCTCGATTCGTCGGAGCTGATCTACGGTCGACGCTCACGGCCCCTGCCAGGGCAGGAACGGGCCGGACGCCCTGTCGTCGTGAACGGACGCCGGGCTCATCGGCCGGAGGGGCCGCCGGAGAGCTGACGGCGATGCGGAGTCCTGCGGCCAGCACGTCCGAGCGAGCCGAAGGAGCGCGTCCCCGACCGTGACGAAGGTCGGGCCGTGTCCGTAGGCTGGACGCATGACCGACCCGCAGCACGCCGACGTGTGGCCTCTGCGCACCGAACGGCTGCAGATCCGGCCGCTGCAGCCCGCCGACATCGATGAGATGTGGCGGTGGCGCCGACTCCCCGAGGTCAACCGCTGGCTGGGACTCGCCCCCGACACGATCGAGACGTTCCGCGAGCGCTACCTCGATCCGGGCCGTCTCGCGGCGATGCACCTCATCGAGCTGCTGCCTGACGGCGACGTCGGCGCGCCGGTGCCGATCGGCGACATCATGATCAGACTCGGCGACGCGTGG
This sequence comes from uncultured Microbacterium sp., assembly GCA_963518515.1. Lineage (GTDB taxonomy): Bacteria > Actinomycetota > Actinomycetes > Actinomycetales > Microbacteriaceae > Microbacterium. The sequence continues at coordinate 58,229 of CAUQIW010000003.1, forward strand.
GCTCAGCTCGAGGTCGCCGAGCATGCGAATAACGTCGAGGCCGAGCTCGGCTGGGTGCTCGACCCCGCGTACACCGGCCGCGGCTACGCGACCGAGGCCGTGCGCGCGGCGATCGACCTCTGCTTCGGACCGCTCGGGCTGCGGAGGGTGCACGCCGGGTGCTTTGCCGACAACGAGCCGTCCTGGCGACTGATGGAGCGCCTGGGCATGCGCCGCGAGGAGTTCAGTCGCAGGACGGCCCTGCACCGCTCGGGCGAATGGCTCGACGGCATGAACTACGGCATCCTCGCGGAAGAATGGAGCGCCTGAGCATGGGCACACACAAGGCACTGATCGTGCGCGGCGGCTGGACCGGGCACGCGCCCGTCGAGACCACGGACCTGTTCATCCCCTTCCTCGAGGAGCACGGGTACGACGTCAGGATCGAGGAGTCCAACGAGGTCTACGCCGACGTAGATGTCTTGGGCGAGACCGATCTGATCGTGCAGGCGATGACGATGTCGGAGATCTCCGAGCCCGCGTTGAAGGGCCTGCGCGAGGCCGTGCAGGCGGGGGCGGGATTCGCCGGATGGCACGGGGGCATCGTCGATTCGTACCGCGTCAACTCCGACTATCTGCAGCTCGTGGGCGGGCAGTTCGTGAAGCATCCGGCCAAGGCTCCCGAGCTGCTGCGCGGCGACGGCACCGACAGCTTCGTCACGCATTCGATCGACATCACCGAACTCGGCCGCGATCACGCGATCACCCGCGGGCTGGCGGACTTCGAGCTGACCACCGAGCAGTACTGGGTGCTGCACGACGACCTGAACGACGTTCTCGCGACGACCACCCATGCGGCCCGCTCCGATCAGCCGTGGCATCGGCCGATCACGACCCCCGCGGTGTGGACGCGACTCTGGGGCGCAGGACGGGTCTTCGTCGCCACCCCCGGCCACGATCCCGAAGTGCTGCGCGACCCGAGCCTGCGCACGATCGTCGAGCGCGGGCTGCTCTGGGCGAGCCGGGCCGACTCGCTGTGAGCGCGTCGACACCCTCGGTTCCTGAGCGGCGCGGGCGCGTCGACACCCTGGGTTCCTGAGCCTGTCGAAGGACCGACTCTGCTTCGCGGCTCAGCCGGCGACGAGCGCGAGCGCCAGGGTCGCCGCGATCACGGTCGGCACCGCCGCGATCAGACCCCACAGCATGAAGCGTCCCCAGGGGACGTCGATGCCGAGGGACACGACGCGGTGGTGCCACAGCAGCGTGGCGAGCGATGCCCATGGCGTGATCAGGGGTCCGAGGTTCACGCCGATCAGCAGCGCCATGAGCGCGACGGGGTCTCCCGCCGACGGCTCGAGGATCAGGTAGGCCGGCAGGTTGTTGACGCCGTTCGCGGCGAGCGCTCCGGCCCCCGCGAGCCGCAGAAGATCGGCCGGAGCATGCCCGTCGACGGCCAGCGCATCGAGGAACCCGAGGATGCCGTTGGCATGCGCCGTCTCGACGATGACGAAGAGCGCGGCGGCGAGGCCGATCGCCTGCCAGGGGACGAGCGAGGGGCGCAGCACATGGCGTCGGCGCACCGTGAACAACGCGGTCAGAGCGATGGCTGCCACGGTCGCCGGGATCCACACGTCGTGGGTCAGCGCCAGCACCGGCATGAGCACAAGCAGCACCCCGGATGCTCCCCAGAACAGCACGCGGTCAGAAGGACTGCCGCCCGCCGGGGCCTCGTACGCGCCGAACAGCGTGCGTCGGTGGCGCAGCGTGAGGATGAGCACCGGCACCAGTACCCCGACCAGCGTCGGCGCCCAGCTCAGCGCGAGGAACGCCATGGGGTCGCTGCCGATCGCTCTTGCCGCGAGCAGATTCGTGAGGTTCGATACGGGCAGCGCGAGCGACGCCGTGTTCGCCAGCCACACCGTCACCAGCGCGAAGGGCAGCGGAGGGATGCCGACGCTCTGCGCCAGCACGACGACGACCGGCGTGACGATCACCGCCGTGGTGTCGAGCGAGAGGAAGACCGTGCTCACGACGGCGAGCGCGACCACCGACACCCAGAGCAGGATCACCCGGCCGTGCCCCCACAGCGCGAGACGCCGGGCGACGACGTCGAAGACCGCCGCGTCGCGGGCGAGCTCCGCCACGATGGTGATCGCCACGACGAACCCGAGGACGGGGGCGATGCGCGCGCCCAGGGCACCGGCATCCGCGGTCGGGAGGAGGCCGCTCACGACGAACGCCACGGCGGCGACGACGAGCACGAGGACGATGGTCGTCCCGGTGCTCAGTCGTCGCCTCGTCGTGCTCACTCGCTGAGTGTAGAGCCGCGACCCCTCGGTGAGCCTTCGGACCGCGAAGTGGCCCTCTCAGCCAGCCGCGAAGCGTCCCGCTCAGCCGCTCAGTCGACGACCCAGGGCAGCTTCACGAGCGGCAGGACGTAGATCCGTCCCATGACCGCGGAGGGATGCTTCGCCATGAAGCTCGCCGCCTCGTCGATCGACTCCGCGGTGACGAGGTCGTAGCCGGCGAACCACTCCTTGAACTCGGGGAACGGCCCATCCGTGACGAGCACCCGTCCGTCTCGCACGGCGACGGACTTCGCCTCCTCCGGGCCCGCGACCGGAGAGCCCTCGCCCAGCCGCCCCGCCGCATCGCCCTCCTGCGCCCACTCTCCGAGGAGCCGCTCGTCTTCGCCCTGCTCCAGGGTGCCCCCGGCCGGGTCGGTCATGTGGATCACGAGGTACTTGTTGCTCATCTGCTTTCTCCGTTCGATGCGTTCCCGGGCGTTCCGGGAGCGGGAGGCGCCGCGAGCTCGTCGCGGCGCCGGGTCAGGTGCACGATCTCGGCGGCGTTGTCGGCCAGCGCGATCGCCCGCGTGTATGCGACTCGGGCCTCTGGCTCGCGACCCGTGGCTCGCAGCAGTTCCGCGCGCGTCACGTGGAACCCGTGAAAGTGGTCGAGCGCGTCGTGCAGCTGCTCGACGAGTGGCATCGCCAACTCCGGCGAGTCCCGCTCCGCAAGCGCGACCGCCTTGCCGAGGGCGACGACCGGACTGTGATCGATCCGTTCGAGCTGCTCGTAGAGCTCGACGATGCGCCCCCAATCGGTGTCGGCGGCGTGCCTCGCTCGCACATGCGACGCGTTGATCTCGGCCAGCAGTCGATGGCGACCCGGCGCCGCGGGCAGCGGCCCGTCGAGCAGCGCGAGGCCGTCGTCGATGAGCCCGCGGTTCCAGGCCAAACGGTCCTGCTCGTCCAGCCGCACCAGCTCGCCTCCCGCGGTGACTCTCGCCTCGGCCCGCGCCTCGCTGAGCAGCATCAGCGCGAGCAGACCCGCGACCTCGGTATCGTCGGGCAGCAGTTCTCGCAACAGGCCGGCGAGCCGGATGGCCTCGCCTGTCAGCTCCCGACGCAACGCGGGCTCAGCCGGCCCTGACGCGAGATACCCCTCATTGAAGATCAGGTAGAGCACGGCGAGCACCCCGTCGATGCGGATGCGGAGGTCGGCGGCGGCGGGCATCCGATACGGGATCCGGTCGGTCTTGATCTTCGCCTTGGCCCGCGTGATGCGCTGCCGCACCGCGGACTCCTGAATGAGGAAGGCCCGCGCGATCTCCTCGACGGTCAGGCCTCCCACGATTCGCAGAGTCAGGGCGACGCGCGCCTCAAGCGACAACGCCGGGTGGCAGCATGTGAACAGCAGTCGAAGCCTGTCGTCGTCGATGACGCCGGTCGGCTCCGGCGGGTCGGGATCGTGCAGCATGAACGCCTCCCGGTGCTTGGCATCGCGGAACGACTCGCGACGCAGCCGATCGATGGCTTTGCGATAGGCCGTGGTGGTGATCCAGCCGGCGGGGTTGGGCGGAACCCCGTCCTCCGGCCAGAGCTCAGCGGCCGAGGCGAACGCCTCCGCCGCCATCTCCTCGGCGAGGTCCAGGTCTCCGCAGCGACGGGTGAGACCACCCACGATGCGCGCCCACTCGTCGCGGTACACCTGGGTGACGCGCGCCGAGGCGTCGCTCATCGATGGTCGTCGATTCGATTCCGGCGCCGCATCACCCGTGCTCTCTCCGTACCCTCGATCACGCAGACTCCGCTCCGAGCCTGCCGTCATGACGATCATCCCGGTTCCCCGCTCCCACCGGAAGAGATGCGGGCCCAGAGGCGGCGAGCGCGGCACATGAGAGACGGTCGCCGGATCAGACCGGAATGCTCGGATGCTGCGCGCCGTCGAGCGATCCGCTCCTCGGCTTCCTCCGCCTCGAGTCGGTAGACCAGGCTCGCGCCCATCGGGTCGTATAACACAGCCATCACCGCGTCTTCCGTGTCGTGAGGCCGCCGTGATCAGCCGCCTTCACCCTCACCACGAACGCCGCCGTGCGGATGCGACAACGAGGCGTGAGAAAGTTCGCAGGAGTCGAGTTCGTGAGCATCCCGCATGCATCGCCCGCTCCCCCGTAGGCAAAGCGTGAGGATCGACTGGATGCCCGTCGAACCGGAGTTGTATCGACTCTCGTGCTCGACATCATCTACATCGCGCTGACTCTCGCGCTGTTCGCCATCGTCTCCCTGGTCGCCAAGGGGGTGGAACGACTGTGATCGTCTTCGAGATCATCGCTGCCGCCCTCGCCGTCGTCGCTGTCGTCTACCTCGTGGTGGCCCTGGTCGCTCCGGAGAAGTTCTGATGGGCGCCGAGATCTGGTTCGGCGTGCTGCAGGCCGCCGTGCTCGTCGTGGCCCTCGTGCTGCTGTACCGCCCCGTCGGCGACTACATGGCGCACATCTTCAGCTCGCCGCGCGACCTCCGCGCAGAGCGCGGCCTCTATCGCCTGATCGGCGTCGACCCGGCATCCGAGCAGACCTGGCGTGCCTATGCCCGCAGCGTGCTCACCTTCTCGGTCGTGGGCCTGCTGCTCGTGTACGGACTGCAGCGTCTCCAGGGCTTCCTTCCCGAGTCGCTCGGGCTTCCCGCCGTTCCCGAAGGCCTCGCCTTCAACACCGCCGCCTCGTTCGTCGCGAACACGAACTGGCAGTCCTACTCGCCCGAGCAGACCATGGGCTACACCGTGCAGCTCGCGGGGCTCACCGTGCAGAACTTCGTCTCGGCCGCCGTGGGGCTGGCGGTGGCGGTGGCGCTGATCCGCGGCCTCGCCCGCCGCGGATCGACCACGCTCGGCAACTTCTGGGTCGACCTCACGCGCGGTCTCGGGCGCCTGCTCCTGCCCGTCGCGCTGCTCGCGGCGATCGCGCTGATCGCCGGTGGCGTCGTGCAGAACTTCGCCGGCTTCACCGACATCACCACGGTGTCCGGCGGCGCGCAGACCATTCCGGGCGGACCTGTCGCCTCACAGGAGGCCATCAAGCTCCTCGGCACGAACGGCGGCGGCTTCTTCAACGCCAACTCGGCGCATCCGTTCGAGAACCCCACGGGATGGACGAATCTGCTGCAGATCCTCCTGCTCCTCGTGATCCCGTTCTCGCTGCCTCGCACCTTCGGCCGCATGATCGGAGACGATCGTCAGGGCTACGCGATCGTCGCGGTGATGGGCACGATCTTCCTGATCTCGACGTTCGCCCTGTCGGCCCTCGAGCTCGCCGGACGTGGGAGCGCCCCTGAGCTGGCCGGCGCTGCGATGGAGGGCAAGGAGGTGCGGTTCGGCATACTCGGGTCGACCCTGTTCGGCACCGCGAGCACGCTGACCTCGACCGGCGCGGTGAACTCGATGCACGACTCGTACACGGCTCTCGGCGGCATGATGCCGATGCTCAACATGATGCTCGGCGAGGTGGCTCCCGGCGGCGTCGGGTCGGGTCTGTACGGCATGCTCGTGCTCGCGATCATCGCCGTGTTCGTCGGCGGCCTGCTCGTCGGTCGCACGCCCGAGTACCTCGGCAAGCGCATCGGCCCGAAGGAGATCAAGCTCGCGAGCCTGTACATCCTCGTGACGCCCACTCTCGTGCTGGTCGGCACCGCGCTGAGCTTCGCGATTCCCGGCATCCGTGCCGATGTCGAGTCGACCAGCATCCTGAATCCCGGTGTGCACGGCATGGGCGAGGTGCTCTACGCCTTCACCTCGGCGTCGAACAACAACGGCTCGGCCTTCGCCGGCCTGACCGCGAACACCCCGTGGTTCAACACGGCGCTGGGCATCGCGATGCTGCTCGGGCGGTTCCTGCCGATCGTGCTCGTGCTCGCGCTCGCCGGTTCGTTCGCCGCACAGCAGCGCGTGCCGGAGACGACGGGAACACTGCCCACCCACCGACCGCAGTTCGTCGGGCTCCTCGCCGCCGTGACGGTCATCATCACGGCTCTCACCTACTTCCCCGTGCTCGCACTGGGACCCCTCGCTGAAGGACTCGTCTGACATGACTCTCACCACCATCACCGCGCCATCGGAACAGCAGGATGCTGCGGCATCCGCACCGGCCGCCGCACCCCGCGCGTTCGGCACGGCGCAGCTCGTGCAGGCGCTTCCCGGAGCGCTGCGCAAGCTCAACCCCGCCGCGCTCGTGCGCAACCCCGTGATGCTGCTCGTCTGGGTCGGCGCCGCGTTCACCACGCTGCTCGCCATCGCCGAGCCGTTCCTGGGCGGCCCTGCGGACTCAGGCGGCACCCCCGTTCCTGCGCCGTTCACCTGGGGCATCGCCGTGTGGCTGTGGCTCACCGTGCTGTTCGCCAACGTGGCCGAGTCCGTCGCGGAGGGTCGCGGCAAGGCGCAGGCCGCGACCCTGCGCAAGACCCGAACCAGCACGATGGCCCGGCGGGTCGTGGGCCCTTCGACAGGCTCAGGGACCCAGGGTGCCGGCTCAGGGACCCAGGCCTCGGTTGCTGAGCCTCAGGGTCGGGTTGCTGAGCCTCAGAACTGGGTTGCTGAGCCTGTCGAAGCACCCCGCACCGAGGGTCGGGTTGCTGAGCCCCAAGACTGGGTTGCTGAGCCTGTCGAAGCACCCCGCACCGAGGAGGTGTCGTCGGCCGACCTGCAGCGCGGTGACCTGGTGATCGTGACGGCGGGCGAGCTGATCCCCGGTGACGGCGACATCGTCGAGGGCATCGCGACCGTCGACGAATCCGCCATCACCGGCGAGAGCGCCCCGGTGATCCGCGAATCCGGCGGCGACCGCAGCGCGGTCACCGGCGGCACGCGAGTGCTGTCGGACCGCATCGTCGTGCGCATCACGTCGAAGCCGGGCGAGACCTTCGTCGACCGCATGATCGCCCTCGTCGAGGGCGCGAGCCGTCAGCGCACGCCGAACGAGATCGCGCTGAACATCCTGCTCGCGAGCCTGTCGATCGTCTTCGTCGTCGTGGTGCTCGCCCTCAACCCGATCGCATCGTACGCGGCATCGCCCGTCAGCATCCCGGTGCTGATCGCCCTGCTCGTCTGCCTGATCCCGACCACCATCGGCGCCCTGCTGTCGGCGATCGGCATCGCCGGCATGGACCGTCTCGTGCAGCGCAACGTGCTCGCGATGTCGGGGCGTGCGGTCGAGGCCGCCGGCGACGTCACCACTCTGCTGCTCGACAAGACCGGCACGATCACCTACGGCAACCGTCGGGCGCACGAGGTGCTCCCCCTCGCGGGTGTCGACGAGGACGAGCTCCTGCGCGTCGCGGCTCTCTCGTCACTGGCCGACCCCACACCCGAGGGCGCGTCGATCGTCGAGCTCGCGGCGTCGCGCGGCATCCGCGTCTCCGCGCCAGCGGATGCCGTCGTCGTGCCCTTCACCGCGCAGACGCGCATGTCGGGGCTCGACCTGGCCGACGGCACGGAGATCCGCAAGGGTGCGGGGTCGGCGATCAGCGCCTGGCTCGGCCTGGGGTCGATGGCCGAGTTGGCCGCGCTCACCGACGGCGTCGCGTCGAGCGGCGGCACCCCGCTGGTGGTCGCGGTGAAGTATGCGGTCGGCACTGCCACTGCTGCCACCCCGACCCCGTCGTCCCCTTACGCCGTTTCATCGAACCGGATGGCTGAAGAAATCACGGATGGGGGGCCGGATACCGCCATCCCGTCCGCCGACCGGGGAACAGTCAGCCAGAATCCGGCGGGCGCCGGCGAGATCCTCGGCGTCGTGCACCTCAAGGACATCGTCAAGGACGGACTCCGCGAGCGCTTCGAAGAGCTCCGCAGCATGGGCATCCGCACCGTGATGATCACGGGCGACAACCCGCTCACCGCCGCCGCGATCGCGAAGGAGGCCGGCGTCGACGACTTCCTCGCCGAGGCGACGCCCGAGCAGAAGCTCGAGCTGATCCGCCGTGAGCAGGAGGGCGGGCGTCTCGTCGCGATGACCGGTGACGGCACCAACGACGCCCCTGCGCTCGCGCAGGCAGACGTCGGCGTCGCGATGAACACGGGAACCTCGGCGGCGAAGGAGGCGGGCAACATGGTGGACCTCGACTCCGATCCGACCAAGCTCATCGACATCGTGCGCATCGGCAAGCAGCTGCTCATCACGCGCGGAGCGTTGACCACGTTCTCGCTCGCCAACGACATCGCCAAGTACTTCGCCATCATCCCGGCGATGTTCATGGGCGTCTTCCCCGGCCTCGCGGCGCTCAACATCATGCAGCTGCACTCACCGGCATCCGCGGTCACGAGCGCCATCATCTTCAACGCGATCGTGATCGTGTTCCTGATCCCCCTCGCGCTGCGCGGAGTGAAGTACCGACCGGCGAGTGCCTCGCAGATCCTGCAGCGCAACCTGCTCGTCTACGGCCTCGGCGGGGTGATCGCGCCGTTCATCGGCATCAAGATCATCGACCTCGTCATCTCCCTCATCCCCGGCTTCTGACGCTTCGACAGGCTCAGCGACCCAGATGGGCCCCTCGACCCAGATGGGCCCCTCGACCCAGATGGGCCCCTCGACCCAGGTGGGCCCCTCGACCCAGGTGGGCCCCAGCGACCCAGGTGGGCCCCTCGACCCAGATGGGCCCCTGAGCCTGTCGAAGGGCCCAACCCCGACTCTGAAAGGCATCCCATGTCCTCCCTCCGCACCACCGTCCGCACCGCCGGCGTCGCCGTGCGCACGATGATCGTCCTCACCCTCGTGCTCGGCGTCGGCTACACGCTCGTCGTCACCGGCATCGGCCAGCTCCTGCTTCCCTGGCAGGCGAACGGCTCGCCCCTCGCCGACGACAGAGGCAGTTCCCTGATCGGCCAGGCGGCGACGGATGCCGACGGCGAGGCGCTGCCCGAGTACTTCCAGTCGCGCCCCTCGGCGGCGGGCGACGGCTACGACGGCACGAGCTCGAGCGGCAGCAACCTCGGTCCCGAGAACCCCGACCTGGTCGCGGCCATCGGCGAGCGCCGCGAGGCCATCGCCGCGCGTGAGGGAGTGAGCGTCGACGACGTGCCCGCCGACGCCGTGACCGCATCGGCCTCGGGGCTCGACCCGCACATCAGCGTCGAGTACGCCCTGCTGCAGGTGCCCCGAGTCGCCGAGGCGCGGGGCCTCGACGACAGCGAGGTGCGAGCCCTCGTGGAGTCTAGGATTCAAGGGCGGGATCTGGGATTCCTCGGCGAAGAGCGCATCAACGTCGCCGAACTCAATCTCGCGCTCGATGAGCGGGAGGGCGAATGAGCGCAGGGCGTTCGGACGCGGAGCGGATGCCACGGCGAGGCCGGCTGCGCGTGCTGCTCGGCGCCGCGCCCGGCGTGGGCAAGACGTTCGAGATGCTCACCGAGGGCCGACGCCTGAGCGACGAGGGTCGCGACGTGGTGATCGCGGTCGTCGAGACCCATGATCGCGCTGCGACCGCAGCGCAGACCATCGGCATCCCCGAGGTTCATCGCCGCACGGACATGCACCGGGGCGTGCCGCTCAGCGAGATGGATCTCGAGGCCGTGCTCGCACGCGCCCCCGAGATCGCACTGGTCGACGAGCTCGCTCACACCAACACCCCTTCGTCGGCGAACGCGAAGCGCTGGCAGGACGTCGACGCGCTGCTCGATGCGGGCATCGACGTGATCACCACCGTCAACGTGCAGCACATCGAATCTCTCAACGCCGTGGTCGAGAAGATCACCGGCATCGCGCAGCAGGAGACGATCCCGGATGCCGTGGTGCGCGCGGCCGACGAGATCGAGGTCGTCGACCTCGCGCCGCAGTCGCTGCGCGACCGGCTCTCGGCGGGGCTCGTGTATCCGGCCGAGCGGATCGACGCCGCGCTGTCAAACTACTTCCGCCTGGGCAACCTCACCGCGCTGCGGGAGCTCGCTCTGCTGTGGCTCGCCGACGAGGTCGACAGCGCACTGCGCAGCTATCGCGCCGACCACGGCATCGAGGGCGCGTGGCAGGCGCGAGAGCGCGTGGTCGTGGCGCTCACCGGCGGCCCCGAGGGCGAGACGCTGCTGCGGCGCGGGGCGAGGATCGCCGCGCGGTCGGCCGGCGGTGAGCTGCTCGCCGTGCATGTGGCCACGCAGGACGGTCTGCGCGACGAGACCCCCGGCGCGCTCGCTGCCCAGCGCTCGCTGGTGGAGTCGCTCGGCGGCACGTTCCACCAGATGATCGGCGACGACATCCCCGGCACCCTCGTCGAGTTCGCGCAGGGGGCCGACGCGACGCAGCTCGTGATCGGAGTCAGCCGTCGAGGGCGTCTCGCTGCGGCATTCACCGGACCCGGCATCGGCTCGGAGGTGATCCGCCGCTCCGGAGACATCGATGTGCACATCGTCACGCACGCCGCGGCCGGAGGGCGAGCGGCGCTGCCCCGCATCACCGGCGGCGCCCTGGGTTGGCGTCGCCAGGTGCTCGGCTTCGTCCTGGCGCTGGTCGTCGGCCCGCTGCTCTCGTGGCTGATGTTCACGTTCCGCAGTCCGGAGTCGATCACCGCCGAGGTGCTCGCCTATCAGCTGCTCGTCGTGGTCGTCGCCCTGGTCGGCGGGGTGCGCCCGGCGGTCTTCGCCGCCGTGCTCTCGGGCGTGACGCTCGACTTCCTCTTCGTCGCTCCCCTGTTCACGATCACCGTCGCGCACCCGCTGCACGTGCTCGCGCTCGCCCTCTATGTGCTGATCGCCGTGCTGGTCAGCATCATCGTCGATCAGGCCGCCCGACGCGCGCGCACCGCCCAGCGCGCGGCCGCCGAGGCCGAGCTGCTCGCCGCCGTCGCCGGCAATGTGCTGCGGGGCGACAACGCGGTGCTCGCACTCGTCAGCCGCACTCGCGAGGCGTTCGGGCTGAGCGGTGTGCGGCTGCTCGCCGCCGACGGCACGGTGCTCGCGAGCGATGGAGAGCCGGTGCCGGACGGACGCTCGACGAAGGTGACGGTGAGCGTGGGCGTCGGCGCACCCGCGGTGCTCGAACTGCACGGCGAACCGCTCGACACCCCCGCCCGCCGACTGCTCGACGCCATCGTCGCCCAGCTCTCGGCCGCCATCGAGCACACCGATCTGCGCGCCACCGCGCGCGAGGTCGCCGCGCTGTCCGAGACCGATCAGGTGCGCAGCGCCCTGCTCTCGGCGGTCAGCCACGATCTGCGCCGCCCACTCGCCTCCGCCGTCGCCGCGATCGGCGGACTCCGTGCGGCGCAGTCGCTGTCGGCATCCGATCGCGACGAGCTGCTGGCGACCGCCGATGAGAGCCTCAGCACCCTGACGTCGCTCGTGACCGATCTGCTCGACGTGAGCCGGGTGCAGGCCGGCGTGCTCGCGGTGTCCGCGCTGCGCATGGACCTCGCCGGTCCCACGCTCGCCGCCGTCGACGAGCTGGGCCTCGGTCCCGACGATGTCGAGCTCGCGCTCGATCCCGACGTGCCCCCGGTGTCGGCCGATCCCGTGCTGCTGCAGCGGGTGCTCGTGAACGTCATCGCGAACGCGCACCGTCACGCGCCCGACGGCAGCCGTGTGATCGTCTCGACCAGCGCTCTCGGCGAGCGCGCCGAGATCCGCATCATCGACCGCGGCCGCGGCGTCCCTCTCGAGATGCGCGACAGCATCTTCCAGCCGTTCCAGAGACTGGGCGACACCGACAACACCACGGGGCTCGGGCTCGGACTCGCCCTGTCACGCGGATTCGCCGAGGGCATGGGCGGTACCCTGACCCCCGAGGACACCCCGGGCGGCGGCCTCACGATGGTCATCTCCCTGCCGCTCGCCGGCACGCTCGCCGACCCCGACCATCTCATGCACACGGAGGACCCCGAGTGAAGCTGCTCATCGCCGACGACGATCCGCAGATGGTGCGCGCGCTGCGCATCACGCTCTCGGCACACGGATACGAGGTCGTCGTCGCGGCCGACGGTGCAGCGGCCATCGCGGCCGCGGCGCAGACGCACCCCGACCTGATCATGCTCGACCTCGGCATGCCCCGTCTCGACGGCATCGAGGTCATCCAGGCGCTGCGCGGATGGACGAACGTGCCCATCATCGTCGTCTCGGGGCGCACCGGCTCTGCCGACAAGGTCGAGGCGCTGGATGCCGGAGCCGACGACTTCGTCACGAAGCCGTTCCAGGTCGACGAGCTGCTCGCGCGGTTGCGAGCCCTGTCGCGCCGGGCGGTTCCGGCGGGTGGCGAGTCGACCGTCGCCTTCGGCGACGTGGTGGTCGACCTGGCGGCGAAGTCCGTCGCGCGTGCGGGGACGCGGGTGCATCTGACGCCGACGGAGTGGCGGATGCTCGAGCACCTCGCCCGGCATCCCGGAGCACTGGTCACGCGTCAGGATCTGCTCAAGGAGATCTGGGGCAGCGAGCAGGTCTCGGACTCCGGCTACCTGCGGCTGTACATGTCGCAGCTGCGCAAGAAGCTCGAGCAGGAGCCCGGCGCTCCGGTGCATCTGATGACCGAGTCCGGCATGGGCTACCGCCTGGTGCTCTGAGCCGCGGCCACGCTCTTCCCGCCCACCCGCTCCGCTCCCGCCGCTCTGGTCTCTTCCCACCCAGCCAGCCCGCTCCCGCCGCTCCGGTCTCTTCCCACCCACCCAGATCCGGTCAACCGCGCCAGATCCGGACGTCGCGGCCCAAAGCATCCGCACCCCGCGTGGTTGACCGGATTTCGGATGGGGATGAGAAACCCTTCCCCGCGGATGCCCGGCGGATGCCCGGCGGATGCCAGGCGGATGCCAGGCGGATGCCAGGTGGACGCCGGGTCCATGACGGCGCCTCCCGCACCCGCTCAGATCCGGTCAACCGCGCCAGATGCGGACGTCAGGGCCATAAGCATCCGCACGCCGCGTGGTTGACCGGATCTCGGGTGGGAGGACGGGCAGCCCAGGCGGGCAGCTCAGACGGGCAACTCACACCGCGCCGCTCAGACCGGGCCGGCCCGCGGATGCAGAACCGGAGCCAGCGGATGCTGAACCGCACCCAACGGATCCCGGAACCGGCCCGAGCGGATGCCGAGCGGATGCCGAGCGGATGTCGTCAGGCCGGGGCGGGATCGCGGTGACGACGGAGTCCTCCGACGATGCCCGCCGCAAGGATCAGCACCGCGACGACGATGCCCGCGATGGCGGTGACCATGCTCTCGGGCTCGCCGTTCAGCCGCCCGACCGCCAGCCACGCGAGTCCCCATGAGGTCGCGAGCGCCGGCGCGAGTCTGCGCGTGACGAGCGCCGTCGCCACGCCGATGACGAGCACGACCGCGAGTACGGCGACCGCCCAGATCTCGGCCTGATCGGCCCAGTTCGCCGGCGCGGTCTGGGTGAGGAAAGCCGAAGCGTTGGCCACCGTGGCGATGGTCACCCATCCGAAGTGCAGGCCGTTCGCCCCGTCGACGACGACGCGCTCCGCCCAGCCACGAGCACGGCGGCGCCCGAGGATCACGATGACCCTGGCGAGCACCGCGAGCAGCAGGGCGATGACGATGACCGTCATGATGAGCGACCAGAACTGGGCGGTCACGAGCCACAGGCCGTTCAGCACCATCGAGAGGGCGATCCATCCGCCGACCGCCCGCTGCCGCTCGTTCGCTCGTTGCGCGGGCAGGGCCTGCCAGATCGTGTAGGCGATGAGGCCGATGTAGATCACCGACCAGATCGAGAAGGCGGGACCGGCGGGTGCGAGGTACGAGCCCTGTGCCGAGAGCGCCCCGTTCTGCAGCTCATCGACCGAGGTGCCTCCGAAGGCTCCGGAGCCGACGGCTGCGGCGATCAGCATGAACGAGGCCGCGGCGATCGTCACGCTCTGACGGATGATGTCTCTGTTGCGGGTCTCCATGCTCCGCACGCTATGCCCGGGACCACCGTGCCCGCAGCCTCCTTGACAGCGAGTCGCGAAATCACTAGCCAAGAAAGATAAAAGCGAAGGGAGCGATTATCGGGGGGCCGCGAGGGCTCACGCCTCCCCGGTTCCGATGGCCGCGTCGATCAGCACCGATGCCGCCCCCCGCGCCTGCACGGCGACCCGGGGATCACCGGAGATCGCGGCCGTGCTCTGCGCTCCCTCGGCGAGTATGGAGAGCTGGGCCGCGAGCGCCGCAGGCGCTCCGGCCGCGACGACCAGTCCGGTCATGTACTGCTGGAATGACGACTTGTGTTCGCGCACGATCGCGGCGACCTCGGGGTTCGTACCGCCCAGCTCTCCGAACGCATTGATGAAGGCGCAGCCTCGGAAGCCGTCCGTGCAGAACCAGTCCTCGAGGTGTCCGTACACGGCGAGCAGCCGAGCGCGCGGGTCACTTCCGGCATCCTCCACGGCATCCGTCAGACCCGATTCCCACTCGCCGTGCTTGCGCGCGAGTACGGCAGCGACGATGTCGTTCTTCGCCGGGAAGAGCCCATAAAGGCGGCGCAACGAGACGCCGGCTGCAGCACGCAGCTCGTCCATGCCCACGGCCGCGTATCCCTTGCGGTAGTAGAGCTCGTCGGCCGCCGCGAGGATCCGCTCACGGGCTTCATCTTCGGTCATGTCTCGAAGTCTACTTGACACGAGAACGAGCGTTCTCTAGATTGAGGACATCAGGTGAGAACGATCGTTCTCACCGCGAGAGAGGATCAGAACCATGGGCTACATCACCGTCGGAACCGAGAACAGCACGTCGATCGAGCTCTACTACGAGGACCAGGGATCCGGTCAGCCGGTCGTCCTGATCCACGGGTATCCCCTCGACGGACACAGCTGGGAGCGTCAGACCCGCGAACTGCTCGCTCAGGGCTACCGCGTCATCACCTATGACCGCCGCGGATTCGGGCAGTCGTCGAAGGTGAACGCCGGATACGACTACGACACCTTCGCTGCCGACCTGAACACCGTACTGGAGACCCTCGACCTGCGCGACGTCGTGCTCGTCGGATTCTCGATGGGCACCGGAGAGCTCGCCCGCTACGTCGGTCGCTACGGCCACGAGCGCGTCGCCAAGCTCGCCTTCCTCGCCTCGCTCGAGCCGTTCCTCGTGCAGCGCGACGACAACCCCGAGGGCGTTCCGCAGGACGTCTTCGACGGCATCGAGGCGGCCGCCAAGGGCGACCGGTTCGCCTGGTTCACGCAGTTCTACAACGACTTCTACAACCTCGACGAGAACCTCGGCTCGCGCATCAGCCAGGAGGCCGTGACCGGCAGCTGGAACGTCGCGATCGGCAGCGCACCGGTTGCCGCCTACGCCGTCGTCTCCTCCTGGATCGAGGACTTCCGCTCCGACGTCGAGGCCGTGGCGGCGGCCGCGAAGCCGACGCTGATCCTGCACGGCACGAAGGACAACATCCTCCCGATCGATGCGACCGCCCGTCGCTTCCACCAGGCAGTGCCCGCAGCCGAGTACGTCGAGGTCGAAGGCGCTCCTCACGGCCTGCTCTGGACGCACGCCGACGAGGTCAACGCCGCGCTGAAGGACTTCCTCGCGAAGTAGCATCCGCCCGCAGACCGCGCTCCCCGTCGCACTTCCTGCCGCCTTTGCCCCCTCTGGGCTGCAGGATGTTGCGGCGGGGGCGCTCTGCGTGTGCAGGTCGGTTCACTCGCCCGTTCCGACATCCGGTCAACCGCGCCGGATGCGGACGATTCGCAGCAAAGCATCCGGCTCTCGCGTGGTTGACCGGATTTCAGCGAGGCGGGGCGCTCTGCGTGGGCGCGGTCGGTCAACCCGCCCCTTCCGACATCCGGTCAACCGCGCCGGATGCGGACGATTCGCCAAAAAGCATCCGGCCCTCGCGTGGTTGACCGGATTCGGCGCAGGCCGGACCGCCAGAGGATGCAGGCGTCAGCCGCGCATCGCGACGCCGCGACGCCAGTAGCCCATGAACGCCACCTGCCCGCGGTCGACACCCAGATCCTTCACGAGGTGGCGACGCAGCGTGGTGACGACCCCGCTCTCGCCCGCGATCCAGAAGTAGCGCTCCGCCGGAGCATCCGACGCAGCCTCCGACTCCGCGATGTCCTCACCGAGGCCGGAGTAATCGGGCGTCTCCCAGAGCAGAGCCTCGGTGTCCACGTCTTCGACGGCGAGGTCATCGCCGGCATCCTCGTCTCCGAGGTACGCGAGCACGGCCGGGATCAGCCGCACGCCGTGCGGCTCGCCGATGTCACGCGGAAGCCAGCGGACCTCGAAGCCCGACGGCAGATCGATCCGCAGGATGTCGGCGGGTGACGGCACCTCGATGAACGCGACGCCGCGCAGATCACGCGGGGCGTCCTCGAGGATGCGTGCGATCGCCGGCGCCGCGGTCTCGTCGCCGGCCAGCACGACGGATGCCGCGGTGCCCGGCTCGTACTCCGCTCCCCCGTGGTCGGAGGCGCCGACGCCGCGTCGCGGCCCCACGATGAACAGCTCCTGGCCGACGGACGCCGCATCGGCCCAGCGCGAGGCCGGCCCCGACAGTCCTGGTGCGAGGTGCAGCACGAAGTCGACGTCGAGCTCGGTGCCTTCGCCCGTCACCCGCAGATCGCGCACCGAGTAGGTGCGCATCGATCCGCGCTCGTCCTCGGGAACGCCGAGGAAGGATCCCCACCAGTCGCCGGTCTCGCGGTCGAGCTCGGGGAGGACGCCGGATGCCGGCGGGAAGATCAGCTTGATGCGCGAGTCGAAGACGTCACCCGGCGTGCCGAACTCGAACAGGTCGTCTCCGCCGAATGTGACCCGCACGAAGTTCGGCGACACGCGCTGCACGGCCGTCACCTCGGCACGGGCCAGCACGTAGGTGGGGCGTTCGGTCGTTGTCGTCTCAGCGGACATGATGCCTTCCGATCGGGGTGACCATCGGCTTGCCGGAGACCGGGTCGGTGGTGATCTGATTCGCGAGGCCGAAGACCTCTTCGACGAGCCGCGCGGTGACGACCTGGTGCGGATCGCCCGTGGCGTGCACCCTGCCCTCCTTCATCGCGACGAGCTCGTCGGAATAGCGTGCGGCGAGGTTGAGGTCGTGCAGCACCATCACGATGGTCGTGCCGCGCGAGACGCTCAGGTCGGTGAGCAGATCGAGGACCTCGACCTGGTGCGCGACGTCGAGGAACGTGGTCGGTTCGTCGAGCAGCAGGATGTCCGTCTCCTGCGCGAGCGCCATCGCGATCCAGACGCGCTGACGCTGCCCTCCCGAGAGCTCGTCGACGCTGCGGTCGGCGAGGTCGGCGATACCGGTCGCCTCGAGAGCATCCGCCACCACCTCGTAGTCATGAGCACTCCAGCGTGCCAGCACCTTCTGGTGCGGATGCCGCCCCCTGCCCACCAGGTCGGCGACGGCGATGCCCTCCGGGGCCACGGGCGACTGCGGCAGGAGCCCCAGGATCCGCGCGACCTCTTTGGTGGGGCGCGCGTGCACCGACTTGCCGTCGAGCACGACCTGACCGGCCGTGGGCGAGAGCAGGCGAGCGAGCGAGCGCAGCAGCGTCGACTTGCCGCATCCGTTGGCTCCGACGATGGTCGTGATCCTGCCGGGGGCGATGGTGAGATCGAGCCCGTCGATGATGGTGCGATCGCCGTAGCCGAGGGTGACTCCTTCGGCGGCGAGAGTGTGCGCCTCGGTCACAGAGAGCCTCCCGAGCGGTTGGTGCGGATGAGCAGGTAGATGAGGTACGGCGCGCCGAGCACGCCGGTGATGACGCCGACCGGGTAGCGCTCGCCGAACGCGAACTGGCCGAGCAGGTCTCCGCCGAGCACCAGCACGGCCCCGATGAACGCGCTGGGCAGCAGCAGATTCGCGCCGGGTCCGGTGATGCGGGCGGCGATGGGACCCGCCATGAAGGCGACGAAGGCGATCGGGCCCGTGGCGGCCGTGGCGAAGGCGAGCATGGCCACGGCGCCGAGGATGAACAGCAGACGGGTCGCGTTCACGCGCACGCCGAGCCCCGAGGCCGAGTCGTCTCCGAGCTGCAGCGCACCGAGCGCCCGACCCTGCGAGAGCATGAGGGGGAGGATGATGACGGCGGCGACGGCGAGCGGCAGCACGCGCTCCCAGGATGCGCTGTTGAGGCTGCCCGTCAGCCACTGCATGGCGGTCTGGATGTCCCAGCTCGCGGCCCGCGAGAGCACGTACGAGATCACGCTCTGCAGCATCGCGGCGATGCCGATGCCGATCAGGATGAGCCGGGTTCCGGCGAAGCCGTTCTTGATCGACAGCAGGTAGATCGCACCGGCCGTGACGATCGCGCCGCCCAGGGCGAGGAGCGAGACGAGCGGACCGTCGAGCGAGAGCACGACGATGCCGATCACGGCGGCCGCGCCGGCGCCGTTCGAGATGCCGATGATGTCAGGAGACGCGAGCGGGTTGCGCAGCAGCGTCTGGAACGAGACGCCCGCGATGCCGAAGGCGAACCCCGCGAGCACGGCCAGAACCGCGCGAGGAAGACGCAGCTCGCCGACGGTGAAGGATGCCCCGGGAACGGTCTCGCCCAGGATGACCCTGATCACGTCGTCGAGCGGATAGAACGTGTTGCCGATCATCAGCGCCACGGCGAAGAGCACGAGCAGCAGGATGCCGAGCACGACGGTCGCGACCGCATGACGGCGATGGCGAGCACGGCGGCCGGCCACGATCGTGGCGACATGCACGCGCCCGGCGCCGGCGGCGGGCGGCGGGGTCTGCGCGGCGGACGTCTGGCGTGTGGTGCTCACAGCTCACGCACCTTCTGCCGACGGACGATCCAGATGAAGAACGGAGCGCCGATGATGGCGGTGATGATGCCGACCTGGATCTCCTCGGAGCTCGGCGAAATGACGCGGCCGACGATGTCGCTGGCGAGCAGCAGCGCCGCCCCCGCCATGGCCGAGAACGGCAACAGCCAGCGGTGATCGGTGCCGATCAGCATGCGGCAGACGTGCGGGATGACGAGGCCGACGAAGCCGATCGGTCCGGCGATCGCGGTCGCGGCTCCGGCGAGGATCACGGCGCCGAGCGCCGAGAGCAGTCGGGTGCGGAAGACATGCTCGCCGAGTCCCTTGGCCATGTCGTCGCCGAGGGCGAGGGAGTTCATGCCTCGCGAGCTGGCGACGCAGATGAGCGCACCGACGGCCAGCACCGGCGCGGTGATCGCGATGCGGGGCCATTCCGCTCCCCCGACGCCGCCGATCTGCCACGACTGGAAGGCCTGCAGCAGGTCGACCCTCGGCAGCATGATCGCGCTGATGAGCGAGGCGAAAGCGGCTGATGTCGCCGCCCCGGCGAGCGCGAGCTTGAGCGGCGTGGCACCGCCGCGGCCGAGGGAGCCGACCGTGTACACGAACGTCGCGGCGATCGCGGCACCCGCGATCGCGAGCGCCATCTGACCGTAGGGGTTGGTGAGTCCGAGGAAGGAGAGGCCCATGACGACCGCCAGCGATGCGCCGTTCGAGACCCCGAGGATGCCGGGGTCTGCGATCGGATTGCGGGTCACCGCCTGCATCGTGGCACCGGAGAGCGCGAGCGCCGCACCCACGAGAAGCGCGAGCACGGTACGGGGGAATCGCTTGACGATCGCCGCCTGTGCGATCGTCTCGTCCTGCCCGCTCAGAGCCGCGACGACGTCATCGATGCTCACCGCGCGCACTCCGAAGCTCACCGAGAGCACGCAGAGCAGCAGCACCACTCCGAGACCGACCAGCAGCCAGACGGTGCGCGCCCACACCGGGCGCCGCAGGTATGCGGCGCCCGGTGCAGGAACGGTGACAGTGGTCACGGACACTCTGGTCGGTCTCGTTCGACGTCAGGCGAGGACGAAGGAGGTCACTCCGCAGCGAGAGGCGCTGCGAGCATGCCCAGGTACTCGTCGAGACCCCACGGGATCGACAGCGGCGACGGGTTCGCCGACGCGGCGATAGGAGTGGCGGACGGGAGGACGACGATGCGACCTTCGGCGATCGCCGGGATCTTCGAGAGCAGCGGGTCGGCCTGCAGAGTCGCGACGAGGGTGTCGTCGCCGTAGGCCACGAACACGTCGACGTCGTCGAGCTTGTCGACCTCTTCGGCCGAGACGGTGAGGTCGAACTTCTCGGTGTCGGCATTCTCCTCGACGATCGACGGCAGCGGCAGGCCGAGGTCGTCGTGCAGGTAGCCGGGGCGCGTGTCGACGGCGGTGTAGTAGCCGATCTGGCTGAGGTCGCTGGGGTCGACGTACGCGAACAGCACCTTCTTGCCCTCGAGAGCGCTGTGGGCCGCGAGTGCGGCATCGGCGTCGGCGTGCAGCTGCTCGATGAGGGCGTCGCCCTCGTCCTCGAGGCCGAGGGCCTTCGAGTTCATCTCGATCATCTCGTCGACCGGAGTGCCCCAGGCGACGTCGGGGTACGCGACGACCGGCGCGATCTTGGACAGCGTCTCGTAGTCTTCCTTCGTGATGCCGGAGTAGGACGCGAGGATCACATCGGGCTCGGTGTCGGCGACGGCCTCGAAGTCGATGCCATCGGTCTCGTCGAACAGCACGGGGGTCTCTCCGCCCAGCTCCTCGAGCTTGTCCTCGACCCAGGGCAGGATGCCGTTGTCATCGTCGTCTCCCCAGGTGACCTTGCTCATGCCGACCGGCACGATACCGAGGGCCAGCGGCACCTCGTGGTTGGCCCAGGCGACGGTCGCGATGCGATCGGGCTTCTCGGAGATGGTGGTCTCGCCGTACACGTGCTCGATCGTGACGGGGAAGGCGGAGTCGTCGGCCGGGTTCGCGCCGGCATCCGAGCCGGAATCGGCGGCGGGCGTGGCGCAGGCGACGAGGCTGAGCGCGAGTGCTGCAGCGGTGCCGGCGGCGGCGAGAAGACGAGAAGTGCGCACGGGCGTGTCCTTCGGGTCGGGAGGAGGGGAGGAGGGGAGGCGGGAGGAGGGGCGCCTGGCCTTTGGTAAGCCTGCCCTAATCTAACAGATGCTTAGGTGAGCCTCATCTCACTCGACTCCCGGCACGAAAAAGCCGGCCGGATCCGTGAGGATCCGGCCGGCTTCAGGAAGTCAGCGCGCGCTCAGAGAGCGCGGATGTTCGCCGCCTGCATGCCCTTGGGGCCACGCTCAGCGTCGAATTCGACCTTCTGGTTCTCGCGGAGCTCCTTGAAACCGGAGCCGGCGATTGCCGAGTAGTGGGCGAAAAGGTCGTCCGTGCCGTCATCGGGAGCGATGAAGCCGAAGCCCTTTTCCGCGTTGAACCATTTCACAGTGCCAGTGGCCATGTGTTTTCTACTTTCTGTTTTCAACGGCCGCTTACGCGACCTGCGCCGTGCCGGAACGTCCGACACACGCGCCCTGCAAAGGTACCACGGCTGACTGCTGTGAAACCGATGACTTCCCAGATTGGGGGTCAGGCCTCGACGTCGCCCCGCCAGGCGCCGGTCTCGGTGCCGCGAGCCTCGATGAACTCCTTGAAGTTCTGGAGGTCCTTCTTGACGGCGTGCGAGCCTGCACCGACCAGCGAGCCGACCTTCTCGAGCAGCCCTTTGGGCTCCCAGTCGATCTGCACGGTGACGCGGGTCGTGAGGTCTTCGAGCTTGTGGAACGTCACGACACCGGCATGCTCGGTGTCGCCGCCGACGCTCTTCCACGCGACGCGCTCGTCGGGGTGCTGCTCGGTGATCTCGGCGTCGAACTCGCGCGTGGCACCACCCACATTCACCTTCCAGCGATTGTGCGTGTCGTCGATCTGAGTGATCGACTCGACCTCGTCGAGGAACTTCGGGAAGCTCTCGAACTGGGTCCACTGGTTGTAGGCGACGTCGACAGGAACGTGTACGTCGATGGTCTCGATGATCTGCGCCATGAATTGCTCCTCGCTGTTCGGTCGTTCGTGTTGCGTGTGCAGTCCCATTCAGCGCCCTTCCGCGGAGTTCTGCGAAGGGGTTGACAGGGCTACCGTTGACCACATGCGCATCTCCCCCGCGATCCGCGCCTCACGCCGTTCGCCGCTGCTGCAGGTCGTGAAGTCCGCCGCGGCCACGATCGCGGCGTGGCTGCTGGCCGGCTGGGTCGTTCCGGGGCAGCTGCCGGTGTTCGCCGCCATCGCCGCGCTCCTCGTGGTGCAGCCCAGCGTCAACCAGTCGCTGTCGAAGGCTCTCGAGCGCAGCATCGGCGTCATCGTCGGCGTGGTCATCGCCGTCGCGCTGGGCCTGCTGCTCGGCTCACCCAGCTACATCGTGCTGCTCGCGATCGTCGTGGCGATGCTCGTCGCCTGGGCGTTCCGCGCGACTCCCGGCACCGGCAACCAGGTGGCGATCTCGGCGATGCTCGTGCTCGCGCTGGGCTCGACCCCCGATTACGCGCTCGCGCGCATCGTCGAGACCCTGATCGGTGTGGCCGTCGGCCTCGTCGTCAACGCCCTCATCGTGCCGCCGGTGCTCACCGCACCCGCTCGTCGGGACCTCGGCCTGCTCGGCAGCGAGCTCGCGGCCAGCCTCGATCGGCTCGCCGCGGCTCTGCCCGAACCGCAGACACCGGCGCGGCTGCAGGAGCTCATGCTCGAGGTGCGCCTGCTGCGCCCGATGAGGGATGCCGCGGAGGCGGCGATCGCCGCGGGCGAGGAGTCGCTGACCCTGAATCCCCGTCGATCGACGCACCGGCAGGACCTGAAGGAGATGCGCGCGCTGCTCGAGCGCCTCACCCCGATCGTCACCCAGACGATCGGGATGACGAGGGCGTACTTCGACCACTACGACGACTCGATCGGCCTCGAGCCTGCCGTACCGGCGATCGCCGAGCAGCTGCGCAGGGCCGGACACGATGTGCGTCTCGCGGTGCAGATCGCCGACGTCTCGCCCGAGCCCGAGACCCTGACCTCGGCGATACCGGCGCTCACCGCGCCGCTGGTCATCCGGCCGCCCGCGTCGGCGCACTGGATCCTCGTCGGGTCGCTCATGGAGGACCTCCGCCGAATCCGCGCCGAGCTCGTCGACGAGGAGTGAGCGCGGGCGGGGCGTTCGCGATTCAGCACGGACGTGCGGGTTCGCGCGCGAATCGCGTGATTCGCGCCCCGTCCGAGCGATCCGTGCTGAATTGCGAACGGTGAGGAGGGCTGAGCTCAGGACCGCTTGTTGTCGTACATCGCCAGATCCGCCCGGTTCAGCAGACTCTCGACGGTGTCGCCGTCCTGCAGCTGCGTCACGCCCCACGACCACGGGTGGTTCGCGTACTGACGCAGTCGTCGCATGACGATGGACGCATCGTCGGCATCCGTCTCGGGCAGCAGCATCGCGAACTCGTCGCCGCCGAGGCGTCCGACGATGTCGGTGTCGCGCGACATCGACATCCACTGCGCCGTGACCGAGCGCAGCACGAAGTCGCCGGCCGCGTGCCCCGCCTCGTCGTTGACGTGCTTGAAGTTGTCGAGGTCGAGCAGCACGATGCTGAGCGGGCGGCGATGGCGCACGGCACGGCGCATCTCGAGACCGACCTTCGCCTCGAAGCCGCGACGGTTGAGCACGCCCGTGAGCTCGTCGGAGTGGGCTTCGAGGCGGATGCGGTGGCGCATGAAGATGCCGGCCTCGAGGCACAGCCAGGTGAACAGCCCCGCGCCGAAGATGTTGGCCGGCCCCAGGAGGCCGTCGATGCCGGTGTGGGGGCCGTAGATCGTCGCCGACAGGACCGAAACGAGTATCACGAGCATCGTCCAGCGTGCGAGCGTCGCCCCGTAGAACCAGGCGAAGTACATCGCGACGAGCGGCAGCTCCTGATAGGCGGCGATGGCGTTCTGCGGCTCCCCGGAGAACCCGAGATAGTACGTCGAGACGAGGCCGTGCGCCATGACCAGGGCGATGCCCGTCCATCGGGGCAGCTCGACGCCGCGGAACGCCACCGTCACGAACAGCCCGAGGCACACCACGAGCGTGCCTATCGACAGCCACCGTTCGAACGATGTGATGTCCTCCTCGAAGAGCTCGAAGATTCCGAGCACGCCGAAGTACGCCATCAGCGTTGCGGTGACGACGGAGAACGTCGACGTCCGCTCCCTGATGGAGCGAAGCCAACCGACTCTCAACCAACGTAGATCTTCGGCGTCAGACGCTCGAATACCCTGAACGACCATGCATCCTCCCCAGGCGCGCGTTCCCCAGCGCTCAGAGTAGCGTGAATCTCCATACGCCGGTATGTATTTCTCCTTCTGGCATACCGGAACACAGGTATAGGCTGAATCGTGATCTCTCCCCCGAGCGACGTTGCCGCTGCGCTTCTCGCCGAATTCCCCCCTGCGCGCATCGTGTTCCAGCCGATCGTCGATCTCGATGCGTGGCGGGTCACGGGGTTCGAGGCTCTCGCGCGATTCGACGACGGCGGCACTCCGCCGGCTCATCTGCAGCGCGCCGAGAGCCTGGGAATCCGCGAAGAGCTCGAACTGCTGCTGATCGCCCAGGCCGTGAGCGCCATGGAGCCCCTGCCCGACGGCGCCTCGGTCACCGTGAACGCCTCAGGCGCGACGGTGCTGCGCCCGGAGTTGGCGGATCTGGTCGAGGGCGTCACACGCGAGTGGGGCATCGAGATCTACGAGGGCGCCACGACCGCAGACCTCGCGGCAGTTCGAGCAGCGGTGAACGACCTCGGTGGGGAGGTGCTCGTCGACGACGCCGGTGCCGTCTGCGCCGATGAGAGCCGCATCGCCCGCCTGCGCCCCGACATCGTGAAGATCGACCGCTCGCTGTTCTGGGAGGTCGCCGACGACGCATCGGCACGGGTGCGGCTCGACAGCCTGATGAAGGCGACCCGCGATGCTGGGGCCACGGTGCTCGTCGAGGGCGTCTCGGACGCCGAGCAGGTCGAGAGAGCGCGCGCCCTCGGCGCGGACTACGCGCAGGGCTTCCATCTGGGCATGCCCACTCCCGCCGATCAGATCGCCGAGATGCTGCGCGAGCTACACCGGAGCATCGGGGTGGATGCTCCGGGTCTCTGACCGTCGGCTGGCGCCGTTGTGGTTCCTGCCCCAACGGATCAGCGGGATCACCTTTATCAGCCCGAGCACGAGATAGATGAGCGTGTTCACGGCGACGAAGGTCGCCAGCACGCTGAACCACTCGGTCTGCAGCCATTCCGACGGCAGAAGGATGCCGATGCGGATCATGAGGCGACCCCCGTCGTCATGGTTCCCGTGGGGGCACCGCCGTGCTCGACGTGCTTCCACGTCGCACGTCGCGCGAAGGTGATCTCGAACACGCCCCGGAGGAACGCGAGGTTCAGGAAGCAGTCGTACACGAGCTCGGGGAAGACCAGCGCCGCGACGACGCGTGCCCGCCATCCGCCGCGCCACGCGGTGACCACCCGCTCGAGCGCGAACGCCACTCCGATGCCCAGCCAGAACGGGAACCACACCCAGGTGTCCATCGCGAGCAGCATGAGCAGGATCAGGGCGAAGTACGCGAACAGGGCGACCACCCCGTATCCGATGGAGATCTGCTGCGCCCAGTAGCGCAGGGTCTGCGGGGTGAGCCCGTACTCGCCGAGATTCTCGAGCGCGCCGCGCTGCCACCGCAGCCGCTGTGCCCAGAGCATCCGCCAGCTCGGCATCAGCTCGGTGACGACCGTGCATTCGATCGGCGAGATGGTGAGGGCGCCGAGCGACTTCAGCGCGATCGTCAGCTCGTTGTCCTCGGTGAGCGAGAACGTGTCGTAGACGTCGCCCTCACGGCCGGGGATCTCCCTGCCGCGGGCAGCGGCGACCGCGCGCAGCGCCGATGACCGGAACACGGATGCCGTGCCGGTGAGCACGAACACACGGCCACGGCGACGGCGGATCTCGCGCTGATACCGGATGTACTCGTTGCGCTGGAACTGGCCGAGGAGCCCGTGACCACTCTCTCCCTCGAAGACGCCGCCGACCGCCATCAGCGCCCGATCGTCGGTGAAGCGCCGGATCGCCGCGGTGAGGAAGTCGTCGCCGATCTGGCTGTCGGCATCCATCACCATCACGGTGTCGTTGTCGCCGAGCGTGGGCAGCAGGTCCTGCAGCGCCTGATTGAGCGCGCCGCCCTTCTTGTGGGTGTTGCCGACGGTCTCGAACACGTCGACTCGATGGCTCTTCGCGACCTGCACGGTGCGGTCGGTGCAGTTGTCGGCCACCACGACGATGCGGTTCGGTGGCGTGCTCTGCTCCATGAGAGAGGCGAGCGTCGCGGGGAGTGACGACTCCTCGTTATGCGCGGGAATCAGCACCGTGACGGTGACCTCGCCCGCGAACCTGCCGCGGGTGCGCTCCATGACCGCGCGGGGCGCGAGCGTGAGCTTCGTCACCTCGATCCCGGCGCGGCGATATCGACCGGCCACCACACGCTCGCTGATGACGACGAACAGCACCATCAGCAGCGCGAAGCCGAGCGCGATCGCGATGACCCCGAGGTTGGGCAGCTCGGAGCTGTACATGACCTGCCAGATGCCGGCGAGCGTCAACTGCACCGGACTCCACAGGCTGGGCGGATCGGTCACGATGATGCCCCAGACCAGCAGACCGGCCGCGAGCAGCACCACGAGGATCACAACGAGCCCGACACTCCGCTGGAAGAACCTGTTCATCTTTCCATCCCCTGGCCGCGCGGGCGCGGCCCCTTCCCCGCCCCCACCTTGTCATGCCGGTGCGGTGCGGCGCCACCGTGGTGCGCCCGGGCGCGGGTCACGGGCACTGCAGCAAGGGGACGTGCGGTCGGAGCGTTCGGGGTGGAGTGGAGGATGGTGCGCGAGGGTGGGCGTTCGTAATTCAGCACGGACGTCCGGGTTCGCGCGCGAATCGCGCGATTCGGGTGCCGTCGGAGCGGTCCGTGCTGAATTGCGAACGGCGAGGAGGGCTGGGCTCAGCTCTCCTGAGGGTCGGCGGCGTCGACCTCATCCGTGTCGGAGGGGACGACCGTGGGCGGATCGCCCTTGCCGTCCTCGGCGCCCAGATTGTCGTGCTCCTCCGCGCCGGGAGACGGCTCGGTGCTGATGTCGTTCCGGTCGGTGGTGATGTCGTCTCGATCGCTGTCGTTGCTCATGAGCTTTCCCTTCGTGACGGTCGGTCCGGATGCCTGAGACCCTACGGACGACGCGACGAGAATGCCCGGGCCTTGACAACGCGCCCGGGGCTACCCTGGACCCATGTCGGGCATGACCGTCGCCGAGGCTGTGGCTGAGCTCGCAGCGCTCGAGGATCCGAAGATGCGCGCCGCCAACGAGAAGCGTGGCGACGACCACGGCCTGAATCTCAGCCGGCTGCGAGCACTCGCCAAGCGCATCAAGACGGACCAGCCCCTCGCGCAGGATCTGTGGTCGACAGGCGACACCGCCGCGCGGCTGCTCGCGCTGCTGATCTGCACGCCGAAGGACTTCACCGCCGACGAGCTCGACGCGATGCTGCGCGAGACCCGCCCGCCGAAGGTCAACGACTGGTTCGTGAACTACGTCGCCAAGAAGTCGCCGATCGCCGAGGAGGTGCGGATGCGGTGGTTCGACGATGCGGATCCGACGGTGGCGGCCGCCGCGTGGTCGCTGACGACCCAGCGGGTGGCGAAGGATGCGGAGGGTCTGGATCTCGATCACCTGCTCGACCTGATCGAACGCGACCTGAGAGATGCGCCGAAGCGTCTGCAGTGGTCCATGAACGAGACCCTCGCCAACATCGGCATCTTCCACCCCGAACTGCGCGAGCGCGCCCTGGCCATCGGAGAGCGGCTGCAGGTCCTCGCCGACTACCCGACGGCGCCCGGATGCACCTCTCCGTTCGCGCCGGCATGGATCGGTGAGATCGTGCGGCGCCGAGAAGGCTGAGCCCCGGGGCGGCCGAGAGCGGTCAGTACCCTGGAGCCATGAGCACGCACATCGGCGCAGAGCCCGGTCAGATCGCCCCCATCGTCCTGTTCCCCGGCGATCCGCTGC
The DNA here is from genome assembly GCA_963518515.1 of uncultured Microbacterium sp. GTDB lineage: Bacteria > Actinomycetota > Actinomycetes > Actinomycetales > Microbacteriaceae > Microbacterium. Next base: position 86,338 of record CAUQIW010000003.1, read on the forward strand.
GGGCGAAGTGGATCGCCGAGACCTTTCTCGACAGGGCGGAGCTCTACACCGAGACGCGGGGGATGCTCGGCTACACGGGCACCTGGGAGGGCCACCGTGTGTCCGTGCAGGGCTCGGGCATGGGGCAGCCGTCGATGGCGATCTACGCCACCGAGCTGTTCGAGGAGTACGACGTGCAGACGATCGTCCGCGTCGGATCGTGCGGTGCGCTGACCGAGAAGCTCGCGGTGCGCGACATCATCATCGCGAACGGCGCCTGCACCGACTCCGGCATCAACCGGGTGCGCTTCCACGGTCTCGACTACGCGCCCGTCGCGGACTTCGGTCTGCTGCGCGCTGCGGTCGAGGCGAGCGAATCCGAGCCGCTGGAGTCGGCGGTGCACGTCGGACTCCTGTTCTCGAGCGACCAGTTCTACAGCACCCGTCCCGAGCTGACGGCTCCGTTCGTGCAGCATGGAGCGCTCGGCGTCGAGATGGAGACGAGCGGCCTCTACACCCTGGCCGCATTCCACGGTCGCAGAGCGCTCTCGATCTGCACGGTGTCGGATCACATCGTCACGGGCGAGGAGACCACCGCGCAGGAGCGGGAGCAGACGTTCGGCGACATGATCCGCATCGCCCTGCGGGCGGCGACCTCGGTCTGACGGTCAGCTCGCCGACCGGCGGGGGTGGGATGATCGAGGGACCATGGCATCCCTTCTCGAACCGGCCACCCTTCCCGACGGATCCGATGCGGATGCCGTCTACACGGCGTTCGTCGAGTGGGCCGAGTCGACCGGGCTCTCCCTCTACCCGGCGCAGGACGAAGCGGTCATCGAGATCGTCTCGGGCAACAATCTGATCCTGTCGACGCCGACGGGCACGGGAAAGTCGCTCGTCGCGGTGGCCGCGCACTTCGCGGCGCTCGTCGATGGACGCCGCTCGTACTACACGGCACCGATCAAGGCCCTGGTCAGCGAGAAGTTCTTCGCGCTCGTCGACATCTTCGGAGCGTCGAACGTGGGCATGATCACCGGCGATTCCTCGGTGAACGCCGACGCGCCCATCATCTGCTGCACCGCCGAGATCCTCGCGAACCTCGCGCTGCGACAGGGCACGGATGCCGACGTGCACCAGGTCGTCATGGACGAGTTCCACTTCTACGCCGACCCCGAACGCGGATGGGCATGGCAGGTGCCCCTGCTCGAGCTTCCGCAGGCGCAGTTCATCCTGATGTCGGCGACCCTCGGAGACGTCACGCAGCTCTCCAGCGACCTCACCCGTCGCACCGGGCGTCAGACGGCATCCGTCACCGGGGTCGAGCGCCCGGTTCCTCTGCACTTCTTCTATGAGCTCACGCCCATCCACGAGACGATCGAAGACCTGCTCGCCACGAGCCAGGCTCCTGTCTACGTCGTGCACTTCTCGCAGGCGGCCGCGATGGAACGCGCTCAGGCGCTGTCGAGCACGAAGGTCGCCACCCGCGAGCGGCGCGATGAGATCGCGGCGCTCATCGCCGGGTTCCGCTTCACCACGGCGTTCGGAAAGACGCTCTCGCGATTCCTGCGCGCAGGCATCGGCGTTCACCATGCCGGGATGCTGCCGAAGTACCGCCGCCTGGTCGAGCAGCTCGCGCAGCGCGGGCTGCTGCGCGTCATCTGCGGCACCGACACCCTCGGGGTCGGCATCAATGTGCCGATCCGCACCGTGCTGTTCACCGCACTCACGAAATTCGACGGCACGCGGATGCGGCAGCTCAGCGCTCGCGAGTTCCATCAGATCGCGGGACGAGCGGGTCGCGCGGGCTACGACACCGCGGGCACCGTGGTGGTGCAGGCGCCGGAGCACGAGTCGGAGAACGCGGCCGCGATCAGGAAGGCCGGCGACGATCCGAAGAAGAAGCGCAAGATCACGCGCAAGAAGGCGCCCGACGGATTCGTGTCGTGGGGCGAGCCGTCGTTCCGCAAGCTGATCGACGCCCAGCCCGAGACCCTCACCTCGCATATGCAGATCACGAGCGCGATGATGCTCAACGTGATCGCGCGCGGCGGAGACGTGTTCGGCAATATGCGTGCGCTGGTATACGACAACCATGAACCGCGTGCACGCCAGCGCGCGCTGGCTTTGCGGGCGATCGGCATTTACCGCACGCTGCTCGAATCGGGCGTCGTCGAGCGTGTCGTGGTCTCCTCCCCGGTCGTCGAGCCGGTCGTTGAGCGAGGCCGCGAAGCGACCGAGACGAAACGCACCGCCGTCGTCGAACCCGCCCTCTCCCCGGTCGTTGAGCGAGGCCGCGAAGCGACCGAGACGAAACGCACCGACGTCGTCGAACCCGCCCTCTCACCGGTCGTTGAGCGAGGCCGCGAAGCGACCGAGACGAAACGCACCGACGCGACCCGCGTCGAGATCCGCCTCACGGTCGATCTGCAGCCGAACTTCGCGCTGAACCAGCCGCTGTCGCCGTTCGCCCTCGCGGCGTTCGAGCTGCTGGACCCTTCGACAGGCTCAGGGACCCAGGGGGTGCGGTCCGGGACCCAGGGTGCGCGATCCGAGACCCAAGGGGTGCGGTCCGGGACCCAGGGCGCGGACTCGGGGACCCAGGGGGCGAGCTCGGAGACCCAGGATGAGTGGTCCAGGAACCAGGATGCGGACTCGGAGGCGGCCGCCCTCGAGGTCCGACGCGTCGGAACGGGCTCCTACGCGCTCGACATGATCTCGATCGTCGAGGCGACGCTCGACGACCCTCGAGCGGTGCTGAGCCAGCAGGAGTTCCTCGCCAGGGGCGAAGCCGTCGCTGCCATGAAGCGCGAGGGGATCGAGTACGACGAGCGCATGGAGCTGCTCGAAGAGGTCACCTATGCCAAGCCGCTCGACGAGCTGCTGACCGCGGCCTTCGAGACCTTCAGCGCGGCCCAGCCGTGGATCCGCGACTTCGAGTTGCATCCGAAGTCCGTCGTCCGCGACATGTACGAACGCGCCATGTCGTTCGGGGAATATGTCGCCTTCTACAAGATCGCCCGCTCCGAGGGCGTGGTGCTGCGCTACCTGTCCGACGCCTACCGGGCCGCCTCCCAGACGATCCCCGAAGAGGCGAAGGACGAAGATCTCCGCGACCTCATCGAGTGGCTGGGCGAGCTCGTGCGCCAGGTCGACTCGAGCCTGCTCGACGAGTGGGAGGAGCTGATGAACGGCGTGCTGCAGGACCCGGACGAAGAGCCCATCGTCCCACCGGCCCCGAAGCGCCTGACCTCGAACGTCCGCGCCTTCCGCACGCTCGTCCGCAACGAGCTCTTCCGCAGGGTGCAGCTCGCCGCGCGCGAGGACGTGGACGCTCTCGCCGAGATCGATCCGCAGTTCGGGGCTGACGCCTGGTCAGATGCCCTCGACGGGTACTTCGCCGAGCATGACGAGATCCTCACGGGAGCGGATGCACGCAGCTCCCAGCTCCTCCTTCTCACCGAGGGAGCGACGGAGTGGACCGTCCGCCAGATCCTCGACGACCCGGCGGGTGATCACGACTGGGGCATCTCGGCCACGGTCGACCTCGCCGCCTCCGACGAAGAGGGCGTCGCCGTGGTGATCGTCACCGCTGTCGATCGGCTCTGACTTCCCTCGGCGCACGGATCACTGGCGCGGATCACTCGCGCGATCGTCATCCCTGCGTTCTCGGATCGGCCGTCGGATCGTCGTACATCAGCGGGCATCCGTTTGCGACCGCCGCAGGCCGCAACTCGAAGTGCCAGCGCTCGTTCGCATAGATCTGGCACAGGCCGAACTCCGCTCCCCGCTGCGCCAGCCAATCCTGCGCGGCGAGAGGACCGAGGTCGACCGCATCTCCCGAGACGTGCCCGGAGTTCTCGGGAGAGGCCACCCAGCGCGCAGCCTCCTGCTCCGAGCCGTACTCCTCGACGGCATCCCGCTGCAGCATCTGCTGATACTCCGGTGAGCGCCATCCGCTGTTCACCTGCATCCGCACGCCGTCGTCCTCCGCCGCTGCGGCTGCAGCCCGCACGGCGGCGAGCAGATCGGAGTCGAGGTTCGCGACGGCCGGCACCTCGTCGAAGACCGAGACCGCATCCTCTTCGCGGATCACCCCGTCGGTTTCGTCGATCTCGAAGCTGCGGGTGTCGGCGAACGGGCCGGAGGCGGATGCTGCCGGTGACAGCTGGCCGATCAGCACGACCGAGCCGATGACGATCGCGGCGAGGAGGGCCGCGACGAGACCGGTGAGCAGGAGGCGGTGCGGATGAGGAGCCGAGCGAGTGTTCATGTCTCCAGTGAAGGAGCGGAGCTGTTGTCAGGACGTACGCGCTTCTGCATACGCTCCCGATATGTTCCGGTGCGTAAGCTCTCACCCCATGGGAGTCGTACCGTGCGAGTGCTGATCGTCGAGGACGAGCCCTATCTCGCGGAGGCGGTGCGCGACGGTCTGCGACTCGAGGCGATCGCCTCGGACATCGCGGGCGATGGCGACACGGCGCTCGAGCTGCTGAGCATCAATTCCTACGACATCGCCGTGCTCGATCGCGACGTTCCCGGGCCGTCGGGCGACGACGTCGCCCGATCGATCGTGGCCTCGGGCAGCGGCATCCCGATCCTCATGCTCACCGCGGCCGATCGCCTCGACGACAAGGCGAGCGGGTTCGAGATCGGCGCGGACGACTACCTGACCAAGCCGTTCGAACTCCGCGAGCTCGTGCTGCGTCTGCGCGCGCTCGACCGTCGGCGCAGGCATGCTCGTCCGCCCGTGCTCGAGCTGGCGGGGCTGCGACTCGACCCGTTCCGCCGTGAGGTCTTCCGCGAGGGTCGCTATGTCGCGCTGACTCGCAAGCAGTTCGCGGTGCTCGAGGTGCTCGTCGGCGCGGGGGGCGGCGTCATCAGCGCCGAGGAGCTGCTCGAGCGGGCCTGGGACGAGAACGCCGACCCGTTCACGAACGCCGTGCGAATCACGGTGTCGTCCCTGAGGAAGCGGCTGGGCGAACCGGCCGTCATCCTCACGGTTCCCGGTGTCGGATACCGCATCGGCGCGGGGGCGGATGCCGGTGGCTGAGCGAAGGCGCAGTCCGCGACGGCGTGGGATGAGCGCGCGAGGGAAGCTGGCGCTCAGCTACGCCGGGGTCGTGGTCCTCTCGGGCATCGGACTGCTCGCCGCCGTGGCCGTGTATCTGCTGCGCTATGTGCCCGATGTCCAGATCAACGCGGATATCGGCCAGTTCGTCCCGAACCGCTCCGATCTCATCCGTGCCTTCATCCCCGCTGCGGCGGTCGCGATGCTCGTGCTGCTCGCGATCGGGCTCGGCGGCGGCTGGCTGATCGCGGGGCGCATGCTGGCTCCTCTCGATCGCATCGGACGTGCTGCCCAGCTCGCGGCGCAGGGCTCGCTGTCGCATCGGGTCGATCTCGAGGGTCCGCGCGACGAGTTCCGCGACCTCGCCGACGTGTTCGACTCGATGCTCGAACGGCTCGAAGCGCACCTGGCCGAGCAGCAGCGCTTCGCCGCGAACGCCTCGCACGAGCTGCGGACGCCGCTCGCGATCTCGCAGACCATGCTCGAGGTGGCGCGCAACGACCCCGAGCGCGATGTCGACTCGCTGATCGAGCGGTTGCACGAGGTGAACGCCAGGGCCATCGAGTTGACCGAGTCGTTGCTCATGCTGGGCCATGCGGAGCGTCGGTCGTTCGCCCGCGAGCAGATCGATCTGTCGCTGCTCGCCGAAGAGTCGGTCGAGACGCTGCTACCGGTCGCCGAGCGTCGCGACGTGGCGATCGATGTGGCGGGCGACGTGGCTGAGGTGCGCGGCTCCGCGAGCCTGCTACAGCAACTGATCACCAACCTCGTGCACAACGCGATCGTGCACAACCTGCCGTCCGGCGGGTCGGTGACGGTGCGCACGCACGTGCGACCTGCCGCCGTCGCGCTCGTGGTCGAGAACACCGGCCGCGCGCTCTCCGACCACCAGGTCGCGACGCTGGTCGAGCCGTTCCACCGCGGTGACGAGCGCACGCGGAGCGCCGATCACGTCGGCGCGGGCCTCGGACTCGCCATCGTGCAGCGCATAGCCCAGGCGCACGACGGATCGCTCGTGCTCACCGCCCTCGAGCACGGTGGGCTCAACGTGACGGTGTGGCTGCCGCATCCGTTCCCCTGATCCGTAACCACCCTTCCCAGATCCATAACCACCCCCTCCCAGATCCATACCCACCCCTCCCAGATCCATAACCACCCCTCCCAGATCCGGTCAACCACGCGGCATCCGGACGAACGGAGTGGTTTTGTCCGCACCCGGTGTGGTTGACCGGATCTGGGAACGTAGCGCTGATCCCGAACGGATGTGGGAAGGGGCCTCTCCGAGCCTCGGCCGGATCCGAGGACGAGCGCTGGCGCTGCCAAATCCGGTCAACCACGCGGCATCCGGACGAACACATCGGTTTCATCCGCACCCGGTGTGGTTGACCGGATCTGGGACAGGGGTAGCGGTGTGGTTGACCGGATTTGGGACAGGGCCAGCGCTGAGCCCCGACCGGATCTGGGACAGGGGTAGCGCTGAGCCCCGACCGGATCTGGGACAGGGCCAGCGCTGAGCCTTGACCGGATCTGGGAAGAAGAGGGCCGCAGCAGAGATCAGGCGACCTCGCCCCGCAGCGCGGCAAGCTCGCGGCCATAGGTGCGCGCCGACTGCTCGGCGTTCTCCTTCAGCTCGCGCGCGGTCTCGGCGAAGGCATCGAGCGCCGGATTCACGCCGACCAGAGTGAAGGGCCGCTCGACGACGCGCAGGTCGAGGCCCCAGACGTCGACGAGGACTCGCTTCAGCCATCCGGTGGAGTGGTCCCAGCCCTCTTTGGGAGATCCCGGAGCGTAGTTGCCGCCGAGCACGGTCACGAGCGTCGCCGGCTTGCCGCGCAGCGCGGTGCCCGACGGATCGATGCGCGGGTCAGTGTAGGCGAGGTCGAACCAGGTCTTGAAATGCTGCGAGACGCCGTAGTTGTACAGCGGCACCGCGAAGAGCAGCGCGTCGGCGTCGATCAGCTCGTCGGCGAACGACGTCGCCAGCGCGCGAGCGGCACGCTGACCGTCGCTGCGCTGCGCCTCGTCGACGAAGCCGCCGGTGACGGCATCCGCCCATGCGGTGGCGGGAACAGGGTCGGCGGCCAGGTCGCGGCGCACGACCGTGGAGTCGGGGTGGGAGGCGGTCCACTCGGCTTCGACCAGATCGGCGAGCGAGCGGCTTGCGGACGACGCGGGCAGGATGCTGGCATCCAGGCGGAACAGGGTCATGACAGCCTTTCGGTTTTCGTAGCCACTCTGTTTTTCTTAGCGACTCGCATTAACCTAGCACAGGTAGGATGGCGTCATGGCCAAGATCGACCACGAGATCCATGCGTGCGACGCCGCCGTCACGCTGGCCTTCAGCGTGCTCGGAAAGCGCTGGAACGGCATGATCGTGTCGACCCTCGGCGCCGGCCCTTCGACCTTCGTCGCCCTGCGACGCGGTGTCGCGGGTATCAGCGACACCGTGCTGTCAGACCGACTCGGCGAGCTCGCCGACGCGGGACTCGTCTCGCGCACGGTCGACGCCGGCCCGCCCGTGACCGTCTCGTACGAGCTCACCGACAGCGGACGAGGGCTGCTGCCGATCCTGTCGCAGCTCGGAACCTGGGCCTCGGAGAACCTCGAGATCCGCGTGCGATGACCGCGTCGACCCGCGCACACCCACGGCGCGCATGGTGGATCCTGCTGCCCCTGGGACTGCTGATGCTGCTCGGCGCGACTGCCCTCTGGTTCAGCCCCGGATTCCGGCTCGCTCCGCCCGTCGCCTTCGGTGAGGAGCTCAGGGCCGATCTCGCAGCGGGCGATCACGCGATCTACGTCACGCCCTCGGACGAGTGGTCATCGATCGAGTGCGTCGGCACCTTTCCCGGCGGCGGGGTGCTGAAGCTGCGGCCCGACATGACGCAGCAGGCGCTGGTGATCCCCGAGGCATGGGACGCACAGGGCAGCTTCGCGGTGGGAGACGCCACCTCCGGCACCATCTCGTGCGACGGCCCCGTCGTCGACGGCCGCTTCACGGTCGGGCCGGTGGTGTCGTTCTTCGCCGTCGTCGGTCCGGTGCTCATCGGCATCCCCGGGGCCGTCCTCGTTGTCGCCGGGATCGCTCTCGCGTTCACCGGACGCGGTCCGCGGCATCCGTAGACCGGTCCTTGCCTGGCCGTATGGCTGGCGGACGCCAGCCTGGCTGACATCAGACGCGCGTTTCGTCAGCCATCCGGGCGATCGTCAGCCAGACGAAGCGAGAGCCGGACAGCCGCGACGGTCACCAGGGGCTGGGCTCGTAGTCCTTCAGGAAGACGCCGTGGATGTCGTCGCCGGCCTCGCCGCGCACGATCGGGTCGTACACCCGCGCCGCACCGTCGACGAGGTCGAGCGGGGCGTGGAAACCCTCCTCGGCGAGGCGCACCTTCGTGTAGTGCGGGCGCTCGTCGGTGATCCAGCCCGTGTCGACCGCGGTCATCAGGATGCCGTCGGTCTCGAGCATCTCACCGGCGCTCGTGCGCGTGAGCATGTTGAGGGCGGCCTTCGCCATGTTCGTGTGCGGGTGACCTGGGCCCTTGTAGCGGCGCGAGAACTGCCCCTCCATGGCCGAGACGTTGACGACGTACTTGCGGTGCGCGCCGGAGGCGGCCATCGACGCGCGAAGCCGGCTGATGAGCAGGAACGGCGCGGTCGTGTTGGCCAGCTGCACCTCGAGCATCTCGAGCGGATCGACCTGGTCGATCGACTGCACCCAGCTGTTGGTGCGGTTGACGTCGGGCACGAGTCCCCCGGCGTCGATCGCCGTGCCGTCGGCGTGCTTCTCCAGCGACGACGACCCCGGCGCCATCGCGAGGCGAGCGAGGTCCTCGGCGGTCAGCGCCTGACCGCCCTGCTCGGCGACGGTGCCTCCGAGCGCGGCGACCGAGAGGAGCGGATGCGCGTCGACCGAGGCCTGCAGCGCCTGCGGGTGCGGGTCGGCCGTGTGCCCGAACGTCTCCATCTCGGGCAGGGGTCCGTCGGGAAGCGGCTGCAGCTCGGCATCCGCCAGCAGGGAGTACGAGCCCGGCGAGCGCCGCACGGTCTGCGCGGCGTTGTTGATGAGGATGTCGAGCGGTCCCTGCGCGGCCACCGAGTCGGCGAGGCCGATCACCTGGGCAGGGTCGCGCAGGTCGATGCCGACGACGCGCAGTCGATGCAGCCAGTCGGCCGAGTCGGGAAGGGCCGAGAACCGGCGCACGGCGTCGCGCGGGAAGCGCGTCGTGATGGTGGTGTGGGCTCCGTCGCGCAGCAGCCGCAGCGCGATGTGCATGCCGATCTTCGCTCGGCCGCCGGTGAGCAGCGCCCGCTTTCCCGTGAGGTCGGTGCGGGCGTTGCGCTTGCCGTGACTGAAGCGCGCGCAGTCGGGGCAGAGCTGGTGGTAGAACGCGTCGACACGGGTGTAGGGCTGCTTGCAGATGTAGCAGTTGCGCGGCTTGATCAGCTCGCCGGCGATCGGAGCGTCGACGACGCTGGACGCGAGATCGTTGCCGCGGGTCTCGTCGTCGATGCGGTCGGGGGCACCGGTCGCCGTGCGCGCCACGACGGCCTTGTCGGCGTCGGCGATCGCGTCGCGGATCTCCTTGCGGCGCACGCGCTTGACGGCCTTGAACATCGCTGCGGTGGCATGCCGCACGGCGACGAAGTCGGGATGCTCGTTGTCGATCTCGTGAAGCTGCGAGAGCACCCGCAGGGTGATGGCGAGATCATCGGGGTCGATACCGGCGCCCAGGTCGGAGGCGGCGTCGGATGCATCGGTCATTGTGCTGATTTTACGCGAGTGTCCTGGGGGTTCGGTGCGGGCGTGCGCCCGGATCCAGGCGCGGGCGGAACGCGTGCAGAATTCAGCACAGACGGTCGGTGCGCTCCCGGGCACGCTCGGAATGCTACGGGCGGATGCTCGACGCGCGCGCGTTCATGCTGAATCGCGACCGGCGGCGGGGCACCGCGCCCCTGCCCGAACGTCGGACACCCGGCGTAGGGTCTGAACATGAGCAGCCACACCACGCACCCCGGAGTCGTCCCGTCCTACCTGCTCGCGCGTCTCGCCGAGTCGGGCCGATACCCGCGTGCCGCCGCCGCCGCGAGGCAGACGCTCACCGCCGGTCGCCCGCCGTTCCGCGCGCGTATAGACCTGTCGATCGACGAGAACGGCGATCTCGTCGCGGAGCTCTCCGACGCGCCCAACCGCACGATCAGCGACGCCGGCAACACGCAGAACCTTCCCGGCGTGGTCGTGCGCACAGAAGACGACGGACCCGTCGACGACGTGTCGGTGAACGAGGCTTTCGACGGGCTCGGGGCCACGTTCGAGATGCTGCTCTCGGCCTTCGGCCGCAACTCGCTGAACGATGCGGGCGCACCGCTCGACGCGACCGTGCACTACGGCGTCGACTACGACAATGCCTTCTGGGACGGCGAGCGCATGGTGTTCGGCGACGGCGACGGCGAGGTGTTCGTCGGCTTCACCTCGTCGACGACCGTGATCGGGCACGAGCTCGCGCACGGCGTCGTGCAGTACACAGCCGATCTCGAGTACCAGGGCCAGCCCGGCGCGCTGAACGAGTCGATCGCCGATGTGTTCGGTGCTCTGACCGAGCAGTACCTCCTCGGTCAGAGTGCCGCCGATGCGACCTGGCTCATCGGCGCGGAGATCTTCACCGAGGCGGTGCAGGGCAAGGCCCTTCGATCCATGATCGAGCCGGGCACGGCGTACGACGACGACGAGCTCGGCAAGGATCCGCAGCCGGCGCACATGAGCGACTTCGTGCGCACCACCGAGGACAACGGCGGCGTGCACATCAACTCCGGCATCCCCAACCGCGCGTTCGCGCTGTTCGCGATCGACCTCGGCGGCAATGCCTGGGAGACCGCGGGACTCGTCTGGTACCGCGCCCTGACCGGTGGGTTGTCGAGCACCGCCACGTTCACGGAGTTCGCCGATGCGACGGTCGCTGCGGCATCCGCGATCGATGAAGCGACCGCAGAGGCCGCTCGACGCGCGTGGACGACCGTGGGAGTCTATGGAGATGAGCGAGTCCCCTCCTCCGAGTGACGCACCCGTCGTGATCGCGGTGGTGCGCAGCGGCGGCATCGCCGGCATCCGTCGTCAGTGGCGCGTCGAACCCGATCCCGCCGACACGTCGGAGTGGATCACGATGATCGACAGCTGCCCCTGGGACGAGGAGTCGGATGCCGACGCCGGCGCCGATCGCTTCATCTGGATCATCCGGGTGCGCACGCCGGCTGAGAAGCGCGAGCGAGAGCTCCCCGATTCGGAGCTGTCAGGACCGTGGCGCGCGCTCGTCGATGCGGTGAAGGCTGCGTCGGCCTGAGATCGGCCGCTAGTGCGGGTACTCGAGCGCGGTGATCGCCGATCCAGCCGGCTCTCCGGTGGCGGGGCCACAATGGAGCGCATGGGACTTTTTCAGCAGCGGCCCGAAGAAGAAGAGAACCAGTGGGCCCTGCCCTCCGAGCCTCTCGAACGGTCGGCATCCGAGGTGCTCGACGACGCACCGCCGGTCGATCCGATGGCGCTGGGTGTCGGCCTCGGGCTCGGCCTCGATTCGGCGTCGTCCGTGACGTCGATCGCGTTCCCGGTCGCGCCTCCGCCCGCTGCGGAGTTCTCCCTCGAGAACCGCGAGCCCGAAGACGGCGCGGACGGCGAAGACGGCGCGCACGGCGCGAACTCGGGCGGCCCCGAGGCCTGATCCGGCCGGTCTCAGATCGCCGTGCCGCTCGGCTCGACCTGCAGCCGCGTACGCGGCAGGGCGTGGGGGTGCTTCTGCTGCAGCCAGACCATCATCTTCTCGCGCACCTCGCAGCGGATATCCCACTGGTCGCTGGAGTCCTTCGCCGACATGACCAGCCGCACGGTCACGAAACCGCCCTGCGCGTCGGTGACGAGGGCGCTCGATGAGCGTCCGTCCCAGGCGGGCGACGCGTGCACGATCCGCTCGAACTCCTCACGCAGTTCGTCCATCGGCACCCGCCAGTCGAGATCGAGATACACGGTGCCCAGGATCTTGTCCGAGCGCCGGGTCCACGTCTCGATGGGCGTCGTGGTGAAGTAGCTGCACGGCACGACGAGGCGTCGCTCGTCCCAGATGTAGACCACGACGTACGAGAGATTGATCTCGCCGATCCGACCCCACTCTCCCTCGACGACGACCACATCGCCCACCCGGATCGCGTCGGTGAAGGCGACCTGCACGCCCGCGATGAGGTTGCCGAGGATCGACTGGGCAGCGAGGCCCGCGATGATGCTGGCGATTCCTGCCGAGGCGAGCAGGCTCGTGCCGACGGCCCGCATCTCGGGGAACGTGAAGAGCACCGCGCCGAGAGCGAGAACGGCGATGGCGACGAGCACGAGGCGGTGGATCACGAGCAGCTGCGTGCGCCGACGACGCGCCTCCGGTCCGACCAGCACGCTCGCCTCCCGCGTCATGAGCCGTTCGAACCCGAACGATGCGAGAGCGGCGAGCAGCCAGGAACCGCTGATGATGGTGCCGATCAGGAACAGGCGCGACAGCGCGGGCCACCACTCTGCGCCGCCAGGCTCGGACACGGTGCACGCGATCCAGACCGCGACGACGACGCTGGTCGCGACGCCCGCGTTGCGCGCGCGGCGCCACAGTTCGCGCACCCAGGGCAGCTTCTTGCCCACAAGCGATACGGCGAGGGTCAGAACGGCCAGTAGGGCGGCCGCGCTGACGATGGCGATGGCCACGGCGGCGATCGTGCCGCCCCAGGTGTCCCATTCGATGCGTGAAGACATCCGTCCACCCTAGGCGGGGCGTTTCGGCGGTGCGAGTCGGGGCGATGCGAGTCGGGGCAGCTGATGCTCGACGCGAGTCAGGGAGGGCGGATGCTCGCCGCGGGCGCGGGCACTGTCGTCGAGCGCGGCTACGGTGGAGACATGACGATCACCGCCGCCGCAGACGGCTCGGCCCTGGGCAACCCCGGCCCCAACGGGTGGGCCTGGTACATCGACGACGACAACTGGGCGGCCGGCGGATCTCCGCACGGCACGAACAACCAGGGTGAGCTGCAGGCGGTCCTCGAGCTGCTGCGCGCGACCGCCGGTCTCTCCGAGAAGCTCATGATCGAGTGCGACAGCCGCTACGTCATCGATTCGGTGACCAAGTGGATGCCGGGCTGGAAGCGCAAGGGCTGGCGCAAGTCCGACGGCGGACCGGTGCTCAACCGCGATCTGCTCGAGGGCATCGACGAGGCCATCCGCGGTCGCGATGTCGAGTTCTCGTGGGTGAAGGGACACGCGGGCCATCCCCTCAACGAGGCGGCCGACGAGCGGGCGAACGGCGCCGCGAAGGCGTACCAGCAGAAGCAGGAGCCGCGCCGAGGTCCGGGATTCACGATGGGCACGGGAAGCGGCGCGGCGGTCGCGGCATCCGCTCCGATCGCGGCGGGGTCGGTCGGTGGCGGGTCCGACTCGGCACACAGCGCCGGCGTCGCAGGTGACGCGCAGGCGTCGGCCCCCGCGGGCAGCCGCGGCAGCACGAGCTCGGCGCCGACCGCGGTCGCGGCAGCGCCCCGCGAGCAGCTGTGGGCCGAAGCATCCGATCTGTTCGACGGCCTCGACCTGCCCAGTGCCGAGCCGATCCAGCTGCAGATCTCGCTCACGGCCGACGAGCACGCGCGTCTCGCAGACCGTGCCGAGGCTCAGGGCATCTCGCTCGAGGCGGCGCTGCGGCGTCTGATCTGAGTCAGGCCGCGGCACGCGTACACTCGCACCATGTCGAATCGCGCTCGCACGATCGGTCGAGTCGTCCTCGGCTCCTTTCTCGTCTTCGCCGGCGTCTCGCATCTGACGTTCGCACGCGACGAGTTCCAGGCGCAGGTGCCCGATTGGGTACCGCTCGACCCCGACGTGACCGTGCTCGCCTCGGGTGTCGTCGAGGTCGGTCTCGGCGCCGGACTGCTGCTCGCGCGCAAGCACCGTGGCCTGGTCGGTGTGATCACGGCTCTGTTCTTCGTCGCGGTCTTCCCCGGAAACATCGCGCAGTGGATGGATCACCGCGACGCCTTCGGACTCGACACCGACATGAAGCGCTTCGTGCGCCTGTTCTTCCAGCCGGTGCTCATCGCGCTGGCTCTGTGGTCGACGCGTCGCGGGCGCCGCAAGCCGGACGCGCAGAGCTGATCCGGCCGGCTCTTCGTTCACAATTCAGCATGGTTGTGGCCGGAGAGCGCAGAACCGGCCGATCCGCGCGGGAACCGGCCGGTCTTGCTGAATCATGAACCTCAGACTGCGAGCAGCTCTCGCTCGAGTCGCGCGTACGAGGTCTCCATGCCGTCGGCCATGCCGGTGGCGAGGATCATGTCGCGCGTCTCCTTGTCGGGGTACTCGATGTACAGCGTGATGAGCGTCGCGCCGTCCTCCTCGTAGAGGTTCAGGTCGTTGAGCGTCTCGACCGGCATCCCGATCATCCGCTCGGTCTGCACCGACCGCCGCGACGCGTCGATCACCAGCGCCTCGCCCTCGAATCCGAAGGGCTGGCCCTCGGTGTCGCCGGTGGGAGCCCAGGAGTTGCGATACGTCTGTCCGACCTCGGTCGCGACGACGCACTCCGTCATCTCCCACCCGTCGGGTCCGAGCAGCCACTGCTTCATGAGCTCAGGATCGTTGTGCGCGCGCCAGACCAGCTCGCGCGGACCTTCGACCAGGCGGGTGATACGCACGTGAACGTCATCGAGCAGCTCGACGCGGGTTCCCTTGCCCTGCGCGTAGTCGCGCAGATCCTGCAGCACGGCGTCGAGCTGACTCATGGCGAGCTTCGTGCCCTCGACCGCGCCCATCGAGACGAGCTGCTCGAGGGCCTCGACCGAGTCGAAGTAGCTCGTGTTGACCATGCGCGTGCTGTCGCCCTGCGACTCGAAGGTGAAGGTCATGCGCATGGAGGGCAGGTCGGGGTTCGGCGTTCCGTCTTCATCGGAGAATGAGTCGATGACCTCGAAACCATGCGGGCCGTCGATCTTCAGGAACTCCCATGTTCCCGAAGCCGTCTCGCCGCGCGGGCCGTTCATCGTGTAATCGGCCTTGCCTCCCACGGTGTGATCCCAGTGCGTGAAGGTGGCCGGCCAGCCGGGAGGACCCCAGAAGCGGCCGAGCTGCTCGGGGTCGGCGTACGCGTTCCACACGCGCTCGATGGGCGCCGCGAGATCCGCGACCACGGTCATCGTGAGGTTGTCGGCATCGGTGATGACGTCGGTGACGGGCATGTCAGTCTCCTTCTTCGTTTCGTGCGGTTGTGGTGTCGTTCTCGGGGGTCTCTGAGTGTGCCGCCTGGGTCCCTGAGCCTGTTCCCTGGGTCCCTGAGCTCGCACCTTGGGTCCCTGAGCTCGCGCCCTGGGCCCCTGAGCCTGTCGAAGGGCCGGCAAGGAGGTCGTCGAGTCGGGCGATGCGCGACCGCCACAGCTCTTCGTATCGGGCGAGCAGCGCCCTGGCGCGGGCGATCATCTCGGGGTTCGCGCGGACGAGCCGCTCGCG
Source organism: uncultured Microbacterium sp. (assembly GCA_963518515.1). Classification (GTDB taxonomy): domain Bacteria; phylum Actinomycetota; class Actinomycetes; order Actinomycetales; family Microbacteriaceae; genus Microbacterium. The sequence goes on from CAUQIW010000003.1 coordinate 101,895, forward strand.
TCCCTCAGCGCGCTTGACGATGAGGTCGGCCGCCTCGAGCACGGCCACATGCTTCTGCACCGCCGCGAACGACATGTCGTACTCGGCGGCGAGGGTCGATACCGACTGCTCGCGCTCGATCGTCCGGCGCAGGATGTCGCGTCGGGTCGATGTGGCCAGTGCGTGGAACACACGGTCGACCTCCGCTTCGCTCAGTTCTCGTTGTGCAACCATTTGGTTGTACGTTATGCCTGAGTGGAGGCGATGTCAAGACTGTCGCGAGGAAGACATCGACGCGGCTCCGGAATCCGGGCCCAGTCGTACGCCGACCGCCGGTCAGGGCGTCGAGGCGGCGATCTCGCTGCGAAGGAGTGCGGCGCCCTCGCTGAGCGCGCGCAGCTTGCCGCGCGCGACGTCGCGAGACAGCGGAGCCAGACCGCAGTTGGTGCTCGGGATCAGCTTGTCCGCGTCGACGAAGCGCAGAGCGTTCCGCAGGGTCTCCGCGACCTCCTCCGGCGTCTCGATCACCTCACTGGCGACGTCGATGGCCCCCAGCATGACCTTCTTGCCTCGAATGAGCTCGATGAGCTCGAGCGGGACGTGCGAGTGGTGGCTCTCCAACGAGATGGTGTCGATGCTCGACTGCTGCAGCAGCGGGAACGACTTCTCGTACTGCCGCCATTCCTCGCCGAGCGTCGCCTTCCAATCGGTGTTCGCCTTGATCCCGTAGCCGTAGCAGATGTGCACCACCGTCTCAGCGCGCAATCCTTCGGTCGCCCTGTCGAGAACCGCCACACCCCAGTCCTGCACATCGTCGAAGAAGACGTTGAATGCCGGCTCGTCGAACTGGATGATGTCGACCCCCGCGGCCTCGAGCTCCCTCGCCTCCTGATTGAGGATCGTCGCGAACTCCCACGCCAGCGTCTCGCGGCTCTTGTAATGACGATCGTAGAGAGTGTCGATCATCGTCATCGGACCGGGCAGCGCCCACTTGATCGGCTGGTCGGTCTGCTGACGGAGGAACTTCGCGGCCTCGACGAAAACGGGCCTTTCGCGGCTCACGGCGCCGACGACGGTCGGCACGCTCGCGTCGTAGCGGTTGCGGATCCGGATGGTCTCGCGTTGGTCGAAGTCGACGCCGGACAGATGCTCGATGAAGGTCGTGACGAAGTGCTGACGGCTCTGCTCGCCGTCGCTGATGATGTCGATGCCGGCCTGGCGCTGCTCCTCGACCGTGATGCGAAGGGCGTCCTGCACACCCTCGACCAGGGCATCACCCTCCAGCTTCCATGGGGCCCAGAGAGTCTCGGGCTGGGCGAGCCATGACGGCTTGGGCAGGCTCCCGACGATCGATGTGGGAAGAAGAGTGTTCATGATCGGTGTTCCTCCGGTGGTCATCCGACGGGAACGGGGTAGGCGCTGGCCCACTGTTCGAGAAGGTCTCCGTGGGGCTGCACGAGGTGCTCGTGCGCATACTTGCCCTGTTCGGCCGCGAGCCGGCTGCGCTCCTCGCGGTCGTACGCGATCTTCGTCACCGAGTAGTCCTGCTGATCGAGACTCGGCCGGTAGACCTTCGCCGCGGCCGAGTTCGCGTTGTAGATCTCCGGCCGGTAGATCTTCTGGAACGTCTCCATGGTGCTGATCGTGCCGATCAGCTGCAGGTTCGTGTAATCGCCGAGCAGGTCGCCGCGGAAGTAGAAAGCCAGCGGCGCGACGCTGCCGCGCGGCATGAAGTACCTGACCGAGAGGCCCATCTTGCCGAAGTATTCGTCGGTCAGTGACGGATCCTTCTGCTCGTACTCGACGCCGAGAATCGGGTGGTGGTTCTCGGTGCGACGATAGGTCTTGCTCGTCGAGACGCTGATGCAGATCACGGGAGACACCGTGAAGCGCTGCCGGTAGGCATCCGAGTCGAGGAAGTGCTGGAAGAGCTTGCCGTGCAGGTCGCCGAAGTCGGTGGGAACAGTGAAACGACCCGCGGCCTCTGAGGCAGCCGGAAGCCGCACGCTGAAATCGAAGTCGCGCACGTAGGACGAGAAGTTGTTCCCCACGATCCCGTGGCTGCGCTCACCCGTGAGTCGGTCGACGATCTGGATGTCCAGGATCTCGAGCAGCGGGAACTCCTGGTCCTCGCCTGCGGCCGCGAACTGCACCGCGACCGAGACGATGTCGAGCTCGACGGTGTAGCGATCTCCACTCGGGTTGTCCCAGCACGCGAGGTCGTTGAATCGACGGTCGATCATCGTGAGGGCGTTGCGAAGGTTCTGCTGACGGTGCTCCCCCCGCGCCAGGTTGGCGAAGTTCGTGGTGATCCGGGAACTGTCCGACGGCGAATAGTCCTCGTCGAAGCGGGTCGTCGTGATCCGGAACGTGAATCCGTGTGCCATGAGGGGCCAATCGGTGAGCTGATCGGCCTGGTTCGGCCTCTCGCGGAAAGGGATGCCTCAATGGTGCGCTGAAAGCGCCCCCATCGAGTAATGCGCCGCGACTATGCGGTGCCATAGTTTAGAGCTATGGCAAAGCGCTCGAGCGGCATCACGCTGATGCAACTGACCTACTACATCGAGGTCGCCGCGGAGGGATCGATCAGCGCCGCCGCCGATCTGCTGTACGTCGCCCAGCCCACCATGTCCTCGGCGATGAAGGACCTCGAGAGCCGAGTGGGGCGCACTCTCCTCCTCCGCTCCGCCCGCGGCGTGACCCTCACCACCGATGGCGTGGAGTTTCTCGGATACGCCAGACAGGTCGTCGAACAGGTAGCGCTCCTCGAACAGCGCTACCTCGGCCGGCCGCCATCGCGGCGCCTGCTCGGCGTATCGACCCAGCACTACTCGTTCGCGGTCGATGCACTGGTTCGAATGGTGAAGTCGACCTCGGCCGCCGAGTACGAGTTCTCGCTGCGCGAGACCCGCACGTGGGAGATCATCGAAGACGTCCGCACGCTCCGCAGCGAGCTGGGGATCCTCTATCGCAACGACTTCAACCGGAACGTCATCGACAAGCTGCTCCGGGACTCCGGCCTCGCCTTCCGCCCCCTCTTCATCGCCGAGCCGCACATATTCATCTCCCGCAAGAATCCTCTCGCCTCGCGGAAGCGCGTGACGTTGGAGGATCTCGCCGACGTGCCCCGACTGACATTCGACCAGGGCGCGAACAACTCGTTCTATTTCGCCGAGGAGATCCTGTCCACGCTGTCGAGCCCGCAGGAGATCCGCGTGTCCGACCGCGCGACGATCTTCAACCTGATGATCGGACTCGAGGGGTACACGATCTCGACAGGCATCATCAGCGACGATCTCGACCCCGAGATCGTCGCGATACCGCTCGACGTCGACGAACGCATCGAGATCGGCTGGATCGGCCACTCCGCGATCCCGCTCACCGAGCAGGCCCGGCGCTACCTCGACGAGCTGCGCGCAGTCGTCTCGGGCTTCGGCGTGACGCTCCTCGGCTGAATCCCGCCGCTTCATTCGCATGACGACCCGCACTCCAGCGGTCGTCGCCAGCACCGGCAGAGTCGTCAGTGCCCGAGATCGTCACCGGCCAACGTCGCGGCGACCGCGACGATATGACCGCCCTTGCGCTCCGCACGGCGCACGGAGCCCGCCACCACGGCGTCGCCCTCGAGCATCCGCCACGGGCGTGCCGAGATGTCGGCTCCGCCCGTCGCACAGGCGAGGCGGGCGAGCGGTGACAGCACGCGCCAGAATCCCTGCGGCGGCTGCATGTCGACGATGCAGGCACGGGCGCCGGGGCGCAGGCTCGCCCGCACTCGACGCCAGGCCTCGTCGCGCTCGGTGATCACGCTGAGGGAGTACGTCGCGAGCACCGCATCCGCTCGCTCGTCACCGCCCGGGCGGAGCGAGTCCAGAGCCTGGGCGACCTGCTCAGGGGTGAGTTCCGCGGCATCCGCTCTGATCAGGCGAACCCTTGCGCCCCAGCCCTCCCGGTCGATCCGCCGCTGAGCCATGCTCAGCATCTCTGGGCTGCGATCGATCCCGACCACGACCCCCGACGGACCTGTCGCCTCGAGGAGCAGCGCGAAGTTCAGCCCGGTCCCGCATCCGAGGTCGACGACCGCATCACCCGGGCCCGGATCGAGCAGCGCGATGCCGGCCAGACGTCCGGCGCGGTACACGAGACGCTCCCCCGAGAGCACGTCGTACCAGCGCGCTCCCACGCCGTACCGCCGCATCAGTGACGCCATCCGCCCCTCGCTTTCGGCTCCACTCTAGGCTTCAGGCATGAGCACTCCTTCTCGCAGACCGGCGCGCACCCTCACCGCGCGCGACGCAGGAACCCGCACCTGGGATCTGGTGGTCATCGGCGCGGGCAGCGCGGGCCTCGTCGGGGCGAGAACGGCCGCCGCACTGGGCGCCCGCGTGCTGCTCGTCGAGGCGCACCGATTCGGCGGAGAATGCCTGCACACCGGCTGCGTGCCGTCGAAGGCCCTCATCGCCTCGGCCGCAGCGGCGCATGCTGCGAGAAGCAGCGCCGACCTCGGGGTGCACACCCGCGACCTGCAGGTCGACTTCGCCGGCGTGATGCGCCATGTGCACGCCGCGATACGGGAGATCGAGCCGGTCGACTCGCCCGAAGCGCTCGCCCGAGACGGCGTGCACACGCTCGCCGGTCGTGCACGGTTCGACAGTCCCCGATCCGTCCTGGTCGACGGCGAGCGCATCGCATTCCGAGACGCCCTCATCGCCGCGGGAAGCACGCCGGCGCGCTCGTCGGTCGAGGGCGAGTCATCGGTCGACGTGCTCACGAACGAGACGTTCTGGGATCTGGAGGAACTGCCCGCGCGGCTTCTGGTGCAGGGCGGCGGTGCGATCGGATGCGAGATCGCCCAGGCGATGGCACGGCTGGGCAGCGAGGTCACCCTCGTTCACCGGGGAGATCGACTGCTGCCGAAGGAGGATGCCGCGGCGAGCGCGGTGATCCTCGACGCCCTCCGCGCCGATGGCGTCGACGTGCGCCTCGACACCACCGTGCGCGCATACGACTCGATCGGGTCAGAGGCCTCCCCCTCGCCATCCGGCACCGCATCATTGAGCGACGGCACGTCCGTCGCGTTCGATCGTGCACTCGCGGCTCTTGGGCGGCGAGTGACGACCGAGGGCTTCGGACTGTCGGCTGCCGGTGTGCGCCTCGACACCGACGGCGCCGTCGAGGTCAACGCCGCGCTCCGCACATCCAACACCCGCATCCGCGCCGCGGGCGACGTCACCGCCCTGCCGCGATTCACGCACACGGCGGGCATGTACGGCAGCGTCGCGGCGACGAACGCGGTGCTCGGGCTCTCCCGCAAGGCCGACACCGAGGTCGTGCCCCGCATCACCTTCACCTCGCCCGAGGTGGGCGCCGTCGGCGTCGCCACCGGTGACGCCCGTGCCCTCGGGATGCGCGTGATCGTGCAGCAGCACTCGCATCTGGATCGAGCGATCGCGGACGGCCGCACGGAAGGCTTCACGAGCATCGTCGTCGACCGCCGCGGCCGAGTCGCCGGCGCGACCATCGTCGGGCCCAGAGCCGGCGAATCGCTGGCCGAGTACACCGCGGCCGTGAAGGCCCGGATGAACGTGCGCACTCTGGCGACGACGATGCATGCGTACCCGAGCTACTCGGATGCCGGATGGAACGCCGTCGTGAAGGAGGCTCAGCGCGGCCTTCGCGGCGGGGCCGTCGGGTTCGCCATCCGCCTGCTCGCGCGGAGGCACCGCAGGAAGTCCTGACCCCGAGCGTCGCCGGGACTCAGCGCAGGCTGCGGTAGCCGACGATGATGCGCTGCAGCGCGCTCACCGCGACGAAGATCGTCCAGACGAGGGCGATCTGCCACGCCCAGAACGGCAGGATCAGCCAGAGCGCGTGCACGACGATGGTCTCGGTGCCCTCGGCGATCCGGCCGAGGAATGACAGCGACCTTCCGTCGTCGATCGTGCGGCCGGCGCGCTCCGCGATCGACGAGAAGGCGAGGAATGCCGTCCCGTTCACGTAGTAGACCAGGAGCACGAGGAGGAACGGCCACCACGGTGCACCGAACTGCGCCGTGGCGCCGAACGCGACCCCGACGACCGTCGCGCCGTAGACGACGAAGTCGGCCGCGATGTCGAGGAAGCCCCCCGCATGGGAGGGCGCTGGCTGCCGCCCCTGCGCCTCGGCCGATCGCCGTCGTCGACGCGCGAGGGTGCCGTCGAGACCGTCGGCGAGGCGCGACACGAGCCAGAGAGCCAGAGCGACCCCCCACAGCTGCAGCCCGGCCGCGACGGCCGACACCACTCCCAGCACGAGTCCGAGCACCGTCAGCCGATCGGGTGTGATGCCGGGGCGATCGAGAGCCGCCGCCGTCGCCTCGAGCGGTCGGGCGAGCGCCGCACGCAGAGAACGGTCAAGCATCGCCGCCCCCTTCGATGTCTCGCCCCGGATGCGACGGAGCGTCGGCCCTCCGACGGCGCAGGACCGCCGCGGTCACGACGCCGCCGAGGATCAGCACCCCCAGTGCCGCCACTGCCACCCAGAAGGGCGGCCCGAGCTCGAGCCCGAACGCGCCGAGCGCCACGTACGCGGCCGACCCGGGAACGATGCCGATGGCGGTTCCGAGCGCGTAATCGCGCCGTCGCACCGCGGTCAGACCGGCACCGTAGTTGATGAGGGTGAAAGGGATGATCGGCACCAGCCGGGCTCCGAGCACCGAGAGGAACCCGCGGCGTGCGAGAGCCTCGTCGAGGCGCGCGACACGAGCGCCGGTGAGGCGCTCGACAGCCTCCCTGCCGAGCACTCGACCGATCACGAACGATGCGGCGGCGCCCACCAGAGCTCCGACGTAGACGAGCGCCAGAGCGAGCCAGAAACCCCACACGAGACCGGCGGCTATCGTGAGCAGGTTCTTGGGAACGGGCGTCAGGGTGAGAGCCGCATAGCCGAGCACGAACAGCAGCGCACCGCCGGGGCCGATCCCCGCCGCCCATCCGCGCACCGCCTCGAGGTCGGTCGGAGCGAGAAGATACCCAACCGTTCCGACGAGGGCGACGAACAGAAGGAGAAGCAGGAGGCGGACGACCGCACGCCTCCTGGAGGGAGCGTCGCTGACACGCGAATCACCTGCGTCCACAGCATCCTCCCCGACTCCTATACCCTAGTGCGGCGCGACGACGCCGACACCGATTCCGAAGCGAGGAACCCTGATGAGCAGCATCCCCCGACGGTATCGGAGGGGCGCGGCACTCGCTCTCGCGGTGCCGCTGATCGCCCTCGCCGCCTGCGCGGCGCCGGAGGTCACCGCATCCACGACCTACGACGACTGGGACTCCGTCCTCGCGGATGCCGAGGGTCAGACCGTGCAGCTGTGGATGTACGGCGGCGACGATCAGGGCAACGCCTACGTCGACGACATCCTCGCTCCCGCGGTCGCAGAGTACGGGGTGACCCTCGAGAGGGTCCCCGTCACCGACACCGGGGATGCACTGAACCGCGTGTTCACCGAGATCCAGGCCGGGCGGTCCGACGGCACCGTCGACCTCATCTGGGTGAACGGCGACAACTTCCGCACCGGCAAGGAGGCCGATGCATGGCTGTGCGGGTGGACGGACCTGCTGCCGTCCATGACGGCGACCGACCCGGACGACCCCCTGCTGCAGAACGACTTCGGCACCCCCGTCGACGGCTGCGAAGCGCCGTGGCACAAGGCGCAGTTCACCCTCGCCTACAACGCCGAGGCGATCCCGAACCCTCCGACGACGATGGCCGGGGTCCTCGACTGGGCAGAGGCCAACCCCGGGCGCTTCACCTACCCGGCCCCGCCGGACTTCACGGGATCGGTGTTCGTGCGCGAGGTGCTCGCGAGCGTCTCGGGCGGTGCCGACGAGGTTCCTGCGGCGTACTCCGAGGAGGCCTTCGACGAGCTGAGCCCCGCCCTGTACGAGCGTCTCTCCGCCCTCGCCCCGAGCCTGTGGCGCGGCGGCGACACGTACCCGGCGAATGAAGCCGAGCTCGGACAGCTCTTCGCCGACCGCCAGATCGACATCACCATGACCTACGGGCCCGCGACGCTCACCGATCTCGTCGCCGACGGCACCTACCCGCCGGGGACGACGGTGCTGCCGCTTGAAGACGGCACCGTGGGGAATGCGAGCTTCCTCGGACTTCCGGCGAACTCCGACTCGGTGGCGGGTGCCATGGTCGTCGCGAACGTCGCCCTCTCGGTCGAGCAGCAGGTCGCCAAGGCACAGCCCGACGTCTGGGGCCAGTTCACGGTCCTCGACATCGACGGCCTCTCGGACGCCGACCGCGCGCTGTTCGACGCCCTCCCCGACTCACCCGTCGTGCCCGGATACGAGGTGCTGTCGGAGAACGCCCATGGTGAGCTCGCGGCCGACTGGGTGCCCGTCCTCGACGAGGGCTGGCGCACCGGCGTGCTCGACCGATGAGCTTCGCGCCGGTGGCGCGCCGTCGGGGGAGCACCGCTCAGCTCCTCCGCGGCGCGCTGCTGGTGCTGCCCGCCGCCCTTCTGACGCTGCTGGTCGTCGGCGGAGGCATCGGCGCGACGCTGTTCCAGGCTCTCGGCCTCATGCCCATCGCCGGTCCGGTGACGCCGGGCATCGATGCATTCCTCGCGCACCCCGACGACCTCGCTGCGGCGACCGGGGTGTCGATCGCCGTCGCCGCGGTGTCGACCGTCATCGCGGTCGTCGTCGGCACCGCCGCCGCGGTCGTCATCGCCTCCGGACGAGCGGGGAGCCGCCTGATCGCCGCCCTCGGTGCGACGACCGTGACCGTGCCGCACCTGGTCGGCGCCGCGACCATCGGTCTGCTCCTCTCCGACGCCGGCGTGCTTCCACGACTGCTCGGCATCCCGCCCGAGGCGTGGGCTCCCTGGGTGGGGGGTCCGCTGTGGGCCGCGGCGATCGCAGAGTTCGCGTGGAAGGAGTCCGCGTTCGTCGCGCTCGTGGTGACCGGCACCCTCGCCACCCGGATCGCCACCTACGACGAGACGGCCGCGCTGCTGGGCGCCGGTCGGTGGCGGCGTTTCCGCCACGTCCTGCTTCCGCTCACCACACCGACCATCGTCATCTGCGCGGCGATCAGCTTCGTCTACTCCCTCGGATCGTATGAGGTCTCCTGGCTGCTCGGCCGCACCTACCCGGAGCCGCTGCCCGTGCTGGCCGTACGACTGTTCCAGGGCGTCTCGTTGGCCTCTCGCCCCGAGGCGGCCGCCGTCGCCCTCGTCACCTGTGCGATCGCTCTCACCGCCGTGGTCGGCACATTCGCTGCGCTGCGGCGCACCGCGGTCTGGCGGTGACCGGATGGCATCGAGCACCCTGACGACCCCACGCGGGCCGGGCCGCGTCATCCGCCTCGCGCTCACCGCTCTGCTGCTGGCCTGGTTCGCCCTGCCCTTCCTGCCGCTGGTCCTCTGGTCCTTCGCCGACGAGTGGTCGTTCCCGTCCGCCCTGCCGACGGCATGGGGCGTCCGGGGAGTCGAAGCAGCCCTGGGCTTCGGCCTGCTGCCCGGATTCGTGCGCTCCGTGCTGCTGGGTCTCGTGGTGGCGGCGATCGCGACACCGCTGGGTGCAATCGCGGCACGAGCGCTGACGTTCGGAACCGTCCCCTTTCCCCGCACCGTCTCGGCACTGCTGCTCGCACCCATCGCGCTGCCGCCGTTCGCTGCGGTCCTCGGCGTCAACGTGCTGCTGCTGCGCGCCTACATACCGCCCGTGATCGGGGTGGTGCTCGTGCTCGTGGTGATGGCGCTGCCGTACACGGCATTCGTGATGCGCGCCGCGTACGGCGCGTATGACCTGTCCTACGAAGAAGAGGCGCGGCTCCTCGGGGCGACTCCCTCGCAGGTGCTGCGACGCGTGCATCTGCCGATGATCGCCCCAGCACTCGCCCGTGCCGCGTTCCTCGCCTTCCTCGTCGCATGGAGCGACTACATCGTGACCGTGATCGTCGGCGGGGGCGAGCTCGTCACCCTCCCGCTGATCGTCGCCGGAGCCGCCGCAGGGCTCGGCAACGACGCGGCCGTCGCCGTCATGTCTCTCGGGGCGGTCATCCCCCCGGTGCTGCTGCTCGTCGCCGTGCTCACGCTGCGCGGATCCGGTCGCTCCGCCTCGAGGAGGCGCGGTCGCGCATCGGCCCTCCCGAACACGGTCCCTGCTTCCTTCTCCTCTCTCCCCCCGACCTCAGGAGCATCCGCGTGAGCGCCGACCTCGTCCTCGACGGACTCGACAAGAGATTCCCCGGCTCGCCGACGCCGGCACTGCAGGCGTTCTCGCTCTCCGTGCCCGCCGGCACCTGCACCGCGGTTCTGGGCCCCAGCGGATCGGGAAAGAGCACCCTGCTGCGGGTGATCGCGGGGCTGGAGGAACCGGATGCCGGAACGGTGCGCATCGGCGGGAGGGACGTCGCCGGCGTCGCCGCCGAACACCGCGGCGTCGGCATGGTCTTCCAGCGCTCGCTGCTGTTCCCGCACCTCACGATCGTCGACAACGTCGCGTTCTCCGATCGTGTGTCCGGCATGAGCCGGCGGGCAGCGCGCTCCCGTGCCGAGGAGTACCTCGAGATGGTGCAGCTGCGGGGGTTCGGTGACCGTCGGGTCGGCGAGTTGTCGGGCGGTCAGGAACAGCGGGTCGCGATCGCTCGGGCCCTCGCCGCGGAACCGGCGGTGCTGCTGCTGGACGAACCGTTCAGCGCCCTCGATCCTGCGCTCCGCGGCGACATGCACGACCTCCTCGAGGCGGTGCGCCGCGCCGTCTCCCCGACGATCGTGCTCGTCACGCACGATCGCGACGAGGCCGCGCGCGCCTCCGATCGCATCGCTCTGCTGGAACACGGCGTGCTGCTGCACGAGGGCACGGTGCGCGAGGCGTACCGCCGTCCGCAGAACCTGCGGGCCGCCCAGCTCATGGGCGGTCGCAACGAGGTCGCCGGCGAGGTTCGGGACGGCAGTCACCACAGTGCGCTCGGCGCGGTGACGGTTCCGCCCGAGACACCGACCGGTGTCGGGACGCTCGTGATCCGGCAGGAGGACGTCGCGGTGCTCGACGACGGCGGCGATCGAGCCGTGCCGCAGAGCACGATCGCCGGCGTCGTGGAGTCGGTCAGGGTGACCGGTGCGCGCTCCGAGATCGCCGTCCGCTGCGGCGAGGCCCTGCTGCACGCCGAGGCGCCGCCGACGCAGCGGTGCCAGGTCGGCGACAGCATCCGCCTTATGCTGCCGTCCGCCGCCGTGCACGTCGTCTCCGGCTGATCCGCCGAGGCAGGCGCCTCCGCGCCGACGCCCGGCGGAGATCAGCGAGCGGCGGAGCGCGCCGCCCCCGTCTCACGGACGCCGGTGAGACCCGAGGGCCGGGACACGACCTGCGGCTCGGCGCCATCGCGCACGGAGGGGATGGGCAGCAGACGGCGCAGTTCGATGTTCTCGATCGGATCGAGGACGGAGTGCTGCACGCAGGCCGGAACCAGGCGTCCGTCTTCGGAATGCGCCATCGCGTACATGCACGAGCCGAGGCGCTCCTGGGTCTCCTTGAGCAGCGGGTCGTCGGCGACGATGCCCTGTTCCATGAGCTTCCACGCGGGATCGACCTGCTCGGCGTCCATGAAGTTGTGGACGACGAAGGTCTTGAACGAGACCTTGCCGCGTCTCGCCTCGCGGATCACCCTGCGCAGTCCGCCCGCGCGTCGGAGCACGCGTCGAGCGAGACCGATCAGCGGAGGGATGTCGCCCGGGTGGCCGGCGATGGCGCGCACGACCTTCACCACGAGCACCGGCTTCGATATGCCGCCGAAGATCATGCCGCCGAAGTGATCGAGGAAGCGGTCGCGGGCGGCGATGTCCTTCGGGTCGTCAGGGTCGAGCAGGGCGGCGAATCCACCGCCGACTCGCACACCGACGGTCGACCTGTTGCACCGGGGGTCGCCGAACTGAGTGGCCTGCCAGGGCAGCTTGTGCCCGGCGCCCGCCTCGATCCGCTCCCAGACCGCGTCGATCGTCACCTCGCCGAAGTCCTCGCGCCACCGACGGTCGTCTCCGATGAAGGCGGCCGGCTGGAACGACATCATGTCGAACGGCATCTCGAGCACGTCGCGAGTCACCTGCTCGACCTCGTCGACGTTCGACGGAGTCACGGTCATGTTGTGGGCGAGATAGCTGCCGACGCCGTGATCACGCTTGAGGTCGATGAACATCTGCGTGAACTTCTCGCGGAACGGGTTCAGCTCCGCCTCGCTGTGCGGACGCACCGCACCCTTGCGGCCGCGCATGAGCGAGTCGAAGTGCGCGGCGAACGAGACCCTGTCGAACCGCGGCTTGCGGTCCTCGTCGAGCACGAGGTCGAGGAGGTAGTCGTACTCGAAATCGCCGTGGGTCATCGACATCGGCTCGCGACCGACCGCGCGCATCGCGAGAAGTGACTGCGCGTGGTCCTCAGCCGAGAGAAGGCTGACCTCGCCACCGATCAGCTGCGCGTGCGCGCGTGGTCCTCGCACCTGACGCAGATAGGCCATCTGGCGCGCGACGTTGTCGACCGTGTGGTCACCGTCGATGCGCACCTTGTTCGCGTCGGCGGAGTGGTAGCACGGCGAGCACGTCAGGTTGCACTTGGGGAACACGCCGTGCGTGCCCTCGCACCCCACGGCGCAGCGGCCGAGCAGCTGATTCGGCGTCTTGGCGTGCTCGGGCAGTTCCGACCAGCGGATGTCGAGGGCCCGCCGCGTCTCCGGATGGATCGGGCGCGTCTCGAGTTCGATCCGTTTGAGCGTCGTTGCAATACCCATGGCGTCCTCTCGGCCGAGTGAGCACCCGCATCGTCGACGGGCTCGATGTCCGGGAGTTGTTCGACACCGACGCCATCCCGGATTGCCTCCGATTGTCGCACCCCTGCGGAGCGATCGCACGAAGACCTGTTCGACGGCACGACATCGATCGCATCGAACGCAATCCGTTCTGCGGACGGCTACGAACAACCAGTATTCGGCTCCAGGCGACTACGCGGATCGGTCCCCAGCCCATCCAGCGCCACCACTGGACGGCCGAAGCCCGGATCCACCCGTTTCCCCAGAGCGAAGGTGGATCCGTGGTGCGCGGATCGCTCCGGTCAAGGATATTCATTCACGCGCATCCACCTTGCCGCAGCGGGCGTAGGGTGGAAGGAAGGACGGATCGTCCGAGAAGATCTCCCGGCACCGCATCCATCCGGGAGAGGAGCCACTCGTGGCTCAGTACGACGTCTCGAACCGCTCGGCGATCGTGACGGGAGCGGGCAGCGGAATCGGACGCTCGACCGCCCTGCTGCTCGCGAAGAACGGCGCATCGGTGGTCGTCAACGACCTGAACGCCGAGAACGCGAACGCGGTCGTCGAGGAGATCCGCGCCGCAGGCGGCGTGGCTGAGGCATCCATCGGCGATGCGACCGACCGCGACTGGATCGCGTCGTCCGTCGAGCTCGCGAACTCGCTCGCGCCCCTGCGCATCGCCGTGAACAACGCCGGCATCGGCGGAGCATCCGCCCCCACCGCCGAGTACGACGACGAGTCGTGGGACAAGGTCATCGCGATCAACCTCAACGCCGTGTTCCGCAACATGAAGGCGCAGATCCCCTCGATCCTCGCGAACGGCGGCGGCTCGGTCGTGAACATCGCGTCGATCCTCGGCAGCGTCGGCTTCGCCAACTCCCCCGCGTACGTCACCGCCAAGCACGGCGTCGTGGGCATGACCAAGTCGGCCGCCCTCGAGTACTCCGCTCAGGGAGTGCGCGTCAACTCAGTGGGCCCCGGCTTCATCGACACCCCCCTGCTCGCCACCATGGGCGACGAGGCCAAGGACTTCCTCGTGAGCAAGCACCCGATCGGACGCCTCGGCCAGGCCGACGAGGTCGCGAACCTCATCGTCTTCCTCGCCAGCGACGCCGCGAGCTTCATCACCGGCAGCTACCACCTGGTCGACGGCGGCTACACCGCTCCCTGAGCCAGGGATCTCCGCCTGCCTGGCGCGGTCGACCTCGCGCCGTCTGCAGGACGAAAGCACGGATGCAGGCCGATCTGGTCCTGCATCCGTGCGTCGGTCCTGCATTCAGCGCCGGACGGATGCAGGACTGCTTCCCTGGTTGACGGCGGGCCGACGGCAGATCACCGCTCCGCGATCGCTCAGCAGCCCGACCTCCGCTCCATAACTCCGGAGAATGCGTCACGTTCTCGACTGCAGCCCACCCGACTGGCACGTTCGCACCGGATCTCCGGAGTTATGGAGCGAAAACCCGGCAGAAGCAGAAGGCAGGAGGTGCAGCCGCACGGACGGATGGACGCCGGGCGCCCGGAAGCACAGCCCTGCACGCCGCGTCAGAGTGAGGGCACCGCTTCTGCCGCCGGGCCCACGCCCTGCGTGGCCACAGGCATCGACACGGACTCGATCGGCGATTCGACGAGTGCGGCGATCACCGCCGCCTTCGCGTCATCGAGGCAGTCGAAGTGGCCGAGGAAGTCGGACCGTTCACCGAAGGCCGAGAATCCGCCCTCCGCACTCGCGGTGACCGAGCCGAGGAATCGACCTCGCTCGTTGCCCACGTGAAAACCCGGGTCGACCTCCGCCCACAACCCCCGCTTCGGGGTGGTCGCACTCACCGCTTCCGCCAGGCGGGAGCCGCGCGACGGTGCAGCGACTCGGGTGTACTTGGGGCGTCTCATGATCTCTCCTCGCGACAAAGGGTTGCCGCGGGAAAAAGATTACTAGGCGAACTAGATAATCCTCGACCCCTTGACTTTCAGGGAAGTTCGGAGATCTCTTCGACCAGCCGGCGCAGGAACCGCCCGATCGCCGCCGACTGCTCCGGCGTGAACTCGCTGGCCACCGCATCGATGCGCATCGACAGCTCATCGGCCGGCGAGTGCATGTCGCGGAGCGACGGCCGGAGCACCTTCGACCGCGCATCGGCGGGATGGGGGGCCACGACGATCTGCCCACGCTCCGACAGTCGACGGATGACGTTGGTGATCGCCGCCGTGCTGATGTTGAGGTGCTCGGCGAGGTCACGGGGCGTGATCGGATTGCTCTCGGGGGCATCGACGATCAGCCGCATCGCGGTGCGGTCGGTGTCGTTCGGCGCGCGCAGGGCGGTGAGACGGCGCGCGAGCTGCGCGTCGGCGCGCCGAAGCTCTTCGACCCCCCGCACCAGATCCGACGTCTTCAGATCGATGTCGTTCACCATGTCACTCACCCCCGTACATCTCTCACCATGTTACTCGCATGAAGACTTACCAGGTTGCCTAGGTAATGCCGTGCGACCAGCAGCGGAGACGGATGCGAAGATGGTAGTCCACTTCGGAAAGGGATGCCGTGGACGAGCGATTCACTGTGGAGGATGCGGGGTACATCAGGTACGCCGACATGCTCGAGCGTCTGCAGGAGCGTTTTCCCACCATTCCGCGGTGGCGCCTCGAGCAGATCGTCGTGGCCGAACACGATGCGATCACCGGGGGCATGCTGCGGATCGTGCCTGCCGAGGTCGAAGCCGGCGCGAGCGAGATGCTCGAACGAGAGGTCGCCCGTCTGAGCGACGGCCATGCCGCCGCCCGTAGGAACGACGACGGGGAGGTGGCGTGATGGAGCGCGCAGAGGACTTCACGCGATCCGGCTACTGGTACCCCGACAGCGGCACCGCCAGCACGGTCGACGTGCTCAACATGCTGCGTCGCTACCGCGCCGCCGAGACCGCTATGCGCGCGCGCACCCGCGCATCGATGGGCATGAACGAGACCGACCTCGTGGCCCTGCGCTTCCTGCTGCGCGAGCAGCGTGCCGGTCGCATCGTGCGCCCGATCGACATCGCGCGCATGCTCGACATCTCGACCGCCTCGACGACGACCTTGATCGACCGTCTCGAGAAGGGCGGCCACGTGCGCCGCGAGGCGCACCCCACCGACCGCCGTGCGGGCGTCGTGGTGCCGACCGTGAGCAGCGACGACGAGGTGCGCTCGACTCTCGGCGCGATGCACCGGCGGATGCTGGCCCTGGTCGATGAGATGTCCGACCAGGAGCGCGGCATCGTCACGCGATTCCTCGCGGGCATGACCTCGGCGATCGAAGAGGCCTCCGACCTCGACCAGGAGCTCCGCGACGTCATCCGCTCTCATGAGGAGTCCGGGTCGTCGGAGGAGTGACCGGCGGGCCGCTCCTCCGACGAACCGGAGGAGTCGGGTCAGCTGCTCTCTGAGCTCTTCGCCGTCTCGGCAGGTTCTGCGGCGCCCGCGGCATCTGTCCCCGCGAGCTCTTCCACGCGCTCGGGGAAGAGCTCGTCGAGATCGAGGTCGGGATTCTCGTCCTGGCCGGCCACCAGCTCGACGGCCTCTTCCGGCGTCTGCACGCTGGGCATGGCGCCGGGCAGCGGGCGGCGGGCCGACTCCTTGAGCACCACCACGGCGACGAATCCGGCGATCGAGGTGCCGATCACGTAGAACGCCGGCGCGAGGGCCGATCCGGTCATCTGCACCAGCGCCTCCATGACCACGGGCGCGGTTCCGGCGAACAGCGCGACGGCCAGGTTGTACGAGATGCCCATTCCGCCGTAGCGCGAGGAGGTGGGGAACAGCGCGGGCAGCGACGACGCGAGGTTCGCGACGTAGAAGGTCACCGGGAAGGCCAGCAGCACGAGCCCCAGCAGCGTCGACCAGATCTCCCCGTGCATCATGAACAGGAACGCCGGGACCGCCAGCACGATCGCCGAGATCGAGCCGACGAACAGCACCTTCTTGCGGCCGATGCGGTCGGAGAGCTTTCCGGTGAGCGGGATGCAGAGCGCCATGGCGATGAGCACGGGCAGCGTCAGCAGGGTGCCGTGCACCTCGTCGTACCCGAGCGTGCCGGTGAGATAGGTGGGCATGTACGAGGTGAGCGCGTAGCCGACGGTGTTTGCGGCCGCGACGAGAACGAAGGCCGTCAGCAGCTCGCGCCAGTAGGACCGGATCAGCGCGATGACGCCCTTCGGAGCATCCGCCGCCTTCTGCGCCTCGTCGGCCACCTTCTGGGCCGACTCCTGCGCGTCGCGGAAGGCGGGGGTGTCCTCGATCTTCAGACGGAAGTAGATCGCGATGAGTCCGAGCGGTAGGGCGACGAGGAAGGGGATGCGCCAGGCGAAGCCCTGCATGACTTCGGCCGACAGCGTCAGCTGCAGGATCGACACGAACGCCGCGCCGATCGCGAAGCCCATGTACGACCCGAGGTCGAGCAGCGAGGCGTAGAAGCCGCGTCGTTTGTCCGGTGCGTACTCGGTGATGAACGTCGTGGCTCCGGCGTACTCTCCGCCGGTCGAGAAGCCCTGCGCGAGCTTGAGCACGATCAGCAGGATCGGCGCCCAGACGCCGATGACCGAGAAGTCGGGAAGCACGCCGATGAGGAACGTGGCCGCGGCCATCATGATCAGGGTGAACGCGAGCACTCGCTGGCGGCCCAGGCGATCGCCGAGCTGGCCGAGCACGATCCCGCCGAGGGGTCGGGCGATGAAGGTGACGGCGAAGACGCCGAGCGAGAAGAGCGACTGCGCGCCCGCCGACGCATCGGGCAGGAAGGCCCGGCCGATGATCACGGCGAGGTAGCCGTAGACGCCGATGTCGTACCACTCCATGAGGTTGCCGACCACGGTGCCGGCGACCGCACGCCGCAGCATCGGCCGGTCGATCACCGTGACGTCGTCGACCGTGAGGCGACGCGGTCCCTGGGCTGCGGGCCGGAAGCGGCTCAGCAGACGACGCCAGATGGACACGTGATTCGGGGACTCAGTCATGCTCTCTCCTGACCATCGATCGACGCCGGAACAGACTTCGGGGAGGTGGCGACATCACCACCTCCCCGAATCCGTCGGACGGTTCTCAGTTCTTGAACGCGTCCTTCACGTTCTCGCCGGCCTTCTTGACGTCAGACTTCGCCTGGTCCGCCTTGCCCTCGGCCTCGAGCCTCTCGTTGCCGGTCACCTTGCCTGCGGCCTCCTTCGCCTTACCGGCGATGTCTTCCGCAGCGTTCTTGATCTTGTCGTCGAGTCCCATGGGGTGTCCCTTTCTCTGATCGGTGATGCGGAGGAAACATTACTAGTCGAACTAGCTAAAAGCCAGCCGAAGAATATCGGCATGCGGCCCGATTTCAGTGCGTCCGCCGCCTGTCCAGGAAGCCGGCGAGCAGAACCGCCACGATCGCCGCCGCCGGCGCGACGATGAGCCCGGCGCGCAGGCTCTCGTTCTCGGCGACGAAGCCCACGAAAGGCGGCGAGAGCAGGAATCCGAGACGCAGCAGCCACGAGACAACGGTGAGCCCCACGCCGGGCCGCAGTCCCTTCAGCTCGTCCGCCGCGTGCATGGCGGCGGGGATGAGCGTCGCGATGCCGAAGCCGACCGCCGCGAAGCCGGCGATGGTTCCCGGCACGCTGGGGAAGAGCAGCGCGAGCGTCATGCCGACGGCGGCGATCAGGCCACCGGCGCGGGCGACCGCGCGCTGGCCGAATCGGTCGGTGAGGCCGTCGCCGAGCATCCGCCCGATGAACTGGGCGCCCACCAGGGCGATGAAGCCGAGGGGCGCGATCGCGGCGGCCGCGCCGAGCGATTCGCCGAGGTAGAGGGTGGCCCACGAGTTGCCGGCGTCTTCCGCGACGGCGCCGGCCATCGCTATGAGGGTGAGGGCGGCGATCGTGAGCACGATGCGGGGGCTCACTCCGCGGCGGATCGCCCCCTGGAGATCGGCGGGCTCGGCGGTGGCTGTGACATCGGATGCGGCATCGGATGCTGTCGCGTCGGCGGCCTCGGCGGTGCTGCTCTCATCGTCGGTGCCCGGCAGGCAGAAGGCCAGCGCGGTGAGCGCGACGGCGGCGAACACCGCCGTCGAGATGCCGAGGTGCACACCGAGCGGCAGCTGCAGCGCGATCGCGGCCGCGGCCATGCCGCCGCCCAGCACCGCGCCGATCGACCAGATGGCGTGGAAGGAGTTGATGATCGATCGGCCGTAGCGACGCTGCACCCGCAGGCCGTGGGCGTTCTGCGCGACGTCGGTGATGGCGTCGGATGCGCCGCCGAGCAGCAGCGCGAGGGCGAAGAGCAGGCCGGACGGGGCGAGAGCCGCGGCCAGAAGGCCCAGCCCCGTGGCGACGGTTCCGATGACCGCGATGCGAGCAGAGCCGAAGCGCCGGATGAGCACGGCGGCCAGCAGCCCCGCGGCGATGGCTCCAGCGGGGAAGGCAGCGATGGCCACGCCGTAGCCGACGTTGTCGAGTTCGAGTGCGGCTTTGATCTCGGGGTACCGCGGCAGGATGTTCGCGAACAGGGCGCCGTTGGTGAGGAACAGTGCCGAGACGGCGATGCGCGCGCGTCTGGTGCGTCGATCCGGTCGGGGCGATCGAATCGATTCGATGGAGCTCATGGAGACGATCGTATGGCCTCCCGGTCGTGGTCGTCGAACCGGGGATCCCCGCGACGCCGTCGGTGACGGCGGCGTCGCGCGCACCCTGCACACCCGAGCATCTGCCGCAAGGCCGTGCCACCTGTCCCCCGGGCGGCTTACGCTCTAGACATGACCGAGCTCACCCAGCCCACAGGCCACGAAGACGAGCTTCGGGCCATCCCGCGTGACGACGGATCCGCGCCACGCGCGCTGGTGCTCGGAGCGACCGGATACATCGGCGGCCGCCTGACTCCGCGCCTGCTGAACGCCGGATACCGGGTGCGGGTGCTGGCGCGCGACGCCGCGCGCGCGGCATCCTTCCCCTGGGGAGCCGACGTCGAGGTCGTCGAGGGGTCGGCCGACGATTCCGACGCCGTGGCCGAGGCGATGGCCGACGTCGATGTCGTCTACTACCTGATCCACTCGATGTCGGCGGGCAAGGGCTTCGAAGAGGCCGACGAGAAGGCGGCCACCACGGTGGCGGATGCCGCGGCGAAGGCCGGCGTGCACCGCATCGTGTATCTCGGGGGTCTGCATCCCGACGATGTGAAGCTGTCGCCGCACCTGCGGTCTCGCGTTCGCGTCGGCGAGGTGTTCCTCGAGTCGGGGGTGCCGACTCTGGTGCTGCAGGCCGGCGTCGTGATCGGATCGGGCTCGGCGTCGTTCGAGATGATCCGCCACCTCACCGATGTGCTGCCGTACATGCCCGCGCCGAAATGGGTGCGCAACCGGATTCAGCCGATCGCGGTGCGCGATGTGCTGCACTATCTGCTCGGCGCCGCGAGGGTCGATGCCGACATCAACCGAGCGGCCGACATCGGCGGGCCCGACGTGCTGCGCTACGGCCAGATGATGAACGGCTACGCGCTCGAAGCGGGTCTCCCCCAGCGGGCGATCGCCGCCCTTCCCGTGCTGACGCCCGGACTCGCCTCGCACTGGGTGAACCTCGTGAC
The DNA here is from genome assembly GCA_963518515.1 of uncultured Microbacterium sp. Lineage (GTDB taxonomy): Bacteria > Actinomycetota > Actinomycetes > Actinomycetales > Microbacteriaceae > Microbacterium. The sequence goes on from CAUQIW010000003.1 coordinate 122,238, forward strand.
CCCCGTGCCGCGTTCGATCGCCCGGCCGCTCGTGGCGTCGCTGCAGAACGAGTGCATCGTCAAGGACCGTGCGATCGACGAGCTGATCCCCCGGCCCGAGAACGGTCTCACCCCCTATCGCCGAGCTGTCGCGATGGCGCTCGGCCGGGTCGACGACGACACCATCGAGACCAGCTGGCAGGACGCCGAGGTCTCGGGTGCTCCCAGCGCCCCCCTGCCGAGCGACCCCGACTGGGCCGGACGCATGGTGTTCACCGACGCGCGATCGCTGACGACCGAAGCGTCGGTCGACGATCTGTGGCGCGTGATCATCGGCATCGGCGGCTCGAACGGCTGGTACTCGTCGAAGTTCCTCTGGGCGGTCCGCGGGCTCATGGACCGCCTGGTGGGCGGTGTCGGACTCCGTCGCGGCCGGCGCAACAAGGCGGCCGCGCGTGTGGGCGATGCGATCGACTTCTGGCGCGTCGAGGCGATCGAGGAGCCAGGTCGCGCCACCGACTCGTCGCCGGCGAGCGGCGGTCTGCTGCGACTGCGTGCCGAGATGAAGGTGCCGGGCGAGGCATGGCTCGAGCTGCGGTCGCTGCCCGACAGCAAGGGCGCGAAGTACGAGCAGCGGGCGGTGTTCTTCCCCCGCGGCCTCAGCGGCCGGCTCTACTGGCTCGGCGTGCTGCCGTTCCACGGGTTCATCTTCGCGGGTATGGCGAGGCGGATCACGCAGGCAGCGCTGGATTCCGGCGCCGCGTCGAACGCCGACGACGCGGTGGACACGACGTCCGCGTCGGACGCGGAAGCAATTCCCGTCGAAGGCCGGGTGTGACGTCGAGCCTGATCGCTTGTCGGCGATCAGGCTCGACCTCGCTCACTTGTCGCGTTCGTTCTCCGCGGCCTCGGCGGACTCGGCGGTCTGCTCGGCCAGTCCGGCCGTGGAGGTGCCGGCATCCGATCCTGCGGCGGCCGCCTCGGCATCCGCTTCCGCGCCCGCTGCCGGGATGATGTCGATCGCCTCGGTCGCCGTCGCGTAGACCTCGGCGAGGCTGTCGTCGACGTCGGCCTGGTCGATCCACTCGATCTCGTCTTCGGAGTGGTCGTACTCGACCGGCACCAGCGCGAAGTCGTCGCCGTACTCCTCGAGCCCGGCCCTGACGCTGTGGCGCACGGCCATGCGTGCGTAGCGGTCGCGCAGGATCATCGGATCCCGACGCAGGTCCTTCATGAAGGCGACCATCATGAACGCCATGATGATCGCGAACGGCAGCGCGGCGATGATCGTGACGTTCTGCAGCGATCTCAGACCCGCACCCTCCTCGCCGGTGACGAGCAGCACGGCTGCGATCACTCCGACGAGCACACCCCAGACGACGGCGACCCAGCGCGAGGGCTCTGGGCGCCCCTGCTGAGACAGCGTGCCCATCACGAGCGAGGCGGAGTCCGCGCCGGTGATGAAGAAGATCGAGATCAGCAGGATGAGCACGATGCTCGTGATCAGCGGGAACGGCAGATTCTCGAGCACGCCGAAGAGCACCTCCTCTGGCGGGTCGACGGTGAGGCCCGCGCCGTCCATCTGCTGCTGGATGGCCGTCGTTCCGAAGATCGCGAACCAGACGAGCGAGATGACGGCGGGCACGACGATGACGACTGAGACGAACTGGCGCAGCGTGCGGCCGCGCGAGATCTTGGCGATGAACATGCCGACGAACGGCGACCACGAGATCCACCACGCCCAGTAGAAGATGGTCCAGCTCGACAGGAACATCTGCGCCTCGTCGCCCTGCGAGGCCGAGCGGGCGACCATCTCGGGCAGGTCGCCGAGGAACTGCACGGCCACCGACGGAATGACGTTGAGGATCAGCAGCGTCGGTCCCACGAAGAACACGAAGAAGGCGAGCAGCAGGGCGACGACCGCGTTGATGTTCGACAGCGCGCGGATGCCCTTGGAGACGCCCGACACCGCCGAGGCGATGAAGCAGGCGGTGAGCACCGCGATCGCGGCGATCAGCACGCCGTTGCCGAGCTCGCCGATGCCGCTGACGATCTCGACGCCGTGGCCGATCTGCAGGGCGCCGAGGCCGAGCGATGCCGCCGTGCCGAAGAGTGTGACGATGATCGAGAAGATGTCGATCGTGCGGCCGAGGGGTCCGGTCGTGCGGCCCTCTCCGAGCAGCGGCGCGAAGATCGACGAGATCAGCGGGGTGCGGCCGCGGCGGAACGCGCCGTAGGCGATCGCCCCGCCGACGAGCGCGTAGAACGCCCACGCCTGCGGGCCCCAGTGGTAGAGCACCTGCGCCTGCGCAGTGTGCATCGCCTCGAGTGTGTTCGCCTCGACGGTTCCGGGCGGCGGGCTCTCGAAGAAGGTGAGTGGCTCGGCGGCGCCCCAGAAGACGAGGCCGATGCCCATGCCGGCGGCGAAGAGCATCGAGATCCACGAGAACATCGAGAACTCGGGTTCCTCGTCATCGCGACCGAGCGGGATGCGCCCGTAACGGCTGAAGCCGACGAACAGCATGAACGCGAGGATGACGGTGGCGATCGTGGTGAAGAAGAAGCCGAAGTACTCGACGACCCAGGCGAGCACGGTGCTGGTGGTGCCCGCCAGGTTGTCTCCGGCGAACACGCCCCACGCGATGAAGGCGATCGTGAATGTCGCCGCGGCGCCGAACACCAGAGGATCGGTGCGATAGGTGCGGCCGGTCTCTTCGACCGAGACGCCCGGAACCAGGGCCGGATGCACGCTGGGTGGGGGCGGTACGGCGGCGATGTCGCGCACGATCTTGCGTGCGGTATCCGCGGCCTTCACGACGCCCGTCTTGGGTGCGGCCTCTCCCTTGCGGGCGTCGGAACTCTGAGATGACTTGTCGTTCGGTGTGCCCATGGGAATCGATTCTCCCACGAGGGCACGCCGGGGCCGGGGTCGTGCGTGCGGCGATCAGCGCGGGCGGCGGCCGATGCCGGCGAAGAGCGAGTGCAGCAGGGGCAGCCCCGAGACGCAGATGAGGGTGATGCCGAGGGGCGGCAGCGGGGTCACGAGCAGGGCTCCGCCCACGAGCAGGGCTGCGAAGAGGACGCCCGAGCCGATGCGCCGCGCGATGCCTTCGAGCCTGTCGAGTCGGCGCTCGAGGGCGGAGGTGTCGAACGTCACGGTGCCGTCGTCGACGCGGGTGATGATGGCGTCGATCTTCTTGGGCAGACGGTAGGTCACCGCCGCCGTCTCCATGGCCTGCTCGGCCATGTCCTGCATGAGGTTGCCCGATTCCTCGCGCAGCAGTCGCCCGGCGTAGGGCTCCGCGGCATCCCAGACATTGAAGGTCGGGTCGAGGCTGCTGCACATGCCCGAGGTGAGCGACACCGCGCGGATGAGGAGCAGCATGTTCTCGGGCAGCTGCAGCGGGAGCGAGCGCACCATGTCGCCGAACTCCTCGGCGAAGTCTCGGAACTCCCGCGGATCGACCGACGCGAGCTCCGCGAAGCCCATGCCGCCGAAGCGGGCGAACAGCGCCGAGAGCGCGCGCTCGAGCTCGGCGGTGTCGGCCGAGGGCAGCAGGACCCCGATCTCCTTCGCGGCGGCGACGAGGCCGCGGCTGTCGCGTCCGGCGACGGCGATGAGCAGGGTGCGCAGCCCGCTGCGCAGGGTGGAGGGGACCTCGGCCATCATGCCGAAGTCGATGAAGGTGAGGCGGAAATTGCGGTCGGTCGTGTTCTCCGGGTCCATCGGGATCGGCGTCACGAAGATGTTGCCGGGATGCGGGTCGGCGTGCACGAAGCTGTGGGTGAACACCTGGTCGAACATGACCTCGGCGAACACGTTCGCCACCTCGGCGGGGTCGATGCCGGCGGCACGCAGAGCATCCGTGTCGTTGATCTTGATGGCCGTGACGTCGGACAGCGTCAGCACTCGGCGGGTCGAGCGCTCCCAGACGATCTCGGGGGCATCGATGCGCGCATCGTCGGCGAAGTTCTCGCGGAATCGCTCGGCGCTCGCGGCCTCGTGCAGGTAATCGATCTCCTCGAGGCTGGTCACGGCGAACTCCTCGACCAGGGCCGGCGCATCGACGCGATCGGACACCAGTCGCACGCGCATGGCCCAGCGGGCGACGCGACGGAGCGCTGCGAGATCGACCGCGACGATCTCGTCGATGCCGGGGCGCTGCACCTTGACGATGACGTCGGCGAGGCCGGTGTCTGCGGCATCCTGTGCCGAGAGCCGGGCGCGATGCGCCTGACCGAGGGATGCCGCGGCGACCGGGTTCTCATCGAACCAGGCGTAGGCCTCGGTGAGAGGCCTCTCGAGTTCTGCCTCGGCCGCCCGCCGGATGTCGGCGAACGGCACCGCGGGCACCTCGTCCTGCAGACCCTCGAGCTCTTTGGTGATCTCGGGTGGCAGCACGTCGAGGCGGGATGACATGAACTGCCCGACCTTGATCATGAGCCCGCCGAGTTCGACGGCGAGGACGTGGAAGCGCTGGGCGAAGCGCTGCATGCGCGACGCGCGAGTCCGTTCGGCGATCGAGGTCATCCCGAATTTCGGCAGGATGAGCTCGAACCACCAGATCTTGATGAACTCGCGCGCCGCGAACGACGTGATGCGGCGGTACCGGGCACGGTGGGCGCCCTGCGCCGCTGCATCCGTCATCGATGTTCCCTCGGGTCTTGGCGCTCAGTCCTGGGCGAGAATCGTGTACAGCTTACGGCGGGCGTCATCGAGGATCTCGACGGCCTGCTGCACCTGCTCGACGCTTCCGCTGCGACCGACCTGAGCCGCTGCGGCCGCGAGGTCGACACCGGCCTTGGGCAGTTCCTTGTAGCGGACGTTGTCGCGCGATCCGTCGCCCTGCGACGACGACACCCACGGCGCGGGGGTCTCTCCCGACTCGGCGGCGACGTCACGGCCCGCCTCGGTGAGCGAGTAGGTCTTGCGACCGTTCTGCTCGACGGCCTCGATGAGCCCCTCGTCGGCGAGGAGCTGCAGGGTGGGGTAGACCGAGCCGGCACTGGGCTTCCACGATCCGCCGCTGCGCTCGGCGATCTCGTTGATGATCTGGTAGCCGTGCATCGGCTTCTCGGTGAGGAGCGACAGCACCGCGGTGCGGACGTCACCGCGAGCCATGCGGGATCCGCCGCTGGGGCGGTGCTCGAACGACTTGCGGAGCTGCTCCATGGCATCGAAGATCGCGGATGCCGGACCGCCGGCGTTCGAGCCGAAGCCGGCGCCGCCAAAGGGGTTCGAAGGGAATGCGTTGTTCATGATGACCTCCCGTAGTGGTGGGTAGCGATAGTCAACGATATATCGTTAAGGCTGTGTGTGGGGTGGGAGTTTCGCGTCGCACTGCACGCACCGCTCCCTGAAAGCAAGCCCCGTGCGCCACACAGCCGACGATGTTTGACTGCCGTTGATGTCGCATTCACCTGCCGTTTCCCCTGCGTCCCCTTCCCTCCGGGTGAGCGTCGTGGTGCCCGTGTTCCGCCCTGGCCCGTCGTTCGACGACCTCATCGCGTCGTTCGATGCGCAGACGCTCGACCACTCGCGGTTCGAGGTGCTGTTGTGCGACGACGGCTCCGGCGAGGATACGGCGGCGCGACTGATCGAGATCGCGCGCGATCGCCCGTACATCCGCGTGGCGTATCTGCCGCATTCGGGCTGGCCGGGAACGCCGCGCAACCATGGGATCGATGACGCGCGGGGAACCTACATCCAGTTCGTCGATCAGGATGACTGGCTGTACGACGGAGCGCTCGAGGCCCTGTGCGACTATGCCGATGAGCATGGATCCGACGTCGTCGTGGGCAAGGAGGTCGGCATCGGCCGGCGTCTTCCGGGGCGGATCTTCCGCCGCGACATCCCGCAGGCGCGGCTCGGCGAGGACCCGCTGCTCGAGATGCTCACGCCGCACAAGATGTTCCGCGCTGCGTTCCTGCGCGAGAAGCGCATCCGCTTTCCCGAGGGCAAGGTGCGGCTCGAGGATCACCTCTTCGTGATGCGCGCCTACTTCGAGGCGTCGACCATCTCGATCCTCGCGAGTCAGCCCTGCTACGCCTGGGTCAAGCACCCGGGAAGCGCGAGCTCGTCGAGGATCGAGCCGGAGACGTACTTTCCGCATCTCGAGGCCGTCCTCGATCTGGTCGAGCGCTACACCGAGCCGGGGCGCCTGCGCGACCGGCTGCTGCGGCACTGGTTCCGCGGCAAGGTCCTGAAGCGGCTCTCCGGAAAGAAGTTCGCGGGATACCCGGAGGAGTATCGCCAGCGCCTACTCGACGTCGTGACTCCGCTCGCTCAGCAGCGGTTCGGACCCGGTGTCGACGGGGGGCTGGCGTTCCCGAACCGCATCAGGGCTGCGCTGCTTCGGGCCGACCGACGCGATGATCTGCTGTCGTTCGCTCGATTCGAGGCGGAGATGGAGTGCCGCGCGGTCGTGACATCCGCTCAGTGGTCGCGCGGCGGCGGGCTGTACCTGACTGTCGATGTCTCGATCACCCGTGACGGGCAGGACGCTCTGGTGTTCGAGCCGGACACCGGAGTGCTCACGTCGCTGCCGATCGCGATGGACGGCCTGCCCACCGGCCTCTTGGAGGCGCGAGGCGAACTGCGCAACGATCGGGTCGCCCTGGCCTGGCGAGACAAGGCGGCAGGCATCGATCGCCCCATCGCGTCCGCCGAGCCGCGGTCGCTGGCGAAGGTCTCTCTCGCGATCGACCCGCTCAAGGTGTTCGCTCCCGACGACGACTCGCGGGGAGCGAAGCTGTTCGTCAGCGTGCGCCGAGCCGGGTGGACGTTCGATGTCCCGCTGCGGGCGGATGCCGCAACTCTCGCCGCCGCCGGCCGCTCGCCGTTGCTCGCCGGCCGCACGTGCACTCCCGTCGCGGGGCGGGGTGGCGCTGTGGAGTTGCGTCGGCAGTGGCCGGGTGGCCGACTCAAGGATCTGGCCGGTCGAGCGGTGCGTCGAGTGCGCAGTGGTCGGAGCGGTGCGCGGAGCTCGCGCAAGAATTAGGGCGTCCAGTGGTTGTCAGCGCGGCAGGGTGAGCACCTCCGCTCCCGTTTCGGTGATCGCGATCGTGTGCTCGGTGTGGGCCGTGCGACTGCCGGTGGCGCTGCGCAGAGTCCACCCGTCTTCGTCGGTGACCAGCTGATCGGTGTCGGCCATCACCCACGGTTCGAGAGCCAGCAGAAGACCAGGGCGCAGCTTATAACCGCGACCGGGGCGCCCGTCATTCGCGACGCGCGGATCCTGGTGCATCGTCGAGCCGATGCCGTGTCCCCCGAATTCGAGGTTGATGGGATATCCGGCGTCGCTCAGCACCGTGCCGATAGCGTGCGAGAGGTCGCCGATTCGGGCACCCGGTCGGGCCGCCTCGATCCCGGCGGCGAGCGCTCGTTCGGTCGCGTCGATCATCGCGAGGTCTTTGGGTGCGGCGGACGCGCCCACCACGAAGCTGATGGCCGCGTCGGCGGCGATGCCGCCCAGCGAGACGGCGAGGTCGAGTGTGAGCAGATCGCCGTCGGCGAGAACGTAGTCGTGAGGCATGCCGTGCAGCACCGCGTCGTTGACCGCCGTGCAGACGTAGCGCCCGAACGGACCGCGGCCGAACGACGGCGCGTAGTCGACGTAGCAGGACTTCGCCCCGGCATCCTCGATCATCTGCTTCGTCCAACGGTCGAGGTCGAGCAGGTTCACACCTACCTCGGCCCGTTCCTTCAGCGACTGCAGGATCGTGCCGACCAGCGCTCCCGTCTCTCGCGCCTTCGCCAGTTCGTCGGTGCTCAGAATCTCGATCATCGTCACCTCTCTCCAATAACAATCCCGGTAATAGTATCCCGGTATTAGAATGGGCGCATGATGGTCCGCCTGCCGCTCACCCCCGCCGAGGTCGAGCGCGGAGAGCGCCTCGGAGCCGTGCTGCGGCGAGCGCGCGGTGAGAGATCGATGCTGAGCGTCGCCCTCGACGCGGGGGTGTCGCCCGAGACTCTGCGCAAGATCGAATCGGGCCGCGTGGCGACTCCGGCCTTCTCGACGATCGCCGCCATTGCCGGCGTGCTGCACCTGTCGCTCGATGCCGTCTGGGCCGAGATCGAGGTGTCGGCGGTCGGCCTCCACCAATCCCGCAGGACGACGAACACCGATTCGGCGCGCACGGCGACGGCTGAGCAGCTGGCCTCGTAGCGATATCGGGATCGATCCGCACATCATCCGTCCGCACATCATCCGTCCGCACATCATCACGCGGCGACGTCGAAGCGAGAGCGTCCGCCGAGACGTGGCCGCTGGGCGACATCGACGTACCGAGGTGGAATGAACCACACCCTGGCAGCCGTGCCGACCCCGTCGATGCGGATCTCCCAGTCGTTGTCGTGAATGCGATGGTGACAGGTCTCGCAGAGCAGAATGCCGTTCGACAGGTCGGTCGGCCCGTGATCTCGCTGCCACCATCGGATGTGATGGGCCTTGGTCATCTCGGGCGGCAGACCGCACATCGCGCATCCGCCATCACGCTCGACCAGCGCCAGTCGTTGAGCGCGAGTGAACAGACGCTTCTCCCGTCCCCAATCGAGGATCTGACTGTCTCCGCCGAGAACGCAGGGGATCACTCCGCCGGCCGCGGCCATGCGGCGGGCGGCTGCGGCACTGATGGACTGATCGATCCCGTCGATGGTCGCAGCCCCAGAACCGGAGACCAGATCCGCAAGACTCATCCGCACGATGACGGTCGCTCCGGCAAGAGGAACCCGTCGACTTTCGCAGCCGAGCACGTGAGCGCAGAACACGGCGAGCGCGTCGGCCTGGATCATCTGCACGCCGCGCCGGTCGGCGTCGGGCGAATCGGCGTCAGGAGCGTCCTTGCGTGCGGCGAAGGCCGCGGTGACGAACCCTCGGATCGCCGCAACGACCGGCGCGGCCGTCTCCGCATCGAGGATCGCGTTCAGGTGCACCATTCCGTCGCGCTCGAAGAGGGTGAGGGAGCGCCGGTTCCGCTGCTCGTCGGATTTCGGCTCGAGCCCGTCGGGATCGAGCCAGGCCTCTGCTCTCGTGATGACCTTGCGCACATCATCGAGCGCCAGCCCGATCGCTGCCGCGACCAGTAGGCGCTCACCCTCCGCCACGCGCTGCGCGCCCACCTTGACGCGGCAGCGCTCGAGGAGCCCGATGATGAGAGCCGCCGCGCTGACTCCCAGTGCACCCTCTTCGAGGGCCGCCCGCACACGCGGGTAGCGAGCAGGCAGACGAGCACCGAGAAGGTCGGTGCGGAACGCGGTCGCTTCGCCGACGAGCACCAGTCGGGAGGCATCTCCGCCCGCGATACCCGTCGCTGCGGCGATCAGCTTGGCGGCCGACCGGAATCCCTGTTGCTTCGCCAGGCCGCCGGCACCGAGTTCGGCGCGGGACTCGTGCGCGATGCGTGCCGCAACACCGGCCTGTACGGCATCGAGCCGCCGTTGCAGGACCCCGATGGCTTCATTCACGTCGATGAGCTGATCGCGCGCGAGGCCGGTCGCGTCACCCGCGCCCGACCACGCCTCGTCGAGGCGGGAGACCGCCTCGTGCAGACCGCTCAGCTTCGACATGTCCCAATTTTACCGCGGGCGGACTCGACATTCGAAGCTTTGTTCTAATGAATACCGGCGTTCCGGAATGCATTAGCAGGTGGCCAGCGCGACCACCCCGCCCCCCTCTACCCGCGCAGCACCGACTCGAGCAGCCCGGGGAACAGCGAGTCGAGATCGTCGCGCCGAAGCGTCAGCATCCGCCGCCTGCCGTTGGGCTCGTTGCGGATGACGCCCGCCTCGCGCAGAACCTTCATGAAGTGCGACTTCGTCGACTTCGGCAGGTTCGGATCGGTCGCGTGGCAGGCCGCCATATCGAGCGGACCGTCCGCGAGCTGCCGGGCGATCGCCAGACGCTCGGGGTCGCTCAGCGCGAAGAGCACGTCGGTCAGCTGGATCTCGGAGCGCTCCGGGTGCGGAAGGTCGCCTGGCATGGTTCGAGAATAGTTGAACAATCACCGGAAGGCGAGTACGCTCCGATAGTTCGATGAAACTCGAACCCAAAGACGGAACACGGCTCGAGACAGAACCGAAGACCGGCCGAGACACAGAACAGAACTCGGCCGAGAAGAAGAAGACAAGACCCCCGCGGGAGCGCCCATGACCACCACGTCGCCGATCGTCACGCCGACGGCAGCGCCGATCCGTCGCCCCCGCTTCGGCTTCGCCCTGGCGATCGTGACGCAGATCGCGATGATGATGGGCGCAAGCGCGCCGTCGCCCTTCTACCCGGTGCTCGCGGCCGAGATCGGCTTCGACGCGATCGTCATCAGTGCCGTCTTCGCCGTCTACGCGATCGCCCTGCTGCTCGCACTGCTGACCGCCGGCGCGCTCTCCGATCACGTCGGCCGCCGCCCGGTCGCGATCGGCGGACTGCTGGTGCTCGCCGCCAGCATGGTGCTGTTCTGGCATGCCGACACCGTCGTGACGCTCATGCTCGCTCGCGTGCTGCAGGGCGCCGCGAGTGGCGTGCTCATCGCCGCGCTCTCGGCAGCCGCCCTCGACCTCGCTCCCGGCGGACGCTCGAGGGTCGCCGCGCTGTGGAACGCCCTCAGCCCCGGCATCGGACTCGCCCTCGGCGCACTCGTCTCCGGCATCGCCCTCGACCTCACGGGGCAGCCGCTGCTCGACGTGTTCGCTCCGCTCACCGTCGTCTATCTCGTGCTCGGCGGACTGTTCTTCCTCGCACCCGAGACCGCACCACTGCGCCCCGGCGCACTCGCATCGCTGAGTTTCCGGCTGTCGGTGCCCTCCGGCGTCCGCTCGGACTTCTGGCGCGGCGCCCCCGCGATCATCGCGGGCTGGGCGACCGGCGGCCTGTTCCTCTCCCTCGGCGCGAACATCGTGCGCACCGAGCTCGGCGGCGAAGCGCACGTCTGGCAGGGGCTCGCCGTCGCGATGCTCGCCGGAATCGGCGCGATCACCGCATTCGTGTTCCGCAACCGCCGACCGCGCACGTCGGTGATCTTCGGCACCGCCGCCCTCGCGACCGGCACAGCCCTCTCTCTCTGGGCCCTCGGCGCAGGCTCACTCCCCTTCTACCTCGCCGCCACAGCCGTGACGGGCATGGGCTTCGGCACCGCCTTCTCGGGAGTGGTCGCCTCACTCGCGCCGCGCATTCCGGCGACGGATCGCGCCGACGCGTTCGCCGTGATCTACCTGCTCGCCTACCTCGCGTTCGGGGTGCCGGCGGTCGTCGCGGGGATGCTCGTCGGACCCTTCGGGCTCGGCCCGGTCTGCGTCGGGTACGGAATCGCCGTGATCGTGCTCGCCCTCGTCGCCCTGGTTCTGCGGGTGCGTCGCGCGGAGTGAAGGCGCAGCTTGTCAGGGACGGGGCGCCGGCCCCACCCCACTCGCCGACGCACTCGGCGCCGGCGTGAAGTAGACCCGCGATGACGGTGCGAAGATCAGCACGACCGCGATGACGCTGAGCGCCGCGACAGCGGCGAGAACGACGATCGGTCCTTCGGAACCCACCATCACCGCGATGATGGCGATGGATAACGGAAAGAGCGGCGTCGCGAATCTGGCCCACGACTTTCGGAGCATCACCAGGACGACGACCGCCACGTAGGCGACCGCCAGCGCGAACGGCAGCAGACCGAGCGTCCCTCCCCACACCACCAGGAAGAGCGTGAGCGGAATGAGGACGGTGACGGCCAGAGCGGTGACGGCCCCGAGAATACTGAAGGCCACGCGAAGGGTCACCGGCATCCGCTCTCGGCGTCCGGCTCGCTTCGTCATGGCACCAGTATCGCCGACGGTCGCCGCAGGCGGCCCGACCGCGGGTGACTCCCTGCATCTTCGCGCCGCGGTCGATACTGATCCCACCTTCCCAAATCGAACGATTAACGATAGATTCTCGTTGTTGCTCGATTGAGCGGAGGGATGGAACACATGGGAAAGACGACGATCGTCGTGCTTCAGGTCGTGATCGCGTTGGCTTTGGCGGGCTCGCTCGTCGTGCAGACGGTGATCGTGCCGCTGGTGTGGATCGACCTCGAGGGCGAGGCGCTCTGGGGTCGCATCGCGCTCGTGATCATCGCCGTTCTGGGCGTCGCGACGATGCAGGTGTTCGCCGTGTGCGTCTGGATGCTGCTCGGCAAAGTCCGTCGCGGTTCGATCTTCTCGCCGGCATCCTTCCGCTTCGTGAACGTGATCATCGGCGCGATAGTCGCCGCCGCGGTGCTCGCGCTCGCTCTCGCCGTGCTGCTGGCGCCCGGGCCGACCGCGCCGGGGATCGTGGGCCTCATCTGCGGCGCCGCCCTCGTGCTCGGCGGAATGGCGCTGCTCGTCGTCGTGATGAAGGCGCTGCTGCGACAGGCGATCGACCATGTCGCCGAGGCGCGGTCGCTGCGGTCCGAGCTCGACAACGAGGTGATCTGATGGCGGTCGTGGTCGACATCGACGTCATGATGGCGCGTCGCAAGATGGGCGTCGGCGAGCTCGCCGAGCGCATCGGCATCACTCCGACGAACCTCGCGGTGTTGAAGAACGGTCGGGCCAAGGCCGTGCGCTTCACCACCCTCGACGCGCTGTGCGCAGCACTGGACTGCCAGCCCGGAGACCTGCTGCGGTGGGAGCCGGAGGCCTGAGGGCGCGTGCTCCGCTGGCCGGTGCGCTGCGGAGGAGATTCGCATCCGGGAGGGCCGATTCGCGGCATCCGCCCTCCGTAGCGCAGATCTCCTCCGGTCGCGCTGCGAGCTCGGCACGCCCGTGCGGCACGGATGCTGACAGGCGCGCGCCCCGCATCCGCTCTACTCTTGAACGTCGGCCCCGCCCGCGAGCCACGTCTTCTGGAGCATCCCCATGACTGCATCTGCGATCGACGATCGCGCCCGCTATCGGGCCAACCCCACCGTCCTTCAGGCCCTGAAGAGCCCGCGGATGCTCACGCGCGAGGTGCTCGCAGGCCTGGTCGTCGGTCTCGCACTGATCCCCGAGGCGATCGCGTTCTCGGTCATCGCGGGCGTCGACCCGAAGGTCGGCCTGTTCTCGTCGTTCATCATGGCGGTCTCGATCGCGTTCCTCGGCGGGCGCCCCGCGATGGTGACCGCAGCGACCGGAGCTGTGGCGCTCGTGATCGCCCCCGTCGCGCCGACGTACGGACTCGACTACTTCATCGCGACGGTGATCCTCGCGGGCGTCTTCCAGGTGATCCTCGGGGTGGCGGGCGTCGCGAAGCTCATGCGCTTCATCCCCCGCAGCGTCATGGTCGGGTTCGTGAACGCGCTGGCGATCTTCGTGTTCAGCTCTCAGTTCCCGCAGCTGATCGACGTGCCGTGGCTGGTGTATCCCCTGGTCGCGCTGGGAATCGTCGTGATGATCGTGATGCCGAAGATCACCAAGATCGTGCCGGCGCCGCTGATCTCGGTCGTGATCGTGACCGGCGTCGTGCTGGCGTTCGCGATCACCGTTCCGACCGTCGGCGACGAGGGCGAGCTGCCGAGGAGCCTGCCAGAGCTGTTCATCCCGAACGTCCCGCTGACCTGGGAGACGTTCACGATCATCGCGCCTTTCGCCCTCGGTGTCGCAGTCGTCGGGCTGCTCGAATCGCTTCTCACGGCCAAGCTCGTCGATGAGATCACCGACACCCACTCGAACAAGACCCGCGAGTCGTGGGCGCAGGGCGTGGCGAACATGCTCTCGGGGATCTTCGGCGGCATGGGCGGATGCGCGGTGATCGGCCAGACCATGATCGGCGTCAAGGCGTCGGGCGCGCGCACCCGCATCTCGACGTTCTGCGCCGGGCTGTTCCTCTTCCTGCTGGTCGTGGTCTTCGGCGACTTCGTCAGCACGATCCCGATGGCCGCCCTCGTCGCCGTCATGATCATGGTCGCGATCGGAGCGTTCGACTGGCACAGCATCAAGCCGTCGACCCTCAAGCGGATGCCGAAGAGCGAGACCTTCGTCATGGTCGCCACCGTCGTGCTCGTGCTGATCACGCACAACCTCGCGGTCGGCGTCGTGGGTGGAGTGCTCGTCGCCTCGGTGCTGTTCGTGCGGCGGGTGGCGCACTTCGCGTCTGTGTCGCGAGTGGTGTCGGATGCCGCGGACACCGTCACCTACACCGTGACCGGCGAGCTGTTCTTCGCGTCGAGCAACGACCTGACGACGCTGTTCTCATACCCGGAGGATCCGGACCGGGTCGTGATCGATCTCTCGGGCTCACACGTGTGGGACGCCTCGACGGTGGCGGCGCTCGACGCGATCGAGACGAAGTACGCGAGCCTCGGCAAGACGGTCGAGATCGTCGGCATGAACGACTCGAGCGGAACGATGCACACCCGCCTCACCGGCGGGTTCGAGTAGCTCCCCGGTCGTTGAGCGAAGACGACGCAGTCGACTGAACCGCCCGTCACACGAGGTCGGCCCGTTTCGTCTCGGGCCGCTCCGCGGGCCTCGCTCAACGAACGGAACCTCGGTCGTTGAGCGAAGACGACGAAGTCGACTGAGACGAAACGCCCGCGACGGCAGACTCAGCGCACCAGGCTCGGACGCTTGCTGTCGAACTTCCAGTCCGGCACGAGGTACTGCATGGCGATCGCGTCATCGCGGGCGCCGAGCCCGTGCTCGACATACAGGTCGTGCGCCTCAGCGAGCCGCTCGCGATCGATGGTCACACCCAGCCCGGGGCGGTCGGGAACGCGCACCGCACCGTCGCGGATCTGCGGCGCATCAACCGTCAGCTGCTGACCGTCCTGCCAGATCCAGTGCGTGTCGAGCGCCGTGATCTCGCCGGGCGCGGCCGCGCCGACCTGCGTGAACATCGCCAGCGAGACGTCGAAGTGGTTGTTCGAGTGCGAACCCCACGTGAGGTCGAAGTCGTTGCACAGCTGCGCCACCCGCACCGAACCGGCCATCGTCCAGAAGTGCGGATCCGCGAGCGGGATGTCGACGGCATCCGATCGGATCGCGTGCGCCATCTCGCGCCAATCAGTCGCGATCATGTTCGTCGCCGTCCGCAGGCCGGTGCGCCGCCGGAACTCGGCCATCACCTCGCGACCCGAGAACCGGCCCTCGGCACCGCACGGGTCCTCGGCATACGCGACCACGTCTCGCAGGCGTCGACCGATGCGCACGGCGTCGTCGAGCAGCCACCCCCCGTTCGGGTCGAGCGTGATGCGCGCCTCGGGGAAGCGCTGCGCGAGCGCGGTCACGACGTCGGCCTCGACGTCGCCGTCGAGGACGCCACCCTTGAGCTTGAAGTCCGAGAAGCCGTAGCGCTGCTGCGCGGCTTCGGCGAGACGCACGACGGCATCCGCGGTCATCGCCTCTTCGCGTCGCACGCTCTCCCAGCCGTCGCCGCTCTCGCGCAAGTAGGGGAGGTCGGTCCTGTCGGCATCGCCGATGAAGAACAGGTATCCGAGCATCGGCACGCTCTCGCGCTGCTGCCCGTCGCCGAGCAGTTCGGCCACCGGCACGCCGAGGTGCTGAGCATGCAGGTCGAGAAGCGCCGATTCGATGCCGGTGACGGCGTGCACGGTCGTGCGCAGGTCGAATGTCTGCAATCCGCGTCCCCCGGCGTCGCGATCGGCGAAGCGCGTGGCGATCGAGCGCAGCAGCGAACGGTATCGACCGACCGGCTGCCCCGAGAGCATCTCGCCGGCCTCGGTGATCGTGCCGCGGATCGACTCCCCGCCGGGAACCTCGCCGAGCCCCTCTCGTCCGTCGGAGTCCGTGACGATGACGATGTTGCGCGTGAAGAAGGGCCCGTGCGCGCCCGAGAGATTGAGCAGCATCGAGTCGTGGCCCGCGACGGGAACGACCTCGATCCTCTCGACGGTGGGAACACCACTCACGCCGACACCTCGCGCCGTCCGTCGATGAGGCGCGGGACGTGCCAGGGGTTGGCGTCGCGCAGAGCCTCCGGCAGCAGTTCGTCGGGGATGTTCTGATAAGCCACCGGACGCAGGAAGCGGTCGATCGCCAGAGTTCCGACGCTCGTCGTGCGCGAGTCGCTCGTGGCCGGGAACGGCCCGCCGTGCACCATGGCGTGTCCGACCTCGACTCCGGTGGGCCAGCCGCCGGCGAGGATGCGTCCGACCTTGCGCTCGAGGATGGGCAGCAGTGCAGCCGCGAGGTCGTGATCGTCGGGGCTCAGCTGCAACGTGGCGGTCAACTGCCCCTCCAGTCGCGATGCCGCTTCGAGCAGCTCGCCGACATCGCCGTACCGCACCACCAGCGATGCGGCGCCGAAGATCTCCTCGTGAAGCACGTGATTCGCCTCGAACGCTTCGAGGTCTGCGGCGTGGATGACCGGTGCCGGAGCGTGCGGGCCCTCACCGTCGGATCCCCTCGCGAGGACCTCGGCGTTGGCATCTCTCGTCTCGACCCCGTCGCGCCATGCGGAGGCGATGCTGGGCGAGAGCATGGTCTGCCCCATGGCCGCGATGACGGCCTCCGAGACCGCACGGAGGAAGTCATCGCCGAGCTCACCTCGGGGCACGAAGACGATCCCGGGCTGCGTGCACAGCTGCCCGCTCGATCCGGTCGCGCTCTGCACGTATCCCGCGGCGAGCGCAGAGACGTCGCCGTTCAGAGCGCCGGGCAGGATGAAGACCGGGTTCACCGAACTCATCTCGGCGTACACGGGAATCGGCACCGGTCGCGCCTGCGCGGTGCGGACGAGCGCGAGACCGCCCTCCCGAGATCCGGTGAAGCCCACGGCCTGGATCTCCGGATCGGACACGAGCGCCTGTCCGACGCTGCGCCCCGGGCCGAAGACGTGCGAGAAGACGCCGGGGTGCAGTCCGTGCGCATCGATGGCGCGTGCGATCGCGGTCGCCACGAGTTCGCTCGTGCCGGGATGCGAGCTGTGCGCCTTGAACACGACGGGGCAGCCGGCGGCGAGGGCGGATGCGGTGTCTCCGCCGGCGGTCGAGAACGCCAGCGGGAAGTTCGACGCCCCGAACACCGCCACCGGCCCGAGCGGGATCTTGCGCTGGCGGATGTCGACGCGGGGCAGCGGTGTGCGATCCGGCTGCGCCGGATCGATCCGCACGCCTCGGTACCCTCCGTCTCGGACGACCTGCGCGAACAGCCGGAGCTGGCCCGTCGTCCTCGCGCGCTCTCCGGTGATCCGGGCCCGTGGCAGACCGGTCTCCTGCATCGCACGCTCGATGAGCACGTCACCAAGGGCGTCGATCTCCTCCGCGATCGAGTCGAGGAAGGCCGCGTGGGCCTCGGGCTCCAGGCGGGAGAACGTGTCGAACGCCTCTGCTGCGGCCGCCGTCGCCTCGCGGAGCTGGTCGACGTCGATCTGCGAGTAGGGCGGCTCGAGCTGCTCGTCGGTGTCCGGTGCGATGGCGTGCAGTGCTGAGCCAGTGCCGGGCACGGAGCGCCCGGCGATCGAAGAATGACCGGTGAGAACGGCGGTGGTCATGTCACACTCCTGGAGTCAAGGCGGGAACAGCGAAGGTCAGGCGGGAACGGATGCGAGCAGCCCTGCACGATCGAGAAGCTGCGCGAGGTCGGCGTCGTCCTGCGCGGACAGGTCGTGAAGCGGCGGACGCACCGGCCCGACACCGTGCCCTGTCAGACGCAGACCCGCCTTGACGATGGAGACGCCGAAGCCGCGGCCCCGATCGCGGATCGCGATGTACGGCAGCACGAAGCGCCCGAGCTTCTCGGTCACCGCGGCCCGATCCTGTGCGCGCACATCCCGATAGAACTCGAGGGCGAACTCCGGCGCGAAGTTGAACATCGCCGACGAGTAAGTGCTCATGCCCATCTGCAGCAGCGGCAGCGCGTACGTCTCGGCCGTGGGCAGCCCGCCCAGGTAGAACAGGCGCTCGCCGTTGCGGACGTAGACCGACGCGAGGTGCTCGATGTCTGCCGTCGCATCCTTGAAGCCGATGACGTTCTCGTGTCGCTCGGCGAGGATCGCCATCGTCTCGGCCGAGTAGATCGCGTTGCCCCGGTTGTAGACGATGATCGCGAGGCGCGTCGCCGCGGCGATCGCCGAGACGTGCTCGAGGAGTCCGCGCTGATCGCACTCGGTGAGATACGGGGGCAGCACCAGGATGCCCTCGGCGCCTGCCTCCTCTGCCGCACGGGCGTTCGCGATCGCGTGCCTTGTCCATCCTCCGGCCGACGCGAGCACCGGCACCTCTGGACGCGACGCCTGCACTGCGGCGCGGACCACTGCGGCGGACTCGGCGGCATCGAGACTGAAGCCCTCGCCTGTGCCGCCGGCGGCGAACAGACCGGCGATGCCGAATCCCGCCTGCCACTCGACGTGCTCGCGGAAGCGGTTCTCGTCGAACTCGAGCTCCGGCGTGAACGCCGTCGCGGGGAACGAGAGAAGGCCTTCACGGAGATGGTCGGCCAACTCGGTGGGCGTGAATCGTGCCACGGTGCACTCCTGGGGTGTCGCGCCGGTATCCGGCTCGGATCTGAACAATCGTCACGCTATGCGGGAAACGATGCGCCCACAAACCAAATGGTGGATGGATCAATGCGCCCCCGGCATCAAATGGTGGACATCTCCGGCACCGGAGTCGGCAGAGGCTGCCCAGCGAGGTGCGCCCGCAGGTTCGCCAGCGTGAGGTCTCGCATGTCGCGCCTCGTCTCGTGCGTGCCGCTGCCGACGTGCGGTAGCAGGGTGACGTCGTCGCGGATCAATCGCTCAGGCACGTGCGGTTCGTGCGCGAACACGTCGAGCCCCGCACCCGCGATCTCGCCGCGCTCCAGCGCGGAGATCAACGCGTCTTCGTCGACGACCGATCCGCGGGCGATGTTGACCAGGAATCCGTCGGGCCCCAGCGCCCGGATGACGTCGGCATCGACGAGACCCACCGTCGCCGCACCGCCGGGAACGGCGACGACGAGCACGTCTGACCGTCGCGCGAGTTCGGCGGCGGAGGCCACGTGCTCCCACGGCACCCCCTCGACGGGGCGTCTGGTCGTGTACAGGATCGTCGCGTCGAACGCCGCGGCGCGCCTGGCGATCGCCTGCCCGATCCGGCCGAGCCCGAGTACGCCGACCGTGCTGCCGGAGAACCGACGCGTCAGGGGGAAGCCCCCCTTCTCCCAACCGCCCTCACGCAGGAAGCGCTCCGATGCTCCGAAACGGCGGAACACGTCGAGCATGAGCCCGAGCGCCGTGTCGGCGACGCAGTCGGTGAGCACGTCGGGCGTATTGGTCACCTGGATGCCGCGCGCCACCGCCTGAGCCACATCGGTGGTGTCGTAGCCCACGCCGAAGTTGGTAACGATCTCGAGGTTCGGAAGCGCGGCCATCAGGGCGGACGGAACCCCGTTGCGGCCGCTCGTGACGACGGCGCGCACCTTCGCGGCATCCGTCGGATCGAGGGTCGCGACGTCGTCGGGGAGGCGGACGACGGCGTAGTCCTCTCGGAGCGTGCGCTCGAGGGAATCGAGCAGCGGCCCCGCCTGCGCGACGGAGCCGGGAGCGACGGGCGGGAGGGGATCGGGGATGTTCGTCATGGCGCGAGACTACGGCCGGTCAACGATGCAGTTCCATAAGCGAAGTTGCATGGATTGATGCGCCCGCTGTATTCATGGGTGGAGACCGGCGGAATCCCGCGGATCGCCGAGCGCCGACCAGCCCCGGTTCTGCGCTGAGCCCGACCGTCGCCTCCGATGCATACGGCGCATCGGTTGACGCTCGCGAGGCTGTCTGCGACATTCTGAAACGAGCCGACGACCAATCTGGGCCTCGGCCGTCCCTATCTGGAGGAACCGATGAAGCTTTCTTCCCCCCGACGCAGAGTGGCGCGGGTCTCCGCGATCACCGCCGGAATCGCGTCGATCGCCCTGCTCGCATCGTGCTCGGTGGCGAACTCGGAGTCGCAGGGCGACGGCGAGGGTGGCACCGCAGACACCCTCCGCGTCGTGCTGACGCAGGAGCCGCCCACACTCGAGGCGTGCGACGCGAACCTCACCTCGACCGGTGTGGTCGTGCGCAGCACGGTGACCGAGCCGCTCGTCGAGCGCAACCCGTCGACCGGTGAACTCGAGCCGCTGCTCGCCACCGAGTGGGAGCAGACCGGCGACACGGAGTGGACGTTCACCGTCCGTGACGACGTGGCGTTCCAGGACGGCACCCCCTTCGACGCCGAGGCCGCCGCCTACTCGATCGATCGCGCCGTGAACGGCGACCTCGGTTGCAACGTCGAGGGCTACATCTTCGGCGACGACGACCTCGAGGTCACGGCCACCGATGCCACCACGCTCACGGTGACCACCCCGAGCCCCGACCCGATCCTCCCGCTGAAGCTCTCGTTCATCGAGATCGTCTCGCCCGAGACGTCGAACACCGAGTTCGTGCGCGAGCCGATCGGCACCGGTCCCTACGCGATCGGCGACTGGCAGGCGGGCACGAAGTTGACTCTCGAGCGCAATGACGACTACTGGGGCGATGCCCCCGAGTTCGCCGCGGTCGAGTACCAGTGGCGCTCGGAGGGCACCGTGCGCGCCGCGATGATCACCAGCGGCGAAGCCGACATCGCGCTCGGCCTCAGCGCCGAAGACGGCATCGGCGACCTCGGCGTGAGCTACCCGAACAACGAGACGATCGCGCTGCGCTTCTCGGGTCAGACGGCGCCGCTCGACGACATCCGCATCCGTCAGGCGATCAACTACGCGATCGACCGCGAGGGCATCGTCTCGTCCCTCTACCCCGACGGCGACAAGGTCGCCGCGCAGCTGATCCCCGAGGGCATCGTCGGATTCAACCCCGACCTCGAGCCGTGGGAGTACGACCCCGAGAAGGCGAAGGCCCTCGTCGAAGAGGCCGCCGCCGACGGTGTCGCCGTGGACACGAAGATCCTCATGCCGGTGCGCACGGCGCAGTTCCCCAAGGTCAGCGAGCTCGGCGAGGTCCTGCGCGAGCAGCTCGCCGCTGCCGGCCTGAACGTCGAGCTGCGCATGGTCGACACCACGCAGCACCTGCAGTATCAGCTGAGCCCGTTCGTCACGAACGAGGGCCCCATCTCGATGCTCATCCAGCACGGCAACCAGGCCGGTGACGCGCAGTTCACGGTCGAGCAGTACATGCTCACGGGCGGTGCGCAGTCGGAGTTCGGCGACCCCGGTCTGGACGAGCTCATCAACACCGCACGCACCCTGACCGGCGATGAGCGCCAGGCCGCGTACGAGGACGTGTTCGCCTACGAGCGCGAGAACGTCGTCGCTCTCGCACCGATCGCCCACCAGACGGTCATGCTCGGCCTCGCAGACCGAGTGACGTACGAGCCCAACTCGTCGACCGGTGACGAGCTGCGCATCAAGGAGGTCTCGCTCGCGGGCTGACCGCGAGCGAGAGTGAGAGGCGGGCGACCATGTGGACCTACCTGAGAAAACGGATCCTGCAGAGCGCGCTGCCGCTGGTCGCAGTCGTGTTGGGTGTCTTCGTGCTCGCCCGCCTCACCGGCGATCCGTCGCAGCTGTATCTGCCGCTGAACGCCACCGACCAGATGCGCGAGGACTTCGCCGCCCGCAACGGCTTCGACCAGCCGCTGTGGAAGCAGATGGGCGACTACTTCCTCGGCGTCCTGCAGCTGGACTTCGGCCAGTCGCTGCGCACCGGAGAACCTGCCGCCGAGATGGCGCTGCGGGCCTTCCCCGCCACCTTGCAGCTCGCGGCGGTGACCATGATCCTCGCGATCGTCATCGCCATCGTGCTGGGCAGCTGGGCATCGCTGAAGCCGAACGGCATCGCCGACCGGATCGTGAGCTTCTTCTCGATGACGGCGGCGAGCGTGCCCGACTTCTGGGTGGCGATCCTCGGCATCTGGATCTTCGCGATCACGCTGGGCTGGCTGCCCACTTCCGGCACGTCCGGGCCCCTCGTCTGGATCCTGCCGATCGCCACGCTCATGCTGCGACCGGTCGGCGTGCTGGCCCAGGTGATCCGCGGGTCGATGGTCACGGTCCTCGGGCAGCCGTACATCCAGGTCGCCCGCAGCCGCGGCGCCGGCCAGATGCACATCGTCTCCAAGCACGCGCTGCGCAACGCCGCGGCCCCCGCCCTCACCGTCGCCGGTGACCTGACCGTCGGCCTCGTCAACGGCGCGGTCGTGGTCGAGTCGATCTTCGGCTGGCCCGGTATCGGCAAGCTCATGATCGACTCGATCCTGCAACGCGACTTCGCGGTGCTGCAGGCCGCCGTGCTGATCACCGCGCTGGCGATCTTCGCCCTCAACATCATCATCGACCTCGGCTATGCACTCCTCGATCCCCGGGTGCGGCCGACCTCCGGAGCCAAGGCCCGTCGCCGCGGTCCCGGAGCCCTCTCCGACACGAAGGCAGAGGTGCCGACCAATGTCTGACGCATCGACCGTCACGGTCCTCACTCAGAAGGCGCGTGGAGCCCGTTCGTCGGGGCGCGCCAATCTCTGGCAGCTCCTGCTGAAGGACAAGGTCGCCACCGCGGCCGCCGTCGTGCTCTCGTTCATCGTGCTCACCGCGATCATCGGTCCGCCGCTGTTCGGCGAGATGGCGCAGCGACAGGACCTCGGCGCTCGTAACATGCCGCCGTTCAGCATGCAGCTCGGGTGGGAGTACATCCTGGGCAGCGACTCTCTGGGCCGCAGCCTGCTCGCTCGCATCATCACCGCGGCGGGCACGACCCTCGGTGTCGCCGCAGCCGCCGTGCTCGTATCTGCGGTCGTCGGCTCGATCTGGGGCATGTGGGCCGGATTCCACCGCGGATGGCGCGAGTCGGTGTCGATGCGCATCGCCGACGTCATCATGAGCTTCCCCTCGCTGCTGCTCGCCGTCGTGATCCTGTACGTGTTCAACCCCAGCGCGGCGAACATCGTGCTGGTGCTGGCGATCACCCGCATACCCCTGTACCTGCGCACCGCGCGGGCGGATGCCGCCGAGCTGCGTTCACGGATGTTCGTCGACGCCGCGACGAATTTCGGAGCGACGAACAGAGCGATCGTCTTCCGCCACATCGTCCCGAACGTCCTTCCCACACTCGTCACGCTCGCCACGCTCGAGTTCTGCTACGTGATGCTGGCCGAGTCGTCGCTGAGCTTCCTCGGCATCGGCATCCAGCCGCCGGACGTCAGCTGGGGCCTCATGGTCTCGCAGGGCCGTCAGTACCTCGCCGAGGCGTGGTGGCAGTCGGTGCTTCCGGGTCTCGCGATCGTCATCACCACCGTCTGCGCGAACGTGCTGGCCGCCTGGCTGCGACTCGCCACCGACCCGGGGCAGCGCTGGCGTCTGCAGAGCAAGAAGCGCCGCCGGGTGATCGGCGCCATCGCTCCGCGTCGCTGAGGCCACGGTGACGCCCCTCGAATTCGCTCTGCTGGGGGGCGTCATCCTGGTCGCCGGCTGCCTGCAGGGGTCGATCGGCTTCGGCATGGGCATGCTGGCCGCACCCTTCATCGCCCTGATCGACACGACTCTGCTGCCGGTGCTCGTGATCATGCTGGCGATGGTCGTGACCCTCGTCGTGGTGGTGATGGATCGCGCGGCCCTCGACCTCCGGGGCGCGGGCTGGGCCCTGGCGGGACGGGTACCGGGAACCGTCGTCGGCGCAGGACTCGTCACCGTGATGTCGACGGCGGTGCTCTCGTGGACGGTCGCGGTCGTCGTTCTACTCGGGGTCGTCGTCTCGTTGCGCGGCTGGCGCCCGAGGGTGACGAGGGCGACGCAGGCGGTGGCGGGGGCGTTGTCCGGTCTCATGGGCACCACCACCTCGGTCGGAGGCGCCCCGATGGCGATCATCTGGCAAGGGTCGGAAGGGCCGCGGCTGCGGGGCACCATGTCGGCGTTCTTCCTCATCGGATCGTCGCTGTCGCTGGTCGCGCTGTTCCTGTGGGGCGCCGTGCCGACGCACGCGCTGGCCACGGCCGCGTGGATGGCGCCGTTCGCGGTCGCCGGCGTGGTGCTGTCGCGGTTCGTGAACAGGTTCCTGAATCGCCGCCGCACACGGGCGGTCGCTCTCGCCGCATCCGCTCTGGGCGCGTTGATGCTGATCACCACCCGCCTGCTCGAACTCGTCTGAGCGGATGCCGCGGCGATTCGCCGCGACGCGGTCAGCCGCCTCGGGCCTCAGCGCACCCGACGCTCCAGCGGACGCCCGGCGGCGAGCAGATCGATGTTGCGGGCGATGTCGGCCGCCCGCAACGTGAAGACCTCGCGCGCATGGCCCGAATGGTGCGGAGTCAGCACGACCCGGTCGAGCGCGGCGAACCTCTGCACGACCGCAGGGGCGTGCGTCCCCTCTGGCGCATCCCACCACACGTCGATCGCCGCTCCCCCGATGCGCCCCTCGCTGAGGGCGGAGAACAGTGCTCCCTCGTCGATGAGTGCGCCGCGGGCCACGTTCACGATCAGCGCGTCGGACTTCAGCTGCGCCAACGCTTCGGCGTCGATCATCCCTCGTGTGCTCTCGGAGAGTGGCGCGGTGATGACGACGACGTCGCTCTCGCGAAGCAGCGGATGCAGCTGATCCGCGCCGTACACGTGGTCGAGCAGCGCGGCCCCCGGGTCGTCCACCTCCGGATGCCGGCGCATGGCGATGACGCGCATCCCGAAGGCCTTCGCGAGGTGCGCGACGGAGCGACCGATCTCGCCGTAGCCGACCAGCCCGAGCGTGCTACCGGCGAGCGAGCGGTGGTACGGGGCGCCCGCGGTCGCGACCGTGCGCCACTCTCCACGGCGCATCTGCGCGTCAGCCTCGATCGCACGGCGGCGCAGCATGAGCGTGGTCATCATCACGTGCTCGGCGATCGCTGGACCATGATGCCCGGTGTTGCACAGCGGCACATCGTCGGGCACGGCACCGTCCTCGACCCTGTCCACCCCCGCCCCCGTCACGTGCACGAGACGCACAAGGTCGGCACCGACCATGTCATCGGCCGTGAGGCGTGAGCAGATCACGACGTCGGCACGCTCGATGGCGGCGCGCACGGACTCCGGTGCGCCCGCATCGGCGAAGACCCACTCGTGCTGCCGCTCGGTGCGGCGCAGATCGTCGGCGAACTCCGAGATGATCGGATCGGTGACCGCGATGCGCAACGGCGCCGCGCTCACCACCGCGGGCTCGCCAGAACGTATCCCGGCTCGACGCGCTGCATGTAGCCGGTGTCGTCACGCTCTCTGATGCCACCGTCGAGATACTGCCTGTGCAGCCGCGCGAGGGCCTCGGGGTCGAGCTCGATGCCGAGGCCCGGAGCCACCGGAACCTCCAGGGATCCGTCTCTGAAGGTCAGTGCGCCGGGCGCGATGACGTCTTCGTCCTCTCGCTTCCACGGCCAGTGCGTGTCACATGCGTAGCCGACACCGGGGGTGGCCGCAGCGAGGTGGGTCATTGCGGCGAGGCTGATGCCGAGGTGCGAGTTCGAGTGCATCGAGAGCCCCCACCCGAGCGTCTCGGCGAAGCCGGCGAGCAGGCGGGATCTTTCGAGACCGCCCCAGAAATGGTGGTCGGAGAGCACGATGTCGATCGCGCCGAGGCGCACGGCGTCGGCGATCTGCGAGAACGCGACGACGCACATGTTGGTCGCGAGCGGCAGCTCGGTATGGCGGCGCACCTCGGCCATGCCCTCGAGACCGGGGGTGGGGTCTTCGAGGTACTCGAGCACGTCCTTCAACGCGTCGGCGACGCGGAGCGAGGTCTCGATGGTCCAGGCACCGTTCGGATCGATACGCAGCGGATGATCAGGGAACTCCTCGCGGAGTGCGAGGATCGCCGCGATCTCGTCGTCGGGCGCGAACACGCCGGCCTTGAGCTTGAGCGCGGTGAAGCCATAGCGATCGACGATGCGTCGGGCCTGCGAGACGATGCCGGCCGGCGTCAGCGCCTCGCCCCATTCGTCCGATGATCCGCCGGGGTGGCCCGCCCACTTGTAGAAGAGGTAGCCGCTGAAGGGCACCGCATCTCGCACCCGTCCGCCCAGCAGCTCGCTGGCGGGCATGCCGAGCAGCTTGCCGCGTATGTCGATGGCGGCGACGTCGAACGGCGAGAGCACGCGGTCGCCGGTGCTCGTGCCCGTGACCATGCCCGACATGCCGTGTCCGCCCTGCACGCCGTCGCCGGCCACGCTGCGCTCGACCCGCGCCCGCAGATCGTTCGACGCGAACACGTCGCAGCCGAGAACGGTCTCGGCGGCGACTCGCAGCCGTTGCAGGTGGGCGCTGTCGCCGTAGGTCTCTCCGAGTCCGACGACTCCCGACTCCGTGGTCACCTGCACGACGGCGCGCAGCGCGAGCGGCTCGTGCACTCCCACGGTGTTCAGCAGGGGCGGGTCGTGGAACGCGACCGGCGTGATGCGGATCGACCGCACCGCGTTCTCGGGCAGACGAGTGGCAGCTGGGACAGACAGCAGGGACTCTTCGGACATCACGCCTCCATCGGTGCGACTCCGGGACTCCGCTTCGACGGATTCCGCGTCATCGGGTTTCTCCGACACTATGGTGGGCACAGATGCGCGGACAAACCAAAACTCGCACTGATTGATGTCGGGAGTGGATCGATGATCTCGCTGGTACAGCTGGAATGCTTCATCGCGGTCGCGGAGGAGCTGCACTTCGGCGCGGCCGCGACGCGACTCAAGATGACTCAGCCGCCGCTCAGTCGCCAGATCCAGCAGCTCGAGCGTGAGCTGTCGACGAGGCTGTTCGACCGCACCAGTCGCCGCGTCGCCCTGACCCAGGCCGGACGAGCGCTGCTACCCAACGCACGGCGCCTTATCGACCTCGCGGCGAAGGCGGTCTCCGACGTGCGCTCGGTGGGCGAGGGGGCTGCCGGAACCGTGACGATCGCGTATACGGCGATGGCGGGGCAGGCCGTCGTGCCCGACCTGCTGCGCCGCGCATCGGCCGAGCTGCCGGGCGTCACGCTGCTGCTGCGTGAGCTCGTCTCCCTCGACCAAGTGGAGGAGCTCGAGAAGGGCACGGTCGACATCGGGCTGCTGCGTCCACTGCTCGCCAGGCCCCAGATCGGCAGCCGCGCGGTGTACCGCGAACAACTGGCGGTCGCCCTGCCCAGCGATTCCCCCCTGGCGCAGCGCGGCGAGCCGTTGAAGCTCATCGATCTCAAAGACGAGTCGCTGTTGATGTACTCGCCGAGCGGCGCGCGGTACTTCCACGACCTGCTGCTGTCGATGTTCGTGGCAAGCGGCGTGCATCCGCACATCGTGCAGTACGCCGGGCAGGTGCCCGCACTGCTGGCCATGGTCAGCGCCGGCATCGGATTCACGCTGGTGCCGGAATCCGCCGAGCGGATCTCGCCCGACACAGTGACCCTGCTGCCCATCAACGAGACCGACCCGTCGTCGAGGGTGAACAGGGTGGAGCTCGACATCGCGTGGAACTCCGAGTCTCACAACCCGCTCGTCGAGCGCCTGCTGAGCCTTGTGGACCAGGTCGATCCCGGAAAGTGATCTATGCAGGGCGCGCATTGCCCGATGCCCATGTAGTGCTTGACCCGGATGAATCAGCACGCCTAGCGTAAACCAGAAGATGATCAGTGCTGATGACACGACCCGTGCTCGACGAGGAGGACGCATGCAGAAGGACGTCGCAGCGACCGCCGATGAGTCCGCCCGACTCGGCGAGTCCGTGAACCCCTCACCCCGTGGCGAATCCGCGGCACGCGACGACATCCTCCGCATCGAGGATTTGCGCGTGGCCTACCGCATCGGAGACCGCGAGGTCGACGCGGTGCGTGGGGTCAGCTTGAGCGTCGGTCGCGGCGAGGTGGTCGCCATCGTGGGCGAGTCCGGTTCCGGCAAGAGCACGGTCGCGCAGTCGATCATGAATCTGCTCGCGCCGAACGCCGAGGTGGTCAGCGGACGGATCGAGTTCGACGGCGAAGACCTGATCCCCCTGAGCGAGCGCCGCTGGCGCAGCATCCGAGGCCGTCTGATGGGGCTGGTGCCCCAGGACCCTGCACTGTCTCTGAACCCGGTGCGGCGTGTGGGCGTGCAGGTGGCGGAGCCCCTGCTCGTGCACGGACTCGCGACGAAGCACGATGCCCAGGATCGCGCGGTCGAACTGCTCGAGATGGCAGGGCTCACGTATCCCGCAGAGCGGGCGAAGCAGTATCCGCATCAGTTCTCCGGCGGCATGAAGCAGCGCGCGCTGATCGCAGGGGCGCTGGCTGCGCAGCCGAGCCTGATCATCGCCGACGAGCCGACGAGTGCCCTCGACGTCACGGTGCAGAAGCAGATCCTCGACCACCTCGCCAGCCTGACCCAGGAGCTGGGCACCGCGATCCTGCTCATCACTCACGACCTGGGGATGGCGGCCGAGCGGGCCGACCGGGTCGTCGTCATGAAGCACGGCGAGATCGTCGACTCGGGGCCCGCGGCGCAGGTGATGACCGCGCCGACGCACGAGTACACCCGCAAGCTGATCGCCGCGGCACCGCGGTTGAGCGCACACACGCGACGGACGGCCTCGACGCAGGCTCGCATCGAGTTCGGCGGCGAGCCGATCGTGCGGGTGAACGAGCTGACCAAGATCTTCCCGCTGCCCAAGGGCGAAGGTGCGCGT
The DNA here is from genome assembly GCA_963518515.1 of uncultured Microbacterium sp. Taxonomy (GTDB): domain Bacteria; phylum Actinomycetota; class Actinomycetes; order Actinomycetales; family Microbacteriaceae; genus Microbacterium. The sequence continues at coordinate 150,748 of CAUQIW010000003.1, forward strand.
CGGTCGCTGACCGCCGTCGACGCCGTCTCTCTCGAGGTGCGTCGCGGTGAGACGCTCGCCGTCGTGGGTGAATCCGGATCGGGAAAGAGCACGCTGGCGCGACTGGTGCTGCGACTGGAGGAGCCGACCTCAGGGTCGATCACCTTCGCCGGCGACGACATCACGCACCTGAAGGGCGAGAAGCTGCGTCAACTGCGGCGTCGATTCCAGATGGTCTATCAGAGCCCGTTCGACTCCCTGAATCCACGGATGACGATCGAGCAGCTCATCACCGAGCCGCTGCTCTCTTTCGGCGAGGGCGACCGGTCATCTCGGTCGAAGCGGGCGCTCGAGCTGTCGGAGCAGGTCGCTCTTCCCGACGGGATGCTGGGTCGATTCCCCGACGAGCTGTCGGGCGGTCAGAGGCAGCGTGTGGCGATCGCGCGTGCTCTCGCGCTCGACCCCGAGTTCCTCGTCCTCGATGAGGCGGTCTCGGCGCTCGACGTGTCGGTGCAGGCGCAGATCCTGAAGCTGCTCGATGAGCTGCAGCGAGAGCGTGAGCTGACCTACCTGTTCATCACGCACGACCTCGGCGTCGTCGCCGAGACCGCCGACCGTGTGGCCGTGCTCAAGAACGGCACGCTCGTCGAGTGCGGCGACGCCTCGCAGATCTTCACGGCGCCGCAGGAGGAGTACACGCGGATGCTTATCGAGGCCGTTCCGGCGTTCTCCGCCTGACGTCCACCCCTCCGTCGTTGAGCGAGGCCGGCTCGCCCACCCTCGGTCGTTGAGCGAGGCCGGCTCGTCCACCCTCGGTCGTTGAGCGAGGCCGGCGAAGCCGCCCGAGACGAAACGCCCGTCAGCTCAACGCGGCCTGGATCTGCCCCGCGAGCTTCTCGACAGCCTTCTTGTTCTTCTTGCCGTCCATGAGCGCCGGCGGACGGTTGTGGTGCACGTCGAGCGACAGGTGCACGTCAGAACCGGATGCCGCCGGCGTCGTGATCGCGCGACCGAGGAGCTCCCAGTTCAGCAGTGTCTTGCGTGTCTGGAAGTCGATCTGCAGGCCGTCGGGACTCTGACCGAGCACCTTCGCCTTGTTCTCCGTCAGCACCCGCTGCACGGCGGCTGCGGTCGTGGCGGCGTCGGCGTTCGAGTGGAAAGTGGTGGTCGCTTCGGATGACATCGTGATCCCCCTCAGGTCATGGTGTGGGTCTCAGGGTAGCGAAGGGGGGTGGCGCGTTTCGTCTCGGGCGCCCGAAGAACCGGAACTCGGTCGTTGAGCGAAGACGACGAAGTCGACTGAGACGAAACGCACCATCCAGCGCAGCGCGTTTCGTCTCGGGCCGCTCCGCGGGCCTCGCTCAACGGACGGAACAGTCGGGCCTCGCTCAACAAACAAGACGAACGGGAACGCCCGGAAGGTTCACCCGGCCGCATCCGTCCGTTCACTTTCGCGGCCTATCTTGGGGTGCGGTCGCGCGAACGCGGCTACGAATCAGCCAGATTGTTGTACAGACACCACAACTCAGGGGTAAAGTCAGTCTCGACATACCTCGATGACGAGAAAGGGCGACCATGGTCGACATCCGAAAGAAGCGCTGGTCTCTCCTGGGAATCGCGGCCATCGCGGCCGTGACCCTGAGCGGATGCGCGGGCGGCAGCACCGAGACCGACGAAGGCTCGGGCGACGGCGGCTCCGACGCGACCCTCATCGTCTACACGAACTCCAACAGCGACGGCCGCGGCGAGTGGATCACCGAGAAGGCCGCAGACGCCGGCATCGACATCGAGATCGTGGGCCTCGGCGGCGCCGACCTCACCAACCGCATCATCGCCGAGAAGAACAACCCGGTCGGCGACGTGGTCTTCGGCCTGAACAACATGTTCTTCGAGCAGCTCAAGGCCGAAGACGCGATCACCGCGTACGAGCCCGAGTGGAGCGGCGAGGTTCCCGCCGACGCCGGCGACCCCGCGGACGGCGCCTTCTGGCCGCTCGTCGAGCAGGCCATCGTCACGGTCTATGACGAGAACCGCATCACCGACGCGCCCACCGACGAAGAGGACCTCTGGACCGACGAGGAGTACGCCGGCCGCTACGAGGTCAACCCCGCGCTCGGCCAGGCCACTCCGCAGCTCGTGCTCGCCAGCATCCTCTCGCGCCACCTCGACGAAGACGGCGACCTCGGCGTCAGCGACGAGGGCTGGGACCTGGTGAAGTCGTACTACGCCAACGGCTCGCCCGCCGTCGAGGGCACCGACCTCTATGCCCGCCTCACGCGTGACGAGATCGACTACGGCGTGCTGCCCTCGAGCGGCATCGCGGCTCGTGACGCCGAGTACGGCACGAAGACCGGCATGATCGTTCCCGACTACGGCGTGCCGTACGTCACCGAGCAGATCGCCGAGATCAACGGCACCGGCAACGAGGCCAAGGCCCAGGAGTTCATCGACTGGTTCGGCAGCGCCGAGGTGCAGGGCGAGTTCGCGGCCGAGTTCAACTCGATGCCCGTCAACGAGGGCGCGGTCGCGCAGGCCAACCCCGAGGTCGTCGAGCTCATGGGCACCCTCGACCGTCAGGACATCGACTTCGGCTTCGTGAGCGAGAACCTCGGAGCCTGGGTCGAGAAGGTCACGCTCGAGTACATCGGCTGATCGAACAGCCTCCGAGAATCACGAACACGACCGGAAAAGACACCATGATCCGTTTCGAAGATGTCGAGGTCGCATTCGGCGATCACCGTGCGGTCTCGCACCTCGATCTGGAGATCCGGGAGGGTGAGTTCTTCACCCTCCTGGGTCCGTCCGGATGCGGCAAGACCACCGCCCTGCGCTCGCTCGCCGGGTTCGTCGAGCCGACCGGCGGGCGCATCCTGATCGGCGGGCGCGACGTCACGCGCGTGCCGAGCGAGAAGCGCGGCGTGGGCATGGTGTTCCAGAACTACGCGCTGTTCCCCAGCATGAACGTGCGCGAGAACATCGCGTTCGGCCTCTCGATCCAGAAGACGTCGAAGGCCGAGCAGCGCCGCCGCGTCGACGAGATCGCCGACCGCACCGGCCTCGCGCAGTCGCAGCTCGACAAGAACGTGTCGGAGCTCTCGGGCGGACAGCAGCAGCGCGTGGCCATCGCCCGCGCGCTCGCGCTGACCCCCAGCATCCTGCTGCTCGACGAGCCGCTGTCGAACCTCGACGCCAAGCTGCGGGTGCAGCTGCGCGAGCAGCTGAAGGACCTGCAGCACGAGGTCGGCGTGACCACGGTCTACGTCACGCACGATCAGGAAGAGGCGCTGACCCTCAGCGACCGCATCGCCGTGCTCGACGCCGGCACGCTGCAGCAGGTCGGCACCCCCGAGGAGATCTACGACCGCAGCGCGACGCCGTTCGTCTGCCGGTTCATCGGCGAGAACAACCGCCTGAGCCCCTCGCAGATCACCAGCCTCGGCGCAGGACTGGATGCCACGGCGGAGACCTACGTCAGGCCGGAGAAGCTGCACCTCGCCGCCACCGGCGACAGCTCGACGGCGCCCGCCTCGCTCGACGGCACGATCGTCGATCGCACGTACCACGGCAGCCACAGCGTCTACACGGTCTCGGCGGAGGATGCTCCGCTGCGCGTCAGCGTTCCCGCTGCGGCGAGCGCCCACCAGTGGAACGCGGGAGACGCCGTGCGCGTCGACGTGGATCCGCGCTGGATCCTGCAGTACCCGGCGGCGTGACATGTCGGATGCTCAGAACCCCGGCTCGCAGGGCGACGGCCAGAACAACGGCTCCCCGCGCAACGGCCAGAACGACGGCCTGAACAACGGCCCGCTGAACAACGCGGACCCCGCCATCCCGCCGTCCGCGGCGATGACCGGCGGGGCGGGCGCCCTCACCGCCACCGCGACCGCAGAGGCAGACTCCCCCGAACCGAAGCGCCGCCGCGGTCGCCCGGGCAGCGTCAAGGCGATGCTCCGCTCGCCGCTCGCGTGGATCACCGGCATCATCGTGATCTGGTTCGCGGCCGCGTTCCTCGTGCTGCCCAACGCCGCACTGCTCGGGGTCACCTTCTTCCCCGACGGCCAGTTCAGCATCCGCGCCGTCGAGAAGCTGTTCGGCAGCGAGCGGGCATTGAAGACGCTGGGCAACAGCTTCCTGCTGGCGATCACCCTGTCGATCACGGTCAACGTGGTCGGTGTGTTCATCGTGCTGGTGACGAAGTACTTCCAGGTACGCGGCGCGAAGGTGCTGTGGCTCGGATACGCGACCACCCTCATCTACGGCGGCATCGTGCTGGCCGCCGGCTACAACTTCATCTACGGCCGGTTCGGGTTCTTCACGAACATGATGGTCAACGTCTGGCCCGACATGGACCGCGACTGGTTCTCGGGGTACTTCGCCGTCGTCTTCGTGATGACCTTCGCGACCACGACGAATCACATGCTGTTCCTCTCGTCGTCGCTCGGCAAGGTCGACTACGCATCGATCGAGGCCGCGAAGCTCATGGGCGCCTCGACCTGGACGATCCTCCGGCGCATCGTGCTGCCGGTGATGAAGCCGATGCTGTTCGCGGTCACGGTGCTGACGTTCCTCATCGGACTCGGGGCGCTGACGGCTCCGCTCGTGCTCGGCGGGCCCGACTTCCAGACGGTCGCGCCGCTCATCATCGACCTCTCGCGTAGCCCCATCACGCGTGACATCGCGGCTCTGCTGGCGATCGTGCTCGGCATCGCGACGATCATCCTGCTGGCGATCATGAACCGCTTCGAGAAGTCGGGGGTGTACTTCTCGGTCGCCAAGGTGGCGACGCCGATCCAGAAGCAGAAGATCCGCAACCCGTTCGCGAACGTCGTCGTGCACGTCGTCGCGTACCTGCTGTGGGTGATCTACCTGATCCCCGTGGTGCTGATTGTGATCTTCTCGTTCGTCGATGCCCGCAGCATCCTCGCCGGGTCCATCACTCTCGACAGCTTCACGCTCGACAACTACATCACCGTGTTCTCGAGCGCCGAGGCGATCCGTCCGTTCATCGTCAGCGTCGTCTACAGCGCGCTCGCCTCACTCATCGTGGTCGGCGGTCTGCTGTTCGTCGCGCGGATGCTGCAGAAGCACCGCAACCTGCTGACGACCGCCATCGAGTACGTGCTGCACATCCCGTGGATCCTGCCGATCGTGCTTATCGCGCTCGCACTCGTGACCGCATTCGACGAGCCGCGGGCGATCGTGGGCGGCATCGTGCTCACCGGCACGCCGATCCTGCTGCTGGTCGCGTACATCTGCGTCAAGATCCCGTTCACGCTGCGCCTGCTGAAGGCCGGGTTCGCCTCGGTGCCCGACTCGCTCGAAGACGCCTCGCGCATTCTCGGGGCGAAGTCGCTGACGACGTTCCGGCGGGTGCTCATCCCCCTGGTGCTGCCGACCGCGGCCGCGATCACGGCGCTCAACTTCAACAGCCTGCTCGACGACTACGACGCGGCGATCTTCCTCTATCACCCACTGTTCAAGCCGCTCGGTGTGGCGATTCAGGAGAGCACGCGCGGCGAGAACAACCTCGACGCGATGCCGATCACGTTCGTCTACACAGTGCTGCTGATGATCATCATGGGTGTCACCATGTATCTCGTGTATGGACGAGGTTCGCGCGCCGGAGCGCCCCGCAAGGCTCGCGCGACGAAGAAGGCTCGCGCGTGAGTTCTTCTGATGCAGGCGCTGGCACTCCGGCTCTGCGCGTCACGGTCAGCGATGTGGCCGCGGCTGCCGGGGTCTCTCGGGCTACGGCGACGAGGGCGCTGAAGGGCGAGGGCAGATTCGCGCCCGAGACTCAGGACCGGATCCTCGCCGAGGCCGAGCGCCTCGGATACGTGCGCAACACGATGGCCGCCGAGCTCGCCGCCGGCCGCACCGGCACCGTCGGGCTCATGCTGCGTGACGCGAGCAACCCCGCGTACGGTCTGCTGTTCTCGCGCTTGCAGGATGAGGCGCATCGCCGCGGGCTCGACCTCGTGACGGTGACGATCGGCGCCGATGAGCAGGGATCCGAGCAGGTCAACGCTTTGCACCGGCTGCTCGGCATGCGGGTCGCCGGACTGATCGTCGCGACGGGTGGAATCACCGCTTCGCAGCTGGAGCCGTTCGCCGACCAGGTGCCGATCGTGCGCGCAGGTCGCGTGGAGTCGGTCGGGCGCATCCACTCGGCGCACTACGACGATCCGTCGCATGGGCGTCTGCTGGCGTCGCATGTGCTGTCGCTCGGGCACCGGAACGTGGTCGTTCTCTCGGGTGCGGCTGACGTCTCGTTCCCCGAGCATCTGCGTGCGTCGGCGATGCGTGAGGCGCTGGTCGCCGGCGGGGCGTCGGTGACGATGCTGTCCGCGGGTGCGGCGCCGACGGATGGAGTCGATGAGGCGCTGGATGCTGTGCGTTCAGGGGCCACGGCTGTCATGTGCGCGTCGGACTATCGACAGTTGGCGGTCATGCGCGCGTTGCGTTCCGCGGGGCTGTCCGTGTCCGGCGACGTGAGCGTGACGGGGTGCGACGGCATCCTTCCCGGGGCCGACCTGCTGGGGCTCACGACTCTGCGGATTCCTGTGGAGTCTGTCGCGGCGGCGGCCGTCGAGACCATGCAGCGGCTGCTGACCTCTGATGCTGACTCTGACCCTGTACCCACCGTCAGGCAGGCGTTCGTCGGAACGCTCGTGCCCGGCACGACGGCTGCGGCCGTCTGACTTTCTGTACCTGTACGCCGTCTCACTGGAAGAGAAATGATCCTCACCGAACACTCTCGCCCATCGCACACCTTCGTGCACATCTCCGATACGCACCTTCCCGGTAAACGTTCGCGGCTGTATGGCAGTGGGGCGGATGCCGACGCGAACCTGTCGTCGGTGCTGTCTCGGTTGGTGTCTTCGGGGTTGCGGCCGGACGCTCTGCTGTTCACTGGTGATCTTGCGGATCGGGGGGACGCGTCGTCGTATCGGCGGTTGCGGGAGTTGGTGGAGCCAGCTGTTTCTGCTCTGGGGTGCGAGGTCGTGTGGGCCATGGGCAACCACGACGAGCGTGCGGCGATGCGGGCGGAGTTGGGGCTTGCCGGCGGCTCTTCGGATGCTGTGGTCGAGGTGCGCTGGTTCGGTGGCATGCGGGTGATCGTGCTGGATTCGACGGTTCCCGGGCAGCACTGGGGGCGGATCGACGAGGCGCAGCTCGCGTGGCTGGCGGCGGAGCTTGCGACGCCCGCGCCGGAGGGGTCGCTGATGCTGATCCATCACCCGCCGCTGCCGACGGTGCTCGATCTCGCGGTGACTGTGGAGCTGCGCGAGCAGGCCGCGCTGGCCGAGGTGCTGGCGGGGTCGGATGTACGGGGAATCCTGTCGGGGCACGTGCACCACCCGTCGTTCGGCACGTTCGCGGGGATTCCGGTGGCGGCCGCGTCGTCGAGCGCCTACGGGCAGGATCTGGCTCAGCCCGTCGGCGCTACGCGAGGTCAGGATGCGGCGCAGGGCTACAACCTCGTGCACGTGTACGACGGGACGATTGTGCACTCCGTCGTGGGGCTCGAGGTCGGCGCCGATGTCGGCGAGCCGGTTGCGGCGGAGGAGGCCGGGAGGCGGATCGCGGGGCGCGGGATTGCGTGGCGGGAGCGTCCCCTCGCTCCCTGAGCAGATCAGAACCCTGACCCGTACGCGGCCGAAGACAGGTCATCGATCACTACCAGGGACAGTCGCGGCACACGCGGCGGTCAGATCGGTTGGATCGCAGTCACACTCAGGACAGGGGCCGTGCCGGCGTCGGGGCCGCCGGTCAGAGCGTTGGGTAGGGTGGCGGCATGAACTCGATGACACGCGGTTGGGCGGCGGAACGATAGATGGCTATTGAGGAAGAGATAGAGACCAACAGGCAGAACATCAGATCGGACGGCTACGCCATGTCGATCGGGGAGGTGCTGAATCTCTACCGAGATGAAGAGATCATCATTCGACCCGAATTTCAGCGTCTCTTTCGGTGGCCGATCGAGAAGCAGTCCCGTCTGATCGAATCGATACTCTTGGACATCCCACTGCCTCCGATCTTCGTTGCGCAGGGCGAGAACTCTGTTTGGGAAGTGGTTGACGGGTTGCAACGCCTGTCGACCGTGCTCAAGTTCGTCGGGGAGCTGAGAAACGAGGAAGATGGTTCGATCGTTGAGCCCAGCGTGTTGACGAAGACCAAGTACATTCCCTCGCTGGAAGGCACCGCGTATGAGGATCTTCCTCAGGCCGTAAAGATTCAGTTTAAACGTGCCCGCCTTGACTTCCGAATCCTTCTCAAAGAGTCGGACAGCGCGGTGAAATACGAGCTCTTCGATCGCCTAAACAGTGGGGGTATGCGCACTAGCCCTCAGGAAGTGCGCACGGCGATTCTGATTATGAACAACCCCGGGTTCTACAACGCTTTACAGGCGTTGCGAGGCGATGAGCGAGTCGTGGAGTCGCTCGCTCTTACCGACCGGCAGATGGATGAGCAGTACGACCTCGAACTTCTCGTGCGCTTCATGGCGTTCCAACGGAGCACGCTCGAGGAGCTGTCCGGGTTCGCCGATATCGACTCTTTCCTAACGGATAAGTTGCTCGAGATAGCTGAGGATGACGAAGCAGATCGACGCCCTCTCTTCGATCTAGCAGCTGAGGTGTTCACCGTCACCTCAGCGATCGGATCTGCCGCGTTCCGCAGATACGACCGGGACAAACAGAGATCACTCGGCGGGTTCAGTGTCTCGGCGTTCGAAGCGGTCACTTCTGGAATCGCCGCTCACGTGGATAAGTGGCTTGCGCTCGCGGAGCCAGATAGATCGCGGCGGCTTCTCGAAGCTATCGAGGGACTTTGGCTGGATGGTGACTTCAAAGCCAACTCGGGCGCTGGCGTCCGCGCGACCACAAGGGCCCCCAAGATGCCCGCGGTGGGCGAGCGCATCTTCAGCCTGGGATAGCGCTCGTGTCCGTACGCACTGTTGATCAGCTGGAAGCGCAGCTGACCAAAGATCTCAAGTGGCGGACGCAGGAAATGTTCGTGTTCGAGCGCATCGTCGCTACCGCGCGGCAACACGAGCAACCTGCGCTCCTTCGCGGTGGCCTTGCTTTGCTTTATGCCCACTGGGAGGGATACATCAAGACCGCGGGGTCTTCATATCTGGAGTACGTGTCGAGGCTGGGGCTTTCGCTCGGTGACCTGCGCCCGGAGCTTGCAGCGGTGGCACTTCGATCGAGGATCTCGCGACTGGCGGACGAAAAGTCCAGTCGCGCCCACTCCGAGCTTGTGAGGGCGATCAGAGACGAAGGAACCTCGAATGCCGAGTTGCCATACACGCGCGCCACGATACGGACGAGAGCGAACCTCAAGTTCTCGGAGTTTGAATCGATCATGCACTCATTGGGGTGCAGTAGTGATCTTCATCGAGCCAACGCGCTGCTGATCGATGAACGCCTGCTCGGCTCCCGTAATGAGATCAGCCACGGTGAGCGACAGTATGTGGAACTCGTGGACTGGATCAAGATGCGAGATGTAGTTGAGACGATCCTCCGAGACGTGCGCACTCAACTCTCCAATGCGGCGGCCACCGGCGCATTTCGGGCCTAGGCGGAGGATCAAGACGTTGTCACACTGATGACGGGGGCTTTGCCCTGGTCAGTTTTCCGTCAGCCGGGGTGCCGACCGCTTGGCTCAAGGCGGTCGCGGACTGGATCGCTCAGCGGCGGGAGGTCATGGCGATCATCGCGACGCTCGTGTTGCTCGTCGCAGTTCTCTTCGCCGCAGCCAGGGCCAGCGAAGCCACCGCGACCAGCGCGGCGAGGAAGATCAACCAACCGATGTCGACCTGAACGAGCAGTGCCCACGCCAGAAGCGACTTCGAGCCCGACCGACTACGCGCATCATTTACGTCGCCGACTTCACGACCGATCTCGCGCCCGACCTTATGCGCCGTGTTGACTGACCTCGCGGGCTCATGTTCGCGGGAGCGCTGCCATGAACGTGCACGGCAGATCCTCGCATCGAGTGGGACTCCCCTCCGCAGTCCCGCTAAACAACGGCCGGCCCGTCCGCTGTCCGATGCGCAACGGCGCGCGAGGCTTTGACTCCGGCCAGACCGTGCCTCTTTCGGAGACCCCGCGGGTGGGTGAGATTCGCGAATGGGAGTGCCGTGCGCTGATCGATTAGCGTCGCGCGGGTATCGAGAGGAACGTATTCCTCGAAGTGACGGAGCATGAGCATCTCGGCTGCGTCGGGATCCTGCGCCGGACCGAAATGAACCCAAAGCGCCGCCTGATCCAACATCCTGATCGGCCACCCGCCCGCGTGCGGCGCTCGTGCTCCGATCTTCGTGTTGTAGTACTGCCTCACCCGCGCTCGGACGCTCGCGCCGGCCAACCCGACATACAAGACGGGCTCGTTCGGAACCCACATCTCGCGAAGCCTCGTCTGCAACCTTGCTTCGGTCGCCGGGCTCCCGTCAATCGAAGCCTCAGGACGGATTCCGACCAGAGTCGAGACCGCTGCGGTATCGAGTGGCGCGGCATCAAGCCCTGTCGCCTGGTCAGCATTCTCTGACGACGAGACGACGTAGATGCCCGGGCCGCGTTCACTGGGTGGTTGCCCCCAGCGCACCACGCCGCCATAGCTGACGCCTGCAGCCTTGAATAGCTCCGCGACTGTCGTCATGGCACGACCCCAAAGCTCAATTTGCTAAACATCTCGCTCCACTCCAGTGATCCACGTTGGTCGCAGGCCGGCCCATCGCATAGCGTCCCAGTACACGCCGGCGATCTCTTCAAATCGTCGTTCTCTCTCAGTCGCAGAAGCACTGAACGCCCTGTCGCCGCTGTGCCGGGTTGTCCACGAACGCATGCTGCGCGATTCGATCAGCGACCGATGTGCAGGATCGCGGAGGTATAAGTTCGCCGCCCGCCGCGCATCCTTCCCGTGCGCAACCATTGACCGGATGCCCGGCGCCGCGAGGAGTAGGCGATGCAGCGCGGATTGTCCTTCAGCGACCAGCGAGAGCGGCAAACCATTCGGGTGTGTCTCATGGACGTACCAAGGGAAGGCGTTCCAAGGCATGACGTCGGTGGAACCGGCTCCCACCCGTTCGTAGATAGCGCCTAGACGCGCCGCCGTCCCGTCGTCGTTCTCCGAGGAGATGAATCCCGAGCCCTGCCCTCCGTCTGCGCGTGGGCCCGGATTCGAGAGCAAGGAAAGCACTCGAGCCCTAGTTGCGTCGTAGTGCGGCGCCACGAGCGGCATTGAGAGCTCGGGACGCTCCTCGCGAAGCACCTGCACTAGCTCGTTGAGAGGCGCGATATGCGGCGCCAGAGCTGTGGCTCGCATTCTTGCCACAAACTCCGGGTCCCGCATCCTCCGTGTCACGCGAGTCTCCTATCGCCGTCAGTCCTTGTATCGCCGCACAGCTTCCCTGATCGCGTCTGCGTGTGCATAGATCTCGTCCAGCTCTTCGAGAGCGTGGCGGGTCTCGACCTTGTCCTCGTCGAGCAGGCCGAGATACTTCTGCTTCCCGTTGAAGTGAAGGCGTGCGACAGGCTTGCGGTTGTTGTCATCGAGCAACACGGCGAAGTAGCTTTTCGCATCGCGGTGTGTCACGCGCTGCGGCTTTACCTCGCCGCACGCGATTGCCTTGACGATCTGGTAGCCCTCGAGCTCTTCCAGAGTTGTCTCGATCTCTGTATCGCGATCGAGATCGGCCTCCGCTACCTCGGCACTGGCGGGTAGGGGCACCGTCGAGGTGTACGTGATGCCGCTGACGCCCAGCGCAGTCTTGAGTCGCTCGTTGACCCGCTCCGTGAGGAACTGCTGACCCGCCTTGCTTACCAGAGTCGTGAACTGCTGACGGACCTTCTGCGTGTATGAGCCGTCGAGCACGCGCGTCGCGAAGAACTTGATCCACTCGTCGGTGGGCTCGCGGAACTGCGACGCGATCTCGCGCTTGAGGGCTCCGATGTACTTGAGTTCCTCTGCGGCGCTGATGATTGAGTCGAGATCGAAGCTCTCCTTGCTGAGCTTTTGGATCTCGTGGATGAGCGTCTCGTCAATGTCGAGCAGATCCAGAACGAGGAACGGCTTCGCATCCATTCGGTTCGGCGCGTCGAGGTCGGTATAGAACTGCCAAACCACGCCGTTGGTCAGGACTGCGATTCGGGCGTTGGTGACGGAAAAGTAGCGGAACAGCTGTGACGCGTGCTCGATCTTCAGCGCACCCATCGACGGTTTGCACTCGATGAGGATCTGCACCTCGCCATCACGCATGATGGCGTAGTCGACCTTCTCGCCCTTCTTGGTGCCCACATCTGCCGTGAACTCCGGGACGACCTCCAGCGGGTCGAACACGTCATACCCGAGGATCGTCGAGATGAACGGCATGACGAAAGCGTTCTTCGTCGCCTCCTCAGTCCCGATTGCCGTTGCCTGGTTCCTCACCTTGGTCGCCAGGGAATCGAGACGTTCCGAGAACTCCACTGTTACTCCGCTCATCGTTGAACACGCATTCATCCAGACGATAGCGGAATACCGGGACATCCAGACGAGAGGATAAGCGGTGCCTACGCGACCCGGTCGCCACATACGAGCGAAAGCGACCCTCGATCATGGCCGGTACGCCATGATCGAGGGTATGCCCGCCACTGGGCAGCGGCTGGAGGACATACGCCATGAGCGACGCGGACCTGAGGGATATCGAAATCGTCAGCGACGGAGATGGGATCGCCTTGATCGGGTCGTCGTCAGCGATCGAAATGTTTCTGACGTCGCATCGACTCAAGGCACGGGAACTGGATCTCCCGCGGTTGAGCACCATCTTCGGCGGCGGTGCGGCAGTGACGAAGGCCGGTTCCGAGGTGGCGGCGAACTCGGGCCGCTGGATGAAGCTGACGGAAGAGTCCTGGGCCGCTGCGCAGAAGCTGCCCACGGTGACCAACTCGTCGACCGGTAACGCCCACGCGACGCTCCGTGGGGCCAACGGACAGTTCGCGAAGAACCTGCAATTCCTGAAGACGCCCGGGGCGATGCTCACGAACCCGGCGATGCTTGCCGGAGTTGCCGGGATCATGGCTCAGGTCGCGATGCAGCAGACCATGGACGAGATCACCGACTACCTCGCTGTCATCGACGAAAAGGTCGACGACGTGCTGCGCGCCCAGAAGGACGCCGTGCTGGCCGACATGATCGGTATCGATCTGGCTCTCGAAGAGGCGATGACGATCCGCAAGGTCGTCGGAGGCGTTTCCGATGTGACTTGGTCGAAGGTGCAGGGGTCGTCGACGACGATCGCGCGCACGCAGGCCTATGCACTTCGCCAGCTTGACGCGCTTGCCGAGAAGATGGGGAGCAAGTCGGTCGACGCGCTTGCAGACGCGTCGGAGACGGTGGAGCGCGAGACGCAGGAGTGGCTCGCTGTCTTAGCCCACTGCTTCTACCTGCAGGAGGCCACCGGCGTGATCGAGATCGACCGGGTGATGGATTCCTCGCCGGAAGAACTCGACCGGCACCGATTCGCGCTGCGCACGGCCCGAGCCAACCGCGCCGAGGTGATCTCTCGAACCACATACAACTTGCTTCAGCGCATGGATGCCGCCGCGTCAATCGCGAATACGAAGGTACTTTTCAACCCGATCGAGTCGCCCGCTATCGTGCGTTCGCGAAACAGCGTGGCTGAGTCCGTGGGTGGTTTCCACCATCGCCTGGGGATCGAGGGATCCGCAGACGGTCCATTAGATGCTCGACGGTGGTCAACGGCGCTCACCGACTCGCGGGACGACCTGGTCGAGATGGGGACTGACGGCTTAGAGAAAGCACTGCGCGCTGGAGCAGAAGGTGCGCAGCTCGCCGCCCGTATTGGCGCGGAAGGCGTCGAGAAGACTAAGGCCGCCGCGGATTCAGTCGCCGACTTTGCCCAGCGTGCATTCCGGCGACGCTCGCGGCCAGAGAAGCGGAACGGCTGACCGAAACGTGGGATGCGGGATGCGACCCTGCTCCAACACGACCGCTCGTCTCTCGCCGACGGAGCTCGCGGCCTAGTTCGCCTCCACCGAAGTGACCAGCCTGCTGCGGGACGCGATCGAAGCAGCTGCGCGACGTCGGCATGCTCAGCTACCCGTCACGCGCGGCCGTCAGCAGAAGATGAGCGCAGCACCATCGTCGCGATCACGAATGAAGTGCGGACGATGTTGGCGAAGGTGTTCCCGGGGTACATCGAGGCTGTGAAGACGCATCAGTTCGAGTCACTCCGCGCTGGGGATGTAGAGACGCTCGCTCGGGTGATGAGGCAGGTTAGTAGGCACCTGCGGCGAGGAAGCGGCTCGACAGCGCGATCCACCTCCCATGACGCGCGCTTCTCCGAACATGGGTCAAGAATAGAGAAGCCAGCGTGTGGCGCAGTTTAGCTGCACCTCAAAGAGAGAGTCGCCGGGAGTATAACCGGCAGGCGAACGCTTCTTGGGAAGCGCCTTCTTTCACACTCGGGTAGCTTTGTGATCGACGATCGCATGACCTGGAGGAAGAGTGATTCAGACGAGCTGGGACCTTTCGGGGCGTGATGTAGTTCCGGATCTCCGGATCTCCGGGAGCCCGAACGACGTCGGGGCCGCGATGCTCTACGCCATGGTGATGGACGACCAAATCGAGTGGGCCCCTCCATATGACGCCGTGAGGCAGCGGCTCAGCATCCGAAAGAAGCAGATAGTCCCTGAGCTGCAGAAGCAGGCCGATTCCAGGTATAGAACGTACATGACGCTCTTCCGCGGTCTAGGCCTCGTGAGCGATGAAGATCGAACGCTCAAGCGGACTGCGGTCGGCGCACGGATTGGGGCACTTCTCAAGAGACAGCTCCAGCTTGTAGACGACTTTGGTTACGCGCTGACCACCGCGTCGCGAGGCGAGGTTGCACATTTGGTCGCGCCAATGCTTGCTCGATATCAGCTGTCGAACCCTCGATCGGCTGCGTCGTACCCGGCTGGCACAGACATTCGCCCGCTGCTTGCCATTTGGAAGGCGATGCGCTCGCTCGATGACAAGCTTCATTGGGAGGAGCTCGGTCGGGTGCTCACTACGTGTCTGCAGGAATCAGAGCTCAGCAGCAAGATCGCGATTATCAAACAAGCTCGACGCAACGCCGATTACGACCCCAAGTCAACTGAGGTGATGACGCGCATCCTGGGCCCGCGGCAGCCCGATCTAGGGGTGGATCAGTCCGATCGCCTGGACACATGGTTCTCGCGTGCTGGATTCAAAGACCTTTTCCTCGAGCCGCGCGACCGAACAGACGGATACCGTCACCTCAATGCCGAGTACATTCCAGTGATCGACGCAATACTTGACGATCCGCCTGTCTACAACACAACGGAGTCTGCCAGCGAGTATGAACGCTGGCTGGGCTCCGTGGGCGGTGATGCGCCGATGTCCAGCAGCGATTCAGTTGGAGAGCTGGACGCCCGCATCCTTGACAGGGTCCGACGCCACGGCTCCAGCCACATCATCGCGCTCGTTGGTGTCGCCGGGACCGGAAAGACCTCGGCGGCGCATCGCGCGGCAACGACGCTCACGGCTGGCGATAACTCACGAGTCTCGACGGTCCAGTTCCACGCCGCTTTCACCTACGAGGACTTTGTTGGCGGACTCGCGCCATCAGGGGAGGGCTTCGAGCCGCGTGAAGGGGTCCTGGTTTCGATAGCCGACCGAGCTGCAGCAGATCCCGACAATGTGTACGTGCTGGTGGTTGACGAACTGAGCCGCGCAGACACGGCGAACGTCCTCGGTGAGCTCCTTACGTACATCGAGTATCGACATAGGCCATTTGAGGTCCCGGCACTCGGCCGAGAGGTGCAGATACCAGACAACCTGGTTATCATCGCCACGATGAATCCGGCTGATCGCAGTGTGATAGCCCTGGATGATGCACTCGTTCGTCGTCTTCGACAGATCCCGGTAAACGCGGATGCTAATGCACTGGATAAGATACTCGCCGCGTCAGGGATGGAGTCACCTCTAAGGGATTCGGTAGTCGAATGGTTCAGCGCATTGCCGGATGACTCTCCGTTTGGGCACGGCGTCTTCGTTGGCGCCTCAAACGAGAACGATCTTCGCGAACTTTGGGATGAATCACTACGGCATTTCCTCCGCCGAGGTAACGTCACCGTGTACCCCGACGCAGAAAAAGTCGAACGGGGCTACAGTTGGCGACACTGGCATGATCAAATGATGAATTCGAGCGTAGAGAACGCTATCTCCAGAGCAGTCAATGCTCTCCCCGGGGTCGAATGAGCGACTTTCGCGTTGCGACCTACGACCGCCTCGAACTAACAAACGACGAAGCTGGTGGTAGCGCGGCAGATCTTGCCGATTGCGACTGGGTGACCGCGGGCGTAGCTAAAGTGACCGACGGGCGTTTCGGGGTGCATATCCAGATTGGCGCCTACGTGGGTTCGCTCTCACTCCCAAGCGGACGGCGCTTGCTGGTTCGGGAACTGATAACCGGAACGGTCGATGGTTGCCTGGAACTTGCGCATCCGTTCACTCGTCTCGCAAAGAGCAATGCAGCGGGGCGCCTGGCGCCGGCGCACGAGAGTACTGCTCTGCGGTTCATCGAGCTAGCAGGACCACTCTTAGCTCAGGGGATCGAGCGCGAGTATTTGACCCGCGTCGCACCGTCATCGCGGCCACGGGGAAAGCCGGATATTGCGGCGACAATAAAACATGAGTGGTCTCGCGGAAGACGCCATCGGGTCGTCTCGTCGTGGCGCGAGCTTAGCGACGACACTCCACTAGCACGGGCACTGTCAGCCGCCGCAATACGAGCGGAACGCGTGGTTAGCTCAGCTGAAGCAAGGCGGGACGCTCGCGTAATTGGTTCACTATTGCGTGGGGCAGCGATCGAGCACAGACCGATGCTTCCCGAATCCAGCGACCCCGAACTTTCTCGGGTCTTGGAGCTTGCTAGAGCTCTCATCGACGGAGTGCCGTCGGTCCCGTCTCCGAGCCGCAGCCACTCCGAGTTGAGCTATTGGACGAATGTAGATCGACTTTTCGAGGACGCGGTCCTGAATGTACTGCGCAACCTCAACGGTCAGTCATACGCAGATCACGGTCGACGCCGCGGCGTCCAGTTGCTGCGACGAGCAGCCCAAGACCCGCCTACAGCGTCCAAACGCGCAGAACCTGACGTCGTGGTGACCGGGCCAACCACACGGATACTCGATGCCAAGTACAGAAGTTCGGGAGAGCATCCGTCAGACACAGAGATCTACCAGCTGATGGCACATGCCGACGCGCACGGCGCGACAGCGGCCGCCCTGGTCACGCCCGCCTTGCACGGAGCACCATCTCGTCGCTTCCTCGGCAGGATGCGATCGGGGTGCAGTATCGACATCATTGCCGTAGACCCGAGCAGCCCTTCGTCCATGACGCAAGCGCTGTCAGACTGGAACTTCGAGACCTCACCCCTCACTGCTGCGGGAATAGTTGGAGCCGGCGCAGGTTGAGTTTGATGTCAGCATCGACGTGGCGCCCCGGTGGTGTCGGATGTCCAACCTATGATCGGAAATCATGACAAACAAGGTCGCACCGTGGGCATTCGTCGATCTCTTCAGTGGTTGCGGCGGGTTGTCTGCTGGGTTCGAAGCTAGCGGCAAGTTCGATGCCGTCTACGCTGCGGACAACGATCGCTGGGCGAATCAGACCTTCGAGCACAATCTCGGCTTTGCCCCTGAGCAGTTGGACTTCTTGTCGCTCTCCACTGGCGAGGCACGCAAGGCTTGGGCCGAGCGGATCCAGCAGAAAGTGGGGAATCGGCCTGTCGTGCTTGCAGGCGGTCCTCCGTGCCAAGGGTTCTCATCGCATGTAAAGGTTAAGGGTGACGTGAGCGGCCGGAATCAGCTCTTTACCCGATTCGGAGAACTTGCTCTCGAGCTGCGCCCTGAGGTCATACTGATCGAGAACGTGGCAGATCTCGTATCCACACGATCGTGGGCACTGTTTGATGATCTTCGTTACAACCTCACCAATGCAGGCTACAAAGTGCGCGCTCGCATAGTAAACATGGCTCAACTCGGAGTGCCGCAGGAGCGCTTCCGAACAGTCGTGATCGCATCGCGAGTTTCGGAGCCGACCTTTCCTGATGTAAAGAGAGCGCACGGCAATTTTTCCACCGTTCGGGATTGGATCGGCCACCTCCCTCCGATCTCGCCCGGAGACAGCAACCCGTCCGATTCCATGCACGTGACCTCAAGCCATCGCGCATCGACGCTTGAGATCATTCGAAGCGTGCCGTTGGACGGCGGCTCACGGCCGATCGGAGTGGGTCCGGGCTGTCTTGACCGGACCAGAGGCGCTCACGGGGGGTATACCGACGTATATGGTCGGCTGCCGTGGGATTCCACCGCGCCCACTATCACCGCCCGTTGCCGAACACCCAGTTGCGGTCGTTTCACGCACCCGGAGCAGCATCGAGGACTGAGCGCACGGGAAGCCGCCGCACTGCAGACCTTCCCTGAAAACTGGGTGTTCTTCGGCCCGTTCGATGATCGATACAAGCAGATTGGCAACGCCGTTCCTCCGCTCGCTGCACTGGCATTAGCCGACCACATCGCCGACGGTATGCCGACGGTAAAAGAAGAAGTCGGCGTGGTCGAAGTGGGGGCGGCCCCCATCGGATCCAGCTTCTCCGTCCTCATCCCCGGGATTCGCCGACGGGGCGGAAAGCTCGCCACCAAGGCACTGGTCAAATGAGGCGTTTGCTGGCGCTCGATGCGTTCGCCGGCGCTGGGGGGCTTTCACTCGGGCTAGAGCGAGCTGGATTCGATGTTCGCTTTGCCTTTGATCTGGACCCGCTCGCAGTGGCAACGCATCGAGCAAACTTGGATGCACCAGCCGAGGTACTTGATGCAAGCCAACTATCGGGCGCCGAATTGATGTCAAAGGCTGGAGTGGCCCCCGGAGAACTCGATCTACTCGCCGGCGGGCCGCCTTGCCAAGGTTTTTCCATGCAAGGTCGCGGCGATCGAGATGACCCACGAAACGCTCTGGTTTTGCGTTACCTGGATTGGATCGAGGAACTTCGCCCAAAGTCTTTCCTGATCGAGAATGTCCCCGCCATTCGAAGCATCCGGGGTCGTCACCTTCTCGATTCCGTCGCAGATGTCGCACAACGCGTGGGGCTTGCAACACACAGCATCGTTCTCGATGCATCCGACTACGGTGTGCCCCAGCGTCGTCGGCGTGCTTTCATGATCGGCGTTCCCGCAGGTTCGTCATTCTCGTGGCCAGCACCCACCGTCGCAGCGCCGGTTACCGTGCGTCAAGCACTCGATGGCCTTCCCTACCCTCCAGCAGACGGAAGTCCTCACGCGACAATCCCGAACCATTTTCGAGAGTCGCGATTGAGCGCAATCAACATCGAGCGAATTAAGCACGTCCCCCCTGGTGGTGGACGTGAGCATCTTCCCGATCACCTCACGCTCGATTGCCACCGCTCAGGTCACCGACACCTAGACACTTACGGGCGGCTGGCCTGGGATCAACCTGCTGTGACAATCACCGCGCGCTTCGACAGCTTCACTCGTGGAAAGTTCGGTCACCCGGAAGAGCATCGATCAATCACGCTCCGAGAGGGCGCGCGGCTCCAATCATTCCCAGACTCCTTCACCTTCGCGGGGAACAGAGGAGAAGCAGCGCGCCTGATCGGCAACGCTGTACCTCCGCTTCTGGCGCAGGCCGTTGGCCGACAGCTAGCTCTCGCACTTCGGGGGGCCTCTGAGGCCTTCGCCGCATAGCGCACCTCGTAGTGAATGGGGCTAGTTCCCAGTCCTCACGTTCTCCGCAAGGGCGCCTCGAGCGTGAGTATGGCGCTTGGCATTGGTCGGGCGAGTCGATCGAGCTCCCCTGACGCAACAATCTCGAGGTGCCACCGGTTCGCCGGTAGCCTCCCAACCGCAGTGACGAGTTTCGACGTCGGGCCAAACGGCAGCTTACGCATCGGCGCTATCGGCACGCCAGCGGGCCCAGTTCATGCAAGCCCCTCTAGTCGTTAGGGAGCTGCATATTCGGCTGACTCCGCGACCGACGTGCCCATCAAGCTCGAGCATCGCAGCGTTCTTCGCGGCCGGCCTTACACTGTTGAATAAGTAGACGCCCCGTTGCGAAACCAAGCCTCAAGGAGCTCCACCATGGCCCTCACCGCGCACTCCACCATCGGCGACTGGATGAACGACCCGACCGGCGGTCCACTCATCCGCGCGCTCTTCGAGCAGACGGGCGCCGACCCCGAGCTCCTCACACCCGTGCTCGGCCTCCCCCTGCAGCAGCTCGTCGCGATGAGTCAGGGTGCACTCCCTCAGTCGGTCATCGACGACCTCGTGCGCGCAGCCAACGGCGGCGAGATCCCCGAAGCCACAGAAGAGAGTGGCTGGACCGAGAAGCCCACCATCGGACGATTCACCGGCAAGACCGTTATCGTCACGGGCGCAGCATCCGGAATCGGCAGGGCCACGGCATCCCGCATCGCCCGCGAAGGCGGACGCGTGATCGCCTCCGACATCGCCGCCGACAAGCTCGACGCTCTGAAGGCCGAGCTGCCGGATGCCGACATCACCACCGTCGCGGGAGACCTCACGAAGCAGGACGCGATCGACGCCGTCATCGCCGCCGCGGGCGACCGCATCGACGCCCTCGCGAACGTTGCCGGCATTAACGACGACTTCTCCCCCGCGGGCGAGACGACGGATGCCGTCTGGGACCGCGTCATCGCCATCAACCTCACCGCCCCGTTCAAGCTCATGCGCGCGGTGCTGCCGATCATGGAGGCGGCCGGCCACGGCTCGATCCTCAACGTCTCGAGCGAAGCGGGTCTGCGCGGAAACTCCTCGGGCAACGCCTACACGGCCAGCAAGCACGGCATCATCGGCGTCACGAAGTCCGCAGCGTTCATGTACGGGCCGAAGGGCATACGCGTGAACTCGGTCGCACCGGGCGGCGTCGCCACCGGCATCCCGATGCCCCCGAACATGTCGGAGTACGGCTCCGGTCGCCTGGCCCCGTTCCAGCAGTCGATCCCGACGGTCGCGACCGCCGAGCACCTCGCCGCGTCGATCACGTTCCTGCTGTCGGACGACGCCGTGAACATCAACGGTGCCGTGCTGGCATCCGATGGCGGATGGTCGGTGCAGTAAGCACTGCGATGACTACGCCCCTGCCGACCGGAACGGCAGGGGCGTTCCTCCTCCGATGCGTCGGACGCAATGACGCGTGGCAGCCCTCAGGATCCGCCGCGTTCGCCGGCTTCCGGATCTTCGTCGCTGAGCATGCGGCGCTCCCTGGCACGAAGTTCGTACTGCAGGCTATGGTCCGGACAGAACCACCCTTCCTCGAAATGCCGAGTGCCCTCGGTTGCCCCGCACCTCTTCTTCGCGAGCCGATCCATTTCCTCGCAAGGGTGCCGCTCAGGCGGGAGCAACTCCTCGGGCGCAAGGTGACTCCACGGAGCCTACGAACGCTTGGGGTGGTCTGCGCACCTCCACTGCCAGCTGCCGCCTTGTTCATGAACCGGGATCGCGTCCGGGCGGTAGACCGAATCGGCAGTCCAGATTCGGTAGACCGTGAGTTCGTGGATCGGGTGCCAGACATCCCCGTCCTGAACGCCGCAGTATGTGCAATGCCCACGATCTTCATTTCCGGGCCGCACCCGCCGGTCCACCACTTGCGCCAACGGGTATGGCGTCTCGACCAGCATGTCCTGATAGCGCATCGTCATTCTGCCGCTCCTTTGTGTTTCAGATCCGAGCATCTTCAGCTGACGCGCTCTGCGCCACGCAGAAGCTTGGCCACCTCAGGGGTCATCGAGTACTTCTCGCCATCCCAATCCCAGACGTAGTGCCATTCCGTGCCCTTGGGTGTGCGGTACATAGGGAGCTGCGCACGCCGGACCGCTTTACCCACTCCTCCCAGAATTCCAGCGACCCCCGAGACACCCTTGGGGTGGTTGAGTGACGATGCAAGTTCATCTGGCGTGAAGTGAGCCGTTCCGCTCTTCGCGGACCGGCTGAGAAAGGCGAGCACCGAATGACCCGGCCCCGACACCTCGTCCCAGAACCTTGCAGCGATTGACTGCGCGTCGTCCGTCATCACCCATGAGGGAACGACTCCTGATTCGAGGTTCACCGGGTTAGCGGAATCGGGAGTCTCGGCCACGAACTCGCCGAAGCGGACGTAGAACTCTTCGACTCGACGCTCAGGAACGTGAACAGTGATCGGGATCATGAGGGCTTCTCCAAGGTGGGTTGCAAGGTATGTTGTAGACATCCTGCATCATTCGAGGGCGAAACGCAAGGTAGCTTTTAACGTATCTTGGGTGGCTGGTGCCGATCTGCGCTTGAGGAGCGCGACCTTGGAGATCAACGGTGCGATCCTGGCATCCGATGGCGGATGGTCGGTGCAATAACTATGTCCTCAGACCCCTAACCCAATACTCTGGGATACGGGGATCGGTGTCGGGGACGCAGACCCTGCCACCCCGGAGGACTGCTGTGCGCGCTGAACCCACCCGCCCGATCGCCCGTAGGTTCGTCGCAGGCTTCGCCGCCGCGCTCCTTCTCGCCGCCGGACTCACCGTTGCGACCGACGCTGTCGCGCCCGCCCCGGCGTCTGCCGCGCAAGATCCGACGAGCTGTGCAGGCTCGGTCGCACTGACCAACGGAAGCTTCGAGGAGCCCTTCGTCTCCGGCGGCTCCTATTCACTCTTCCCGGCGTGGGCCGTGCCGGGGTGGTCGACGAACGACATCTTCAATGAGATCGAGATCTGGGGCTCCGGCTTCCAGGGCGTTCCCGCGGCGTCGGGCAACGGGTTCGCCGAACTCAACGCCAACAGCGCCAGCACCCTCTACCAAGACGTCGCCACGACTCCGGGGCAGACGCTCTCGTGGTCGCTCAAGCACCGCGGCCGCGGCGGCACCGATGTCATGCGCGTGCTGTTCGGCGCTCCGGGCGGCCCGCTCGTGCAGAACGGCCAGAACCTCAGCGACCCGAACACCGCCTGGGGCACGCACACGGGAACGTACACGGTCCCCGCGGGGCAGACGGTCACACGACTCGCCTTTGAAGCGGTGAGCTCGGCCGGCGGCAGCAACGGGATCGGCAACTTCCTCGATGACATCAACTTCGGCACCGCCCCGTGCCTCATCACCACCAAGTCGGTCGCCAACCTCAGCCGCACCGGCACGACGGCCGAAGTCGGCGACACCCTGCGCTACACCGTGAGCACCCGCAACGACGGTGGCAACCCGGCCCTCGAGTCGCTTTCGACCGACACCCTCGCGGCTGGTCTCGACTTCGTCCCCGGCTCTCTGCGCATCACCGAGGGCGGCGGCGCAGGAACGATCACGGATGCCGCGGGCGACGACCGCGGCGAGTACAGCACCGTCGACCGCATCGTGCGGGTGCGTCTCGGCGACGGCGGCACCGCCAACGCCGGCGGATCCATCGGCGCCGGCACAACCACGACCTACACCTTCGATGCGACGGTCGGCGTCGCGGCCGCGAACGGATCGATCGTCAACGAGGCGCGAGTCGGATTCCGGGATGCGGTGCAGAACCAGAACGGCATCTCCACCTCGCAGCAGACGGTGACGCTGGTGAACCCCGCCGCCGACCTCGCGATCACCAAGACGCTCGACACCGCGACACCCCTGGCTGGCCAGCCCGTGACGTTCACCGTCACCGCCACGAACAACGGCCCTCAGGTGGCCACCGGAGTCACCGTCACCGATGCCGTGCCCGCCGGGATCACCGACGTCACCGCGACCTCGGCCGGAGCATCCTGCACCGTCGCCGACGCTGCGGTCACCTGCGCGGTGCCCGACATGGCCGTCGACCAGAGCGTGCCGATCGAGATCACCGGCACCCTGCAGCCGACACTCGACGCCGGCACCTCGCTGACGAACACCGCGTCGATCACGGGAACCCTCACCGACCCCATCCTCGCCAACAACACCGCGTCGGCGGAGGTCATCGTCGCCGGCATCCCTGCCGTCGTGCTGACCAAGACGGCGGGCGAAGCGGTGGACGCGAACGACGATGGCAGGATCGGCGCCGGCGACACGGTCGCGTTCAGCTTCGCGATCAGCAACACCGGCACGTCGGTGCTGCGTGACATCGTGCTCGACGATCCGCTGCTCGGCGGAGCCGTCGACTGCGCAGCCCTGGTCGGTCTCGAACTGGCACCCGACGACGAGGTCGCCTGCGGACCGGTGGACTACGTGCTGACGCAGCAGGACCTCGACGCCGGATCCGTGCTCAACACCGCGACCGTCAGCGCCGAGTCGACCGATGGCCCCGCCACCGGCACCGACGAAGTCGAGGCGCCCGTCGTCGGGACCGACGGCATCGAGCTGCTCAAGTCGGCAGCGGCGATCGAGGATGCGAACGGCTCGGGACGAACGGATGCCGGTGACACGATCGCCTACACCTTCGCCGTCACGAACACCGGCACCACGACCCTGAGCGACATCGCGATCGACGACCCGCGACTCGTCGGGGACATCGTCTGCGACGCCGTCACGCTCGCCCCGGGAGAGGTGACCGTCTGCGAAGGCGCACCGGCTGTGCTCACGCAGGCCGAGGTCGATGCCAGCGAGGTCGTGAACACCGCGTCGGCGTCGGGCCTCGGCACGGGAGCCGCGCGCGTCAGCGCGGACGCCTCGGTGACGACGAGCATCCAGACGCAGCCGGCCGTCGCGCTGAGCAAGACCGGTGGCGACTACGCCGACGCGAACGGCTCGGGCAGGGTCGACGCGGGTGACACCGTGCGGTTCCGCTTCACGGTCACGAACACCGGCGCGGTCACGCTCACCGACGTCGTCATCGACGACACGAAGCTCGGCGGCGCGGTCGCGTGCGACATCCCCGCCCTTGCGCCGGGGGCTACGGCCGAGTGCGGACCTCTCCCCTACTCGCTCACCGCCGCTGAAGCCGCGGATGGCCGTGTCGTGAACGTGGCCACGGTCAGCGCCCAGGCCGGTGCGCTCGTCGTCACGGCCGCTGCGAGCACGACGGTCGACGTCGCGGGCCTCGCGGTGACCGGTGGGGTCGTCACGGGCATCGGGTGGGCGCTGGCCCTGCTGATCCTCGGGCTGTTCGTCTCCGTCCTGGCGCGACTGCGTCGCAAGGCGCAGGGCTGAGCGCCCTCTCATTGCACGTAGCGAAGCGCTGAGCCGGTCGGGCTCAGCGCTTCGCTGTCTCGTCGCGATTGCGCGGGCCTCACATCTCCGCCGCATACCCTGGCATCCATGAAGAAGCTCCCCGCGCTCGCGTCGCTCGCCGTCGGCATCCTGCTGCTCTCCGGATGCTCGCAGGCGTCGACCCTCGCGGCCTGCGGCCAGGTCGCCACTCAGGCCGTGCAGGTGTCGGGCGTGATCGAGAGCGTGAGCTCGCCGACTCCCGAGGCCGCGCAAGCTGCGCTCGCTGAGGTCAGAGTCGTCTCCGAGAAGATCCGCGGTATCGACGGGCCCGAGGAGTTCGTCACACTGCGCGACTCGTGGACGACGAGCATCGACGCGTTCGCCACCGAGGGCGAGAAGGCCATCACCGGTGACATCGCGGGCATGGATGCCGCCTCGACGCAGCTGCGCGAGGCGACCGACGCGATGGTCGCGTACTGCACGCCGTGATGTCGCCCTCGGCTATCGAGCGATCCCTCGCAGGAGCCGCGTGACCGTCTCGTCGATGCGCTCGGCGCTCAGGGGCTGACCGATCAGCGCGGCGTACGACGCCATAGCGATGAGCTGGTCGGCGATCGCGTCCGCATCCACGTCCTCTCGGATCTCGCCCACTGACTGTCCGCGGGCGAAGCGCTCGGATACCCAGGTGCGGATCGGGGCCGCGAGGCGCTCGTTGAGGGCGAGTCCGAGTTCGTGGTCAGTGGCGGTCACCGCGATGAGGGCGCGGGCGAGGGCCACGCCTTCGGGCCGTGCGAGTCCGGCGGACATCGTCGAGAACCAGGCGTGCAGGTCGGCACGGATGTCGTCGCTCGTCGCGACGTGGGGATCTGCGCCGGGGAGATCTCCCTCGAGCAGGGCTTCACCGAGGATCGCCGCTTTGGAGGGCCACCACCGGTAGATCGTCTGCTTGGCCACCCCGGCGGTGTCAGCGAGTCCCTCGATCGTGACGGACTCGTAGGTGCCCGCGATGACCGCGGCGCGCATCGCCTCGAGCACGGATTGGCGCGCGGCTTCGCTTCGAGGTCGGGGCATGAGGACAAGGGTATCGAGCGGGGGTGTGCGTTTCGTCTCGGGCCGCTCCGCGGGCCTCGCTCAACGAACGTGAGGCATCGGTCGTTGAGCGAAGACGACGAAGTCGACTGAGACGAAACGTGCGCTCAACGAACGGGAGGGCGGGCGCAAGGGGGTCGTCGGGCGAGGCGCCTCAACCTACGCTGACCGCATGTTGAAGATCGTGTCGATCGTGATCCGCGTGAACGACCTCGCCGCTCAGACGCAGTTCTGGAAGGCGGCACTCGACTATGTCGAGCGAGACCCGGCATCCGACGACTGGGTCGTGCTGAAACCGCGGGATGCCGATGCGCCCTGAATCGCGCTCGACGCGCACCGTTCCGAACGGGTGCTGCCGCCGCGCATCCATCTCGACATCTATGCCGACGACCATGCGACTGAGGTCAGCCGCCTCACCGAACTCGGGGCGCGCACGGTGGCGTGGGAGAACCGCCCCGACGACGCCGGCTACGTGACCATGGAAGATCCAGAGGGGAATCGGTTCTGCATCGTGGATCGCCCGGAATGGCGAGGATGGGAGCGCGACCACGACTGAAGCCCTGTGAGTGCGGATCCTCGACAGAATCCAAGAATCTCGGCTGCGTTCCGCTATGAAATCGTGACTTGTCTGCCCGATATTCCGACCGATATACAGGTCTAGGCGCTCTGGGGGCGTCGGCGATTCGTCGCCTCAGAGTCGAGGGAACACTTCATGTCACAGCCGTTCAATTCCGTGCCGCCCGCTTCGCAGCCGTCAGGCGCCTGGCATCCCGATCCGCAGAACTCGAACCAGCTGCGGTGGTGGGACGGACACCAGTGGACGAACGCCACGATGCCCTCGCCCGCTGCGGCCGTGACCATGCAGGTGCCGATGCAGCCGCCGGCATCCGTTCCGCCGAAGCGCCGCACTGGTTGGCGCAACCTCGGGATCATCGCCGGCGCGATCGTCGTCGGCGGACTGCTTGCCCGCCTCTCCCCCATCGCCATCGTGCTCGTCGTCATCGCCGTCATCGGCATCGCGATCTTCGTTCTGATCGCGAAGCCGCTTCCGGCGCTGGGATTGCGCTCGCGCCCATCGGGGCTGGTCGCCCTCGGCATGGCAGCGTTGCTCGTCACCGGTGGTGGCATCGCGAGCGCCAGCACGGGTGGGACGGATGCTCCCAACGCCGAGGCACAGAACTTCGCCGCCGTCTCCACTGCGACGCCGACTCCGCGACCCACTCCGACTCCGACGCCCACGACGTTCGACACGGTGACGGAGGAGGTCGTGGTCCCGTATGTCCAGACGACGGCCGATGACCCGCTGAGTCTGCAGGGAACGAGTGCCGTGACGACGGTCGGAGTGAACGGCGTCACGGTGATCACCTATCGCGTGACCCTGGTCGACGGTGTCGAGGTGGCACGCGAGGTCGTGAGCGAGACCGTGAAGACTGCCGCCGTGAACGAGGTGACCTCGATCGGCAGCAAGGTTCCGCCGCCGCCACCCGTGGTCGCCCCGGTTCCGCTCGTGCAGAGCGGTGGGGGCTGCGACCCGAACTACACCGGTGCGTGCGTTCCGATCTCGAGCGATGTCGACTGCGCGGGCGGCAGTGGGAACGGCCCCGCATACGTGCAGGGTCCGGTGCAGATCGTCGGGTCGGACATCTACGACCTCGACCGTGATGGCGACGGGATCGCCTGCGACTAGGCCGAGTTGCTGAACCGGATTCGGGAATCGGAACACGAACTAGGAGAACTTCAACCACCGGTCGAGCAGGCCGTCTGGGTACGCGTACTCGCAAGACGCAGTCTCTCGCGCAGGCTGGGACGCGGACGGGTCACCTCGATCGACTACCGGTTGGGCTCGCGTGCGATCATTTCTCATGCCATCCTTCCCGGGGTACCTTCCTGACGCACCGAACCGTGAACCGGACCTAGATGACGACTTCAGCACCAGGCTGAGCTCGGAACGATGGGTTGCGAGCTATCTGCCGCAGTGGACGACCCCGGAGCGGGCGCGCGCGCACTACGGAATCACTGCTGCCGGCATCGAGCTGCGGATCGACTCTGACCAGCCCGATTGGCGCCCCGAAGACGCTCCTCTGCGCGTTTCGAACCTGCAGACCGGTGTCTATTCCGGACCGGTCGGCTCCCCGCTCGGGACGCATCGCCACCGAGCCGATCTCGACGTCCGCACCGAAACGCCACAACGGCTCCTATTCGCCCCCTCACGCGGACGAGTCGAGATCACCGTCTCAGCGAGCCGAGACGCCAACTGCATGGTCGCGGCATGGCTCGTCGGAACCGAGCACCGGTCGCCGACCGAGTCCGGCGAGATCTGCATCTTCGAGATCGATGCCGACGCCATCGGGGACACCACCACGGTCCGCACCGGGATCAAAGCACACCACGACCCGGGCCTGACCACCGACATGATCGAGATCGCCGTCCCCTTGGACGCATCCTCACCCCACACCTGGACGGTGGTCTGGGGCGACGGTGAAACCGTGATCGGGTGCGAAGGCCTCACGCTCCGGCGGATCGCGCAGGCGCCCGACTACCCGCTGTTCCTCATGATCGACCTCTTCGAGATCGGGCCACCCGAAGGGAACTACCCGAAGTCCGCCACAATCCACCACGTTCGCGCATGGCATTAAACCGAACGGATGCGGTTCAGCAGCACGTCCTCGTCGATCGAGCGAGAAACGCGCCCCGGTCGTCCGGACGGTCTAGCCCGCTTCGGGTTCATCCGAGGTCGGCGATGATCTCCTCGACGACCCTGATCCCCCACGACGGATCGTCCGTCATCGGGCTCGCAGCCGTGATGAGGCCCTTCCACAGGGCCCACGCGCGCCCTCGCGCCCACATGCCCTCATCCGCGCCGAAGCCGAGACGGAACGCGCGCCGCGCCTCGGACGAGAGGAATGTCCACGCGATGTAGCAGTCGCAGGCCGGGTCGCCGACGCCGCTCGTTCCGAAGTCGATGACCCCCGAGAGCCTGCCGTCATTCACCAGCAGGTTGCCCGAAGAGACATCGCCGTGGAACCACACCGGGTCGGCCCGCCAGGTGGCCCCGAGAGCCTCGTCCCAGAGCGCGAGTGCCCGTGCGCCGTCGATCCGTCCGCCCAGAGTCTTGATCGCGCGTCGCGTCTCGTCGTCATAGTGCTCGAGACCGGCACCGCGCCAGAAGCTGTGCTCGCCGGCGAGGGGGGCTCCCTGGGTCGGCACGGTCTGCAACGCACGCAGGAAGCCCGAGATGTCCTCGGCGAACTCGACCAGGTCGCGCACCTCTCCCGCTTCGGCGGTATCGCCCCGCATCCATCGATTCACCGACCAGGCGAACGAGTATCCGCGCCCAGCCGCACCGATCGCGACCGGGGCAGGCACGGGCAGCGGCGTGTGCTGCGCGATGATCGGAAGCCACCGCTGCTCCTTCTCGATGCCGGCGGCGTAACCGGCAGCGCTCGGCAGGCGCGCCGCAAGATGGTCGCCGAGACGGAAGGTGCGGTTGTCATTGCCACCGGGCACCACCGCCCGGATCGGGAGCGCGGCCCATTCGGGAAACTGGTCGGCGATCAGTCCCGCCACCAGCCGTTCGTCGATCGTGACTTCGTCCATTGGGTCCAGTGTTTCAGCTCGGATTGGGGGGAGCGCTACTGGGGGGGATTGGTGCGTTTCGTCTCGGGCGGCTCCGCCGGCCTCGCTCAACGAACAGGGGGTGGCGCGTTTCGTCTCGGGCCGCTCCGCGGGCCTCGCTCAACGAACGGTGCCGGACGTTGAGCGAAGACGACGAAGTCGACTGAGACGAAACGTGCTGCGACGAGGTGCGTGCGTTTCGTCTCGGGCGGCTCCGCCGGCCTCGCTCAACGAACAAGGCGCGCTCAGCGAGCGGGGCCGTCGGACTCCGACTTGCGACCACCGGCCTCGAGCACGTCGCCGGCGGGGAGCTCCTGGTGACCACCGAACTGCAGACGCATCGCCGACAGCACCTGATTCGCGAACCGGTCCTCGTCGCGCGACGCGAAGCGCTCGAACAGCGACGCAGCGAGCACCGGCACGGGCACACCCACGTCGACCGCCGCCTTGACCGTCCAGCGGCCCTCACCAGAGTCGGAGACACGACCGGCCAGACCATCGAGCGTCGGGTTCTCGTTGAGCGCGGCAGCGGTGAGATCGAGCAGCCATGATGAGATCACCGATCCGCGACGCCACAGCTCGGCCACCTTCGCCGTGTCGATCGGGAACTGGTAGTACTCCGGCTCTTCGAGAGGCGCGATCTCGGCCGAGTGCTCGGCCTCTCGCACACCGGCATCCGCGTTGTGCAGGAGGTTCAGGCCCTCGGCGATCGACGCCATGATG
The DNA here is from genome assembly GCA_963518515.1 of uncultured Microbacterium sp. Lineage (GTDB taxonomy): Bacteria > Actinomycetota > Actinomycetes > Actinomycetales > Microbacteriaceae > Microbacterium. Next base: position 181,329 of record CAUQIW010000003.1, read on the forward strand.
CCGTACTCGATGCCGTTGTGCACCATCTTCACGAAGTGCCCGGCACCCGACGGACCGCAGTGCAGGTAGCCCTTCTCCTCGGCCGCGTGCTCGTCGGTGCGCCCCGGCGTGCGCTCGATCTCGCCGACTCCCGGAGCGATCGTCTCGAGCACGGGCTCGATGTGCTTCACGGCCTCTTCGGGTCCGCCGACCATGAGGCAGTATCCGCGCTCGAGGCCGAAGACCCCGCCGCTGGTGCCCACGTCGACGTAGTGGATGCCGCGCTCACGGAACGCCTTGGCCCGCCGCACGTCGTCGCGGTAGTTCGAGTTGCCGCCGTCGATCAGGATGTCGCCCTCTTCGAGCACCTCCGCGACCTGGTCGGCCACCGTGCCGGTGAGCGAGGCGGGCACCATCATCCAGACGGCCCGCGGCGCCTCGAGCTTCGACGCGAGATCGGTCATGCTGCTCGCGCCGATGGCTCCCTCGGCGACCAGCGCTTCGACAGCATCCGCGTTCACGTCGTAGACCACGCAGTCGTGCCCATCGCGCATGAGGCGGCGCACGATGTTGGCGCCCATCCGGCCGAGTCCGATCATCGCCAGCTGCATGAGATTCCTTTCGCGACGGCCCCCGGTGAGCCGAGTCGGGGTCATCTTGGCACGACCTCGTGAACTGCTCAACGGCGTTGCGTCGGAGATCCGCGTGCTGCGCGGTCAGAGACGCGCCCGCGGCGTCGGTTTCCGGTGCGTTTGTGACCCGGCACGCGGGTCGAGGACACCCCGCGGATGGAAGACTTGAGGCATGACCCCCGGCACGTTCGACGCGATCACCCATGACCACCTGCGCGACGCGGGAAGCATGAAATGGACGACCTTTCCCGACATGATCGGCGCCTTCGTGGCCGAGATGGACTACGGACTCGCTCCCGCCATCAACGATGCGCTGAAGTCGGCGCTCGATCTGGGTGTGACCGGGTATCTGCCCGCGTCCCTCGCGACCCAGCTCTCGGAGGAGACGGCCCGCTGGTACGGGCGCTCATACGGGTGGGAGATCACGCCGGAGCAGGTGCACCACGTGCCCGACGTGATCGCGGCGTTCGAGCAGGCGATCGACAACTTCACCTTCCCCGGGTCGGCGATCATCGTGCCGACGCCCGCGTACATGCCGTTCCTGCTGGTGCCGCCGATGCGCGGTCGGCGGGTCATCGAGGTGCCGAGCATCGAGGTCGACGGTCGCTGGATGATGGACCTGGATGCTGTCGCCCAGGCGTTCCGCGACGGCGGCGAGATGCTCGTGCTCTGCAATCCGCACAACCCGCTCGGCACCGTCGCGACCCGCGACGAGCTGCTCGCGATCGCGGGGACGGTGACCGCGGCGGGTGGCCGCGTGTTCTCTGACGAGATCCACGCGCCGATCGTCTACGCGCCCGCACAGCACATCCCCTATGCATCGGTGTCTTCGGATGCTGCGTCGCACACCCTGACCGCCACGTCGGCGTCGAAGGCGTGGAACCTCGCCGGACTCAAGTGCGCGCAGGTGATCCTCTCGAACGATGCGGATGCTGCGCTCTGGGAGAGCCTCGGATTCTGGCCGGGTCACGGCACCTCGACGCTCGGCGTGGTCGCGAACATCGCGGCATACTCGGCGGGCGGGCCGTGGCTCGACGAGGTCGTGGAGTACCTCGACGGGAACCGGCAGACGCTCGCCCAGTTGGTCTCGGAGAAGCTGCCGGGCGTGCGGATGGTCGTTCCGGAGGGGAGCTACATCGCGCTGCTCGACTTCCGCGAGACCGGACTGACGGGGGATCTCGGTGAGTGGTTCCGCGAGAACGCCGGAGTCGCGATGACGGATGGCGCCGCGTGCGGCGTGGCCGGCATCGGGTACACCCGGTTCGTGTTCGCGCTGCCTCGCCCGCTGCTGGTCGAGGCCGTGGAGCGCATCGCCGCCGCGCTGGAGTCGCGCGGTCGCTGAGCGGAGACGGCGGAGCCGACTGAGACGAAACGCGCTGATCCGCGGAGAAGTGCGTTTCGTCTCGGTGCTTCGCTCCTCGCTCAACGAACGAGGTTCCGGTCGTTGAGCGAAGACGACGAAGTCGACTGGGACGAAACGCGCTGACATGCGTGGTGCGTTTCGTCTCGGTGCTTCGCTCCTCGCTCAACGAACAGATACCCGGTCGTTGAGCGAGCACGGCGGAGCCGAGCGAGACGAAACGCGCCGAATGTCGGCATCCGCGCGTACGCTCCGCGGTCATGGGGTACGTCTACATTCTTCGCTGCGCTGACGGCACGCTGTACGTCGGCAGCACGCGCGATCTCTCTCGGCGGCTGATCCAGCACCAGGAGGGCATGGGCAGCGCGTACACGAAGCGGCGCCTTCCGGTCGAGCTGGTCTGGAGCGAGGAGTTCGCCCGCATCGATGAAGCCTTCGCCTGGGAGAAGCGGCTGCAGGGCTGGAGCCACGCGAAGCGGATGGCGTTCATCGACGGCGGCTTGGATGCCGTGCGGCAGTGGAGCGTGGGGGAACGGCTCGCGCGGGGTGCTCGGGCGAGAGGTTCCGAGTCGGCGTAGCGCGTTTCGTCTCGGGCGGCTCCGCCGGCCTCGCTCAACGAACGGTCGTTGAGCGAAGACGACGAAGTCGACTGAGACGAAACGCGCCATCCCGCGCAGCGCGTTTCGTCTCGGTCCGCTCCGCGGGCCTCGCTCAACGAACGCATAACCTATCGGTCGTTGAGCGAAGACGACGAAGTCGACTGAGACGAAACGCACCATCCAGCGCAGCACGTTTCGTCTCTGGCCGCTTCGCGGGCCTCGCTCAACGGACGGGGCGACGCCTCCGCGCGGCGAGGGTCAGGCCGGCGGCTAGGGCGGCTGCGGCGAGCGCGACCCACAGCAGCACCCACTCCGCATCCAGACCTGTCGCGGCCAGCGGGTCGCCCGCGGCATCCGTACCTGCGCCGGTTCCAGAGCCACCGGGATCCACAGCATCCGGGTCGAAGACTGTCACCGTGTCCCAGCCGATCAGCGTGCCATCCGCCGCGTACAGGGCGAACCGGTGCTCACCGAAGGCGACGCTGGTCGGCACCGTCAGCGAGACCGAAGCCCCGGATACCACGGCCGAGCCCAGTGCCACCGGGTCGGAGAACAGGAACCCGTAGACCGACTCACCGTCACGTCCGGAGGGCAGCGACACCGACACCGTCGCCCCGGGAGCGAAGCGCGAGGGATCCACCGAGATCGCACCCTCGAGGTCGGCCGTCAGGTCATCGACCGACGGCACCCACTGCTCGGCCGCCTCGCCGATCACGAGCACGGCATCGACCGCCACGCCCGCCCGAGTCCCGATCGACTGCACGAACGACACGGCATGCGAGCCCGACCCGGCAACCGCTGCAGCCAGCGGCACCGACCACGAACCGTCTGCCGCGACCTCGGCAGAACCCGCAGACGCACCATCGACGGATACGGACACCAACGCACCCGCATGCCCGGTTCCCTCGAACGACGAAACCGAAGTGCCGGCCGGGCGCACCGAGGTGAGATCCGTCGTCACCGCGAGCGAGCCATCGAGATCGACGCGCTGATAGAGGAACTCCGACGACTCGAGGGCGTGATCGACGACGCGGGTCTCGCCCACGCATCCGTGCCAGCCGTGCTCGACCTCGGTGTTCCAGGTCGAGGCGCCGATGATCCAAGGCATGAAGTCGGCGGCCATCATGCCGCCGACCTTCGAGGCGTTGCGCAGCACCGGCACGCCGTCGACGTACATGATCACCGTGTCGGCGGCGGGGTCGTTCACGATCGCGACGTGGTGCCACGAGCCCTGCATGATCTCGCCCGACCACAGCGTGTACGAGTTCTTCGTATCGCTGTCGCCGGCGGAGTACTGGTACTCGCGCAGGCTCGAGATGCCGAGCCAGGCGGCGCCGGCACCCGGGTCAGACGAATCGTTGATGCCGATCCACTGCCGCGCGCCACCGCGGGTGAGTGCCGCACTCCAGCGGTTGGCGGCCTCGGTCCAGTTCTCGTCGAGCTGCAGGAACGACTCGACCGTGTATCCCGACGTCGAGTTCAGGTCGGCGAACGTCGCCGGCGCCCCGTACTCGGTCGAGATGTACGACATGTTGTCGGGCCCCGTGGCGTTGCGGTGCACATCGGAGAAGCACACGGCTCCGCGATCCGACGAGTAGAACGGCACGTTGTCGTGCGAGACCTGCACGTCTTCGAGCTTCTCCGGAGCATCCGTGTTCTCGATCGCGCTGCGATACATCGGGCTCTCGCCCTCGACATCCGGAATCACCGTGCTCTCGTCGACGATACCCTCGGCCACAGAGCCGAAGCGCCAGTGCGCCACAGTTCCGTCGACGTCGATGTAGTCGTCTGCGCGCCCGGCCGCAGCCCACTGCTCGCCGACGCCGTCGCCGTCCCAGCCCTCGGAGACGATCTCCTTCGCGCGCTCCGACAGGTCTCCGTGAGTCGCCGCCGCGGGCTCGTAGCCGAACCGCGCCTCGAAATCGAGAGGGATGCTGAACGACTGCCAGGTCCCGTCGAGAACCGGAGCATCGTTCGACGTCAGCGACTCCTTGTCCTTCACCGTGACCCACGGCGACACCGACTCGACGTCGATGCGATCGTTCGTCAGGTCGAACTCGAACAGCGTCATGTAGCCGTTCCCGCCGTCGGCGGCCATCTGATAATCCGTCAGCACCTGGTAGACCGGGTGCCCGAAGTCATTCGTGCGCTCGCGCATCGTCGTGCCGTGGAAGTGCCCGTTGACCGTCACGATGATCTCGTCGTTCGTGCGGATCAGCGCGTTCCACAGCTCCTCGCCCCACGCCCAGTCGGCGGGCGACGTCTGGTCCTCGGCGATGTTGATGATCGCGTGCGACGACAGCACGACCGGGATGCCCGGGTGCGCGTCCAGCACGCTCTGCGCCCAGCCGAAGGTGTCGGCCGAGGCGTTCCATGCCAGCGCGAGAGACATCCACTGATGTCCCTCGGCCTCGAAGATGTACGCCGTCGAGAGACCGTTCTGGAAGCTGTCGACGGAAGTGGATCCGCCCTGCGACTGCATCCGCGCCGCGTCGAAACGCTGCAGGTACTGCCACGAGTTCGCCTCCGACGACCGCGCGCCCATGTTCTGCACGTCGTGGTTTCCCGGTACGACGGAGTACGGCACTCCCCCGTCGGTGAGGATCTTCATGGCCTTGGCCGCGGCTGTCCACTCGCCTGTGACCCACTCCTGGTCGACGACATCGCCGACGTGCACCGCGAACGGGATGTTGAGCTCGTCCTGGTTCTCGACGATCCAGTCGGTCTGCACCTCGAACGGGTTGGTGTCGTACTTCGGGTAGAACTGCGACTCGCTGTACCGCGAGTAGAACTGCGTGTCGGGGATGATCGGCAGCGTGAAGCTCGACCGCAGCTCGCCGACGGCATCGGCCGATGCGGCGAGGGTGCCGCCGAGGGTCGGGCCGGAGGCGGGCGTGGTCTCAGAGGTGGTGGTCTCAGGCGTGGTGGTCGTCTCAGGGCTGGGGCTGGGGGCGGATGCCGCGGCAGGGGCCGCCGCGGTCACCAGCAGACCGGCCGCGATCGCTGTCGCGGTGAGTGCTCGCCAGGGGCGGCGAGGGGCAGGAGAAGTCATCGAATGTCCTCGGGGTTCCAGAGCGGAGGCGGGTCAGCCGGCGAGCGCCGGGCCGTAGGCCTCGACCTCGGACAGGCTCATCCAGTTGTCGTTCGTCTTGTTGGTGATCACGACGCGCATACCGGTCGAGAGCACGGGGGTGCCGGAGAACTCGAGGCTCAGGTTCGGCGTCGTGTTGACGTGGGGCCACTGCGTGGCATCCGTCGGCATGTCGATCCAGCCGCCGATGAGGTCGCGGTACTGCACCGTGACTCCGCCGATGTTCTGGCGCCCGTTGATGTCGAACACGGCCGCACCGGTGAGCTGGCGCGGCTGGTCGAAGTAGAACGAGATCGTGTTCGGGTTGACGCGGTTCGCGGCTCCGCCGCTCTTCCAGTCGTCGAACCCTGCGACGTCGCGCACACCGTCGGTGAGCCTGAAGTTGGAGCCGTTCAGGTGCGTGTAGTCCCAGTGGATGCCGGCGCCGCGCAGGATGTTCACGCTCGCCGCCCGGGAGATCGTGATGAGGAGACGGGCCTCGAAGCCGGTGGATGCCGTGGCGGGAACCTCGATGACGCCCTCGGTCGCGGTGGCATCGGCCGCGACCGTCGACCAGTCCCAGGTGACGGGCGTGGTGACGGTCGTGTCGGAACCTGAGATCGTGCGCTCGACGGTCTTGGGCGCCTGCATCTGCAGCTCCTTCAGCGTCTGGCCGACGTAGCCGGTCATAGCGACATCGGTCGCCGAGCCGAGGGAGCCGACCAGGTACTCGGCCTTCACCGGCACGGCTTCTCCGAAGTATCCGGTGGCCGTGCCGTCGACGGCCACGGTTCCGTCGACCGTCCAGACCTCGGCGCTCGGGGCGTTCCAGGTGATGTTCGCGAGGGGGGTCGTGAGGCCCCAGCTGTAGCGCCCGGTGAGCTGCGTCGGGAAGGCGGGGGCTTTGCCGCTGTCGACCCGCTGCTCGTGGGTCGCGACCTCGGCGGTGAGCCGGTGCATGCGCCACTTCTGCACGTTCGCGGTACCCGCGTCGTAGGTCTGCACCTCCGAGCCGGCCGCCGTCGCCCAGTTGTACATGTCGAGGTTCGCCGTGGCGCCGGTCGCATAGGTCTGCGCGTTGCGGATGTAGGAGTATCCGCCGCCCGCATCGCTCGTGGTCCACTGCGCGGCCGGGTTCTGGGCGGCCTCGTCGAGCGTGAGTCCGGGGATCGTCAGGTAGCGGTGGTTCGGGTCGTCGTTCGAGCGACGGGCGAGCACCTGGCCCTGGTCGTCAGTGAGCACGAACTTCTCGGGTGACGCCTCGACCGGATAGGCCAGCACGGTCTGCGCCTGCAGAGCATCCGGTGTCTTCGCGAACGGGAAGACCGCTGCCGCGGCGGGGGCGTTGTCGGGGATCGTCGGCTGCGCTGCGGCGTTGCCGACCTCGATGACCTTGCCGGGGGCCGAGAGGCTCTCGATCAGGTACGGCGTCGGCTCGCCGAGCAGCGCGGAGTCGGGTGCGGACTCAGCGATCGCGACGGAGGGGAGAAGGGCGATGGCGGTGAGCGCGGCGACGCCCAGCGTTGCGATGGCGCGCCGGCGGGCACGCCGAGTGGCGGTTCTCATGGAGTGGGGGTCCTTTCGACGGCAGCGGCGATCAGGGGTCTCGCCGCGCCGAGGTCGAACCTAGTGATCCCGGATGCCGGTGGGAGGCGCGCTCGTTAATGCCCGGTGAACGGTGTTCGGCCGGGACGTGAAGCCGGCGGCCGTGAGGTGCGTTTCGTCTCGGGCGGCTCCGCCGGCCTCGCTCAACGAACGCCCGGTCGTTGAGCGAAGACGACGAAGTCGACTGAGACGAAACGCGCTGAGATGCGTGGTGCGTTTCGTCTCGGGCCGCTCCGCGGGCCTCGCTCAACGAACGGGGCGAGTGTCGCTCAACGGGCGGCGCGCACCGCCTCGCCCATCGCGACGACCGCCTCTTCGAGGATCGGGCGCGGAGTCGCGAAGACCATCCGCACGTGATTCTCGTATCCGCGGCCGAGCAGACTCCCCTCGGTCAGGACCACCCCCGCATGATCGCGGAAGAACGCGGCGGGCGGACCCTCGATGCCCAGCGCCTCCGTGCCGATCCACCCGATGTAGGTGGCCTCCGGCGCGCGATACTCCGCTCCGGGCAGGTGCTGCGAGATCAGCACGCCGAGCTCGCGGCGCGAGACGTCGAGATACGAGAGCACGCCATCGAGCCACGGTCGTCCGTGCCGATAGGCCGCCGTCGATGCGACCACTCCGAGAGTCGCGGCCCCGTGCTGCACAGAGAATCCGAAGCGCCGGTACAGCTGCTGGTCGGCCTCATTCGACGTGATCAGCTGTGCGGACTTGAGACCGGGGATGTTCCAGGCCTTCGAGGCGCTCGTGCCCGTGATCGTATGCGCGGCGGTCGCCTCCGACAGCGACGCATACGGCACGAACGGACGCTCGTCGAAACGCAGCGGCGCGTGGATCTCGTCGGCGAACACTCGCCCGCCATGACGCTCGACGATCTCGGCGATGGCCTCGAGCTCTTCGCGGGAGGCGATCGTGCCCGTCGGGTTGTGCGGATTGCAGAGCACGAGGGTGCGCGCGCCCGCGGCGAAGGCGGCATCGATCGCACCGAGGTCGTGCTGCCAGCGCCCTCCGCCGCGGGCGTCAGGCACAAGAATCCCGGGCACCTCGATGACCGGATGCCCGATGGTGGGCAGATATGTCAGGAAGGGCATATATGCCGGAGTGGGCACGATCACCGGCGACTCCGCCGGCGCGTACTCCTCGACCGCGACACGCAGCACCGCCATCACATCGGACACCGGATGCACGCGCTCGGGGTCGACCGACCAGTCGTACTCGCGCAGCATCCACTCGGCGGTCGCCGATCCCAGCTCCGCGGCCACCGGCGGTGACAGGTAGCCGAGGTTCTCCTCGTCGATCGCGCGATGCAGCGCGTCGGAGATCTCCGGCGCGACGCCGAAGTCCATCTCGGCGACCCACGCGCCGATGCGCCCGGGATGCAGGCTCCACTTACGGCTCTCCGGACGATCCAGTTCGATGCGCGCTCTGGCGTCGAACGGATGCCGGAAGGAGTCGAGCCCGTCGTCACTCATGACCGATGCGCCTCAACGTTCCGCTCGACAGCGTGCGACCGCAGCCGCATGCAGGACGTTCCTGCGAGCACAGACGCGCGGCAGGCTGCCGGATGTCGTCGTCTGGATCTCTGACACGGATGCTCCTTACAGCGGGGAGCCTCCAATCTACGAATGCCGATGCTCCGCCGCGACTCAGGTTTCGGCGCGTGACGCCGCGCGCACGAGCCCGACCGCGGTGCGCACCAGAGACGCGTTGTCGGGGGCGGTCTGCCCATCGGGCAGGTGGAGGGTGTCTTCCAGGCCGATCCTCGCGTCGAGGCCGAGTTCGATCGCGAGGATCAGCGCGGGCCAGGCCGACCGGTGCTCTCCGTGCAGCAGGATCGGGATGTCGGTGTCGTCGCGCCGCACATGCGCGATGAGCCCTTCGGCATGACGCCGCACGGTCTCGTCGGCCTCGTCTGGCAGCTCGACCAGCACCCTGATGCAGTGCTCACGCTCCAGCGAGCGCCGCCACGCGTCGAGTCCGGTGCCGTCCCAGATGCCCGCTTCGACGGCCACTCCTCGCTTGCGCAGCGCGGCCGCGACCTCGTCGGCTCCCGCCTCGTGCCAGTTGACCGACGCGAAGTCCGGCAGCTCGGTCCACGCGTCGATCGCGGCGACGCGCCGCCCGACGTCGGGCTCGATCCACGCCCCGGTCGTGACGCCGATCGGAATACCGGGGCAGGCCTCGCGCAGCGCTCGCACCCACCTCGCGACGTCGTCGGGCGCGAGACTGTCGCGCACTTCTGCATCCTTCGGATGCACGTGCACCTCTCCCGCACCGGCGGCCACCGCTCTCGCGGCATCCGCGGCGGTCAGAGTCGCGTCGGCATTGAGACGCGGATGCTGCACCACCTCTCGTGATCCGTTGATGCATGCCTGCACCAGCATCCGGCGATCGCTGCGCGCTCGGTTCGCCACCGACGCCGATTCGGGCGCGAGGCCCGCCACATCAGCGGCCATCAGTTCATCAGATCGCGAGGGTGCCAGTCGTAGAGCGTGCCAGAGCCCGAGGGCCCCGCGTCTTTACGCACCGAGTGCTTGACCTGGCGCATCGTCGCGGCCGAGCGGCCGACGCGCATCGCCTCTTCCTCGGTCTCGAAGCCGGCTCCGAGAGTGCGGGACTCGCCTTCGATGCGGTTGAACCAGATCCCGTCACGAACGAACGTCTCGATGTCACCTGCGGCCATCAGGGCTCCTCTCGTCGTGCTTCTTTTCTACTCCACGATTCGGACACTGCTCCAGGGCCTTGACACGTCTGAGCGCCCCCGTCCGCCGGCGCTCATCCACTGATCACGTCGATCGTCAACCCCGAAGACGATGTCGGTGGGCGCGCCTAGAGTTGGTGAGTACGGATGCGATGGATCGGCGAGGAGCGAGCGATGACGCTGGAGGTGATCTCACCGACCGAAGCCATGCTCGACGGCAGATACGTGCTGCAGGATCGCGTCGGGCGCGGCGGCATGGCGACCGTCTACCGTGCCGAAGACACTCGTCTCGGCCGCACGGTCGCGATCAAGATGATCCACGAGGGCGACGGCCCTGAGTCGTCGATCGAGCGGGCCCACACCGAGAAGGCTTTGCTCGCGCGGCTGAGCCACCCGTCTCTCGTCACGCTGCACGACGCGCAGCTCGACCCTGGGCGGCCGCGGTATCTGGTGATGGAGTTCGTCGACGGACCCACCCTCGCCGCCCGCATGGCACAGGGCCCACTGGCTCCCCACGACGTCGCGCGACTGGCGCGAGACCTCGCCGAAGGCCTCGCCGTCGTCCACGGCGCCGGAATCATGCATCGCGATGTCAAGCCGTCGAACGTCCTCCTCTCGCGAGAGGACGACCGCCACGCGCGCCTGGCGAAGCTCGCCGACTTCGGCATCGCCTGCGCACTCGACAACACCCGGCTCACCACCCCGGGAATCGTGCTCGGCACGCTGACGTACATGGCGCCGGAGCAGCTGCGCGATGCCGACCCCGGCACACCGGTCGACATCTTCGCCCTGGGCCTCGTGCTCATCGAGGCGCTGAGCGGCGAGCCCGGCTACCCCGCGCTGGGTTCGGGCCGAGCCGCCGCCGTCGCCCGCCTCATGGATCCGCCGCGCATCTCCGAGACGGTGCCTGAAGAATGGCGAGATCTGCTCGAGCGGATGACCCGGCTCGAGCCGGAGGAGCGTCCGGCCGCTGACGAGGTGGCGACCGCGGTACGGCGGATCCTCCGTGGGTATGCCGCGAGAGGCATCGTCCCGGCGAGCGCCGTGTCGGCTCCGGTCGGGTCCGGAGCGCCGGTGCACTCCGCGCCCGGCTCGGATGCTGCCGCGGCTCCCGCTCCGGTGGCCGCCGTGTCCGCGGGGGCGGCAGCCTCTGCGCCAGCCGCGACTCCCGCGCCAGCCGCGACTCCCGCGACTCCCGCGACGGACAAGACCGCTGTGATCGCACCCGACGCCGAGCCTTCAGCCGCGCCGGAGTCCGGCACCGAAGAAGCGTCGGGCGCACCGCGAAGCTCCCGCATCCGCCGCCGAGTGATCGCCGGCGCGGCGGGAGCGGTGGCGCTCGGCGCGGTCGTCGCCGGCGTGGCCTTCTCGTCGATCCCTGACGGATCCCTCGGCCGCGCGGTGTCGGCGGTGTCGGAGCGCTCCGAGCCCGCACCCGCGGAGCCCGTCGCCGAAGACACGACCCCCGGCGACGTCGCACCCGTGGAGACCGTCGTGGAGGAGGAGCCCGGCAACGGGAATCAGGGCAACGAGAACCCCGCCTCGAACGAGGGCAACTCCGGCAAGGGCAACCAGGACAAGGGCAACGCCGGGAACGGGAATCAGGACAAGGGCAACAGCGACAAGGGCAAGGGCCCGAAGAGCGACGACGACTAGTCCGGTCGCTCTTGGGCACCTCGCCCGCGCCGAACCCGCTCAGCCCGCGTACTCGGCCTTCACGTCGAGAACCCACGTCACTCCGAAGCGGTCGGTGAGCATGCCGAACCCGGGCGACCATGCCGATGCGGCGAGCGGCTCGACGACCGAAGCTCCGTCGGCGAGAGCATCCCAGTAGCCGGTGAGCTCGTCGAGCGAGTCGGCTCGCAGCGACTGGAAGAAGGTGCGGTCCGTGACGGTGGCTCCGCTCTCGCGCGTCGTCGATCCCGCGATCGCCGTCGAGTCGGCCTCGGCACCGGGAACGTCATAGGCCATGAGCCGGAAGCCCTCGGCGTTCTCGACCTGGCCGAACACGACCTTGTCGGCGCCGGGGACTCCGGCCGGCATGCCGAAGTCGGAGTAGGTCGCGAGCGTCACCTGCCCGCCGAAGACCGACCGGTAGAACTCCAGCGCCTGCCGGGCGGTCCCGCGAAAGTTCAGGTGAGTGGTCGTTGCGATGGTCATGAGATCTCCTCGTTCGTCGGGGTGATCGGCGGATGCGCCGTCGAAGACAACGATCACACCAGAAGAGGTCAGATCCGGTCCTCTACTTGGGGCAGGATGGATGGCATGTCGGGCAGCTCCTCGCGAATGCTCGCTCTCCTCTCTCTGCTGCAGACTCAGCGGGACTGGCCGGGCGCGGTGCTCGCCGACCGCCTGGACGTCACCCCGCGCACCGTGCGACGCGACATCGATCGTCTGCGTGAGCTCGGATACCGCATCACTGCGATCAAGGGTCCCGACGGCGGGTACCGCCTCGCCGCCGGCTCGGAACTCCCACCCCTGCTGTTCGATGACGAGCAGGCGGTCGCCATCGCCGTCGCGCTGCAGAGTGCGGCGTCGAGCGGAATCGACATCGATGAGGGAGCTGCTCGCGCGCTCGCGACGGTGCGCCAGGTGATGCCCTCGCGCCTGCGGCACCGGGTCGACGGCATCCGCTTCTCGGGGGCCGAGAACACCGTCAAGGTCGATGCCGCCGTGCTGGAAGCCGTCAGCGCCGCCGTGCGCGATCGGAAGATCCTGCGCTTCGACTACGGCGATGCCACCGACGACCGGATGCCTCGGCGCACCGAACCGCACGCCGTCGCCGCCCGCGAAGGGCGCTGGTATCTGCTCGCGTGGGATCTCGACGCCGACGACTGGCGCACGTTCCGCCTCGATCGCCTGCGGCCGCGCATCCCGACCGGGCCCGCCTTCACTGCCCGCCCGCTTCCCGCGGACGACGTGCAGACGTACCTCGCGGCGAGGGCGAAGGGGTCGGATGCCGTCGACCGCTGGCCGTGCATCGGAGAGGTGCGCATCGAACTGCCCGCAGAGGAGGTCGCTCCATGGATCGGCGCCGACGGCACCGTCGAACCGGTGGATGACCGGTCGTGCGTGGTCGCCGTCGGATCGTGGTCGTGGGTCGGCATCCTCGCCTCACTCGCGCGGTTCGACGCCCCGTTCACCATCATCGGGCCGCCCGCTCTCGCCGAGGCCGCGGACATGCTCGCGGGGCGCTTCGCCGCCGCATCCTCGGCCTGACCCTGCGCATCCACCCCCGCCCCTGCCTTCGCCCTCCTGCCCTTCGCATTGCGCCTTGCGCCTTGCGTGCGGGGTCGATAGAGCTCCTCTCTGCCCCGGAAGCGGCGCTCTATCGACCACTCACCGAGAAGCAGGAGCGCTTTTGTCCCGGCACGGGATGCAGGAGCGCAACCCCGACCACGGATGCCGAAGCGCCGCCCCCGACCCCGCATGCAGCGCCCTGACCCCACGCGGATCGCCCCCGACATCCCCCGGTAGACTGGCCATGCCCCGCCGGCCCCTCATCTAGGAGTGCGCGTGACCACCGCCCCTGCATCTGCCCACAAGCACGTCCCCGACTCCGTCGAGAACGCCACCGCGACTCCGGAGAAGGAACAGCCCTACGCGGCGCTGGGCCTCAAGGACGACGAGTACGCCCGCATCAAGGAGATCCTGGGGCGGCGCCCCACCTCCGGCGAGCTGGCCATGTACTCGGTCATGTGGTCGGAGCACTGCTCGTACAAGAGCAGCAAGAACTACCTGCGCCGCTTCGGCCAGAAGGTCTCGGACGAGATGAAGGAACGCCTCATGGTCGGCATGGGCCAGAACGCGGGCGTCATCGACGTCGGCGAGGGCTGGGCCGTCACCTTCAAGGCTGAGAGCCATAACCACCCGAGCTTCATCGAGCCCTTCCAGGGTGCGGCGACCGGTGTCGGCGGCATCGTGCGCGACATCATATCGATGGGCGCACGTCCGGTCGCGGTCATGGACGCCCTGCGCTTCGGCGCGATCGACCACCCTGACACGGCTCGCGTCGTGCACGGCGTCACCAGCGGCATCAGCTTCTACGGCAACTGCCTCGGACTGCCCAACATCGGCGGCGAGACGGTGTTCGACTCGGTGTACCAGGCGAACCCCCTCGTCAACGCGCTCGCGGTCGGTGTTCTCCGCCACGAGGACCTCAAGCTGGCCAACGCCACCGGCGTCGGCAACAAGGTCGTGCTGTTCGGCGCCCGCACGGGTGGCGATGGCATCGGCGGCGCCAGCATCCTGGCATCCGACTCGTTCGACTCCACCGGCCCGACCAAGCGCCCCGCGGTGCAGGTGGGCGACCCCTTCGCCGAGAAGGTGCTCATCGAGTGCTGCCTCGAGCTGTACCGCGACGAGCTCGTCGAGGCCATCCAGGACCTCGGTGCCGCGGGAATCTCCTGCGCGACCAGCGAGCTCGCGGCCAACGGCAACAGCGGTATGAAGGTGTCGCTCGACAACGTGCTGCTGCGCGACCCCTCGCTCACGGCCGAGGAGATCCTCATGTCGGAGTCGCAGGAGCGCATGATGGCGATCGTCGCGCCCGAGAAGCTCGACGCGTTCCTCGCGGTCGTCGAGAAGTGGGACGTCGAGACCTCGGTCCTCGGCGAGGTCACCGGAGACGGACGCCTCATCATCGACTGGCAGGGCGAGCGCATCGTCGACGTCGACCCCTCGACCGTCGCGGTCGACGGCCCGGTCTACGATCGCCCGGTCGCGTACCCGACCTGGATCGACGCACTGCAGGCGGATGCCGCCGAGAACCTGCCCCGGTCGAACGACCCCGAGACGCTCAAGGAGCAGTTCCTCGCGCTCGTGGCGTCGCCGAACCTCGCCGACACTCGCTGGCTCACCAACCAGTACGACTACTACGTGCTCGGCAACACGGCCCTCGCGTTCCCCGACGACGCCGGCATGATCCGGGTCGACGAGGAGTCGGGACTCGGCTTCGCGATCTCGACCGACGCCAACGGCCGCTACTGCCAGCTCGACCCGTATGCCGGTGCGCAGCTCGCCCTCGCCGAGGCGTACCGCAACGTCGCCGTCACCGGTGCCGTGCCGACGGCCATCACCGATTGCCTGAACTTCGGATCCCCCGAGAACCCCGAGGTCATGTGGCAGTTCGGGCAGACCGTCGACGGTCTCGCCGACGGATGCTACGAGCTCGGCACCCCGGTCACCGGCGGCAACGTCTCGTTCTACAACCAGACCGGCGACGTGCCGATCCACCCGACGCCTCTGGTCGGCGTGCTCGGCATCATCGACGACGTCTCGCGCCGCATCCCCTCGGGATGGCAGGACGAGGGTCAGAACATCTACCTGCTCGGCACCACCTCGACCGAGCTCTCGGGCTCGGCGTGGGCCGACGTGGTGCACGATCACCTCGGCGGGCTGCCTCCGAAGGTCGACCTCGCCGGTGAGAAGCGCCTCGCCGGACTGCTCTCGGCCGCTCGCGACGAATGGCTGATCTCGTCGGCGCACGACCTCTCCGAGGGTGGCCTCGGCCAGGCCCTCGCCGAGGGAGTCTCGCGCTTCGGGGTGGGCGCACGCGTCTGGCTGAACGAGATCATCGAGCGCGACGGAGTGGATGCCGCATCCGCCCTCTTCTCCGAGTCGACGGGCCGCGTCATCGTGACGGTGCCGCGTGAGGACGACGTGAAGTTCCGCGGACTCTGCGAGGGTCGCAACTACCCGGTGATGCGCATCGGCGTGACGGACAACGAGGGCGCGAAGCTCGAGGTGCAGGACGTCTTCACGATCTCCGTCGCCGAGCTGCGCGAGCGTTCGCAGGCCACCCTGCCCGCCGCCTTCGGCCCGACCGTCGCCGAGCCGGCCGCGGTTCGGTGAGCGAGCGCATGGCTGAGGTGACCGAGTCGGTCGTTGAGCGAGCGCAGCGAGACGAAACGCACCCGCCGGTCGTACAGCGAGCGCAGCGAGACGAAACGCATGAGCCGGTCGTTGAGCGAGCGAAGCGAGACGAAACGCATGAGTGAGCTCAGCCGGCCCGACGACGACTACGGCGACCTCGGCGAGCGCCGCAGCCGCCGGCTGCGCATCGTCGCATGGACCGTCATCGTCGCGCTCATCCTCGGTGGCGGCGGTGCCACCGTGATCACGCTGATCCTCGGCTGAGAGCCCTTCCCGGCGGCTGTCGTCGGTCTCGGACTCGGCATGTTGGTGCGCCGTCTCCCCTTCGGGCACGGCTTCGGAGTGAGCGGCCGACATCCCGGTGAAACGGGCGTTCTCGACGGCGTGTCCTCCGTCGGGTCCGAAGTTATGACCGGTCGACTACGGGCGAGTTCTTCTGCACTGCGGGCCAGGAATCGGGATCATCCCCAACCTTCACGATGACGGGTCGGAATGTAGGCGGCCCGGCGAAGGATCACGGCATCACCGATCCGAGGAGCTGCCATGACCGAAGCGAAACTCGACCTCATCGCCAAGCTGCTGGCGAAGGCCGAGAGCACCACGCCTGAAGAGGCCGAGGCGCTCACCGAGCACGCCGAGCGCCTGATCGTGAAGTACGGCATAGAGCAGGCGCAGATCGACGAGCGCCGTGGTCGGTTGGGCCAGACTCAGGAGCAGATCGTCACCGAGCGGATGCTGTTCAGCGGCGTCTACTCGCGTGATCTGCGCGAGATCGGCATCGGCGTGGCCGGCGCACTCGGGGTCGTACGTCCCATGGTCTCCGACTCCCCCGGTCACTCGCTCCTGTACCTCGTGGGCTACTCGTCGGATGTGCGGCAGGCGATGACGCTCGCAGCGAGCCTCGAGGTTCAGGCGATGGTGGCGATGCGCTCGTGGTGGGCCGAGCATCGTCATCTCTACCAGGGGCACCGCGAAGGAGTGAAGCTGCGGGCGCGCAGCGGCTTCCTCCGCGGATTCGCCGCGGGAGCCGCGAGTCGTATCCAGGAGAATCGGCAGCGCATCATCGACGAGTCCGGCAGCGGCACCGAGCTCGTGCTCAGTTCACGACGCGATCGTGTGGATGCGACGGTCGACCGACTCGCGACCAGACCCGCCCGTCGCCGTCACGGCGCCGACGTCGGTTCCTTCACGCACGGTCACCGCTCGGGCCGGGACGCGCAGACGGGCGAACGGTCGATGGACTCCGGACGTGGGCTCGCGCGGTGAGGCGGGAAGCGCCGTTATGACGCAGGGCGGGGGTCGAACAGATAATTCGTCAGGTGCACGATCGAGCCGGGATCGTGCGCCTCGCGCCCCAGCGACTCGACGATGATCGCCCCCAGGATCGCGCGGCCGATCTGCTCCACGGGAGCACCTTCCACCAGCTGGCCGTCTCGGATGCCGCCGCGAAGCCGCTCACCGAGATACTTCTCCACCCCGAGGCTCTCGCCCAGGTGCGCACCGACTCCGGCATCCTCCGTCGCGGCCGCGACGAGCGAACGGAGCAGAGCGCCGCCTTCAGGCGCATCGAGGATCGAGAGAACGCTGCGCAGCCAGGTCTCGACGTCGGCCGAGAGTTCGCCGGTGTCTGGCACGACGAAGTCCACGGGGATCAGCCGTCCTTCGGCGAGGCACTCGCCGATCAGCGCGCCGCGCGAGGGCCACCATCGGTAGATCGTCTGCTTGCCTACGCCGGCCTCTTTGGCAATCCCCTCGATCGTCAGCCTGTCGTAGCCCTGATTATGGAACAGCCGCGCCGTCGCATCGAGGATCGCCTCGCGCGCAGCGGCGCTGCGTACGGGACCGCTTCGATGCTCATTCACCACCCGTTCAGGATAACCACAGAGCCCTAGACGATACGCACCGTATGATCAATTGGTCTGAAGGAGATGATCTTGGCTTCACTGCTGTTCCGCTTGGGTTCTTTCGCTGCGCGCAAGGCGTGGACGGTGATCATCTCCTGGGTCGTGATCCTCGGCCTCGGAGTCGCCGCGTTCCTGACGCTGAGCGGCACGCTGAGCAACAGCTTCGACATCCCGGGCACCGCCTCCGGCGCGGTGACCGATCAGCTCGCCGAGAAGCTGCCCGACACTGCGGGCGGCACCGGCACGGTGGTCTACCGCACCGATGACGGCTCCGCCTTCACCGATGAGCAGAAGCAGGCGATCTCCGATCTGGCCGTCAGCGGCGAAGACCTCGACGGTGTCGCGAGCGTGATCGATCCGTTCGACGCGCAGCAGCAGCAGGCCGCTCAGGCTCAGGAGCTGGCAGACGGCGAGAAGCAGATCACCGACGGACGAGCCCAGCTCGACGCCGGGCAGGCGCAGCTCGACGAGGGACGCAGCCAGCTTCAGGGCGGGCTCGACCAGCTGACCACCGCTCGCTCTCAGGCTGAGGCGGCAGGCGCACCCGCCGAACAGCTCGGCGCACTCGACTCGCAGATCCAGGCGCTCGAAGCGCAGGCCGCCGAACTCGACGCACAGCAGAAGACTCTCGACGACTCCCGCGCAGACCTCGATCAGGGCGCGGAGCAGGCCGAACTCGGATCCACGCTTCTCGACCTCGCGAACGGCATCGGCGTCGTGTCCGAAGACGGATCGACGGCGATCGTCAACATTTCCTTCGAGGACCCCCGGCTCGAGCTGTCGGAAGAGGTCAAGCAGGGCGCGATCGATCACTTCCAGTCCTCCCCGATCGACGGCGTCGAGGTCGACTTCGGCACCGACATCGCGCAGGGCGTGCCCGAGATCTTCGGCGTCGGCGAGGCGGTCGGTCTGGCGTTCGCCGCCGTTGTGCTGATCGTGATGCTCGGTTCGCTCATCGCCGCCGCACTGCCGATCGTGACCGCGGTCGTCGGCGTCGGCGTCGGCGTCACCGCATCCCTGGCCTTCTCCGGCGTCGTCGACATGGCGTCGGTCACGCCGGTGCTGGGAGTCATGCTCGGCCTCGCCGTCGGCATCGACTACTCGCTCTTCATCGTCAACAGGCATCGCAAGCAGCTGCTCAACGGCGTGCCCGTGCGCGAGTCGATCGGCCTCGCCACCGGAACCTCCGGCACGGCTGTCGTCTTCGCCGGGGCCACGGTCATCGTGGCGCTGCTCGCACTCAACATCACGGGTGTGCCGTTCCTCGGACTGATGGGCACGGTCGGCGCGGTCTGCGTCGCCGTCGCCGTGCTCGTCGCGATCACTCTGGCACCCGCAATCCTCGGCCTCGTCGGCACGCGACTGCTCAGCGGCAGGGCCCGCACGACCATCGGTCAGCCGCACGCCGCAGGCAAGCCGGTGAGACAGATGTCGACGCTGCGCGCGGTCACGACCGCGCTCGTGAGCATCGTGGCGCTGCTGATCATCGCCATCCCGTCGATGTCGATGCGACTCGGACTCCCCGACGGTGCGAGCGAGCCCTCCGACTCCACCAGCTACCGCGCGTTCCACGTGGTCGACGACCAGTTCGGCGAAGGCGCGAACGGCCCCCTGCTGGTCACCGCGACCGTCGACGACGGGGTCAGCGACGACGACCTGCTCGCGACCCAGGTCGATGTCGCCCAGGCGCTCTCCGACCTCGACGATGTCGTCGCCGTCGCGCCCATCGCGGCATCCGACGACACCACCCTGCTGGCATTCCAGGTCCTTCCCGCCGAGGGTCCGAACAGCGCGTCGACCGAGCACCTCGTGCAGGACATCCGCTCGCTGCCGCAGCTCGACGGGGGCATCACGCTCGGCGTCGCGGGCCAGGCGGCGACCAACATCGACATCTCCGAGGCCCTGGCAGCCGTGCTGCCGCTTTACCTCGTGGTCGTCGTCGGACTCTCGCTGCTGATCATGATCGTCGTGTTCCGCTCGCTGCTGGTGCCGCTCATCGCCACCGGTGGGTTCGTACTCTCACTGTTCGCGACGTACGGCCTCATCGTCGCGGTGTTTCAGTTCGGCTGGGGAGCGGAGATCATCGGACTGCACAGCACAGGGCCCATCCTGAGCTTCCTGCCCGTGATCCTCGTCGGAATCCTGTTCGGACTAGCGATGGACTATCAGCTGTTCCTCGCCTCCGGCATGCGCGAGGCCTACGTGCACGGAGCGACGGCGCGCGACGCGGTCGCGCAGGGCTTCCGCGCCGGACGATCGGTCGTGATCGCCGCGGCGCTCATCATGATCTCGGTCTTCGGCGGATTCATCTTCTCGGAGTCGACGATCATCCGATCAATCGGATTCGGGCTCGCCTTCGGCGTGCTGCTCGACGCCTTCGTCGTGCGGATGCTTCTGATGCCGGCGCTCATGCACCTGCTCGGACGGTCGGCGTGGTGGCTGCCACGCTGGCTCGACCGCATCCTGCCGAACGTCGACATGGAGGGCGCTGCCCTCGAGCGCGACCACCCCGGCGCGCGGCTCGACGCCGTGCCGGTGGCGTCCGCGTCGGAGTCCAGGTCTGAATCGGGGCAGCGCTCCGCGACCGCACCCTCGGGAGACGCTTCGTCCGCGGACTCGACCGCCGCCGCCGCGAACGAGGGCCGCCCGCTGCTGCGCCGCGACCTCAAGGACTGAGCGGCACCGCTGGCTGCGACATCCGAAGCCGTGATCGTGCCCGCTGTCGGACGTGCGGCTTAGAGTATGCGGATGACGTCGGATGCTCGTGCTCTCCTCGAACGGCTGCACACTCTTGCGGCACAGCGGGTCGCGTCGACCGAGAAGACGCTGGCCGAGCTGAAGCACGACAGGGAGGGCTCGAACGACGATGATGAACACGATCCCGAAGGCGTCACGCTCTCGTCGGAGTGGTCACGCCTGACCGGGCTCGCCGAGGCCGCCGCATCCGAATTGCAGCAGATCGACGACGCGCTCGTCCGTGTGGAGGCCGGTACCTACGGCATCTGCGCGAACTGCGGCCAGCCGATCGCGAGCGGGCGCCTCGACGTCCGCCCCTTCGCCACGCACTGCGTCACCTGCGCGGAGAAACTCGGCCTCTGAGTCCGGCTGGGTTTCGGCTCGACTGCGGGCGGTTGTCCGTTGCCGACGGTATTTCCGGCGCCGGCCACGGCTCAGTCGCGGTTACCGCCGCAGCCCAGTGCGACTGCGAGCGCGTGCCATAACTCCGGAGATCCGGGCTGGTACATCTGAGCGACCGCGTGATCACGGCAATCCCCACGGGGCGCTCTGGCCGAATGTCCGAATCTCCGGAGTTGTGGAGGACGAGCGCGGAGCCCGGGTGCAGCCCTGGAGGCGCCGCGCGGCCTAGGCCCGTAGTACGGCCGCGCAGCATCGGCCCGTGATACCGCCGCGCTGCCTCGTCGCGCAGCCCGGGCCGAGCGCGGAGCGGTGCGGGGCAGTGCGGGCCGAGCGCGGGGCGCGTCAGAGCACGCCGAAGGCGATGATCGTGCAGGCGGTGCCGACACCGAGCAGGATGGGCGCCGCGATGATGCCGCACCAGAAGCTCCGGGCGGCGACCTTTTCGGGCACCAGCGCCGCGACGACCGCGACGATAGCCATCAGCACGCCGGCCACCGCGAGGATCGGCTGCGCGAAGACCCAGGCCAACGGGATGAAGTGGATGCCGACGACCGCGAGAATCAGCGGTGCAATCAGATCTGTACGCCTGCGACGACGGGCCCAGATCGACAGCGCCACCATCACGACGACCTCGACCCAGAACACGACCACGTACCAGGTCGACGCGGTGCCACCCCAGGTGATCGCCGTGGGTTCCGACCAGTTGCGGATCGCGGCGGGCAGGCTGATTCCGGCGAGCGCAGCCCCGGCGAGGCTCAGCACCCCGAGGATCACCCGCCAGATCCAGTGCTTCGGTGGTCGCTCCTGCGCCCACCCCGCCCACATGAAGGTCGCGATCCCGAAGATCGCGCCTGTCATCAGCAGGTCACGCGGGAAGTGGTCGATGATCATGCGCACAGGTTAGCGGGCACGGTTCCGGAGCACCCCGGCGTGGGCCCACAATCACGGCTTCGGGAGCGCCCACGTGCAGACCTTCGGGCACGACTTCGGGAGCACCCACGCCCGTGTCCGGGCACGGCTTCGGACCCACGGTCTCGCCACGCCGAGACATAGGCCTCTATCCCGGCGCGCCGCCCGGAAGATCCGAAGCTGTGCTCCGCTCACGGTTCACGACAGGCGGGGGGCGGGATGCGAGACTGCGCCCGGGCGATCCAGGATGCAGCATCCGCAGCCCTGCCGGCCTCCCGCCTGGATGCAGAGCGCGAGAACCGCGCGTCAACCCCCGCGAGAACTAGGCTGAGCACATCATGCAAGAGTTCTGGCAGTGGGCGGGCAGCTTCTGGTGGCTCATCTTCCCGATCATGGGAATGGCCGGCGGAACGGCCAAGGCGTTCGAGCGCAACTCGAAGCGCCGCCACGAACGCCGACTGGAGACTCTGCGCCTCAAGGCAGAGATCAAGACGGCTCAGCTCGAAGCACGGGGACTCCCTCGACGCGCGCCGACGGTCGTCGATACGACGGCATCCATCGCCCCGAACGCTCTGCTGGAACGGCTCTTCGCCGAGCACGACGAGATCACCGCACGCTGGCTCGACTATGAGCTCGACGTCGCGAAGCTCATCGCCTTCCCGGCCATGAGCGACGGTCGGCAGCCCCTGGTCGCCGCCTTCCTGCGGGCGAAGAAGACGGCGGACGCCCTACGCCCGGCATCCGCCGACACCTCTGTCTCCGAGCATCAGGTCACGGAGTACCTCGACGCCGTCGGCGCATACGCGGTGGCCTTCGAGATCGCGGAGCGGGATGCGCGGCGCCTGCGCGACTCGACCTTCACCGAACCCGAGCGCAAGCGCCTCGACCGCGCGCAGCAACTGCTCAAGGTCGCGATCGATGAATCGGCGACCCAGGCTGAGCGCAACATCGCCTACAAGAGGGTGCGCGACGAGCTCGAAGGCCTGATCCTGCTGAGTGACGAGGCCGTGGAGGTGCTCGAGAAGCAGGTCGCCCGCGAGCTCCCCTCCGCATCCGACGCGCGCACCCCGGAGCCTGGACACACCCCGAAGCCCGAGAACACCCCGGAGCCCGAGAGGATCGTCCTGCCCACGTCGACGCCCGCGCCCCCGACCGGCCCCGAGGCATCCGCTCCCCTTCCCACCAGCGCGAACGACGACGGAGAGAGCCCTCGATGATCTCGAGATTCGAAGAGCTCGACTGGCAGGAGACCCCGATCGGCGAGCTGACACTGCGCCGCCGCACCGAGGCCGCCGTCGGCCAGGAGATCTACGAGGTCAAGCTCGGCGATGAGTACCTGATGTCGAGCCTGTTCACGGTGGCGGAGGAGGAGCTCTCGAATCTGGGCCTGGCCGCTGTCGTCGGTGAGGACCTCTCGGTGCTGGTGGGCGGACTCGGACTCGGATACACGGCCGTGGCGGCACTGCGCGATCCCCGCGTGACGTCTCTCACCGTCGTCGATCGGCTGGGCGCGGTCATCGGCTGGCACCGTCGGATGCTGCTGCCCGTATCGGCGGAGCTCGTCGAAGACCCCCGCACGGAGCTGGTCGAAGACGACTTCTTCGCACTGGTGCGCTCCGCGCCTCGGGATGACCAGCGCGGATACTCCGCGATCCTGCTGGACGTCGACCACTCGCCCCGCCACCAACTCGACCCCACGCACGGCGACCTCTATTCGGCGGCCGGCTTGCGAGCACTCGACCGGCACCTCGCCGCCGGTGGTGTCTTCGCGCTGTGGTCGGACGATCCGCCCGACGACGACTTCATGCGGGAGATGCACGCGGTGTTCGACGATGCCGTCGCCCACGTCGTCGACTTCCCGAACGCCGTCACCGGTGGAATCTCGTCCAATACGGTGTACGTCGCGCACAGCCGGGTCGCAGAGGCTGCGACTGCCCTGCCTTCGACGGAGGAAGCCGCATGACCACTCAGACGATCGTCCTCACCGGAGCCTCCGACGGCATCGGCGCGGCCTCGGCCCGCCAGCTCGCCGCCGCCGGACACCGCCTCATCCTCGTCGGACGGTCGGTCGAGAAGACCCGCGCCGTCGCCACCGACACCGGAGCCGAGTGGTTCACCGCCGACTTCACGCGACTCGATGACGTGCGCGAGCTGGCTGGCAAGATCTCGGCCGCCGTCGGCGACGAGGGCATCCACGTGCTCGCGAACAACGCCGGAGGGATCTTCGGCGACCGCACCCCGACCGTCGACGGGTACGAGAAGACGATCCAGGTCAATCACCTCGCTCCGTTCCTGCTGACGAACCTGCTGCTGCCCGAGCTGCGCGCGGGGCACGCGGCGATCATCAACACGTCGAGCGTCGCGCACCGCCTGTTCGGACGCATCGACATCGACGACCTCGACAACGAGCAGCATTTCAGCGCGAACAGGGCCTACGGCGACGCGAAGCTCGCCAACGTGCTCTTCACCAAGAGCCTGCACGCCAAGTTCCACGGCGAGGGTCTGAGTTCGGTGGCCTTCCACCCGGGCACGGTGCAGACGAACTTCGCCTCGGACTCGAGCACGATCATGCGCCTGATCTATCGCACTCCGCTCAAGCACCTCATGCTGATCAGCAGCGAGAAGGGCGGAAGCACCCTGAGCTGGTTCATCGAGGGCACACCCGACGAGACCTGGACGTCGGGCGCCTACTACGACGAGCGGGTGCTCACCCGTCGAGTCAATCCGCGCATCGAGGATGCCGCCCTCGCCGAGGCGCTGTGGCAGAAGAGCGCCGAACTCGTCGGCATCCCCTCGGCCTGACGGGCACTTTCGTTCGCTAGCGGCGGCGCCGCGATCGCGGGGGCGCGTCACTCGCCAGGTTCTGTTTTCCTCGCGAGACCCGCGCCGTGCGCATGGGTCTCGCGGTCGGATGCGCATTTCGCGAGCGCCCCATGCCAGACCCTGGTTTCCTCGCGAGACCCTCCTCGTCCGCAGGGGTCTCGCGAGCGGACAGGGGTCTCGCAAGCGGATACAGGTCTCGCGACGAGCGCAGGTCTCGCGAGCGCACCCGGGTCTTGCCAGCGGATACGGCTCTCGCCAGTGGATGCCGGGGCTCACCCGCATCCTGGTTCACCCGCATCCTGGCTCCGCCGACCCAACCCCAG
Source organism: uncultured Microbacterium sp. (assembly GCA_963518515.1). GTDB lineage: Bacteria > Actinomycetota > Actinomycetes > Actinomycetales > Microbacteriaceae > Microbacterium. Next base: position 206,246 of record CAUQIW010000003.1, read on the forward strand.
ACCCTGCCCCAACGCCGGCCACCGCACCCGCCCCCGCCCTGCAGGCGCCCCGCCCAGGATCCAGGAGTATGCTCTCTCTTCGGGCTCAAGCCCGCGAGTGCGCGAAAGGTGGTGATGGCGATGTCCGGTGATAGTTGCGACGCCGCCCTCGTTGCGTCGCGTCTGACTGCATCCCTGCGTTGAGCATCCGCTCCGCAGCCGCCAGTCTTGCTCCGCAGCCGTCGGCGGCGTCTTCCGCCCTCTGACGAATCCTGCGCACCGCTCTGATCGGTGCGCGCCTGCGAGAACGGAGCCAGCTCATGGCCCTCATCGACAACGGCGTGTACGTCCACGGACGTCGCGTCGAGACCCTGCTCAACCTCGACGAGACGTCGCGGACCCTCAGCGAACTCGGCGGCCTCGCCTGGATCGGCCTCTACCGGCCGAGCGCGCAGGAGGTCGCGTCGCTCGCGCGTGAGTTCGACCTGCATCCGCTCGCCGTCGAGGACGCGCTCTCGGGACATCAGCGCTCGAAGGTCGAGCGCTACGGCGACACGCTCTTCGCCGTGCTGCGACCCGCGCGCTACCGCGATGAGCAGGAGTCGATCGAGTTCGGCGAACTGCACCTGTTCATCGGACCCGACTTCGTGGTGACGATCCGGCACGCCGAGTCGCCGAACCTCTCCGCCGTGCGCCGTCGCATGGAGGCGAACCCCGACCTGCTCGCCATGGGCCCGGAGGCGGTGCTTCACGCGATCCTCGACGAGGTGGTCGACGAGTACGAGCCGATCGTCGCCGGTCTCGAGAACGACATCGACGAGATCGAGGACCAGCTCTTCGGCGACAGCGACGACGACGCCCTCTCACGCCGCATCTACGAGCTCTCGCGCGAGGTCATCAACTTCCAGCGGGCGGTGCATCCGCTCGCCGGGATGCTGCAGTGGCTGCGTCGCGGTTCGGACAAGTACCGCATCGACGAGGAGCTGCAGCGGTCGCTGCGCGACGTGCTCGATCACGTCATCCGCGTGAACGAGCGCGTCGACTCGTTCCGGGCGATCCTCGAGAACGCCCTGACCGTGCAGTCGGCGCTGGTCGCGCGGCGTCAGTCCGAGGCGGGCCTCGCGCAGAACGACGAGATCAAGAAGATCTCCTCGTGGGCGGCGATCATCTTCGCGCCCACCCTCGTCGGCACGGTCTACGGCATGAACTTCGAGGTCATGCCCGAGCTGAACTGGGCGTTCGGGTATCCGCTCGCGATCGGGGCGATGGTCACCTTCGCGGTCGCGCTGTATGGGGTGTTCCGCTATAAGAAGTGGCTCTGAGGGGCGGCGCTGGCCGGCCGTGCTCGCCGGAGGTGGGGCGCTCGCCGGGGTGGGGTGCTCGCCGGCGCGCACGTCGACCCTGTACGTCGCCGTCGACCCACCCACGCGTTGACGCCCGGTTCATACCGGGTCGACGGGAACGTACAGGGTGGGCGCTGGGGACCGAGCCGACCGCGGCGCTAGGATCTAGGGCGTGTCGAACGCCGAACTCCCCGCATCCGCCGAATCCGATCTCCGCGATCTGAGCGAGGCGATGCTTCGTCCCGATCCGCTGAACTGGGTCATCACCGGCGACTCGATCACGCACGGACTCCGCCACACCCACGGCGAGCGCAGTTACCCCGAGCACCTTCATGAACTCATCCGCGGTGAGCTCGGCCGCTCGCGGGACATCCTCATCAACTCGGCCATCAGCGGCCACCGCCTGGTCGACATCCTCGACGACTGGGACAGGCGCGTCGCCACGTGGCAGCCCGACGTGGTGATCCTCATGATCGGCACCAACGACATGGCGACGGGGCCCGACCGCGACACGGTCTCTCCCGAGGCGTTCGCATCGACGCTGCGCGTGTTCGTCGACCGCCTGCGCGCCATGGGTGTGATCCCGGTTCTGCAGACGCCGCCGTCGATCGACATCCCCAATGCCCCAGGACGCGAGCGCATCGCGGAGTTCGCGGCATCCGTGCACGCCATCGCCCGCACGGATGACGTCATCGTCGTCGACCAGCTCGCGCGGTTCGCCGAGTACGGCGCGGGAGAAGTGCCGTGGGGCCTGATGAGCGACCCGTTCCACCCGAACGCCGACGGCCACGCGGCGCTCGCGCTCGAGCTGGCGGCAGTGCTCGGCATCCGTCCTGCGCTCTCACGCACCCTTCCGCTGCTCGAAGCACGGGTGCGCGCCGCGCGCGCCTGAGTCCTCACCCCCGCGACGCGTTCGCACTTCAGCACAGACGGCCCGGATCGCACCTGATCCGGGCCGTTCGTCGCGTTCCCCGCCGGTTCGTGCTGAGTACCGACGGCCATCGCGGCGCACCTCCGCAGAAGATCGGTATTCAGTCTTGCTAAGTACCGGTACTCGGTGATACTGTCTACCGGTACCCGGTAACGCTGAGTACTGAATCGAAGGGCGGAACTTCATGGGCAAGCAGATGACCGAGATGCTCAAGGGCACCCTGGAGGGCGTCGTGCTGACTCTGCTCGCCGAGCAGCCCGCCTATGGATACGAGATCACCGCCCGCCTGCGCGATCACGGATTCACCGACATCGCCGAGGGCACCGTCTACGCGCTGCTCGTGCGCGTCGAGCAGAAGAAACTCGTCGACGTCGAGAAGGTGCCGAGCGAGAAGGGCCCGCCACGCAAGGTGTACTCCCTGAACGCCACCGGCACCCGCGAGCTCGCGGAGTTCTGGGACACCTGGGGCGTCCTCCGACAGCGGATCGAGCACCTGCATCCGAACCGGGCACACGCCACCTCGGACAGCACGACCGACGCACAGAACACCACCACCTCGAGTACCACCGACAAGGAGAACTGACATGGCCGCCAAATGGATCGAAGCGCTCACCGGGTCGCTCGAGCAGAAGAAGCAGTATCGCGAGGCGAAGAAGCGCATCGAGGCACTGCCCGAGCCGTACCGCACGGTCGCGACCGCCCAGCACCGCTACTCGATGTACTACGGAGGCATCACCGACGGCGACACCCTCGTGCAGATGTTCCTCGACCTCGCCGATCTCTGGGAGCGGGCCGCCGTCGACGGCACACCGTTGCGCGACATCGTCGGCGACGACGCCGTCGAGTTCGCCGAGACCTACGCTCAGGCCTACGGCGGGACGCAGTGGATCGACAAGGAGCGCGCCCGGCTCATCAAGGCCGTCGACGACGCGACCCGAGAGGGCGAGCAATCATGAGCGCCCCGGCCATCGCCGTCCGCGGCATCGAGAAGTCGTACGGCGACCTCGCCGTGCTGCGCGGCATCGACTTCGAGGTCGAGAAGGGGACGATCCTTGCGCTGCTCGGCTCCAACGGCGCGGGCAAGACCACGATGGTCCGCATCCTCTCGACGCTGCTGAAGTCGGATGCCGGAACCGCCGTCGTGCAGGGGTTCGACGTCTCGGCAGACCCCCTCGCGGTGCGGGAGCGCATCAGCCTGACCGGGCAGTTCGCCGCGGTCGACGAGATCCTCACCGGGCGCGAGAACCTCGTTCTCGTCGCGAGGCTGCGCCACCTGCCTGATGCGGGCGCGGTGGCCGACGGCCTGCTCGAAGCCTTCCGGCTGACCGAGGCAGGAAGCCGCAAGGCCGGCACCTACTCGGGCGGCATGCGCCGACGGCTGGACATCGCCATGAGCCTGGTCGGATCTCCCGAGGTCATCTATCTCGACGAGCCGACCACCGGGCTCGACCCCGAAGCGCGGCTCGAGGTCTGGGGCGTGGTCACGCAGCTCGCCCGATCCGGCACCACCGTGCTGCTCACCACGCAGTACCTCGATGAGGCGGAGCACCTGGCTGACCGCATCGCCATCCTCCACGAAGGCCGGATCATCGCGAACGGCACGCTCGACGAGCTGAAGCGCCTGCTGCCGCCAGCGAAGGTCGAGTACGTCGAGAAGCAGCCGAGTCTGGAGGAGATCTTCCTCACGCTGGTCGGCCCTTCGACAGGCTCAGGGACCCAAGGCGGCTCAGGGACCGAGGGCGGCTCAGGGACCGAGGGCGGCTCGGGCCCTTCGACAGGCTCAGAGACCGAGGGCGGCTCAGGCCCTTCGGCAGACTCAGGGGCCGACGGCGGCTCAGGGACCGGGAACTCGAAGGAGCAGGCAGCGTGAGCACGCACTTCGTCGCCGACACCGCGACTCTCACCGGTCGTTCGATGCGGCACATCTTCCGCAGCGCCGACACCATCATCACCACCGCAGTCACGCCGATCGCCCTGATGCTGCTGTTCGTCTACGTCTTCGGCGGGGCACTGCGGCAGAGCACGGGCGCCGAGAACTACGTGAACTACCTGCTTCCCGGCATCCTGCTCATCGCGATCGCCTCAGGAATCGCCTACACGGCCTTTCGTCTCTTCACCGACATGCAGAGCGGCATCTTCGAGCGCTTCCACTCGATGCCGATCGCCCGCTCGAGCGTGCTGTGGGCGCACGTGCTCACCTCGCTCGTCGCCAACGCCATCACGCTCGCGATCATCTTCGGCGTCGGCTTCCTGATGGGATTCCGCACCGGCGCGGGACCCCTCGCGTGGCTCGCGGTGATCGGCATCCTGCTGCTCTTCACGCTCGCGCTCACCTGGCTCGCCATCATCGCCGGCCTCAGCGCGAAGTCGGTCGACGGTGCGAGCGCGTTCTCGTATCCGCTGATCTTCCTGCCGTTCATCAGCTCGGCGTTCGTGCCGACCGACACGATGCCGGGGCCGGTGCGCTGGTTCGCCGAGAACCAGCCGGTGACCTCGATCGTCAACACGATCCAGTCGCTCTTCGCCGGGCAGCCGGTGGGCGACGACATCTGGGTGGCGCTCGCCTGGTGCATCGGCATCCTGGTCGTGGCCTACGTGTTCGCAGCCATCGCCTATCGCAAGAAGATCAGCTGACGGCGGATGCCGCGCCCGCCCGCGTCTCCACCTCCTCGAACCGTTCGCAATTCAGCACGGACGGCCCGGATCGCTCCTGATCCGGGCCGTCTGCCGCATTCCTGGGCGGATGGTGCTGAATAACGAACGGCACACGCGCTCGACCCGTGGGGAGGAACACTCGGTGTTGCCTCACCTGACGCAAAGACACCCTCACCGCAGCCCGAGCGGACCGAGCACGACCGACTGCCGCGTGCGCACCCACCGCGCCCCGGTCGCGCGTCGTTCCGCACGGGTCGCGAACCGATAGCGGTACGACACCGCCCGCACCCAGCGCGGCGCCTCGCCGTCGAACGGGTCGGTGCGCAACAGCGCGAGGGTCGGCGCATCCGCCTCCAACAAGCGCAGCAGGAACATCGTGAACCAGTCGTCGAGCGAGCGCCCCAACGGCAGGAACCACATCAGCCAGTCGAGGCGCAGGTGGTACGGGGCGAACTGCCGCGGGATCCTGCGCACGTCGCCGGGTTTGCCCTTGAACTCGTATTCGCGCCAGAGCAGCCCGTCGTCATCGGCCGCCCCCTCGACGACGATCTCGACCCGCTTCTTCGTCACCGTTCCGAAGGCACCGTAGGCGTTGGCGAGCTGCCAGCGGTTGAAGCTCGCGTTCATCATCTGACGTCTGGCGAAGAGGTTCCGCAGCGCCGGCCAGCTCACGGCGATGAACAGCAGTCCGATCCCTCCGGTGATCACCACCCAGTACAGCGGGATGCCGGACACCAGCCACGGCAGTGAGGTCTGCGTCGAGCTCTCCGGCGCCCCCACCCCCGGCAGTCCGATCGCCGAGAAGGCGATGACGATGGTCACCCAGTTCAGCCAGGCGAAGTTTCCCGTCGCCACGAGCCAGGCCTGTGTCGCGATCATGATCAGGCCCGCCACCGCGCCGATGGCCTGGGCCGCTGTTCCCCATCCGCTCGGCTCCGGCGTGAACAGCGACAGAAGCGGCAGGAACACGAAGAACGGCACGACGAGCTGCGCGAAGTGGTTGCCCACGACCTCGACCCTGTGAAACCAGCGGGGCAGCAGATGAGCCTGCCGGCTCAGGGGTCCCGGCATCGGCTGCGTCTCGTGGTGGTAGGTCAGCGCGGTCAGGTCTCGCCATTCGCGGCCGCCGCGGATCTTGATCATGCCCGCGCCGAACTCGACCCGGAACAGCAGCCACCAGAACAGCACGATCACGATGGTGGGAGTGGGCTGACCGTTCGATCCGAGGAACGCGGCGAGGAACCCCGCCTCGAGCAGCAGCATCTCCCAGCCGAACGAGTAGAACGTCTGACCGATGCTGACGATCGACATGTACCCGAACCACAGAGCGAGGAAGCACAGCATCGGCACCCACGGCGGCCCCCACTGCGGGATGCCGATGACCACGAGCGCGGCGATCACGATCCCGCCCCAGCACAGCACAGCGAGGCGACGATCGGTGTAGCGGATGCGCAGGAAGAGGGTCGGATGCAGCATCCGCCGCCGGATGCTGTCGCCCGCGATCCAGTCGAGCAGCGCCGGCGCCGGCAGCAGGCCGCGCTCGCCGAGCAGCGGGCGGAACTGGTTCAGCGACGAGACGAAGGCCACGAGGAACAGCGCGGCGATGCCGCGCTGCAGCACCTCTCGCGCGAAACCGAAGTCGACTGCCGCGAACCCGTCCATCGCGACAGGCTATGCCCGGGCCTCGCTGATGCGGAGGGGGTTGCGTGGCAGCCGGAGTAGCCACTCGCGCGGCGGGCATCGAGCGAGCGCGGCGAAGCCGAGCGAACTCCGACGGTCGTTGAGCGAGCCCGGCGAAGCCGAGCGAGACTCCGACGGTCGTTGAGCGAGCCCGGCGAAGCCGAGCGAGACGAAACGCGGCACCGATGCGTGAATCGGTACCGCGTTTCGTCTCAGTCGACTCCGTCGTCTTCGCTCAACGACCGAGGGGATACCCGACCCCGTCGTCTTTGCTCAACGACCGAGGGGATACCCGACCCCGTCGCCTTCGTTCAACGACCGAGGGGTTATCCGGCTCCGTCGTCTTCGCTCAACGACCGAGGGGACAGGTCAGGTCAGCTGACGGTCCAGTCGAACTGGTCGCCGTACTCCTCGAGCCATGCGTCGATGGCCTCGGGCTCGTTGCCCTCGCCATACTCGTTGACGACCAGGTCCTCGAGAGCGCCGTACTGCTCATCATCGAGCTTGATCTGCTCGATCAGCTCTGCGGCCTCGGGGAACTCCTCGGCGAAGCCCTTGGTGCCGAGGAAGTGCAGTGCCTCGGCATCGCCCATGGCGCCCATCGGGTCTTCGAGGTCCTTCAGCGGGAAGGCGTCGTTGGCCCAGAACGGACGCCACAGCGTGACGACGATCTCCTCGTCGGCGTCGGTCGCGGACTTCAGCTCGGTGAGCATGGCCGCGGTCGACGAGGTCACGAGCTCGTACTCCGAGTCGAGGCCGTACTCGGGCATCATCTTCTGGGTCTGGGCGGTCAGGCCGGCGCCCGGCTCGATGCCGTAGATCTTGCCGTCGAACTCCGCGCCCTTGCCCGCAAGGTCGGCGATGGAGTTCAGCTCGGAGTACTCCGGAACCGCGATGGTCAGCTTGGCGTTGTCGTAGTACGCACCGAGGTCCTCGATGTCGTCACCGTAGGTGTCCATGTACTCGGCGTGGGTCAGCTCGGGCCAGGCCGACGGGTAGATGTCGACGTCGCCCTGCGCGAGGCCGGTGTACAGCGGGCCCGCCTCGGTGAGCGTCTTCATCTCGACGTCGTAGCCGATCTTCTCGAGCTGGTTCTGCAGCAGGTACGCGGTGCTGAGGCCATCGGTCCACGAGGGCAGGAAGCCCAGCGTGATCGTGCCCTTGTCAGCGGATCCGCTGTCGGATCCACCCGAGCCGCCGCCCGTTCCGCCTGCGCCGTCGCCGCTGCATCCGGCGAGGGTCAGGGATGCTGCGACACCGACGGCCGCGATTGTCAGGAGCTTCTTCTTCATCATCATCTCTCTCGTTACGTATATATGTGTGCTGTGTATCTCGGAAGGGTGAGTCTGTGGGGGCCGCTCAGGAGACGCCGCCGGCGGGTGCACGCCGGGTCGTCGCCTGAACGAGTTCGGCCTCGTCGACGGCATCCTGCGATGCCGTCGTCTCGTCCGGGACCTGCGCGGTATTCGACGGCGTTCCCGCGACGGATGCGGCGGCCTCGGTCGCGGCGAGACGCTGCTGAGTGCGCCGACGAGCGAGCACGCCGAGCAGCGACGACGGGTTCTGGCCGAGCGTGCCGAGTGCGGCGGTGACGCGGTCGAGGAACACGGCGATGAGCACGACGCCCAGGCCCGCCTCGACGCCCTTGGCGATGTTGATGGTCGAGATGGCCTCCACCACGATCTTGCCGAGGCCGTCTGCTCCCGCCATACCGGCGATGACCGCCATCGAGAGGGCGAGCATGATGACCTGGTTGACGCCGGCGAGGATCGTCGGCATCGCGAGCGGGAGCTGGATGCCGCGCAGGATCTGGCCCGGCTTGGCGCCGAACGCCTGTCCCGCCTCGACGGTCTCGGAGTCGACGCCGCGGATGCCGAGCTCGGTGAGTCGCACCCCGGGAGGCAGGGCGAAGATCACGGTCGCGACGAGACCGGGCACGACGCCGATGCTGAAGAACACGATCGCGGGGATCAGGTACACGAACGCGGGCATCGTCTGCATGAAGTCGAGCACCGGCTTGAGCACAGCGCGCACCGTGGCATTGCGGGCCGACCAGATGCCCAACGGCACCGCGATCAGCACCGCGATCGCCGCGGCGACGAGCACCAGCGAAAGGGTCTGCATCGCGGGCACCCAGAGGTTCATCGCGACGATCAGCACGAACGAGACGACCGTGCCGATCGCGAGCTGCCACGAGCGCACGAGCCAGGCGATCAGTGCGGCGATCACGATGATCACGGCGAAGTGCGGGCTCAGGAGTGCGCTCGTGAGTCCGTCGACGAGTAAGCCGACGATGAACGAGACCACGTCGAGCAGTCCGTCGAGGTTCGTCTTGATCCAGTCGACTCCGGAGGCGACCCAGGTTCCCAGGGGGATGCGGAGACCGTCCATCAGCGCACCTCCCCTGCCGTCGTCTGCGTTTCGTCTCGGTGCTGCGCTCCTCGCTCAACGACCGGATCTCGGTGCTGCGCTCCTCGCTCAACGACCGGGTCTCGGTGCTGCGCTCCTCGCTCACCGCCCGATGCCGGGTCGGCGGTCCAGCCGTCGTCGAGCACGGCGTCGATCTCGGCCTGCGGCATCGGGATCAGCGGCAGGGTGAGCTCGCCGGTAGCGCCCGGCCCAGGGCCGAGGGCGGCGAGCAGCGTCACACGCGGGATGACGCCGGTCAGGCGGCCTGCGGCATCCACCACCGCCAGGGGCAGCGGCGACTCGACCGCGGGGACGAACAGGTTCATCAGGACCTCGTCCTCGCTGACGCTCTGCGGCACGGGCTTGATGATGTCGGCGAGCGTCGAGGTGCCCTTGCGCACGAGCTTGACCGCGTCGCGGTCGGTGACGATGCCGAGAAGGGTGCGGTCTCGGCCGACGACGTAGGTGGCCGACATGTAGGCGTCACGCATCTGGCGCAATGCCGTGCGAGGCCCGGCGGTCTCGGCGACGACGGGGCGCGCGCGCTCCATGACGTTGCCGGCCGTCAGCACGCGGGCGCGGTCGACGTCCTGCACGAACTGCTCGACGTAGTCGTTCGCCGGGTCGGTCAGGATGTCTTCCGGAGTGCCGATCTGCACGATACGGCCGTCGCGCATGACGGCGATCCGGTCTCCGAGGAACATCGCCTCGTTCAGGTCGTGCGTGATGAACACGATCGTCTTCTGGAACTTCTCCTGCAGCTCGAGCAGCTGCTCCTGCATCTCGCGACGGATCAGCGGGTCGAGGGCGCTGAACGCCTCGTCCATCAGCAGGATCTCGGTGTCGGCCGCGAGTGCGCGGGCGATGCCGACACGCTGCTGCATGCCGCCGGACAGTTCGGAGGGCAGCTTCTCGGCCTGGCCCTCCAGACCCACGAGGTCGAGGATCTCCTCGGCCTTGGCCAGGCGCTCGGCCTTGCCGACGCCCTTGAGCTCGAGCGGGTAGGCGACATTCGCGGCCACTGTGCGGTGCGGCAGCAGTGCGAAGTGCTGGAACACCATCGAGATGCGATCGCGGCGGATCTCACGCAGCTGCGACGACGGGATGCCGGTGATCGCGTCACCGTTCACGATCACGGATCCGTCCGACGCCTCATGCAGCCCGTTGAGCATGCGGATGATGGTCGATTTTCCGGAGCCGGACAGCCCCATGATGACGAAGATCTCACCGCGCTTCACGCTGAAACTGGCGTCGATGACGGCGGCTGTACCCGCGTCATTGACGGCGGAACGGCTCTCTCCGGACTTCAATCGACGGACGGCGGAGTTCGGATTCTTCCCGAACACCTTGAAAAGATTGCGCGCTTCTAGTGCGGTTTCGGACACGTTTCCCCTGCGGCTCGCCTTCGGGTGGCAAGCCTGCTTCGGTTACGCCCGGGTGACGCTCCCGGCCGTTTCGAGGTCATGCTGTGGCGGCGCGGACGGCGGATTTCGGATCCACCGCGATAGAGCATCGACCGTACGTCCACGCCTCTTCGCAGCACAGCAGATCGAAAGAAGGACGCGGCCGCGGACTGGTCTTCGGACCGTCAGGCCCGTCTACCAACGTAACGAAATGGCCGGTCAGGGGCAAATCCACCCTAGATTTGACGCTCTCGTTTCTCGTGCTGACCGGGGGATTGCGCGGGTTTCGGACATACTCTGCGCGGCGTGCGCGTCGCGCGTTTCGGTGGCGTCGCCGCCCCGTCCGCGCCGGCCGGCGGGCCCCTCAGCCGGCCCTGTACGTTCCCGTCGAGCCTGTAACTTCTGGGCGTCGATTCGTGTACGTCTCGACGGGAAGATACAGGGTCGATGCGAGGAAGGTCGCGCCGTGGCGGCGGGCGGGGAGGGACGCGCCGGGGCGGGCTCTGCTCAGGAGCGGATGCTGCGCACGACCGTGAACTTCACGGTGCGATGCACCTGCTGGGTGGGGCCGACGAGGCGCGCGAGCTGCGGGCGGTACCCGAGCGACGAGTTGTAGACGGTCCAGAGCTCGCCGCCGGGGCGGAGGATGCGCGCGGCCGCCTCGAACAACCGCGTCGCCGCGCCGGTGTGCACGCTGTTGCCGAGGTGGAAGGGAGGGTTGAGCAGCACCACGTCGGCGCTCGCGTCCGGCAGCTTCGAGCCCGCGTCGTCGTGGGTGACGGTGACGCGGTCGGCCACGCCGTTCGCGGCGGCCGTGGCCCGGGCTGAGGCGACGGCAGCAGCCGACCGATCGGTCGCGATGACACGCGACTCGGGATGCGCGAGCGCCCACGACACGGCGAGCGCGCCTGTTCCGCAGCCCAGATCGACGACCGTGCGGGCGGGGCTTGTGGCGCCCGCCTCCATAACTCCGGAGAAGCGCGCGTCGACGGCCTCATCCGGGCCGATCTCTGCCGGTTGCGGCGCGCTCTTCCGGAGTTGTGGAGCGGCAGGCTGCGTGCCGTCGAGCCCGAGTGCCTCCAGCAGCGCTCGGGTGCCGATATCGAGGCGTGCTCCGGCGAAGGCGCCGCCGTGCGCGACGAGCGTCAGCCCGTCATGGCGCGCCATCACGGGAAAGGGCGCCTCCGCGGTGACGGCCAGCGGCTCGCTCGCCACCACCAGGCGAGACTTCCGCTCGGCGCGCTGCGCCTGCACCGCACCGAAGCTGCGCGCGAGCACGTCGTTCTGCGCGATCGTCATGTGCTTGACGCGACCGCCGGCCACGAGCACGACGTCGGGGGCCGCCCAGCGGGCGACGGTATCGGCGATCTCCTCGAGCTCGGCGAGCGACTTCGGCAGCTGCAGAAGCACGAGCCGGGCGCCGTCGAGCAGACTCGCATCGAGCTCGTGCGTCGAGAAGCCGGAGAGCCCGAGATCAGCCGCGTTACGGGCGAGCGCCCGTCGTCCCGTCGCGAGGTCCTGATGCACCCTCACCTCGTCGAGTCCTGCGTGCGTGAGAGCCAGCGTGATCGCGCCGTACTCGTCGCCGATGACCGCGATCTCGCGGCCGGGGGTTCCGCGCGAGTGCGCCTGCTCGACGAGGAGAAGGTCGGTCGCATCCCAGGCCTGCAGGTTCGGCGCTTCGACGTCGGGCCAGCGACGCAGCCGGTCGTAAGGGAAGTCCATCGCCTCAGCCTAGGAGTCGAGGCGCCATGCGGCGCACGCACCCCCATGCCGCGAGGTCAGATCTCGCTCGCGGAGAACGTCTCCGGACGTCGGCCGATCTGGCCATGAGTGGTCGTGAAGGCACCGGAGATCGACGATTCCGGGCCCCTTTCGACCCCGCATCGGTTCCGCCCCCGCCGTCGCAGGGTTCCCACGGGCATCCGCGCAACGACGGGCAGAGGTTGACAGATCTGAAGGTACCGTGGTTACCTAGTCAAGTAACTAACCCAGCAACTACGGAGGACTCGTGATCGAAGAAGGCAAGCCGCTCTTCCTCCAGATCGCCGAGCAGATCGAGGACTTGATCATCGACGGCTCGCTCGAGGAGGAGACCAAAGCGCCTTCGACGAACGAGCTCGCCGCTTTCTACCGGATCAACCCCGCGACGGCTGCGAAGGGAGTCGCCATGCTCACCGACAAGGGAGTGCTCTACAAGCGCCGAGGCATCGGCATGTTCGTCGCCACCGGAGCTCGCGAGAGCGTCCTCGGCGAACGGCGGGCGGCGTTCGCCGACCGCTACCTCGACCCGCTGCTCGCGGAAGCCCGCACGTTGGGCCTCGACGCCTCCGACCTCGCGACGCTGCTCACCGAGCGCGCCGCCCACTCCGCATCCACAGGATCCACCGAAGGGAAGAACCCCGCATGACCACCGTCATCGAGGTGCAGAACCTCACGAAGCGATACAAGGACAAAGCGGCACTCGATGATGTGTCGCTGACGCTCGAGGGCGGTGCCATCTACGGGCTGCTCGGACGCAACGGCGCCGGCAAGACGACGCTGATGTCGATCCTCACGGCGCAGAACTTCGAGACGTCGGGCACGGTGCGCGTGTTCGGCGAGCATCCGTACGAGAACACCCGGGTGCTCAATCAGGTCTGCTTCGTCCGGGAGAGCCAGAAGTACCCGGACGACGCCTACCCCCGCCACGCCTTCAAGGCGGCGAGCCTGTTCTTCAGGAACTGGGATCAGGAACTCGCGGATGAGCTCGTCGAGCAGTTCCAGCTGCCGATGAAGCAGACGATCAAGAAGCTCTCCCGCGGTCAGCTCTCGGCGGTCGGCGTGATCATCGGCCTCGCGTCCCGCGCGGAGCTGACGTTCTTCGACGAGCCGTACCTGGGCCTCGACGCGGTCGCCCGCCAGATCTTCTACGACCGCCTCCTCGAGGACTACGCCGAGCGCCCGCGCACGATCATCCTGTCGTCGCACCTGATCGACGAGGTCTCGAACCTCATCGAGAAGGTCATCGTGATCGACAACGGTCGCATCCTCCTGAACGAGGACACGGATGCCGTGCGCGACCGCGCCGTCACCGTGGTCGGCGACGCGGCGAAGGTCGACGCCTGGGCATCCGGCCGCGACGTCCTGCACCGCGAGTCGCTGGGGCACGTCGCCTCGGTGACGGTGCTCGGCCACGTGTCCGCCGACGAACGCGCCGCGATCACCGCATCCGGTCTCGATCTGGCACCGGTGTCACTGCAGCAGCTGATCGTGCGCCTGACCCAGAAGGCCGAGGCGCAGTCCAAGACCCGAGATGCCGCCGCGAAGGAGGAGGTGCGCTGATGCGACGCACACTGAACGTCGTCCGTCTGCAGCTGATCAACCGGCAGACCTTCATCTGGGTGCCGCTGATCGTGCTGGGCGCCGCGACGCTGATCTCGATCCTCATCTACGCGATGATCCCCACCGACGAGCCGAAGTACGGCGGAGGCGGACAGGCACCGCTCTGGTACTTCTTCGCGATCGGCATCAGCGCCTTGACCTACACGTTCCCGTTCTCCCAGGCGATGAGCATCACCCGGCGCGACTTCTTCGTCGGAACGCTCCTCACCGCCGTCCTCGGCAGTGCGATGCTGAGCGTCGTCTTCCTGATCGGCGGGGGCATCGAGCTCGCGACGAACGGCTACGGGATCAACGGCTGGATGTTCTACCTGCCGTGGCTGTGGGAGGCCGGGCCGGCAGGGGCGTTCGTGGTCTTCTTCACACTCGCCCTCTTCCTGTTCGTGCTCGGGTTCACCGGCGCGACCATCTTCAAGAGCTGGGGACCGGTCGTGCTCACTGTCATCAGCATCGCCCTCGCGCTGGCGCTCGTCGGGCTCGTCTTCCTCGTCACCAAGCTCGAGCTCTGGGTCGTGGTCGGCCGCGGCATCGGCGACCTCGGCGCGCTCGGCCTGGCGCTCTGGGGACTGGTGGTGGTCGCTGTGCTCGCCGCCGTCTCGTTCCTCGCCTTCCGCAGGGCGATCCCCTAGGCCGGGTGACCTCGCCCTCGCCCCACCGCCCTGGATGGCCCGAAGAGCACCGGAGACCTCGATCTCCGGTGCTCTTCTGACCTCGCAACACCGCTCGCAGCCCCGCTCATCGCCCGAGAAGAGGCCTTCCTCGCAGGCTCTACGAACCCGTCGACCCGCCATCGCCGGCGGCAGCGGCAGCGGCAGCGCCCCAACGCCCCAGCGCCTCGATCGGCTCCCGCAGCGCCTGGCCGCGGTCGGTCAACGCATACGCGCGGGTGTTGTGGCGAAGCGGCAGGCGACGGAGAACACCGGATGCTTCGAGCTCGCGAAGGCGGATCGTGAGCATGTTCGTGGGGGCTCCGAGATCGCGCTGAAGATCGCCGAAGCGCTGCGGGCCGTCGAGCAGACGCTCGACGATCAGCAGCGCCCACCGGGCTCCGACGACGTCGAGGGCTGAGGAGAGGTCGCTCACGCGGTCGGATCGGCGTCCGGCTTCATCCAGAACGGCGAGTAGTGGTAGCCGTCGGGGTCGTCGAACTGGCGCTGGTACATGAAGGGATAATCGTCGACGTCTCCGGCTCGACCACCCGCTGCGGCGGCTCGCTCGACGAGTTCGTCGACCGCCTCCCGACTGCCGAGATCGAAGGAGACGGTGACCTTCGACGGGGTGTCCGCCGTGCCGATCAGCTCCTCGGTGCCGCCGACGCTCGCATACATCTCGCGACTGCCGAGCATGACGTACTGCTCGGGCGCGATCCGGAAGCACGAGACGTTGTGGTCGGACATCTCGGCAGTGAGGGTCCACCCGAGTGCGGTGTAGAAGGCGGTCGCCCGGTCGACGCTCTCGACGGGACACGTGATGAAGAGGCTCATGCGCTAACACTTGCAAAATACAAGTAGTCCGTCAAGACCCACTCACGACGACCCGCTACCCCTCTGCGCCCGGTTCGGCAACCCCGTGCGACCAGGAATCCCGTCGGGCTATCGTCACGGTGCGAGGGAGGAGACTGCGAGAGGATGCCGTGACGAACACCGATTCACGCCTGCGAGCGCGCCGTAAGGGGATCGAGAACGCCCTGCGCGAAGCCGTGCATCCGTCGCGACTGCTGCTGGTCGGCAAGACGATGCTCGCCGTCGGTCTGGCGTGGGCCATCGCCCCGCACATGCCGGGCGTCACCCAGCAGTATCCGTACTACGCGCCGCTCGGCGCTCTCGTGAGCATGTATCCGACCTTGATGGGTTCGGCGCGCTCGAGCTTCCAGACGCTCCTGGGGCTTGCCACCGGGATCGCGCTGGCGACCCTCGTCGTGATCACGATCGGCCCCACGTGGTGGACGATCCCGGCCGTCGTCGGGCTCGGCGTGCTGATATCGGGCACGGGGTGGTTCGGCGTCGGCAAGGAGTACGTCCCCATCGCCGCCCTGTTCGTGCTCATCATCGGCGGGCAGAACGCCGATGACTACTCACTCGGCTATCTCACCCAGACGGCCGTCGGCGTCGTGATCGGGCTCGTGGTGAACCTCGCCATCGCGCCCGCTCCCCTGACCGCCGCGGCCTCGTCGAAAGTCGACGCGTTCCGCACCCAGCTGGCCCAGCACCTCGATGACATCGGATCCGCGGTGAACAACTCGTGGCCACCCGAGCGCGCCACGTGGGTCGACGACGCCGCAGCGTTGGCCGACACGACCGCCACCCTGCGTGCGGCCCTCGCCGAGGCGGACGACAGTCGACGGCTCAAACCGCGGGCCTGGGGGCGACGTGCCGACACGACGGAGATCCATGAGCAGCTGACCCGACTCGATCGCGTCGCGCACCTCATCAGGGATCTCGCCGACGCCATCGCCGACACCATCTGGCAGAGGCGTGGAGGCCTCGAGCTCGATTCCGCGCTTCCCGAGCCGCTGGCGGCAGCCTGCCATGCAGTCGCCGAGGTCGTCGCGCAGGGCGAGGTGTCGACCCCCGAAGGCCATCGCACACGCGCCGAGGCCGCCCGCGCGATACGCCTGCTGCTGCAGGAGGTCGACGAGCGCACCCTCGATGTGCGCCGTTCGATGGGGCCGGGCGTTCTGGCGGCGATGCATCTGCGCCGCATCCTCATGCTCCACGGCGCCCCCGCCGAGGACACGGACGACGACGCGGACCAGCGAGAAGGCTGACCCCGGCGGCGCTCTCGGTCAGATCGTGTCGTCGGCGGCGACGATGTCGAGCTGCCAGAAGCGGCCGGCCGGATCATCCTGATCGTGCGCCTTGTCTGCGGCATCGAGCACCTCGGCGACCTTCTTCATCGCCTCATCGAACTCGGCCTCGGTCAGGCGCATCGAGCGCTGCACGAAGGTCGCGTGCACGTCGGTCGCGCGGCCCGAGACATACTCGGGGGTCCACGCGATCACCCGACGGATCAGCTCCTGGTGATCGTCGGCGAGCGCGCCGACCACCGCGGCGCCCAGAGTCTCGTCGGCCACGGGGTTCTCGGGTCCGCCGAGGCTGAGCGCTCCCTTGCGCGAGGTCCACACCCGGTCGCGACGGTCTCGCGCGTGCTCGGGAGCCTCCTCGATCAACCCCGCCTCCGACAGCGCACGCAGGTGGAAGCTCGCACTGTTGGCGGCCACGCCGAGCTCTGCGGCGATGTCGGCGGCGCGCAGGTGGTCACGCCGGGCGATGAGCCGCAGGATCCGGCGTCGCAGCGGGTGCGAGTAGGCCTTCAGCATCGCCGTGGTCATCCACGTGGAGTCGTCGCCCCTCGCTTTGCTCGCCATACGTCGATCCTACCCGCACCATAAATTGCGCAAGAAGTATTGCGCAAGTAAGCGTGCGCATCTATGGTGAGTAGCATGACCCACGTGACCGCACCCCACAGCCTGTGGCGGAACAACCGATACCTCACCTGGCTCGTGAGCGACACCAGCAAGGGACTCGCCGCGGCGCTGTTCAGCTTCGCGATCCCCCTGCTCGCCCTGATCGTGACGAACGACCCCGCGCAGGCCGGCATCATCGGCGGTGCGGGAATGGTCGCTCGACTCGTCTTCACCCTCGCCGGCGGCATCCTCGCCGACCGACACCCGCGCATCGGGCTCATGCTGATCGGATCGCTGATCGGCGTTCTCCTCGCCGGCGGATTCACGCTGCTGGCTCTCGCCGACGCCCTCACCTTCGCGACGCTGCTCGCCGCGAACATGCTGCTCGCTGCGCGCAGCGGACTCTTCGACGTGGCGGGCGAGAGCGCGATCAAGGAGATCGTCCCCGACGCATCGATGGGGCGGGCTCAGGCCGCCAACCAGGGAAGGGACGCCGCGCTGCAGCTCGCCGGCGGACCGCTCGGTGGACTGCTGCTGGGAGTCGGAGGGTGGCTCGTCGGGCTCGTGATGACACTCGCTCAGGCGATCGCCGCCGTCACCGCGTGGATGCTCGGCAGCGAGGCAAGGCGCGCCGGCATCGTCGACACCGGAGCGGATGCCGCGGGCATCGCCGCTCCCCCGGCCGTCGCGGCCCGACGCGACGCCTGGGCGGAGCTGCGCGAGGGGTTCGCCTGGCTGCTCTCCCGCCCGGACCTCGGCGGAGTACTGCTCATCATCACGATCATCAACCTCGGCTTCAACGCCGCGATCACCACCGTCATCTACGCGCTGCAGCAGGACGGATACTCCGAGCTGCTGATCGGATCGCTGAGCGCCGCCGTCGGCGGCGTGATGCTCGTCGGCGCCGTGGTCGCACCACTGCTCGTGCCGCGGGTGAGCGCAGGCATCCTCGCGATCAGCGGACTCTCGGTCGTGGCCACAGGCTCCATCGTGCTGTCGATGGTCACCGAGCCGTGGGCGATCGTCGTGGTGCTCGGCGCGTCGGTGCTGCTTCTCCCCGCCCTCAACGCCGGCATGATGGGCTACTTCATGGTGGCCACGCCGACGCAGCTGCTGGGCCGGGCGAACAGCGCGGCCGGAGTGCTGGGAATGGGTGCCCTGCCTTTCGCGCCGCTCATCGCCGGATTCGGGCTCACCTGGATCGGCCGTCAGCCGACCCTGCTGGTCTGCGCAGCGCTGTGCTTCATCGCGGTCACGCTCGCGGTCACCAACCGCGCGCTGCGCGCGCTTCCGATCGAATCACGCTGGGCCGAGCACGCGAAGCAGTACGAAGACGCCTGAGGCGGCGCGGTCAACGCCGGGGATGCGGTGATGCACTGCAGCGACGTGGACGGCAGACTGTAGCCATGAACGAGGCACGCGTCGAGCGGTTCGACCGGCGGAGCGCCACCGGCCCGAGCGACCGCCCGTGAGAGACGGACGCCTCGGCGGACTCGCGGCCATCACGCTGACCTCGGTGCTCTGGGGCACGACCGGCACCGCGGCGACGTTCGCGCCGGGCGTCGGGCCGCTCGCGATCGGGGCAGCAGCGCTGGGCATCGGCGGCATCCTGCAGGCTCTGGTCGCGATCCCGCAGCTGCGCGCCGGTCGGGCGGCGCTGTCGAGCCGGAGACGCGTCGTGATCGTCGGGGCGGTCGCCGTCGCGATCTACCCGCTCGCGTTCTACAGTTCCATGCACATCGCCGGTGTCGCCATCGGATCCGTGGTGTCCCTCGCGTCGGCCCCACTCGCCTCCGGCCTGCTGGAACGCATCATCGACAGGCGGCCTCTCAGTCGCTGGTGGATGCTCGCGGCTGCTCTCGGGGCGCTGGGCAGCGCGCTCCTCGGCGTCTCCGAGTTCGGGGGTCAGACCGGTTCCCCCGCAGACACACTTCTCGGAATCGCCCTCGGTCTCGTGGCCGGCGCCACGTACGCCACGTACTCCTGGGCAGCGCGCCGACTCATGGACGGAGGTGTGGGCCGGGCCGCATCGATGGGGGCGGTGTTCGGATGCGGCGGGCTGCTGCTCATGCCCGTCCTCGCGCTGACCGGCGCCCCCCTGCTGGCCTCGGCGGACACCCTGACGGTCGGCGCGTACATGGCACTCGTGCCGATGTTCCTGGGGTACCTGCTGTTCGGCTACGGCCTCACGAAGGTCTCGGCCAGCACCGCCACCACCGTCACCCTCACCGAACCCGCGGTCGCCACGATCCTCGCCGTCGTCATCGTCGGTGAACGCCTCACCCCGCTCGGATGGGCGGGCCTCATCGTCATCGCCGCGGTGCTGCTGATCCTCGCCGTCGCCCCGACCGACGGTGCGCTCGGCTCACGCGTCGCCGAGTCGCGCGTCTCCGATGCGCAGGGTGATCGCTCGCCCACGTGATGTGCAGAGTCGGAAGGCCCTCGAGGGTGCCCGTCGTACGCTGGTCGCATGCATGACGTGATCGTGATCGGCGCCGGCCTCGCAGGACTCCGCTGTGCCGGACTCCTCGCCGCGCAGGGACTCGACGTCGTCGTCCTCGAGGCCGCGGATGCCGTCGGAGGACGCCAGCGCACCGACATCATCGACGGGTTCCGACTCGATCGCGGCTTCCAAGTGCTCAATCCGGCGTATCCGGCACTCCGCCGCAGCGTCGACCTCGACGCACTCGCGCTGGGGAGCTTCCCGGTGGGTGTGCGGGTGCGCACCCACGACGGCATGAGCGAGCTGCGGCATCCGCTCCGCCATCCGTCGTCGATCGTCACCACTCTGCGCAGCGGTCTGGTGAGCCCTCGAGATGCCGTCGCGCTGGCACGCTGGGCGGCGCCTGGGCTGGTTCTTCCGCTCTCCCGTCTCGCCCATGACGACGTCGCGCTGCATGAGGGCTGGGATGCCGTGGGGCTCCGCGGCCCCCTCCGCGCCGCGGTGCTCGAGCCGTTCCTCGCCGGGGTCCTCGGAGAGAGAGGCGGCGAGACGTCGAACGCGTTCGCCCGACTGCTCACGCGGTATTTCGCACTCGGCCGACCCGGGCTGCCGGCACAGGGGATCGCGGCGGTTCCCGAGCAGCTGGCCGCGCACACGCGCGACGCCGGGGGCGAGATCCGGCTCGGCGCGCGCGTCGAGGGCATATCGTCGCGCGGCGAGGGCGTGCAGGTGGAGGTGTCGGGCGGCGACCCCGTGCGCGCGGCTCGGGCGGTCGTCGCCGTCGGCCCCGACGCCGTCGCCGATCTCACCGGGCTTCCCCGACCGGTGACGAACGGCCTGCAGACGTGGTGGTTCGCCACCACCGACGCACCGACCACGTCGGCGCTGCTCACCGTCGACGGCCGAGGCCCCGGACGGGGCCCGGTCGTGAACACCGTCGTGATGACGCACACGGTGCCCTCGTACGCTCCGGCCGGACGCCATCTCATCGCCGCGACCTGTCTGCTGCCGCGCGGCGGCGAGCCCGCCGGTGAGAGCGAGGTCCGCCTCCATCTGAGCGAGATCTGGGGTGCGGACGTCAGCTCGTGGACGCTGCTGCGACGCGATGACATCGCGGACGCGCTCCCCACCCAGACGGCACCCATCCAAGCGCCACCCTCGCCGCGCTATGCCGAGCGTCAGTACGTCATCGGCGACCACCGCAACACGGCATCCATCCAGGGTGCCCTCGCGTCGGGCGAACGCGCCGCACGCACGATCCTCGCCGACGCGGGACGCTGAGCAGCGCGAGCCCCCCGAAGCGACAGGCCCCCTGTCGGGATGTCGGCGCCTCTGCGTAAGATCTGGTCATCCACCCATGCCAGGCCCATCAAGGAGACGATGATGTCCACCTTCGAGATCGACGTGAAACCCCTGCCCGCCGTGCGGCTCGCCTCGTTGAGTCAGACCGTCGGGAGCCAACCCGAGGTCGGCCCGGTCGTCGGCCCGCTGTTCGATCGGGTCGAAGCCGCTCTCGACGCGGCGAACGCCGAGCACGGCCTCCCCCTCGCCGAGTACGACATGGACGAGAACGGCGTGCGCATCACCGTCGGGTTCGAGTACGACGGTCCGGCCCTCGACGGCGTCGAGATCGTGGAGCTGCCCGCGGCGGACTCCGCCTTCACCGGCCTCCACCGCGGGATCATGGCCGCGATCGACGAGAGCTGGCAGGCTCTCAACGAAGCCATCACCGAGCAGGGCGCTCGGGCCCACGGTGCATGCCGCGAGGTGTATCTCGAGTCGGAGTCCGACGATCAGGCCGACTGGGTGACCGAACTGCAGCAGCCGGTCGTCACCGTCTGAGGCGTCAGACCGGTTGTCGGCAGCCGGTCACGGGCAGCCGGTGCGACTGGACGGGTCCGGCTGGACGGGTCCGGACGGCCGGTGGCGGCTGGCCGGCGATTGGCTGGCGATTGCCCGCCTGCGAGTGGCGGGCGGCCGGGTCAGAGGGCGCCGACGAGCGCGGCGATGCCGGCGATCACCGAGGCGACGGCCAGCACGAGGGCGATCGACACCAGCACCACGTGCACCTTGAGGAACGTCGTGGCCTTGCCCGCGGCATCCTTCGCACGAGGATCCTTCGCGACCCTGGCGTAGAACCGCGGCCAGACGATGACGTTGAAGGCGGCATTGAGGAACAGGAGTACGGCGAGGGCGATCACCCCTCCACGGTAGTCGCTGCGCGGCATCCGCCCCGACGCCCTCGTCACCGCCCGCCTGTCCCCGTCCGCCCCCGGTCGTCCCTCGACAAGGCCTGCCGGGCTGTCCGCCCCCGGTCGTTCCCGTCCGCCCGCCGAGGCCCTTTCCCGATCGCCCGCCGAGCCCCGTTCCATCCGCAGGAGGAAGGCACGTCTGCAGGACGAGAATCCGTTTTCCGGTCCTGCAGACGTGCTTCGGTCCTGCAGACGGGCACGTGGTGGTCGAACCCACGTCGGCATCGACCTCAGAATCGCCCCACCCGACCGGAATATCGACCGCGACCATGTATCACCAAGCCCTTGCCGCGCTCCTTGACTGTGTGATCACAATGGGACGCATGATCGATGGCGCAGCAGATGGCGCCGCTCTCGACCCTGCCCCCGACGACGGATCGGCCCGCTGGAAGCGAGCCGCCGTCTCGTTCGAGGCATGGCGCGACGGCGACAGCCGTGCAATGGACGACCTCGTGCGGCTCATGACACCCGTGCTCTGGCATGTCGTGCGCGCGTACGGACTCGACCGCACCCTCGCCGAAGACGTCGTGCAGACCACATGGATGCGGCTCGTGCGGGGTCGCACGACCATCACCGATCCGCAGGCGATCTCCGCCTGGCTGACGACCACGGCTCGGCGTGAGGCCTGGAAGGTCGGCAAGGCGCACGGCAAGGTCGACACCACCGAGACGGATGCTCTCGATGCGCTCCTGCCGCAGCAGGACTCGGCCGAGGACCACGCAGCCACAGGAGACGAGAACCGCAGGCTCTGGTCTGCGGTCGAACGCCTCACCGAGCGGTGCCGACGGCTGCTGCGTGTCATCGCGTTCGAGGAGCGCCCCGACTACGCCCGACTCGCGGTCGACCTCGCGATGCCGATCGGCAGCATCGGCCCCACCCGCCAGCGTTGCCTGGCGAAGCTGCGCGATCTGCTGATCACACCCTCGACACGACCGGAGGCGACGCCATGAGCGACATCGAACACGATGATGCAGCGCTGTTCGCCCGCCTGCGCTCGATGTGGAGGGCGCACGACCCGATGCCGGCGACGCTGATCGATCGGATGATCGCGGCCGTCGCGGCCGACGACCTCTCGACGGAGTACGCGCTGCTGACCCTCGTCGACGCTCCGCTCGGCGCCGCCGTGCGAGGAGACGCCGATTCGCTCACGATGCAGTTCAGCGACGGCACCACCAGCGTGCTGCTGCACGTCACACGCACAGCCGGTGGACGACATCGCGTCGACGGCTGGCTCGATGCCACCGCGGGCGTGATCGAGCTCGCTCAGGGTGATCGCACCCGATCGACGGAGCCCAGCGCGACGGGACGCTTCGTCTTCGACGACGTTCCCGACGGCCTCACCCGCGTCAGCCTCACGACGGCAGACGCCGACGGCGAGCGCACGCTGTCGACTCCGCAGTTCGAGATCTGATCGCGGGCGCCGCCGCCCGCGCGGGAAGGACCGTAGATGGATCAGCCCAGAGGATGGACCTGGCAGGACCGCGCCGAAGGATCGATCAGGCGCGGGACAGCCCTCGACCCGACCGTCGAGCCGGTCGCCGGAGTGCGCGCCTTTCCCACGGCATACCTACCGGAGCGACTGCTCATCACGCAGGATCGCGACGACGACAACGAGGCGTACGACGCGGAGATCCGCGCGCTGATGCGGGCCGCGGCATCGTTCGGATGGAGTCTCGACCTCGAGTCGCCGCTCGCGCGTCGCGCCGCCGGCCCGCTGCTTCCGGGGGTCCCCGGCTTTCTGCGAGCGCACCTCACCACCCCGGACGAGGCTGAACGAGGCGAGTCACCGGTTCCTCCGGATGCCTGGCGCGTGCTGCAACGCGCGCGACGGGCCACCAGGACACCCATGCCGCGCACGAGTCTGGAGCACGTCCTCTCGATCGATCCGGTCGGACTGAATCCCTTCAGCCGCACCAACCCGTTCAGTCGCACCAATCCCTTCAGCCGGACGAACCCCGTGCGCGGAGCGGGGGGAGCAGGCGGCAGCGACGACTACCTCGAGCCGGGCCGGGGCGCCAGACAGCCCGTCACCTGGGTCGGACCCCCTCCGCTGCGCGGACCTCGGCCGAAGCGCGGTCGTCGGCCGGTGGTCGCCGTTCTCGACACCGGGTGCGGCGTTCACGAGTGGCTGCCCGATGACGTCGTCACCCGGCGCATCGATCTCGACGGCATCCCGATCGGGCTCACGGATGATGCCGACCCCGAGCGGTATCCCGACCTCTACGGGCAGCTCGACGGCGAGATCGACGCGGTCGCCGGACACGGCACGTTCATCGCGGGCATCATCCGCCAGACCGCGCCGGATGCCGACATCCTGTCGGTCCGCATGGCCGGCGCCCTCGGAGTGATCGACGAGAGCACGTTCCTCACGACCGTCGCACAGGTCGTCGAGCTGCTGCGTCGACACCGCGAGGACCCGTCGACCGGACACCCGATCGACGTGCTGAACCTGTCGCTCGGGTACTACCACGAGACGCCGACCGACGGTCTCTTCAGCCGCACGCTGAGCGCGATGCTCGACGCCGCGCGCCGGCTCGGATGCGTGGTGGTCTGCTCGGCGGGCAACGACGCGATCGACCGGCCGTCGTTCCCGGCATCCCTCTGGCCCTGGCCGGGCGCCGACAACGGCATCCCCCACGACGACGATGCTCCGCTGGTGTCGATCGGTGCGCTCAACCCCTCGGCCCGCTCGGTCGCACTGTTCTCGAACGTCGGACCCTGGGTCAGGGCGTTCGCACCGGGGGCGGCGGTGGTCAGCACCTCGCCCGCCTTCGTCGGCGGCGAGCAGGCGGCCACTCGCGCCGACGTCGACGGGCTGCATCGCGAGACCATCGACCCCGACGACTACCGCGGCGGCTTCGCCATCTGGAGCGGCACCTCGTTCGCCGCGCCCTACGTCGCGGGCAGGGTCGCCGCCCGACTCGGCATGGTGCCGGCGGCCGGAGTGCTGCCGTCCGCGGCGACCAAGGCGGTGGCGGCCGTGCTCGCAGAGCTGCCCGCACCGGGGGTTCCCGGCTGACGCCTGCGCCATGCCCTGATCCCCGACGCCTCAAGCACCGGCCGCCGAGAACGCCGACGATCCGCACCGGATGCCGTCACCGGCCTTCCCCGCAGGCCCGCCGCACGCCATTCTGGGAACCATGCCTCTGTCTGCCCGCGTCCTGCATCAGCGCGGCATCGAGGCGGCGAACGCCCGGCGCTTCGCGCAGGCCCGGAGGGCGCTGACGTCGGCGGCCGACCGCACCGACGACGCCGACCTGCGCACCCGCATCGACGGCACCCTGGCCTACGTGCTCTCGCAGACCGGCGAGCCCGCCGCGGCCGAACGACTGTGCCGCGACGCCCTGGCCCGCCCAGGACTGAGCGCCGAGACGATCGCACTGGGCAACGGTCAGCTCGGCACCCTGCTCATGCACGGCGGACGCCTCGACGACGCCGACCGATTCCTCACCCTCGCGATCGACGCTCTGGACCCCGGCTCGACCGAGTCGGCCAATCTGCTGATGAGCCGATCGATCGTCAGCATGCAGCGGCATCGGCTCGACGCCTGCGTCGCCGACCTGCAGCGCGCCGTCGCCGTGTACGAGGCGCACGACGACGCCGAGCCGCTCGCCGAGGCCCGCCACAATCTCGGCTACGCGGCGCTGCTCGGCGGCGACCTCGTCACGGCCCTCTCGCTCATGACCGACTCCCGCCCGGTGCTCGCGACGACGAGCGACCTCGCCGCCGCGATCAGCGACCTCGACCGCGCCGAGGTGCTGCGCGATGCCGGGCTCTCGACCGAGGCCGAGGAGCTGCTGAGCCGCGTCGCCGCGCAGTTCGGCGCCCAGCGCATGCGGCAGTCCCGTGGCGAAGCCGAGTTCCACCTCGCCAGATCGCTGCTGCGCCACGACGCGGCGGCGGCAGCCCGCGCGGCGACCACCGCGGCACGACGGTTCGCCGCGCTCGGCAGCGAAGGGTGGGCGGCGCGAGCCGACGGCATCCGGCTCGAGGCCCTGCTGCGGTCCCGGCCCACGACGCCGCCTGCGTCGACCGAGTTCGAGAGCGCGGCCGCTGCCCTCGAGCGCGGCGGCTTCCGGTCCGAGGCCGTCGCCCTGTCGCTCACCGCCACGGTCGCCACCGGAGCGAGGATGCCGAGGCTCGCCGCCGACGCCCCCACGCCCCTGCGCCTGCGCGCCCATGAGGTGAAGGCGGCCAGAGCCTCGGCCGCAGGGCGTCATGCCGAGGCGCGCCGTCACGCGGCCGAGGGGCTCGACCTGCTCACGACGTGGCAGCAGTCGTTCGGCGCGCTCGACCTTCAGGCCTCTGTGGCGATGCACGGCGCCGACCTCGTCTTCGCCGGGCTGCGCTCGGCCGCCCGCTCGAGCGACCCCGCGGTGCTGTTCGAATGGTCGGAGAGAGCGCGCCACCTCAGTCAGCAGGTCGCCCCGGTGCGGCCGCCGCACGACTCCGCCCTCGCCGCGGACCTGGCGGAACTGCGGATGCTGCGTGCCGACCTCGCCGGCTCCGACTGGACGACCGACGCGAGAGTGCGGATGCTGCGCGACCGCGTGCGCGACAGGCAGTGGTCATCGACCGGCGCGGCGCCCGGCCGCGATCGATCGGGCCTGACCGAGACCCGGCTCCTTCTCGCGGAGCACTCGCGCTCGCAGGGCGACACCGCGATCCTCGCCTACGTCTACACCGGAGAGGACGTGCTGTGCGTGGTGGTCACGGCCACGGGCGCGGCGCAGATCGTGACGCTGTCGTGGCCGCGCATCCGTGCGGCGATCGACGGCATCCGAGCCGATCTCGATGTCGCCGCCCTCACGCAGGGTGGTCCGATGGCAGCCCTCGTGGCACGATCCCTCGACGAGAAGCTCCGCGTGATCGACGCCGAGCTGCTCGCACCGGTCCGAGCCGTGGCCGGAGGAGCACAGCGCCTCGTCCTCACCGTGCCCGGCATCCTCGCCGGCATCCCCTGGGCGATGCTGCCCGGCATGGCGGCCACGCCGTTCACGCTGGCGACGTCTGTGTCGCGGTGGCTGGGCGTCTCCCCCGCGTCTGCGACGACCTCGGGGTCTCGGGCCGGGTTCGCCGCGGGGCCGCGCGTGCCGCGCGCGGAGGAGGAGATCAGGCAGGCCGCCGATGCCTGGCAGGGGGCGTCGCTACTGACCGGCGATGACGCGCGAGTCTCGGCGGTCATCGGCCTCGCCGAAGACGTCGACGTGCTGCACATCGCCGCGCACGGCAGGCATGCGGTCGACAACCCGCTGTTCTCAGGCTTCGAGCTCGCCGACGGCACGCTGTTCGGCTATGACGTCGACCTGATCGCGCGGGCTCCCGACACCGTGCTGCTCTCGGCGTGCGAACTCGGCCGCTCATCGGTGCGCTGGGGTGAAGAGGCGCTGGGCATGACTCGGGTCTGGCTGCATGCCGGCACCCGCTGCGTGATCGCCGCTCCTGTGGTGGTGCCAGACGATGTCGCCTGTGAGCTGCTCGGCGCCGTGCACACCGAGCTCGCGAGAGGCGCGCAGCCCGCGGTGGCGCTGGCCGCGGCATCCCGGTCGACCGGCCTGATCGCGCCGTTCCAGTGCCACGGCGCAGGTCTCTGAGAAAACTTCGGCGCCGACGTATCAGAACACCGGCGGCCCCCTCCTTATCTGCAGAAGGTGCCAGCGGAGGGCTTCGGGATACGAAGCGTGAGGGAGGCGCGATCTGTCTGGGGAACCTCGTCCACTGGGGAGTGCGAGGAGCGGCAGGACACCATCTACTCGGGGATGTCGCGGGAAGGGGCCGCGGCATCCCCACCATGGTGTGCGCGGCGCCTGTGCGGCGTGAGCGTGCGGTGCCTGTGCGGTGTGAGCCCGCGGCGCGTTCGGGGCGTCAGCGCGAGATCAGCGCGACTCTGCCGCCTCGGTGTGGTGGCGGATCACCTCGGCGACGACGAAGTTGAACCACTTCTCGGCGAACTCGGGGTCGAGGTGCGCGTCTTCGGCGAGTGCGCGCAGGCGCGCGACCTGCTGCTCCTCACGGCCGGGATCGGATGCCGGCATCTCGTGCGTCGCCTTGAGCTGCCCGACCTGCTGCGTCGCCCGGAAGCGCTCGGCGAGCATGAAGATCAGAGCCGCGTCGATGTTGTCGATGCTGGCGCGCAGTCGGAGGAGCTCGGCGCGGGGATCTTCGGCGGCGGTCATGCCCCTACTCTACGTAAACCTGCGGATGCGCGAGGGGTGCTCGCGATGCGACGGCGGGACGGCTGGGCAGCGCTCCCTGGCGCGGGAGCGCCCTCCCGCCCCCGCTATCGTGAGCACATGAGCGCAGAGAAGAAGACGCCGTCCGCGAGTGCGGTGGACGCCGCCTCCGATCCCTCCCCCGGCGCTCCGGGCAGCACACCCGATGCGGCGGACACGATGGATGCGGCCGACGGCGCGCGGCCGGCTGCCGTCGACCGCGAGAACGCCTCCTCCGTGCCTGTGACGGCATCCGCCTCCACCGTGGCATCCGCTGCTCCGGTCTCCTCCGCCGTCGCATCCGCTTCGGCATCGGAGTCGGCCGCCGCCGCGCAGAAGGCGAAGGCCGACGAGGCGATGCCCCCGAGCCGCTCGATCTGGACCCGGATCGACAGGCCGTTCGTCCTCGGATTCCTGGTGACCCTCGGCGGACTCGCCGCGATCCTCCTGGGCCTCGCGCTGTCGAGCCTGTCGACCGTGCTGATCTACATCGCCCTGGCGCTTTTCGCCGCTCTGGGACTCGACCCCGCGGTGCGGTTCCTCGAGCGCCGCGGACTCTCTCGTGCCCTCTCGGTGCTGGTCGTGATCTTCGGGCTCATCGTCGTGGTCGGACTCATCCTGTGGATGGTGCTGCCGATCGTGATCGACCAGATCGCGAGCTTCGTGCGCTCGGTGCCCGGCATGGTGCAGGACTTCACCCGCACGGACATCTACGCGACTCTCGAGCGGCAGTTCGGCGATCAGTTCCAGGACCTGGTCGACGACGTGCAGAAGTTCCTCGTCGACCCCGGCAACATCGCGGCCATCGGCGGCGGGGCACTCAAGATCGGCGCCGGCATCGCCTCGGGCGTCTCGGGCGCGATCATCGTGCTCGTGCTGACGCTGTACTTCGTCGCGACGCTGCCCTCGATCAAGACCGGTCTGCTGCGCCTGGCCCCGGCGCGCGACCGCGCTCGCGCAGGAGACATCACCGAGCAGATCACCGACTCGGTCGGCGGGTACGTGATGGGCATGGTGGTGCTGGCGTTCTTCAACGCCGTGCTCGCGTTCCTGCTCTACTTCTTCCTCGGCCTGCCGTTCCCCCCGCTCATGGCGACGGTGGCCTTCTGCATCACGCTGATCCCCCTGGTCGGATCGGTCATGTTCTGGGTCATCGGCACCGGGCTCGCGCTCTTCACCGACCCGGTCGGTGCTCTCGTCTTCGGCATCGCCTACCTCGTCTACATGCAGATCGAGGCGTACGTCATCACTCCGCGGGTCATGAACAGGGCCATCTCCATCCCTGGCTCGCTCGTCGTGATCGGGGCGCTGGCCGGTGGAACGCTGCTCGGCCTGCTCGGCGCCCTCGTCGCGGTGCCCGTCGCCGCGTCGATCCTCATCATCATCAAGCAGGTGTGGGTGCCCAAGCAGGATGCTCGGGTGTAGCGCGCCGCCGCACTGTCGCGCCTCGCGCCTCGCGCTGACGGCGCACCGCGCCATCCCCGCGCGCCGCGCTGACGGCGCACCCTGTTGCGGCCAAGACCCTGGTTCCGTCGCGAAACCCTGGTTCCGTCGCGAAACCCTGGTTGCGCCGCGAAACCCTGGTTGCGCCGCGAAACACACCTCGACAGCGTGGGTCTCGCGACGATAGAAGGGTTTCGGCATGCAGCAGGGTGCAGCAGAGCATCCTCCGGTGTGATGTCCGCTGCGTCGCCGGACACCGGGTCCATACGCCGGTCCAGCGCGACGCGACGCACGAGACCCACTACTTTTTGCCAAACCGTTGTTCCGTCCCGAGACACACCCCGACAGGGTGGGTCTCGCGACGATCGAAGGGTTTCGAGAGGGGGCGGGTCCTGATGCAGGTGCCCTCGGCGCGCAGAAGTGTGCCCAGCACGCAGAAGCGCCCGGCCCCGTGAGGGACCGGGCACTTCATGCGGTGCGACTCGAGTCGGCTGCTGAACGACTCGGCTGCTGAACGACTCAGCTGAGGTCGTTGTCCGCCAGCCACTGCTTCGCGATGTCGGCCGACGACTTCTGGTCGACCGTGCTCAGCACGTTGAGCGACACGAGCTCCTCGGCGGTCAGCTTGGCGCTCACCTTGTTCAGCAGGTCCGAGACCTTGTCGGCGACGTCGCTCGAGACGATCGGCACGACGTTCGACGAGATGATCATGTTCTCCGGGTCTTCCAGAGCCACGATGTCCTCGGTCTGGAAGGCCGGGTCGGAGCTGTAGACGTCGCCGACCTGGATCTCGCCGGCGAGCAGCGACTCGAGGGTGGTCGGACCGGTCGCCGAGAAGGCCAGGTCGACGCCGTAGATCTCCTTGGCGCGTGCAGGGCTGTACGGGCGCTGCTCGAACTCGGGCGGTGCGCCGATCGTGACCTGGCTCGAGACGTTCGCGAGGTCGCCGATCGAGGTGAGATCGTTCTCCTCGGCGAAGCTCTTCAGCACCGTGTAGGTGTCCTGGTCGGTCGCCTCGGCGTAGTCGAGGGCCTCGAGACCGTCGGGCAGCGCCTCCTGCAGAGCGGCATAGACCTCATCCGGAGCGGTCACGTCGACCGCGTCGTCGGAGATGAACTCGAGCAGGCTGCCCGTGTACTCGGGGAACACGTCGATCTCGCCCGACTCCACGTCGGGCCAGTACGCGTCGCGCTGACCGATGCTGAACTGGCGGTCGACCGTGAGGTCGGCACCCTCCAGCGCCTGCGCGTAGATCTCGGCGATGATCTCGTTCGAGTAGTAGCCCTGCGAGCCGATGACGATCGTGTCACCGCCGCCCGAAGACTCACCCGAGTCGGACGGCTCTTCGAGCGGATTGCTCGAGCCGCATGCCGACAATGCGAAGGTCGCGGCGGCGATCAGGCCGACGACGGCGACGGACCGCTTTCCTCGTGCTGTGAACATGGTTTCCTCTTTTCTGGGGACTGCAAAGGATCTGTTGTGCGGGGAGTGGAAGGTCAGGCGGTCGCGTGCGAGGACGTCGACGCGGGGGCGGCGGCCGGTACCGCTCCACGAGCCCTGCGGCGGGTCGGACGGCCGGTGCGGAGTCCCGCCGGAACCGCGGCGTGCTGCGCGAGCGCGAGCAGCAGGTCGACGATGAGGGCGAGGCCCGCGACGAGGATCGCCCCCGCCAGCACCTGATCGAATTTCTGCAGCGGGATGCCCTGGATGATCGGCCAGCCCAGGCCGCCGAGGTTCACGTAGGCGGCGATCGTGACCGTCGCGATGACCTGCAGCAGCGCGGCCCGGATGCCTCCGACGAGCAGCGGGAGTCCCAGCGGTACTTCGACCTTCCAGAACACCTGCCACCCCGTCATGCCCATCGACTTGGCGGAGTCGATGACCCGACGATCGATCGCCTCGAGTCCGGTGTAGGCGCCCGCGAGCAGCGAGGGGATGGCGAGGAGCACGAACGTGATGATCGCGGCCTCGGGGATCCGGATCACTCCGAGCAGAAGTACGAGCAGGATCATGAGGCCGAATGCCGGGATGGCACGCGCGGCACCCGAGATGGCCACGGCGAGCTCTCGACCTCGTCCGGTGTGCCCGATGAGCCACCCGATCGGCACGGCGATCGCGGCGGCGATGAGCACCGAGACGGCGGTGAGCGTCAGATGCTCTGCGAGCAGCTTGGGCAGCGCGTAGTTCCCCGTCCACTGCGCGGGGGCGAACATCCAGGCGAAGGCCTCGGCGAAGAGGTTCATGCGGGAGCCCCCACGGCGACGGGGCGACGCAGCGTCGTCTTCTTGGCGGCCCTGGTCCACGGCATGAGCGCACGACCGACGAGCAGGAGGATCATGTCGATGATGAGAGCGATGATGACGACGGCGATCACACCGGCGAAGACCTCGGCGATGATGCGGCGGTCGAGGCCGTTGGTGAACAGATAGCCGAGGTTCGTGACACCGATCAGGATGCCGACGGTGGCGAGCGAGATCGTGCTGACCGCGGTCACCCGCAGACCTGCCAGGATCACCGGCCCCGCGAGTGGGAACTCCACCGCCCAGAACCGACGGAACGATCCGAAGCCGGTCGCCGTGGCGGCCTGCCGCACATCGTCGTCGACCGAGTCGAGCCCGTCGGACACGGCGCGCACCAGGATGGCGATCGCGTAGATCGTCAGAGCGATGATGAGGTTCTGCGGACTGCGCGCCGAGTATCCCGCGACCGACGGCAGCAGGATCAGCAGCGCGAGCGAGGGGATCGTGTACAGCAGTCCCGTCAGGACGATGATCGGTCCGCGCACCAGCCGGAACCGCCAGGCCACCCAGCCGAGCGGAAGCGAGAGGACGAAACCGACGACGATCGGAATCGCGCTCTGCTGCAGATGCGTCAGCGTCAACTGAAGGATCAGCCCGAGGTTGTCGAGGACCCAGGTCACGCGGGGCCGCCCTGGACGGCGTCGAGTGCCGCAGCATCCGGTCCGGCCAGGGGGCCGTCGGCCTGCTCGGTTCCGGCCACGATCGCTCCCTGGGTGCGCCCCTCGGAATCGACGACCACGGTGCCGTGCGGCGTCTGCTTGAGGTGCAGAGCGCGCCGACCGCGATCGGCCCCGATGAACGACGCGACGAAGTCGTCGGCCGGGCTCTCGATGATCTCGCTCGGGCTGCCCACCTGCACGATGCGGGCCCCCTTGTCGAGGATCACGACCTGGTCGCCGAGCAGGAACGCCTCATCGATGTCGTGCGTGACGAACACCACCGTCTTGTCGAGCTCGTGCTGCAGGCGGATCGTCTCCTGCTGCAGATCGGCCCTGACGATCGGGTCGACCGCACCGAAAGGCTCGTCCATGAGCAGGATGTTCGGGTCGGCCGCCAGGCCGCGGGCCACGCCGACGCGCTGCTGCTGGCCGCCAGAGAGCTGACTCGGGTAGCGCTCGGCGAGCGACTGGTCGAGGCCGACGGTGGTGAGCAGCTCGCGCGCACGCTCGTGCGCGGGGCCCTTCTTGACTCCGGTGAGACGGAGGACGGTGGAGACGTTGTCGATCACCGTGAAGTGCGGCATCAGTCCGGAGTTCTGCATCACGTAGCCGATGCGGCGACGAAGCTGCACGGGGTCGCCCGCCAGGACGTTCTCTCCGTCGATCTCGATGTCACCCGAGGTCGGCTCGACCATGCGGTTGATCATGCGCAGCAGGGTGGTCTTGCCGCATCCGGAGGATCCGACGAAGACCGTGGTCTTACGGGAAGGAAGCACCAGGCTGAAGTCCTTCACGGCGGTGGTGCCGTCGGGGAACTGCTTGGTGACGTTGCGGAATTCGATCATGAGGGGTCTCCAGACGTTTGATCGACGAGGCGAGCATCGGCGCCACGGCGCCGGCAGACCGAGGTCACGCCGAGATCTCGACCCTCGGGTCGAAGGCGACGAAGCCCGAGAAGTCCTTGCCGACGCGGTCGAAGGCGCTGGGGAACGGTGTGGGGTACGACCACGCGTAGTCCTCGTGCAGCTCTCCGCCCGCCTGCACGGAGAAGTACTGCGCCGCCCCCTTCCAGGGGCACGTGTACGGGGTGGGGCTCTCGACCAGCGCACCCTCGGTGACGGATGCCGGCGGGAAGTACCAGTTCCCCTCGATGCGAGCGAGTTCGCTCTCGTCTGCTTCGGCGATGACGGTTCCTGCGAGTACAGCCTTCATGGGTTCTGCCTCCTGGATGTGGATTCGAGCGTATAAGACGATGGGGACATCGGCCGGGGCCTTGCGTTCACGGCGTCAATCTGGGAAACAATCCTCCGCTCCGTGACGGCGCGACGAACGGTCTCTCACGATGGCTGTTCGGAGCGGATCTGCGAACGGATGGATTCTCACGCCGTCGACCGCCGCTCCTGCCACCTCAGGCCGAGCCGCGGCCGTACTCCTCCAGAAGCCGCAGCCAGATCTCGCTGATGGTCGGATAGGCGGGCACGGCGTGCCAGAGGCGGGCGATCGGCACCTCGCCGACGACGGCGATCGTGGCCGCCTGCACGAGCTCAGCGACCTCGGGCCCGACGAACGTCGCTCCGAGGATGACGTCGCGCTCGCTGTCGATCACGAGCTTCGCGTGGCCGGCGAACCCGTCTTCGTACAGGCTCGCCCCCGCGATGTGGCCGAGGTCGTAGTCGACGACGGCGACCTCGTGGCCGGCCTTGCGAGCATCCGCTTCGGTGAGTCCGACGGACGCGACCTCGGGGATCGAGAACGTGACCTGCGGCGCACCCGAGTGATCGGCGGTCGCGACGTGGCGGCCCCAGGGGGCGTCGTCGACGGCATCGCCCTGGGCCCGAGCGACGATCACGTCACCGGCGGCGCGCGCCTGATACTTGCCCTGATGCGTGAGCAGCACCCGTCCGTTCACGTCGCCGACCGCATACAGCCAGTCGGAACCGGGTACGCGCAGCGTGTCGTCGACGCTGATCCAGCGGCCGGCCTCGAGACCCGCGACCTCCAGGCCGATGTCGCCGCTGCGCGGGGAGCGTCCCGTCGCCGCGAGCACCTCGGACGCGGTGACCGACGTGCCGTCGTCGAGCACGATCGTGACGCCGTCATCGCCGCGGCTGACGCTCGTGGTGCCGGTGTCGGTGCGCACGTCGACACCGAGCTCGGCCAGGCCCTCGGCGACCCGCTCGCCGGCGAACGGCTCCATCGCGCCGAGCAGACCGCTACGGGCGATGATCGTGACCATTGAGCCTAGGGCCGCATAGGCCGTGGCCATCTCGACCGCGACCACCCCTCCGCCGATCACCGCGAGCGATTCGGGCAGCTCCTCGGCGCTGGTCGCCTCGCGGCTGGTCCACGGCGACGCTTCGCGCAGGCCGGGGATCGGCGGCACGACGGCATCCGATCCCGTGCTGATGGCGACGGCGTGACGGGCGTGCAGCACGCGGGCGCCGCCGTCGGTGTCGGTGACCGTCACCTCGCGCTCACCGCTGAGCCGCCCGTGGCCGCGTGCCAGGTCGATGCCGGCCGAGTGGAGCCACTTGACCTGACCGTCATCCGACCAGTTGCTCGTGAACGAGTCGCGGCGATCGAAGACGGCCCGCACGTCGAGCGTGCCGGTCACCGCCTGCTTCGCTCCGTCGACGTGCTGGGCCGCGCGCAGCGCCTGTGCCGAACGCAGCAGCGCCTTGGAGGGCATGCACGCCCAGTACGAGCACTCGCCGCCGACGAGCTCGCTCTCGACGATGATCGCGGTGAGTCCGCCCTGAACGGCGCGGTCCGCGACGTTCTCGCCGACCGGACCACCACCCAGGACGATCAGGTCGTACTCGTCGGTCTTCTCAGCAGTCATGCGTCGCACCTCTCCGTCACCGGGCCGGACCACGGTGTTCTCCGTCGCCCAGTCTCGCGTACCAGCAACGCCGAGTCACGGGGTTGTGTTCCCCGACGCGCCGTGCCGTCGGCGCGGTGCCTTCTGTCGTGGTGACGTCGACGGTCGTCGGCCGCGGCCTTCCACAACTCCGGAGAATCGGGCCTGATGCGGCTGTTCCGGGGCTGTGGCGACGGATCCGTCGCAATTCTCCGGAGTTATGGAGCGCGGTGCGGGGGCAGGTGTGCCGCCGCGGGGTCGGCGCGCGCCCGTCGCGTTCACAATTCAGCAGGGCTGCGCCGCTGAGCTTGAAACCGCCCCGGTCCGGGGCCCGACCGCGCGATCTGTGCTGAATTGCGCACCGGCGGTGGCTGCACCGCAGCCGGAAACGGCCGCGGCCTTCCATAACTCCGGAGAATCGGGCCGGACGCGCCTGTTCCGGGGCTGTGGCGACGGATCCGTCGTGATTCTCCGGAGTTATGGAAGGCGGTGTGGGGGCAGGTGTGCCGCCGCGGGGTCGGCGCGCGCCCGTCGCGTTCACGATTCAGCACGGCTGCGCCGCTGAGCTTGAAACCGCCCCGGTCCGGGGCCCGCCCGCGCGATCTGTGCTGAATAGCGCACCGGCGGTGGCTGCACCGCAGCCGGAGACGGCCGCCGTCTTCCACAACTCCGGAGAATCGGGCCGGATGCGCCTGTTCCGGAGCTGTGGTGACGGATCCGTCGCGATTTTCCGGAGTTATGGAGCGCGGTGCGGGGCAGGCGCCCGGTGAACAATCTCAGCGGACGAGCAGGAGGTTCGTCGGCGACGGCGCCTGCGCCTCGTGCCGCACGCCCAGCGGCGCACCCGTGCGCTCATCGAGGTCGAGCAGAGTGACGGTCTCGGAGCGCTGACCCGCCACGAGCAGCTTGCCCTCGTGGATGAGGTGATGTCGCGGCCAGTCGACCCCCGAGTCGGCGAGCGCGAACGGCTCGAGGCTCTCACCCTCGCCGCGCACACGCAGGGCGGCGATGGTGTTGCTGCCGCGCAGCGCCGTGTAGAGGAACTGGCCGTCACGGCTGCGAGCGAGCTCGGCGGGGAAGTCGAATCCCACGTCGGCGATCGGGCTGGCCGGCACCGACGACACCACGCCCCACCTGCCTTCACGGTTCGCCGCGAGGGTGAAGACCTCGCACGAGTACTCGGTCACGACGTGCAGGTGGCCGCTCGGGTGCACGACCATGTGCCGGGGACCGGTGCCCTGAGGCAGCACGACCTCGTGATCGAGCACGAGACCAGCGGGGGTCTGCCGCCAGATGCGCACCAGGTCGAAGCCCAGATCGGTCGTTGCGATGCGCCCGTCGCGCAGGAACGCGGCCGAGTGCGAGTGCGAGACGCGCGGCTCGCCCTGGGCGGTGACGGATCCGGCGTAGGGATCGGATGCCGGTGCGGCGACTCCCTGGGGCGCCGCCGCCTCGAGGGGTTCGCCCAGCAGTGCGGCCCGGAGCTCGGCCGCCTTGTTCGCGGCATCCGGCACCAGGCGTCCCTCGGCGTCGAGGCCGATGCGCACGACCCGCCCGTCTCCGTAGCAGCTGGCGATCAGAAACGCGCCGCTCGGGGCGACGGCCACGTGGCAGACGCCGTCTCCGGCCTCAACCGGGTCTCCGAGGGGGCTCAGGGCCGACTCGCCCGATCGGGCGAAGGCCTGCACCGCAGCATCCCCCTCGAGCGCCGCGTAGACGACGTCGAGGGTCGGATGCTGTGAGAGCCACGACGGTGACGGAGTCTCGGTGACCGCACCGCGGTAGGCGAGCGCGGTCGCCGCGTTCTCGTCTCCTGCGAGCAGGCCGATGCCGTCGGCGGAGCCGTCCATGCCGGCGCCGTACCCTCCCAGCCAGAAACGGGTCATCGCTGCACCTCTCAGTCGAGCAGGTCGTGACGCACGATCACCTGATCGCGCTCGGGGCCGACCCCGATCACCGAGATGCGCGTGTTGCTCATGGCCTCGAGCGCGAGCACGTAGTCCTGGGCGTTCTTGGGCAGGTCCTCGAACGTGCGGGCGGTCGAGATGTCCTCGCTCCAGCCCGGGAACTGCTCGAGCACGGGCGTCGCGTGGTGGAAGTCGGTCTGGTTGACCGGCACCTCGTCGAAGCGCTCGCCGTCGACGTCGTAGGCGACGCAGACCGGGATCTGCTCGAGTCCGGTGAGGATGTCGAGCTTGGTGAGCACGAGGTCGGTGATGCCGTTGACCCTGGTCGCGTACCGGGTGATCGGCGCGTCGTACCAGCCGACGCGGCGCGGACGACCCGTGGTGGTGCCGAACTCGAAGCCGCGCGAGCGCAGCCATTCGCCCTGCTCGTCGAACAGCTCGGTCGGGAAGGGGCCCGACCCGACGCGCGTCGTATAGGCCTTGACGATGCCGACGATGCGGTCGAGAGCTCCCGGACCGACGCCCGATCCTGTCGAGGCGCCTCCGGCCGTGGCCGACGACGACGTGACGAACGGGTAGGTTCCGTGGTCGACGTCGAGCATGGTGGCCTGGCCACCCTCGAAGACGACGACCTCGCCGCGGCGCAGCGCCGCATCGAGCAGGTAACCCGTGTCGGCGACCATCGGCCGCAGACGCTCGGCGTACGAGAGCAGGTCTTCGACGACCTCGTCGGCGGTGATGGCACGGCGGTTGAAGATCTTCACCAGCAGGTGGTTCTTCTGGTCGAGAGCGCCCTCGACCTTCTGGCGCAGGATGTTCTCGTCGAACAGATCCTGCACACGGATGCCCACGCGGTTGATCTTGTCGGCGTACGCCGGTCCGATTCCGCGACCGGTCGTGCCGATCATGCGCTTGCCGAGGAACCGCTCGGTCACCTTGTCGAGCGTGCGGTGGTACTGGGTGATGATGTGCGCGTTCGCGCTGACCTTGAGTCGCGAGACGTCGATGCCGCGGGCGCGAAGCGCCTCGAGCTCGCTGAACAGCACCTCGAGATCGACGACGACGCCGTTGCCGATGACGGGGTTGACCCCGGGCGAGAGGATGCCGGAGGGGAGCAGGTGCAGCGCGTACTTCTCGTCGCCGACGACGACGGTGTGCCCTGCGTTGTTGCCGCCGTTGAACTTGACGACCCAGTCGGTGCGCTCGCCGAGCAGGTCGGTGGCCTTGCCCTTGCCCTCATCGCCCCACTGGACGCCGACGATAACGATTCCTGGCATGGGTGTTCCCCCTTGCTTCCGCCGGGTTTGCACCGGCTGATGAGCTGGCCCTTCTCGGGCGACACCATCCTATCGAAGGGCTGTTTCGGAGCCGTTTCGGCTTTGCGGACGGCGGGCTGCGCGCGGATGCAGGACCGATGCACGGATGCAGGACCGAAGTCGGTGTTCTGCCCTGCATCCGTGCTCACGTCCTGCATTCGCGCGCCTCCGAGCGGAGCGGGCAGCGGACTGGCGGA
Organism: uncultured Microbacterium sp.; assembly: GCA_963518515.1. GTDB lineage: Bacteria > Actinomycetota > Actinomycetes > Actinomycetales > Microbacteriaceae > Microbacterium. Next base: position 245,022 of record CAUQIW010000003.1, read on the forward strand.
AAGGGAACGGATGCTGTCGCTCCGGCGCATCGCCGGTGTCGTGTACCTCGGCATCTTCCCGACGGCGATGGCCCCAGGACCCGGGCCCACGTGCCGCGGCGCAGCACCGCGGGGCATACCTCCGCCGCGGCCGTCGTGGGAGCGATCGTCCGAGGTCGAAAACACACCCCGCACGAGCGTTTCGGGGGCATAAGTGACCCCGCACCGCGTTTCGGGGGCGTAAGTGACCGCGCACCGCGGAGCTGGAACAGCCCAGATCAGCGCGGCGAGACCGAGCGGCTCTGACGGATCGACCCTCGCTGCGCCGCCACACTCGTGAGCATGTCGCCGGCGAGCCTGCGCTTGAGCTCGAGCGACTCGCCGATCTCGGCCGCGAGGCGCGGACGCGTGCGGATCAGCTCGTCGACCGTGGTGAGCGGCAGCACGACCACGGTGAGTATCTCGCCGGCGACCGTCACGGCCTGCGTGCGCTCGCGGGTCAGGGCGGTCTGACCGATGATGTCGCCCTTCTCCGCAATGGCGAACTCGACGCGGCCCCCGTCGACGTCGAGGGCGAGCACCGCACGGCCCGACACGACGACCCGTACCTCGTCGGGCACGACGCCGCTCGGCAGCACGACCTCGCCTACGCCGTAGCGCTCGAGGTGCGACGACTGCAGCAGCGCCTCGCGGTCGTCGTCGTGCAGGTGCAGCGTGGCGGCGATCGTGCCGAGCGCCTCGGCCAGGCGACCGGGTTCTGCGATCGGGTCGGTCGAGTCGCCGTCGAGCGCGAATCCACGGCGCCGGGCGGCGTACCAGAGCCACGACAGAAAGGTCGAGAGCGCGCGACCGGCATCCGACGGTCCGGCGACGGGGATCGAGACTCCGTAGGCGCCGGCGCCGGAGTAGCTGACGGAGGCGTGATCGCGGTCGGCGAGCATCGGCAGCGCATCGGCGACCTCGACCAGCAGTGCCATGACCTCATGCGGCGGGTCGTCGGTCGCGAACTTCACCTCCGTCGACGCCGAGTACGGACCGTCGGGTTCGGAAAGGTTGGTGAACGACGCTCCGGAGAGGCTCGAGTTCGGCACGATCTGGATGCCGGAGCCGGTGTCGATGTGCACGGCGCGCCAGTTCACCTCGACCACTCGGCCCCGGACTCCGGCCGCATCGAGGAAGTCGCCGATCTTGAACGGCTGCTCGAACAGCAGGAGCAGCCCCGAGATCACACCCCCGACCGCGTTCTGCAGCGCGAGGCCGATGACGATCGACCCGACGCCGAGGGCCGTGAAGAGGCCCCCCACGTCGGCATCCCACACCCAGGAGAAGAGCAGAGCCAGCCCCAGCGCGACGAGCACGAGCCGAGCGATCTCGACGAAGATCGTGGGGATGCGCTTGCGCCACGAGTCCTCCGCGGCGTTCGCGAACAGCGCGACGTTGAACGACGACAGCAGGAGCAGGATAACCAGGAAGCCGAAGACGGTCGCGACCACTCTGGTCCACACCTGGTCGGCGGGCGACTGCAGCGCGAAGGCCAGCAGCGCGAACAGCGCGCCGACGGGGATCACGCCATTGCGCAGCAGGCGCAGCGGTCCTGCGAGCGGATTGTTGCGACGGCGCAGGCCGTTGATCAGCTCGGTGAAGACGACCAGCAGCACCGGCACTCCGACCGCGAGGGCGATGACCCACCAGCCCCAGCCGTCGCGGAAGGCGTCCTCGATCACGTCAGGCCACCTTCCACACGGTCTCAGCGCGGCCATGCGCCTCGACCGAGCCCGCCTCGCTGAACGTGAAGATCTCGCGAGTGCGGTCGTACACGGTCTGGCTCACGTAGACACCCGGCTCGCCGGTGACCGAGCGCACGCGATACGCGAGGTTCACCGCATCGCCCCAGAGGTCGTACGCGAGGGTGGTGCGCGCGACCAGTCCGCTCGTGACCGTGCCCGTGTCGACTCCCGCGCGGAGGCCGATCGACGACCCGTTCTGCGAGTTGAAGCGCTCGATGACGCCGAGCAGATTGCGGGCGAAGTCGACGCTGCGCCGCACGTTGTCGACCCGAGGCACGATCAGACCCGACGAGGCGAGGTAGCCGCCCCGCAGCGTGCGCACCTTCTCGACGCCCGCCTTCTCGGCCGCCTCGTCGAATCCGCGCATCAGGGTGTTCAGGTGCCCGATCTCCTGCTCGGCCGTGAGCCCGCGCGCGTACTCGTCGAATCCGACCAGCTCGGCGAAGACGACCGAGACGTTCTCGTGCGCCTCCGAGATCGCCTCGTCGCCCTTCTTGTACTTCGCCGCGACGCTCTCGGGCATCAGCGTCAGCAGCAGCTTCTCGTTCTCGGCCTGCTGCTCGTCGATCAACTCCTGTTTGATGCGCAGGCTCGATGCCATGTCGTTGAAGGCGCTGCCGAGATCGCCGAACTCGTCGCGCGACCCCTGCGGCACCTGCACGTCGAGGTCACCCTCGGCCACGCGGTGCACAGCGCCCACCAGACGGTGCACGGGCCGCGTGAAGACCTGGGCCAGCAGGAGCGAGAGCAGCGAGACTCCGAGCAGGATGCCGAGGAGCGAGAGCAGCACGGTACGGGTGAAGTCGCTCACCGGGGCGAAGGCCTCCGCCGAGTCGATCCGCGCGATGATCACCCAGTCGAGCCCCTCGACCTCGAGCGGCGCGTAGGCGGTCACACTGTCGCCGCCCAGGTAGTCGCGACCGGTCGTGATGCCGGAGCGGCCCGCCTGAGCATCCGCCACCGCCTGAGTGTTCACGGGCTGCAGCAGCACCGTGCCGTCGACCTGCACGACCCGCTTCGCGATGCTCGGCGGTGTGCCGCCGTTGATCGCGCGCTGCTCGTACCCTTCGGGGTTCTCGATGAGGCGGCGCGAGTTGCTGCGCATGAGGTCGTCCCGACCGACGAGATAGACCTCGCCGGTGTCGCCGAGGCCCTGCGCCTTCCATCCCTCGGAGCCGGTGGTGAGGTCGTTGATCGTCTGCAGCGACACCTGGAACGCCATCGCCCCGGTGATCGCATTGGCGTTGCCGACGGGCGACACGACCCACATCGTCGGTACGTTCAGCGAGGGGATCCATCGCTCGAAGTCGGTGAGCACGACCGTGCTGACCGAGTTCGTCGCGATGGCTTCGGAGTACGCCCGTGCCAGAGCGGTGTCGCGATACGGCCCCGTGGAGAGATTCGAGCCGAGCTCCGGTCCCTTGTAAGCCGAGAACACGATGTCACCGTCGAGGTTCATCAGCAGAGCATCCTCGTAGCCGGCTTCTCTCACCAGGCGGGTGAAGTAGTCGCCGTAGCGCTCCGTGGCTGCGCCGTAGACCGATCCGTCTCCGGGGTCGTTGTCCTCGAGCAGCGTGTCGTAGTCGGCGTCGAGGTCCTGGTTCAGCGTGGTGAAGTGCGCCTGCAGGTGCTGGCCGGCGATCGAATCGGGGATGAAGGCGCTGTCGCCGTACTCATCGCCGGTGCGGGCCTCCAGTTCGGGGATGAACACGTCGGCGTAGTACGCCTCGAGCTCGGCGCGCTCACCGGGCTCCGGCACCTCCGACTGCAGTTCGTCGAAGCCCTCGTTGACGGACGTCGACAGGGTCTGGGCGCTGAGGTTGCGCGAATGCAGCGACGCGTCGCGCTTGACGGCATCCATCGCCTCCGTGATCTCGGCCGCGCGCATCGAGCGGATGGTGGTGAGCTGGTCGACGGCTGCGGCGTGCAGCGACTCCCGACCGTTCACGAATCCGATCGCGCCGACGATGACCGACGACACGAGACTCACCGCCAGCAGCATGATGAGCAGTTTCGATTGGATGCTGAGCCCCGGGCGGCCGCGCCACAGCCGTCTGCCCGTCGTGCCCGTGGTCGTCGTGCCCTCGCTCATGCGCCCTCCGCCGTGAGTTCCTGCCTCGTTGCGTCAGACAGTAGCGACATATCGGTATGGCGGTCTAGCGTCCGCGGGCATCGTGACCGATAAAGTGTGCGCGGAGGCGAACATGACGACCTGGTGGCCATACGCACGACTCGCAGCAGCAGCCCTCGGGTTCGCGGCGGTGATCGCCCAACTCGCCCGGAGCATAGAGAACACCTTCTCGGAGAGCACCGAGTGGGGTCAGCACATGCCCACGGTGATCGCCAACTTCCTCAGCTTCTTCACGATCGACTCGAATCTGCTGACGGCCGTCGTGTTCGTCATCGCCGGGGTCTGGGCGATCCGTCACCGGAACGACACCGAGCAGGAACCCCAGTGGCTTGCGGTGCTGCTGGCCTGCGCCGGCACCTACATGATCGTCACCGGCATCGTCTACAACACGCTCCTGCGCGGCCTGGTCCTTCCCCAGGGAGTCACCGTTCCCTGGTCGAACGAGGTGCTGCACGTCGTGTTCCCCCTCCTCGTGCTGCTCGACGTGCTGTTCGCGCCCCGCCGTCGGGCTCTCCCGTGGCGCACCGTCTTCATCACCGCGATCTTCCCGCTCGTCTGGGCGATCTACACGATGGTCCGCGCGAACCTGATCATCGCGCCGGCGACGGGAAACCACTGGTGGTATCCGTACCCGTTCCTCGATCCTCGGCTCGTGCCCGGCGGCTACCTGGGTGTCTCCGTCTACATCGTGGGCATCGCGGTCGCGATCATCGCCGTCGCCTGCCTCGTCGTCTGGATCGGTCGCAAGCGCGCGACGACATCGTCCCGCGCCCGGGCCTGAGAGCCCGGAAACTCGCATTCCCCCGGCGCGGATCCGCGCTCACCGGTATATTGACGAGTGAATGAACTGAACGGACGATCAGCGGCAGCATGACCAGGGATCGGTCCGAAGGGCGATCACAAGCGGCGGGGGCGGCTATGGCACACGAAGACGCGGGCGCGAGCACGCCCGCACCGACGCCGGACGGCGGCGTCTCGTCGACCTCCTCTCTTCCGGCTGCCTCACCCGTCGCGCGGGCGCGTGCCGCGGTGTCGAGTTGGAGCCGTGGCCGCAAGACGCTCGCCATCGGCTCGGTGCTCGGCGGTGCCGCTCTGATCACGATCGGAGTGCTGACCACGGGTGCCTCCGCGGGCCCCGGCTACAACGCCCCGGTCACGGTCTACGCCGACAGCACGCAGCAGTCGGGCGAGCCCGCCGACGACTCGGCGGAGCAGCTCTCGGTCGCGGAGACCGACGAGGCCGTCGAGACGAAGGATCCGACAGACGCGACGGAGCAGGACGGCACGACTCCGGATGCCACGGATCCGCCCGTATCCGACACCACCGACCCGTCGAACCCCGGCACCTCGGACCCCGGAACATCGAACCCCGGCACCTCGGATCCCGGTACATCGGATCCCGGTACATCGGATCCCGGAACCTCGGGCCCCGGTGGCACGGATCCCGGAACGCTGCCGCCCCCGCCCACGACGCAGAACCCACCACCGCCTCCGCCCACACAGGACCCGCCACAGCCGGCCCCACTGGCGTTCGCCGGACTGCAGAAGAACTACGGCATCAAGGTCGGACCCCTCAGCGTTCTGAGCAGCTACACCCTCACCATCACCGGCCAGCCGGGTGCGGTCGCCACGGTGACCTACGGATCGACCTCCGCCGGCAGCGTGACGTTCGACGGCAACGGTCGTGCGACGACGACCTTCGGCGGCTCGCTCATCAACCTGGGACTCAACAATCCGACCATCCGCGTCGCGTACTCCGATGGCACAGGCGCGATCGAGGCCCCGCGCGACTCGCTGTGACCGAGCGAAGCCGACTCATCCGCTGATCACCGCCGGCTCGGCGATCGAGGCGGCCCGCAGCGCCCTGTGATCACATGGGGAGAAGTCCCCAGCGCCCCGTTCGCCGCAGCCCGATACGCTGTTCGACGGGGGATCGTCGTCGTGTCCCCGTGGAACGAGGAGACTGACCGATGAACCAGCCGTACGCGCCCGGGCCCTCCGCAGGTTCGACCCCTCCGCCTCCGCCTGCGCCCTCGGCGCACTCCACCCCCGCGGCTCCTCCGGCCCCGCCCGCGACGCGAGCCGAAGCCGCCTCGGCGTCGGCATCCGCACCCCCGGCTTCCGCTCCGAAGAGGACGGATGCTCCGACCGACGCCGAGATCCGTCGCGCGAGCGCCGTGCTGAAGACCGTGTCCGACGCGTACTCGGCGAAGATGGTCGGCCAGGAGCGGCTGCGCATGAGCCTGCTCATCTCGCTGATCGCCGGTGGGCACATCCTGCTCGAGAGCGTTCCCGGCCTCGCGAAGACGACCGCCGCGAGCACCCTCGCCGACACCGTCAAGGCGCAGTTCAAGCGCATCCAGTGCACCCCCGACCTGCTGCCCAGCGACATCACGGGCAACCAGATCTACGACGCGGCGACCGGCTCGTTCCGCACCGTGCTCGGCCCCGTGCACGCCAACTTCGTGCTGCTCGACGAGATCAACCGCTCGAGCGCCAAGACCCAGAGCGCCATGCTCGAGGCGATGCAGGAGCACCAGACCACGATCGGCGGCGAGGTGCACCACCTGCCGAAGCCGTTCCTCGTGATCGCCACGCAGAACCCCATCGAGCAGGAGGGCACCTACGAGCTGCCCGAGGCCCAGATGGACCGCTTCCTGCTCAAGGAGATCGTCGAGTACCCCAGCCCCGCCGAGGAGTTCGAGATCCTCGGGCGCATCGACTCCGGCGTGCTCGATCCGGACCGTCACGTGTCGAGCGCGATCAGCCTCGATGACGTCGACATGCTGCAGGACGTCGCGAGCCGCATCTACGTCGACCCCGCCATCCGCAACTACATCGTCTCGATCGCCTATGTGACGCGCAACCCCGCGCCCTACATCGGCGAGGAGCGCGCGCGACTCATCAAATACGGCGCGAGCCCGCGCGCGAGCATCGCCTTCCTGCAGGCGTCTCGTGCCCTCGCCCTGCTGAACGGCCGTTCGCACGTGCTGCCGGAGGACATCCGCGCGCTCCGTCACCTGGTGCTGCGCCACCGCGTGCTGCTGACGTTCGAGGCCGACGCCGAGGGTGTGCGCAGCGAGGAGATCATCGACCAGATCTTCGCCTCCGTACCCACGCCCTGACCCTTCGACCCCTTCGACACGCTCAGGGACCCAGCCGGAAAGCGCCCGATGCCCAGCCTGATCACCCAGGTGAAGAGCAAGCTCTTCATCCACTCGTCACGCAAGTCGCTGCACGCGCTCGACGGCGCCTACGCGTCGCTGCTGCACGGGCGCAGCCTCGACTTCGAGGACCTGCGCAAGTACGAGTACGGCGATCAGGTGCGCGACATCGACTGGCGCGCCACGGCACGCCTCGGCACGCCGCTGGTGAAGCGGCACCGTGCGATGCGCATGCACACCATCATGTTCGTCGTCGACACGGGGCGGTCGATGGCCGCGCTCGCCCGTGACGAGCGGTCGAAGAAAGACCTCACGATCCTCGCGGCGGGGATGCTCGGAGTGCTCGCCCTGCGTCACGGCGACGACTTCACCGTGGTCTACGGCGACGCCGACCGGGTGCGGCGTCGTGCTCCGGGCCGCAGCGAGGGCGCGCTCGAGCACGCCCTGCGCACGGTCGACCAGGCGATCGCCACCAGCACCGCCCCGAGCGACCGTGATGCGCTGCTCTCGTACGTCACCCGCACGATCTCACGGCGCATGATCGTGGTCGTCATCACCGACGAGGCGCCGGTCACGACCGAGACCGAGCGGATGCTGCGCCGACTGCGCGTGCAGCACGACGTGCTCTGGCTCACCGTGCGCGACGCCGACCCCGTGCTCGACCACTCCTCCTCCACCATCCGCAGCGATGCGGACAGCATGTGGGACGTGCCCGACTTCGTGCAGGGCGACCTCGACATCGTGCGCGAGCTGACCGCGCAGACCGAGGCCGACGCCGCGCGACTCGCCGAGCTGCTCAAGCGCATGGAGATCAGCCACGGCGTGCTCGCCGACCAGGACGACGCCGTCTCGCAGCTACTGCAGCTGCTCGCGAGGAGGTCTCATGCCCGGCTCTGACGAGCTCTACCCCCCGGCACAGTACGGGTGGGGCTGGATGCTGCTCGCCATCGGCGTGCTCGTGCTGCTGATCGCCGCGGCGTGGATCGTCGTGCTGCTCACGCGTCCGCGGCGAGACCTCTCGGCCGCGGGGCAGCAGCAGGACCCCGGACTCATGACCGTCGACGTGCTCTCGCAGCTGCGCGTCGAGTATCTCGAGCGCATCCAGCGCATCGAGGACGACTATCGGGGTCGCACTCTTTCCGCCCGCAATGCGAACCTCGAGCTGAGCCGCGTGGTGCGCACGTTCGTCAACGAGTACAGCGGGCTCGAGGCCCCGGTGCTCGCGCTCGACGATCTCCGCGCCCGCGGCGTGCATCCCGCGCTCATCGACGCGATGGGCCGGCACTATTACCCCAGCATCTTCCGCCAGGGACCGGCGATCGACCCGCTCGCCGGCTCCGAGGCTGCTCGAACGGTGGTGCGCACGTGGCACTAGCGAACTGGTGGCTGATCCTCGTCGGGGTCGCGGTCGTCGTCATCGCGATCGCGGTCGGCGTCATCCTCGGGCTGCGGGGTGGAGCGCGCACCGAGGCGCACGAGAAGGCACGCGTCGCGCGCGCCGAGCGCCTCCGCGCCCTTCCCACCTTCCGTCAGGCGCTGCGCCGACGCGTGCTGGCACTCTCGAGCATCCTGCTCCTCGGTGTGGTCGCGGCTCTCGCGGCGGGAGTCGTCTCGGCGCGGCCCATGTCGTCCGAGACCATCCAGCCGGTGAACACCAGCCGCGACATCATGCTGTGCCTCGACGTCTCGGGGTCGATGAGCGAGGTCGACGTCGAGGTGCTGACGGTCTTCGAAGAGCTGCTCGACGGCTTCGAGGGCGAACGCATCGGCCTGACGATCTTCAACAGCTCGCCCGTGCAGATCTTCCCGCTGACCGACGACTACGACTTCATCCGCGGGCATCTGCAGAGCATCCGCGAGAGCTTCGACTTCATCGACGAGGTGCCGGAGCACTGGGTCGGAACCCTCAACGGCAACGGCGCCTCGCTCATCGGCGACGGGCTCGCGGCGTGCGCGATGGCGTTCGACCACCCGGACGACGAGCGCTCGCGCTCGATCATCTTCGCGACCGACAACGAGGTGAACGGCGCCTCGATCGTCACTCTCGACGAAGCGGCGGCGTACTCGAAGTCGGTCGGCGTGCGGGTGTTCGCACTCAACCCCGTGCAGGGCAAGGACGCCGACGTCAGCGCAGAGCTCGCTCAGGCGGCGGAAGCCACCGGCGGCGCGGCCTACGGGTTGCGCGACACCACCACCGTCGAGGACATCGTCACTCAGGTGCAGGAGCAGGAGGCGACCGAGCTGAGGGGCCAGGCGCAGGTCGTCTGGACCGACACCCCGAATCTCTGGATCGTCGTGCTGATGATCTCGCTGCTCTCGTTCATCGTCGTGCTCTGGAGGGTGAGACTGTGATCTTCCAGCCCGCGCTCAACGTCTTCCTCCTGCTGCTGCTGTGCGCTCCGGTGGCCGCACTCGCGATCATCGCGCTGACCAAGGCGAAGGGACGCGACCGCGCCCTGTGGGCGATGCGACTGGTCACGCTGCTCGCCTGCTTCGTGCTGTTCCTGCGCCCCGGCATCCCCGGGGGTGCCACCCAGACCCTCGCGACCGACACCGACATCGTGCTGGTCGTCGACACCACCGCGAGCATCGTCGCGGAGGACTGGGAGGGCGGTGCGCCGCGACTCGACGGCGTGCGCCAGGACGTGCAGGCGATCGTCGATGAGTATCCGGGAGCGCGCTTCGCGCTGATCACCTTCGATGCGTCGGCGGATCTGCGGATGCCGTTGACCACCGACACCACCGCGCTCGTCTCGTCGCTCGACGTGCTGCGGCCCGAGGTCACGAGCCAGTCGCGCGGAAGCTCGATCGGCATCGCCAACCAGCTGCTGCAGGAGACCCTGTCGAACGCCGCCGAGGCGTCTCCCGACCGGTCGCGCATGGTCTTCTACTTCGGCGACGGAGAGCAGACGGTCACGTCGGCGCCCGAGCCGTTCAGCGGCAGCGAGAAGTTCACGGATGCCGGAGCCGTGCTCGGCTACGGCACCGCAGAGGGCGGCCCGATGAAGCTCACGACCGGATCGCTCGGCGACCAGGGCCAGGAGTACATCGAGTACCAGGGCGCGAACGCGATGTCGGTGATCGACGAGGGCAACCTCGAGACCATCGCGGGCCAATTGGGCGTCGAGTACCAGCACCGGACGGCGGATGCCGAGCTGGCACTGCCCGAGGCCCCGTCGACCACCACGAGCTACAGCGAGTCTGGCTCGGTCGGCAACGTCACCGAGCTGTACTGGATCGCCGCCCTCGTGGTGCTGGCGCTGCTCGGCGTCGAGCTCGCGAGGGCCAGCATGCTCGTCGCACGCCTGCGGCTGCTGCGGGCACCTCGTGAAGGCCGTTCCGTCTCGGTCGCCGGCGCGTCCTCGCTCGACGGACGGGACGGGGCGCAGCAGCGAAGCGCGAGCACCCGGTCGTTGAGCGAGCGAAGCGAGACGAAACGCGACGAGACACCGGAACCACGTGACGGAGGTGCCGCATGACCAATCTCGCCACCCGCGACGGCGGGGGACGCGCTGCCGGCGACGACGAGCTCCGATCGCAGGCTGCGGCCGCGCTGCTCGCGTCGAACCGCCGTCGGCGCAGCATCCGCCGGTGGATCGCGATCGGCAGCGTGCCCGTGGTGCTCGCCGCGCTGCTGTTCACGGGCAAGATCCTGAGCATGTACGCGTTCGCGCATCAGGCGATCTCGTCGTATGTCGTCGACGACTACGCGGGGTCGGAATCATCGGCGCGCGGCCAGGAGTTCCTCAACTGGTTCGAGCCCTACAAGGCGCCCTTCAACGTCGGCACGGCGCTCGCCGGTTCCGAGAAGCTTCCGGAGGCGCGGGCGAAGTTCGAGGAGTCGCTCGAGCTCGCGACCGGGCTCGAGGTCTGCAGTGTGCGCATCAACCTCGCGCTCGTCATCGAGCGGATGGGCGATGCCGCCCGCGCCGACGGCGACGGACCGGGCGCGGCCGACCTCTACGGCGAAGCGCTGACGGTCACCACCGAGATGCCCGAGGAGTGCAACAGCGAGGAGGCGCAGGAGCAATCCTCAGACCCCGAGCGCGACATGCAGCAGAGCAAGGAAGACACCGAGGACCGCCTCAAGCAGAAGCAGCAGGAGCAGGAGACCCCTCCCGAGGAGCAGGAGCAGCAGCCCGAGGAGGAGGAGCCGCAGCCCTCACCCGACAAGCTGGAAGACCTCAAGGAACAGCTCGAGCAGGGCACGGAGGAGCGCGACCAGCAGCAGAACGGTGACGACGGCGGCAGTTCCGGAACGGACAGGCCATGGTGATGGATCACGAGAAGCAGCGGGCGCGCTACGTCGCCGGCACCGAGGGCGCTCCCCCGGTTCCCCCGCCCGGGGGCTACCGCAACGCCCGTCGCCAGCAGACCGCGCCGTCGCTGCCGTTCGGAGCCGTCCCGCCGGCGATGGGGACGGCCGATGCGGCGGGCGTCGAGGAGAGGAAGCCCGCGAACGCCCTCGGCTGGGTCGCGCTGATCGCCGGCATCCTCTTCGCCCTGACGTTGCTTGTGACCCTGGCCGCAGGAGGCACCGACGTGCTCTACGGCGTGACGATGCTCACGCTGCAGCTCGTGGTCGTCGCGGTCGTCATCGGTGCCCTGTTCTCCGCGCGCGGACGCAGGTTCGGGGCCATCGCGCTCATCATCACGATCGTGTTCAACGTCGCCACGGTGGGCGGTCTGAGCGCCCTGCAGACGTCGGCCTCGGGCAGCTACGACGGCATGAAGTCCGACGAGCAGAAGCATGAGGAGGAGTATCCGGGCATCAAGGACACCGACCCGCAGGATGCTCTGAACCAGCAGTCGCTCGAAGAGGTGCAGGCCGAATCGGAGAGCCTGTTCGCCGACATCCGCCAGCGCCTCACCGCGCGCTTCGGATTCGAGTGGGTGCCGGTGGGCGCCGAGGACTTCCGTCCCGAGCGCAACGGCTACGGCGGCGAGTCGATGCTCGTCGAATACGCCTCGGCGGGATGGGCGACGACCCAGCCGATCCAGGACTACTCGCAGAAGCTCGCGGTGATGGACGAGATCGACGCCGTGGTGGCGGAGCACGGCATGTCGTACCTGTACTCGTTCAACGGCGAGTACTCGGGCATCGACCCGACGATGATCGCGAAGCTGTACGGCAGCGACGATCCGCGCGAGCAGCACACGTGGGAGTACTACTCCGAGAACTATCCGGAGCCGATGCGGTTCTACGCCAACATCTACGACCTGTCGAACGATCCGAACGGCGACTTCCGTAAGGCCCGCGAGGCCCAGAACGCACGCTCCGGCGAACCGCTCGAGGGCCTGCAGCTCGCGGTGATCGCCAGCGCCGTGCTGAGCGAGGACGACCGTGCGGCGTATGAGGAGAAGCTGCAGGAATACCCGGGCTTCCGCTGATCGCGGGCCCCGGCGTCGCCCTTCGCCGCCTCTTCCGCTCCGCTCCGCTCCGCTGTCGCAGTCTGTCCCAGCACGTCTGCTTCTGCGCCTTCTGTGCTTCTCCCCTTCCACAACTCCGGAGATCCGCGCTCGAAAGGGCGGAATCGGGGCCGGACGGCCCCAAGCCGACCGCATCTCCGGAGTTATGGAGGCTCGGCAGCGTGCACATTGACCGCTGGTCCAGCCCACCCTCTTTCCCGTTCTCCCGCGCTCCCCACTCCACAACTCCGGAGATCCGCGCTCGAAAGGGCGAAATCGGGGCCGGGCGGCCCCATGTCGACCGCATCTCCGGAGTTATGGAGGCTCGGCAACGTGCACAATTCAGCATGGGTTGTTCCGACAAGGCGACAACCCTGGTGTCCGAGGCCCTCTCGCGGCATCCATGCTGAATCATGAACGCCGCGCGACGGTGCTGAGTGCTCCGGGGTCGGCCTGAGCGCCTCAAGAAACGCGAACGCGGGCACTCGGCGTCGGCGGCCGGAACTGACAGGATCGGGGAATGCGCCAGGGTGCCGTCGGACATGTCAGCCTCGTGGGTGATCCGGGTCATCCGCTCGTCGAGAAGCGGATGTCAGACCCGGCACGTCATCACGCCGAGGTGACCGCGTTGCGCGCGCTGCACGGCTCCGGTCTGCCTGCTCCCGAGCTGATCGACGAGCGACCGGGGGTGATCGTGATGACGCACCTGAGCGGCGAACGGCTCGACGACCTCGCCAGCGAGGAGCGCCGCGAAGGTCTGCGCGCCTCGGCGGCGCTTCTGCGCGATCTCCATCGCCGCGCCGTGCCCGACGGACTGCCGGATGCACCGGACGACGTCGCGATCATCGAGCGCTATGGCGCGTCGGATGCCCCCTCACTGCCGCTGCACCTTCCGCCGCGCACCGGGACGAGCTTCTGCCACGGCGACTGGGCGGACGGCAACCTGCTGGCCAGCGACGGCCGCATCACCGGCATCGTCGACTGGGAGGCGGCGCATCGTGGTGACCCGATGCGCGACCTCTCGCGCGCCGCGTGGCATGCGGGTCGCAAGGATCCGCTGTCGGCCCGCGCCCTCGTCGACGGCTACGGCGCGGATCCCGAGATCGTGAGCGCCTGGGCCCCGATCCACGCCGCAGAGCTCTGGCTGTGGTTCGAGCAGGTGGGCCCACCCGAATACCTCGAGCGCCTCACCGCCGAGCTGAGCGACTGGGCCTGAGCCCGAGCCCGGGCCGCGAGCCCGAGCCTGGGCCCGCGCCGAGCCGCGAGGCGAGCACGAGCCTGGGCCACAAGGCGACGGTCACGAGGCGAGGGCGAGTCCCGCGGCGAGCGCGAAGCCGAGGACCGTGGCGAGCCCGGTGACCTCTTTGGCCTTCGACTGCGCTTCCGGCACCATCGAGTCGACGAGCATCACGAGCAGCGCCCCGGCGGCGAACCCACTGGCACCGGCCCGGAAGTCGTCTCCGGTGACACTCGCGAGGCCGAACCCCGCGACCGTCGCCGCCGTGCAGATCACCGCGACGCCCGCCCAGAGCAGCAGCACCCGCGACTTGGCCATGCCGCCCTGGAGCAGGTCGGCGGCGGAGCCGATCGATTCCGGAAGGTTCGACACGAGGATGGCGACCACAAGGGCGACGCTCACCGGTTCTCCGGACGCGAGGCCGATGCCGAGCACCAGCTGCTCGGGGATGCCGTCGAGCAGCGCACCCACGGCGAGTTGACCTCCGCCCGCCTGATCCTTCTTCTTCGCGGCGCGCGCGTCGAGGATGCGCGCCGCGACGTAGTAGCTGATCGCACCCAGGGCGACCCCGAGCACCAGCGGGATGGGGCCTGCGAGGTCGAGCCCCTGCTCCCAGAGCTCGAAGGCGATCGAGGCCATGAGCGCGCCGGCGCCGAATCCCAGCACGATGCCGAGCCAGCGGGGCGGCCACGTGCGCAGCAGCGCGAGCACGGCGCCGACGAACAGCGGCGCCGCCGCGACCGCACCCCACAGCAGAGCTCCGCCCATGACCTGCCTCCTTCACGGCCCACTCTGGCACGACGCGGGATGCGCCGCGGCATCCGTCCTGCATCCGTCCTGCATCCGTCCTGCATCGCGCTCAGTCGGGAGGAGATCTGCGATGCGGAGGGCGGATACTGCGAGAGCCGCCTCCGAAGTGCAGATCTCCTCCGCAGTGACGCAAGCCCGGGTGGCAGGCGAAGGGGGTGGCACGAGCCAGGGTGGCCGGAAAGGGGGATGCCGCGGCGAAGGAAATGGCCGGGCGCGACCCCGTCCGAAACAGCCGACACGCCGCCGATAGACTGGAAGGCATGTCCAAGGTCCTCCAGTCCCTGCCCGTCGGCGAGCGCGTCGGCATCGCCTTCTCCGGAGGACTCGACACCTCCGTCGCCGTCGCCTGGATGCGCGAGAAGGGCGCGGTGCCCTTCACCTACACGGGCGACCTCGGCCAGTACGACGAGGACGACATCGACTCGATCCCCGGCCGCGCTCTCGAGTACGGCGCCGAGGCCTCGCGCCTGGTCGACTGCAAGACCGCGCTGGTCGAGGAGGGCTTCGTCGCCCTCTCGTGCGGCGCCTTCCACATCCGCTCCGGCGGCAAGACGTACTTCAACACCACTCCGCTCGGTCGCGCGGTCACCGGCACACTGCTGGTACGCGCCATGAAGGAGGACGGCGTCGACATCTGGGGTGACGGCTCGACCTACAAGGGCAACGACATCGAGCGGTTCTACCGCTACGGTCTGCTCGCCAACCCCCGCCTGCGCATCTACAAGCCGTGGCTCGACGCCGACTTCGTCACCGAGCTGGGCGGTCGCAAGGAGATGAGCGACTGGCTCGTCGCCCGCGACTTCCCCTACCGGGACTCGGCCGAGAAGGCGTACTCGACCGACGCCAACATCTGGGGCGCGACGCACGAGGCCAAGACCCTCGAGCACCTCGACGTCTCGCTCGAGACCGTCGACCCGATCATGGGCGTGAAGTTCTGGGACCCCTCCGTCGCGATCGAGACCGAAGACGTCACCGTCACGTTCGAGGAGGGCCGCCCGGTCGCCATCAACGGCGTCGAGTACTCCGACCCTGTCGCGCTCGTCATGGAGGCGAACACGATCGGCGGTCGCCACGGCCTCGGCATGAGCGACCAGATCGAGAACCGCATCATCGAGGCCAAGTCGCGCGGCATCTACGAGGCTCCGGCCATGTCGTTGCTGTTCATCGCCTACGAGCGCCTCGTCAACGGCATCCTGAACGAAGACACCCTCGCCACGTACCACGAGCAGGGACGCCGTCTCGGTCGCCTGATGTACGAGGGCCGCTGGCTCGACCCGCAGTCGCTCATGCTGCGCGAGTCGATCCAGCGCTGGGTCGGTCTGACGATCTCGGGCACGGTCACGATCCGCCTCCGTCGCGGTGACGACTGGACCATCCTCGACACCACGTCGCGCAATCTCTCCTACGGACCCGAGAAGCTGTCTATGGAGCGCGTCGGCGACGCCGCCTTCGGCCCCGTCGACCGTATCGGCCAGCTCACCATGCGCAACCTCGACATCGCCGACTCGCGTTCACGTCTCGAGCAGTACGCAGGACTCGGCCTCATCGGCGGCGCCACAGGCGAGCTCGTCGGGCGCGTCACCGCCGGCGAGTCGGGCGAGATCACCGGCTCGGTCGAGAAGGTCGATGAGACACTCGCGGATGCCGTCGACACGGCCTCCGAGGGCGCGGCGTTCGACTCAGGCACCGACTGATCGCGTTCGCCTGTCGATGGGCCCGGGCCCTTCGACAGGCTCAGGGACCCAGAGTTTGCGGGCCGTTCGACAGGCTCAGGGACCAGTGTTGCAGGCCCCTCGACAGGCTCGTGGGGCCTGAGTGTGTGGGCCCTTCGACAGGCTCAGGGACCCAGAGTTTGCGGGCCGTTCGGCGGATGCGGGACCCTTCGACAGGCTCAGGGACCCAGTGGTGCAGGCCCCTCGACGGGCCCGGGGGCCCGGAGTGTGCGGGCCCTTCGACAGGCTCAGGGACCCAGAGTCAGCAGACCGGCCCAGGGGCCGGTCGGTGCTCAGCCGAGGGCGATCACGTGCCCCGAGAGGCCCGAGGGGAACGCGGCGAGTCCCAGATCGATCGCGGTGACGGCGAACGTCTCGGCACCGGTGAACGTGGCCTCCTCGTCGGCGAACACCGCCCGCTGATCGGCGCCCGGCCACGTCACCGCCACGACGTTGCCCGTCGGCTCGGCGAGCTGCGTGCCCAGCACGAGGAATGACTGGTCGAGGTTCGACGCCGATGCGAGATCGACGGCGCCGACCACAGACGGACCGAGGGCGACGATCACGTCGGGATGCTCGTCGAGCGCCGCCTGCACGGAATCGACCTGTGACGCCTCGGCGTGCACCGTCACGACCCCCTCATGCGCCGCGACGAACGCGTCGATGACCGCCAGGGCGGTGCGCTCCTGCTCGCCCGCATCCGCTGCAACGACCACGGCGACGTGCTGCCCCTCCGGAGCCGGGGCGGTGACGGTATCCGCTCGGACGGTCGAGCCGGGAACCGCAGGCGAATCCGAGGTCGACCCGGTATCCGCGGTCGACGAGCTCTCGGCCGAACCCGATGCGGCGGGTGAGGTCCCCACCGGGGTGGACGCGCAGCCGCCCAGCAGCACCGTCAGCGTCAGCACGACGGCGGAGACGGGGAGAACGAGACGACGCATGGTGAAGCTCCAGGGGTGCGGGGATGCCCCGGGCGCATGACCCGGGGCATCCGATCGTCTCCGGCGTGCACCGCGAGCGGCGAGACGGAGCGGGAACCGGCTCAGTCGCGGGTGGCGACCCGACGACGTCGAGCGACGATGACGGCACCGGCGATCACGAGCATCACCGCGAGGGCGAGCAGCGTGATCGGCAGCTCGACGCCCGTGGCGGCGAGTCCGTCACCGGGGGCCGAGTCGCCGCCGGAGACGGCAGCCGCGCTGACCGTGAACGCGCCGCTGACGGTCGTGCCGTCGGCACGCGTGATCACGATCGAGTGCGCGCCCGCCGCGAAGTCCGCCGGGATCTTCCACGCCACCGAGAGCGAGCCGTCGTTCGCGACGACGAACGAGCCGAGGTCGACGGGCTCGGACTGCACCGTCGCCGTGACCTTCTCGCCGGGGGTGAAGCCGGTTCCCGCGAAGGTCACGGTCGCGCCCTGCACCGCGTCTCCGACGAGAGCGATCTTCGGTGCGGCGACCGGGGCCGCGACGACCGTCACGAGACGAGTGGCCTCGGCGACGTTGCCTGCGGCATCCGTCGCCGTGTAGACGAGCGTGTACTCGCCCAGCGCCGACGTGTCGACCTCGCCCTCGACCTGCAGCGATGCCGTCACGTCGCCATCGCGGTCATCGGTGGCGGTGACGCCCTCGAGAGCATCGAAGGTCGAGCCCTCGACGACCTCGTTCGACGCGGGCAGCGCGATCTCCGGAGCCGTGACGTCATCGCGCACCAGGGTGACCTCGTCGACGACGCTGTTGACCGTCTTGTCGCCCGAGACCTGGCTGCGCAGGGTCGTCACCGTGATCGATCCGTCGGTGACCTCGATGTGCGAGTAGTTGCGCACCTTCTCCTGGTTGATGACCGAGGCGTACCAGGCGTCGGGAGCCTTGACGTCGTAGTACTTCGATCCGCTGGCCGAGTTGGCCGTCACGTAGAGGACCTCGCCCTCGCCCGCCGAGATCTCGGACTGGCCGGCCACCTCGGTCGCGTCAGCGAGCTCGCCGTTCTTGATCAGGTACGAGCGCGTGTAGCTGTGATCGTGTCCCTGCAGCACGAGGTCGAACCCGAGCTCCGAGATCGTGGTCGGCAGCGCATCGCGCAGACGCTTGATCTGCGTGTCGTTCACGTGCGAGGCCACGGAGTAGATCGAGTGGTGGAACGCCACGACCTTCCACTTGGCCTCGTCGCCGTGCTCGGCCACGACCTTCTGCATGAAGTCGATGTGGCTCTGGTCATCGTTGCTGTTGGTGTTGAGCACGACGTAGAGCACGTCCTTGTAGATGAACCAGTAGTCGCCGCCCGACGACGAGGCACTGCTCGCCGCCCCGGCGGTCTCGTCGAGGTTCGGCACCGTGTAGTGCTGCGCGTACGCCTTCGAGCCCACATCGTGGTTGCCGTTGACCGGCACGGTGGGGATCTCGGTCAGCTGCTCCGGCGCGAAGTAGTACTCGTACTCGCTCTCGCTCGAAGCCGTGTTCACCTGGTCACCGGCCGAGAACAGCAGCTCGCTGTCGGGATAGGTGCTCGATGCGATGTCGAGCGTCTCGGCCCAGCCCTCGCCGTCGCGTTGAGCGTTGCCCGAGGCGCCGATCTGCGGGTCGCCGAAGAACAGGAAGCCGTAGTCGCCCGAGAAGGCGCGAGTCGAGAAGGTGCGAGGCTGCGACCATCCGCCGGCCTCCGAGCCCACGCGGTACACGTAGCTCGTGTTCTCGGCGAGACCCGTCACGGCGGCGCGACGGTTGAACTCGTTGCTGCTGGTCGTGCCGCCGCTCGCTGCGACGGTCGTGACCCCGGTCGTGGGGAACTGCGCGACCGACGAGCCCGGCGCGTACTGCAGCTCCTGCTCGGTGTCGGAGTTCGTGTACCAGGTGACGTTGCGTGCCGACTCGTCGGCGCCGATCGTCAGCACCAGGTCGGTGTACGACACAGGCGCCTCCTCCCCGGCGACGACCGGCGTGAGGCTTGTGAAGTCGAAGTAGATGTCCGAGCTGCTCTCGCGGTCCTGGTAGAGGCCCACCGCCACGGTGTTCTCGCCGGCGACGAGGTCGTCGGCATCGATCGTGAACGTGGAGGTGACCGGGTCGCCCGCGCTGTTGCCCGCGTACATGAGGTTGCGCTGGGCCTCGGGTGCCGCCTCGACGGCATCGTCGACGAAGCCGGCGACCTTCTCGCCGTTCACGAAGACCTGCAGGGCGTCGTCGTAGGTGACGGTCGCCGAGAGTCCGCTGATGCTGTCGAGCTGCTCGGCGTCGATGTCGAAGGAAGTGCGGAAGTGGAAGGTCGGCACGTCGATCTTCGAGGCGCCGATGTACTGCGAGAGCAGGGTGGTGATCGGGAAGTTCGCGCCGATTCCCGAGGCGACGCCGTTCTTGGCGCCGAAGGTGCCGGTCGCGCTCTTCCACGACGAATCGTCGTAGTCGGCGCCCGTCCAGACCAGGCGCTCGGGGCTGCCCGCGGCGGGGTCGGAGTTGTCGTCCGAGTAGGTCCAGGTGGTGGCTGCCGTGCTGAGGAATGTCTGCGGCAGCTCGGCCGCGCCGGCGGCGGTGGTCGAGAAGGTCACCGCGGCTCCGACGGCCATGGTGGCCGCCAGCGCACCGGCACCCACGCGCCGGATGGTGGGGGAAGAGGAAGACATGAAGAGAGAGCACTCCTTGAGTGATGGGGGTGGGGATGCCTTCACGCTAAGAACCGAACCCCTCCACGTCGTGTCGAGAGGGTGGCCGGTGGGTTAACACCGAGTCACCGGGATATGTCTCGATTCTCGACAAATTAACTTGCACACACATGTGCATGTTAGGCGTATGATGGCGGAATGACCTCCCGTTCACCGCGACGCGACTCGGTCGAGAATCGCGCCGGCATCCTCTCCGCCGCTCGTGCAACGCTGTCGAACGACCCTCGAGCCTCGATCGATGTGATCGCCCGCAGCGCCGGGCTCTCCCGCCGCACGCTCTACGGACATTTCGACGATCGCGAGGCGCTGGTCCGCGAGCTCATCTCTGTCGGTGCACAGCGATTCAACGCGATCGCCGAATCCGTCGCCGATGCCGACCCCCGCCTCGCTCTCGCTCGACTGGCCGCACGGCTCTGGCAGGAGGCCGCGCATGTGCAGGTCACCGCAGCTCTCGCTCTCGACGACGCGCATGTCGACCACACCGCCGCGGCGCTCGCACCGCTGCGCCGCACCGTCGCCGACCTCGCCCGCCGCGGTCAAAAGAGCGGCGCCTTCCGCAGCGACCTCGACGCCGAGGTGCTCGCGCGCCTGATCGAGGAGGTCGCGCGCACCGTCGTCTCGCGTCCGGTCGCACGCGGCGCGGATGCACCCGCGGTCGATGACGACCTCGCCGTCCGCGCTCTGCTGAGCATCGCCGGACTCTCGTGGCGGGAGGTCGACGAACTGCTCGACGCTCATCCCGATATCGTCGTCGCCACCGTCGATGTCACCACTGCGGCCCCGGCGGCCGACGGCGCCGCCACTGCCGAGCCCGAGGAGGCCCGTCCATGAGGATCACGCTGCACGAGGTCAGCAAGGGGCGCGGCGGTCAGGCCCTGCCGACCACCAGCCTCGAGTTCCACAGCGGCGCCGTGCGCTTCGCCATCGCCGAGACCGAGCAGAGACCCACCGTGCTCGGCCTCATCGCGAGCGGACGGATGCGCCCCGAGACCGGACGCGTCACGATCGACGGCGCCTCGGACAATCGGATGCTGCGGCGCACCGTCGCGCTCGTCGATGCGCCGGACGCCAGCGACCCGCACGCAGACATCGCCCTCGCCGGCGTCGTCGGCGAGGAGCTGATGTTCGCCGGGATGGGCGCCACTCCTCTGCACGCGCGCCGGTGGCTCGCTCAGCTGGGGTACGCCGAGCTCGCGTCGGTGCCTATCGGCAACGTCGACCCCGCCGCGCGCGTGCGCATCCTCTGCGAGCTCGCCGTGCTGCGTCACGGCACCCAGGGAATCGTGCTCGTGTCACCCGATCGGCACGGCGGCAGCCCGGACGGGTGGTGGCGCATCGCCGCCGAGTTCGCCGATCGCGGCTACGCGATGCTCGTGATCGTCGGCGGCTCTGCGGCTGTGGCCCTGGAGCGGATGCACGAGTTCGACGCCGTGAACGCCTCAGGGCCGATCGTCCCGCTCGTGCTCGACGATCCGACCGCCGATGCCCCGACGCCCGATGAGCCGTCCCCCGATGAGCCGTCGCCCGATGAGCCGTCGCCCGGGGCCCTTTCCCCCGAAACCCCCGCGCTCGCCCCCGACGAGCAGCCGCAGACCACGCAGGATGGAGCCGAGCGATGAAGATCCCCTCGATGATCGCCGCAGAACTGCGGCGTCTCACGGCGAGCAGAATGGGCGTCATCGCGCTCATCGCCCTCGTATGCGTGCCGATCCTCTACGGCGGTCTGTACCTGTGGGCGAACCAGGACCCTTACTCGAAGTTCCCCGACGTTCCCGTCGCCCTCGTCGTCGACGACGAAGGCGCTCCCGCGCCCTCCACCGGCACCGATGCGCCAGGAGACCCGGTGAACTACGGCAAGGACGTCGCCGACAACCTGATCGAGGGCAACGCCTTCGACTGGCAGCGCATGACCGACTCCGAGGCCGCGGCTGCTCTGCGGCAGGGCACCGTCGACTTCACCGTGACGATCCCCGCCGACTTCTCGGCCGCTCTCACCTCGGCGGCGGGCGACGACCCGCAGCGTGCGCGCATCGACCTCGAGACGAACGACGCGAACAACTACCTCGCCTCGTCGATGGGCACGCAGGCGGTAGAGAAGATCCGCAGCTCCGTCGCCGAGATGGTGGGCGGCGAAGCCGCCGAGCGGCTGCTCACCGGACTCAGCGATGTGCGCGACAGCCTCGTCACCGCGGTCGACGGCGCGAGCAGGCTCGCAGACGGCGCGCAGACGGCGGCCACCGGCAGCGCGACCCTCGCCGACGGTACCGCTCAGCTCGCCGCCGGCACCTCGCAGCTCGCGAGCGGCGCGACCACCCTGGCGTCCGGCGCGCAGCAGGTCAGCGACGGCAACCGGCAGCTCGCCGATGTCGCCGACCGTGCAGGCTCGGTCGTGCAGCAGGCGACGAATGCCCTGCCCGAGGTGCGCGAGGACATCACCGCCCGACTCACCGAACAGGGCCTCACGCCTGAGGAGATCGACCGCGTCCTCGCGGCTCTCGACCCGCTCGCCACCCGCCTGCAGGAAGGCAACACCACGGTGCAGAACGCCGTGAGCCAGGTCGACCAGCTCGCCGCGGGTGCCGCCGCCGTGGCATCCGGGGCCTCCGATCTCGCCGCAGGAGCCGGAACGGTGGCGACGGGCGCAGCAGCGGCCGACGAGGGTGCTGCGCAGCTGCGCGACGGCCTCGGCACGCTCGCGAGCGGCACCGCCGATCTGCGCGACGGGCTGTCGCAGGGCGTCGATGCCATTCCTGCGTCCACCCCCGAGCTGCGCAGCCTGCAGGCCGACACGATCGCCGACCCGGTGAAGGTGTCGAGCGACAAGGTGGCGTCGGCCGAGGACTACGGCGCAGGGCTCGCGCCCTTCTTCGCCGCGCTCTCGGCGTGGATCGGCATCTATGCGCTGTTCCTCATCGTCAAGCCGATCTCGCGCAGGGCGATCACCGCTCTGCACTCCCCCATCCGCGTCACGGTGGCGGGATGGCTGACGCCGGCGATGCTCGGCGCGGTGCAGATGCTCGGACTCATGGCGATCCTCGCGATCGCCCTCGGGTTCACGTTCAACAACCCCGTGGGCACGCTCGGAGTGATGATCGTCGCCTCGGCCACCTTCGCCGCGATCATCCTCGCGCTCAATGTCTGGCTCGGCTCGGTGGGGCAGTTCCTCGGCCTCGTGCTCATGGTGCTGCAGCTCGTGACCGCGGGAGGAACCTTCCCCTGGCAGACGCTGCCCGCTCCTCTGGCCGCCCTGCATCACGTGCTGCCTCTCGGATATGTCGTCGACGCCATGCGCCAGCTGATGTACGGCGGCGAGCTCGCGAGAGCAGGGTGGGACCTGGCTGTGCTCGGGATGTGGTTGCTGGGCGCCCTCGCCCTCGCGGCGATCGGAGTGACGAGGATGACTCATCGGCGCACCCTGCGCGACCTGCAGCCCAGCCTGATCGGCTGAGCGCGACGCACCTCTCGACCGGGCCCGGTCGCTCCCGAGGGAGCGACCAGGCCTGCATGCATGCACGGGAATGGGTAAGCTTCGAAGACGCGTCCGGGGAGACGCGGTCTGGGGTGTGCTGGGACTGGGTTCCGTCGCACCATGCGAAAGAGTTCTCAATGATGACGACAATCGACTCGACCGATCCGGTCGTTCACGCCCGCCGCCCTCTGGGTGCTCGGATCGGGCGCATCGCATTCATCGTGCTGGCGGCGCTCATCGTGGTGGCCGTCGCCGCCACTCTCTTCCTCACCTGGACGATTCAGCGCTCCTTCCCTCAGACGCAGGGAAGCGCCGCCCTGGAGGGCCTTGAGGCAGAGGTCACCGTGCAGCGTGACGACCTCGGCGTGCCGACCATCACCGCCGACACGACCGACGATCTCTTCTTCGCTCAGGGCTTCGTGCATGCCCAGGACCGGTTCTTCGAGATGGATTTCCGCCGACACGTCACCTCCGGCCGTGTGGCCGAGATGTTCGGCGAGTCGCAGGCGGCGACGGATGCCTTCCTGCGCACCCTGGGGTGGCGCAAGGTCGCGGAGGCCGAGGTCGCCGCGATGGACGAGCTCACGCTCAGCTACTACGAGGCGTACGCCGACGGAGTCAACGCCTACCTCGATTCGCGCTCCGGTGCCGAGCTCTCGCTCGAATATGCCGTCGTCGGCATGCAGAACCCCGAGTACTCCCCCGAGCCCTGGGAACCGGCCGACTCGGTCGCCTGGCTCAAGGCCATGGCCTGGGATCTCCGCGGCAACGTGGTCGACGAGACCGAGCGCGCACTGCTCGCCAGCGAGCTCGCCGGCGCGGCGGCCGAGGGTGCGGACTCGCCGGAGACCCGTTCGACGCTCGAGAAGCTCTACCCGGCGTATCCGTTCGACGAGAATCCCGTCATCGTCCCCGAGCTCTCGACCATCCCGGTCGCCGATGAGGGTGTCGAGCCGGTGGCATTCACCTCGACAGAGCCCGATGCCGAGCTGCAGCAGGCTCTCACGACCATCGAATGGCATGAGGCGTCGAGCGTGATCGAGGCGGCGGGGCTCCTGGTCGGCGACGCCGGCGAGGGCATCGGCTCGAACTCCTGGGTCGTCTCGGGCGATCTCACAGACACCGGCATGCCGCTGCTCGCGAACGACCCCCATCTCGGCGCATCCCTTCCCTCCGTCTGGTACCAGGTGCAGCTGCGCTGCTCGACCGTGTCGGAGGAGTGCCCCTTCGACGTCGGCGGGTTCTCGTTCTCGGGGCTGCCCGGCATCGTGATCGGCCACAATCAGCAGGTCGCGTGGGGCTTCACCAACCTCACCACCGACGTCACCGACCTCTACGTCGAGAAGATCGAGGGCGACCAGTACTGGCGCGACGGCGCTCTGGTGCCGATCGACGAGACCACCGAGACGATCAAGGTCGCCGGCGGCGACGACATCGAGCTCACGATCCGCTCGACCGTGCACGGACCCATCATCTCGGGCCTGGTCGACGATTTCACGGCGATCGCCGACGATCCCGATCCTGCGCTCGTCGCGGGTGGGGCGAGCTCGGTCGCACCGGGCGCCGAACCGGGTGCCGGAGACGACTCCGAGTACGCCGTGAGCCTGCGATGGACCGCTCTCGAGCCCGGAACGGCCGCCACGGCGATCTTCGCGCTGTCGACCGCGCAGGACTTCGACGATTTCCGCTACGCCGCATCGCTGTTCGACGTGCCGGCGCAGAACCTCATCTACGCCGACGTCGAGGGCAACATCGGCTACCAGGCGCCTGGGCGCCTGCCGATCCGCGGCGCAGGGGACGGATGGCTGCCGCAGCCGGGATGGGACAGCGCCTACGACTGGACCGGGTACATCCCGTTCGAAGAGCTCCCCGCCGCCTACAACCCGCCGTCCGGGTACATCGTCACCGCGAACAACGCGATCGTCACCGATGACTACGACTACTTCCTCTCGCGCGACTGGGATTACGGGTACCGCGCGGCACGCATCGCCCATCTGATCGAACGACGCGCCGCGGCCGCACCGCTCACGGCGCAGGACATGCGCGACATCCAGATGGACAACGAGATGTGGATCGGCAAGCAGCTGACGACCGCCATGAGCGACGTGGAGGTGTCGGGTGGGGGCGTCGAGGATGCCGTCGCCCTGCTGCGCGACTGGAACGCGCAGAACGATGCGGAGTCGCCCGCCGCCGCCTACGCGAACGTGCTCTGGTCGAACCTCGTGCAGAACCTGTTCGCGGAGCGCGACGTGCCGTTGCCGATCGGCGGGCAGGGGCGGCTCTTCACGGTCGTCGGCGATCTGCTCGAGGATCCCTCCGACCCCCTCTGGACCAACTCGACCCTCGACGTGGTCGGCATGGAGGACATGCTCGCCCTCTCGGCCGAAGAGGCGTACGACGAGCTGGTCGCCCTGCAGGGCGCCGACGAGCGGCTGTGGCGATGGGGCGATCTGCACGCGATCACCCTCACGAGCGACACACTCGGCTCGTCCGGCATCGCACCCGTCGAGGCCCTCTTCAACCGGGGGCCGTATGCGGTGGGCGGCGGAGCATCGGTGGTCAACGCGACCGGATGGCAGCTCGGCACGTCGTACGCGACGACGACGGTGCCGTCGATGCGCATGGTCGTCGACCTCGCCGACTTCGATGCCTCGACCTGGATCCACCTCACCGGAGCATCCGGCCACGCGTTCGACCGGCACTACACCGATCAGACCGAGGACTGGGCCGCCGGCGTCCAGCGCCCGTGGTCGTTCTCTCCCGACGCCGTCGACGACGCCGCACGGCAGACGCTGGTGCTGACGCCCGCGGGGTGATCGGCGGCGCGGGCCGCCGGCCGTCTCCCCCTGGTCAGGCGGATGCCGCGGACGATGCCGCAGCACGGCGCGCAATGAGCCAGATACCCGTAGAGGATGCGAGGAAGATCGCTGCCAGCACCGCCCATCCGGCGAGGCCGTAGGTGATCGCGGTGGCGTTGACAACGATCGGCGATGCCAGGGCTCCGAGTGAGAAGCCCATGCCGAACACGCCCTGATAGGCACCGGCGCGCAGCGGGTCGGCGAGCTCGAAGCTGAGTCCCCAGGCTCCGGCCTGCGACAGGATCTCGGCGAAGGTGTGCGCGACCATGGCGACGACGAGCACCACGATCGCGACCCATACCGGGGCCCCGGCCGCGAGGGCGTAGACGATGCACGCGGCCGCCATCAGCCAGCCCGCCGTGATGGAGGCTCGTCCTGCGATGCGGAGGTCGTGCGTGCCGCGCGAGGCGCGAACCTGGAACAGCACGACGAGCGTGGTGTTCACGATCAGCAGCACGGCGAACATGACTTCGGGGGCGTCGGTGTGCTCGGTGATCCACAGCGGGACGCCGAGCTCGGCGACGCCGAACTGCATGCCGAAGATCGCCGACAGCACGCTGAGCAGCAGATAGCGCGGGTCTCGCCACGGCGATCGGCGGTTCCAGTCGGTGCGCTCGGCGAGGGCCGCCGCCGCGGCATCCGTGTCGATGGAGCCGGTCTCGGTGCGGACGACCTTCGACGACTTTCGCGCGGGGGCGTCGACGGCCTTGGTGAGGCGCAGCAACGGAAGCGAGCCCAGTGCCGAGAGCAGACCGGCGCCCGCGATGACGACACGATAGGCCTCGGGTGTTCCGAGCGCGAGCGCGATCGCGCCGATGCCCGAGCCTGCCGCGATCGACAGATTCGTGACGGTGCGCAGCACGGCCCTGGCATGCACGCGCCGCTCCGGCGCGAATCCGCGCGCGATGATCGCCGACCGCGA
This sequence comes from uncultured Microbacterium sp., assembly GCA_963518515.1. Lineage (GTDB taxonomy): Bacteria > Actinomycetota > Actinomycetes > Actinomycetales > Microbacteriaceae > Microbacterium. The sequence continues at coordinate 272,155 of CAUQIW010000003.1, forward strand.
CGAGTATCCGAGCGAGTCGAAGAACCCCGAGAGGCTGGCGAGCACGAGGGCCGAGACGAAGTCGCCCGCAAAGGCGTAGGTCGCCAGCATGATCCCGCCGATCACCTCGAAGCAGAAGGCGAGACGACGTGCGCTGTAGCGGTCGGCGAGCCAGCCGCCGAGGAACGACGCCACGACACCGCATCCGCTCGAGACTGCGAGCACCACGGCGGCCTGAGCCGGCGAGAGGCCGATCACCTGGGTGAAGAACAGCACCGTGACGGCGAGGAAGACACCGCGTCCGATGCGCGAGACGGCGGTCGCCGTGAAGAGCGCGCGCAGTACGGGGTCGCTGAGGCTGTCGGCGATCCGCGCGCCCAGCCCCCTCCTCGACGGTGCTTCCTCGTTCCCGGTCGCCTGAGCCGTCGAAACATCTTCTTCGGAGGGGTCGTGCGAGGTCACCCTTCATCCTCGCACGGGCCTCCGACATCCACTGTTCACGATCTCGACTACCGTTGACGGGTGCCTTCCAGTTATCTCGCGCCCAAGGGGACGCCCGTCGTCCTGCTCGAGTTCGAGCACGCGGGCGCGACGCTGATCGCCGAGACCTTCGGCGAAGGCGCCCATACCTTCCTCCTGCTGCACGGCATCGGCATGGGGCGAAGCGTGTATCTCGACGTGGTGCAGCGGCTCGAGGGACGGGTGATCGCGCTCGACCTCCCGGGATTCGGCGAGGCGCCAGAACCCACGCGCACGCTGACCATGGAGCGGCACGCCGACCTGGTCGCCGCGTACCTCCGCCACGTCGGCGCCGACCCCGTCGTCGTCATCGGCCACTCGATGGGCAGCCAGATCGCGGCGGAGCTCGCCGCACGGCATCCGTCGCTGGTCGAGGGGGTCGTGCTCGCCGGACCCACCGTCAACAAGGCCGCCCGCAACGTCGCGGCGCAGGGCAGCTACCTGCTCACCGACCTCGTGGGCGAGCGTCCGCTGGTGATCTGGCGCGGTGCCCGCGAATACCTCCGCGGTGGCCCGCATCTGATCCGCAAGATCAAGGCGACCATCGCGCACCAGCCCGAGAAGGCGTTCGCGCGCATCACCTGTCCCGTTCTCGTGCTGCGGGGCGAGAGCGATCCGCTGGCGCCGATGACCTGGTGCCAGGAGATCCTCGATGCGATCCCCGGTGCGGAGCTGCGCGTCATCCCCGACCACGGCCACGGCACGCTGATCAGCGACTCCGAGCCCGCCGCAGAGCTGATCCAGCACTTCGCCGACAACCTCTGATCCCGGGGTTCCTGCGCCCCTTCGCGACCGCAGATCAGCGGCTTTCCGCATCTGCCCTCCTTCCCTTCTCCGCTCCCCGCCTCCATAACTCCGGAGATCAGAGCAGCGCGGACGTCTTTCGCTGAACCGAAGCTGATTCCGGCCCGTTTCTCCGGAGTTGTGGAGCGCGAGTGGGCGCAAGTCGACGCCCGAATGCTTCGAGCACGGCCGCCACATCGGCTCGCACCCGCGCGCGGTCGTCGAGGAGGTCGGAAGCGATCGGTCGGATCGTCACATAACCGAGCCTCGCGGCTGCCACCTCGCGGGCCCGATCCTCGACCTGTTTGTCCCATCCCTCGTGGAACGTCTTGCTGTCGCACTCGATGATGAGCCAGCCCTCGACGAGGAAGTCGACTCGCCCGACTCCGTCGATCCTCACTTGGCACTCGAATCTCACTCCGAGCGATCGAAGGATGAGCCTCATATACGTCTCGGGCCCCGACTCCGCCAATGCGTCGACGAGGGCGATCAACGCTCGGTAGCGCCGCGGCAGTCCGTCGAGAAGTCGCACGAGGTCAGCGTGAGCGATGAGACCGTGGTGAAGCAGGCTATCGAAGGTCGCGACCGACGCGCGCGGGTGCTGACACAGGACGGCCTGCCGAATTGCATCCCAGACAGTGACTAGGTGGTCGTGTCCTGAATCCGCATCTCTGCCCCAATGCAAGATCGCAGACTCCGGTCGGCGACTGCGACTGCGCGACAGGTCGGAGGGCACGTGGACGTGCAGTCTCGTGTTCGAATGCACGAATATGCCGATCATCTGCAGGAGCGACAGACAGGTGAGTCGACCTCCGACGCGAATGGCGGCTGCGACCTGCACCGGGGTGTCCGATCGGACGTAGACGCCGCGCCGCACACGCAGCAACTGCCGCTGGCGCACCGCTGCGGTGATCTGATGCGTGGTCATCCCCCGGTCGATCAGATCGGCGCGTCGCAGCACCTCGTGGGCGCGTAGATCGATGAGCGACTCTCGGACGGTTCTCGGTTGTGCAGACATGTCGTCAGAGTGCGTCGCACGACACCTGCCACGGGACCGGAATCACTCGAACAGTGGAGAGCCTTCCCCACTTGACGCTTCGGGGAGGAGAGGTTCCACCGCCTCCCCGCTCCATAACTCCGGAGATCGGGACTCGATCCGGCTCTCAATGCGCCGGAGCGCCACTTTCGGTCCGCATCTCCGGAGTTGTGGAGCTTGAGGGGACTGCACGAGCGGAGCCGGGCCGACCCCCGCGCCGGGCCTACCCGGCGCCGGGAGGCGTCTGCTTCGAGTCCGCGAGCTCGTCGACGATCAGGCTGCGCTCGTCGGTCGTCCCGTTGCGGTAGGCCTGTCGGCCCACCATGTGCGCCGACAGCGGCGCGGTCGCGAACTGCATGAGCACCACCGGGGCGACGAGGGCGAGTCCGAGCAGGATCCCCCCGACCGTGCGCATCGACAGCGCGATCGCCAGGCAGATGAAGACGAGGCCGAGCACCTGAGGCTTGGTGGCCGCGTGCAGTCGCGAGGGCACGTCGCGAAAGCGCAGCAGGCCGACGGCGGCCGACAGGCAGAGGATCGCGCCGACGAGGATCAGCACGAGGACGGTGACGTCGACCACGACGTCGGGAATGGCGAGGCCGAACACGTTCATGGTGTCGTGTTGTCCCTTCTGGCCACGAACCGGGCGACCGAGATCGAGCCGAAGACGCCGACGGCGGCGATGATCAGCATCACCGGGATGTTGCGGGTGTGGCCGTTGATCGCCATCTCGGCCCCGATCACGCACATGACCTCGGTGAGCAGCACATCCGACGCTACTGCGCGGTCGAGGATCGACGGCCCCCGCACGATGCGGATGATCGTGAGGATCGCCGCGATGCCGAAGACCACCATGATGGCCACCAACAGAGCGTTCATCGGGCACCGCCCTTCACGCGGCCGCGAGCCGCTCTGGTGTCGGCCTTGAGCGCACGGTACTGCGAAGGAGCGCCGATGGCGCGCACGATGCGTCGCTCCCACCGCAGCACGTTGGCGCGCTGCGCCTCGACGTCGGCGAGGCTGCGCACGCCGATCACGTGCAGATAGAGGATCTGTCGGTCGCGGTCGGCCTCGACCACGAGCGATCCAGGGATCAACGACGACACCACCGAGACGTGGGTCATCATGAGGTCGTCGGCGTACCGCAGCGGCACGGCGACGATCGCGGCCCCCGGCTGCCGGCGGAAGTCGAACACCTGCGCCGTGACCACGAGGGCACCCCTCAGCACCGCGAGCAGGAACTGCGCGATCAGGAGCGCCGCATATCCGACGTTGATGCGGCCGGACAGCTCGACGGTGGGCAGCCGGAACACGCGGGTGACGAACACGGCGACGGCGAGTCCGGTGAGGAACGAGAGCACGGTGAACTGGCCCCACAGCAGCATCCACAGCACGACGAGCCAGGCGAGGAACGGCAACTGCACGCCGACGTCGCGCCAGAAGTGACGGCCGGTCTCGGGACTCATCCGTCGACCTCGTCTTCCAGCTGCACGAGCACCACCGGATTCAGAAGCCCCTCGCCGATGCGGTCACACAGTGCATACAGCGGACCGGCGAACACGGTCAGCGCCACCGTCACGCCGACCATGCCGGCGGTCGCCACGGTCATGATGCGGGGGATGCGGCGGCGCTCCTGCTGCTCGTCGGCGGCAGGCGCGTTGCCGAGGTGCGAGATGCGGCCCTCGGTCTCGCTGGAGTCCTCCTCCTCGCGCCAGAACGCGAGGTTCCAAGCGCGCATCAGGGCGTACAGCGTCAGCAGCGAGGTGACGATGCCACCTGCGATGAGCACGAGCATCAGCGGGGTGCCGACCGATGCCGCGGCCTCGAAGAGCGCGAACTTGCCGATGAATCCGGAGAACGGCGGCAGCCCGCCGAGGTTGATCGCGGGGATGAAGTACAGGATGGCGATCACCGGAGCGACCTTGAGCAGCCCCTTGACCCGGAGGATCGAGGTGCTTCCCGCTCGACGCTCCACCAGCCCCACCGCCAGGAACAGGGTCGTCTGCACGATGATGTGGTGGACGATGTAGTAGACCGTCGCGCCGATGGCTGCGGGCGTGGCTATCGCGAGTCCGAAGATCATGTAGCCGACGTGGCTCACCAGGGTGAACGACAGGATCCTCTTCAGCTCGGCCTGCGCCACCGCGCCCAGGACTCCCACGATCATGGTCGCCAACGCGATGATCAGCAGCACCGTGTCGATGCTGTTGTCGGCGAAGAGCTGCGTCTCGGTGCGGATCAGCGCGTAGACGCCGACCTTGGTCAGCAGGCCGGCGAAGACGGCGGTGACCGGGGCGGGGGCCGTCGGGTACGAGTCGGGAAGCCAGAACGACACCGGGAAGATCGCGGCCTTGATGCCGAAGGCGATCACGAGCATGAGGTGCAGCACGAGCTGGGTCTCCTGCGGCAGCTCGCTCATGCGCTCGGCGATCTGCGCCATGTTCACGGTGCCGAGAGCGCCGTAGATCATGGCGATCGACGCGAGGAACAGGATCGACGAGACCAGCGACACCACGATGTACACCGCGCCCGTGCGGATGCGCGATTCGGTGCTGCCCAGGGTGATGAGCACGTACGACGCCACGAGCAGGATCTCGAAGCCCACGTAGAGGTTGAACAGGTCGCCCGCGATGAAGGCGTTGAAGATGCCGGCCGCGAGGATCAGGTACGAGGGGTTGAAGATCGAGATCGGAGTCTCGTCCGTGCCGTCTGCGGCGCCCTGACCGATGGAGAAGAGGAGCACCGCGAGCAGCACGATGCTGGAGATCAGCACCAGCAGCGCGGCGAGGCGGTCGACGTAGAGCACGATGCCGAACGGCACCGGCCAGCCTCCGACCGAGACAGCGAGAGGCTCACCCCCGTCGACGGTCACGAGCAGGATCGCCGCGATGACCGAGACGGCGGCGAGCGTGACCACGGTGACGAGTGCCTGCAGTCGCGGGTTGCGACCGAAGATCAGTGTGAACGCCGCACCGAGCAGCGGGAGTCCGACGAGAAGGGGAACGAGCGCGGTCATCGGCGATCCTCCCCTTCATCGTCTGTGGACGGGTCATCTTCTGCGGACGGCTCATCGTGCGGATCGGATGCCACGGGTTCGTCGGGCACGGCGGGGTGGCCGTCGGCCAGGGCGGACGAGTCCGGCGACCGCGAGCCGGTGTCGGGTCCCGCGCCCTCGGTTCCGGTGCCTGGCTCGCCCTCGCCCGCCCCCTCGGACGCAGCGGAGTCGACCGCCGTCGATGCCCCGGAACGCTCCGGTGCAGAGCCCTCCGCCTCGGCATCCTGCCCCTCGGCAGCACCTGGCTCCGACCCCGAGGGTGCGGCGGCGGATGCCGTGGGGCGGTCCACCGGCGCATCGTCGTGGATCGCGGGGTGGTCCCGCATCTGCAGCACCGTGATGGGCGACGTCTGCACGCCGACGAAGTCGGTGGCCTCGTCGTCCTCGAGGAACGCGTCGTCCTCCATGAGGTCCTCGTCGAAATCCGTGCGCGCGCGGATCGCGATGTCGGCCTCGTCGTCCTCGACGGTGTCGGCCTGGCCCAGCTGCCAGGAGCGGTAGATGAGCGCGAGGAGGAATGCCGAGACGGCGAACGTGATGACGATGGCCGTGAGGGTGAGCGCCTGCGGCAGCGGATCGCTGATCGGCCCCTCGACGCCGTAGAACGGGGCATTCCCCGGCACACCCATGACGATGAGCAGCAGGAGGTTCGTGGCGTTGCCCAGCAGCAGGAAGCCGATGAGCACGCGGGTCAGGCTGCGCTCGAGCATCGCGTACACGCCGCATCCGAAGAGCACGGCCATGATCACGATCAGCGTGAGCGACACATCCATCAGGGGATCACCTCGCCCCGGGGCGCGGATGCCGGGATCTCACGGAGGGCCGCGGCCTGCCGATCGACCTCGGCGCCGAGGCTGCGCAGAACGTCGAGCACGAGCCCGATGACGACGAGATAGACGCCGATGTCGAAGATGGTCGACGTGACGAACTCCATGTGGCCGATGCCGGGGATCTCCCACTCCCAGAACGTGCTGGTGAGCGGTGCCGCACCGAAGAACAGCGGCACCACCGCGGTCCCGACGGCGAGGATGAGACCCGTTCCGAGCAGACGACCGGCGTCGGTGGGGGCGGCGGCGCCGAGCTCCCATCGTCCGCCGGCGACATAGCGCATCACCAGCGCCATACCGGCGACGAGTCCGCCGGCGAAGCCGCCACCGGGAAGGTTGTGACCGGCGAACAGCAGGAAGATCGACACCACGATGATGGTGTGGAAGAGGATGCGGACGATGACCTCGAGCAGGATCGACCGGTTCTCGGGCTTCATCTTCGGACCCCCGACGAGCCAGGCGCGAGGGCTGCTCTCGTTCTCGGACGTCTGGAAGCGCACGCCGTCCGTCGTCTCCACGAGCGGTCGGCTGAGGGTCACGCGCCGTCTGGCCTTCGGGAGGGTCTTGGTGGCCGACAGCATGTCTGCGCGATGCGTGACGAACACGAGCGATGCCACACCGGTGGCGGCGAGCACGAGCACCGAGAGCTCGCCCATCGTGTCCCAGCCGCGCAGGTCGACGAGCGCGACGTTGACCACGTTCTTGCCGTGCCCGATCTCGTACGCGATCTTCGGGAAGATGGCCGAGATCGGGTCTGCGACGCGCGACTGCGTGGCCACGATCGCGACGAGGGCCATCGTCAGGCCGACACCGGCTCCGAGCAGCGCGCGGGGGATGCGACCGACGGATGCGTTGTGTTCGCCCATGCGGGCCGGCAGCCTGCGCAGCACCAGGGCGAAGGTCACCATCGTGACGGTCTCGACGAGGATCTGCGTCAGGGCGAGGTCGGGAGCGCCGCTGGTCGCGAAGAGCACGACCATGCCGAGGCCCGTGATCGAGACGAGGACGACACCGGTGTAGCGCTTCTGCGCACGCACGGCCAGCACCCCCGCCGCGGCCATCATCGGCGCGACGACGAGCTGTGCCGGCGTGTGCCAGGCCGACAGCTGGAACCTGTCGATGTCGCTGGCGAGCAGGGCGGTGATCTCGGCCGCGACGAACACGACGAAGATCGTTCCGACGTAGACGGGCAGCGAACCGCGCTGGGTGAACGTGGTGCTGAGCACCGAGAGCCGGTCGATCCCGCGCATGACGAGGTAGTACGCATCGGCCGCCGTGAACGGCAGGATGCGCCGGCGACGATCCCATCCGGTGCGTCGCGCCAGGAGGAACAGTCCGATTCCCAGCAGCACGGTCAGGATCGAGATGCCGAGCGCGGGCTCGAGGCCGTGCCACAGCGCGAGATGTCCCGGTCCTTCGACGGCCTCGCCCTCATGATCGAGGCCGGGAGTCGCGGTGAGCGCGTAGCCCTGCAGGGCGATGTCGAGCGCGGGCGCCCCGATGCCCGCGGCGAGGGTGACGCCGGCGAGGATGATCGGGGCCGAGAGGAATCCCACCGGCGGGTCGGGCCATGCGGTGTCCGGTCGGCGCTCGCCCTGCGCGTCGCGCTTCTTCCAGAAGGCGCCCCAGAGGAACCGCGCCCCATATGCCGCAGTGAGAATGGATCCGATGGTCACGCCGATGATCGCGACCAGACCCCACGGCGAGCCGCCGATCGCGTCATCGAGCAGCGCCGTCAGGGTCGACTCCTTGGCGACGAAACCGATCGTCGGCGCGATGCCCGCCATCGACGCGATGGAGATGAACGCCGCGGTCGCCATGACGGGAGCCTGTCGACCGACCCCGCTGAGCTCGTTGATGTCACGGGTGGAGAGCTGACGGTCGATCACCCCGACGATGAGGAACAGAGCCGACTTGAAGAGCGCGTGACCGATGACGAGCGCCAGCCCGGCGAGAGCCGCCGCCTGGGTGCCGTAGCCGACGACCACGGCGAAGAAGCCGAGCTGGCTGACGGTGCCGAAGGCGAGGATGCGCTTGAGGTCGGTCTCGCGCAGCGCCTGGATCCCGCCGATGAGCATGGTGAGGATGCCGAGGCTGATGATGATCGGTCGCCACGGTGCGCTGAACGCGAAGATGGGCGCGAAGCGTGCGATCAGATAGATGCCCGCCTTGACCATGGCGGCGGCATGCAGGTACGCGCTCACCGGGGTCGGAGCCGCCATCGCACCGGGAAGCCAGAAGTGGAACGGGAAGAGCGCCGACTTGCTGATCGCGCCGACGAGCAGCATCACGACGGCGGCATCGACCACAGGACCGACGGGCGCGAGCTCGAGGATCTGACGGATGCTCGACGTCCCGGCGTCGACCACCAGGAGCACCACGCCGATGAACATCACGAGCCCGCCCAGGGTCGTCACGAGCAGCGCCTGGAGGGCCGCTCGTCGGCTCGCGGCGCGGCGGCGATAGTGACCGATCAGGAGGTACGAGAGGATGCTCGTCACCTCCCAGAACATGACGAGCATGACGAGGTCGTCGGTGAGCACGAGGCCGTACATCGCTCCGGCGAAGCCGAGGAGCACCGCGGCGAACTGGCCGATGCCCGCCGAATCGTCGTGGAAGTACCAGCGGCAATAGAGCAGCACGAGCGCACCGACGCCCGAGACGATGAGGGTCAGCACCCAGCCGAGCACGTCCATGTGCATCGACAGGTTCAGGCCGAGCTGCGGGATCCACGAGAGCGAGACGAACGGAGTCGGCCCGTCGAGCACCTGCGGTGTGAGCACCAGCGCGTGGATGAATGCCGCTGCGGGAATGAGAGCGGCGACGGCGAAGGCCTGGGAGCCGAGCCACCGCACGATCACGGGCATGAGCAGCGATCCGAGCAGGAACACACCGAGGAGCGTCAGCATATACGCGGCTCCTCAGGGCTCGTCGGCCGAGAATCGGCGCAGGCGGGCGGGCGGGTGTCACTGTCCAGTTTACCTGGCGTTTCCGGCGCTCAGGTTCGCGCCCTTCGACAGGCTCAGGGACCCACCGTGGGCTCAGGGACCAGCCCCCTGGGTCGCTGAGCGCACCTCCTGGTCGCCGAGCGCACCCCTGGGTCGCCGAGCGCACGCCCTGGGTCGCTGAGCCTGTCGAAGCGCCATGCCCCCACCCCTGGGTCGCCGAGCGCACCTCCTGGGTCGCTGAGCCTGTCGAAGCGTCTCGCGCTACTCCGACGCTCGCTCCGTGAGAGCCGGACCGAGGCGGGTGTACGAGTTCTCGATGTGCACCCGCATGGCCGCCGCGGCGGCATCGGGGTCGCGACGGCGAAGGGCGGCGAGGATGCCCTCGTGCTCGCTGACGGTGTCGGCCTCGAAGTCGTGGCGGAAGTTCAGTCGGTAGAGGTGCATGTGCGAGCGCAGCCGCACGATGGCCTCGGCGAGCAGCGGGCTGCCGGCGTGCTCGGCGATCAGGTGGTGGAAGCGCAGGTCCTCGTCGATGAACTGCCGATAGTCGCGGAAGTGCTCGTCCTGCTCAGGGGCCGACGCGGCGCGCATCTGCTCGACCGAGTCGACGAGCGCCTGCTCGGTCGAGTCGTCGATGTGCGCCGATGCGAGACTCGCGGCCCTCGGCTCGAGCAGCTCTCGCATGTCGTACAGATCGCGCAGGCCGTCGGCGTCGAGAAGCGGCGCGGCGACGTAGCCCTTGAGCGCGCGCTTCGTGACCAGGCCCTCCGACTCGAGCCGGGTGAGCGCCTCGCGCACCGGAGTCGGCGACACATCGAGCTCGCGGGCGACGGCATCGATGTTCACGCGAGCGCCCGGCTCGATCATCTGATCCATCAGGAGTCCGAGAACGGCGTCGTAGACATCGTCGACGAGCGCACGCCGCACGGGCAGCGCGCGCGGGACCCTGGCCTCGTCGTCGTTGAACATGAGTCTCATCGTACGGGGTGCCCCTCCTGCGACCGGAGTGCGGCCCGGCCGAGAGTCGAACCGCTGATCAGGCCTTCTTCTCGCAATTCCTGCCACACCTGCTCGGCGACCGGCCGCGCGACGAGGGCGCCGTTGCGCGACACCTGATCCGCGCTCGCCCCGCCCATCACCACCGCGCGGACCGCGGGGTGCATGAGCGGATACTGGGCGGCGAGCTCGGGCAACGTCGAACCGTGACGGTGGGCGATGCGAGCCATAGCCTGCGCCCGCTCGATGACGGCGCGATCGGCGGGGGCGTAATCGAACGTCGCTCCACGACCCGGGTCATCGGTCGCGAGGATGCCGGAGTTGAAGACCGCTGCCGCGAGGATCGTCACATCGCGCTCCTCGGCGAGCGGCAGCAGGTCGTCTGCGGCGCTCTGATCGAGAAGCGTCCAGCGCCCCGCGACCATCATGACGTCGGCATCCGTCTCTCGCACGAACCGCGCGAGCATCGCGCTCTGGTTCATCCCCGCGCCGAACGAGGTGATCATGCCCTGATCGCGCAGCTCGCTGAGCGCGGGGAACGCGCCCTCCAGCGCCTCGCGCTCGTAGTCGTCCGGGTCGTGCACGAGCGCGATGTCGATGCGATCGACGCCCAGGCGCGTCAGAGACTCCTCGATCGAACGACGCACGCCGTCTCGCGAGTAGTCACGGACCCGCACGTGGTCGGCGGGCACGTCGAACAGGTTGTCGATGTCGGTGCGACCCCGCGGATCCTGCGGCACGAGCAGACGCCCGACCTTCGTCGAGAGCACGAACTCCTCGCGCGGCAGCGCGCGCAGCCCTTCGCCGAGTCGGCGCTCCGCGACGCCGAGGCCGTAGTGCGGCGCGACGTCGAAGTACCGGACTCCACTGGCCCACGCCGCAGGCACGATCTCGGGCCACTCATCGTCGGCGAGCGCCGAGTACAGGTTGCCGAGCGCCGCAGCGCCGTACCCGACGGGTGGCGCGCTGAGGCCGCCGCGCCCGATCCGCACCGCGAGCGCGCCGGGGGATGCGGCATGCGCGTCGCGCAGCGCGGCATCCGCCGGGGAGGAGTGCACCACGCTCATCCGACGATCAGCCGCCCGAGTGCCTGGTCGTCCCACGCGATGCCGAGCCCCGGCGCCGTCGGAGCCCACCCGCGGCCCTCTTCGATGCGCAGCTCTGCGCTGGTCACCGCACGCAGCTGCGGGATGTGCTCGAGGTACAGCGCATTGGGGATCGCGCACACGAGCGACACGTGCAGCTCCATGAGGAAGTGCGGTGCGACGGGAGCATTGAAGGCCTCGGCGAGATGGGCGATCTTCAGCCACGGCGTGATGCCGCCGACGCGCGCGACGTCGGGCTGCACGATCGACGCGCCTCCGCGCTGCAGGTGCTCGCGGAAGTGTCCGAGCGAGTACATGCTCTCGCCGACGGCGATGGGCACCGACGTCGATCGCGCGAGCTGGCGATGACCCTCGATGTCTTCTGCAGGCAGCGGCTCCTCGAACCAGAAGACGTCGACCTGCTCAAAGAGGCGGGCGCGGCGCACGGCCTCGGAGACCGAGAACGACTGGTTCGCATCGACCATGATGTCCATGCCTGGGCCGACCGCATCGCGCACGGCTCGCAGGCGGTCGAGGTCCTGGTGGCCCTTGGGCATGCCGACCTTGATCTTGACCCCGCCCATGCCGCGCGACTGCGAATCGACGGCGTGCGCGACCAGCTCGTCGATGCTCAGGTGCAGCCATCCGCCCTCTGTGTCGTACACCGGAACGGAGGGTGAGGCACCGCCGCCTGCGACCCACAGCGGAAGGCCCGCCCGCTTCGTCTTCGCATCCCACACCGCGGTGTCGACCGCGGCGAGCGCGAGCGCGGTGATCGGGCCCACCGTCGTCGCCCTGGTGATGCCGAAGAGGCCCAGCCAGACGGCTTCGGGCCGCTCGGCCTCGAGCCCGATGAGCGCGGGGAGAAGCGTCTCGTTCAGCAGGCTGAGCACCGCTCCGCCGCCGGTGCCGATCGTGTAGCTGTAGCCCACACCCTCGGTGCCGTCGGCGGTGCGCAGCCTGACGAAGATCGTCTCCTGCTTGACGAAGGTCTGCAGCGCGTCGGTGCGCACCGTCTCGACGGGCAGGTCGCACAGCTGCGCCTCGGCGTGCACGATGCGGCTGCCCGAGGTCGCGTCCGCCGCGACCTCCTGCAGCGTCACTCCGATATCGGTCGTGGTGTTCATCAGCGTCCTCCGAGTCCGCCCAGGGTGACCCCCTTGATCAGCTGTCGCTGCAGGAGCAGGACCAGGATCAGAGAGGGGATGACGGCCAGTGTCGACGCCGCCATGAGCAGTGCCCACTGCGTGCCGAACTGGCCGGTGAACATGCCGAGTCCCAGCGGGACCGTCGCCATGTCCGGTGTGTTGATGATGATCAGCGGCCACAGATACGAGTTCCAGTAGCCGATGAACGAGAAGACCGCGAGCACGCTCAGCGGCGCGACCAGCTGCGGCAGCAGCACCGACCAGAGCGTGCGCAGGCGAGAGGCGCCGTCGATCAGCGCCGCCTCCTCGTACTCCATCGGGATGGTGAGGAAGAACTGCCGCATCAGGAAGGTGCCGAACGCCGTGAAGGCGAACGGGATGATCAGCGCGCCGTAGCTGTCGTTCCAGCCCCAGCTGTTGATCATGATGAACAGCGGCACCACGAGCACCTCCTGCGGAAGCACGAGCGTGAGCACGAAGAGCAGGAAGAGCTTGTCGCGGAACTTGAACCGCAGCCGCGAGAACGCGTACGCCGACAGCACGGCCACCACGACCGAGAGAGCGGCTCCGGCGATGGCGACGAACAGTCCGTTGAGGATGAAGCGCCCGAACGGCACGACCGTCCATGCCTCGACGAAGTTCGCCCAGCGGATCTCCGAGCCGAAGATCTGGGGAGTCGCGGTGAAGACCTCGTCCTCGGGCTTGAGCGCGGTGAGGAACATCCAGATGAACGGGAAGGCGAACACCAGCGCGACCACGGCGATCGCCGCCGTGTTGAGCCATTCCTTGACCGCATCCCTGCGCTGACGGGCGCTGCGACGGGGAACCATCGGCGAGGCGGATGCCGCGGGTGCGGCGAGCGTGCGATCACTCATAGTTCACCCACTTGCGCTGGCCGATGAACTGCAGGGCGGTGATGAGCATCACGACGACGAAGAGGATCCACGCGAGAGCCGAGGCGTAGCCGAGACGGTCGAAGACGAATCCGTTCCGGTACAGATAGAGCACGAAGGTGTTGGTGCTCTCACCCGGGCCGCCCTGCGTGAGGAAGAGCGGTTGGACGAACACCTGGAAGGCTCCGATCATCGTCATGGTCGAGCAGAAGAACAGCGAGGGCGAGAGCAGCGGAAGGATGATGAACCGCAGCCGCTGCCAGGCGGTGGTGCCGTCGATCCTGGATGCTTCGAGCAGCTCTTTCGGGATGGCGCTCAGCCCGGCCGAGAGGACGATGACGTTGTAGCCGAACGACTGCCACACCGACATCGCGATCACCGACGGAAGCGCCCACGCCGAGTCGGACAGCCAGTTCGGTCCGTCGATGCCGACCGTGGCGAGCATCGAGTTGACCAGACCGTCCTGCGAGAGCAGCAGACGCCAGACGAGCGCGTTGGCCACCATCGGGGTGATGACCGGGAGGAAGAAGACCACGCGCCAGGCGCCGGCGGCCTTCATGCGGGTGTTGAGCCACAGCGAGATCGTGAGCGCGACGACGAGGTTGAGCGCCGTGTAGACGATCGCGAAGAGCACGGTGTTCCCGAGCACCGTGTAGAACGTCGGATCGCGGAACAGCTTGAGGTAGTTGTCGATGCCGATGAACTCGGGGGTGCCGAACAGCTTCCAGTCGAAGAGGCTGATGAAGGCCGACCCGAACAGCGGTGTGAGGATGAACAGGACGAACCCGATCATCCCCGGAGCCAGGAAGGCCAGCGCCACCCAGCCGTGGCCTCGCCTGCGAGGCGGCTTGGGCACCCGCGGGGCGGGAGCGCCGAAGGGCACCCCCGCCACGCCGGGCATCGCGGAGGAGGCCGTGGCCTCGCTCCGGTCGCTCATGATCGCCATCCGCTCAGCCCGCGACCGAGTTCTGGATCGTCTCCATGATCTCCGCGGCCGTCAGCTCACCCCGGTAGCCCTGCACTCCGTACTGGGTCATCAGGGTCTCGACCTGGTTCCAGGTCGAGGTGGTGCGCTGCGGAGTGGCGTCGGCCAGCAGGGCCTCGACGACCTCTGCGGCACCCTCGGTCTTGCCCTCCGACCAGGCGGGCAGGGCCTCGATGCGGGCGGGCACGATGCCTCGCGCCTCGGCCTGCTTCTCCTGCACCGAGACCGAGGTCAGCGCCTCGATCGCCGCGAACGCCTCATCGGGTCGCTCGCAGTTGGCGGCGATGCCGAAGCCGGATCCCGCGGTCATCGCCGCCGCCTCGCCGGAGGTCGAGGGGACGATGGTGACGCCGAGGGTGAAGTCGGCGGTCTCGGCGAAGCTGCCGTACATCCACGGCCCCTCGATCAGCATCGGGGTCTCGCCCGAGGTGAAGGCCTGCTGCGACACCTCGGAGCCGTCGGCGGCCTCGGGCGCCTTGGCGACCTCCTCGACCGCGACGAGGTCGAAGAAGCTCTGGATCTGGTCGACGAACTCGGGATTCGTCAGGTCGAGCTCGCCGTCCTCCGTCACCGCGGGCACCCCGTCGGCGAGCGACCAGGCGTTCGGGATGAAGATGCCCGGCGCGAGAGCCAGGCCCTTCTTGGCGCCGTCGGTCAGCGCCTTGGCGTCGGCGACGAACTGGTCGCGGGTGTACTCGGCTCCGGGCAGCTCGAGCCCTGCGGCCTGGAACGCCTCGACGTTGTAGAAGAGCACGATCGGCTCGGCGTCGTAGGGGATGGCGCGGATCGTTCCGTCGACGGTCATGCCCGAGAGCATCGACTCGTCGATGTTCTCGATGTCGAATCCGCTCTTCTCGATCAGGTCGTCGAGCGGCATGAGCAGATCGCCGAGCTCCTGCGCCCTGGCGGCCTGCGTGGTGAGCAGGCACGGCGGGTTCGAGCCGTTGAGGCGGGTCTTGACCTTGGTCCAGTAGTCCGAGAAGCTCGGGCCCTCGACCGAGATGTCGAGATCGGGGTCCTCGGCCTTCGCTCCGTCGATGAAGTCGGCCCACTGGGCCTGGTCTCCTTCGCTCGCGGCCCAGGTGTAGAGCACCAGGGGTCCGCCGGCCTCGCCGCCGCCACCTCCGGCCGAGCCTGCGCAACCCGCGAGGGTCACTGCGGCCAGGCCTGCGACGCCGGTCAGGACGAGACGCCTCGCGCGTCGGGATGAGAGTGCATTCATACTGTCTGCCTCCTTCATTGGATGCTGAATAGATGCGTGATCGGGTGGGTGCTGCTCGTATGCGTTCTGGTTGCGAATGTCTTCAGGGGTATGTGTTCGGGTATGTGCGCGGATGCGTTCAGTCGGTGGAGAAGTCGATCGCGATCACATCGATCAGCGATCCGCTGGGGGCGGGCGCGACGATGCGCAGCTCGCCGAGTTCGTCACTGCTGGTCGACTGCTCGTGCACCTCGAAGTTCGCGCTGTGCGCGGGCTCGAGTCCGTCGGCGAGGCGGTGCACGCGCGTGATGCGGCCCACCGGCAGCCCCCGCACGATGATCTCGTCGACCGGCAAAGAGGTCAGGTGCAGGTAGAGGCGTCCTTCGCGGGCAGTGGTCGGACCGTGGAAGTCGATGCCCTCGGTCGGCTCGGCGCCGATCACGGATTCGGCATGCGCCGTCATCCAGTCGGCGAACTCCTGCAGACGCTCCTGCTCGATCACCGGTAGCGTGCCGTCGGGGCCCGGTCCCACGTTGAGCAGCAGGTTGCCGCCGCGCGCGACGACGTCGATCAGCGTGACGAGCAGCGAGCGAGCGCTCTTCTCGTTGTCGGGACCCTTGCGCCATGCCCAGTGGTCGCCGATCGTGAGGCAGAGCTCCCACGGACCGGTGGGAGCGGTGAGCGGAAAGCCCTGCTCGGGGGTGCGGTAGTCGCCCTGGCCCGGCAGACGGTCGTTGATGACGACGTCGGGCTGCAGCTCCTTGATGAGACGGCGCAGGCCGGGGGCCGTCCACTCCACGGCCGAGCGCTCCCAGTCGCCGTCGAACCACAGCAGGTCGATGGTCCCGTAGTTCGTCAGCAGCTCCCGCAGCTGAGCGCGCACGTACTCGAGGTACCGCGACCACTCCTCCGGGCTCGAACGACGGTGCAGATCCGTGGCATCCGCGGTGTCGGCGAACTCCGCCATGCCTGCGGCGGGCCAGTGCTCCAGCTTGTACGGAAGATCGTCATCGCGGAACGCCGGGTAGTCGGGGTGGTTCCAGTCGGGGAGGCTGTAGTAGATGCCGACACGGAGTCCCTCCGCGCGCACCGCCTCGACGAACTCCCGGGTGATGTCGCGACCGAACGGGCCGTGCTCGACGCCGAAGTCCGACTGCGCGGTGAAGAACATGTTGTAGCCCGCGTGGTGGCGCGCGGTGAAGACGACATAGGTCGCCCCGGCCTCCTTGACGCGGCGGGCCAGATCAGCGGCATCCCACTGCGTCGGATCGAACGTCGGCGCCGTGGCCTGATACTCGGCGACCGTGACATCGTCTTCGACGGCATCCTCGCCGGGGATGATAGATCGGCCCACCAGCGGCCACGAGATCTCGATCCCCTGCTGGGATGCCTGGTCCCAGTGCACGAAGATGCCGAGGCCCGCGCCGCTGAACCATTCGCCGCCATCGATCCGCTCGGTGGGGCGTCGGAAGCCTGTCTCTGTCATTGAGTCTCTCCTTCGAGATCAAGATTTCCTATAGGATAGTTGATAGACGAATCAGTTCACAAGGGTGTGATGAGAGGGAGCCGAAATGGCGATGTTCGAGAAGGATCCGGTTCGACCTGAGGCCTACCGCAGGTTCGAGAGACCTCTTCCGGAGTGGTTCCGGGGCGCGGCCCTGGGGATCTTCGTGCACTGGGGGCCCTATTCGGTGCCCGCCTGGGCCGAGCCGACCGGAGAGCTCGGGGCGGTCGACCGCGAGGAGTGGTACGCGCACAACCCCTATGCCGAGTGGTACGCGAACACCATGCGCATCGAGGGGTCGCCTGCTCACCAGCACCATCAGGAGGTGTACGGCGGCGCGCCCTATGACGACTTCATCGATCAGTGGAAGGCCGAGCTGTTCGACGCCGACGAGGTGCTCTCGGTCGTCGCGGCGACCGGAGCGCGCTACTTCATTCCCACGACGAAGCACCACGACGGGGTCACGCTGTGGGATGCGCCGGGCACCGACGGCAGGAACACGGTCGCGCGCGGTCCGCAGCGCGACCTGATCGGCGAGTTCGCCGAGGCGACGCGCGCCGCGGGGCTGCGGTTCGGCGTCTACTACTCGGGAGGGTTCGACTGGCACTTCTCCGACAAGCCCGCCATCGAGCGCGACGAGGACTCGGCCCCGAACGACCTCGCGTACGCCGAGTACGCCTACGACCACATGGCCGATCTCATCGAGCGCTATCGGCCCGACATCCTCTGGGGTGACATCAGCTGGCCCTCGGCCGGCATCGCACCCGGAGAGAAGAGCCTCGAGCACGTGTTCGGCTCGTTCTACGACACCGTGCCCGACGGCGTCGTCAACGACCGGTGGGGGCTGTCGCACTGGGACTTCCGCACCAGCGAGTACGTGCACGGCACGGCCGTCGAGGTCGGTGAGGCGTGGGAGAACACCCGGGGCATCGGGCTCTCGTTCGGGCACAACCGCAACGAGACGAGCGAGCATCTGCTGTCGGCCGACGGCGCCGTGCATCTGCTCGTCGACGTCGTCTCTCGCGGCGGCAACCTGCTGCTGAACATCGGCCTCGAGGCATCGGGCCGCATCCCCGAGCTGCAGCGTCGCACCCTCGAAGGCATCGGCGAGTGGAACGGCCTCTACGGGCACGCGGTGTTCGGAGCCCACCCCGAGCCCCGCCTGCAGCCGTCGGACGACCCGTGGCTGCGGTGGACGCGAACGGATGACGCCGTGCATGCCGTGATCGACATGAGCGGCGAGGTGCGTCTGGCCGACCCCGACGGCATCCTCGACGAGACGAGCGCACGCATCGGCGACCGCCCGATCAGCGCAGAACGCGTGGATGGTGCGATCCTGGTCGACGTGGCGGATGCCGCGACGCCTGTTGCGATCTCCTTCCGTCCACGGCACTGACGAGAGGACTCCCATGCGCATCGCCCTGCACTCCGAGATCCGCGACGGCGCGGTCGACGACTACCGCTCGCACCACGCACGCATCCCCGACGACCTGGTCGCCGCGTTCGCGCGCGTCGGCATCCACGACTGGACCATCTGGCGATCGGGTCAGCGCCTCTTCCACCTCGTCGAGTGCGATGACTGGGATGCCGCGATCGCCGCCCTCGCAGAGGATCCGGCCGACCACGCGTGGCAGGCCGACATCGGGCGGTTCGTCGAGCTCTTCCGCGACGCCGACGGCGACGAGGGCACCGCGCCTCTGGAAGAGGTGTGGGACCTGGCTGCGCAGCGCAGGCAGTGAGCCCGACGACGATCCCGTATCGGGCGCTTCCTGTGCGGCAGGACGACGTCGACTACGCGTTCGGTCCTGACTCGTCTCCGCGCCCGGGGGTCGAGGCGGGCGAGACCATCGAGTTCACCATCGACGACAGCATCATCTACCCGGGTACGTCCCGGCGCTGCTGGATCCACGTGCCCCACGGATACGACGCGAGTGTTCCCGCCGCAGTCATGCTCTTCAACGACGGCTGGTGGTACCTCGATCCGGAGGGCGATGTCCGAGGCGGGATCGTGCTCGACAACCTCGTCCACCGGGGGGAGATGCCGATGACCATCGGCGTGTTCGTCGACCCGGGGATCCTGGCGGACTCCGAGAGTCCGAAGAACCGCAACGTCGAGTACGACGCGTTCGACGACCGCTATGCCACGTTCCTGATCACCGAGGTGCTGCCCAGGGTCTCGGAGCACTACAACATCTCCGACGATCCCGCGATGCGCGGCATCTGCGGCGGCAGCTCAGGGGGCAATGCGGCGTTCACCGCGGCCTGGCATCGGCCAGAGGAGTTCACTCGCGTCATCGCCTACCTTTCGAGCTTCTCGCAGATGCCCGGCGGAAACCCCTACCCCGAGCTTCTCGCCATCGAGCCGCCGAAACCGCTGCGGATCTTCCTGCAGGCCGGCCACCGCGACGAGGGATGGAACCGGCCGGAGATGAACTGGCTCGCCGAGAACCTCGTGGTCGCCGCCGCGCTCGCGCGGGCGGGGTACGATTTCAGGCTCGTTCTCGGTGACGGTGGCCACAGTCCCAATCACGGCGGAGTGCTTCTGCCTGATGCCCTGCGCTGGATCTGGCGCTCCGATCAGCCGAATGCCTGATCAACCCGGCCTTTGATCACTCGGATGTCTGATCGCTGCGGGGCGGATCCGTCTCCGACCACTCCCCGAGAGTGCCGGCGCGGCGCGCGGCGTCGACGGCGACCTCGAAGCTGTCCTCGGGGTTGGTCATGACGTGCGCCGTGGCGAGAGCATGCGCCCTCGCACTCGGGTCCGGTGACGTCGCCGCTTCGGCGACCACCGGTTCTGCCGCCGGCCCCAGCATCGCGAGCGCTCGCGTGAGACTCCGCTGCATCTCGTCGTCGCCGCGTCCGAGGTTGCGGGCCAGCTCACGGGCCAGGTCTGCACGGTCGCTCTCCGGCGCGAGCCCTGCCGCGGTGCGCCACGCGGCCTTGGCGACCTCGGGTTCCGTGTCGCGCAGTAGGGCCGTCGTGATCGCCGGCCACGCACGCTGATCGCGGATCTTCGACAGACTGTGCAGCGCCTGGCTGCGGGCCTGGGGGAACACCGAGCCGAGCTCGGGCAGCAGAAGGTCGACGGCGCGGCTGTGGTCGTGACGGGTGATCGCCCAGGTGAGCATGTCGCGCACGTAGAAGTCGGGCTCCACCGCGCATCGCTCGATGAGCGGAGTCAGATACGAGTCGTCCGGACGGGTGCCGGCCGTGAGCGCGGCCTGCAGCCGAGCGGATGCATCGCCGGCCCGCAGTGCGTCGCGCAGCCGCTCGGCGCCAGCGGGTGTGCTGTCATCGGTCACGGGAACCACCTCCGGTTCCATTCCACACCCTCTCAGGCGAAGGCGGCGATCAGGAACCCGATCCCGTCTGCGCCCCGAGCTCGTCGCGGAGCTTCTTCAGCATGAAGGCGTCCTCGCTCGCCGGACGGATGAGCTCCAACACCTCGGCGATGTCCTGCTCCGCCTTCTCGGGATCGCCCGCGAGCACATGCGCGCGGATGCGGCGCCGCAGCAGCAGCGCCGCACGTGTGTCGTCGCCCAGTTCGCGAGCGACGGCGAGGCCCGACGTGGCGGCATCGATCGCCTCGAGCGCCTGACCCGTCTCGATGTAGGCGGTGGCGAGGAAGAGGTATGTCGCCGATTCGGCGATCTTCGAGGCGAACTCGTTCTCGTCTTCCCGGTCGGCGCCCACCCTCTCCAGCACCGCGAGAAGATCCTCGATGGCTTCGGCGTGCTCACCTCGCTGACCGCGTATGACCGCCATCAGAACAATCGCCTGCGACAGGCCCTCATCCTCGCCTGCGGCGTGGAATGCGTCGATCGAGGTCTCCACCGCCGCCATCGCGTCCTCGCACTCATCGAGACGCCACAGGGCCCAGCTGATGTAGAAATACGCCCACCCACGTTGCGTGCTGTCGCCGATCCTCTCCGCGATCGAAGCCGCGTGCTGCGCGGTCACGATGGCGCCCCGATCGTTCCCCGATTCGACGATGTCGGCCCATGCCATGTACCCCAGGTGCGTCGCGTGCATGCGATCGTCACCCCGCGCTTGCGCCGCTGCCGCGCCCAGGGAGAACAGCTCGTGCCAATGACCCCAAGTGATCCACGCATCCGAGAACCAGTGCAGGGCGTCCGCGACATCCACGACGCGCTCGTGCTCGCCCTCCGCCGCTGCCCTGCGCAATGCGGGCCACCAGTGCAGCGTCTCCGCGCGAATCCATGAGGATGCGTCATCTCGATCTGTGAACGCCAGGACATCGGTGTCCGAGGCGTCGGGCGAGCGCGACGGCTCGAACCACGCTCCTGCCCGTTCGAGCGAACGCAGCAGCCAATTGCGCATCATGGACCGCCGTCGGTCCACTCCCTCGTCGCCGATCTGCTCACGGAGCCGCGCCAGCGCGAACAGGCGCACGAGATCGTGCATGCGATATCTGTCACCGCCACGCGCCTCAAGCAGTCCGAGATCGGTCAGATCCTCGAGGAGCGACTCGATCAGGTCGGCGCTGGAGGGCACCCACGGATACACCGCCGTCGCGAGCCGAGCGTCGAACGTGCCTCCGTCGATGACCGCGATCGCGCGGAAGAGTTCGGCGGTGTGGGGTTCGAGCTCGTCGTATGACAGGGAGAATGCCGCTTCCACTCCCAGATCACCCGCGACGAGCGTGCGCAGGCGACTCTCCTCCGACCGCAATCGAGGCAGAAAGTCGGAGGTTCGACGTGCAGGACGACTCGCGATGCGGTTTCCGAGTACTCGAAGCGCCAGCGGCACGTGATCGCAGAGTGCCGCGAGCTCTGCGAGCGATCCGTCGTCGTTCTGAGCGGGAGCGATGAGTCGGCTCAGCAGCACGACACTCTCGTCTGCGCTCAGCGGCCCGAGAACGACGCGGCTGATGCCTTCCAAGCCGCTGAGCGACCTTCGCGACGTCACGACGATCGCGCTGCCTGAACCGGCGGCCATCACAGGGCGAACCTGGGCTTCCTGCGAGGCGTTGTCGAGGAGTACGGCGACCTTGTTCTCGGCGGTCGCTTCACGCCACGCGGTGATGGCATCGGGCAGGTTGAGCGGGGCCTTCTGCTCTGAGCCTGGCATCTGCCGCAGCAGTGATGTCATCACCTGGAGGGGCGTGAACGGAATGGCGCTGAAGCCGTCGAGGTCGACGAACAGAAGGGATGCGTAGGAGTCCTGGGTCCGACTCAGCGCTTCCCACGCGATGGTCGTCTTGCCGAGTCCCGGCGCACCGGTGAGGGCGATGACCGGAGCCACCGCGTTGTCGTACGTGCGCCCCAGAGCCTCGACGACGGCGACGACCTCGCGCTCTCTGCCGGTGAAGTCGTTCACGCGGAGCGGGAGTGGCGATGCGCCCTCGATCCCCCTGGCCAGGCTCTTCCGATTCGCGCGCGCGGCGCGCAGGAACATCTGCCGCTGCGTCGCATCCAAGCCCAGGGCGGTCGCCAGCGCATCGAGCGTCGCTCGCCGGGGGCTGACGCTCACGCCCCGCTCGATGTCGCTGATCGTGCGATCGCTCACGAGTGAGCGCTCGGCGAGCGATTCCAGCGTCATGTCGGCCGAGAGCCGAAGGTCCCGCAGATGCATTCCGAAGGAGGACTCACTCATTGCGATCCGCTCCTGCCCCAGAGCCTCTTCCCCTCCGGCGAGACACCGGATCTCGAGGCCACTGCGAACAGATTATCGACATGTTCTGCTGCCACAGCGCTCGGGTCGCGGACTAGGGTCTGATCACGGTCTGACGCGACCGACTCTGCGCATCGAAGGAGAGCAAAGAGATGAGACCGCTCAGGTACGCCATCAACGTCACTCTCGACGGCTGCTGCCATCACGAGGCGGGGCTGCCTCCCGACGAGGAGTCCATGCAGTACTGGACGACGGAGATGGCGAGGGCGGATGCTCTGCTCTTCGGCCGAACGACGTACGAGATGATGCAGTCGGCATGGCGTCGGCCCGTCTCGGGCGCCTGGCCCGACTGGATGCGGGAGTGGGAGACTCCGTTCGCGCGGACCATCGATCAGGCGAAGAAGTACGTCGTCTCGAGCACGCTGAGCGACGTCACCTGGAATGCCGAGAAGCTCGACGGAGAGCTCGGCCGCGCGGTCGAGCAGCTCAAGGAGGCTCCCGGTGACGGACTCTTCGTCGGCGGAGTGACGCTGCCGGCGGCCCTGGCAGATCTCGGACTCATCGACGAGTACGTCTTCCTCGTGCATCCGATCATCGCCGGGCACGGTCCTTCCTTGCTCGCCGGTCTGCACGAGCGCATCCGACTCGATCTGGTGGACCGTCGTGAGTTCCGTTCGGGGGTGAGCGCCCTTCGTTTCCGGCCCGCAGACGGGACGTGAGAATCCGCAGGGCCGCGCCATGCCTACGATGGGGTCATGCAGGCTCTCGACACCCTCGCCCTCGTCGGCGAGGTGCTGTCATGGATCGGCCTCGGGATCGGCCTTCCGCTGTTCCTGCTGTCGCTGCTGATCCGGCTGATCGAAGGCCCGTGGGAGGACGTCGAGATCGCCGTGATCGAGCGTGACGGAGCCCCGATCGCACGTTGGTTCGCCGGTGGCGACTTCCACGAGCGCCCCCTGCGTCGTGACGAGCCCTCCTCCACCGACGACGGATGGAGCGCCGGAGTGGTCAGCGCGAACAATCCCGACCACGCGCGAATCGGCGAGCCCCCGCACCTGCGACGCGTCATCCGCACGCTGGCGATCGTGTTCACCAGCGTCGGCGTCCTGGGCCTCATCATCTCTCTGCTCCCGCTCTTCCTCTGAGGGCGGGCGACGAAGCCAGTGCAGTCGACTGGTCGCACTCGCCGCGACCCCGGCGTGCCAGGCTGGATGCCATGACCGAGCACCTCGCCTCGCCCTTCTCGACTGCGGACGGCTCTTCGATCGAGGTGCTGCGTCTGTCGGCATTCGCCGACGGCCCTGGAGGGGGCAATCCGGCAGGGGTGGTCCTCGATGCCTCTGCGTTGACGGATGCCGAGATGCAGCGCATCGCTGCCGAGGTCGGCTATGCCGAGACGGCCTTCGTCGTCGATCCGCGGGTCGACGACGACGACAGGCAGGTGCGCGTGCGCTTCTTCTCGCCCGGCGCGGAGGTGCCCTTCTGTGGTCACGCGACCGTTGCGACAGCGGTCGCCCTCGCGGAGCGCCGAGGGGTGGGATCCTTCGGGGTCGACACGGAGGTCGGCCCCGTCGTGATCGAGACGGCGCGAGCTGCGGCGAGCGCGGAGCACGTCGAGGAAAGCGAGCCCGAACGGAACCCGATCCTGGCCTCGTTCACGAGCGTCGACCCTCGGATGCGCGAACTCGACTCGGGCGTCGCCGATCGGCTGCTCTCGCTGCTGGGCCTCGATCGGTCCGACCTCGACACACGCTGGCCGCTGAAGGAGTCGTACGCCGGCAACTGGCATCCGATCGTGGCCGTCCGCGACCAGAAGGTCTTCGACGCCTTCCGCTTCGAGCCCGCCAAGGTGAGAGCGCTGATGGACGAACGCGGATGGGCAGGCACCGTGACGGTCGTCTGTCGACAGGCCGCCGAAGCCGGCTACCTGGTCGTAGAGACTCGCAACCTGTTCCCCGTCGGCGACATCAGAGAAGACCCCGCGACGGGGTCGGCGGCCGCGTCACTCGGCGCGTACGTGCGGTCGATCGGCGAGGTCGATCCACCCGCGCGGGTGCTGGTGCGGCAGGGACGCCATGTCGGGCGTCCGAGCCTCATCGTGGTCGACGTGCCGTCCGTCGGCGGCATCGTCGTGAGCGGCGGAGCAGATCCGATCGGCTAGCGCGGCGGCCCCGGCTCGTCGCGCTCAGCGGATCGGGTCGAGACGGTCCACCTCGCCGTGCGGTTGCGGCCGCATCCGCACCGTTGTCTAGGGTGGAACGCTATGGCGAACGATACGAAGAGCCGCACGCTGTGGACGGACCTGCCCCACGACCTGGTCGCGGAAGTGGAGCGGGTTCTCGGGGGAACGGTCGTGGCGGCGGTGAGCCAGTCCGAGGGTTTCTCACCAGGGAGCGCCGATCGTGTCGCGACCGCAGCCGGGCGTCGAGCTTTCGTGAAGGCCGTGCACCGTGAACGCAACGCGGGCGCCTATGAGCTGCACCGCCGAGAGATCGAGGTGATGCGACTCCTTCCGCGCGAGGTCAGCGCGCCCGCTCTGCTGGGGTCCTTCGTCACCGACGAGTGGGCGGCTCTCATTCTGGAAGACGTGGAGGGACAGCATCCCGGACGCGCGCTCGACGGCTCCGACCTGCACGCCGTGCTCGACGCGTTCGCCACGTTCCCTCGCCTGACCGGCGACGCCCTCGCAGACCTCCCCTCCGCCGCCGACGAATTCGTCGGCGAACGTGACAGCTGGGCGGCGCTCGAACGCGATCAGGTGGTTCTGCCCGACTGGGCGCGGGAGTTCGGCGTGCGTCTTCGCGCGGTCGGTGAGCGGGTGTGCGAAGTGGTGCAGGGCGAGCATCTGCTGCACCTCGACGGGCGCGCGGACAACGTGCTGATCGGCGCCGACGGTGCGGCATGGATCATCGACTGGCCGTGGGCGGGCGTGGGTGCGCGGTGGGTCGACGGCCTGCTGTACCTGCTCGACGCACGGTTTCGCGGTGAGAGCATCGATGCCGAGAAGACGCTGCTGACTCATCCACTGTTCGACGGCGTCAGTGCAGACGAGGTCGACAGCGTGCTCTCGTCGATCACGGGACGGTACTTCGACAAGGCGCGGCTGCCCGCGCCGCCGAACATGCCGACCCTGCGCGACTTCCAGTATCGGGAGGCTCTCGCCGGGATGGAGTGGATGCGCGAGCGCTGGGCCTGACGAGGCGTCATCGACCACCGACGGGAGACACACGGATGGACCGCTGGAATCACAACATCCACTACCACCGCCTGGTCTTGGACTCGCTTCCCCAGCACGCCCGCACGGCACTCGATGTCGGGACCGGCGACGGGCTCCTTGCGGCCGAGCTTCGCGCGCGTGTCCCCTCTGTGACCGGACTCGACTCCGACCCCTCGGTGCTCGAGATCGCGCGAGGACAGGGCGCGGATGTCACCTGGGTCGAGGGCGACGTGATGACCTTCCCGTTCCCACCCGCGTCCTTCGACATGGTCACGTCGGTGGCGACGATCCATCACCTGCCCGACCTCGATCGGGCGCTCGCTCGTCTCGCAGACCTCGCAGCACCGGGCGGAGTGGTGGCCGTCGTCGGGCTGGCGCGATCTTCTCGACCGGTGGATCACATCTACGACGCGGTCGGAGTGCTGCAGCATCAGTACCGCCGACGATCGCACGGTGTCTGGGAGCATTCCGCGCCCACCGCAGAACCGTCGCACACCTACGCCGAGGTGCGACGCAGTGCCGCACGCGTGCTGCCGGGAGCGCGGTGGAGCCGACTGCCGCTCTGGCGGTACATGCTCACCTGGAGACGCCCCGCCTAGTGGGCGTGCGTGCGATATTAAACAGCGCACTCGGTCGCGGGCTCCGGATCATCCGACCAGGATGGGCGTATGCCTCGACGTCGACGCCTCACCGCCTTCGCCGCACTCTCATTGTCCGCGGCCATCGCTCTCACCGGGTGCTCCGGTGGCCAGTCATACTCCGACCTCTCGGGCGAACGCGAGACCGAGGACGAACTCCCCGGACTTCCCGATTACGCATACGAGAGCGTCGACACCGGTTCCAGCCGGTTCGTCGGAGAGCACGAGGGGGCGTCCCTCTGACTCGCGGAAGGCACCGAGGCCTCGACGATCTGCCTGGTGGTCGTGCCGGACGACGACGAGAACTGGGTCGTGGGGTGCGGCGGAGATTCGCTCGGGGTCGGGGGACTCGCCGGCGACTTCACGGTCGAACCGGATGGAGGACTCCCCCCGGACGGCGCGGCAGCGATATCGAAGAATGTGTACGCCGGCTGACCCCCGCGCATCAGCGACTGACTCTCAGCCGTTGACCGCATCTGCGAGATCCGCGCCGCAGGAATTCAGCGCGTTTCGTCTCGGTCGCTGCGCGGCCTCGCTCAACGACCGGCGAGCGAGGGGGCGCAGGAGCTCAGAGGCGCGGAGCCGCGGTCGTGGTGCCCTCGCGGAATCGGCAGGTGAAGTGCTGGGTCTCGCCACTCTCGCCGCGCAGCATCCTCGCCACCTGCTCACCGGCGGCTCGCCCCTTCTCGACCGCCGGCTGCACGCTCGTCGTGAGCACCGCGCCATCGAGTCCGTCGACCTCAATGCCGTCGAAGCCCGCGACCGAGAGATCCTGCGGCACCCGCAGACCGAGCTCGTCGGCCGCGCGGATCACGCCGACGGCCAGCAGGTCGCTCTGGGCGAGGATCGCTGTGGGACGCGTCGCCGGATCGGCGAGCAGTTCGCGACCGATCAGGAGTCCCTCGTCGATCAGGCTGCCGGCGGCCGAGATCGCCACCGCATCGGGGAAGATCTCGCGCATGCCCGCGAGGCGGTCGACCGTGACCTCGACCGTCGCCTCGGCCACCCGCTGCGCGGTCACCGGGCCGCGCTCGCGACTCGCGTCGATCGGCAGGGTGACGAAGGCGACGTCGCGGTGGCCCAGATCTCTGACGTGACGGGCGACGACGGCAGCCGCAGCGGTGTTGTCGAGGGTGATGCGCGGAATGCCCTCGCCGGCATCCCCCTCGATCACCACGACGGGCAGGCCGCGGCCGCGCACGATCTCGAGCGACGCACGGGTGCGCCCGGAGCATCCGATGAGCACGACCGCATCGACGGGAGCATTCGACAGCGAGGAACCGTCGTCGCCGGGCTCGTCGCGCATCAGCAGGATCCCCGCGCTCAGATCGGCGAGCCCATCGGTGAGGCCGTCCATCATCGCGGTGGTCACCGGATCGAGGAAGGCCGCGCGCAGATGCCCCTCGAGCACGACCGCGACGATTCCGCTGCGGCCCCGACGAAGCGATGCTGCGCGCGGGTCCGGGCCGGTGTATCCGAGATCGGATGCGGCGGCGAGCACGCGCTCCTTGGTCGCGGGCGCCACGTTGGCCTTGCCGCTGAACACGACGGATGCCGTCGAGACGGCCACCCCCGCGGCGCGAGCGACATCGGCGATGGTCGCCCGGCGAGGAGTGTCATGGCTGCTCATACTCCGAGGATAGCTCCCCGGGTTTACCAGCGTCGAATCGATTCGATAGGCTGTGCGACATGGAAACCGCCCTGACTCGATCGCAGTACGTGCGCTGGCGCACGGCGATCTTTGCCATCTTCCTCGCCAGCGGACTCTCGATCGCGACCTGGGCGTCGCGTGTGCCAGACCTCAAGCTCGCGCTCGACATCGACAAGGCGCAGGTCGGGATGCTGCTGCTCGGTGCGGGCATCGCCTCGATCATCGGCATCTCGACGAGTCCGGCGATCATGGCGCGCACCGGAGCGCGCCTCGGAATGATGGTGTCTATCTTCACCTTCGCCGGCGGTGTCGCCGTGATCGGCATCGGTGCGAACGTGCTGGGATCCTTCGCGGTCGTGCTCATCGGTCTCATGCTCTTCGGCCTCGGAAACGGCAGCGTCGACGTCATGATGAACGTCGAGGCGACGGCCATCGAACAGCAGTCCGGCAAGACGATCCTGCCGCTCTTCCATGCCTTCTTCAGCTTCGGAACCGTGATCGGGGCCGGACTCGGCGCGCTCGCCGCGCAGCTGCGGGTCGATGTCTTCACCCACACGCTCGTGGTCGCGGTCGTCATCGTGGTGGTCGGCGTCATCAGCATCGCGAACGTCCCGAGCCGGCAGGCGGCACTCGACCCGACACCGAACCAGGACGAGAAGACCCCGTGGCGCGAGCGGATGCACGTCGCGATGTCGGCCTGGCGCGAGCCGCGCACCTACGCGATCGGCGTCGTGATGCTCGGCATGTCCTTCGCCGAGGGCGGGGCCAACGACTGGCTGGCACTCGGCGTCGCCGAGGACCACGGCGGCGGAACGGCTCTCGGAGCCGCAGCCCTCGCCACCTTCTCGGTCGCCATGACTCTCGTGCGCATCTTCGGCGGTCCGCTCGTCGACCGCTTCGGCCGCGTCGCGGTGCTGCGGATCCTGGCAGTGGCGGCGGCCTCCGGCATCCTGCTCTTCATCCTCGCTCCCAGCCTCCCCCTTGTCTTCGTGGGCGCGGCCCTGTGGGGTGTCGGAGCCTCACTCGGCTTCCCGCTCGGCATGTCGGCGGCAGCCGACGATCCCGCCAAGGCCGCGGCACGGGTGAGTGCCGCCGCCACGATCGGCTACGTCGCCTTCCTCGGCGGCCCGCCCGTTCTGGGCTTCATCAGCGAGCACATCGGCCTGCTCAACACGCTGTTCATCCTCGTGGGCCTCGTCGTGGCATCCGGTCTCTTCTCGGGGGCGGCGCGACCGCTGCGCGAAGACGAGAAGACCCTGGTGACGAAGTAGGTCGGACGAAGACGCCCCGGCCAGACGGCGCGAGCCCGAGTTGCACCTGCCGTAACGTCACGTGGTGCAGTGGTCATGACCCGTTCTCCGAGGAAGGCCCGCACATGTTCCCGCCTCTCATCCCGCCGCGCCACGTAACGATCGGGGGAGCTGCCGAGTTCGTCGGCACCACCCCACGTGCGATCCGCCACTACCACGAGGTCGGTCTTATCCCGGAGCCCGAGCGCGGGAGCGACGATCGCCGCCGCTATGACTACGACGCCATGATCCGGCTGATGTGGATTCGCCGGATGGCCGATGTCGGCATCGCCCTCGAGGACATACGCGATGCGTTCTCGCTCGAGGCCGGCAGCCCAGACACGGGCGTCACCGATGACGACGACGTCGAGCGCGTTCTGAGCCGGTTGGAGGGGTCGCTCGCCATCCGTCAGGCCGAGATCGAGCAGCAGCGGGCCGCCGTGCAGCGGATGCGTGCGCAGGGCAGCAGGGTGGGCCTGCTCTCCGATGTCGTGAGCGACCGCTTCGCCGGCCTCCCGGAAGGAGCGGTCCGTCAGGCTGATCTCGACACCCTGCTCGTGACCGAAAGGGTCTTCGGCGCGTCCGTCGCGTCGGTTCAGGCATCGCGCTTCATCGTCCTGGCGACCCACCCCGACCTGCGGGCCGATTCCGAGCGGATCGAGGCCGCCGCGGAATCACTCGACGACACGGTCGCCGTCGACGATCCACGGGTGGCGCAGGTGGCCGCCGACCGGCATGCCTTCGAGACCGTCCTCGGCGCGGTCATCGAGAGCTCCGGTCTGGCTCAGGCAGACCACGACCGGCTCGACGCGTGGGACGATCTGCACTCCGCTCCCGCCAGCGCCGACGCCGGCCCGGTCCGCGGATCGTCGAGCCTCGCCGAGGCCGCGCGGATGATGCCCTACGACTTCTCTCCTGCCCGGTGGCGGTGCATGGAACTGGCGCTTGCGCTCGACATGCGCGACGACGAGAAGACCGCCGCGACGAAGTAGGCTCGACGGGTGCGTCTCGTCATCGCCCGCTGCTCCGTCGATTACACCGGGCGGCTCAATGCTCACCTTCCGCTCGCCACACGACTGCTCGTGCACAAGGGCGACGGGAGTCTTCTCGTGCACTCGGACGGCGGCAGCTACAAGCCGCTGAACTGGATGAGTCCGCCCTGCTCGCTCACCACCGAGCAGCCGGGCGAGGAGGAGTCGATCGCGGGGGTCTCCGAGGTGTGGCGGGTCACGCACAAGAAGACCGGCGACGCGTTGCGTGTGCAGATCTACGAGATCATCCACGACACGTCTCATGAGCTCGGCGTCGACCCGGGCCTGCAGAAGGACGGCGTCGAGGCCGACCTGCAGCGTCTGCTCGCCGAGCAGGTCGAGCGCATCTCGGAGGGCGCGACCCTCGTGCGCCGCGAGTACCCCACGGCCATCGGCCCGGTCGATCTGCTGGTGCGGGATGCCGACGGCGCGGCCATCGCGGTGGAGATCAAGCGGCGCGGCGACATCGACGGCGTCGAGCAGCTGACCCGCTACCTCGAGCTGCTCGGCCGCGACCCGCACCTCTCCCCCGTGCAGGGAGTGTTCGCCGCGCAGGAGATCAAGCCGCAGGCCCGCGTGCTGGCCGAAGACCGCGGAATCCGCTGCCTGGTGCTGGACTACGACGACATGAAGGGCATCGAGTCGGGCATCCCCCGCCTCTTCTGAGTGTCGTCGCCGGGCCCGCCGATGCGGGCCCGGTACTCACACGGAGCAGAGAGTCGCGGCCTCAGATCACGACGGTGCTCGACCGCCACTCCAGCGAGTCGTCGCCAACCTGCCACACGACGGTGACGGCGTGCGGCGTGGACTCTGGCTTCTTGGCCAGGATGAACGCGCGCTCCGCACCGGATGCCGCGTCGAGTTCGGCCTCGATCGGCTCACCGTCCTGCCAGGCCCAGATCGTCGTGGGCGAGCCCACCCGCGAGGGGCCGTCTGCGGGATCGACTGCGGCGAATCTGATCGACAGCGGCGTGCTGGGCTCGTAGACGCCGGGGTCGGTCTGGTCCTCCGCGCCGGCCGACGGATTGGTCCACCAGTACGTGGACTCCCCTGTCGGGGGCACACCCGAGTCGTCGATGCGCAGACCGGCGTCGGTCTCACGCACGATCCAGGCATCCGCGATCGTGTCCGTCGATCCGTTCACGAGAGTGAACGCGCCCTCGGGGCCTTCGCTCTCGGTGAGTTCGCCCTCCCCGAGCTCTGCGGCTTCGGCGGCGGTGACGGTCCCGTCGAGCTCGTAGTTCGACGAGTAGGTGTCGACGGTCCCGTAGAAGGCCTGGGATTCGTCGGACAGCAGTGACCAGGACGTCTCGTAATCACCCTTCGCGATCGCATCGAGATACTCCCGAGTGAGGGCCGTCGCCGGGGCACCCTGCGTGGTGTTCTCGGGTGTCGGAGTCGCCGACGCGGTCGTCTCGGCTGCAGCGGCGGTCTCGGCAGGGGCTGCGGCAGGCGCGCAGCCGGTGAGGGCGACCGCGAGTGCGGCAGCGGTCAGAACGGGCAGAACCTGAGTACCTCGAGAAGTAGTCATCTTCCACCCTAAACACGAGCTTCTGCGCTGCGTCCAGGGTTCGGAGCGAACTCGGAGGCGCCGGTACGCGCCGCACTGCCCATAGGCTTGAGGGCATGGCTCACTCCCCCTATTCCTGCGTGCTGTGGGATGTCGACGGCACGATCGTCGACGCTTCGGTCGGAATCCTCCGGCGCCTGAACGTGGCTCTCACGCACTTCGGGCATCCGGCACCGACGCGTGAGGAGCTCGTGCACTGGATCGGCCCGCCGATGTTCCAGTCGTTCCAGTCGCAGGCCGGCATGACGCCCGAGCAGGCGACCGAGGCCGTGGCCTTCTACCGCACGCTCGGCAAGGCCGACGGCTACACGACCGACGTGGCGACCTACCCCGGCATTCCCGAACTCATCCGCGATCTGCACGAGGCGGGTGTGCCGCAGGCCACCGCGAGCTCGAAGCCCGAGATGCAGGTCGACGCGATCGTCGACCACTTCGGTCTGCGCCCGTACTTCGTGACGACCGTCGGCGCGACGCCCGACGAGGCGACTCTGGCGACGAAGACCGACATCGTCGCGGAGGCGCTGAAGCGTCTGCGTGAGCGCGGTGCCGACACCTCGCGCCCGGTGCTGATCGGCGACCGGCACCACGACGTGGCGGGCGGCAACGCCAACGACGTGCCCGTGATCTTCGTCGAATGGGGCTTCAGCGACCCGCAAGAGGGTGACGAGGCGGCATTCCGCGCGGCATCCGTCGATGACCTGCGCGCACTTCTGCTGAGCTGAGGCCGCCAGCGTGTGACCCACGGACCTGGGTGCCGTCGCCTGAATCCGGGCTGCCGTAGCCTGCACTCGGCCCCGTCGCCTGCGCTCGGGAGGAGATCTGCGTTTCGGAGGGCGCGAGCCCGCAATCGACCCTCCCGAATGCGGATCTCCTCCCGAATGCGTGGCATACCGCGCCAGATCAGCGGCACCACGCATGGTGAGACCGCGGAGATCAGCCCTCAACGCACAGAACTCCCCGCCGGAGGCCGCAGGCGCGGACCCCGGTCAGGGAGTTCTGAATCCCGCCGCTCTCAGAGCGGACGGATGTTCTCTGCCTGAAGGCCCTTGGGGCCCTGTGCGACATCGAACTCGACTCGCTGGTTCTCGTCGAGAGACCGGTAGCCGGATGACTCGATGGCGGAGTAGTGCGCGAAGACGTCAGCGCCGCCGTCGTCGGGGGAGATGAAGCCGAAGCCCTTCTCCGAGTTGAACCACTTAACAGTGCCCTGGGTGCTCATGTACTGCCTGTTCTGCTGGAAAAGAAGCCGACGCAGGCCGCACCGGCGAGACCCACGCTAGTGGAGCAGGCGCTGAGCGGAAGTCCTCGGGTCAGCCCGTAACCCAAATGTTGCACGAGCGGTAATCGCACGTCATGGTGCGGCCGCGGCCGATCGGCACGGATATGCGCCGGAAGAATGGTGTGGCCCTCACCGCGGGGGGAGCGATGAGGGCCGAAGACGACCGGAGGGTGCGTCAGATATCAGCCTAGCCCCTCGAACGGCCCGTTGTCCCCCATTTGGGGGACAAAAGCAGAAACTGTCATGACGAGGGCGGAAAGAGAGCGGCCCTCTCGAGCAGCCCGTTGGGGACAGAACTGCTCGAGAGGGCCCAATCGCACGCACGGATCGCTTTGCCTCTGGGGAAGGCAGCCCGTCGCCTGGGGTGCGACGGTGGCGATCAATCCCCTGTGCATGCACCTTCACCATAGGGGAGGAACAGGGATCCCGCCACGGCGCGCCCTCTGCAGTGAGGGGACGCTATGACGGATGCCGCGGGGAAAGCGCCGGTAGCCTGGTGCCGTGACCATGCTGAACAAGGACATGACGTTGTGCATCTCGCTGTCGGCGCGCCCGAGCAACAACGGGACGCGCTTTCACAACTTCCTGTACGAGGAGTTGGGGCTCAACTGGATCTACAAGGCGTTCGCGCCCACCGATCTGACGCAGGCGATCAGCGGAGTCCGTGGTCTCGGCATCCGCGGCTGCGCGATCTCGATGCCCTATAAGGAGGACGTCATCGCGCTGGTCGACCATATGGATGCGTCGGCCTCGGCCATCGACTCGGTGAACACGATCGTCAACGACGACGGGGTGCTCACCGCATACAACACCGACTACAGCGCCATCGCCCAGCTGATCGAGCGCAACGACCTCGATCCGACGTCTTCTGTGCTGCTGCGCGGGTCCGGCGGCATGGCCAAGGCGACCGCGGCGGCCTTCCGCGACGCCGGTTTCGCGGCGGTGACGATCGTCGCACGCAACGAACAGCGCGGTCGAGGGCTCGCAGATCTCTACGGGTTCGGCTGGGTCGCCTCCGACGAAGGCCTCACGGCCGACATCATCGTCAACGTGACGCCCATCGGCATGGCCGGCGGAGCGGACGAGAGCGCGCAGTCGTTCACCGACGAGCAGGTGTCGGCGGCTTCCGTCGTGTTCGATGTCGTCGCTCTGCCCTCGAACACGCCTCTGGTGCAGGCAGGGCGAGCTGCAGGCAAGACCGTGATCACCGGCGCCGAGGTCGCGACGCTGCAGGCACTCGAGCAGTTCGTGCTCTACACCGGCATTCGTCCCGCACCCGAGCAGGTGCAGGCAGCCGAGGAGTTCATGCGCGCGCAGTGACGAGCGCATGAGCAGCGTCGAAGCCGGTCGCTGAGCGCCCAGCGCGGGCGACGCACGGCACCGGGTACCCTTGGCGCATGAGCGAGCCTCGCACCGCACGACGCAACTCCGCACGACGCGCACCCGCCGTCATCGCCATGGCCGGGATCATCGCCCTGGCACTCGCTGCGTGCACCGGCAGCGGCGACGACGGAGGCGGCAGCGCAGACGGCAGCCAGGGCTTTCCCGACGACGGTTGCACGCACATCGCCGTCGCGACGTCGTCGGAGAAGGTCAACATGCTCGACGAGCTCGCGAAGGAGTTCAAGGAGTCGCCGGAGCACGATGCCCTCGGCACCTGCGCCACCGTTCGGCCCACCAACGTCTCGTCCGGCAATGCGACCCGCTTCCTGACCTCGGGCGAGGACTGGCCGAGCGATGACCGCGCTCTCTGGCCGACGCTGTGGTCGCCCGCGTCGACGGTGTGGACCGATCGCGTCGCCGCAGCCGCATCGCCCGCCCTCGTCGGGGAGCCGAAGTCGTTCACGCGCACTCCCGTCGTCTTCGGCATGCCCGAGCCCATGGCGACCGCGCTCGGCTGGCCGAACTCGCCGGTCAGCATCACCGATCTCGAGAACCTGTGTCAGGATCCGGCCGGGTGGGGCAGCGTCGGCAAGGAGATCTGGGGCGCCTTCAAGATCTCGAAGACCAATCCCAACACCTCGACGACCGGCCTGTCGACGATCCTCATGCAGTCGTACGAGGCCACCGGGAAGACCGCCGATCTCACCTCGGCCGATGTCGACGCCGCCGCCGACTTCTCGCGGGTCTTCGAGGAGTGCGTCATCCACTACGGCGACACCACGGGCAATGTGCTCTCGACGCTGTACGACGAGACGCAGAACGGTTCGAACGGCTCGGCCTACGTGTCGGCGGTGGCCCTCGAAGAGACGTCGCTGCTCAACTACAACCAGGGCAACCCCGACTCGCACACGGTGCAGCCGGGT
The DNA here is from genome assembly GCA_963518515.1 of uncultured Microbacterium sp. GTDB lineage: Bacteria > Actinomycetota > Actinomycetes > Actinomycetales > Microbacteriaceae > Microbacterium. Next base: position 307,732 of record CAUQIW010000003.1, read on the forward strand.
GAGACCCTGACCCCGCCGAAGACCAAGCTCGTCGCGGTGTACCCCGAGGGCGGCTCGATGTGGTCGGACAACCCGATCACCGTGCTCGGAGCCGAGTGGGTGACCGCGGAGCAGCGCACCGCCGGCGAGGCCTTCGCCGAATTCGTGCAGACCACCGCGGCGCAGAAGATCCTGCCCGAGTACGGCTTCCGCCCCCTCGACGACTCCGTGCCGCTCGGCGATCTCTTCACCGCGAAGTTCGGTGTCGATCCGGCGCAGCCGGCTGTCACGTTGCCCAAGCCCGAGGTCGACGTCATCTCGACGGCCATCGACCAGTGGACGCAGGTGCGCAAGCCGTCTTCAGTGCTCGAGCTGATCGACATCTCGGGGTCGATGGACGACCCCATCGGCGACGGACGGTCGCGGCTCGACGGTGCCATCGAGGGCGCGCAGACGACGCTCGATCACTTCCGCCCCACCGACGAGATCGGCGTCTGGGCGTTCACCACGGGCATCTCGTCGGATGAGGGCGAGGGCATCCAGGTGCTGCGCGATGTCACGGCGCTGGGCGCCGACGGCGAGAAGCTCGACACCTCGCTCGCCGACCTGCGCTACGCCCAGCGGAACGGCACTCCTCTGTACGACTCGATCATGCTCGCGTACGACGCGATGAGCGAGCGGGCGGAACCCGGGCGCATCAACGCGATCGTCGTCCTCTCCGACGGCGAGGACACCGACTCGGCCATCTCTCTCGACTCGCTGATCGCCAAGATCGGCAAGAGCACCAAGGAGGGCGGAGACGACGCCCCCGTACGTATATTCCCGATCGCTTATGGAGAGGGCGCCGACACTTCGGCGCTGCAGCGCATCGCCGACGTCACCGGCGGACAGCTCTTCGACGCCTCGAACGCCGAGCGCATCGACCTCGTGTTCGCCTCCGTGATCAACAACTTCTGAGGGCCGGATGCCGTTCACGACCACCTCGAACAATCCATGGCTCGATGATGCCCTCGCCGGCATATCCGGCCAGAACATCTATGTCGACTCCGATGTCAGCGGCAGCGCGGGGCTCGCAGAGGCACTGGCCGGTGCTGTGCCCGATGACGGATCCATCGCCGTCGTCGTGCTTCCGGCAGCCGCGAGGGATGCCTCCGAGTACAGCACCCAGATCCTCGATCAGCTGAGCAGGTCGGCAGACCAGCAGACCGTGATCGTGGCGATCGGTGATGATCTGATGGCCGATTCGGCCACGGTCGACGACGCGCTGCGGATCGCCAACGAGAATGAAGCATCGGCACCCGACACACAGACCGCCCTCATCGAGACCGTGCAGGAGATCTCGGCCGAGACGTCGACGTCACCGGGCGGAGGAGTCGCCGACGCAGGATCGGCGATGCCGCTCGTGATCGGTGGCGTCGTGCTGGTCGCAGTGGCCGTCACGGCGATCGGACTCATCGCGCGCCGTCGCCGCACCCCGGCGAGGTCGGCGGATCCCGTGCCCCTCGGCATCCGTCTTCGCGTGACCCGGCTGCGCGAGCTGCGCGCCGACTATGCCGCGGTGCCGGGCAACCCCGTGGCCGCGGAGACCGCTGCGTCGATCGACCTGCTGGCGTCGCACGTCGAGCAGTTGTTCCTCCGCCTGGGCGCGAAGGCCGGCGAGGACCAGAGCGTGCTGGCCGAGGTCGAGTACTCCGACAAGCTCGCGCGGCTCGTCGCCGCGCTCGATCGCGACTACCTGCTCGATCTGCTGACCCGACCCGACCTCTGGGATGCTCCCGACGAGCGCGTAGCCGAGGTGCGCGAGGCGCTGGCCGCCCTGTCGACGCAGATCGTCGACAACATCAAGCAGGTGAACGCGCGCAAGGGCCTGCTGTTCCAGGTGTCGCTCGATTCCCTCATCGGCAGGTCGGAGCTGCGGGATTGGGAGCGTCAGTTCAGGCAGGGCTCGGGCGACTGACTCGGCTCGGCCGGACGCGCTGCACTTATCGGCATCCGCTCCACCCATCGACGGCGACACCCGCGCCACGCTGCACTTATCGGCATCCGCTCCACCCATCGACGGCGACACCCGCGCCACGCTGCACTTATCGGCATCCGCTCCACCCATCGAGGGCGCGAATGCCGAAAACTGGCGCGCGGGCCGTCGGATGCTGATGCGACCTGCCGGCACTGGCGCGCGGGCCGCCGAGGATCGACGACGCGGAACCTGATGCGAACTGCCGACACGGACGCCGACCGACGCGCCTCGTCCGTCAGCCGGCGGGCGGTGCGGTGGACGCCCGCACGATCAGCTGCGACCCGAGCGTCGTCACCTCGCTGATCGCGACGCCCGCGATGGCCTGCAGCAGGAGGTCGACGGCGAGCGCTCCGCTGCGTTCGATCGGCATGCGCACGGTGGTGAGCGCCGGGGTGACCGCGCCCGCGAGATCGATGTCGTCGATCCCCACGATGCTGATGTCGGCGGGGCAGCGCCGCCCGAGTTCGAGCATCCCCGCCTCCAGTCCCAGGGCGACGAGGTCGTTGTAGGCGACGACGGCCGTGGCCCCGCTGGCAGCGGTGGGGGCCGCCGCCACGCGCCCGCCCTGGATGGACGCCGCGTGGTGGCCGAGCGTGGTGAGCCTGATGCCGTGACGCTCGCAGGCTCTGGCGACCGTGTCGGCGCGCCGTATGTCGGCCCATGAGCCACGCGGCCCTGCGGCGTAGGCGATGTGCGTGTGGCCGAGCGCCGCGAGGTGCTCGATGGCCTGGGCGGGTCCGTGCTCCGGATCCATCAGCACGCAGTGCGCGCCGTCGATCTGGCGGTTGACGACCACGTAGGGGGTCCTGCCGACGAGTGAGAGCACCTCGGCATCGGGCAGACGGGGCGAGCACAGCAGCATGCCGTCGAGCTTGCGCGCCTGCTCGATCTGCTCGCGCTCACGACGAAGGTCCTCGTCGGCGTCGAACAGCACGATGCGATGGCGACCGTGCCAGGCCTGCCCCTGGATCGCCTTGAGCAGCGTCGCATAGACGGGGTTGGCGACATCGGGCACCACGACGCCGAAGGTGCGGGTCGCGGCGGCGGTCTGGGCGTTGGCGTACCCGAGGTCACTGGCGGCCTCGAGCACGCGCCCGAGGGTGTTCGGAGCCAGTCGATCCGGCTCGCCGAAGGCGCGGGATGCGGTCGCGATCGAGACTCCCGCCCGCCGCGCCACGTCTGTCAAAGTCGCTGCCATCACGCCCTCCCGCCTTGCAGTCATCCTACGATCCCTCCCCCTCATGTAAAACAGCTTGACAAGTTTGTACAACTCATACACACTGCTTTACATGACGATCATCGCCGATCAGCCCTCACCGTGCGCGGGTCCGACCGCAGGAGCCACCGCATGAGCACCGACGCCCCTCTGCTGCGTCGTGGCACACCCGCAGCCGCCGCTCCGCTCGTGCACCCGTCGACCGCCGGCATCCTGCACCTCGGACTCGGCAGCTTCCACCGGGCGCACCAGGCCGTGTACACCGCCGCCGCCCTGCAGTCCGCCGGTGGCGACTGGGGCATCGTCGGCGTCGCATCCCGGTCGCACACCATCGTCGATGCGCTGCACGCACAGGATTTCCTCTACTCCGTGGCGACGATCGACCCGGAGTCGACCTCCCTCGTGATCCCCGGGGTGCACACCGACGCATTCGTCGGCGCCGCGCAGCCCGAGCGCGTCGTGTCGCAGATCGCCGACCCCGGCATCCGCATCGTCACTCTCACCGTGACCGAGAACGGATACAGCTACTCCCCCGCGACCCAGCGTCTCGACCTCGACGACGATGTGGTGCGTGCCGATCTGCGTGGCGGCGCGCCGCGCTCGACGATCGGCCAGCTCGCTCGCGGCCTGCAGGCGCGGGCAACGGCCGGCGGCGAGCCGATCACCATCCTCAGCTGCGACAACCTCTCGGCCAACGGCGCACACACCGAGAAGCTGGTGCGCGAGTTCCTGCACGAGCTGCCCAGCGCTCAGGGCGCCGAGGCCCTCGCCTTCCTCGACAGGGCCGTCTCGTTCCCCTCGAGCATGGTCGACCGGATCGTGCCGGCGACCACCGCCGAGTTGCGCGGTCGTGTCACCGGGCTCCTCGGCGCGCGAGACGACATCCCGGTGCCCGCCGAGCCGTTCACGATGTGGGCGATCGAAGACCGCTTCGCCGCAGGACGCCCCGCCTGGGAAGCCGGCGGCGCCGTGTTCACCGACGAGGTCGGCCGCTACGAGCAGATGAAGGTGCGCCTGCTCAACGGCACGCACTCGCTCATCGCCTATCTCGGGGCGCTGAGCGGCGTCGGCACTATCCCCGAGGCCATCGGTCTCGCGACGATCGAGGGCGCCGCTCGCGCCGTCCTGCGCGACGAATACGAGCCGTCGATCGACGTGCCGTCGGGAATCGACATCCACGAGTACGAAGAGCAGCTGTTCGACCGCTGGGCGAACAGCGCCCTCGGGCACCGCACCAGCCAGGTCGGCACCGACGGATCGGTCAAGCTGCGCCAGCGCATCCCCGAGCCCGCTCTGCTCTCGCTCGGCCGCGGCGAGATGCCTCAGCTGATCGCCCTGACGGTGGCCGGCTACCTGTCGTGCATCGCCCCGCTGCCCGGATTCGATCCCGGTCTGCATGCGGCGGCGATGACCGACGGCGCCCGCGAGCGCCTCTCCGCCCTCGCGGCCACCGCGCGTGACGGGCGACAGCTCGCCCAGCGGGTGCTCGTCGAGCTGCAGCTGTTCGGCGAGGAGCTCGCCGGGCAGGATGCGTTCGTCGAGCGCGTCGGCGAGCTGATCGATACCATCCAGCGTCGGGGCGTCGACTCCGCGATCGACGACGCCGTCTCGGCGTCGCAGAGCACCAGCACGTCATCACTCACCAGCACGTCATCACTCACCAGCGCAAAGGAGATGCAGCCATGAAGGCTCTCGCCATCCACGGCAAGGAAGACATCCGCTGGGAGGACCGCGAGGTCCCGGCCCCCGGTGAGGGCGAAGTCCGTATCCGCGTGAACTATGTGGGGATCTGCGGCTCCGACCTGCACTACTACTTCCACGGCGCGAACGGCGAGTACACGATCCGCGAACCGCTGACCCCCGGTCACGAGCTGTCCGGGGTCGTCGATCTCGACCCCTCCGGTCGACTCGCCCCCGGCACGCCCGTCACGGTGCACCCCGCCCGCTACGGCCCCTCGGTCGACGGACTCGAAGACCGCCCGCATCTGCGCCCGGGCGGAGACTACTTCGGCAGTGCCGCAGCGAACCCGCACCGTCAGGGCGGCGCGTCGGAGATGCTCATCGTCGAAGACCACATGGTCCGCGTGCTCCCCGCAGGCCTGCCCCTCGAGCGCGCTGCGCTCGCAGAGCCGCTGGCCGTGGCCCTCCACGCCGTCAGCCTCGCGGGCGACATCGCGGGCACGCGCGTCCTCGTGATCGGCGCCGGCCCCATCGGACTGCTGGTGGTCGCCGCGGCCGCTCATGCCGGAGCATCCGCGCTCGGCGCCAGCGACGTGCGCGTCGAGCCTCTCGACCGCGCCAGGTCGCTCGGAGCCACCGAGGTCTCGCTCGTGGGCCGCGACTCGATCGACGATGAGTCCTACGACGTGGTGTTCGAATGCTCCGGTGTCGGCGTCGCCCTCACCCAGGCCGTGCGTGCCGCGCGCCGAGCCGGCACCATCGTGCAGGTCGGCATGCTGCCGAACGCCGAGATCGGGGTGAACCTCGCCCCGATGCTCGCCAAGGAGCTCACAATCCGCGGCGCCTTCCGCTTCTCCACCGAGATCGATGACGCGGTGGCGATGCTCGCCGAGTCGGAGGCTCTCGACTCCGTCATCTCCCATGTGCTGCCGGCATCCGACCCCGTCGCCGCCTTCGAGATCGCCCGCGACTCGTCGGCTTCGGCGAAGGTCCTGCTGGCCCTCTAGCGACACCCGTCCCTCGCGCCTCGGCGCACCCCCTCATCACCCGACAACACCGCCTTTCCTGGTCCGAAGGAGTACCTCCCATGTCAGAACCGCAGACGACGGCCACGGCCGTCGACGATCCCACCGCGAAGAGGTCGGTCCGCGACCTCGTTCGCGCCGCCGTCTCGGGGTGGCTCGGCACCGCCCTCGAGTTCATGGACTACCAGCTCTACTCGCTGGCGGCAGCGCTGGTCTTCGCCGACCTGTTCTTCTCGTCCGAGAACCCCGCCGTCGCCGTCGTCGCGGCCATGGCGACCTACGGAGTGGGCTACGTCGCCCGCCCGGTCGGAGCCTTCTTCTTCGCACGCCTCGGTGACAAGACCGGCCGTACGAAGGTGCTGTTCTACACGATCCTCCTCATGGGTCTCGCCACCACCCTCATCGGCTTCCTGCCGACGTACAACCAGGTGGGCGTGCTCGCGCCGATCCTCCTCGTGCTGCTCCGCATCGCCCAGGGCTTCGGTGCTGGCGCCGAGATCTCAGGTGCCGGCGTCATGCTCGCCGAGTACGCGCCGGCCAAGCGCCGCGGCATCATCGCCTCGCTCGTGGCGCTCGGCACCAACTGCGGAACCCTGCTCGCCTCAGGCATCTGGGCCATCCTCCTCGTCGCATACAGCGAGCAGGAGGTCATCGACTGGGCATGGCGCATCCCCTTCATCGGCAGCGCGGTCATCATGCTCTTCGCGATCTGGGTGCGCTTCAACCTCAAGGAGACCCCGGTCTTCGAGGAGCGCGACGACGTCGTCGACGGCAAGGCCCTCTCCAAGGAGGAGACGATCAAGCTCGCCACCGAGACCGGCGACGTCCGCACGCTCGAGGCGATGGAGCGCAAGCCGTGGAAGGCCTTCTCGATCGCTCTCCTGCTGCGCTTCGGCCAGGCCGGCAACTCGGGCATGATCCAGACCTACCTGATCAGCTACATCACCGTCGTGCTGCTGCTCGACCGCTCGATCGGCGTCAACGCCGTGATCGTCTCGTCGCTCGTCGCCTTCATCACCGTTCCGCTCTCGGGCTGGCTCGGTGACAGGTTCGGCCGCAAGCGCATGTACATGATCTGGGCGATCGTCGCTCTCATCATCATCATCCCGACGATGCTCATGATCAGCAGCGGTGTCACGCTGCAGGTCTTCATCGGCTACGTCGTGCTGCACAACCTCGCGGTGATGAGCTTCGCCTCGCTCGAGAACCTGACGCTGCCCGAGCTCTTCGGCTCCCGCAACCGCTACACGTTCACGGCGATGGCACGAGAGATCGCCGCCATCATCGCGACCGGTGCCGGCCCCGTCATCGCCGCCGCGTGGGTCTCGGCCGTCACCGGCTCGTTCATCCCGATCATCATCATGCTCTTCATCTTCACGCTGAGCGCCCTGATCGCCTCGATCTGGATGCCGGAGGTCGCGGGCCGCGATCTCACCGATCCGCGCGACGCGATCTGACCAGCCCAGACCACCGACCGGGTGCGGGCGCCGCACGGCGCCCGCACCCACCACACCGAGGAACTCAGTCATGACCATCGATCTCGTCGACGTCAACATCACCAGCCCAGGACGCAACTTCGTCACGCTCAAGATCACGACCTCCGACGGCATCGTCGGCTGGGGCGACGCGACGCTCAACGGGCGCGAGCTCGCCGTCGCGTCGTATCTCTCCGACCACGTCGCGGCGCTTCTCATCGGGCGCGATGAGGATCGCATCGAAGACACCTGGCAGTACCTGTACCGCGGGCCGTACTGGCGTCGCGGGCCCGTGACCATGGCGGCGATCGCCGCGGTCGACATGGCGCTGTGGGACATCAAGGCCAAGAAGGCCGGGATGCCGTTGTACCAGCTGCTGGGCGGCGCGAGCCGCGAGGGCGTGCGCGTCTACGCCCACGCCTCCGGCACCGACTACGCCGCGCTGAAGAACGCGATCGCCGGCTACGAGGAGCTCGGCTTCACCGCCGTTCGCGTGCAGACCGGCATCCCCGGCCTCGGTCAGATCTACGGCGTCTCGGCCTCGGGCCCCGGCGTGCGCTACGACTACGAGCCGGCCAAGCGCACGGAGAACGGCCTTCCCGCCGAAGAGCGGTGGGACACCCGCAACTACCTCACGCACATGCCCGGCGTCTTCGCCAAGATCCGCGAGGACTTCGGCAGCGACCTGCGCATCCTGCACGACGGCCACCACCGCATGTCTCCCATCGAGGCGGCGCGCTTCGCGAAGGACATCGAGCCGTACGACCTGTTCTGGCTCGAGGACTGCACGCCGGGCGAGGACCAGACCGCGCTGCGCCTGGTGCGCCAGCACTCGACGACGCCGCTCGCCATCGGCGAGGTGTTCAACTCGGTGTACGACTACCAGACGCTGATCACCGAGCGCCTCATCGACTACGTGCGCTCGGCCGTCACCCACACCGGCGGCATCACCGCCATGAAGAAGCTGCTCGACTTCGCCGCGATCTACGGCATCAAGTCCGGCATCCACGGTCCCACCGACATCTCGCCGATCGGAATGGCCGCCGCGCTGCACCTCGATCTGGCGATCCACAATTTCGGCATCCAGGAGTACATGCCCCACAATGAGAAGACGCTCGAGGTCTTCCAGACCTCGTTCACCTTCGACAAGGGCTTCCTGCACCCGGGCGAGCAGCCGGGCCTGGGTGTCGAGCTCGACGAAGAGGCTGCGGCCGCTCACGACTACACCAAGGCGTATCTGCCGGTGAATCGACTTCTCGACGGGACCGTTCATGACTGGTGACATCCACAGGATCGCGCTGCCCCCGCGCTCGCTCGACGCGCGACTGATCGTGGTCGCCCGCGCCCCTCGCGCGGAGGACTACGACGCGGTGCTGGAGGTGCTGCTCGACGCCGGCATCCGCAGCGTCGAGCTCACCCTCACGACGCCCGGGACGTTCGATCGCCTCCCCCAGCTGCTGGAACGCTTCGGCGGAGCCGCCGACCTCGGCATCGGCACCGTGACGGACCGCGAGCAGCTGGCGCGAGCGATCGACGCAGGCGCGCACTACGTCGTCACCCCGATCACCTCGGTCGACCTCGTCGCACAGGCCAGGGATGCCGGCGTGCCGATCGTCCCGGGCGGTCTGACGCCGACCGAGCTCTTCTCGTCGTGGTCGGCCGGCGCGTCGGCCGTGAAGATCTTCCCGGCCGGACAGTTCGGACCCTCGTATCTCAAGGACCTGCGCGGCCCGTTCCCCGACCTCGTCGCCATGCCCTCCGGCGGCGTCGACCTGGCGGGTGCCGAGCAGTGGCTCGCCGCCGGTGCCGTCGCCGCGAGTGTGGGCGGCCCACTGCTGGGCGACGCCTTCCGCGGCGGAGACCTGAATGCTCTCCGCGACCGCGCCCAGGCGTTCGTCGAGGTCTGCGCGCGGAACGCCGCATGACCGCTTCCGCTCCGTCGGTGGTGACGCTCGGCGAGTCCATGGCTCTCGTGCGCACGGCCGAGATCGGCACCTTCCGTCACGCCCACGCTCTGGCGTTCGGCATCGGCGGAGCGGAGAGCAACGTCGCGATCGGGCTGGCGCGGCTCGGCGTCGCGACGTCGTGGCTCGGCCGCATCGGAGACGACTCGCTCGGCGAGCGCATCGTCCGCGAGATCCGCGGCGAGGGCATCGATGTGCGCGCGATCGTCGACACCGCCGCGGCCACGGGCCTGATGCTCAAGGAGCGGCCGTCGGCGACGTCGACCGCCGTGCTCTACTACCGCGCGGGTTCGGCGGGATCGCGCCTGAACGTCGACGACCTGCCAGGCGGCTGGGTCGAGAGCGCCTCGCTGCTGCACATCACGGGCATCACTCCGCTGCTCTCCGAGTCGGCACGCGGTGCGCTGCACGGCGCGATCGATCGGGCCCGCGGATCCGGCGCGACCGTGAGCTTCGACATCAACTACCGGTCTGCACTCGCGTCGGCCGACGTCGCCGGCCCCGTGCTGCGCGAACTCGCCGAGCGCTCCGACATCGTGTTCGGGGGCGCCGAGGAGTTCGCGATCCTGTACCCCGGCAGCACTGCCGAAGAGGCCGCCGCCCGGCTGATCGACGCCGGGTGCGAGACGGTGGTGCTCAAGCGCGGCCCCGACGGAGCATCCGTCTTCGAGGCCGGCGCCGTGACCGACGGCCCCGGGTTCTCGATCGACGTCGTCGACACGGTGGGCGCGGGCGATGCGTTCGTCGCCGGGTACCTCAGCGCGCGACTCGCAGGGCTCGACCTCGGTGAGACGCTGCGCCGTGCGAACGCCTGCGGCGCGATGGCGTGCCTGGCTCCGGGCGACTGGGAGGTCGCGCCGACCCTGCGCGACCTCGAGCGCTTCCTCGACGGCGACGCCGACCCGGTCCGGCGCTGAGCCGGCCCGGATGCCGATCACCACTCCGCGCCCGCCGCTGCTCGCTCATGCGGCAGTGAACTCCCGACCGGTGGCGCTCGCCTACCGGCTCATCGCGCTCGCGACGATCGTCACCGGCGTCGTCCGGCATTCCGACATCCTGACCGGCCAGCCCTCGTGGACCACCCTGCTGTTCTACACGATGGTCAGCAACCTGATCTGCCTCGCCTGGATGCTGGTGCTCGTGGTGCGCACGGCTCGGGATCTGCGGCGCGGCGGCGCCAGGGGCACGTCGACGCCGAGCCCGCGACTCAGCGGAGCGGTGATGATGGCGATCACCGTCACGATGCTCATCTACCTCGTCGTCCTGGTGCCGACGAGGTTCGCCGACGGCGACACCGACGTCTTCTCCCTGACCGACAACCTCATCCACATCGTCACCCCCGTGCTGATGATCGTCGACTGGCTGCTGTTCGTGCCGAAGGGCGCGTTCCGCTGGATCGACCCGCTGCTGTGGACGCTCGTGCCCTATGCCTACCTGGTGTGGGCCTTCGTCCACGGAGCCCTGGGTGGAGAATTCACCCCGGGTCAGAAGTACCCGTACCCGTTCATGAACGTCGATGCTCTCGGCATCGCCGGCGTCGCGCAGTGGATCGTTGCGCTGACCTTCGCGCTCATCGCCGTGGGCTTCGTGTACGTCGTCCTCGACCGCGTGCTCGCCTCGCTCGCTCGTCGCCTCGGCATGCGCAACTGATCACCGGTCGCCTGGTCCGGTGTCCATGATTCAGCATCGATCGGCCTGCCTGCGCTCAGGCGACCGGTTTCCGGACGATCCAGAGGTTCTGTGCTGAGTTGCGACCGCGTCGACCCCTGAGCACGACCGGTCGAGGCCCGTCAGTTGATGATCTCGGCGCGTTCGTCGCCGTGCAGCGCCGCGAGGCGCTCCCGCCACATGGCGAGAGCCTCGGCACTCAGCGGCGTCCAGTCCGCGACCTCGCGCACCACCCTCAGCGGCTCGGTGCTGCGATAGGACCGCGTCGGATTGCCCGGGAACTTCTTGTCCGTGACGTTCGGGTCGTCCTCGAACGGTCCGAGCGGCTCGACCTCGTACACCCGAGGCTCGACGTCGCCGGGCGCGAGCTCGGCGGCGAGGCCGGCGCCGTCGACGACCGCGGTGAAGTAGATGTGATTCATCACGACATCCGGCCGATAGTTCGAGCGGAACCCCGCCGTGAGCAGGCCACCGGCCTGCAGCTCGGCCTTCGTGCCGTGGAAGAAGGGGCCGTCATCGAGTGCATCGCTCACCGGCACAGGATACGACCGACGGATGCCGCGGTGAAGCCCCCCTCCACGGCATCCGTCGATCGCGGCTCACTCGGATCTGCGCGTGCCCACACCCGGCTCGTCGTTGTGGATCGACTCGTCCTTCACCGACGACCGGGAGTCGGGGTCGACGCGCACCGCATCCGAGCCGCCGGAATCAGCCCCCGCGCCGCCCGCAGGCACGTCCGTGACCTGGTCGGGGTCGTCGGCATCGCGCGCGGCGATCAGGTCGGAGACCCCCTCGCTGGTGGGCACGTCGCCCGCGGAGTCGACCCCTTCGGGACGCAGGCCCTGGTCCTCGACGCCGCTCACTCCGCACCCTCCGTGCGAGTGCTCGGCGCGTCACCGCTGAAGGCATCGGGCTCATCCTCGAACGCCTCGGCGCCCGAGCCGTCGTCTCCGAGTTCGGCCTCCAGCTCGTCCTCCTCGAGAGGAGCGTGCTGCCCGGTGTCGGTCGGGAACGTCTGACCCGCGGGCTCGTCCGGCTCGGGAACGCGGATGCCCTCTGCGAGCGGCGGTTCGAAGCTGTTCGCGAATGCGTCGATGTTCGACATGATGCCCTCCTTGATCGGTGGCTGATCACCCCATCATCGCCCAGTGGCATCGCGGATGCACGACCGTTGACACCGCTGACGGGTCGCAGTATCCGAGCTCACGTCGTAGAAGAACCGGCCAGTCCGACGGCGAGGAGCGTGCGGTCGACGTGCGCGTCGAGCTCCTGCGCCGTCGGCGCGGGGGCGAGCGCGAGCAGCCGGCGGCGGTGGGTCTCGCCGAGGAGCGCCGTGAAGAGGAGAGCCGCCGACACGCTCGTGGTCACCGGGAGGTGCTGCTGAAGAAAGCGCTGCGCACGAACCGGGCCTTCGGCGTAGAACTCCTCGGCCAGCTCGGGGTGAGCGACGGCCGCGGCGACGATCGCACGATGGATGCCGACGGCCTCGTCGCCGAGCAGGTGAGCCGTCACCGAGAGAGAAGCCTCGCGCAGGTCGACCGCCGCATCCCACACGCCGTCCTGATAGGCGTGCTGACGGCGCACGGCGGCGCGTACCAGCCCCTCCCGGTCGCCGAACATCGAGTAGAGCGTGCGCTTCGCGACGCCGGCCTGGGCGGCGACCCGGTCGAAGGTCAGAGCGTCGTACCCCGCCAGGGTGAGGATGTCGACGACCACGTCGACCACGCGCACGTCACGTGCTGCGGCATCGGCGGCCGATGGCCGGCCCCTCTTACCTGTCATGGCCATAGTCTACCATTTAATGAAACGCTACCGTTTCATTAAGGAGAGACATGTCCAGCGAGATCCACCACATCGCCATCCAGGACGACTGGGAGATGAGCCGCGGATTCGGAGAGTACGTCGTCGCCACCCGCGGCGAGCACCTCGACGACGTGGGCTTCATCCACGCCACGACCGTCGACCGCATCGGTGAGGTGCTCGACGTCCGATTCGCAGACCTCACCCTGCCCCTGCTCGACATCGTGATCCGCGTCGATGCGCTCGAAGCCGCGGGGGTCGCCGTCGATTGGACGCACGACGCCCCGCGCATCCTCGGAGCACTGCCGATGACGAACGAGGTCATCGCCTCGGAGTCGCTGCTTCCTCGCTGACGATCGGATGCCGCCGGTCGGTCGACCGACGGCATCCGCACGTCACAGCGTCACGCGACTTCGGCGACGGCCTCGCGGCGACGGCGCAGCGTCAGCAGGCCTCCGGCGAGGAGGATCAGCAGACCCACCGACAGGATGCCCCACGGTGCGGCACCCGTGAGAGCCAGCTTGGTGCGGTCGACCTCACCGCTCGCCTCGGCCGCCGGCGATTCCGGATCGGCGTCGGACGACACGATCGCCGTGTTCACCAGGGTTCCGGTGGCCGAGTCCGCGACGTCCACCTGCATCACCAGGGTGGCCGTCTGCCCGACCTCGAGCGGACCGACGTCGCACGTCACCACGGATCCGTCGGCCGCGCACAGCACCTCGGCGCCGTTCAGCGTCGCCGACGCGTAGCTCAGACCCGCGGGCAGACGATCGGTGACCGTGATGGCACCGGGATCGGCCGTCGGTCCGTTGTTGATGACGGTGAGCGTGTACTCCCCGCTGAAGCCGGCCTCGAGGCCACGAGTGAGCTCCTTCGTGAGCACCAGGTCGCTCAGTGCCGGCACGGTCGAGGTCGCCGTCGACGAGTTGTCGCCCAGCGACGCCTCGTCTTCCGGCGTCGCCGACGAGACGGTCGCCGTGTTCGAGATCGTCGGATACGCATCCGGCAGCACGGTGACGGTCACCGTCACGACCGGAGCGGTCTCACCCGCACCCAGCTCGTCGACGAGGCATGTGACCAGCGTCGGCTCGCCGTCGACCGGCACGGAGACGCAGTCCCAGCCCTCGGACTCGACCGCATCGACCCGCAGTTGTGCCGGGACCTCATCGGAGATGACGACGCCGCGAGCGGTCGACGGTCCCTTGTTGGTCACGGTGAGCGTGTAGTCGATCTGTCCGCCGACGACGGGGTCGCCCTCGGCCTGCTTGACGATCGCCAGGTCGGTGCGCTCCGCGAGGAGTCCCACGACGCGCGAGTCGTTGTTGTCGAGGTCGGGATCCGGCGTCGACGACTCGATCGACACGACGTTCGTCAGGTCGCCCTGCAGACGCTGGTCGGCGTTCACGACGATGTCGAGCACCAGGGTGACGCCGGCTGCCAGCGGCCTGTCGAGCGCGCACACCACGGTGCGCTCGTCCGACTCGTCCGGAGCGCACGACCAGCCGTCGTCAGCGGTCGATCCGGCGATCTCAGCGAACGAGAGCCCCGCGGGCAGAGCATCCCGGACGACCACGTCGCGCGCGTCGGACGGACCGAGGTTGACGATCTGGAACCGGTAGGTTCCCGTGGCACCCGCCACGACCGTCTCGGCGATCTCCTTCGTGATCGACAGGTCGGCGCTCTCGGTCACGGCGCCGGTGGCCGAGTCCTCATCAGAGCCCGTGGCGTCGTCAGGCTGAGCCGTCAGACCCGGAGCGACGATCGCCTCGTTCGTGAGCGACCCCCGCACATCGGAGCCGACGGTGCCGGTGACGGTGATCGACGGCGCGTCACCCACCGCGAGGGTCTCGGAGCGCACGCACTCGATGCGGTCGCGGCCGTCCTCTGCCGCGGTCGTGGGCTCACACACCCAGCCGTCTCCCGATGCCGTGACCGCGGTCACGCCGGCGGGGATGGTGTCGACGACGGTGATCGGATCGGCGTCCGACGCGTTCGAGTCCGATGGCCCCAGGTTCGACACCGAGAGCGTCCAGCTGATGCTCTCACCGGCGACGACAGTCTCGGTCGTCAGCTCCTTGACGAGGGTGAGATCGGCGATCTCGACGACGGGAACCGTGTCGGTGTCGGTGTCGGCGAAGGCCTCGTCCTCCGGCTGGGCGGTCAGGCCCGGTGCGACGGTCGCCGTGTTCGTCAGCTCACCCGAGGCGGCCTGATCGATGTCCACGTCGACGGTGAGCGCGAGGGTCTCTCCTGCCGGCAGCGTCGACGTGCGGAGGCACTCGACGATCTGCTGACCGTCCTCCTCACCCACGACGGCGCACAGGGTGTCGACTCCGCCCGATGCCGGAGCATCCGCGAGCGTCACTCCCTCGGGCAGCGTGTCGCGCACCACGATCGGGGCCTCGGCCGAGGCCACCGAGTCGGACGGACCGTGGTTCTCGATCGCGATAGACCAGGTGAAGCCGAGTCCCGCGACGGCATCCGCGGTCGGCAGGTGCGACTTGCGCAGCTCCAGGTCGGCGAACGTCACGACCGCGATCTCGGCGCTGTCGCTCGGCGACAGCTCCGACGTCGGAGACGAAGCCGTGGCGGTGTTGACCAGGGATCCGGGAGCCAGGCTCGCCGAGACCGTCGCCGACACCTGCAGCGTCGGCGCGTCGGCACCGGCCGCCAGTGACACGGGCTCGCCGCCGGACTCGAGCACGCAGGTGAGCGTCTGGCCGTCGATCTCGCAGCTCCAGGTGGCGGGGCCGGCCGCAGTGGTGGCTGCGACGAAGGTCTCGCCCTCCGGCAGCTCGTCGACGATGGTCACGGGTGCCGCAGCATCCGATGGTCCGTCGTTGCCCACAGCGATCGTGTAGATCGCCACGTCACCGGCGTCCACGCTGGCGGTCGTCGCCTCCTTCGCGATCGTCAGCGCGCTCTGCGCGTCGATGACGATGGTGTCGCCGCCGTCGTCGGTCGACGGCAGGTCGGTCGCCGGGTCGGTCGTCGTCGAGGTGGCGGTCGCGGTGTTCGCGATCTGCGCCTCGTCGACGACGGTCGGCGACACGGTCGTGACGAGGGTGATCGTCACGGTCCCGCCCGCCGGCACGATGCCGATCGAGCACACCACGACCTGCGTCTCCGAGCAGGTCACGCCGTCGGTCTCCGACGCCGCGCTCACGAACGCCAGTCGAGCGTCGAGCGCGTCGGTCAGCGACACGTTCTGCGCATCGGACGGGCCGTTGTTCGTGACGGTGATGGTCCAGGTGACGTCCTCACCGGCGATCACCGTCTCCTGCGCGGTCTTCGCGACCTCGAGAGACGCGTTCTGCAGCACCGGCACAGGAATCGTCGCGATGTTGTTGGTGGGGTCGACGTCGGCCGTCGGTCCGGCGACCGTGGCGGTGTTCGACAGCGACGTCGCGGTGACGTCCGCGGCGACCAGCACCGGGATCTCGATGACCCAGTTCTGCTCGTCGACGTCGAGGCCGTCGGCCTTCTCGCACTCGATCTGCTGACGCCCGTCGACGTCGGTCACCTCACAGCCGTCGGCGAGGTCGCCGGCGACGCTCATGCCGACCGGCAGGAGGTCGGTCACGACGATCGGGCCCGCGGCGTCGGAGGGGCCGAGGTTGTCGACCGTGAGCGTGTAGGTCGCGACGTCGGATGCTCCGGCGACGATCTGCTCGACATCGATCGCCTTCGCGATCGACAGGTCGGCGCTCGCGTCGGAGCCGACGGTGACGGCCGAGGTGTCCTGATCGGCACGCCAGGTCGACGAGACGATGGCCGTGTTGGTCACGTCGCCCTCGACGCCGGGGGCGACGGTGACGATGATGTCGAACTGCGCGGAACCGCCGGCCGGCAAGATGCCGTCGAGCGCGAAGCGCACGTCGTCACCCTCCTCGGTCGCGGTCCAGAGGTCGCCGCCGGCGGAGATCGAGTCGAACGCGACTCCCTCCGGCAGCACGTCGAGCACGGTCACTCCGCGGGCGTCGGACGGACCGGCGTTGGCGACCTCGATGCGATACGTGATCGGCTCACCCGGCACCGCCTCGGCGGGGTCGGTCGGAGCGACGATCGACTTCTCGATCGTGAGCTCCTCCTGCACGTCGATCGTCGTCGTGTGCGTCGAGGTGTTGTTCGCCGTCAACGGGTCGACGGTGACGGGCGTCACGACGGCGGTGTTCGGCAGCTTCGCACCGGGCTCGACGGACGGGTCGACCGTGCCCGAGAGAGCGAGGGTCACCGACTGGCCGACCGCGAGGTCGAAGGGGATCTCGCAGAGGAGCTGCCCCTCATCGATGTCGCAGACCATGCCGTCGGTGGTGCTGACGACCGTGACGTCCGAGACGGTGTCGGGCAGGTCGTCGGTGATGACGATCGGAGCGGCAGCCGATCCGCGCGACACGGACGGGCCGAGGTTGCTCACGGAGATCGACCAGTCGATGCCCTCGCCGGCGATCGTCTCGGTGCTTCCGCGCTTGACGACGGCCAGGTCGGCGACGGCGCGGACGACCGCGGTGTCGGCATCCTGGTTGTTCGCCGGGGTGCGATCCTCGGTCCTCGACGTGACGGTCGCGGTGTTGGGGATCTCGGTCGCGTCGGAGACGTCCGCGGCGACCGACGCACGCACGGTCAGCGTCCAGCTGGCTCCGGATGCGAGGGGCTGATCCGCGACGCTGCGCACGCACGAGAGCTCGCCGTCGACGGGAGCGCCGCACGCCCAGCCGGCGCCGGCGGCACCGAGCAGCGTGACGCCCTCGGGAAGGTCGGCGACGTCAGTCACCTGCACTCCGACCGCGGGGTCGGGGCCGTCGTTGCGCACGGTGAGCGTGTAGGTGCCGGTCTGGCCGGCGACGAAGTCATCGTTCGCGACCTTGGTGATCGACACGTCCGCGGAGCCGATACGCGCGTCGGCGGTGCCCGTCGTGCCGATGTAGGCATTCGGGCCCGTGGCATTCGTCGTTCCGCCGGTCGCATCCTCGACGTTCGCGGCGACCACGGTGTTGCGATGCGGCACGGTGAGGCCGACGTTCACGCCGGCCCCGGCGACCGCGCGGTAGGTGATGACCACACGCTCACCGGTCTGCAGGTTCACCGCGTCTCCGCCGACATCGCTCCAGCGCAGGTCGCGCCCGGTGATGGTCGGTTCGACAGGGGATGCCGCGCCGTTGCGAACGCCGACGCTCGCGCTGCCGGTGACATAGCTCCAGCCCTGCGGCAGGGTGTCGACGGCATCGAACGAACGCGCCGGCGCTCCGCCGCTGTTCGTCAGGGTCACCGAGAACGAGACCTCCTGACCGATGTACACGGGGTTCGACGGCGTCACCTGCGTCTTGGTGGCGTCGATCTTCGGGAACTGCGGCGTGACCGTCGCGGTGACGGCGGTGCCGGGTCCGAACGATCCGCCGCCGGTGGCGAGGGAGTTCCAGCCTGCCGGCCTGACGCTGTTCGTCAGCAGTGCGGCCGTCAGCGTGCTCGACTCGGCCAGGCGAGCGGGGTAGGTGAACGTCACGGCGGCCGCGGGCCCGGTGACGAGCGTCGGGATGTTCCAGGTCAGCGTGCGGGCGGTCTGGTTCCAGACTCCGCCGCTGGCCGTGGCCGCGCCGTTCGCCAGCGGACGGTTCTGGGCATCCAGCACCACGACGCCGGTCGGGACGGTGTCGACGACCACGACGTTGTAGGCGGGCACGGCGCGCGCGGCGCTGGCCGTCGCGGTCACCGAGTACGAGAAGACCTCGCCCTGGCCGGGCGTCGTGTCGTTCACGGACTTCGCCACGGAGACGAGCGGATGCCGGACGGTAGTGCTCGCATTCGCGTTCACGCTGTCGTCCCAGGTCGCCCCCGTGGACGCCGGATCGGCCTTGTCGGTGCGGTTCCAGCGGAACTGGGCGGTGTTGTTCAGCGAGGCACCGTCTGCCGCCGTCGTGTTGGCGGGCAGTCGGGTGGTCAGCGTCAGCACGACCGTGCGCTGCTGCGTCGACGGCGCGATGTTTCCGAGGCTGACGCCGAACGTGTTCGCCGAGCCGCTCGCCGCGGGCAGGAACCGCGCGGCGACGCAGTCCGTCTGCCACGCCGTGTCGCCGCCACCGCAGGTGACGGTCCAGCGGTCGTTCGTCGCCGCCCCGAAGGCTGCGGGCAGCGCATCGGTGAAGGCCGCATCGAAGAGCTCGACGTTCGCGGGGATCGTCGCGGTGACGGTCCAGGTGACGTCCTGCCCGGCGACCGTGATCGCCTGCGACGCCGTCTTCGCGAGCGTCGGGCGGTTCACCGTGACGGTGCGATTCGCGACGGCGGAGTAGGTCCGCTCACCCGTCTGCTCCCCCGGGAGGGAGGTTCCCGTCAGGGTCGCGACGTTGATGTACTGCTGGCCTGCGGGAACGGAGGAGGGGATCGTCACGCTGTAGGTGCGCGTCTGCGTTGTTCCGCCGAGCATCGGTCCGTCGAGCGGGAAGGTGATCACGGAGTAGCCGGTCGGGCATCCGTTGGCTCCGGTACCGGGCACCGGTCCTACGGTGCCCGCGGGCACGGTGGTGGCGGTGAGAGGCGACGGGAGACAGTCGACGATGACGGGCTCGTAGAGCGGTGCCCTGCCCGCGGCGTTCGTGGCCGAGAGCGTGTAGGTGACGACCTGGGATCCGGCGATCGTCGCCGACGACGAGTTCTTCGTCAGCGAGATCCCCGGCTCGACGACCTGGATCGCGGCGTTCGCCTGACCTCGATCGACGAGCGCGCCACCGTCGGTGGTCGAGCTCTGGAAGGTCGCCGTGTTCGGGATGGACTGACCGTGCCGGTTGGCGACCAAAGCGGCGATGCGGGTCGGCAGAGTCACAGAGATCGTGACGGCGGCGTCGGAGTCGTTGGTCCACACCGCGGGGAAGCGCAGTGTGCCGTCGGCGCAGATGCGGAACTGCGTGGCGTCAGCGGAGCATCCCTCGGCCACAGCGGATGCGGGGATTCCCGCGACCGTCGGCGTGCCGGCATCGCCACCGATGGTCGCCAGGAGCCCGCCGGTCGGCAGTCCGTCGTCGAGCACGCCCCCGAAGACGCTGGTCCTCGCGGGGATCGTGACGCTGTACGTGTAGTCGACCTGCTCGCCGATCGTGGCCTGGGTCAGGTCGGTGTTGCCCGGCGCCGTGACGCCGGTGCGCGCGACGCGCTTCGCCACCACGGCGTCACGGAGGGTGACCAGAGCCGTGTCGATGGCGGCAGGCGCATTCGTCTCGGCCTGAGGGAAGGCGCCCAGACGATCGGCCGGATAGAAGGTGACGGCGCCGGGGGCGCCGGGGGTGCCGTCGGTGGTCGCCGCGGTGTAGCGCGTGACGGCCGCGGCGTTCTCGTGACGGCTGCTGATCGACAGCGGGCTCGGGATCACGACCGTGTACGTCAGGGTGATGGTCTCGCCGGGGGTGAAGAGGCGGTCGGCGCCGAGGGCCGCGCCGGTCAGCGCCCAGGAGATCTGCGAGCGACCGCTGACAGGGCCGCCGTCTGCACAGGTCGTGGGAGCCGTGATTCCGGACGAGACCTCGTCGCAGGTGAACCCGGGGGGCAGAGCATCCGCCACGTTCACCGTGTTCAGCGGGTAGTCGGTGCCGGCGGCAGCGGTACCCGGGTGGGTGATGGCGACGGAGTAGGTGACGCTCTGGCCCTCTGCGACGACGGCGGATCCGCTGCCGTTGACCGACTTCTCGAGTCTGAGCGGGGCGATCGGAGCCAGCGTGAGGTCGACGTCGTCGCGCGCGGCCATCACGCGTCCGTCACCCGAGGTGTAGCGGAGCTTGGCGAGGTTGCCGGTGAGGTCGACGGTCTGATTCGCGTCGGGCACGTCGGTCACCCGCACCAGGATGTCGAGTTCCATCGTCGCGCCGGGCGCGACGTAACGGGAACCGTTCGCGTTGGGGTCTCCCAGACGCCACTGCGGCTCTCCCGCCGAAGCCTGATCGATCGCGACATCGTTGTTCGGACTCTCGCCCCACTCGACGAGCTCGGTGCCCGGCGGGAGGAAGTCCGACACGACGGCGTCGCGGGTCGACGATCCGTCGGTGAAGTCGATGGAGATGCGGAAGCACGCGAGATCGCCGAGCTGCAGGCGCGGTCCTGCGGAGCCGACGAACTCGTTCGCGGGCGCGGAGCCGCAGGTGACCTGGCTTCCGTCCACCGCACCGGCGCCGGAGATCGCCTGACGTGCCGGGTTCGTCCACACGGTCTTGGTCATCGTGAGCGTGCCGGTCTGCAGGCTCGCCGAAGAGTCGTTGCTCGAGGCGACCGTTCCCGTGTCGACGGAGTTCTCGGGTGTCGGGGTGACGTCACCCTCGATCTCGACGACGTTGACGGAGGTGTCACCGCTCGAGGTCAGCGAGCCGTCGCGGTATTCGCCGCGCATGTAGGCCGAGTAGGTGATCGCGGCATCTTCATCTTCGGACAGCGCCGACCCGTCGACCGTGAAGGTCAGCGTGAACGTGCCGTTCGCGTTCGCGGTGGCGCTCGTCATGGTGCCGCCAGTGACGGTGCCGCTGCCGGGGGCCGGGCAGTCCTGCGGCCAGTTGCCGCTGGTCGGCACACCGGCCGGAACCAGGGGGCAGAGCCCGTCGGGAAGCGTGTCGGTGAGCACGATCTCATCAGAGGTGACGTACTCGCTGGTGCGGATGTTCAGAGTGAAGGCCGCCGTCTGGCCCGCGAAGAAGTCGCCGCGTGAGACGGTCTTCACCACGCCCAGGTCGAGAACATTCACGCCCGCCTCGACCGTGACGCTCACTGCGGTGGTCGCATCGGCCGCGACCGATCCGGTGTAGGTGCCGGTGGCCGTGGCGGTGTTCTCTACACCTCTGCCGGTGGGGCCGGGCCGCGTGGGAGCGCCGTTCGCGGCCCCACCGGGAGCGGTGATCTCCTGCAGCCCGACGAAGGCCTGGTAGGTCAGGGCGATCTGCGACCCCGCCGGCACATCGCCGAGGGTCCAGGTGATCTGCGTGAAGACCTCGCCGTCGACGGTGACGATCTCGGTCGAGCACGAGAAACGCGGATCGCCGAGGTCGCAGTTCGTGACCTGGAACTCCGCGGGAACGCGGTCGACCACGGTGACCGCATCGCTGCCGGCCTCCTGCGCGGTGATGACGGTCAGCGTGTAGCGCGTGGCGTTGTCGGGGCCGCGGTAGACCTCCGCCTCAGCATCCTGGTTGACCTTGGTGAGTCGCAGCGCCGCGATCGTGACGTCGGCGGCGTCGTCTCCGCCCGCCGACGCGTCGGTGACGATGGGCGCACGGCCGTCGGTCGGGATCGTGATCTTGGGCACGATGCGCTCGTTGGCATTGGCATAGACCCCCGCGTCGACGGTGAAGGTCGAGCCGACGGGAAGAAGAGCGTTGTCCGCGACGACGTTGAACGAGAGGTCGAGTTCTGCGCCGCGAGGCAGATCGGCGACGTTGGGCCACACGAGCACCTGCACCGTGTTCAGTGGCTGTGCGGGATCGGGCGCCCACGTGCGGATCTGCGGTTCTCCGACGGCATTGGGCGCCGTGGGCTGGGCGGACCCGCCGACGTAGGTGACACCCGCAGGGAGCACGACGACGGTGCTCGCGTTGTACAGGTCGCCCGAGGTGGCATTCTTCGCGTTGACGCTGATGGTGCCCTGCCCGGCGGCGAGCACGCTGCCGCCGGTGGTCTCCACGGTGACGCCCGAGAATTCCGCTCCCGCGCTCGTCGTCGGCGGGGCGGCGAGCGCCGCCGACGGGGCGAAGACCGCCATCGACGCGACGAGAATCGTCGCGCTCAGTGCGCTGATGAACGAACGGAAGCGCGAAACGGGCGCGCTGGCGCGTCGAACTGACATGACAAATCCACCTGTCGGAGGGCAGGCGCCCCCAGATAGATGCGCATGCAGACGAACACGGCGGAGCAAACGGAGTGCGCAGGCACTCGAGAACACCGGTCGCGATCCAGGCGCTCAAGCACCTGGAAGCGGCAGCGGACCCCTCCCCTGGTCACACTCTAGGGAACGGGATGCGGCGAGCGCAATTACATGCGAATGGATTTATCAAATGTTTATTCAACGACGCATGGGATCGATCTCCCGCGTGACGGCCCTACTCGATCTGCCCGATGGGCTCGCGCTTCTCGGCCTGGAACTCGTCTTCGGCGCGTCCTCGCGCCCAGTAGGCCGAGATCGACAGCGATTCGCGCGGCACGTCGTGCTGCTTCAGCAGAGCTCTCACCTGCTTGATGGTCCCCCGCTCTCCGTGAGCGAAGACGCCGGGGTGCCCGTCGGGCCACGGCAGGTCGGCGAGGGCAGAGAGCAGCTCGTCGTCCGTCCGCATCCAGCGCACATCGATGCCGGCAGGCGCAGTCGGAAGGATGCGGTCAGCATCGTCGGCGACAGAGAGGAGAACGAGTCCGACCGCATCGGGCGTCATCGCCTCGACGGCCGACGAGATGGCGGGCAGGGCGGTGTGGTCGCCGATCAGCAGATGCCAGGGCGCGTCGGGTCGAGGTGCATAGCCGCCGCCGGCTCCGCTCAGCACCAGCCGGTCGCCCGGCTGCGCGCCGCGCGCCCAGGGGCCGGCCACGCCCTCGTCACCATGTACGACGAAGTCGATGACGAGGCGTCGCTCTGCGGCATCCGCCGAGCGCACCGTGTACGTGCGTCGGGTCGGCAGCTTCTCGGGGCTCTCGTCGCGCAACCGGGTCAGGTCGTACGGCGGGGTGAGCCCGTGCCGGGGGTCGGCGAAGAGGATCTTCACGTACTTGTCGGTGAAGACGTTGTCGGCGAAGTCCTCGTACCCGTCACCTCCTGCGGTGATGCGGATGAGGTCGGGACTGACCTGCTCCACCTGCTGCACGGTCAGCACGGCCTGGGTCGGTGCTCTGCGGGCCTGCTCTGTCATGCCATCTCCTTCGTGCGGCGCAGGGCGCGATTCTCGGATTCGCCGTGCGCGCCGCTGAGTCCAGTCTGCCCCTGGTCGCACTGGTAGCGTGACACCCGATGTCGACCGGATCCGAGCACTCCCCCTCGCATCGCTCCTGGAGTTCGCAGCTGTCGCTGGGGCAGCTCGAGGCCATCGTCGCCGTCTGCGATCACGAGTCGGTGACGGTAGCAGCCGATGAGCTGGGCATATCGCAGCCCTCGCTGTCGCGACGTATCCATGCGATGGAAGACGCGCTGGGCGTCGCGCTGATCCGTCCCGCCGGTCGCGGAGTGTCGCTCACCGATGCCGGCCGCGAGACGGCGATCGCCGCACGGCGGGTGCTCGCCGAGGTCTCGGCGATCGGCGCGCTGTCGGCCTCCGCACGCACCCTCTCGTCCGGCTCGCTGCGGGTCACCGGCCTGCCGTCGCTCCTCACGGCGATCGCTCCCGAGATCGTCGGCCCCTTCCATCGGACCTACCCGGGAGTCGACGTGTCGGTGTTCGCCGGAGAAGACGTGCCGGCCGTGCTCGAGGCACTGCGCCTCGGGCGCGCCGACATCGCGATCTGCGCCACCGACGGCATCCCGAGCGATGTGATCACGGTCGAGCTGCCCCCGCAGCGCTTCGTCGCCGTCGTCTCAGAGACCACCTCGTCGATCCTCGATTCCGGGATGCTCGAGCGGTCGACCCTGGTGACCCTGCCCGTCGGCACCTCCATGCGGGCGATGGCCGACGAGGTGTACCGGCAGGCGGGGCTCACAGCTCCGCGCGTGGTCACGACCACCCAGCGCGACGGCCTCGTGCGACTCGCACTCGCGGTCGGCGGCATCACGTTCGTGCCTGAGGTCATGGGTGCCGCGGCGACCGCTCTCGGCGGCCGATGCCTCCCGCTACCCCACCCCGTGTCGCGTTCGGTGGGCCTCGTCTACCGACCGGACGCTGCGCGCAACCCGGCTCTGCGGGCGTTGCTCGATCTCATCTGACGTCGGCAGCGCGAAGGTCAGGCCGCGCAGAGGTCGGTGTCGGCGCTGCGGTTGACCGCGTCGATCGGGCGCTGCGGTGCCGGCGTCTCGCGAGGCTGGGCGATCAGAGTCTCGTAGTCGGCGCCGAGCAGCACCTGTACGCCGTCTACTTCGCCGGTCTCGACGGTCACCGCGAGACCGAGCTCTGCGGCCAGGGCCTGGGCGGTCGCCTGAGCTTCGGGGGTGTCGGCCGCGACGATCGTCGTCCTCTCGCTTCTCTCGGGAGCGTTCGCGATGCCGCCCACGCTGTAGCCGAAGGCCGCTGCCTGCTGCGAGACCTTCGACGCGAGACCGCCGATACCCGCGCCGTTCAGGATGCGGACGGATGCGGTGCGCACCGTGACGTCGGGTTCCGCCGGCTCCGCCGCCGACTCGAGCACGACCGGGACGTCATCGATGAGCGCGCGGAAGACGACCGCCGCGTCGGCTGCGGGCACCACGCGATTGCGGTCCTGGGGCGCCTGCTCCCACGGCATGGTGAGGAAGGTCACGTCACTCATGTCGACGTGCGCCGCGCGGGCGGCGAGTCCGGCGAGATCGGTCAGCGCTCCGAGGCCAGGGTCGACCGTCATCGAGCCGGTGACCGCGTCGAGGAACCCGTAGAGCCGGTCGGGCCGGATCAGCACATCGGACTTCGTCGCCTTCTGCACGATCGCCGACAGCACCATCTGCTGATGGCCGAGCCGAGCGATGTCGCTCTCCTCTGCGAGCGCGTGCCTCGTGCGCGCCAGGGCGAGGGCCTGCGTGCCGTCGACCGATTGCGGCCCTGCGGGCAGATCGAGGTTGGCATGTCCGTCCTGCAGCCCGTCGGGGAGGCAGACGTCGATGCCGCCCATGGCGTCGACCACGCCGATGAACCCCTCGAAGTCCATCTGCACGAAGTGGTCGATGCGCACGCCGGTGAGCTGCTCGACCGATGCGACCGAGCACGCCGGTCCGAAGTTCAGTGCGGAGTTCAACATCGCCCGTCCCCCGCGGAACGAGCCCCGGCCGGTATCGGCGCAGGCGGGCATGTCGACGAGCGTGTCACGGGGCAGCTGCGCCGCGTCGATGCGCGTGCTGTCGCTCGAGATATGGGCCAGCACCATGGCGTCGCTGCGCTGCGTGCCGTCGTCCTGTCCGAAGTCGTCGGAGTCGAGTGCGCGCCCGTCCGACCCGAGCAGCAGGATGTTGAGGTCGCCGTCCGGAAGCGCGGGTTCGTCGGCCGAACCCGGACTCGCAGGCGGCTCCGCGCGGATCGGCGCCGTCGTGACGTTGCCCTGCAACTGTGCGACCGCCACCACACCCCCCGTCACGAGTCCCGCGACCACGAGCGCGCCGACGCCGGCGATGAGGCGACGGCGACGCAGTCGACGAGGCGTCGGTGCATCACCCGAGGATCCCTCCTCTGGGAGCTCAACGGACGCGTTGTCTTCAGGAAAGTCTGGCCGTCTCACCCCTCGACGACATCATGCCCGTTCACGCATCACAAATAGCGCGCGCGGCGCCACTCATGCGCTCTCGCTATACGTGCAACTTCTCCGAGACGACCGTGCGCTCGTGACTCGGCCACCCGTCCGGCCCCGACGAGCCGGCCGCGTACTCGTCGAGCGGCACGGCGTCGTTCTCCCAGGCCTCCCGCACGCTCTGGATGATCCGCCAGCATTCCTCGGCCTCGTCCGATCGCACCGACAGGGTGACGTCGCAGTCGAGCAGCTCGTCGAGGACCTCCTCGTACGAACGCCTCTGACCCTCACCCAGCTGTGCCACGAGGTCTTCCTCGCGGAGCTGGAAGGGGTCGTCGCCGCTGGTGACGTGAAGGCCCAGCTTCATGCGGTCGGGCCCCAGAGCGAAGGTCAGCGTGCCGCCGTCGTGCGGCCGACCGGTGAGTCCGTCGGGCAGATGACGGACGGGACGGAACGTGATGACGACCTCCGAGCGCTTGGCGGCGAGCGCCTTGCCCGACCGGAGGATGAACGGCACTCCCGTCCAGCGGTCGTTCGCCACCTCGAACACCACCTCGGCGAGCGTCTCCGTCTGCAGTGCGGGGTCGACGCCCGGCTCGTCGACGTAGGAGGGGATCGCACGACCGTCGACGCTGCCCGCCGTGTAGCGAGCGCGATGCGACGAGGCGATCGGGTCGTCGCCCCACACCCGAGTCGCCCGCAGGACCGCGGCCTTCGCATCGCGCAGATCGCGCTCGTGCAGGGTCGCCGGCGGCTCCATCGCCATCAGCCCCAGCACCTGCAGCAGATGGCTCTGGATCATGTCGACCATCGCCCCTGCGCGGTCGTAGTAGCGGGCGCGGTTCTCGAGGGCGAGGCTCTCGTCGAAGCGGATCACCACCGACTCGATGTGCTCACCCGACCACACCGGATCCCACATCCTGTTCGCCAGCCGCAGACCGAGGAGGTTCAGGAGCATCGACCGACCGAGGAAGTGGTCGACGCGGAAGATCTGATTCTCGGGCACGACCGACTCGAGGGCCTGGTTGAGGGCGTGGGCGCTGGCCACATCGTCGCCGAACGGCTTCTCCATCGCCAGCACCACACCCTCGGCGAGCCGGATGCCCTGCAACGCGTCGACGGCGGCACGGGTCACCGCAGGAGGGAGCGCGAAGTAGAGCACGGTCTGCGGCTCGAGAGTCGCGGCGAGAGCCTGCATGCTCGCCGGATCGGTCACATCGAGCGCCGTGTAGTCCCCCACCGATACGCGGCCCGACTCGACGGCGCCGCCCACGGCATCCGTCACCAGCTGCGTCCAGTGCGCCTGATCCCACGTCTCCACCCCGGCACCGCGCACGGTGACCGTGCGGTCATCGCTCTCTCTGGTGACCAGCTCGCCCAGCGACGGCAGCAGCAAGCGGGAGGTCAGGTCTCCGGATGCGCCGAGAATGAGCAGGGTCCGAGGCGAACTGGTCATGGCCACGAGGCTAGCCGGTCAGGCGCGCGACGCAATGCATTCAGTTGTCGCACGCGCACCTCGTGGTTTCTCACACCCGGACGTGGAACACTTCGACGCGTGCCCGAACGCATCGAAGACTATGCCCTGCTGAGCAACTGCCGCACTGCGGCGCTCGTCTCGACGACGGGAAGCATCGACTGGTTGTGCCTGCCGCGACTCGACTCGGCGTCGGTCTTCGCCGAACTTCTCGGCGACGAGTCGCACGGCCGCTGGCAGCTGCGCCCTATCGACCAGGATGCCGTCAGCACCCGGCGGTACGACGGCGACACGTTCGTGCTCGTCACCCGATGGCAGTCGGGTGACGCCGTCGCCGAGGTGCACGACTTCATGCCGGTCGGCGAGGATCCCGAGTCGGCGATCCTGCGCACCGACCTGATCCGGCGTGTCGTCGGGATCTCGGGCGAAATGGCCTTCGAGCAGCGGCTCACGCTGCGGTTCGACTACGCGCGAGCGATGCCGTGGGTTCGTCAGACCGGGTCGGCGGACGAGCCGACGCTGGTCGCCATGGCGGGCCCGGATGCCGTCGCGATGCGCGGCGGTCGATTCGGCGCGACAGACCACGAGCACCGCGGCGAGGTTCTCGTCCGCGAGGGCGAGACCGCCGATCTGCACCTCACCTGGTACCCCTCGCATCGCGAGATGCCCCCGCTCCTCGGTGCCGCGGAGTCGATCGAGCAGACCCGCGACTGGTGGCAGGGCTGGGCCGAGAGGATCACGTACGACGGGCCGCACCGCGCCGAGGTGGTGCGCTCTCTGCTCATCCTTCGCGCGCTGTCGAACCACGAGACCGGCGGCATCGCCGCGGCGGCGACCATGGCCCTCCCCGAGGACATCGGCGGCGAGCGCAACTGGGACTACCGCTACGTCTGGCTGCGCGACGCCGCGCTGACCCTGGAGGCGCTGATCGACCACGGCTTCCTGGGTCTCGCCGACGACTGGCGCACCTGGCTGCTGCGGGCCGTCGCGGGCGACCCGGCCGATCTGCAGATCATGTACGGCCTGGCGGGCGAACGCGATATCACCGAGCGCGAGCTCGCACATCTTCCCGGCTTCGAGGCCTCTCGACCCGTGCGGCTGGGCAACGAGGCGGCGAATCAGTATCAGGCCGATGTCGTGGGCGAGGTCATCGTCACGCTCGCCGCGGCGAGAGCCGCAGGAATGCCGGACTCGGCGTTCGCCTGGTCATTGGAGAAGCAGCTGCTGCGGTTCGCATCGGAGCAGATCGAACGGCGCGATCACGGGATCTGGGAGATCCGCGGAACGCCGAAGTACTTCACCCATTCGCGGGTGATGATCTGGGCGGCGTTCGACCGCGCGGTCCGCTCGGTCGAGGAGCACGGCCTCGACGGCCCGGTCGAGCGGTGGCGGGAACTGCGCGATCGCATGCGCTCCGAGATCGACACCGAGGGCGTCGTGGACGGTCATTTCGTGCAGCACTACGAGACCGACGAGGTCGATGCGTCGCTGCTGCTGCTCCCCGAAGTCGGATACTGCGCCCCGGACGATCCCCGCATGTTCGCCACCGTCGCGCGCATCGAGCAGACCCTGCTCAGCGACGGGCTGGTGCACCGTTATCGCACGCGGACGGGTGTCGACGGGCTCTCCGGAACGGAAGGAGCCTTCCTCGCCTGCTCTTTCTGGCTGGTCGAGCAGTATGTGTGCACCGGTCGCGTCGCCGACGCGACCGCTCTGATGGATCGTCTCTGCGGTCTCGCGAACGACGTCGGGATGCTGTCGGAGGAGTACGACCCGATCGGCGAGCGTCAGCTGGGCAACACCCCTCAGGCGTTCTCGCATCTCGCGCTGGTGCGCGCGGCCGACGCGCTGGCGACGCAGGCGCTGCGGCATCGGGGGTGAGTCAGCCCTGCCCCGGCTTGCCCATCGTGGTACCCGGTGGGAGCGAGGGGCACGTGGCGGATTCCTCGAGAGCGGCGACCTCCGCCCTGATCGCGACGCCCGTGTCGAGCTTGGAGACCGAGAAGACGATGCCCTGCTGCGAGTCGTCGGCAGGGATGTATCCGACCGTCGCTCCGTCGATGTCCGCATTCTCGGCCATCGGCATCCCGCCTGCCGTGCTCACCAGGTCGGCCGTCGGGTTCTCCATCAGCCAGTTGGAGGCCGCGGCGACGGTCATGTCGGGAACCGTCCAATACCCCTCCAGCTGCGCCACGGGCTGGCAGGGCCAGCCCTGGTACGAGGTGAAGCCGACCGGGCTTCCCTCGACGCGCTCCGCGCTCGGGGGAACGGCGGCCGCATCGAGCCACGCCTGGGCCTGCAGCTCGGCGGCGGACTGAGCTTCCGGTGTCGCCGCCGGCTCAGGGGAGCTCGTAGGCGCCGGCCCACCGGCATCCGCAGCTGCCGTGCACCCCGTGAGGAGCACCAGCGAGGTGAGAACGAGTGCCAGAGTGGAGCGCCGTCGCATGCCCCTACTCTAGGGCGGCCATCCGAATCTGCTCCGCCTGTCGGGAACACCTCTCCTTCCCGCGACGTTGTCGGCGTGACAGGCTTCTGCCATCTCGAGCGAAGGGACACCGAATGAGCACCGCCAGCCCACTCACGATCGATCTCACCGGTAAGACCGCGGTGATCACCGGTTCGACGCAGGGGATCGGGCTGGCCATCGCCCGCCGCTTCCTCCAGGCAGGTGCAGACGTCGTCGTCAACGGGCGCAGCCAGGAGCGGGTCGATGCCGCCGTCGCGCAGCTCACCTCCGAGGGCGGCGCCTCCGTGCGCGGCGTCGCCGCCGATGTCACCACTGTCGAGGGGTCCGAGGCACTCGTCGCCGAGGCCGGCGATGTCGACATCCTCGTCAACAATCTCGGCGTGTTCGGCGAGGCGAAGGCTCTCGAGATCTCCGACGACGAATGGAGGCGATTCCTCGAGGTGAACGTCATCACGGCGGCTCGACTCACGCGGCTGGCACTCCCCGGAATGATCGATCGCGGATGGGGGCGAGTGCTCAACATCGCCAGCGACTCTGCTGTCGTCATACCGGCGGAGATGATCCACTACGGCGTCTCGAAGACGGCGCTTCTCGCGATGTCGCGGGGCTACGCCAAGGCCGCCTCCGGAACCGGCGTGACCGTCAACGCGGTCATGGCTGGACCCACGCACACCGAGGGCGTCGAGGACTTCGTCTACCAGATGGTCGATCGGTCGCTGCCGTGGGACGAGGCGCAGAAGGAGTTCATGCGCACCGCGAGGCCCCAGTCGCTCATCGGACGACTCATCGAACCCGAGGAGATCGCCAACATGGTCACCTACCTCGCCTCGCCGCTGGCCTCGGCCACCACGGGCGGCGCGCTGCGCGTCGACGGCGGCTACGTCGACAGCATCCTGCCGTAGGGGGGCAAACGTAGACTCGTCACGGTAGGTCGGGGACGACGACCCTGAAGTGCGAGGAGACAGTCGTGACGGAGGCGTTCAGTCGTACCGCCCCGGGCGACGGCGAATTGCTCTTCCGTCTGTCGAGGGGCGACGAACCCGCCTACCGACTTTTGCACGATCGACACCAGGCCGCGGTCTTCGAGATCGCTCTGCTTCTGTCGCGCAGTGGTCGAGAAGCGGAGGAGGCTGCGGCGACGGCGTTCTTCGAGCTCTGGCGAGCGCTCGACAAGGTTCGCCTGATCGATGACTCGGCGCTGCCCTGGCTGCTCTTCACGACCGCGCGCGTCGTGAAGAGCTCGGTTCGCTCGCGCCGGCGATACCGTCGCCTTCTCACCCGCATCCCGGACGATGCTCACTCCGACGATCATGCCGGAGAGGTCGCTCGGGTGAGACGTTCGCTCGATCTCTCAGCAGAGTCACTTGAGGGCATGCGGGGTCTGGGTTTCCGAGACCTCGGAGTCGCCATCCTCTGCCTCCTGCGGGGGGTTCCACCGATCGATGCAGCGGTGGTTCTCGGCATGCGGGAGTCGGCCGTGCGCAGCAGGCTGACGCGGCTCACCACCAGACTCGGCGATGCGCCCCGGCGCTATGCCTCGACGACGGAGGCCACGGCATGAATCATGAGGTGAAGCGGATGCCGCACCATGCCGAGGTGCAGGACCTTCTCGTCGAGCAGATGCGGCACGACCTCTCACGGCCTCGGTGGTGGCGGACCGTCTGGGCACGAGTCGCGATCGCCGGTGGGGCGCTCGCCCTCGTCGGTGGCGGAGTCGCCGCGGTCGTGCTCCTCGAGGAGAGGCCGGTCGAGGAGACGGGCGTCGTGTACTGCCTCGAAGGTCCGTACCGCAATCCCGACGGCACTCTGTCGGGTGCCGGGGCCAGCATCGCGACGCCCGAGGGGGTCGTGGCGATCGATGACGCCGAGGGTCTGTGCCGGCAGATGTGGGAGTCGGGAGCGTTCGAGCAATCAGATCCGCTGGCGGCGACGTCGGCACCCGGCACCGCGCCGAGCCACTTCACCGTCTGCGTCACCGATGAAGGCGAGGCTGCGGTCGTACCCGGCGAGATCGAATGCTCGGTGCTCAGACTGCATCCGTATCGGTCCTAGGCCGAGCCCTCGGCGATCTCGAGTTCCTCGCCGATGATCCTCAGCTCGCCCGTCGCGCTGAGGTGGTGCATCAGGTTCTCGACCCACTGGGCATCGAGCCGCGCGGCCTGGGTCTCGTCGAAGACGAATCTCAGCGGGATCGAGGGGTGGATCCACAGCGTGGAACGCTGGTCGTCGGTGACCCACGTCAGCGTGAACGCCTCGTTGCGGCGCAACTTGGTCACCATCACCATCTTCAGATGCGTGAGCGCACGATCCTCCACCCGGATCGCCTGACTCGAATCGCAGTAGTGGATGGCTCCCATGTGAGCCAACATATCGGTCGCGATGAGACCACCGCGGGGTCGTCGTCACACAGAGCAGTGGAGTCTCGTCACCCTCGTATCTCGCGCGGATCGTGACCGTAGGTGCTGCGATCGCCGATCGTGCCGTCGACGTGCCTGATGATGTGCTCGACCTGACGCGCCTTCGCCGTCTCTCGACCCACCGCCGCCGCCTCGTTCCGCGTCTCATGTGCACCGCTGAAAGTGTCGTGCTCACCCTCGATGCGGTTGAACCATGCACCGTCTTCGTGGAATGTCTCCACGTCGCCCTTCGGCATCGCGATCTCCTCTCGTCGGAGATCCGTCCTATCCCGCCGCGGCGTGCGTTCTGCATCCCCTTGCGCGAAGAGAGTCGTGGGTTTAGAGGAGCGGCCGGGGGTTCGTCCGCATACGCGAAACGGCCCGGAGGATATCCGGGCCGTTCTGATGTTCGCACTGGATCATCTCGTGAGATGATCCGCTGTGCGCGAGGGGGGACTTGAACCCCCACGTCCATAAGGACACTGGCACCTGAAGCCAGCGCGTCTACCATTCCGCCACTCGCGCGAGCGTCTCGCTCCGAAGAACTCAACCTCGAAAAGATATCACGCGTTCCGCCCCGCGACGAAACCGAGGCCCGGCTCGCGCTCAGACCCGTTTTCGCTCGCGAAACCCGCGTGCTCGGCGTGGGTCTCGTGAAGAATGGATGACTTCGCAGCCAGGCGCCGAGCCACGCGACGAGCGGCACAACGGCCCCGCGAGGGCGTTCACCCAGGACACGTGGCTACGATGTCCCTACCGGTCGGCATGCCAGAGGAGCCCAGTGGGACTACTTGACAGCTTTGAGAAGGGTCTCGAGCGCGCTGTGAACAGCGCCTTCGCGAAGACCTTTCGCAGCGGCATCCAGCCCGTGGAGATCGCCTCAGCGCTTCGGCGCGAGGCCGACACCACCGCGGCTGTGGTGAGCCGCGACCGCATCATCGCGCCCAACAGCTTCGTCGTGCGCCTCAGCGCCGACGATGCGGAGCGGATGCGCGGGCTCGGCGGTGCTCTCACCGACGAGTTGCACGCTCTGCTCACCGCGCACGCGAAGTCGCAGGGATACAGCTTCTCGGGACCGCTCTCGATCGCCCTCGAACCCGACGACAAGGTCGGCACCGGCACCGTGCGCGTCACCTCGGGCTCGGTCGAGGGCCGCGTCAGCTGGCAGGCCGTGATCGACGTCGATGGCCGCCGCCACTCTCTGAGCCGCTCGCGCACGGTCATCGGCCGCGGATCGGATGCCGACATCACGATCGCCGATGCAGGATCGAGCCGCAAGCACGTCGAGGTCCTCTGGGACGGCGAGCGTGCGATGATGCGCGACCTCGGCTCGACCAACGGCACCAAGGTCGACGGGCAGAAGGTGCGCGAGGCCGCACTGCCCACCGACACCACGATCACGATCGGGCGCACCGACCTCGTCTTCAAGATCGTCCCCGTCGCCGCGCCCTCGCGCCCCGCGCGCCCGCGCGACGACGACGCGACCCGTGCGTTCGGAGCCCTCTCGTGAGCACTCCCAGCGAACTCGTCCTCCTGCTTCTGCGCATCGGCTTCCTGCTGCTGCTGTGGTTCTTCGTGTTCGGGGTCGTCTACTCGCTCCGCGCCGACCTGTTCGGCATGAAGGCGCGCAAGATCCCCGTCGAGGCCGGAGCCTCGGCCGGCGCCGCGGCAGGCTCTGCACCGGCATCCACCCCGCCGAAGCCCGCGAAGCCGGTGACGAGCGGACCGGCCACGGTCACCACCGCGAAGCGTCTCGTGATCACCTCGGGGCCGAAGGCCGGACTCGAGCTGCCGCTCGGCACCGAGACCCTCACGATCGGCAGGTCGAGCGACTCGGCCCTCGTGATCAGAGACGACTACACGTCGAGCCACCACGCGCGCCTGCTGCTGCGCGGCGACGACTGGGCCATCCAGGACCTGGACTCGACCAACGGAACCTTCGTCGCAGGTCAGCGGGTGACCGGTGGCGCTGTCGCCCTCGCCCTCGGCACTCCCATCAAGGTGGGCGCCACGACCTTCGAGCTGCGAGCCTGACCCCGGCATGGTCTTCGAGGGCTCGAGCGCCGCGATCTCCCACACCGGGAAGGTCCGCGCCAACAACCAGGACTCCGGATACTCCGGGGCGAACCTGTTCGTCGTCGCCGACGGCATGGGCGGGCACGCGGGTGGCGACGTCGCCTCGAGCATCGCGATCCAGCGCATGGAGGCTCTGGATCAGCCGTACACCTCGACCGAAGACGCGCAGGCCTCGATGCAGGCCGCCGCGACCACGGCCGCCGGCGACCTGATCCGCGCCGCGAAGGAACGCCCCGAGCTGGCCGGTCTCGGCACGACGCTCAGCGCGATCATCATGGTCGACGACTACGCCGTGATCGGCCACATCGGCGACTCGCGCATCTACCTCTACCGCGACGACGCAGTGACGCAGATCACTGCCGACCACACCTTCGTGCAGCGGCTCGTCGACTCGGGGCGCATCACTCCCGAAGAGGCTCGCTACCACCCGCGCCGCTCGGTGCTCATGCGCGTGCTCAGCGACATGGACGCCGACCCCGAGCTCGACATGTTCGTGATGCACACCCAGCCGGGCGACCGCTGGCTGCTGTGCTCGGACGGACTCTCGGGCGTGGTCGACGAGGCGCACATCCTCAAGGCGATGCGCCTGAGCATGGCGCCGGGGCGCACGGCCGACAACCTGCTCAAGCAGGCTCTCGACGGCGGCGCCCCCGACAACGTCAC
>CAUQIW010000004.1:0-236493 GCA_963518515.1 uncultured Microbacterium sp.
GGCTGCTCTGCCAATTGAGCTACCGAGGAATGTGCTCCGCTGTGCGGGCAACTCGTCAATCCTAGCAAACTCCGAGCGGTGCTCTCGACACGGGACTCCCGTCGGGCGTGTCGATTCGGCAGTCGTTCAGGGCATCGAATCGGCTTCGGCGTTGGGCACCCAGAGAAGGTCCTTGCCGACCCCTCTGGCGACGACATGACCGTTGCGCAGCATCAGCGTCTCGGCGTTCAGCTCGCGGATGAAGTCGGCGTCGTTGGTGACCAGAAGCGCCCCCATGCCCTGCTCCTTGCGTCGCCGGGTGATCGCGTCGAACACGACGGGGCGCACCTCCAGGTCGAGATTCGCCAGGATCTCATCGGCGATCAGCACGCGGGGTTCGAGCACGAACGAGCGCGCGATGGCCACGCGCTGCCGCATCCCCGCGCTGAGCTCGTACGGGAACTTCGCCGCCGTGCCGAGCGGAAGATGCAGCTCGTCGAGGAGCGTCGCGACACGGATGGACAGGGCCTGGGTGTTGACCCGCTTCTCCCTGATCAGGATCGGCTCGGCGATGACCTCGTTGACCGTGAGCCGAGGAGGGAGGTCGGCGCCCGCGCCCTGTGGCACGAAGCCGGTGCGGTACGTCAGCACCCGATGCTTGCGGCCGGGGCGGCGCACATCGACGCCGCACACCTGCGCGCTTCCTCCGACGACCTTCACCGAGGGGTCGGTGGATCCGGCCAGCGCGGCGACGAGAGTCGACTTCCCCGATCCGGTGGGGCCGGCGACGCAGATCAGCTCGCCAGGCGCCAGGTTGAAGCTCACCCCATCGACGGCGCGAGTCGGTCCGCTGTGCCCGATCCGATCGATCACCAGGTCGGAGCAGTCGATCGCATTGGTGGATTCGTGCCGGGGGGACATACGTCCATCCTGCCCTGCTTGGCAGGGAGCCCGCCGTTACGACTCGGCGAACCGCTGACGCTCCGCGTCGATGTCACGCAGCCGCATGCGCAGCGCCCTGCCCCCGTCGGAATCGGCCGGCACGCGTTGCACCGCACCCAGGAGCTCCTGCTTCTCGGCTTCGAGCCCCCGCAGGATCAGACGCTTCGCGAGAGCCGTGGTCGACGCCACCGCTCCGTTCTCATCGCGGGCGGGGAACGGCGTCATGAGCAGTTCGCCGGCCAGGGAGCGGTAGGGCTCGCGCACCGTGTTGACCGCGGCGGTCACCCACCCGGCCCTCGTGCGATCCGGGGAGGATGCCACGGCTTCGCGCACGGCATCCAGTCCCACGGTGCGGAACGGATGCGCGAGTGCCTGGGTGAGCAACGCCTGGTCGATCTGGTGGCCGTACTGCAGCATCCCCATCAGCGCGTCACGCTCCACCGCGACGTGAGGCGTCCGCGGGAGGCCGGCGAGCGTCACCGGAGCGATGCCGGGCGCTCCGGTCGCCGGATCGATCGGGCCGGACTCGGGCCGGCGGGAGTCGGTGCGGGCAGAAGAGGCGGACCCGCCCCTGGACGCCCGCTCGACCTCGTTGCGCACCTCCATCGGATCCATTCCGAGACGACGGGCGAGAACACGCTCGTAGCCAGGGCGCAGCAGCCTGTCCCTGATCTCGGCGACGATGGGCGACGCTGCCCGCAGAGCACCTACCCGGCCTTCGACGGTGGAGAGATCGAAATCGGCGAGTCTGCGATCGATCGCGAACTCGAACATGGGCTGCTTGGACTCCATGAGCGAGCGCACCGCGGCATCGCCGCGCTGCAGCCGCAGGTCGCAGGGATCGAGCCCGTCCGGGGCGACAGCGACGAAGGTCTGCGCATTGAAGCGGTCGTCCTCGGTGAAGGCGCGCAGTGCCGCCTTCTGCCCTGCCTCGTCGCCGTCGAAGGTGAAGACGACCTCACCCGAGGCGTTGTCGTCGCCCATCACCCGGCGCAGGACCTTGATGTGCTCGGTGCCGAAGGCTGTTCCGCAGGTCGCGACGGCGGTCGTGAGCCCCGCGAGGTGACACGCCATGACGTCGGTGTATCCCTCGACGACCACCACACGACGGGGGTCTCCCCTGGCGATGTCGCGCTTGGCGAGATCGAGCCCATAGAGGACCTGCGCCTTCTTGTAGATCGGCGTCTCGGGGGTGTTGAGGTACTTCGGTCCCTGATCGTCGTCGAACAGCTTTCGCGCCCCGAACCCGATCGTCTGGCCCGAGACGTCGCGGATGGGCCAGACGAGCCGTCCGCGGAAGCGGTCGTAGACGCCGCGCTGACCTGTGGAGACGAGCCCCGCCGTGCTGAGCTCCTCGCGCGTGAACCCCTGAGCCGTCAGGGCCTTGAGCATCCCGTCCCAGCCGCGCGGCGCGAAGCCCACACCGAAGTGCGCGGCGGCTCCGGCATCGAAGCCCCGCTCGCCGAGGAATCGCCGCCCCGCCTCTGCGTCGGGCGTGAGCAGCTGCGCGCGGAAGAACTCGGCCGCCGCGGTGTTGGCCGCATACAGACGGCTGCGTCCGCTGGTCTCGGGCGCGGACCCTCCGTCTTCATAGTGCAGCGCGTAGCCGATACGACCGGCGAGCCGCTCGACCGCCTCGGTGAAGCTGACGTGATCCATCTCGCGCAGGAACGAGTACACGTCGCCCGATTCACCGCATCCGAAGCAGTGGTAGTAGCCGACCTGCGGCCGGACGTGGAAGCTGGGGCTCTTCTCGTCGTGGAACGGGCACAGACCCTTGAGCGACCCCACGCCGGCGGACTTCAGTGCCACGCGCTCACCGACGATGTCGGCGATGTTGGTGCGGGCTTTGACCTCATCGACGTCGGCCTGACGGATGCGGGGCATCAGCCGGCGCCTTCGACGACCGCCTGCCGAGGTGCGTGCACGCGGGAACCTGTGCGAACCTGCCGCGGGTGCCAGATGCCGACCTCGGCCGGGTCGATCTCGCCGACCAGCCTGTTGTGCCAGTCGATCGCCGTCTGATCGGTCAGGCTGGCGATCTGGTCGACCACGACGCGGGCGCGCTCTGCGTCGCTCGTCGCATCGAGGAAGTCGGCCGCGAAGGCGGGCTCGAGCACGTCCTCGCCGGCCGACCACAGGGCGTCCGTCGACCACAGAGCGTCGGCGAGGCGCGTGAGCACGCGCCGCTGCTCCTTGTAGACGCCCTTGCGCGCCTCGATCGTGACGATCGCCTGGCCCATGATGCCCTTGAGCACCGCGATCTCGGCCTCGACGACCCTGGGTACGACGACGTGGGCGTTGTAGCGCACCA
The DNA here is from genome assembly GCA_963518515.1 of uncultured Microbacterium sp. Lineage (GTDB taxonomy): Bacteria > Actinomycetota > Actinomycetes > Actinomycetales > Microbacteriaceae > Microbacterium. Next base: position 3,236 of record CAUQIW010000004.1, read on the forward strand.
GCGTGGGCCCCGCGTACGCCTCGCGGGTCGCGGACACGGCTGCTCGGGCGAAGCGCCCGATCAGATCGCTCGTCAGGTTCTTGAGACGAGCGAGATCGCGACGAGAGCGGTCGAAGGATTCGAGCCACATCGACTGCGATGCGAGACGGTAGAGCGCGTCGGCCAGCTCGTCGCGCGTGAAGTCGTAGCCGACCCACTGCTGGATGCGATCGATCAGCGCGTCGTGCGCACGCGGATCCGAGAGCTGGGCGACGTCGACGTAGCCGTTGACGATGGCGTCCTCGAAGTCGTGCACGGAGTAGCCGATGTCATCGGACAGATCCATGATCTCGGCCTCGATGCAGCGGAGCCGCCCCGGTGCCCCCTCGCGCATCCAGCGGAACACGGCCTCATCCTCGGGGTAGACGCCGAACTTCAGGCGACCGCCGGGGTCGGGCACGGGGCTGTCGACCGTCCAGGGGTACTTGCACGTCGCATCGAGGCTGGCCCTGGTGAGGTTGAGGCCGACCGAGTGCCCGTTCGCGTCGAGAGCCTTGGCCTCGAGACGGGTCAGGATGCGCAGCGACTGCGCATTGCCCTCGAAACCGCCGATGTCGCTCGCCCAGTCGTTCAGGGCGCGCTCTCCGTTGTGGCCGAACGGAGGGTGCCCCAGGTCGTGGCTGAGGCAGGCGGTGTCGACGACGTCGGCGGAGACGCCGAGGGCCGTCGCGAGCTCGCGTCCGACCTGCGCGACCTCGAGCGAGTGCGTCAGCCGGTTGCGCGCGAAGTCCGCCGTGCTGGCGGGACTCAGCACCTGCGTCTTTGCCGCGAGACGCCGCAGCGCCGCCGAGTGCAGCACCCGCGCCCGGTCTCGCGCGAAGTCATCGCGCTCGGATCTGTGGGTCTCGTCGACGAAGCGCTCCGCGTCGCGCAGATCGTAGCCGTCGGCGCGCGCCGACGCCACGGAGGGGTCAGCCACCACTGTTCTCGATCTCCGCCCCGCGCATCATCACCGACGCCGACGCCGCGAGCTCGCGCGATTCCAGCCACTTGTCGGGCAGAGCAGGGCGCTTGGGGCGTCCTGAGCGGCCTCGCTGTCCCTCGGCGTCTGCGCCGGGGTACGGAGCGTCGTGATCGAGCTGACCGACCAGGTCATCGATCTCCGCCAGGCTCGAGGCCGTCGCGAGACCGGTGCGGATGTCGCCGCCGACCGGGTAGCCCTTGAAGTACCACGCCACGTGCTTGCGGATGTCGCGGCATCCGCGGTCCTCGTCCTCGAAGAACTCGACGAGCAGCTCTGCGTGGCGCTTGAACGCGGCCGCGACGAAGCCGAGCGTGGCATCCACCACGCGCTCCGTGCCCGCATCCGTCGACGATCCTGCGCCGAAGGCCTGTGCGAGCTCGCCGAACAGCCACGGCCGACCGAGGCACCCGCGGCCGACGACGACGCCGTCGCAGTCCGTCTGCTCCATCATGCGCACGGCGTCGTCAGCCGACCAGATGTCGCCGTTGCCGAGCACCGGGATGCTGGTGACCGCCTGCTTCAGCTCCCCGATGGCGTTCCAGTCGGCGAAGCCGGAGTAGAACTCCATCGCGGTGCGTGCATGGAGCGCGACCGCGGCCGCCCCTGCGTCCTCCGCCGCACGGCCCGCCTCGAGGAAGGTCAGGTGATCGGGGTCGATGCCCTTGCGCATCTTCACGGTGAGCGGAACGTCGCCGGCGGCTTTCACGGCCTGCGAGACGATGTCGGAGAAGAGCTGCGACTTCCAGGGGAGAGCCGCTCCCCCGCCCTTGCGCGTCACCTTGGGCACCGGGCATCCGAAGTTCAGATCGATGTGGTCCGCGTGGTCCTCGGCGACGATGATCCTGACCGCCTCGGAGATCGTCTGCGGGTCGACGCCGTACAGCTGGATGGAGCGCGGGGTCTCCGACTCGTGATGCCGGATCAGACGCATCGTGGTCTCGTTGCGCTCGACGAGCGCCCGGGAGGTGATCATCTCGCTCACGTAGAGGCCGGCACCGTACTCTCGGCAGAGGCGTCGGAAGGCCGTGTTGGTGATCCCCGCCATGGGTGCGAGGACGACCGGTACGTCGAGGGCGATCGGACCGATGTTGAGTGTGCGGGGTGAGACGGTGGCGAGAGTCATGTCCTCTCCATTCTCCCAGACCCGGAGCCGCAGGCGGCGCACGGATCTAAGCTGTGCATATGACCGATGCCGCAGTCCGTTCCATCCCGTTCATCGACGCGGAAGGCAATGAGAAGACACTCGACGATCTGGGTGCGGACGTCGTCCTCGTGGTGAACGTGGCCTCGAAGTGCGGCCTCACTCCGCAGTATGAGCAGCTCGAAGAGCTGCAGCGCCTCTACAGCGATCGCGGGTTCAGCGTCGTCGGATTCCCGTGCAACCAGTTCTTCGGGCAGGAGCCCGGATCCGTCGACACCATCCTCGAGTTCTGCTCGACGACGTACGGCGTGACGTTTCCCATCAACGACAAGGTGAAGGTCAACGGCAGGAATGCCGCCGACCTCTACAAGTCGCTCAGGGAGAACCCCGACACCGGCGGCAAGGCCGGCCGCGTCGAGTGGAACTTCGAGAAGTTCCTCGTGCTCCCTGACGGCGAGGTCATCCGGTTCCGGCCGAAGCAGAAGCCGAACGACCCCGAGATCGTCGGAGCGATCGAAGCGGCGCTGACCCGCTAGACCGAGGCGTCCTCGGACTCGGCCCGAGATTCGCCGCGCTTCGACCACAGATCGCGGAGCACGTCTTCGAAGGCGGCCGGCGGCTGGGCGCCGCTGATGCCGTACTGCCCGTCGATGACGAAGAACGGCACACCCTGGATTCCGTAGGCCTGAGCCTGGGCCTGGTCTGCGCGCACGTCGGCGAGGTGCTGCGAGCTCTCGAGTGCGGAGCGTGCGTCGTCGGCGTCGAGACCGACCTCGGCCGCGAGCTCGACGAGGTCGTCGATGCGACCGACGTGCTTGCCCTCGGTGAAGTAGGCCGACATCAGCCGCTCTTCAAGCTCGTGCTGCATACCTCGCGCCTTCGCGAAATGCAGCAGCTCGTGCGCCTTGACGGTGTTCGTGTGCTGCAGCAGGTCGAAGCGGTACTGCAGGCCTGCGTTCTCCGCCACGCCTGTGACGTGCGAGAGCATCTGCTCGACCTGGTCGCGCGGCATGCCCTTGTGGCCGGAAAGGAAGTCGACCTCGTCGCCGTCGAAGTCGACGGGGGTGTCGGGCGACAGCTCGAAAGAATGGAAGGTGACGTTCACCTCAGGAGCGTCGTCGTCGCCTGCGACGGCTTCGAGTCCCTTCTCCAGGTTGCGCTTGCCGATGTAGCACCACGGGCAGGCGATGTCGGACCAGATATCGATGGAGATGGGTTCAGTCACACTTCCATCAAACCGCATCGGCGCCGGAGCTATTCCGTCGGTAGGATTCTCGGATGCTCTCGGTCGAGGATCCGCTGCTGCCCCTGAAGCCCGAGCGGGTGCTCATCGCGGGGGTCACGGGGTCGGGCAAGACGACTCTCGCTCGGCGGATCGCACGGCTCTGGGAACTGCGCCACGTCGAGATCGACGGTCTGTTCCACGGGGAGAACTGGACGCCGCGCCCCACCTTCCTCGACGACGTGCGCGCCTTCGCGGCCGAAGATCGCTGGGTCACCGAGTGGCAGTACACGAGCAAGGGCACCGACGAGATCCTCACTCCGCGGGCCCATCTCGCGATCTGGCTCGACTACCCGTATTCCGTCGTACGCTCGCGGCTGCTGCGACGGACCATCAGCCGCAGCATCCTGCGTACGCGCATGTGGAACGACAACGTCGAGAAGCCGATCTGGCGGATGTTCCGCGGCGACCCCGAGGAGAACATCATCGCGTGGCAGACGAAGACGCTGCGCAAGTGGACGGAGCGGATGCCCGAGATCGCTCAGGAGTTCCCTCACCTCACGATCGTGCGGCTGCGACACCCTCGTGAGACCGAGCGCTGGCTGAGGGCTCAGGCCGAGGCGTCCGGCGTGTCTTTCGCGCCTCCGAAACGACGGTCGCGCGACAGGTAGATGTCGATGGCGCGCCAGAGATCCTCACGCGAGAAGTCCGGCCACAGCGTGTCGAGGAAGACCATCTCGGCGTACGCCGACTCCCACAGCAGGAAGTTCGAGGTGCGCTGTTCACCCGAGCTGCGCAGGAACAGGTCGACGTCGGGCATCTCGGGCACGTACAGGTGACGACGGATCATCTTCTCGCTGATCGCGTTCGGCTTCACCCTGCCCGCGGCGACGTCGGCGGCGATCGACCGCATGGCGTCGACGAGCTCGACCCGTCCGCCGTAGTTCACGCACATGGTCAGCGTGAGCACGTCGTTGCCTTCGGTGAGCTTCTCGGCGTACTGGAGCTCCTTGATCACGCTCCCCCACAGTCGAGGCTTGCGCCCGGCCCAGCGCACCCGCACGCCCCACTCGTTGAGCTGATCCCGCCGACGGTGCAGCACATCGCGGTTGTAACCCATGAGGAACCGCACCTCGTCGGGTGAGCGCGCCCAGTTCTCGGTCGAGAAGGCGTAGACCGACAGATGCCGCACTCCGGCCTGGATCGCACCGGCGACCACATCGAGGAGCACCTCCTCGCCCGCCTTGTGCCCTTCCACGCGACTCAGCCCACGGCGATTCGCCCACCGGCCGTTGCCGTCCATCACGACAGCGACATGCTGCGGCACGGCCCTGAACGCCGGGGGGTGGACGCCGGTCCAGTCGAGCGCGCGGTAGGCCACCGCATCCTTGTGGGTGTACGGCTTGGGGCTCACCGAGATCCTTTCTTCGGGACGTCCGCCACCAGATGGGCGAGGGAGCGGATGCCGCGCTCGAGGTGCCATTGGGCGTAGGCGGCGACGAGACCGGAAGCGGCCGCGTTGTCGGCGTGAGGGGCTGCGTCGATGACGTCCCACTCCCCTGCCATCAGCGATCGCAGAAGCGACAGCGTCTTCTCCTCGACACGAGGGCTGCCCGCGGGTGCGCAGTTCACGCAGACCGCACCACCGAGCTGTCCGACGAAGTTGCGGTGCGGTCCGGGTGCCGCGCACCGTGCGCAGTCGCCGAGCGACGGAGCCCAGCCGGACAGCGCCATGACTCGAAGGAGATAGGAATCGAGGATGCTGCGGGGCGAATGCTCTCCGCGGGACAGTGCACGCAGGCCGCCGACCAGCAGCAGATACTGGTCGGAGGTCGCCTCCGAGTCGCTCAGGCGGTCGGCGGTCTCGACCATCGCATTGGCGGAGGTGTATCGGTCGTAGTGCGCCGCGATGTCGGATCCGTACGACCCGAGCGACTCCGCCTGCTGCACGATGTCGAGCGAGCGCCCCTGATACAGCTGGACATCGGCGACCATGAACGGCTCGAGTCGCGAGCCGAACTTCGACGAGGTGCGACGCACTCCCTTCGCGACGGCGCGCACCTTGCCGTGACGCCGCGACAGCATGATGACGATGCGATCCGCCTCCCCGAGTTTGTGGGTGCGCAGGATCACCGCTTCGTCTCGATAGGTGGGCACCGTTCGATTATCCTCCGTGCGCGAGAATGGAGGGGTGACCGAACCGCTCTTCATCATTCCGCTCTGGGCGGATCTGCTCGGTGTCGGCCTCGGCGGCGTGCAGGGAGCGATGTTCGCGTCGGGGTTCCAGGGGCAGCGGCGCCTCGACTGGCTCGGCGTCGCCATCATCGGGATCATGATCGGCATGGGCGGCGGTCTCATCCGCGACATCCTGCTCGGTCAGACCCCCGCGACCCTGCAGAGCAACTGGTATCTGCTCACGGCGACCGGCGCCTCGCTGTTCGGGATGCTGCTCGCGGGACTCTTCAACCGCCTGAACACCGTCATCGTCGTGCTCGACGCCGTCGTCATCGGCATGTTCGGCGCCTTCGGCACGAGCAAGGCGATCGCCCTGGGCATCCCTCCGGTGCCCGCCGTGTTCATCGGCGCGTGCGCGGCGGTCGGCGGCGGCGTGCTGCGCGACATGCTGATGGGCCTGCCGACCTCGATCATGCACGTCGGCTCGCTGTATGCGGTCGCCGCAGGTGCGGGATGCGTGTTCATCGCGACCGCGAACGCGCTGGGACTCCCCATCACCCTCGCCGCGATCCTGGGCATCGTCGTCACGGCGGTCATCCGCGTGCTGGCCGTGAGCTTCGATGTGTCCCTGCCCGAGCAGCGCCGCCTCTACCGACGCAAGGTCGCCGCCGAGACCGGCGTCATCACCGTCATCAAGCCGGCCGAAACGGGTCAGTGACGTTTCGTCTCGCTGCTTCGCTGCTCGCTCAACGACCGGGACAGGAAGCTCCGCTCACTCGACGACCGGGGGACGAACCCGGTCGTCGAGCGAGCGGAGCGAGATGAGACGCCGCGAGGTGGAACGTCAGACCGCGGCGAGCTCCTGCTGGCGGGTGCGGATCGAGCGGTTCACTCCCGAAACGATCGCCTTGAGCGATGCGGTCGAGATGTCGCCGTCGATGCCGATGCCCCACAGACGCTGGTCACCGACCTGCAGCTCGACGTATGCCGCCGCCTGAGCGTCACCACCCGAGCTGAGCGCGTGCTCGACGTAGTCGTACACCGTGATGTCGAAGCCCTGCGCGCGCAGCACCTCGACGAACGCGGCGACCGGACCGTTTCCCGATCCTGCGACCGCGAGCTGCTGCTCGTCGTCGCGCAGCACCACGTCGAGCACCACCTCGCCCGACATGTCGCTGCGCGTCTGTGTGGCGAGGAGCTCGAAGCGTCCCCACTTGTCGTCGGTCGACTCGGCCGGCAGGTACTCGTCGTTGAAGATCGACCAGATCTGCTCGCTGGTGACCTCTCCGCCCTCGGCATCGGTCTTCGCCTGCACGACACCGGAGAACTCGATCTGCAGCTTGCGCGGCAGGTCGATCGCATGATCGGCCTTCAGCAGGTACGCGACCCCGCCCTTGCCCGACTGCGAGTTCACGCGGATGACCGCCTCGTACGAGCGACCGAGATCCTTCGGGTCGACAGGCAGATAGGGCACGGCCCACTCGATGTCGTCGACCGTCACGCCTTCGGCTTCCGCCGTGGCGGCCATCGCCTCGAAGCCCTTCTTGATCGCGTCCTGGTGCGAACCGCTGAAGGCCGTGAACACCAGGTCGCCGGCCCAGGGGCTGCGCTCGGGTACGGGCAGCTGATTGCAGTACTCGACCGTGCGCTTGACCTGGTCGATGTCGCTGAAGTCGATCTGCGGATCGATGCCCTGGGTGAAGAGGTTGATTCCCAGCGCCACGATGTCTACGTTGCCCGTGCGCTCGCCGTTGCCGAACAGGCATCCCTCGATGCGGTCCGCTCCGGCCATGTATCCCAGCTCGGCGGCCGCGATCGCCGTGCCGCGATCGTTGTGAGGGTGCAACGACAGGATCACGTTCTCGCGGTGCGCGAGGTGACGGCTCATCCACTCGATCGAGTCGGCGTAGACGTTGGGCGTCGCCATCTCGACCGTGGCGGGCAGGTTGATGATGACCTTGCGGTCGGGGGTGGGCTCGAAGATCTCGATGACCTGGTTGCAGACGTCGACCGCGAACTCGAGCTCGGTGCCGGTGTAGCTCTCGGGCGAGTACTCGTAGTACACCTTCGTGTCGGGGATCGTCTTCTCGAAGCTCCGGCACAGGCGCGCACCCTCGAGCGCGATGTCGATGATGCCCTGCTTGTCGGTGCGGAACACGACCTCCCGCTGCAGGATGCTCGTGGAGTTGTAGAGGTGCACGATCGCCTGCTTGGCACCGGCGATCGACTCGTAGGTGCGGGCGATCAGGTGCTCGCGCGCCTGGGTCAGGACCTGGATGGTGACGTCATCGGGGATCAGGTTCTCCTCGATGAGCTGGCGCACGAAGTCGAAGTCGGTCTGGCTCGCCGACGGAAAGCCGACCTCGATCTCCTTGTATCCCATGCTCACGAGGAGCTCGAACATCACGCGCTTGCGCTCGGGCGACATCGGATCGATGAGCGCCTGGTTGCCGTCGCGGAGATCGACCGCGCACCATCGCGGTGCCTCGGTGATGCGGGCGTCGGGCCAGGTGCGGTCCGGCAGGTGGACGGAGATCTGCTCGTGGAACGGCCGGTACTTGTGGATCGGCATCTCGGACGAGCGCTGAGTGTTCTGCATGATGGGGCTTCTTCTCTTCGTCAGTGTGATCGGGCCAACACGAGCGCCGCGACGAGGAAGGCCCTAGCTCTCAGGACTCGTCGCGGCAGCTAAGAAGAAGCAGTCCGCCGAATGGCATGCGGCCATGCTAGCAGGATCGCCGCTCATGCCATCTCCGCTGAGACGATCACCCCGCCTGCGACACTCAACGATATGAGCTCATCACGGATTCGCCTCCCCCTGGTCGCGGCCGCCGTCGCGGGCGTTCTCGCGCTGGCCGCATGCTCCACGAGTCCGGGGTCCTCCCCCGTCCCGACGAGCTCGGTTGCCGGCAGTGTGGGCGCGGGCACCGCCGCCCCGCCGGAGGGCCGGGTGATCGGCACAGGAACCGTCCTCGATGTCGGCGGCGAGGTGACGCTGTGCCTCGGCGCGGTCGCCGAGTCCTACCCGCCCCAGTGCGCGGGGATCCCCGTCGACGGATGGAGCTGGGACGGCGTCGAGGGCAGCGAGTCGAGTGGAGAGACCACCTGGGGCAGCTACGCGGCCTACGGGACGTTCGACGGCGACCGCTTCACGGTCACGGATCCGCCGATCATGCTCGCGCTCTTCGACCCGGTCCGCGGCGATGATCCTGTCGACGGCGTGCAGGGCACCAGCACCGAGGCAGAGCTGCAGCGGGTGCAGGACGAGATGTCGTCCACCCTCGGAGACGCGGCGCTCAGCCTGTGGACGGAGCGCGGCTACGTCTGGGTGCAGGTGATCTGGGACGACGGGACGCTGCAGGACGAGGTCGACGATGCGTACGGCGACGGTGTGGTGGTGGTCACCTCGGCCCTCCGCGAGATCGATTGATGCGACGCGACCCGTCCTGTGCCGCGACGACGCGCGCTCCCTCTCTCCTCGGAGGGGCGCATCGGGCGGACGAGCTCAGGGGATGAGGGCGAGCTTTCCGCCGGGATGCCCACCGGCCAGTAGCTCGAGAGCTGCCGGTGCCTCATCGAGTGGAAAGGTCCGGGCGACGGGAACGACCAGATCGCCCTGCTGAGCCAGTGCCACCAGCTCGCCGCGGACTCCGTCACGGAACCTCGCGCTCGCCGGCATGGAGCCCGCGATCACGACGATCCCCTCCGATTGCGCTCTGCCCATCGCGGCGATCGTGACTATCCTGCGCCGATCGGCCACGAGCTCGAGCGACACGTCGATCGCCTCGTCCGTGCCCACCGCGTCGAGTGCCGCCGCGACCTCGCTGCCGGCGAGTCGCCTGACCCTGTCTGCGAGACCAGGGCCGTAGCGCACCGGCGTACCGCCGAAGCGCTCGACGACATCGAACCTCTCGGGGCTGGTGGTGCCGATGACCCGGATGCCGCGCAGTGCGGCCTGCTGCAGCACGCTCACACCCACCGCGCCTGATGCCCCGTGCAGCACGATCGTCTCACCCGCGGCAGCACCGGTCACCCAGAGCATCTCTGCCGCCGTGGTCCCCGCGAGGAGCAGATTCGCGGCCTCCGGGTGGCTGAGGGTCGTGGGCTTGGCGAACGCCTTCTCGGCGGGGATCGTGAGCTCGGTGGCATAGCCCCCGGCCACGCGGAAGGCGACCACCTCGTCTCCGACCTCGGCCGGTCCCGACCCGATCGTCGTCTGCGGTCCGATCGCGGAGAGCGTGCCGGACACCTCGTAGCCGATCGCGATCGGAAGCGACACGCCGTTCCTCGGAGCGGCGACGTGCTTGGCATCCGCCGGGTTCACACCGGCCGCGTGCACGCGCACGGTGACCTCGCCCTCGCCGGGAGCCGGCACACCGGTCTCCACGAAGTCCCAGGTGTCCGGCGGGCCCCAGGTCGGGGCGATCCAGTGTCGGGCAGCGGTCATGGTGGAGCCTCCTCGATCGAACGGGCGAGAGTCAGGGCACGAGATCCTCATCGACGTCCCACATCGTGTACGACATGATGGCGCCGGCATCGACGAGGTCGTTCTCGACGAGATTGGTCGTCTCCACACCGACGATGCGGCCGGTGTCGAGCGACACGAGCACGAGCTGGGCGAAGCGGCGGTCCTCGGAGATCATCCGCAGGCCCGACACCGGGCGCCCGAGACGATCGATCGTCGACCCGAGCGCCTCCGTGCCCTCGGCATCGGCGACGATCTCCAGGAGCTGCGATTCCTGCGCGTTCGTCAGGGTCCAGGTGCTGAGCACCGCGGTGAGGGCGGTCGCCGCTTCGAAGCCCGTCGGATCCGCGGGCATCTCGAACGCCCCGAGCACATCGGAGACCTCCGCGCGAGAGTCGCCGAACGGCTCCGGTACCGGTGTGTCGAAGCCTCCGGGCTCGACCGAGGTCTCGATGACCTCGCCGCCCGCACTGTCGACCTCCGCACCCAGGTTCGCCGAGGCGTCCGACGGGTCGTACGCCTCGCCGAGCACCAGCGTCTCGTGCCACGACAGATCGGCGTTCCAGCGCACGGTGCGCAGCTCCGGCACCACCTTCGTCTCGCCCGTGGTGCCGTTGATGGAGAAGTTCCAGCTCGCCGATCGCACCTCGCGGATCGGTTCTGCGGGGCCGCTCACATCGGCCAGTGTCCTCTGCGCCGTCTCCACGGTCTCGGAGATCCCCTCGCCGCCGGAGAATTCGAGAGGCTCCGGGCCCCCGGCGACTGCCTCACCCTGCGGCAACAGCACCGAGACAGAGAGCACCACCGCGGCCGTCGCCAGGGCGAGACCCGAGGCCACGCTCAGTGCGAGTGTGCGCCGTCGACGTCTCGGCGCGCTGCTGCGCATGATGCGGTCGCGGGTCGCGAGTGCCACGGCATCCGGTCTCGCATCACGCGCGGTGCGAGCGGGGTCAGCCTCCGTCAACACCCTCTCGAGCAGGTCGGATCCACCCATATCGGTCAATCCACCCCCTCCAGATCGAGTGCTGCGAGCAAACGGGCCTCCGCGCGAGCCCGTGTCCTTCTCACACGGATCTGCGAACTCCCGATCACCTCGGCGACGTGCTCGGTCGTGAGCCCGTCCCAATATGTCAGCATGATGATACGCCGCTCACGCACGCTGAGGGCCGAGAGAGCGACGACCACCCGTGCGCGCATCGCGAGATCCGCCGGTTCGTCGCCCCTCGACACCGCGTCGTGGACGACATCGAGAGTGCCGTGCCGGAAGTCCGGACGGGCCGCTCGCGCCCGCATCACCCGGTGCGTCGCCTTCAGAAGCCAGACGAGAGACATCGGGCGGTCGGCATCGAGCCTCGCCCAGGCCTTGAGGAACACCTCGGAGACGATCGCAGCGACCTCGGCGTTGTCGGACACGACACCTTCCACGTGGTGACGGACAGCGCCCCAGTGCGCGTCGAAGACCTCGGTGAATGCCTCGTTGCGTCTGGCGTCGCGGTCATGGCCGCGCGCGCTCATCGCCGCGAGCCGCCGACGCGCCCGCCGTCTGCGGAGTATGCGCGGTGCATGTCAGAAACCGAGTCGACCCAGCTGCTTCGGATCCCGCTGCCACTCCTTGGCCACCTTGACGTGCAGCCCCAGGAACACCCGGGTTCCCACGAGCTCCTCGATGCCGACGCGTGCACGACGACCGACGTCGGCGAGTCGCTTGCCCTTGTGGCCGATGATGATGGCCTTCTGGCTGTCGCGCTCGACCACGATCGAGGCGTGCACGTCCGTGAGGTCGCTGTCCTCGCGGGGAGCGATGTCGTCGATGACGACCGCGATCGAGTGCGGGAGCTCATCGCGAACTCCGTCGAGCGCCGCCTCGCGGATCATCTCGGCGATCCTGTCCTCCTGCGACTCGTCGGTGGTGATGCCCTCGGGGTACAGCGCGGGGCCCGTCGGCATGAGCGACAGGATCTCGCCGGTGAGGACGTCGAGCTGGTCACGGGTGAGGGCGGAGAGCGGGATGACGGCCGCCCAGTCCTCGCGCAGCGAATCGACCTCGAGCAGCCGCTCCGTGATCTCGTCTCGACCCGCGGCATCGGTCTTCGTGACGATGGCGATCTTCTTGGCCCTGCCGTATCCGTCGAGCGAGGCGGCGATCCGGCGATCGCCCGGTCCCACCTTCTCGGTCGCCGGCACGCAGAACCCGATCACGTCGACATCACCGAGCACCTGCTCGACCAGGTCGTTGAGGCGCTCTCCGAGCAGCGTGCGCGGCTTGTGGATCCCCGGTGTGTCGACGATCACCAGCTGACCGTCCGGGCGGTTCACGATGCCGCGGATGGCGCGCCGCGTCGTCTGGGGCTTCTCGCTGGTGATCGCGATCTTCTCGCCCACGAGCGCGTTGGTCAGCGTGGACTTGCCGACGTTCGGGCGTCCGACGAACGTGACGAATCCGCTTCGAGTGTGCTCAGCCATTGCCGCGTTCTCCTTCATGATCCTCGGTCGCGACATCGTGCTGCGCCCGCTCAACGAACACGGTCGCGATTCCGCGCCCGCGTCCTCTCGACGCCCCGCCCGTGAGGGTGAGGCCTTCGACCGTCGCAGCCGATCCCGGCTGCGGAACCTGCCCGAGGGTCTTTCCCAGCAGACCGCCGATCGAATCGACGTCCTCGTCCTCGAGCTCGATCCCGAACAGGTCTCCGACATCTTCGAGCGACAGGCGGGCGCTCACTCGGAAGCGCCCCTCACCGAGTTCGACGACTTCGGTCGAGACCTGATCGTACTCGTCGGCGATCTCGCCGACGAGCTCCTCGATGAGGTCTTCCAGGGTCACGAGACCCGAGATCCCCCCGTGCTCGTCGATCACGAGACATACGTGCACCGCGTCGCGCTTCATCTGCTGCAGCAGGGTCTCGGCGCGCATCGACTCGGGCACGAAGGTCGCGGGACGGGAGATCGGGCGGATGGATGCTCCCCGCCACGCGCTCTCGTCTCGGAACGCGAACTGCACCAGGTCTTTGAGATACAGCACTCCGACCACGTCGTCGGCTTCATCGTCGACGACAGGCATGCGCGACACCCCGCGCTGCAGGAACAGCGCCATGGCCTCGCTCGTCGTCGCGGTCGCATCGACGGTCACGAGCTCCGTGCGGGGCACCATCACCGCGCGGACGAACTGATCGGTGAAGTCGAAGACCGAGTGGATGAGGTCGCGGTCGTCCTCCTCGATCAGGTCGTTCGACGCCGCCTCGTCCACCATGCTCAGAAGCTGCTCCTCCGAGGTGAACGAGCTGCGGCCTCGACCGGGGGTCACCCGGTTGCCGAGCACGACGAGCCCCTGAGCGAGTGGACCGAGGAAGATCCGGAGTCCGCGGACGATACGGGCGTTCGCGCGCAGGATGCGGTCGGAATGCTGACGCCCGAAGGAACGGGGGCTCGCACCGACCAGCACGAAGCTGATGCCGGTCATCAGCACCGCCGCGGCGAGCATCGCCCACCAGATGTTGTCGAAGAGGATGCTGAAGGCCACGGTGACGAGCACGGCGGCGGCCGTCTCGGCGAGCACGCGGATGAACGCGATGGAGTTGACGTGCGCGTCGGGATCGGCGGCGATGCGCAGCAGTTGGGCGGCGTTGCGGCCCTCGGAGCCCATCTCCTCGATGTCGGACCGGGAGGTGACGCCGAACGCGGCGTCGATCGCGGCCATCAGGCCGCCGAAGGCGACCAGCAGGACGGCGCCCGCCAGCAGGAGACCCGCGGTCATCGTCGGCGTTCAGACAGGGCGAAGCCCTGGATGAGCTCCTTCTGAAGACCGAACATCTCACGCTCCTCGTCGGGCTCTGCGTGATCGAAGCCGAGCAGGTGCAGCAGGCCATGGGTCGTGAGCAGGATCAGCTCGTCCATCACGGAGTGCCCGGCCGCCTGCGCCTGGGTCTCTGCGACCTGTGGACACAGCACGATGTCGCCGAGAAGACCCGCCGCGGTGGGGCGGTCCTCGGTTCCCGGACGCAGCTCGTCCATGGGGAAGCTCAGGACGTCGGTGGGACCGGGCTCGTCCATCCACTGCACGTGCAGTGCTTCCATCGCGCCCTCGTCGACGAGGACGATCGCCACCTCGGCGTCGGGGCTCACGTGCAGCTGCTCGAGGTTGAAGTCCGTGAGGCGTTGCAGGACGGTCTCGTCGATCTCGACGGCCGACTCGTTGTTGATCTCGATCATGAGAGTCCTCGCTTCGGCATCCGGTCTCGCGGACCGGGTCTCTGCGCGCCCCGGCGGTCTGCCCGGTTCGCGAATTCTGCGGCCTGTTCGCGCTCGAAGCGCTGAGCGGTGCGGCGCTCGTCGTACTCGCTGTAGGCGTCGACGATGCGCCCGACCAGCGAGTGACGCACGACATCCTCGCTCGTGAGGCGCGAGAAGTGGATGTCCTCGATGTCCGCGAGCACACGGGTGACCATCCGCAGACCCGACGACCCCTGCGGGAGGTCGACCTGCGTGATGTCACCGGTCACCACCATGCGCGTGCCGAAGCCGAGTCGGGTCAGGAACATCTTCATCTGCTCGGGCGTCGTGTTCTGCGCCTCGTCGAGCACCACGAACGAATCGTTGAGCGTGCGCCCGCGCATGTAGGCGAGAGGGGCCACCTCGATCGTTCCCGTCGCCATGAGGCGAGGCACGATCTCGGGATCCATCATCTCGTTCAGGGCGTCGTAGAGAGGACGGAGGTAGGGATCGATCTTGTCGGTGAGGGTGCCGGGCAGGAAGCCCAGCCGCTCCCCCGCTTCGACCGCGGGGCGGGTCAGGATGATCCGCTCGACCTCTTTGCGCTGCAGCGCCTGGACGGCCTTGGCCATCGCGAGGTACGTCTTGCCTGTTCCTGCGGGACCGATGCCGAAGACGATCGTGTTCTCCTCGATCGCGTCGACGTACTCCTTCTGCCCCGGGGTCTTCGGCCTGATGACCTTGCCCCTCGTCGTCAGGATCGCCTCACCGAGCACCTCGCTCGGGCGCGGACCACCGTCGTGACGCAGCATCCGGGCGGAGCTCGAGACGTCACTGGGCGCCAGATCGTGGCCGGCCCTGGTCATCGTGAGCAGCTCGTCGACGAGGGATCTCGCCTCCGCGACGACGCCGGACGCGCCGGAGAGGGTGATCTCATTGCCGCGGACGAGCACCTGGACGTCGGGATGCTCCTTCTCGAGCATCCGCAGAAGCCGGTCCTGCGGACCGAGCAGCTGCACCATCGCGATGCCGTCGACATAGATCTTCTCGACCGTGTCGGCATCGCCGCCGGACGCACGGTCTGTGGTGTTGTCGCTGTCGTCAGAAGCCAACGAGCTTGTTCTCCTCGATATCGCCGAGCACATGAGCGTGCACGTGGAAGACGGATTGTGCGGCCGATTCGCCGTTGTTGAAGATCAGTCGGTACTCGCCGTTGGCGTGCTCTGAAGCGAGCTGCTTGGCGGCCGCCACCATCTCCGCCAGCAGACCGGGATCACCCTCGGCGAGTTCGGTCACGTCGCGGTACTCCTCGGTCTTCGGGATCACCAGCGCATGCAGCGGGGCCTGCGGGTTGATGTCGCGGATCGCGAAGACCCGACCGGTGTCGAGCAGGATCTCACCGGGGATGTCTCCCGTGAGGATGCGCGTGAAGATCGAGGGCTCGGTCATGCGACCAGTCTACCGATGAGCGCCTGCGACGGCCCGGGGCCGGTTCACCAGCGGCCGAGCGCCACCGACAGCACGGCGATCGCTGCCGGACCGGCGGTGGAGGTGCGCAGCACCGAGTCGCCGAGCAGCACGCGTTCCGCGCCCGCCTCGGTCAGACGCGCGAGCTCGTCACCGGAGATCCCGCCCTCCGGCCCCACGACGAGCACGAGATCGCGGCCGTCCGGCTCGAGTGCGGAAAGACGGGCAGGAGCGGTCGGATCGAGCAGAAGCACTCGTTGGGAGACTGCTCGCGAGGCGAGCTCCGCCGTCGTGATGGGGGCCGACACCGTGGGCACCCAGGCGCGGTGAGCCTGCTTCGCCGCCTCCCGGACGATGGTCGCCCAGCGTTCGCGGCCCTTCACGGCCTTGGCCCCCTCCCAGCGCGACACGCTGCGGGACGCCTGCCAGGGGACGATCTCGTCGACGCCCAGCTCGCACGCCGCCTGCACGGCCAGTTCGTCGCGGTCGCCCTTCGCGAGAGCCTGCACCAGCACGATGCGAGGCACCGGCGCCTGTTCCGAGCGGCGATCGACGATCCTGACCTCGACCCGAGACGGCGAGACCTCCTCCGCCGCACCGGTGAGCCAGACCCCCGCACCGTCGCCGACGGTCACGGCCTCGCCGACGCGCAGCCGACGGACGACGGCGGCGTGCTTGGCCTCGGCCCCGGTGAGCGACACGACGTCGCCGACCGCGGCGTCGCTCGCCGATTCGACGACGAAGTGCAGAGCCATGAGTGTCCGATCAGTGCGTGCGGAAGCGGTCGCGGAGCTTCGAGAACAGTCCCTGCTGGAACTGCGCCAGCTGCGGGCCCGGCGCCTTGGCCTTCTTCGCGAAGTCCTCGATCAGCGCGCGCTGCGAAGAGTCGAGCTTCGTGGGGGTGACGACCTGCACACCGACGCGCAGGTCGCCGCGCTGAGTGCCCCGCAGCGGCGTGATGCCGCGACCCTTGATGGTGAGCACGTCACCGGACTGCACGCCGGACCGGATCTCGAGGTCGACCTCGCCGTCGAGCCCCTGGATCTTCGTCTCGGTGCCCAGGATGGCGTCGGACATCGAGACCTCGAGCGTCGCCAGCAGATCGTCGCCGTCACGGCTGAAGGCCGCGTGCGGATTGACCGTGACCTCGACGTAGAGGTCGCCGTGAGGGCCGCCCGCCTTGCCGACCTCGCCCGAACCGGGCAGCTGCAGCCGGAGCCCCGTCTCGACACCCGCGGGGATGTCGAGAGAGACGGTGCGCCGGGAGCGCACGCGCCCCTGGCCGCCGCACGTGCCGCACGGGTACGGGATCGTCGTGCCGTAGCCCTCGCAGGTGCCGCAGGGCGCCGAGGTGACGACGTTGCCGAGCAGGCTGCGCACCTGGCGCTGCACGTGTCCGGATCCGCCGCAGATGTCGCAGGTGACGGGCGACGTGCCTTCCTGGCAGCACGAGCCGTTGCAGGTTTCGCAGAGCACGGCGGTGTCGACCTCGATGTCGCGGTGAGCGCCGAACACGACGTCGCCGAGGTCGAGGTTGACCCGCACGAGAGCGTCCTGCCCTCGCTCCCGCCGCGAACGCGGGCGACCGCCGCGGCCGGCGCCCTGCCCTGCGCCGAAGAAGGTCTCGAAGATGTCGCCGAACCCGCCGAACCCGCCGAAGTTGCCTGCGGCGCCGTCCCCTCCGCCCATGTCGTACCGTCGTCGCGAATCGTCGTCGCTCAGCACGTCGTAGGCGTGGGTGACGAGCTTGAACTTCTCGGCCGCGTCGTCGCCCGGGTTGACGTCGGGGTGCAGCTGGCGCGCCAGACGTCGGTATGCCTTCTTGATCTCATCGGTGGAGGCGTCGCGCGCGACGCCGAGAACCTCATAGTGATCCGCCACAATGGCCCTTCTGCGTGTTGTCTCTGGGCGCCCGCGTCAGCGGGACGCCTCGTCTTCGTCGAGCATCCGCGACAGGTAGCGGGCGACCGCCCGCGCCGCTGCCAGGTTGCTCGGATAGTCCATGCGCGTCGGCCCCATGATGCCGACGCGAGCCGTGCCGCTGGGCGCCGCGTAGTTGCTCGCGACGATCGATGCCTCTCCGAGCCCGAACGAGGCGTTCTCGGTACCGATGCTCGCTGCGAGCCCGTGCACGTCGGTCTCCATCTCGCTCATCAGGCGCAACAGGGTCACCTGCTCCTCGATCGCCTCGAGGAGCGGATGGATGCTGCCGCGGAAGTCCTGCTCGCGGCGCGCGAGAGTCGCGGCGCCGGCCATCACAAGACGCTCCTGACGGAACTCGCCCAGCTCATCGATGATGACGGTGGCAAGCGCTCGGAGAACCGTGTCGTGGGCGTGCTCGTCTGCTGCGAGGAGAGCCTGCAGCCGCTCCGCCGCATCGCTCACGGCGCGGCCGGTGATCAGCGACGACAGCCGAGCACGGAGCACGGCCATATCGGCGTCATCGACGTCGGTCGGAAGCGGAGACATGCGCTGCGAGACGCCGCCCGCATCGGTGACCAGCACGATGAGCACGCGATTCGGGGCGAGGGCGACGAGTTCGAGGTGCGTGAGATGCGCCCTGGCGAACGACGGGTACTGGGCGAGCGCGACCTGACCGGTGAGCTGAGTGAGCACGCGCACGGTGCGCACCATCAGATCGTCGAGGTCGGCGGGCTCGGTGAGGAACGACTCGATGGCCGTGCGCTGAGCGACCGAGAGCGGACGCAGCTGGGCGAGGTGATCGACGAAGACGCGATAGCCCTTGTCGGTGGGCACTCGGCCGGACGACGTGTGCGGGGCGGCGATGAGCTCCTCGTCTTCGAGCAGCGCCATGTCATTGCGGATCGTCGCGGCAGAGACGCCGAAGGAGTACCGGTCGACGATCGAGCGGCTTCCGACGGGCTCGTGGGTCTCGACGTAGTCCTGCACGATCGCGCGGAGCACCTGAAGGCCTCGTTCGCTGACCATCACACCCTCCTCCGTCTGGCACTCACCGACTCTGAGTGCCAATTCTACCCGCCGAGCGGCTCTCGGCGCTGGGAGCCACCCGGTCGACGACGGAGATGAGGTCTCGCCGGAGCCCGGCGGCGGGACGAGCCGGTCAGTCCGTGAGCTCGCGCACGACGGCATCGGCCAGCAGCCGTCCGCGCAGGGTCAACTGCACGCGACCCCGGATCGCGGAGCCGGGGTCGACGAGTCCGTCGGCGATGAGAGCGGCCACCCGAGAACGCCGGTCGGCGGGCAGATCGTCGATCGAGATGCCCTCCCTGATGCGGCTGAGCAGGAGGACACGCTCGAGGGTGCGCGATGTCTCGTCGGGGCGCTCGGTGCCGGCGGCCGGCGACTCGGACGCCGCGAGACGCTGCGCGTAGGCCGCGGGATGCTTGACGTTCCACCACCGCAGACCTGCGACGTGGCTGTGCGCCCCCGGCCCGAATCCCCACCAGTCACTCCCCCGCCAGTAGGCGAGGTTGTGGCGCGACCGCTGGTCCGGAGTGCGCGACCAGTTGCTCACCTCGTACCACTCGAATCCGCCGGCGGCCAGGCGCGCATCGGCCAGCTCGTACATGTCGGCCTGCAGATCGTCGTCCGGTGCGGGCACCTCGCCCCGGCGGATCTGGCGGGCGAGCTTGGTGCCGTCCTCGATGATCAGCGCGTAGGCGGAGATGTGGTCGGACTCGAGAGCGAGAGCCTGGTCGAGCGACCGCTCCCAGTCGGCGAGGGACTCACCGGGCGCGCCGTAGATGAGGTCGACGCTGACGGCGAGGCCCGCATCCTTGGCCGCAGCCACCGCCGTCCCCACGTTCTCCGGGCGATGGGTGCGGTCGAGTGCGGCGAGCACATGCGGCACCGCCGACTGCATCCCGATCGAGAGCCGTGTGACACCGGCATCGGCGAGGGTGCGAGCCACCTGCGGGGTGACGGTGTCGGGGTTCGCCTCCACCGTGATCTCCGCGCCGTCGACGAGACCGAACGCGTCGGTGGCGGCGCCCAGCATGCGGGCGAGGTCGCCCGCGGGGAGGAGGGTCGGGGTTCCCCCTCCGAAGAAGACGGTGTCCATCGGACGCATCACGCCCGTCTCTGCGAGCACGCGCGCGGCCAGATCGATCTCGGTGATCAGCGTCGAGGCGTAGTCCTCCTGCTTGGCGCCGCGCAGTTCCGACGACGTGTAGGTGTTGAAGTCGCAGTACCCGCACCGCACGCTGCAGAACGGCACGTGCAGGTAGGCGGAGAAAGGCACGGCACGGTCGATGGGGAGGTCCGACGGCAGGCGACCGTCGGAGGGGGCCGGGTCTCCGAGCGGGAGCGGTCCGGCCATCACGCGAGTGAGGCCATCAGACGGGAGTCGCGTAGAGCGGCGAGATCGCCCGCAGGTATCGAGCGAAGAGCTCGCGGCGACGGCGCTTCACGAGCGGAGGCACGACTCGATAGAGCAGGGAGTTCGGTGCGTCGAAGGCCCGCACGGTGAACCAGACCTCGTCGGTGTCCTCGCGCCAGTCGACGTCGAACGACTCCTCGCCGCTGACGACGGAGCCGCCGACCGTTCCGAGCACGAAGCCGACCCGACGCTTCTCCTCCGTGACGGAGATGACCCGGAGCTCGGCATCGGCCCGCATCCCCGCGACCCGTCCGCGCAGTCGCAGAGTCATGCCAGGCCCTGCGAACGGCGTGCCCTCCGCATCGAAACGCTGTTCGACGTCGTGCTTGCTCGGCGCGATCGGGGTGCCCTCCGCGTCGAAGCTCACGCCCGCGTAGGCCGGCCCGGGAGCCGGACGGACGTCGTGGATGCTGAGGCCCGCGGCGCGCTGCGCCGTCCAGGAGAGCAGGGACTCCCCCGCCGTCTGGAATCGCTCCGCACCGCTGCCGATGCGCCAGGAGCTCTCCGCCGGGATGCTGCGCTCCGGCGGGTACTGCATCAGATCGGGCGCGTGGGTCGCACCCACGGCCGCATAGTCAACCGTGTCGTCTCGGAATGTCCCGCGCCGCATGATTTCCAGCCTACTTGCCCTCGCCTGGACGATCACCCTCGACGCTCCGCCGGGCCGTGATCCCCGCTATCGGTCCCTGAGCCTGTCGAAGGGTCCGACACCTCCCCTGGGTCCCTGAGCCTGTCGAAGGGCCCGGCTTCCCGATGGGTCCCTGAGCCTGTCGAAGGGCCGTCCCCACATGGGTCCCCGAGCCTGTCGAAGGGCCCGGCACATCCGTTGGGTCCCTGAGCCTGTCGAAGGGCTTGGGTTCCCAATGGGTCCCCGAGCCTGCCAAAGGGCCGTCCCCACATGGGTCCCTGAGCCTGTCGAAGGGCCCGCACTTATCCACACGCCCTTCCGCGACGTCGCATGTGCCGCATCCTGAAGCGATGGCTTGGATGTACATACTCCGCTGCAACGACGGCGCCTTCTACACGGGCAGCACCAACGGCGACGTCGAGTCCCGACTGTGGCAGCACAACAATGACGACGACTTCGCCGCGAACTTCACTCGGAAGCGCCGGCCAGTCGCTCTGGCCTACGTGGAGCAGTTCGACCAGGTCGACGAGGCTTTCGCTCGCGAGAAACAAGTTCAGGGATGGAGCCGAGCCAAGAAGCTCGCGCTGATTGAATCCCGGGGTGAGGACCTGCCGTTGTTGTCGCGATCGCGACGCGCGCAGCAGGACTCGTCTTGAGAGAGGCCGCCTGCCCTTCGACAGGCTCAGGGACCCATGTGGGAGGCGGGCCTGGCCCTTCGACAAGCTCAGGGACCCATTGGGGAACCGGGCCTGGCCCTTCGACAAGCTCAGGGACCCATTGGGGAACCGGGCCTGGCCCTTCGACAAGCTCAGGGACCCATGTGGAAGGGAGCTCCGACAGAGTCGAGGGTCCGAGCGAACGGGTGACTACTTCTTGGCCTCGACGTCACCCGAGAGCGCGGCGATGAACGCTTCCTGAGGAACCTCGACGCGACCCACCATCTTCATGCGCTTCTTGCCCTCCTTCTGCTTCTCGAGGAGCTTGCGCTTACGGCTGATGTCACCGCCGTAGCACTTGGCGAGCACGTCCTTGCGCAGGGCCCGGATCGTCTCGCGAGCGATGATCCTGGCGCCGATGGCGGCCTGGATGGGCACCTCGAAGTTCTGACGGGGAATGAGCTTGCGCAAGCGCTCGGTCATGAGCGTGCCGTAGGCGTACGCCTTGTCCCGGTGGACGATCGAGCTGAACGCATCGACCTTGTCCCCCTGCAGCAGGATGTCGACCTTGACCAGGTCCGCCTCCTGCTGACCCGCGGGCTCGTAGTCGAGCGAGGCATACCCCTGGGTCTTCGACTTCAGCTGGTCGAAGAAGTCGAAGACGATCTCGCCGAGCGGCATCATGTAGCGCAGCTCGACGCGCTCCTCAGAGAAGTACTCCATGCCCAGCAGCGCTCCGCGCCGTGCCTGGCACAGCTCCATGACGGTGCCGACGTAGTCCTTCGGCAGCAGGATGGCCGTCTTCACCATCGGTTCGGAGACCGAGCCGATGCGTCCGTCCGGGTACTCGCTGGGGTTCGTGACCGTCACGGTCTCACCGGTGTCGGAGGTGAGCACCTCGTAGATGACGCTGGGAGCGGTCGTGATCAGGTCGAGCCCGAACTCGCGCTCCAGGCGCTCGGTGATGATCTCGAGATGGAGCAGGCCGAGGAATCCGCAGCGGAAGCCGAAGCCGAGCGCGACAGAGGTCTCGGGCTCGTACTGCAGAGAGGCGTCGGAGAGCTTGAGCTTGTCGAGGGCCTCGCGCAGCTCGGCGTAGTCGCTGCCGTCGATCGGGTAGACGCCGGAGAACACCATGGGCTTCGGGTCCGTGTAGCCGGCGAGGGCATCGGTCGCCGGCTTGCGCGCGGTGGTGATGGTGTCACCGACCTTCGACAGTCGCACGTCCTTCACACCGGTGATCAGATAGCCCACCTCGCCCACGCCCAGCCCGTTCGACGGCGTCGGCTCGGGACTCGACACGCCGACCTCGAGTGCTTCGTGGGTGGCACCGGTCGACATCATCTGGATGCGCTCTCGCGGAGACAGACTGCCGTCGATCATTCGCACGTAGGTCACGACACCGCGATAGGCGTCGTACACCGAGTCGAAGATCATGGCACGGGCCGGTGCGTCGGAGTCGCCGGTCGGAGCGGGGATGTCGCGCACCAGGCGATCCAGGAGTTCCTCGACGCCGGCACCGGTCTTGCCGGACACCCTGAGCACGTCTTCCGGCTCGCCGCCGATGAGGGACGCGAGCTCCTTGGCGTACTTGTCGGGGTCGGCCGCGGGCAGGTCGATCTTGTTCAGCACCGGGATGATGTGGAGGTCGTTCTCGAGCGCGAGGTAGAGGTTCGCGAGGGTCTGCGCCTCGATGCCCTGGGCGGCGTCGACGAGGAGGATCGCACCTTCGCACGCGGCGAGGGATCGGGAGACCTCGTACGTGAAGTCGACGTGGCCCGGGGTGTCGATCATGTTGAGCGCCACGGTCTCGCCGTCGAGCTGCCACGGCATCCGCACGGCCTGGCTCTTGATCGTGATGCCGCGCTCGCGCTCGATGTCCATGCGATCGAGGTACTGCGCGCGCATGTCCCGGTCGGAGACGACGCCGGTGATCTGCAGCATGCGGTCGGCGAGCGTCGACTTGCCGTGATCGATGTGCGCGATGATGCAGAAGTTGCGGATCTGCGTCGCGGGCGTCGCGGCAGGCTGAAGAGGTGTGAGAGCGCGTGGTGACATGTCCCGTCGATTCTACGGTGAGGCGAGGCTAATGCCCGATTCGCCGAATCCGGTGTTAGTCTGCCCAGGTTGCCCGGGGGCCATCCGTGACACCGGATCCCGTGAGCGATAGGACTCCGTCACAGACCCGGTGGGGGCGTCGCGTCGCGCAGATCGGCAGATGGTGATTGACTGTCTCTTCGACTCAGCGTTGCGTCGGCGGATCCCGAGCGCGTCTGTACAAGAGAAAGAATCATCACCTTGATCAAGTATCTGTTGCGTCGAGCGGTCGGCTGGTTGCTCATGATCGTGATTGCGACCAACGTCACCTACTTCCTCGCGTGGGCGTTCCTGGATCCCCGGAGCAACTACGTCGGACGGCGTCCCCCGCTCTCCCCCGACGAGATCACCCGGATGCTCGAGCCGTTCAATCTGAGTGACACGGTTCCGCTGCTCGAGCGGTGGTGGACCTGGTTCAGCGGCATCCTGTTCCGCTGGGACTGGGGTCAGAGCCCGGTCGGACAGTCGGTCAACGACCAGATCGCCTACCGCATGTGGGTTTCGGCCGAGCTGGTCATCGGCGCCACGATCCTCGGAGCGGTGCTCGGCATCGGACTCGGCGTCTACACCGCTTCGCGCCAGTACAAGCTGGGCGACCGCATCGGTCAGGCGACGTCGATCATCACGATGAACATCCCGATCGTGGTCGCAGCGCTGGGCATCGTGCTCCTCGCCATCGCGTTCAACGAGTGGGTGGGTGTGCGCGTCTTCTACGTCACCGGCGCCGGCAGCAAGGGGGTCGAGGGCTTCTTCCCCTACCTTCTCGACAAGCTGCAGCATCTGACGCTGCCCACGATCGCGCTCGTCTTCACCGGATACGCGAACTACCACCTCCTGCAGCGCTCGCTCCTGCTCGACAACATCAAGGCCGACTACGTGCGCACTGCTCGCGCGAAGGGTCTGACGAAGCAGCAGGCGATCCGCAAGCACGCGCTGCGCCCCTCGCTCATCCCCGTGGCCACGCAGCTCGCCTTCACGATCCCGACCGTCTTCACCGGCGCGATCCTCACGGAATCGATCTTCGGCTGGAACGGCATGGGCAAATACTTCATCGACACGATCGGCAAGAACGACGTCCACGGTGTGGTCGCCGTCGCCGCCTTCGGCGCCGTCCTCACCGCCATCGGCGCGATCCTCGCGGACATCGCCGTCGTCGCCCTCGATCCGCGAGTGAGAGTGAGCTGACATGACCACGGAAATGATCGACCCCACGCTGCACCCCGACGACGCTCAGGTGCCCGCAGCCGTTCAGCGCAAGCGGATGTCGACGTTCGGCCTCTACTACCGTCGCTTCACGCGCAACAAGCCGGCCGTCTTCGGTGTCTTCGTGTTCCTCGCGTTGGTGCTCTTCTCGATCGTCGGGCCGCTGGTCGCCAAGTACGACCACATCTATCTCGACTTCCTGAACCTCGGGACGCCTCCGTCCGGCGAGCACTGGTTCGGCACCACGCCCGCAGGCAACGACCTGTTCGCGCAGGCGTCGATCGGCCTGCAGCGCTCGCTCATGATCGCGGTCACCGTGTCGATCGGAACCACGGTCCTCTCCGCCGTCGTCGGAACCGCCGCCGCCTACTTCGGCGGACGCACCGAGCGTCTGACGCTGCTGCTCATCCACTTCCTCATGGTCATCCCGACCTTCCTCATCCTCGCCCTGGTGTCGAACACCGCCGGCGGCGACTGGAGGGTCATCGCCCTCGCGCTCATCTTCATCGGCTGGTTCTTCCAGGCCAGGGTCATCTGGACGATGGCGCTGTCTCTGCGAGAGCGCGAATACGTCGAGGCGGCGCGCTACATGGGCGTTCGCGGCATGCGGATCGTCATGCGGCACCTCATCCCGAACATCGGGTCGCTGCTCGTGATCAACTTCACGCTCGGAGTCGTCGCGGCCGTGATGACCGAGACCGGGCTGTCGTTCATCGGCTTCGGCGTCAAGATCCCCGACGTGTCGC
Organism: uncultured Microbacterium sp.; assembly: GCA_963518515.1. GTDB lineage: Bacteria > Actinomycetota > Actinomycetes > Actinomycetales > Microbacteriaceae > Microbacterium. The sequence continues at coordinate 28,605 of CAUQIW010000004.1, forward strand.
TGGGATCGCTCATCGGCAGCGGCGCCAACAGCATCACCAGCGCGCCGTGGCTCTTCTACTTCCCCGCCATCGCACTCGTCCTCCTCACCGTCTCCATGGCGCTGGTGGCGGACGGTCTTCGTGACGCGCTCGATCCCACCTCAGCGGCAGGAGGCCGCGCATGAGCACACACTCCGCATCCACAGTCCTCTCCGTCCGCGACCTCAGAGTCAGCTTCCCCTCCGAAGCGGGTCGCGTCGACGCCGTGCGCGGTGTCTCGTTCGACCTCGAAGCGGGCAAGACGCTCGGCATCGTGGGCGAGTCCGGATCGGGCAAGTCGGTCACGTCGCTCGCGATCATGGGACTTCTCGACGACAACGCGAAGGTCACCGGCTCCATCGTCTTCGACGGCCAGGAGCTGCTCGGCAAGAGCGACAAGCAGATGTCGATGATCCGCGGCAACGGCATGACCATGGTTTTCCAGGACCCGCTGACCTCGCTGACGCCGGTGTTCACGATCGGCGACCAGCTGATCGAGGCGCTGACCGTGCACCGCAACCTCTCGAAGCGCGAGTCGTGGGATCGATCCGTCGAGCTGCTGACCCTGGTTGGCATCCCCGAGCCCGAGAAGCGCATGAAGTCGTTCCCGCACGAGTTCTCCGGCGGTATGCGTCAGCGCGTCGTGATCGCCATCGCGATGGCGAACAACCCGAAGCTGATCATCTGCGACGAGCCGACGACCGCGCTCGATGTGACCATTCAGGCTCAGATCCTCGACCTCATCGAGAAGGCCCAGGGCGAGACGGGCGCCGCGGTCATCATGATCACCCATGACATGGGCGTCGTGGCGCGAACCGCTGATGACGTCATCGTCATGTACGCCGGCAAGCCCGTCGAGCATGCCGAGGCACGCGAGCTCTTCCACCGCACGCGGATGCCGTACTCGATCGGCCTCCTCGGCGCGATCCCCCGCGTCGACAAGACGGACAAGCAGCCGCTGGTGCCGATCAAGGGCAACCCTCCCCTGCTCATCGACCTGCCCGACGCCTGCCCGTTCGCCGACCGCTGCCCCATCGTGATGGATGCGTGCCGCGCGAAGGAACCCGAGCTCCTCCCGGTGTCCACGGGGACGGACGCCGCGCACAGCGCGGCGTGCATCCGTGCCGACGAGATCGAGGACGGCGGCATCATAGGAGGCCTGCCCGTGTTCCCCATCCCCGTGATCCCCGAGAGCGATCTGACCCGGACTCCCCGTGAGCAGCGGCCGGTCACGCTCGAGGTGCGCAACCTGAACAAGACCTTCCCGCTGATGAAGGGGGCGATCTTCAAGCGCAAGGTCGGCGAGGTGCATGCGGTCAAGGGTCTGAACTTCGACGTGCGCGAGGGCGAGACCATGGCCATCGTCGGCGAGTCCGGATCCGGCAAGACGACGACTCTGCTGCAGATCATGGACTTCGCCAAGCAGGACGACGGTGACATCATCGTCGCCGGCACCAGCGTCGGCGACATCACGAGCGGCAAGCAGGAGCGCGCGCTGCGACGCGATATCCAGATCGTCTTCCAGGACCCGATGGGCGCTCTCGACCCTCGCATGACGGTGAGCGCGATCATCGCAGAGCCCATGATCGCGATCGGCGTCAAGCGCGAGGACGCTCACCAGCGCGTGCAGGAGCTCATGGACATCGTGGGCCTCAACCCCGCGCACCTCGACCGGTTCCCCGGCGCCTTCTCGGGCGGTCAGCGTCAGCGCATCGGCATCGCCCGCGCGCTGTCGACCAACCCGAAGATCGTCGTGCTCGATGAGCCGGTGTCCGCCCTCGACGTGTCGATCCAGGCGGGCATCATCAACCTCCTGGACGAGCTCAAGGTGAAGCTCGGACTCTCCTATCTCTTCGTCGCGCACGACCTCTCGGTGGTGCGTCATATCGCTGACCGCGTGGCGGTGATGTACCTGGGCGAGTTCGTCGAGCACGGCGACGTCGACGAGGTGTTCGACAATCCGCAGCACCCCTACACGCAGGCGCTGCTGTCGGCGATCCCGGTGCCCGACCCCGACATCGAGCGGAGCCGCCAGCGCGTCGTCTTCGATGCCGACACCATGACGACTCGTCCCCTCGCCTCCTGACCCACCCCGGTCACTGTCCGATAACGGTTACGGGATATTCACTCATGCACCGGCGCCTTCCGGGCGAAAGCGAACTAATCTCCCATCTATGACTACGCCGAAAGGCGAAAGGAGCACCATGAAAGGCACCACGAAGCTGACGGGCATCATCGCCCTCAGCGGCGCCCTGGCACTCGCGATCAGCGGATGTGCTGCGGGCGGCGGCAACGGCGGAACCGATGGCGGCAACGAGCCCCAGGAGACGAAGGCGGCGGACTACAATCCTCAGCCCCGCGAGAACCTGAAGGAAGGAGGCGAGGTCCACTTCGGCATCAACGAGATCACTCCGCAGATGAACCCGTTCAACGGCAACGCCAGCGCTGACACGACGCGCCTCGCCCAGTGGTACAACCCGCAGGTGTTCCTGATGTCGCCCGAGGGCGAAGTGTCGGCGAACCCCGCCTACCTCGACGAGTGGGACATCAGCGAGAAGGACGGCAAGACCGTCATCACGATGAAGGTCAACGAGAAGGCGGTCTGGAACGACGGCACGCCGATCGACTACACCGCGTTCGCAGCCACCTGGAAGGCCAACAGCGGCGAGGACGAGGCCTATGAGGCCAGCGCCACGGACGGCTACAAGGAGATCGAGTCGGTCGAACCGGGCGAGACGGACAAGGACGTCATCGTGACGTTCAAGGGCGAGTTCGCATGGCCGAGCATGCCGTTCCTCACCGGAATCCTCAACCCCGCGGTCAACTCGCCGGAGATCTTCAACACGGCGTACATCGAAGACGCGCACCCAGAGTGGGGCGCCGGTCCGTACAAGCTGACCGACTTCGACATCAACGGTCAGACGGCCACGTTCGAGCCGAACGAGAAGTGGTGGGGCAACGCACCGCTGCTCGACAAGGTCACCTTCACCGGTCTCGACGCATCCGCCTCGATCAACGCCTTCAAGAACGGCGAGATCGACATGGTGGGCACCAACACGAAGGATCGCCTGGCCCAGGTCGCGGACATGGAGGGTGTCACCACCTACCGTTCGCAGCAGACCGCGAAGACGATCATCATCCTCGACGCCGAGAAGCCGCAGCTGCAGGACATCGCCGTGCGCGAGGCCTTCTTCAAGGCGATCGACGTCGACCAGCAGAAGCAGATCGCGTGGAACGGCCTCGACTACGAAGAGGCTCCCGCCGGCTCGCTCAACATGTACGACTTCCAGGACGGATACAAGGATTCGTTCGCCGAAGCCGGATTGAAGTTCGACGTCGACGGAGCCAAGAAGCTGCTCGACGACGCCGGCTGGACCGAGGGCGAAGACGGCATCCGTGAGAAGGACGGCGTGAAGCTCGAGATCGTCTACCCGGTGCACAGCGATGACCCGACGATCGAGGCCCTCGCCAAGGCGCTGCAGCAGCAGGAGAAGGCGATCGGCATCGACCTGCAGATCGAGAAGCGCGCACCTGCGGACTTCTCGACCGACTTCAGCACGAAGAACTGGGACGGGTTCTCCCTGCGGTTCACCGACTCCGACCCGTTCGGACCGCTGTACTTCTGCCAGCTCTACTGCTCCGACAGCAGCCTGAACCTCTCGGGGACGGGTACTGCCGAGATCGACGAGAAGATCAAGGACGAGGTCGAGTCGCAGACGACGGCCGAGGACTGGACCGCCGCGACGATGAAGCTCGAGCCGGAGATCATCAAGGACACCTGGGGCGTCATCCCGCTCTACAACGGTCCTTCCATCTCCACGGTCAAGGACGGCCTCGCCAACCTGACCCCTGAGCCCTACGTCGGACTGGACCTCTTCGGAGTGTCTCCGGTCGAGAACGTCGGCTGGGAGAAGTAAGCACCTTCGCACTACGAGCAGCGGGGTCGGTGGTCATGATTTGACCACCGGCCCCGCTTCTCTATGCTGAACGCGTGACCGTTCAGATCGTCCTCGTGCACGGCATCCGCACCTCTGCGACGATGTGGCGCTCTCAGATGGACTTCCTCGAAGCCGCAGGTCTCCCCGCCGTCGCCGTCGATCTGCCGGGTCACGGTGCGCGGATGGACGAGGACTTCACGCTGCACGAAGCCCTCCACACGATCGATGCAGCGGTGCGCGACGCCGCGTCCCGCGGCCCTGTGCTGCTGGTCGGACATTCGATGGGCGGGCTGCTCTGCCTCGCCTACACAGGCGGCGCGGAGCCGCCGCCCGTCGCCGGACTCATCGCCGCGTCATGCACGTCGCTTCCCCGCGGCGCCGGACTCTCGGCGTATCGACTCATCGCGCGCGCCGTGGACCGGCTGCCGGACCGCGGTATGTGGATCACTCGACGTATGCTCGCAGCGACCATCCCGATCGAGACGAGGGGTGACTTCGCGGCCGGCGGATACGCGCTCGACACGCAGGACGCGGCGCTGCGCACCCTGGCGGCGCTCGACATCGTCACCGCGGTGCAACGGATCTCCATCCCGCTCTGGTTCGTCAACGGACAGTACGACCAGTTGCGACTCAACGAGCCGCTGTTCCGCCGGCTGGCGCCTCATGCGGAGCTGATCGTCGTCCCGCGCACGACCCATCTCGTGACCGCCATGAGACCTGACATCTTCAACGCCGTACTGCGACTGGGCGCCGCCACGGTCGATGCCGCCGAGGCGCACGACCCATCGATCGCTGTCATCGAGCGGGCTGACGGGCACGCGCCGTGAGCACACCGCCGATGAGAGACACCACAGCCGCAGCAGCGAACACGAGCCAGAACCCGCCGACGAGCGCCACGAGCGCCGCGCCCAGAACGGGCCCGATCAGCTGACCCAGCGCCGCGGTCACCGTAACCACGCCCATGTCACGCGCGTGGTCTCTGCGGTCGGGCAGCAGATCGGCGGCGAAGGCGAGTCCGGCGGTCGAGAAGGCTCCGTAGCCGAGCCCCATGAGCGCCGCGGCGACCAGGGTGGCCTCGAAGCTCGGGACGACCGCGATCACCACTCCGGAGCAGGCCTGCACGAGGGTGGCGACGACCGCGAGCGATCGCGGCCTGCCTGAGCGGTCCGAGAGGATGCCGGTGAGCACCGATGCGATGACCACGAAGACCGTGTAGACCACGACGAGGAGCAGCAGATTGTCCTGCGCCTCTGCGGTTCCCTGGCCGAGACCGTGCAGGAGGAAGAAGAGGAACAGCGAGGTGCCCAGAGCGTTCCCGACGTTCGTGGCGAGACGGCCGCCGAGCATCCAGGCGAAGTCCCTGTCGCGCAGAGACCGGAGCGTTCCCCCCTCGCGTCGCTGTGGGATCGAGGCGATCGGCGCGGGTGGATCAGGCAGCGCCAGCGCGGTGCCTCCGCCGATCACGGTGATGATGCCCGCGAGCACGAGATAGCCGTCGCGGATCCCCAGACCGAGAAGGACGACGAGTCCCACCCCGACGACGACACCGACCGCCTGGCTCGAGCCGACGGCCGCCGAGGCCGCGCCGCGCTGCGTCGGCGGCAGCTGATCGGCGATCAGCGCCGTGAAGGCGGCGGACGAGACCGCCACTCCGATCGACACGACCAGCCACGCTGCGCCGACAGCCCACGGACCCTCGGCGGATCCGGCCAGCACGAGCCCTGCCGCGGTGGCGCAGACTCCTCCGAGCGCCCAGGGGCGACGCCGTCTCCTGCCCGCTCCCGCACGGTCGGAGAGCGCGCCTGCGACGGGCCCCGCAAGGATGCCTGCGAGACCGCCGACTCCGAGCACGAGCCCGGAGGAGACGACGCCGACGATCCAGTTGGCACCGGACGAGGTGTCGAGTTGCAACGGCAGCAGAAGCTGCACCGGCGTGAGCTGCACCGTCCACACGGCGAGCCAGGCGAGACTGAACAGCGTCAACCACCGTGGGCCGACTCGCGTGTGCTCGCGGCTCGCGGTCGGTCCTGCGCCTGCTGCTGCAGTCATGCGGCTCCTGACGGGGGTACGGGAACGCGGCCACCGTGACGCCGTGACTCGATACCGACGATTGTGCACCCTCGGCGCACCGTTTAGGGGGAACCACGCAAGTGCTGGTAGAGTTGGTTCTTGGCTTGCGTGTGGGTTCTTCCCTCACGACCGCTGTGTGGAAGCCCTCTTCTTCTACCGGCATTCCCAATCACACCTGTACAGAAAGCGTCCACACGTGGCAAACATCAAGTCGCAGATCAAGCGCAACAAGACCAACGAGAAGGCCAACGAGCGTAACAAGGCCGTCAAGAGCGAGCTGAAGACGCACATCCGCGCGACCCGCGCCGCTGTCGTCTCCGGCGACAAGGCAGCCGCTGAGGCCGCCCTCAAGACTGCTGCCCGCAAGCTCGACAAGGCCGTCAGCAAGGGTGTCATCCACCAGAACCAGGCTGCGAACCGCAAGTCGGCCATCGCCAAGCAGGTCTCCGCTCTCTGAGCCGTTCCGCCTCACGGCGTGAAAAGAGCCCGTCCCGTTCGCGGGGCGGGCTCTTTCGTGTTCTCGAGCTCGTCGGTGCTGTGGTTCTGAAGCAGCGAGTGCTGCCGGTCAGGCGCCGAACGGCTGTCGCGTCGCGATGACCGTGAGCATGCGCTCGAGCGCGAAGATCGGGTCGCGCGCCGCGCCCTTCACCTCGGCATCCGCTCGTGCCGTGGCCTGGATCGCCATGCCCAGAGAGCGCTCGTTCCAGCCCGCCAGATCGCGCCGCGCACGATCCACCTGCCAGTCCTTCATTCCGAGGCGCTGCGCGAGCTGCCGGCTGGGCTCACGGTTGCCGGCGACCCTGGCCATGGTTCGCAACTTCATCGCGAACGCGGCGACCATCGGCACCGGGTCGGCACCGGATGCGAGGGCGTGGCGCAGGGCGACCAGTGCCTCGCCGTAGCGGCCCGCGATCGCGGTGTCGGCGACCACGAAGGCGGACACCTCGACGCGGCCTCCGTAGTACTTCGTCACCACGTCTTCGGTGATGTCGCCCTCGACATCACCGATCAGCTGCTGGCAGGCGGCGGCGAGCTCGGTCAGATCGTCGGCGAATGCGGAGACCAGGGCCCGGAGCGCGGGCGGGGCGATGCGCTTCTTGGCCGCCTTGAACTCCCCCGCGGCGAAGTCGACACGGTCGCCGTCTCGCTTGATCGCGGGGCAGGCGATCTCGATCCCGTCTCCGGCTCCACCGCGCAGCGCATCGAGCAGCTTCTTGCCTCGCACGCTGGCGCCGGTGTGGCGCAGCACCACGGTCGCGCCGTCCTGGGGGTGCTCCAGGTACGAGACCGCCTCCTGCAGGAAGGCGTCGGAGCACTTCTCCACTCCGGAGACCCGCACCAGCCGCGGCTCACCGAACAGTGACGGCGACGTGAGCGACAACAGCGTGCCCGGCGCGTAGTCGTCGGCGCGCACGTCGGTGACCTCGAGCGCGGGGTCCTCAGCGCGGAGATAGTCGCGCACACCGGCGATCGCCCGCTCTGCGCAGACCTCTTCGGGTCCGAAGACGAGAACGACGTTGGCCGGTCGGGGGTCTCGCCACGACACCTGCGGAATCTTGGCGGTCTTCGCGGCGCCTCGGGACGGAGTACGTGCGGCAGCCATGCTCTCAGCCTACCGGCGGGTGGGGACGTCGCCCCTTGAGGATCGCTCGCTGTCGGGTCACGGCGGCGGATGCTCGGTCCAGAGCTCCAGCGCGCCATCACGCATTCCCACGAGGAGTCTCCCTTCCGTGTCCGTCCTCAGCACCCGAGCCCCCGCGGCCGTCAGCAGCGCCAGCGTCTCCGCACGAGGATGCCCGTAGTCGTTGCCGGCGCCGACGCTGAACAGGGCCACCGAGGGGTCGAGTGCCGAGTAGATGTCCGCGTCCTGATCTGCACTCCCATGATGTGCGACCTTGACGACGTCGTATCCACCGTGAAGACCGGCCGTCCGCACGAGCATCCGCTGGGCCTCTGCCGACAGGTCACCCAGGAACAGCGACCGAGGCACGCCGCCGCCCTCCACCTCGACGACCACGCTCGCGTCGTTGCCCGATGGGAACGCCGCCGAATCGCGCTGCGGCCACAGCACCTTCCATCGCGCCCGGCCCACGTCACCCCCGAGACCGGCGGCCGCGGCGGTGAGCCTCGCACCTCCCTCCGCGAGTCGTCGAAGCGTCGCCTCGTCCGCCGGCTCTGCCGTCGGCCCATGCAGCACCTCGTCGACCCGACCCTGCACAGCGGCCACTCCGCCCACGTGATCGAGGTCGAAGTGGGTGAGAACGAGCAGGTCGACGTGGTCGATGCCGAGGGCGCGGAGGCACTCCTCCAGCGGTCCGGGCTCCGGACCGGTGTCGATGAGCATCACCTCGTCCTGCGCCCGCACAACGAGCGCGTCACCCTGCCCGACGTCGCACGCGGCGACTGCCCAGCCGTCGGGACTGGTCGCCGTCGCCAGCGGTCCGGCGAGCAGCCCCTGAGCCACTCCGAGCGCGAAGACGATCGACATGATCGCCGATGCCGCCACTCGAAAGGCGGGAGGTCCGCCGCGTGGCCCCATGACGATGATCGCGACCGCGGCGCTCACGGCCGCGACGACGGCTGCGCTGACGATGCCTGGTGCCATGGCGATCTGCGCGAACGGCAGGCGGGCGGTGCTCGATGCGGTCGCGGCGATCCATGATGCAGGCAGCCACGCCGAGGCGGTGAGGAGATCGGCGAGAGCGGGCAGCGGCGCCGCGAGGCACGCGAGCAGACCGATGACCGTCACGATCGGGGCGGCGGGCGCCGCCAGCAGATTCGCCGCCAGGCCGACGAGCGACTGCTGCTCCGAGAACAGTGCGATGATCGGGCCGCACACGATCTGCGCGGCCAGGGGAACCGCGACGGCGAGGGCGAGCGGGTGGGGCATCCAGCGCGACATCCCACGCGCCAGCGGCGGTGCGAGGAGGATCAGCGCTCCGGACGCGGCGACGGAGAGCGCGAAGCCGGGCGTCGACGCGAGCCACGGATCGACCAGGAGGATGCCGGTCGCGCTGAGCGCGAGCAATCCTGCTCCGACACTCGGACGCCCGACGAGCACGGAGAGCATCGCCGCGCCGGCCATGACGGCGGCCCTGATCACGCTGGGCTCCGGTGTCACGAGCACGACGAACGCCGCCAGAGCGAGAGCGGCCAGGAGGACCCGCACTGACCGACCCGCCCCGCAGACTGCGGCGATCAGGAACACCGCACCCACGACGATCGCGCAGTTGGCGCCGGACACGGCGGTCAGGTGGCTGAGTCCACTGAGCCGCATGTCGTCGTTCAGTTCTGCGGAGACGGCTCGGGTGTCGCCGACGGCGAGGCCGGGGAGGAGACCGGCACCGGGGTCTGGCAGACGCAGTGACCGCTCGATGAACGCGTGACGGGCATCGGCGGCCAGCGCGAAGACTCCGGATGCGGGATTCACCACGACGGCGTCGGAGGCGTAGATCACCAGCACCGACCGCTCCCCCGCATCCGTCACCTGCGCCTCGCCCGTCACCCGCACCGTGGCGCCGAGATCGGCCCCGTTGACCGGGTCGATGCCGATTCGCACGGGAGCGGACACCGGAGCGCTCTTCGCCGGAGACCCGATGGTCGACAGCTGCACCTCCACCCACAGCCGACCGTCGCGTCCGATCGAGGCTGAAGAGGTGACTGTGCCCGTCGCCTCGACCGCGCGTCCGTCCCACGACGCAGCGCTGTCTCTTGCTGCGCTCGAGGCGATGACGGCCACGGACACCGCTGCCGTGGCGGCCAGCACCACGAGCGCCAGGCCCGACCTCGAGGTTCCGCGTGGCGCTCGTCGCACCTGCACGAACCCGGTGATCAACGCTCCGCCCGCGCACACGAGCATGCACCAGCCGGCCGCACCTGCCACGAAGACGCAGAGCAGCGCGATCGCCCACACGGCTCCGAGCACGGGAAGGAGACGCAGATCGCGGCTCACACGCGCACACCGTCGCGGATGCCGGCCAACAGCTTCTCACCGATCCCCGGCACCGCGAGAAGGTCGTCGACCGACTGGAAGCGACCGTTGTCCTCCCGCCAGGCGAGGATGCGCTCCGCGAGGGCCGGGCCGATCCTCGGCAGTGTCTCGAGCGCCGCCTGATCCGCGGTGTTCAGGTCGATGAGGTCGTCAGCGGGCGGTCCACCTCCAGGCGCCTCCGGTGTGGCGCCGATGACGGGGACGATGATCTGCTCGCCGTCGCTGAGGACGCGTGCGAGATTGACGGCTTCGAGGTCGGCATCGTCGCGGGTACCGCCCGCGGCCGCCAGCGCATCGACCAGCCGCGCGTCGAGATCGAGGACGTACAGACCCGGATTCTGCACCGCTCCCAGCACGTGCACGTAGAGGTCGCCGGACTCCTCGGTCGACCCGCCCTCGTCATGGGCCACGGCGACGGTCTCGGTGGGTGCAGCCTGTCCACGCAGCAGACCCAGACCCACCGCGCACGACAGGACGACGAGCCCGAGCACCACCGCCGCCCCGATGCTCAGCCTCCACCGCCGTGATCGTTCGGGCGGTGGAGGCGAGTCGGGCATCACGCCACGCTAAGCCGGCGGCGACGTGTCAGGACACGACCGACACCGAACAGGTGCACAAGTCGAACGATCGCCCACCTGTGCAGCGGAACTCGTCACACCCGGGACGCCCGACGCTGCGGCTACTCGATGGCCGCGCCCCGGCGCCTCAGCCCTTGACGACGATGCTGACGATCTTCGGAGCGCGGACGACGACCTTGACGATCTCGCGGTCGCCGATCGAGCGGATGACCCGCTCGTCCGCTCGCGCCAGCGCCTCGAGCTCCGCCTCGCCGATGCGTGCGGAGACCTCGAGCTGCGCACGCACCTTGCCGCCCACCTGCACGACGGCGGTCACGGTGTCCTCGACGAGCAGCGCAGGATCGGCGGAGCGCCAGGTCACCAGACCGACCGACGGCTCATGCCCGAGGATCTCCCAGATCTCCTCCGCCGTGTGCGGGGCGATCAGGTCGAGCATGACCGCGACGGTCTCAGCGGCCTCGCGGACAGCGGGGTCGCCGGCACCTGCGCCGCTGTCGATGGTCTTGCGGGTGGCGTTCACCAGTTCCATCAGACGTGCGACGAGCACGTTGAACTTCGTCTGCTCCACCAGCGCAGGCGCCTCGGACAGCAGCTTGTGAGTCGCGCGACGCAGCGAGGCGTCGCCACCGGCGAAGACCACGTCGACGGGGCTCGACACCTCGTGCGCGATGCGCATCGCGCGCGCCAGGAACTTCTGGGCGCCGGTCGTCGAGACGTCGGCCCAGTCCTTGTCGTCCTCCACCGGACCGGCGAAGGCCAGGCCCACGCGCAGCGCGTCGGCGCCGTGCGCGTCGAGCTCCTCCTGGAAGAGCACCAGGTTGCCCTTGCTCTTCGACATCTTCGTGCCGTTGAGGATCACCATGCCCTGGTTGATCAGGTTCGAGAAGGGCTCGGTGAAGTCGATCAGCCCCATGTCGAACAGGACCTTCGTGATGAAGCGCGCGTACAGCAGGTGCAGGATCGCGTGCTCGACACCGCCGATGTACGAATCGACCGGCGCCCAGCGTGCGGCCTGCTGCGGGTCGAACGCCACCGTGTCGCTGTTCGGCGAGAGGAAGCGCAGGAAGTACCACGAGCTGTCGACGAAGGTGTCCATCGTGTCGGGGTCGCGCAGCACCGGGTCACCCGTCGCCGGATCGGTGGTGTGCACCCAGCTCTCAGCACCGCCGAGAGGCGAGGTGCCCTTGGGCTTCAGGTCGAGGCCCTCGATGTTCGGCAGAGTCACCGGCAGCTGGTCCTCGGGCACCGGGATGATCTCCCCGTCCTCCGTGTGCAGCATCGGGATCGGCGTTCCCCAGAAGCGCTGGCGCGAGATCAGCCAGTCACGCAGGCGGTAGTTCTTCGCCGCGCGTCCGGTACCCGAGGCCTCGAGCTGCTCGATGGCGCGTGCGATCGCGTTGCGCTTCGACAGTCCGTTGAGCGGGCCGGAGTTGATCATCCGTCCCTCGCCGGTCAGGGCCACTCCGGTCGAGGCGGGGTTCTGCTCGTCGAGCAGCGCGCCGGTGTCGATCGGCACGCCCTCGTCGTCGACCTCGATCACCGGCATCGCGCCCGTGATCGGCGCAGTGGTGTCGACGACCACCTTGACGGGCAGATCGAAGGCGCGCGCGAAGTCGAGGTCACGCTGGTCGTGGGCGGGAACCGCCATGACCGCTCCATGACCGTAGTCGGCCAGGACGTAGTCGGCAGCCCACACGGGCAGCCGCTCGCCGTTGACCGGGTTGATCGCATAGCGCTCGAGGAAGATGCCGGTCTTGGGGCGATCGGTCGACTGCCGATCGATGTCCGTCTCTCTCTGCACCTGCTCGAGGTAAGTCCAGAATCGCACGCGCACCTCTTCGGGTGCGTCGGCCACCAGCTCCGACGCCAGGTCGGAGTCCGGCGCGACCACGAAGAACGTGGCACCGTGCAGGGTGTCGGGGCGCGTCGAGAACACCGTGACCGGCTCGTCGCGCCCTTCGATGCGGAAGTCGACGTCCGCGCCGATCGAGCGGCCGATCCAGTTGCGCTGCATCTGCAGCACCTTGTGCGGCCAGAAGCCCTCGAGCTGGTTCAGGTCGTCGAGCAGACGGTCGGCGTAGTCGGTGATGCGGAAGTACCACTGCGTGAGCTTCTTCTTCACGACCACATGACCGCAGCGCTCGCACCGACCGTCGATGACCTGCTCGTTCGCGAGCACGGTCTGGTCGTTCGGGCACCAGTTGACCGGGCTCTTCTTGCGGTAAGCGAGGCCGCGCTCGTGCAGCTTCAGGAACAGCCACTGATTCCAGCGGTAGTACTCCGGGTCGGAGGTGTGCAGCACGCGGCTCCAGTCGAAGGAGACGCCGTACGCCCGGAAGCCCTCCTTCTGCTGCGCGATGTTCTCGTAGGTCCACGCACGAGGGTCGGCTCCGCGGCGGATGGCCGCGTTCTCGGCGGGCAGGCCGAAGGAGTCCCAGCCGATGGGGTTGAGCACGTTGTGACCGCGGTGGCGCCAGAAGCGCGCCACGATGTCGGAGTAGAGGTAGTTCTCGGCGTGACCCATGTGCAGGTCGCCCGAGGGGTACGGGAACATCGCGAGCACGTACCGTCGTGGTCGTCTGTCGTCATCGCCGCCGGTGAGGAACGTCTCGTTCTCCGCCCAGTACTTCTGCCACTTGGCCTGGATTGCGTGCGCCGACGAGATCTCCTCGTCGGCGGGAGAGGCGGACAGGTGCTCAGACAACGAACGCACGACCAATCTGAAGGGACGGAGGGATCAGTTCAGGATATCGGAAGCCCACGCGGCGGGCGTCTCCGCCCCCAGCACCGCGAGGGGCGCTGCGGCCTTGGTCGCCACCTCCGCGACCTCGGATGCCGCGACAGATCTCCAGGTGATCCCGCCGCCTGCACCCACGACCGCCCGATCGCCCTCGATCACGATGCTGCGGATCACCATCGCGAGATCGATGGCCCCGTCGACACCGACGTAGCCGAAACAGCCCGCGTAGATCCCTCGCGGTGCTGCTTCGAGCTCGTGCAGCCAGGTCATCGCCGACAGCTTCGGCGCCCCGGTCATGCTGCCGGCGGGGAAGGTCGCGTCGAGCACGGCGCCGGTGGTGGTCCCCGGTGACAGCGTGCCGCTGACCGTGCTGACGAGCTGATGCACCGCAGGGTAGGTCTCGATCGCCCACAGCTCGTCGACGCGGATCGATCCCGGCTCGCACACTCGCGAGAGGTCGTTGCGCATGAGGTCGACGATCATCACGTTCTCCGCGCGTTCCTTCACGTCGACGGCGAGCTCCGCGGCGAGCGCGGCGTCGTGCACCGCATCCGCTCCCCGGGGTCTGGTGCCCTTGATCGGCCGCGTGCGGATCACTCCCCCGTGCGCCTGGAGGAACTGCTCCGGACTCGCGCTCAGCAGCGCGCGCCCCCCGATGCGGATGAAGCCGCCGTGATGTGCCGGGGTCGCCGCGCGAAGGCGCCGGTAGACGGCGACGGCATCGTGGGTGCCGGGCACGGTGAACCGGGTGGTGAGACAGAGCTGGTAGGCCTCCCCCGCCCTGATGAGCTCGCGGCACCGCTCGATGAGAGCGGCGTATTCGCCGGGCGTGTGGCGGGCTACCGCGATGACGGAGCGGGCAGGGGCACCGGGAGCCTCATTCTCGACGGAGGATGCCGCGACAGGGGAATGCTCCTCGACGAACTCCGCCCACTCCTCGAGGTCGTTCTGCTCGGCGAGCACCCACACGCGTCCGCTCCGATGATCGAACGCCGCGACCCGCGTGACCCGCACCCAGGCCTCCCCCGCGTCACCGAGCGGATCGGACATCGATGGCCCCTCTGACACGGGTGCACCGGCCGCTCGCGCACCGCTCTCGTAGTCGCTCCATCCGACCCACCCTCCCCGGAAAGGAGGAGACGAGGGATCCGAGTTCTCCGCCCCGTCCATCCGGACGTGCCGGGGAGAGGCCGAGCGCTCCCCCGTGCCGATGAAGCTCCACCCGTCCGTCGCCTCGGCGCCGGCATCCAGCCAGAACAGGTCGGGTGTCCCCGCCTCGAGCGCGAGGAACAGCCCTTCGGGGTCGGTCGACTCAGACAGCAGCCGGGCGGTCAGACGGACAGGCACGTTCTCAGCCTAGGCCGCGGCCCCTCCCGTATTCTCAAGGAGTGGATGACCTCCTGCTGTGGCTGTTCGACACGATCCAGTCGATCGATCCGGTCACACGCACGCTCATCGCCGGACTCGCGGTCATGCTGGAGACCAGCATCCTGATCGGTCTGATCGTCCCCGGGGACACGGTCGTCATCATCGCCTCCATGGGGGTGTCCGGCCCCGTCCAAGGCGTGGCGATGATCGTCGCGGTGGTCGTGGGCGCACTGATCGGCGAGAGCATCGGCTTCGTGCTGGGTCGCTGGCTGGGCCCGCGCATCCGACACTCGTGGGTCGGGCGGAGGATCGGCGAGGCGAACTGGGTGCGAGCGGAGAACTATCTCGCCCGTCGCGGGGGCATCGCGATCTTCCTCTCGCGCTTCCTGCCGGTGCTGCACTCGCTCGTCCCCCTCACCGTGGGCATGAGCAGCTACTCCTACCGACGCTTCCTGGCCTGGACCACGCCGGCCTGCATCCTCTGGGCGACCGCCTATGTGAGCATCACCTCGCTCGCGGCCGGCAGCTTCCGCGAGCTGGTCGATCAGGTCCACTACGCCGGCTACGTCTTCGTCGGCATCATCGCCGTCTTCCTGCTGCTGATCGTGCTCGGCAAGAAGCTCCTCTCGCGGCTCGAGGCGCGCCATCTCGAGACCCGTGAGACCGAAACCCCGGGCGCCGACGCGCAGGACAGTGCGGACGTGAAAGACTGAAGCAATGGCTTCCGCACCCCCGGCGCCCCGAATCCACTGGTTCGCGCGTCTCGAGCACCGCTTCCACGTGTGGCGTGAGGGCCGAGCACGCCGTCGGGGGCGCACCGCCACCATCCTCCCGTTCCCCGGATACGGCGGCCCTGGCTGGGTGAGAGTGCTCGGCCGCGTGCTGATCGTGCCTCCGCCGCGCAGCGACAAGGACGGCGGACCCGCCAGCGTGCGTGGGTGGCGCAGCTTCGTCGGCATCCCAGTGAGCTTCGCCAAGGTCACCGTGCGGATCGGCGACACCTCGCATGATGTCGTCGCCGACCGCGGTGGTGTGATCGACTCGGTCGTGCACGCCGACCTCGAGCCGGGGTGGCAGACGTTCACCTTCACGGTCGAAGGCCAGGAGCCGGTGGAGACGACGGCGTTCATCGTCGCGGAATCCACGCGCTTCGGGGTGCTCTCCGACGTCGACGACACGGTGATGGTGACGGCGCTCCCTCGTCCGTTCATCGCCGCATGGAACTCCTTCGTCGTCGACGAGCACGCACGCCTTCCCGTGCCGGGCATGGCGGTGCTGATCGACCAGCTGCTGCGGCAGCATCCGGGTGCTCCCATGGTCTATCTCTCCACCGGAGCATGGAACGTCGCTCCCACTCTCCGTCGCTTCCTGGGGAGACACCTCTTCCCGGCCGGTTCCATGCTGCTCACCGACTGGGGACCCACGCACGATCGGTGGTTCCGCAGCGGCAAGGAGCACAAGCTCGCGAACCTGCGCCGCCTCGCCTCGGAGTTCCCGCACGTGAAGTGGCTGCTGATCGGTGACGACGGTCAGCACGACGAAGCCATCTACTCGGAGTTCATGGATGAGCATCCCGACTCGGTGGCCGGCGTCGCCATCCGGCGACTGCTCCCCGCCGAGGCCGTGCTCGCCGGTGGACGCGCAGGAAGCGCACCGCACTCCGACGACGTCGCCCCCTGGGTGAGCGCGGAGGACGGCGCGGGACTGCGCGACCTGCTCGGCGAAGCCGGCATCCTGAGCTGACATGCACCTGTCGCGAACCGACTGGACGGCGCGCGAGACCGCGCACCAGGACAGGGCGGATGCCCTCACCGCGGAGCATCGCGCACGGGCGTCTCGCCGCGAGAAGCATCCGGTATGGGACTTCCTGTTCACCTACTACTCGAACAAGCCCGCGCGACTGCGTCGCTGGCACCCCGGTGCGGGTGTCGAGCTCGAGGACGCGGAGGAGCGTCTCGACTGGCGCTGGTACTCGGCAGGCGCCTCACCGCGCAGCGCGGTGCCCGACGCCCAGGCGTTCGCTGCGGAGAAGCCAGAGCTCGCCGGACTCATCGAGCGGATGCTCCGGCGCACCGCCTCGCGCCCCGGCCAGTTCGGCTGCTTCGGACTGCACGAGTGGGCCATGGTCTATCGCGCCGACGAGCATCGGCACCCTGTGCCGCTGCGCCTCGGGCAGGCCGCGACGGATCGTGTCATCGAGAGCCATGACCTGCGCTGCACGCATTTCGACGCGTTCCGCTTCTTCACACCTGAGGCCGTGCCCCGCAATCGCACGGCGCTGACCCGCGACGATCAGCCTCTGTTCGAGCAGCCGGGGTGCCTGCACGCCGGCATGGACCTGTACAAGTGGGCGATCAAGATCGGTCCGCTCGTGCCAGGCGAACTGCTGCTGGATGCCTTCGAGCTCGCCCGCGATATCCGCCTGCTCGACATGCAGGCGGCGCCGTACGACCTGTCGGAGTGGGGCGTCGTTCCCGTGCCGATCGAGACCGTGGAGGGCAAGGCGGAGTACGTGCGTCAGCAGCGGCGATTCGCCGACCGGGCGAGCGCGCTCCGAGCCGAGCTGCTGACTGCGTGGCGTGGAGCCGAGCAGCGAGCCGCCGTCAGCGCCTGAGTCATCCCGCGCGACGGCTCAGGTCGCCGGAGAGCACTCGGGGCAGAGCGCCCACCCCGTCACGTCCGCCGCAGAGGTCTTCAGGCGCAGCGCCATCACGCGAGTCGCGGCGTCCGCCAGCCTCTCCCCTGACAGCGCGCCCGTCTCCACCGCAGCAGCGATGCCGTCGGCCAGTGCCCCTGCGGTGTCCGACGTCGATCCGGCGATCATGAGCACGAGGTCGGTTCCGGCTGCGACCGCCGTCACGGCGTTGGCGACAGGGTCTGCGTACTCGGGGATGCCCGAGGACTGCAGCATCCCCAGATCGTCGGAGACGATGACACCGTCGAATCCGAGCTCGTCGCGGGCGATCTCGTGCCACCGTGGCGAGAGCGACGCCGGCGCCTGATCGACCGCGGTGAACGCGAGATGCCCGAACATCAGCAGCGATGCGCCTGCATCGATCCCGGCCGCGAACGGCATCGCGTCGGTGGCGCGCCACTCGTCGTGCGTCTTGTCGGTGCGGGGAATCGCGTGGTGCGAATCTCCGGATGCGGCGCCGTGCCCGGGAAAGTGCTTGAGGGTCGAGGCGACGAACGGTTCCTGGGCCTCGGTGGCCGCCGTCACCCGCTCGGCCGCCGTCTGCGGGTCCGCGCCGAGCGCTCGCCCGAAGATGAACGATGCAGAATCCGGAGTCGTGTCGGCCACCGTGCCGAAGTTCACCGTGATCCCCTGTTGCGCGACCAGGGAGCCTCGTGCGGCGAAGGCCGTGACGGTCGCGTCCATCGGAAGGTCCTTGAGAGTGGTGGAAGACGCGTAGCCATCCGTGTCGAGGCGCGACACGATCCCGCCCTCCTGATCGATCGCGACCAGCGGCGGTGCGTCAGGGTCGAGCGTCAGGGCCGAGATCAGAGCGCGTACGTCGCCGCCGGGCGGGAGGTTCGCCCCCATGAGGATGAATCCGCCGAGTCCCTGCGCCATGAAGTCGTGCAGAGCGGCGGGATCCGTCGAAGGGACGTGACCCATGATGATGCTCGACGCCTGTTCGAGAGGCGTCATCGCGCCGACGAACTCAGCTGCTCGGGATGACGCCGACGGCTGCCCCGAGGGCATGGCAGGCTGCGCCTTCCCCGTCGCCTGCCGCGCGCTCGTCTCGGCTGCTGCCACGGTGGACGGCACCGTCACGGCGCAGAGCGCGGCGATCGCGATGGCTGCGATCGCTCGCGCTCCGCCTCTGCGCACGGGCTCAGCAGGCGAGCGCGTCGTCGATGGCGACCGCGGAATCGCCCGACCCGTTGCCGAAGCGGATCGTCCGTCCGAAAGTGCACGGGTTGTCGATGCTGGCGGCGATCACCGCGGCGACATCCGCGCGCGACACCTCGCCGCTGCCCTCGGGGTCGAGCTGCACGTGGCCCGTGGGCTCGTCGAACGTGAGCGTGCCCGGTCCGAGGATCGTGCCGTCGAGCTCGGTGCCACGCAGATGCTCATCGGCCGCCCACTTCGCGTCGGCGTAGGCGAAGAACCCGTCGTCCTCCGACACTCCGTGGTCGGCCTTGGAGCCGATCCACGAGACCATGAGGTATCGGCCGACGTCGGCCTGCGCGGAGGCATCCATGGTGCGGATCGCCGCGTCGCGATCGACCGCGTACGTGCGCTCCGCGGACCCCCCGCCCGCTCCCGCCGACCAGACGACGGCGTCGTGTCCTCGGATGATCTCGGCCAGTGCTGCGGTGTCGAGCACCTCGACGTCGGCCACGAGAGCCGTCGCTCCCGTCTCCTCGACCTCTGCGATGTGGTCGGGATTGCGGATGACCGCGGTGACCTCATCACCTCGGGCGACGAGCAGCGGAGCGAGCAGGAGTGCGATGCGGCCGTGGCCGCCGAAGACGATGATTCGCGACATGTCCTCCACACTACGCTCCGAGACGGCGAGCGTCTCCGGGCGGCGTTCAGGTCCGGCGCGCTCTGGTCACACCGACGGGACGGCCGTGGCTGTCAGTGCGCGCTGCACGCCTCTGGCCGCAGATCGTCCGGCGCGATTGGCGCCGATCGTGCTGGCCGACGGACCGTATCCGACGAGCTGCACCCGAGGGTCGACGACCGCCGTCGTGCCTCTTCCGTGCCTGTCGAGCTGGATGCCGCCCGCCTCGCTGCGCAGGTGCAGGGGCGCGAGATGGCCGATCGCCGGGCGGAAGCCCGTCGCCCAGAGGATGACATCGACGGGCTCGAACGAGCCGTCGGCCCAGCGGACGCCGTCGGGCTCGATGCGGTCGAACATCTCGCGCCGTGCGTCGTAGGCGCCGAGCCGTTGGGCCTGAGCTTCCTGAGGCCGCAGCATGAGCCCGGTCACGCTGACCACGCTCTGCGGCGGAAGCCCCCTGGCCACCCTCTCCTCGACGAGCGCGACGGCGGCTGCACCCGCCTCGGGAGAGAAATCGTCGGTGCGCCAGATCGGCTCTCGTCTCGTGGCCCAGAGCGTCTCGGTGAGGGGTGCGAGCGCGCCAAGGAACTGCACGGCCGACGCTCCTCCGCCGACGACAAGCACACGCTTGCCGACGAAGTGCTCGGGCCCCGGGTAGTCGACGGTGTGCAACTGTTCGCCGACGAAGGTCTCCATGCCGGGATAGTGAGGCAGGAACGGACGCGTCCAGGTTCCGGTGGCGTTCACCAGGGTGCGTGCACGCCACTGGCGGTCGCCGGCGCGAATGACCAGGATCCCGTCCTCATCGTCGACACTGTCCACTCGCACCGGGCGGATCACCGGCAGGTGGTGCCTCTGCTCGTAGGCGGCGAAATACGCGGGAACGGCGACATTCGCGCGCTCGTGGTCTCTCGGCGGGGCCGATTCCCCCGGCAGCTCGGCGACCCCGTGCACATCGCGCATCGTGAGAGCATCCCAACGATGGCGCCACGCGCCTCCCGGCTCATCGTCGGCATCGAGCACCACATGCGAGATACCGAGGCGGGTGAGGTGATACGACGTCGACAGCCCTGCTTGGCCGGCACCGATCACGACGCTGTCGAGGATGTTCACATCTCGGTCAACAGATGAGGGTCCTGCGTTGTTCCGGATGCTCGGAGCCGTGCGACCCGCCCGGGGCGCACGGCCGGATTGGTGCTGTGAGGACCGCGTGTAGTACTCTGTTCAAGTTGCTTCGAGCAGTGAGGAAGCATCGTCTGGGCCTGTGGCGCAGCTGGTAGCGCACCTGCATGGCATGCAGGGGGTCAGGGGTTCGAATCCCCTCAGGTCCACTGAAAACCCGCGAGAGATCGCGGGTTTTTCTGTATTCCCACGGCCCCGGTGGGGCATGGAGGAGCGCGACTCAGCCCATCGGAACGTTCAGTCCCGCGGCCCATTCTCGAATCGCCTGCCGTTCCGACTCGTTGCAGACGTAGCCGGTTCCCTGGCTCTCCGAGCCGTTGCTCATGGACCACCGGTCGTAGTAGGTGAGAGCGAAGCAGTCGGCCATGACCTCTTTGCTGCCCTGGAACAGGCCCTGAGTGAAGAGGTCGTTGTAGGTACCGGAGAAGTCCTCAGCGCCTTGGTCGTCGGCAGCCTGATAGACGTGAGCGAGTTCGTGGGTCACGAGCATCTCGTTCGCCCAGGTGCTGCCGACTTCGTTCTCGGGCAGCAGATGGATCGTCAGGGGATCGGAGGAGAGCACGCAGCCGATGATCTCCCGCCCAGGCTCCGCCCCGGTGCACACCGACGCGCTATCCCATCGGATGTCGATGAAGCCGTTCCCCGCAGCATCGACGATGCCCTCTGTCAGCGAGCCCGAGGCGTTCGTTCGACGAGCCTGGGCATCGGAGACTCTCTGTTCCAGTTCAGCGCGAAGAGCGGCGGCTCGTTCGGCGATCGGCTTCGCCTCATAGATGCCGATGGTCAGGTCGTCGGCACGCTTCTCGTCTGACCGGAACGTCCTGAGATCAGCGACGAGCGGCGCGACCGGATTCCCTTCGAGCTGAGCGGCCAGTTCGTTGATCCTCGGTTGATCCGCTCGGAACGACGCGATCTGTTCCGCGACCTGTGGGTCCGTTGCCGTCTCGGGAACCGGCGAACCGCCTTCGGGTGCGGTGTCGTTCGTGCCGGGGCTCTCCGACGGGGTCAATGCGGCGCCGAGTCCCAGGAATGCGAGGGAAGCGACGGCGACGACGGCGAGACAACCACAGCCGGCGAACCACCATCCTGCGCCACCTCGACGGGCCGGCACCGGGGGCGAGGCGGCATGCGGAGCCGGGTGACCTCCGCTGTGCGGGGTGGTGGTGAGCCCCGGGGATACCGGCCATGGCTGGGTGGGGACACCGCCTGCCGGGTTGACGGCGCTCATCCATCGGATCAGCTCGGGGTACGCGCGCGGGTTGTTCGCGATCTCGGCATGCAGATCCCAGCGACGAGCGGCGATGTCGGCCAGCACCGCGGGGGGCACGTCGTGAGCGTTCGCGGCGACTCGGTCCGGGTCGCGAGAGAAGTCGGACGCACCGTTCACCGCCATGCTCCCTGACCGTTGTCGCGCCGTCCAGCCGACATGCTCATGCTTCTCCCCCGGTCGTGTCCCACCCACCCTATTCAAGCTCATGGCGCCCCCGGGGAGGACGCCTTGCGGCCGTCGCGTGGCGGCAGGAGGATGGAGGTTCCGGTTCCTCGCACCCGAATGCGAGGAACCGGACAGCCGATGGTGGTCCGCATGCGTACCTGCCCGACCGTGACGCTGGACCCGAGAGAGACCACAGACGTCCGGTGAGGCTTCGACCGACGTCGAGCGGCACGTATGCGGCCCGTTGTCTCACCAGGTTAGCTTTCTGCGCGTCCTGTGCCCGAGCCCTTGACTCGGACCCTCGGGACGCACTACGGGTGACGTCCGGGTTTGCTCGCGGACACGAACCTGTACCGGGTGGACGGGCGAAGATCAACCCTTCGGCACTGATCGCCTGCCGATGCCAGTGTGGAACCCATGAAACTCGTGTCCTATGCCGGGCAGCAGCTGACGACGACCGACGACGTCGCGGATGCCCTCGTGGAATTGGCCGCCGCGATAGCGAGCGACGGAACATCGGAGGCGCTGCAGATCCCCATCGTGGTGGACGGGGAGGAGGACTGCGCTGACCTGATCGTCGGCGTCGGAAACGACCTCCTCGTCGGTCCGCAATCGTCGGAGGACGCGGACCCCGACTTCTCCGACGATGTCGCGAGGCTGCAGAAGCATCCCCTGTTCCCCCGACGCGAGCACGGCCTCGACGACGACGACGACGACAGCGATGCGGGTCTCGGATACGGGGTCGAGCTCGACTACTGACCGGTGCGATCAGGAAACGCCGCACCCCGACCTCGCGCACGTAGGGTGAGGGAGATGCACTCGCCCACACGCCGACGCCGACTATGGCTGACCTGTGTCGCGGTGGCGGTGATCGCTCTCGGTCTGACGACGCACGCCGTCGGCGACGGTCCGGTCGCCGACTTCACCGGCGACGCACTGTACGCGGTGTTGGTGTACCTGATCGTCGCCCTCGTCTTCCCCCGCGCGCGCTCCGCTGCGATCGGCCTGACAGCGGCAGCTCTGTGCTCTCTGATCGAGGTGTTCCAGCTCACGGGGCTGCCGAGCCGGTGGGCCGAGGTCTTCTCGCCCGTGCGGTTCATGCTCGGCGTGGGCTTCGACGCGCGCGATCTCCTCGCCTATGCAGTCGGTGCAGCGCTCGCGACCGCGTGCGACCTCGCGGTCCGTCGGCGCAGGGCGGATCGACGGCGTTCAGAAGGATGACGGGTCGTCGCGACGCACGCGCCACACAGTGCCCGCGCCGCCGTGTCGGCGGCCGTCGCTAGCCTTCACCATGTGACGGAGCCAGCTCAGCAGTGGTGGGCGCGGAGACAGTTCTCCCGCGGCCGGGCTGTGCCGTACGACGTCGGGACCTTCCGCGCGGGCTGGTCCGCCTATCCCGAACTCATCCGTCAGTATCATCCGGAGCTCAACTTCGGCATCGCCCTGTCACAGGTGCCCCTGGGGGCCGATGTGCTGCTCTGCTGGGAATGCTCCGTCGGGCACCGCTTCGCCGCGACGCCGACCGAGCAGCGCGAGAGGCCCGGGCGAGTGCGTCGCCGATCGGCCTGGTGCCCTGAATGCGCGGCCCTCGCGAGGCCGAAGCCGGTGATCCTCGGTGAGCCGCGCAGCGTTCCTGCCAGACCGCGGACACCGTCACCGGCTCTGTGCGCGAAGACGCCTGACCTACCCAAGGGCACTGCGTTCTCCAGCGTGTGCGCACCGAAGCCGGCGTCGGCCGCAGAAGCGCGTCTCCGCGCCGCGCTCACGCAGCGACTCGCGCTGAGCGCCGACCTGAATGCGGTGAAGGTGCCCCGCCCCTTCTTCCGTCACACCGAGGTCTGGCCGGACATCGTGCTCACCGAAGTGCGCATCGCGCTGGAGTACGACACGATCGGCCGCCACGGACTCGAGCACGTCGGCCGGCGAGAAGAGGCGGACCGCAGGAAGGACCGCGCGCTGCGCGGCTCCGGCTGGGAGGTCATTCGGGTGCGCACCGCGCCCCTCGAGCCGCTGGGACCCTATGACGTGCAGGTCCGATCGATCAGCGCAGACGCCGTGGAGCGCATCATCGATCGGATGCGCGAGATCCGCGGTCCGCTGATCGTCGACGCCTACCTGCTCTGATGCGGGTTCTCCGCGCGGAACCCCGGTGTTCGCGGTCAGAAGTCGCTTCTCGCCTCGCGATCGATCTCCAGTCTCGTCGCATCGGCGGCCCATGCGGCGAGCGCACCCTCGAGCTGACGACGAAGCCACGCCGTTGACTGCTCGTCGTCCGAGAGCTGCTCGAGCTGCCGCATCCGCTCGTCCACGGTGCCTGTCAGATCGGCGGGTTGCGATCCCGGGGCCACGTCGCTGCTTCCGTGCTCGCTCACGTATGTCTGCATCTCTGCGTGAGTGTCCGGGACACCTGGTGGTGGATCATGTCTCTGCTCCCCTTCGTCGCGATCTCTCAGTCAACGCCCGCGCAGGCGCCGGGCCGTAGGGCGGAGATCCGACGGGACTTCGACACCCGTCGGAAGACCCGCCCTCCCGGGTCGCTTCCTTGACACGTTTCCTATTCCCTATAGGATTTCTACGGTTCGAAGAAGCCCACTCTCGACGAAGGACGATGATGTCTCCCGATCAGACCGCCCGCACTGCCGTGCCGGCGAAGCACAACTCGATGCTCGGCGTCGGCGCCGCAGCCCTCGTCGGCTCCGCTCTCGAGTGGTACGACTTCTATCTCTACGGCACTGCGGCGGCCCTGGTGTTCAACCGCATCATCTTCGTCAACTCCGATCCCCTGGTGGCGACGCTGGCGGCATTCGCGACCTTCGCCGTCGGCTACCTCATCCGGCCTGTCGGCGGCCTCATCTTCGGCCGCATGGGCGACACCCTCGGACGCAAGCGCGTTCTCGTGCTCACTCTGATGGTCATGGGAGTGGCCACATTCCTGATGGGGCTCACACCCACGTACGACCAGATCGGCATCGGGGCGCCGATCATGCTGATCGTCCTGCGTCTCATCCAGGGCATCGGCGCCGGAGCCGAGTTCGGCGGGGCCGCGATCTTCTCGGTCGAGCATGCCGATCCGCGGCGCCGCGGGCTGCATGGTGCGTGGCCGTCGGCGGGCGTCTATCTCGGCCTGCTCATGGCGTCGGGGGTCTTCGCCATCGTCACCCAACTGCCCGAGGACCAGTTCCTCGCATGGGGATGGCGCATCCCCTTCCTGCTCAGCGCCGTGGTCGTGGTCGTCGCGCTCATCATCCGTCTGCGCCTGGCCGAGAGCCCGGCGTTCGTCGAGATGCAGAATTCCGAGGACGCCCCGGCCTCGCCTATCAGAACGGTCTTCGCCCGAGAGAAGAAGGGGATGCTGACGCTCTTCCTGGCGCAGCTGCCGCAGAACGTCGTGTCATCGATCAACCTCGCCTTCATCACCGCCTATCTGGTGGGAAACCTGCAGCTGTCGGCATCCATCGGCCCGTTCGCGACGACCATCGGCACGGCGGTCACGATGGTGCTGCTCCCGCTGTTCGGCCTGCTCTCCGATCGAATCGGTCGACGCCCGGTGATCCTCTTCGGCATCGTCTTCTCCGCGCTGTTCGCCTTCCCCTACTTCTGGCTCATCGGCGGCGGCGAGGCGCCGTTCCTCATCGTGCTCGCCATCGTGCTGAGCCTCGGGCTCGGCATCGGGGCGATGTTCGGCCCGCAGGCCGCGTACTTCGCCGAGCTCTTCACCGGCGGCGCACGCTTCACCGGCCTCGCGTTCTCGCGAGAGCTGGCGGGCGCCGTGAGCGCCGGCACCACTCCCCTCATCGCCGTCGCCCTGGTCGCCGTGACCGGCGGTGCGACGTGGGCCGTGGCGCTGTTCATCATCGTGGCCTGCGCACTCGGCGCCATCGCCGTCGCTCTCGGCGGCGAGACCAGAGGACGCCGGATGAGCACCACGACCGTGGCGGAGCTGAAGGCCTCGACGGGCAGTTTCGAGCGGTGACCAGGCGAGCGCGACCACGCGGTCGGACCCGTACTCGACATATGTCGCAGGCCGCCGCCTCGCTCGCGGGGCACACTGGCCGATGGACATCTCGACCTCGCACGTCGTGACCGTAACGCCGAAGGAGCATCATGAGTGACGTCAACGACTTCATCCGCACCGACGTTCCGCCCAGCGGTCCCGGATGCGTCGACTGCGAGGCCAGCGGATCGTGGTGGCTGCATCTGCGTCGATGCGCGATGTGCGGCCACATCGGATGCTGCGACGACTCGCTCAACCGCCATGCGACGAAGCATGCGCATTCGAGCGGGCACCGCGTGATCCAGAGTTACGAGCCCGGTGAGGACTGGTTCTGGGACTACGGCACCGAGCAGGCTTTCGACGGCCCCGAGCTCGCACCGCCCCGCAGCCATCCCCGTTCGCAGCCGACGCCGGGGCCGGCAGGCCGCGTCCCCTCGGATTGGGAAGCCAGACTCAGTGAGGGCGCGTGAGCTCGACGACCCCGTCGAGCAGGCTCCCGATCCGGCTGATCGGCGAGAGGGATGACCGCGACGCGTTCGCGCTTCGCGACTACCTGACCCGCAGCGAGGTGCCGTTCCTGTCGATAGTCGTGCCTTCCGGCGCGACGTCGGCCGAGGGAATCGACCTCCGCGGACGACGGCTGCCTCTGGCGGTCTTCGCGAACGGGGAGGTTCTCGACGATCCCACCCCCGAGCAGGTGGCCACGGCCCTCGGCTGGGTCAGACCGCCGGCCCGCTCCGCTTACGACCTCATCATCTACGGCGCAGGGCCCGCTGGTCTGTCGGCAGCCGTATATGCCGCGTCCGAGGGCCTGACGGTCGCCGTCGTCGAGCGTGACGCCGTCGGCGGTCAGGCCGGCTTCAGCAGCCTCATCGAGAACTATCTGGGATTCCCGCACGGCATCTCGGGTGCAGAGCTCGCGGACCGGGCCCGCCAGCAGGCTCTCGCCTTCGGGGCCGATCTGATCGTGATGAGATACGGAATCGACCGCACGTTCACCGACCACGACGTCACCGCCGTGCTGGCGGATGGCTCCGAGATCCGCGCGCGAGCGGCCATCTGCGCGACGGGAGTGCGCTGGCGCACCCTCGGCCTCACGGGCGAGTCGGCGTTCGAAGGGTCGGGGATCTACTACGGAGCGGGAACCAGCGAGGCATCGGCCTGTGTCGGGCAGCATGTCTTCGTCGTCGGCGGCGCGAACTCCGCCGGGCAAGCGGCGATGAATCTGTCCGTCCACGCCGCCCAGGTCACGGTGGTCGTCCGCGGATCGGCGCTGTCCGATACGATGTCGGCATACCTGCTGAATCGTCTTGCGGCGCAGCCCAACGTGACGATCCTTCTCAACACCCGAGTGACGGCGGTCGAGGGCGACCAGGCGCTCCGTGCCATCACGCTCGATCAGGACGGCGCGGTCTCGCACGTACCGGCGACCCATCTCTTCGTGTGCATCGGCGGAGCACCGAACACCGACTGGGCAGGCGGAACGGGGGTCCGCCTCGACAGCCGGGGATTCGTGCTCACCGGCGCCGATCTGGTCTCGGGCGACCTGGAGCGGTGGCCGCTCGAGCGCCCTCCGTACTACCTCGAGACGTCGGTTCCCGGCATCTTCGCGGCGGGCGATGTCCGAGCGAACTCGGTGAAGCGCGTGGCCTCCGCTGTCGGAGAGGGGGCGA
This sequence comes from uncultured Microbacterium sp., assembly GCA_963518515.1. GTDB lineage: Bacteria > Actinomycetota > Actinomycetes > Actinomycetales > Microbacteriaceae > Microbacterium. The sequence goes on from CAUQIW010000004.1 coordinate 56,106, forward strand.
TGGCGGTGACGCTCGTCCATCGTCATCTCGCCGAACTCTGACCGCTCGTCGATGGGCGACCCGACCTCGGCACTTCTGTCGAACTCTGTCGAACTCCGTCTCGACTCCCGTCGCACGACGCGACACGCCGGCGGCGCTTTCATGGAGGGACATCCCTGTTCGGAGGCCCCATGCCGTCGCAGACCCCCATCCGCCGCTTCCCTCTGCTCGAGACCGCCCCGGCAGCTGTCGCCCTGGCGCTCGTCTCCGGCCTGCTGAACGCCTGGACCTTCGGACAGGTCGGCACCTTCGCCACCGTGCAGTCGGGCAATCTGCTCTCGATCGGCTACTTCCTCGCCGAGGGCAACCACTCGCGCGTGCTCCTGGCCGCGACCTCGGTCGCGATCTTCGCCGTCGGAGCCTTCGCCTGCAGCATCTACGTGCTGTGGCGCGCTCGCGAGGACAAGCCGTACTCGGCAGAGGTGCTCGTCTTCGAGTTCGCCGCGGTCGCGGTGCTCGCCGCGCTCAGCGGCCTGAAGATCGCGGACCCGTGGATCGTGGCCTGGGCCGTGAGCTTCATCGCGGGCGCACAGGGCAACGCATTCCACCGCGAGACCGGGATGCTCTACGGCAACATCGCGGTCACCTCCGTCGTGCAGATGGCGGCGAGTCTCGTCGGACGAGCCGTCGGGCGAGGCATCTCCGACGACGGCCAGCAGCACATGCGTCCCGCGGGCGCCTACCTTGTCGTGCTCGTGGCGTTCGTGCTCGGCGGAGGCATCGGCTTCGCGATCGACCAGCTCTGGGCCGGCGCGTCGCTCGTCGCTGCCGCCGTCGTGCTCCTCGCTCTGTTCATCGCCGCATCCGCCGCTCGCGGCGCCATCGACCCCTCACAGGGCAACCCCACGCCGTGACCCCGGATGGGCCGCGGCCGACGCTCGTGATCATGGTCGCCTGACACGCCAGCACGCCGAGGATTGCTAAGTTGGTGAGTCCCGGCGAACGCGCCGGCACGACGAGAGGCGCGCCATGGGATTGTTCCGACTCGAGATGCCAGCCCCCGAGGAGCAGCCGAGGCTGTGGTCGCGCGGTTTCGGCGTCGTGGCCACGCGCAGTCTGCAGACGCTGATCGTGCTCGCGCTGGTCGCCGTCGGCGTTCTCGTCATCACCCAGCTCTCGCTCGTGTTCATCCCCGTGACGATCGCGCTGATCCTCGCGAGCGCGATCCATCCGCTGGTCGCCTGGATGCGGCGGCGGGGGATGCCGTCGATCCTCGCGACCTGGATCGCTCTCATCGGCATCCTCGTGATCCTGGGCGGCGTCGTCTGGGTCATCGTCCTGACCGTGCGCTCGCAATGGGATGACCTCGTCGACTCCGCCAGTGACGGGATCTCGCAGGTCACGGCATGGCTCAACACCCTCCCGTTCGACTTCGGCTCCATCGACCTCGATGACGTCTGGGCGAGCGTGGGCGACTTCCTGACGAGCGCGTCGTTCGGGCAGGGCGCCCTCGCCGGCGTCTCGGCGACGGCCAGCTTCTTCACCGGCCTCGCGCTGATGATCGTGGTGCTGTTCTTCTTCCTCAAGGACGGACCGCGTATCTGGGAGTTCCTGCTGCGCCCCTTCACCGGCGAGAGCTACGCACGCGCGCGCCGCATCGGCGACAAGACCGTCGACGTGTTCGGCGGGTATGTCCGCGGCACCTCGATCGTCGCCGCCGCCGACGCCCTCGGCATCGGAATCGGACTCGCGATCCTGCAGATCCCGCTCGCCGTGCCGCTCGCCGTCATCGTCTTCCTCACCGCGTTCATCCCGCTGGTCGGCGCCACCGCGGCCGGCATCCTCGCGGCACTTGTCGCGCTCGTCACGCACGACCCTGTCGCCGCCCTGATCGTGGTCGGCATCGTCGTGCTCGTCAATCAGCTCGAGGGGAACTTCCTGCAGCCGGTCGTGATGGCACGGTCCCTCAAGCTCCACGCCCTCGTCATCCTGCTCGCACTGACCGCGGGCACGATCCTCGGAGGCATCGTCGGCGCGGTTCTCTCGGTGCCGCTCGCCGCGGTGGCCTGGGGCATCATCACCGTATGGGACGGCCCGCAGACGCCTGCGCGCCCGTTCCGCAAGAAGCGCCCCGAGACCGTCTGATCCCGCTCCGACCAGTTCAGAGAACGTCGGAGATCGCGGCGAAGGTACGCTCGGCGTCTTCGAGATGCATGTCGTGATGCATTCCGCCCAGTCGCCGGATGCGCCATCCGGCGTTCTCGAGATCCGCTGCCATCGCATCGGACAGCACGGCGGGCGAGTCGTCGGACAGCACGATCGTCGAGGGAGCGCCTGGACGCGAGATCGGGATCGGGTGGAAAGCGACCTCGCGGAACACTCCGATGGCCATCTTCGAGTCGAACCTCTCCTGGCCACGACGGACAGCGGCCTGGATCTCGGGAGGATAGACAGCGCGCTGCGATGCGCTGCGTCGCCCCTGGCGAAGCGCGGCGATGCCGAGGGTCACAGCCGGCACGGCCCAGAATGCACGGCCTGCGAGGCCTGTGGTGGGAAGAGAGAGACCAAAACCGGGGTCGAGGTAGATCGCATGCTGCGGCTTCAGACGACCCACCGCGCGCACGAGCACGGCTCCACCCAGAGAATGCCCCACCACGCTGTGCAACCCGCCCGGAAGCGACTCCACGATGTCGTCCGCGAGATCCTGGAGCGCGTACGAAGACGCGCGCTCGCTTACTCCGTGGCCGCGTAGATCGACGGTGGTGGCCGTGTAGAGACCCGTGGCGAGCATCCGATCGATGAGGGGATCCCAGGTCGCGCCGTCAGCGCCGAGGCCATGGATCAGACCTACATGACGGTCTCCCGAGCCGCGGGTGCGGGTGTGCAGTCGCATCGCACCATTCTGGCTCACGATGACGGCCGTCCGCCGGTACCGTGCCCGATGGTCGAGGTCAACCCTGTCCCCGACGACCGAGTGAGCCGCTACCGTGACCCGGAAGACGACGAGAGGAGCACACCATGTCGAACTCGACACCGCCGCTGATCCCGCTTCCGGAGGATCATGAGCAGCGTGACGGCATCCCCCGCAGAGAGCAGGACGGCGAGGACGTGATCGACCGGGACGCGAACCCGGAGAACATCGACAGCGCGACCGCTGATCGCGTGGCCGCCGAAGAGCCGGGCGAGGACGCCGCGAGCTGACCTTCCTGGCGCAGCGGGCCCGGTCCGGGTCCGCTGCTTCCGCGCGTCATCTCGCGAGGAGCGGCGGAAGGTGCGGGATCGGGATGGGGCGAGTGGCCCGGCTGGGATCCTGCACGCGGGCGACCTCGTTCAGAACCTCCTGAGCGTTCGCGTATCGCAGGGCGAGAGGCAGATCCCTCAGCCACGCGACCTCCACCTCCGTGTCCGAATACTCGTACACGCACGCGACCACGTGACGCGGATCGTCGCTCTCGTAGCGTCGGTCCTCGATAATCCATTCGGATGGAGTGACGCGCTTCAGCACGTATCTCGGTTCCGGATCCATCTGACAGCCCTCCACGGTTCTCTCCCCATGAAAGATCCTCCTGCGCGAGCGATCTCGCGGACAGGGGCTTGACAGGTCGGAGGGTTCGGTTAGGGCGCCGGCAACGGTCGCGGATCAGCCGGTGGGCCGGATCGTCATGTCCGTGAGTGCGGCGTCATCGGGGATGTCGAGAGCGGCGATGATCATCGTGGCGACAGCGTCAGCGGTGATGAATCGCGCGGGATCGTACTCGCGTCCTTCTTGATGATGGACGCGCTCCTGCATCGGAGTGGCCGTGCGACCGGGGTACACGGATGTGACCCGGATGCCGTGCTCAGCCTCTTCCGCGCGCAGAGAGTCGGCCAGAGCCTTCAGGCCGTGCTTCGATGCGGCGTATGCCGACCAGTTCGCGTGAGCGTGCAGGCCTGCACCCGAATTGACGAACACGATGCGGGCAGCCGACATGCGCAGCAGCGGCAGCAGCAGTCGCGTCAGCTCTGCCGGACCCACCAGATTCACCGCGAGCTGTCTCTCCCAGAGAGCAGCAGGCACATCGGCGACGGCACCGAGGTCGACGACTCCGGCCGCATGCACCAGCGAGTCGATGCGGCCCGGCATCGCCTGCTTCGACAGAGCCCACGACAATCGTCCGGGTGTGGCGAGGTCTCCCACGAGCACGGACGCCCGAGGCGATGCCTCTGCGATCTGTCGGGCACGGCCCGCATCCCGGGCGAGGATGATGACCTCGTCACCACGGTCGAGCAGACGCTCGGCGAGCACAGCCCCGATTCCGGAGCCGCCGCCGGTGACCAGGTGGACGGCCATGTCAGCTGTTGTCTGCGTGCGTCTCGGAGAGCTCGAACGGCACCACGGGGCAGTCCTTCCAGAGGCGCTCGAGTCCGTAGTAGACCCGCTCCTCCTGGTGGAAGACGTGCACGATCAGGTCACCGAAGTCGAGGAGCACCCAGCGCGCCTCTGCGCGCCCCTCGCGGCGCACCCTCTTGTGACCGGACTCGAGGAGGCGGTCCTCGATCTCGTCGGCGATGGCGGCGACGTTGCGCTCGCTGTTGCCGGTGACGAGCAGGAAGATGTCGACGAGCGGAAGCGGCTCCGACACGTTCAGCGCGACGAGGTCCTCTCCCCCCTTCGAGACAGCGGCGTCTGCAGCGATCTGCAGCATTTCTTCGGCGGTTTCAGGTGACTGCATCAGAACACATTCGTGGTGAAGGCGATGATCAGGGCCACGCCCAGCGCGAGCGCGAGACCGCCCGCCACGATCGCGAGGATGAGCATGAGTTTGTTGCCCTTGTCGGGGGCGGGCGGGCGGATGATCTCGCCGGCGGGTTTGATGGTGCTGACGGCCGCGCTGGCGGCGATCGGCGTGGGAGACGACGCCGGAGCGAGCTCGCCGTCGATCAGGACGGCATCGATGTCCTTGCCGTCGGTGGTTCCATGGGCGTGCCCCTGTGAGCCGAGTCCCTTGGGAAGCTCGTAGGAGCCGGTCACCAGGATCTCGCCGGTCGAGGCGACCGGACCGGACAGCGATCCGTCACCCGGCGCGGGATTGAAGATCAGGGTGTTGGGTGCCATGTGCTGCGAGCCGGTGGAGTCGCCGACGGTGAGCAGCTCGTCGAACGACGGCGAGAACGGCTTCTGCGCGGCAGCGGGGTCGGTCAGGATCTCCTGGCCGAACGCGGAGTTGACGGTGGGACGTTCGCCGTCACCGATCACCGGCTCATCAGACCCGTCGACATCGGCGAGCACATCGTCCTCGGCGGCGGCATCTTCGTCGTCGCGCTCGTCGACGGTCGGCACGTCGATGCCGAGCGCGGCGACGGCGGCGACCGCGTCGTCGTCATCGCGGTGCTCGGCGTCGCCCTCTGCGGCGTGGTCGGTCTCGCCGTCGAAGCGGTGGTCGCCGTGCGTGTCGGCGTCCGTCGGCACGGAGTCGGCTTCGACGATCTCCGCAATGACGGGAACCTCGTCGCTGTCGACTGCGCGGGACGCGCTCACGGGCATCGCCACGAACTCGTCCTGGAGGTCGTCATCCGCCGGGTCGATGCCGCTCGTGTCGGTCGTGGCCGGATCGCTCTGCTCCACCACAGGCACGGATCCGCTCATCGAACGCTCGCGCTCACGCACCTGGCGGCGGGTGAGCGGCACTGCACCCTCGGCCGCGTCCGACGTCGATGCGGAGGTCTCGGAAGGAGCGTCCTCGACAACGTCGGCATCCTCGATGACCTCAGCGACCTCAGCGTCCTCGATGACCTCGGCGTCCTCGATGACCTCGGCGTTCTCCGCGGCATCGGTCGCTTCAGGCGCCTGCGGAAGGGGAGGCACGGGCGGTGCCTTCACCGCGGCGGCGGCCGCGGCCTCCTCGGGCGTGATGACCGGCGTCGAACCCGTCAGTCGGATCTCACGCAGCTGCTTTCGCGTCAGCGGACCGTGACCCTGCTGATCCGATGTACTCATGCCTTGCTCCGATACAGATGATGCTTCGCGATGTATTGAACGACGCCGTCCGGCACGAGGTACCAGACCGGCTCGTCTTCACTGACCCGCGCGCGGCAGGCCGTCGAGGAGATCGACAGCGCCGGGACCTCGAGCTGGCTGACGTTGTCGCTGGGCAGCCCGTCGGTGCTCAGAACGTGTCCCGGGCGTGAGACCGCGACGAAATGCGCCAGCTCCCACAACTCATCATGGTCCCTCCAACTGAGAATCTGCGCCACGGCATCCGCACCCGTGATGAAGAAGAGCTCGGCATCCGGTCGCTCCTGCTTCAGGTCGCGCAGAGTGTCGATCGTGTACGTCGGACCTTCTCTGTTGATGTCCACCCTGCTGACGGTGAACTGGGGGTTGGACGCCGTGGCGATGACCGTCATCAGGTAGCGGTGCTCGCTGGGCGTGACGTCGGCCTTCTGCCACGGGCGACCGGTGGGCACGAACACGACCTCGTCGAGGTCGAACGAGTGCGCGACCTCGCTGGCGGCGACCAGGTGCCCATGGTGGATGGGGTCGAAAGTTCCACCCATCACACCGATGCGCGCAGGACGCGAGGTCGTGTCGTCCATACGGGCCTAGTGGCCGTGTCCCGCCTCATGGCCGTCTTTGCCGTGCCTCGCGGCCCAGGCGTCGGCCTTGGCGGAGTGGCGGTTGGCGACGTTCTTGTACGACAGCGTGACCAGACCGAGGAAGGCGAACACGATCGCGGCGATGACCCCGAAGATCAGCGTCTCGAGCGCGACGTTGCCGTGGTGCTCGGTCTCGGCGGCGGCCATCGCGATCTGTGCGACGAGGTTCATCCTGACTCCGTTTCGTGTCTGGGTGCATGCGTGGCGCGGGACTCCACAGCGCCACCTAGTCTAGCCCTCAGCCGCGTGTCTGCCCTGCTCCACGCGCCAACCACTTGGTGCTGGTCAGCTCGGAAAGACCCATCGGCCCGCGGGCGTGCAGCTTCTGCGTCGAGATGCCCACCTCCGCGCCGAAGCCGAACTCCGCGCCGTCGGTGAAGCGCGTCGAGGCGTTCACCATCACGACCGCCGAATCGACCTCGGCGAGGAAGCGCTCGGCGTTGCGCGAATCGGTCGTGATGATCGATTCCGTGTGCCCTGTGCTGTACCGCCGGATGTGGTCGAGCGCGTCGTCGAGGGTGTCGACGACCTTGATCGCGATGTCGAGGCTGAGGTACTCGGTCTCCCAGTCCTCCTCGGTTGCGGGGATCACATTCGACACGAGTCCCGCGACCATGTCGTCACCGTGGATCGCGACGCCCTCGCTCTGGAGGGCACTGGCCACGAGAGGCACGAGACGCGGCGCCGCCTGGCGCAGTACGAGAACCGTCTCGACCGCGTTGCAGACGCTCGGTCGCTGCACCTTCGCGTTCACGACGATGTCGCACGCCCAGTCGTCGGGAGCCGTCTCGTCGAGCACGATGTGCACGTTGCCGGCGCCGGTCTCGATGACGGGCACGGTGGATTCGGTGACGACCGTCTCGATGAGCCCTGCGCTGCCCCGGGGCACGAGAACGTCGACGAAGCCCCGCCCGTGCATCAGTGCCTTCGCACCGTCGCGGCCGAAGTCATCCACGGTCTGCACGGCCTCCGGGGTGACTCCCGCACTGTCGAGTGCATCGCGCATGATCGCGACCAGCACCGTGTTCGAGTCCTTCGCGGCACTTCCTCCACGGAGGACGACCGCGTTGCCCGAACGCAGAGCGAGAGCGGCGATGTCGACCGTGACATTGGGGCGCGCTTCGTAGATCGCGCCCACGACGCCGAACGGAACCCTGATCTGCTCGAGCGCCACGCCGTTCGGCATCCGGTGCCCGCCCACGACCCGGCCCACGGGATCGGGCAGTGCCGCCACCTGGCGCACGGCGGAGGCGAGTGCCGCGACACGCGTGTCATCGAGACGCAGACGATCGATGAGGGAGTCGCCGATGCCGTCCGCCCTGCCGCGCTCGACGTCGCGACCGTTGGCTTCGATGATCCTCGCCGCGTTCTGCTCGAGCGCGACCGCGACGGCCTCGAGGGCGCGGGCCTTCTCGTCGCTCGTCAGTGCGGCGGTGGCGCGGGACGCCTCTTTGGCGCGCTCGAGGCGCACCTGGGGTGTCTGGTCGGTCATCCGACCAGTCTAGGAGAGCGCGGGCTCGAACCAGGTTCCGATCTCAGCCCCCGAGAGCGCCGCATCGACCAGGTCTGCACTGGTGACGAGCACACCGATGCCGGAGGCTGCGGCGAGCCGCGCGGCCGACACCTTGGTCGCCGCTCCCCCTGTGCCGACGCTGTTGACGACGGTCGAGCCGAACTCGAGTCCCGAGAGGTCGGCATCGGGCGCGACGACGTCGATGGGCTCGGCGGTCGGGTCGGAGGGAGGCTTCGTGTACAGCGACTCGATGTCACTGAGGAGCACGAGCGCGTCGGCCTGCGTGAGCTGAGCCACCAGCGCTCCGAGTCGATCGTTGTCGCCGAAGCGGATCTCCTGCGTGGCGACGGTGTCGTTCTCGTTCACGATCGGGAGGATCCGCAGACCCAGAAGGCGCTCCATGGCCCGGCGAGCGTTGCTGCGCGACGTCGGGTTCTCGAGGTCACCCGTGGTGAGCAGCACCTGCCCCGCCACGATGTCGAACGGCCTCAGGGCTTCCTGATAGCGGTACACCAGGATGTTCTGCCCCACGGCGGCAGCGGCCTGCTGGGTCGCCAGGTCGGTGGGACGCGCATCGAGACGCAGGAACGGGATGCCGGTGGCGATGGCCCCGGAGGAGACCAGGATGACCTCCGCTCCCCTACCGTGAGCGGCCGCGAGAGCCTCCACCAGGACGGGGATCCGCCAGGACGCCTCGCCGCTGATCGACGATGAGCCCACCTTCACGACGATGCGCGAAGCCGTGGCGAGATCGGCTCTGGTGCGAGCGGTCACGCCTCGTCTTCCTCGCGGTATGCCGCGAGACGCTGCATCTCGACCTCCGCACGAGCCTCGGCCTTGGCGTCCATCCGCTCGTAGTAGGTCTCACGGCGCTCGGACGTCGTGCGACGTGAATTGGGTGCGAGACGCGGGTCCGTGCCACGCGGCGCGGTCATGAGCTCCGCTGCCGAGGTCATCGTCGGCTCCCAGTCGAAGACGATGCTGTCGCCCTCGCCGATCACGACGGTGGAACCCTGCACCGCTCCGAGCTTGAACAGCTCGTCTTCGACGCCCAGCTTCTCGAGGCGGTCTGCGAGGTAACCGACGGCCTCCTCGTTCTGGAAGTCCGTCTGCTGAACCCAGCGGACCGGCTTCTCGCCCATGATGCGGTAGACGTTGCCGTAGGTCCCGCCCTCGACGCGGATCGTGAAGCCCTTCTTCGACCCCTTCGGGCGCAGGATCACCCGCTCGCGCGGCACCTCGTTCGCCGCCTGCTCGGCCCGGTGCGCGTCGACGATCTCGCCCAGCGCGAAGGTGAGGGGCCGAAGACCCTCGTGCGAGACGGTGGAGATCTCGAAGACCCGGAATCCGCGGGCCTCGAGATCCGGGCGCACCATGTCGGCCAGGTCGCGGGCCTCTGGAACGTCGATCTTGTTGAGCGCGATGAGCTGCGGGCGCTCGAGGAGGGGCGTCTGGCCCTCGGGAACCTCGTACGCCGCGAGCTCCGCCAGGATCACGTCGAGGTCGGAGATCGGGTCACGATCCGGCTCGAGGGTGGCGCAGTCGAGCACGTGCAGCAGAGCGGAGCAGCGCTCGACGTGGCGGAGGAACTCCAGCCCCAGTCCGCGACCCTCGCTCGCGCCCTCGATCAGACCGGGCACGTCGGCGACCGTGTACCGCGACTCTCCGGCCTGCACGACGCCCAGGTTCGGGTGCAGTGTGGTGAAGGGGTAGTCGGCGATCTTCGGACGCGCCGCGGAGATCGCGCCGATCAGGCTCGACTTGCCGGCCGACGGGTAGCCGACCAGTGCCACGTCGGCGACCGTCTTGAGCTCGAGGACGACATCGCCCTCCTGCCCTGGCGTGCCGAGCAGCGCGAACCCCGGCGCCTTGCGCTTCGGGCTGGAGAGGGCGGCGTTGCCCAGGCCCCCGTGTCCGCCCTGCGCGACGACGAACCGCTCGCCGGGCACGATCATGTCGATCAGCACCTCGCCAGCGGGGTTCTTCACGACGGTACCGACCGGAACCGGCAGTTCGAGGGTCTCGCCGAGGAACCCGGAGCGGTGATCGCCCATGCCGGGCCCGCCGTTGCCCGAGCTGCGGTGCGGCGAGTGGTGATACGTCAGCAGCGTGCCGGTCTGAGAGTCGGCGACGAGCACGATGTCTCCACCGTCTCCGCCGTTGCCGCCGTCGGGTCCGCCGAGCGGCTTGAACTTCTCGCGGTGAACAGAGACGCAGCCGTTTCCGCCCTTGCCCGCGCGCAGATGCAGCGTCACGGTGTCGACGAAGGTGACCATGTCTCTCTCCTCATAAAGAAGTTCGGGGCGAGCCGAAGCCCGCCCCGAACCGGATGTCTAGTCGTGCGCTGTGATCACTCAGCAGCTGCGACGATGTTGACGACCTTGCGGCCGCCCTTCGCGCCGAACTCGACCGCGCCGGCGGCCAGTGCGAACAGCGTGTCGTCGCCACCGCGGCCGACGTTCACTCCGGGGTGGAAGTGCGTGCCACGCTGGCGGACGATGATCTCGCCGGCGAGAACCTGCTGACCACCGAAGCGCTTGACACCAAGACGCTGTGCGTTGGAGTCACGACCGTTGCGGGTGGAGCTTGCGCCCTTTTTATGTGCCATGTCCTGGTCTCTCCTCGGTCTTACTTGATGCCGGTGATCTTGACGCGCGTGAGCTCCTGACGGTGCCCCTGGCGCTTCTTGTAGCCGGTCTTGTTCTTGTACTTCTGGATGATGATCTTCGGGCCGCGGAGGTTGCCGATGACCTCGGCGGTGACCTTCACGTTCGCCAGCGTGTCGGCGTCGGTGGTCACCGTGGCGCCGTCGACGAGCAGCACTGCGGCCAGCTCGATCTTCTCGCCCTGGGCAGCCTTGACACGGTCGAGCTGAACGATCGTGCCGACCTCGACCTTCTCCTGCCGCCCACCGGCGCGCACTACTGCGTAAACCACTTCATACCTGTTTCGTTGGGGAGCTCGCGGCTCCGAGATCTCACGGGAAGACTGTTGCTTGCATGCGTCGCGGGGCGACGGGCACGAATGCAAGACTCTCCGCGACGACCGTCCAGGACGACGCGGCATACGCACCAAGGGACTACTTTACCGGATGCCGGACACTGTGGCAAAACGTCTGCACTGGTGTGTCCGGCTTAGGCTGTCGAGATGACCGTTCTCGTCGATGATCCCCGCTGGCCGGCCCATGGACGGCTGTGGGCTCATCTCGTGAGCGACGAGAGCATCGACGAGCTGCACGCCTTCGCCGCAGCGCACGACGTGCCGAGCCGCGCCTTCGACCTCGATCACTATGACGTGCCGGAGGAGCTCGTGCCCCAGCTCATCGCCGCCGGCGCTCGACACGTCGACGGCAAGGAGCTGGTGCGCAGGCTGATCGCCTCTGGACTACGCGTCCGCGCCAGGGACCGACGCTGACGGCTCGGAGTTGACCGAGACCGGGGTGCCGGTCAGAGCCGCCGTCGTCACACGGCGCCGCCCCCGTCCCTGACCGGGCGCCTTCGGCTCGGGAAGAGCGTCGAGCACCGAGTCGAGCAGAGCCTCGGCCGGGGACTTGGGTCCCTTGCGGTCGCCTCCGCGCTTCTTGCGGGGCTTCTTCGGGCGGTCCTGCGCAGAGGCCGCTGACGTCTCGGGCTCGACGACCGCCACCGCGACCTCGACGACGTCATCCGCCGCCGGGACCAGCGTCGACGCGGCGATCTGCGCCAGAGCCGACTTGGCTCCCTCGGGGATGCTGTGCGTGGTTCCCGAGGCGGGCGGCGGGGTCTGGTTCTGACCGCTGCCACCGCGCTGACGGCGGTTCTGCTGCGAGTTGCCGTTGTTGCTGCTGTTCCCGTTGCCGTTCGAGCGGTGCCGCACGACGGGATCGTGGTGCACGACCACTCCGCGTCCGGCGCACACCTCGCAGGCCTCGCTGAACGTCTCGAGCAGACCGAGGCCCAGCTTCTTGCGCGTCATCTGCACGAGGCCGAGCGAGGTCACCTCGGCGACCTGGTGCTTCGTCCTGTCGCGGCTCAGGCACTCGATCAGACGACGGAGCACGAGGTCGCGGTTCGACTCCAGCACCATGTCGATGAAGTCGACGACGATGATGCCGCCGATGTCGCGCAGGCGCAGCTGACGGACGATCTCCTCCGCGGCCTCGAGGTTGTTCTTGGTGACCGTCTCCTCGAGGTTGCCGCCGGATCCGACGAACTTGCCGGTGTTGACGTCGACGACCGTCATCGCCTCGGTGCGGTCGATGACCAGCGAACCGCCCGACGGCAGCCACACCTTGCGGTCGAGCGCCTTCTCGATCTGCTCGGTGATGCGGAACGCGTCGAACGGATCGGTCTCGTCCTCATAGGACTCCACGCGCTCGAGCAGATCGGGGGCGACGCTCTCGAGGTACGCGCGGATCGTCTGCTGGGACTCCTCGCCCTGGATGAGCATCTTGGTGAAGTCCTCGTTGAAGACATCGCGCACGATCTTGACCAGGAGGTCGGGCTCGGCGTGCAGGAGCGCAGGCGCCTGCTGGTTGGCGACCTGCTTCTGGATGTGCTCCCACTGCGAGGTGAGGCGCTGCACGTCGCGGGTGAGCTGATCCTCGGTCGCGCCCTCGGCCGCGGTGCGCACGATGACGCCGGACGACTCGGGCAGCACCTCTTTGAGGATGCGCTTGAGGCGTGCCCGCTCGTTGTCGGGCAGCTTGCGGCTGATGCCGTTCATCGATCCGCCAGGCACGTACACGAGGTACCTCCCCGGAAGTGAGATCTGGCTGGTCAGACGGGCGCCCTTGTGGCCCACCGGGTCCTTCGTGACCTGCACGAGAACGCGGTCGCCGGCCTTGAGCGCCAGCTCGATGCGACGCGGCTGGTTGCCCGTCTCGACACCGTCCCAATCGACCTCGCCCGAGTAGAGCACGGCATTGCGGCCGCGGCCGATGTCGACGAAGGCGGCCTCCATGCTGGGGAGGACGTTCTGCACGCGGCCCAGGTACACGTTGCCGATGAGCGAGGCGTCCTGGTTGCGAGCGACGTAGTGCTCCACGAGCACGCCGTCCTCGAGCACGCCGATCTGCGTGCGACCGTTCTTGGAGCGGACGACCATCTTGCGGTCGACCGACTCGCGACGGGCGAGGAACTCGGCCTCGGTGACCACGGGACGGCGACGACCGGCGTCGCGGCCGTCGCGGCGGCGCTGCTTCTTCGCCTCGAGACGGGTCGATCCCTTGATCGCCTTGGGCTCGGTGATGTACTCGACCACGCGCTGACGCTGACGCGGCTCATCGCGGCGGTCGTCACGACGCTCGTCACGACGGTCATCGCGGGGTTCGCTCTCCTCGCCGCCACGACGTCGGCGACCGCGGCGTGCGGATCCCGTCTCGTCCTGGTCGCGCTCGGCGATCCGGTCGAAGATGCGCTCACGCCCGGGACGCGCCGGCAGCGGCACGACCTCGGGCGCGTAGAAGTGCAGCTGCGTCGACACCTGGGATACGAAGACCTCGGGAAGCAGGCCGAGCGACACGGCGGTCAGCGGAGCCGGCTCCGCGACCGCCTCGGGCTCGGCCTCGGGCGCAGGGACCTTCTCGACGTCGGAGTCGACCTCGGGGGCTCCGGCCTGGGGGGCTCCGGCGACCGGGGCGTTTTCGTCTGCACCAGGAGCGACGGGTGCCTCCTCGGCAGCGGCCGGCTCCGCGTCCTCGACAGGCGCCTCAGCAGTTGCCTCGTCCTCGACAGGCGCCTCAGCGGCTGCGGTGGCCTCGGCAGGCGCCTCAGCGGCTGCGGTGGCCTCGTCGACGTCGACGGCGGGTCCGCTGCCGGCATCCTCGTTCTCCGGGGCCTCCGGCGAATCCGGCACCGTGTCGGGAGCGGGAACCTCCGGAGCTACCTCTGCGGGTGCGTCAGCATCCGCAGAGAAGTCGAGGGTAGGGGCGTCGTAGTCATTGTTCTCATCGGCCATCTCTGGCGTGCTCCTCGCGCGGGCACTGAATGCTCCGCGAAATCTCGTGCGACACCTGGGTGTCGCGAACTCACTCGGTGTGTGACCGGCTCATGGCTCTGATCACGTGGGGCATCCGGCCCCGAAGTCTTCGTCGATGCCGGCCCCGACAGGGTCGGGCGGTGCATCACAGGCCATTATCGCACCAAGTGGGTCGGTTCGCGGCATCCTGCCCCACACGCCGTGATCGCGGCTTCACGTCCGTCGCATAGCATCCGCTGAGATAATCCACATATGAGCGAGCAGCGCACCCGCCCCATTGCCTTTGCCATCTGGCTGATGATCGCCAGTGTCCTGGGTTGGCTCGCCGCCTTCCAGCTCACGATCGACAAGTTCATCCAGCTCGAGAATCCCGATGCGGATCTCAGCTGCAACGTCAGTGTCATGATCCAGTGCGGCAAGAATCTCGGGTCCTGGCAGGGCGAGGTCTTCGGATTCCCGAATCCCCTTCTCGGGCTCACCCTGTGGATGGCTCCGATGGTCGTCGGCGTCGCGATCCTCGCCGGCGCCCGCTTCGCCCGGTGGTTCTGGGCGCTGTTCGGCGTGGGCGTCACGTTCGCCCTGGGATTCGTCTGCTGGCTGATCGGGCAGAGCCTGTACGCGCCCAACCTCGGCGTGCTGTGCCCGTGGTGCATGCTCACGTGGGCGGTGACGATCCCGACGTTCCTCGCGACCATGGTTCACCTGGGCCGCAACGGAACCTTCAGCCGCAACCCCAAGGTCACGGAATCGGCCGCGAAGCTCATGGTCTGGGTCCCGCTGGCGACCATCCTCGCCTACGCCGTCGTGATCCTCCTCGCCCAGCTGCGCGGACTCGACCTCCTCGGTGAGGTCGTCGGCATGATCTTCTGATCTGCACTCCACCTCGACGCGAATACGAACGAAGCCCGCCGCATGACGCGGCGGGCTTCGTTCGTGCGGTCTGCGAGTCAGTCGAACCAGATGCCGAGCTCGCGCGCGGCGGACTCGGGGCTGTCGGAGCCGTGCACCAGGTTCTGCTGAACCTTGAGACCCCAGTCGCGGCCGAAGTCGCCCCGGATCGTGCCGGGAGCGGCCGTCGTCGGGTCGGTCGTCCCCGCGAGCGATCGGAAGCCCTCGATCACGCGGTTTCCCGCCAGGCGGATGGCCACGGACGGACCGGACAGCATGAACTCCAGGAGCGGCTCGTAGAACGGCTTGCCCTCGTGCTCTGCGTAGTGCTCGGCGAGCAGATCGCGGTCGGGCTCGACGAGACGGATGTCGACGAGCGCATAGCCCTTCGACTCGATGCGCGCGAGGATCGCGCCGGTGAGGCCGCGGGCGACGCCGTCCGGCTTGACGAGGACGAGGGTTTCTTCAGTGGCCATGTCATTCACTCTCTGTCTGAGTCTCGGTCGCGGGCCCGGCCGGGCGACGTGCGTCGACTCGAGCCCCCATGATCGTCGCATACCCCCACATGCCGCCGAAAATCAGAACCACGAGGAGGATCGCGGGGACGAGGATGGCCGACAGCGCGACGATCCCCTGGATCACCCATCCGGCAGGGATCGCCCACGGCTTTGTGATCATGCCGGCGACGACGATGCAGGCGAATCCCACGACCGCGCCGCCGACGATCCCCCACCACTGGGGGATGCCGGCGGGCAGCGTGTTCAGCCCGAAGACCGTGAGACCGGCGAGGAACACCACGATCGACTCGAAGCCCAGCACGATCGGCGCCAGTTTCTGCACGAGCGTCCGTGGCGCACGCGGCCTGCGAGTCCGTGGGGCGGGAACGGAGTCGTCGCTCACGCGCGCCACCCGGACTTCCAGTCCTCCTGCTCGGCGAGGGCGATCGCCTCTCCGGCGAGCACCACGGAGCCCGCGATCACGACGGCACGGCGATCGGATGACGCGGCCCATTCGCGCGCGGCATCCGCTGCCTCCGAGAGGGTGGCGTGCACGGTGGCTCGCTGACCCGCGAGCTCCACGAGATCGGCGATGGCGTCGGCGTCGCTCGCGCGATCGGAGTCCGGTGCCGTGGCGAACACATGGGCGGCGACGGGAGCGAGGGTCGCGACGATTCCCGCGGCATCCTTGTCGGCGAGCACGCCGAGGACGACACCCCATTCGTCGAAGTCGAAGCTGTCGTCCATCGCCTGGGCGAGCGCGGCCGCGCCGTGCGGGTTGTGCGCGGCGTCGACGACCACCGTCGGTGCGATGCCGAGCAGCTGGAGACGCCCCGGCGAGGTCGCGCCCTGCAGCCCCTCGGACACGATGTCGTCGGCGATCCGCTGGGAGGCACCTCCGATGAGCGACTCGACGGCCGCGACCGCGAGCGCGGCATTGTGCCCCTGGTGGGCGCCGTACTGCGGCAGGTACTCCTCGACGTACTCCCCGGCGAGACCACGGATGGTCAGGAGCTGACCGCCGACCGCGAGCTTCTGATCGGCGAGACCGAACTCGGCCCCCTCGAACGCGATGGTCGCGCTCTGTTCGGCCGCGACCCGTCGAAGGACCGCCGCTGCCTCCTCCGGCTGCTGAGCGGAGACGACGGCGGCGCCCTGCTTGATGATCCCCGCCTTCACCTCGGCGATCTTCGCGACCGTGTCGCCGAGCCTGTCGGCGTGATCGATGGCGATGGGGGTGAACACGGCTACGTCGCCGTCAGCCGTGTTCGTCGAATCCCACTCCCCGCCCAT
This sequence comes from uncultured Microbacterium sp., assembly GCA_963518515.1. Lineage (GTDB taxonomy): Bacteria > Actinomycetota > Actinomycetes > Actinomycetales > Microbacteriaceae > Microbacterium. The sequence goes on from CAUQIW010000004.1 coordinate 72,870, forward strand.
CCCCACCTCGAGCACGAGGACGTCGACCGGGGCATCCGCGACGGCGACGAATGCGAGCACCGTGAGCAGCTCGAAGAAGGTCAGCGGCTCCTCGCCCTGCGATTCGAGCTCGGCGTCGACGATCCCCACGAACGGCTCGATCTCGTCCCAGGCATCGGCGACGGCCGCGTCGTCGATCGGCTCGCCGTCGATCATGATGCGCTCGGTGAACCGCTCGAGGTGCGGGCTGGTGAACAGACCCGTGCGGAGCCCGTGGGCGCGCAGCAGGCTCTCGATCATGCGCGCCGTCGAGGTCTTGCCGTTGGTGCCGGTGATGTGCACCACGCGGTACGTGCGCTGGGGGTCGTCGAGGAACGCGAGGATCCGGGCGGTGCGCTCCTTGCGGGGCTGCACCCACCGCTCCCCCGCCCGTGCGAGCAGCGTCTCGTAGACGGCATCCGCCCTGTCGCGTGCGCTCATGCGCGGACTCCCTCGATGTTGCGGTCGATCGTGACGATGATCGGGCGCTTGTCCACCCCGAGCGCCGTCGCGCCGCTGCGGAAGACACCGTCGCCGGGGCTCGTCACGTCCTGGACCAGGGTGTGCAGATCGTCGGTGGCGTGCACCGCGAAGCCGACGGCGAGGGTCTCCCCCGCGATCAGCTCGGAATGGGCCTGCAGAGCCTCGGCGTCCGCAGCGCTCACGTTGAGGGCCAGCACGATGCGATCGCTGACGTCGAGATCGGCGTTCTTGCGCGCTTCCTGCACGACGCGGATCACATCGCGCGCGAGGCCCTCGGCCTCGAGCTCGGGCGTGGTCTGCGTGTCGAGGAGCACGAATCCTCCGCTGGGCACGATGGCGAGCGCCTCTCCCGCCGGCCGCCCTGTGGTCTCGAGCACCAGGTCGTACTCGGAGGGCGCGAGCACGATGCCGCCGGCCGTGACGACACCGTCGACCTCGGACCAGTCGCCGCTGCGCGCAGCCTGGATCGCCTTCTGCACCTCCTTGCCGAGACGGGGGCCAGCGGCGCGGGCGTTGACGCTCAGACGGTGGTCGATGCCGTAGTCCAGGGCCGTGGACTCGGAGAGCGTGACGAGCTCGACCGACTTGACGTTGAGCTCCTCCCGCAGGATGTCCTCGAACTGTCCGAGATCGGCGGCGTTCGGCGACACCACGGTGAGGCGGGCGAGCGGCAGGCGCACGCGCAGCTTCTCCTTCTTGCGCAGCGCGTTGCCGACGCTCGACAGCTCGCGGACGGCATCCATCGCGTCGCGGATCTCGTCGGCCGCGGGGAAGGCGGACTCGTCGGGCCAGTCCTGCAGGTGCACGCTGCGGCCACCCGTGAGCCCCTGCCAGACGCGCTCGCTCACGAGCGGCACCAGAGGAGCCGCGACGCGCGTCAGCGTCTCGAGCACGGTGTACAGCGTGTCGAACGCCTCGGTGCTCGTGCCCGCCCAGAAGCGATCGCGCGAGCGACGGATGTACCAGTTGGTCAGCACCTCGGCGAAGTCGCGGAGTCGAGCGGATGCCGTCGTGGAGTCGAGTCCCTCGAGGTCGGCGCGCACATCGCGCACCAGGTCGCCGAGTCGCGCGAGGATGTAGCGGTCGAGCACGTCGGTGGAATCGGTGCGCCACGACGCCTCGTAGCCGCCTTCTGCCTGCACCTGCGCTGAGCCTGTCTGCGCCTGCGCTGAGCCTGTCTGCGCCTGCGCTGAGCCTGTCTGCGCCTGCGCTGAGCCTGTCGAAGCGTTCGCGTACGTCGCGAAGAAGTACCACGAGTTCCACAGCGGCAGCAGGAACTCCCTGACTCCCGCGCGAATGCCCTCCTCCGTGACGGCGAGGTTGCCGCCTCGGAGCACCGAGCTCGACATCAGGAACCACCGCATCGCGTCGGAGCCGTCGCGATCGAGCACCTCCGAGACGTCGGGGTAGTTGCGCAGCGACTTCGACATCTTGTATCCGTCGTTGCCCAGCACGATGCCGTGGCAGCTGACCCCCGTGAAGGCCGGTCGATCGAACAGCGCGGTCGACAGCACGTGCATGACGTAGAACCAGCCGCGGGTCTGACCGATGTACTCGACGATGAAGTCGGCCGGCGAGTGCGAGTCGAACCATTCCTGGTTCTCGAAAGGATAATGCACCTGGGCATAGGGCATCGACCCCGAGTCGAACCAGACGTCGAACACGTCCTCGATGCGGCGCATGGTGCTGCGTCCCGTCGGGTCGTCGGGGTTCGGACGCGTGAGCTCGTCGATGTACGGGCGATGCAGATCGATCTCGCCCTCCGGATTGCGCGGCAGGGTGCCGAAGTCGCGCTCGAGGTCCCCGAGCGAGCCGTAGGCGTCGACGCGGGGGTACTCGGGGTCGTCGCTCTTCCAGATCGGGATGGGCGAGCCCCAGTAGCGGTTGCGGCTGATCGACCAGTCGCGTGCTCCCTCGAGCCACTTCCCGAACTGCCCGTGCTTGACGTTCTCGGGCACCCAGGTGATCTGCTCGTTGTTGGCGAGCAGGTCGTCCTTGATGTCGGTGACCCGGATGAACCAGCTCGACACGGCCTTGTAGATCAGGGGATTGCGGCAGCGCCAGCAGTGCGGATAGGAGTGCACGTAGCTCTGCTCGCGCACCAGCCGACCCTCGGCCCGCAGCAGGCGGATCAGGGGCGTGTTCGCGTCCATCCAGAGCTCGCCGGCGACGTCGGTGACGTTCGGCAGGAACCGTCCGCCGTCGTCGAGCGACAGGATCGTGGGGATGCCGGCCGCTCCGGCCACCCGCTGGTCATCCTCACCGTAGGCGGGCGCCTGGTGCACGATGCCGGTGCCGTCGGTCGTGGTGACGTAGTCGTCGACCAGGATCCGCCAGGCGTTCTCGGTGCCGTAGGTCTCCTCGTCGGCGTAGTAGTCGAAGAGCCGGTCGTAGGTGACATCCTGCAGGTCGGCCCCGCGGACGGTCGCGTCGACGGCGGCGAGCGCCTCGTCGAGGGACTCGTAACCGAGGTCCTTGGCGTACCCGCCGAGCAGTTCGCGCGCGAGGAGGTAGCGGTGCGCGGACGACTCCACCGCCGCATCCTCCGTGCCTGCCACCTGGTGCACATCCGCGGCGCCGCCCGGCCCTGCCGGCAGCACGACGTACTCGATGTCCGGCCCCACGGCGAGCGCCAGGTTGGTCGGCAGCGTCCAGGGCGTGGTCGTCCACGCGAGCGCGCGCACGGCCGTGAGTCCCAGCGCCTCCGCCTTCGCGCCGGTGAGCGGGAAGGTGACGGTGACCGACGGGTCCTGCCGATCCTGGTAGACGTCGTCGTCCATGCGCAGCTCGTGGGCCGACAGGGGCGTCTCGTCTCGCCAGCAGTAGGGCAGCACGCGGTATCCCTCGTACGCGAGACCCTTGTCGTACAGCGTCTTGAACGCCCAGAGAACGCTCTCCATGTACCCGAGGTCGAGAGTCTTGTATCCACGGTCGAAGTCGACCCAGCGCGCCTGACGCGTGACGTAGTCCTGCCACTCGTGCGTGTAGGCGAGCACGGAGTCCCTGGCCTTCGCGTTGAAGACATCGATGCCCATGGCCTCGATCTCGCTCTTCTCCGTGATACCGAGCTGCTTCATCGCCTCGAGCTCGGCCGGCAGTCCGTGGGTGTCCCACCCGAACACACGGTCGACCTTCTTGCCCACCATCGTCTGGAAGCGCGGGAACACGTCCTTGGCGTAGCCGGTCAGCAGGTGCCCGTAGTGCGGCAGGCCGTTGGCGAACGGCGGGCCGTCGTAGAACACCCATTCGTCGTTGCCCTCACGCTGGTCGATCGAGGCGCGGAACGTCTGATCCGTGTGCCAGTACTCGAGCACGTCGCGCTCGATCTCGGGGAACCGAGGGCTCGGTGCGACGGAGGCCTGGGTCCCTGAGCTCGTCGAAGGGTCGGCGGCGGGGCCGAAGGAGGAACGGGGGTATGTCATGTCGTCTCGCAGGAGTCGTGGCGGATGCTGCTGCGAGGACGATCATCCGGACTGGCGTTCCGTGACCGCGGTACCACCTCGCGTGCTGCGCCTCACGGCGGAGCCACTCTCACTGCGGCTGTGACGGGCCTGCCCCGCTCGGTTCTACTTGCCTCGTCAGGGCGAGCCCGCCGAGGTGTTCTTCCGAGAGCTCCCCGGTGATGGCCGGATCGATGCTCGTGCTGTCCATTGTACGCGCGGAGGCGGGTCGCGTGCCTCGCCCTTCGGCAGAATCCGCTTCCGTCGGCTTCATCGCTCGCATCCGTCCGAGGCAGGTGCATTCCTCCGAGTGACGGGAAGTTCTCATCCCAGGCGATGAAGCCCCTGCGCGACGGCGCGCATGATCAGGTCCTGCACCGCAGGCCACTCGAACATCACCTGCGTGTACGAGACCCGCATCACGTGGTAGCCCATGAGTCGCAGTTCGGCATCGTGCCGGATGTCCTCGGATCGCTGGGCTCCGACGTGGTGCGAGCCGTCGATCTGGACGACGAGCCGGTCGCCGAGCAGGGTGTCGACGCGATGCCCGGCGATCCAGATCTGCACCCTGATCGGCACTCGCAACCATTGCAGACGCACGCGGAGGTAGGTCTCGAGGCCCGCGTCCGCGAAAGGCCTCGCGTGCTCGAGTATCCGTCGAGCCGCGGGCTTCCAGGCAAGACCTCGCAGTCGTTCGAGTGACACCAGCGACTTGTTCAGCGCAGACTCCCACGTCGCCAGCGCCTGCTCGAAGGGTTCGCACTCGGCGATGTACGCCAACACGTTCTCGATCGAATCCTCAAGAGCGTCCGGATGCCGCGGGACCACCGGCCTCCCCCAGTGGACCTTGGTGTGTGGATGACGGCCGCCCTCGGCGTTCGGCCCGACCGCGACGTGCGGCCTCCCTTTCGTGTCGTGGATCCAGAGTCCGAGCCGGCTCGCCTGCGTCCTGCACGTCAGAATCACGCCGTCACCGGCCGCTCGCCGCAGAAGCGGGTCAGCGGTCTTCGACGACAGCCAGCCTCTGCGTGGTCGTGTGGCCAGCCCCTGCGTGACTGCGGCCCGGATCGTCGTGACGGAGAATCCGCGAGCCGTCAGACCGGCGATACGGGCGATTCCCCCGCGCTCCTGCAGATCGATGAGCAGATCGTCGACAGTGGTCCTCATCCGACACAGCCTGACGCGTGCGCGACCTCAGTCCGATTCGGGACCGCTCTGCGGCCGAAAACGGACAGAAGCCACTCGCGAGGGCGAGCCGTGCAGAACCAGTGTGGGCGGTGCCCGCACGGTTCCTCACTCGGTGGAATCCTCCTGCCTCGGCCCGATCCGTCGACAGTGGCCGAGGGAAGCGGATTCGGCCGAGCGACTCCACCGCGCAGGCAAGGTCGGCAGCACCCCCTAGCCTCGGAGGATGGCCCGTTCCGCCGAATCCCCCGTCGCTCCCCGCGTGTCGACTCCCGACATCCCGCCCGTCCTCGATGAGGCGACGGCCCGCAGGGGCGCCGATCTCATCGCCGTGCGCCTCGAGCTGGAGGGCGACGCCGACCTGGCGCACTCCTCGCTCGAGCAGTGCGTGATAGCCGCCGATGCCGATGCGGTCGATCTCACCGGATCGACGCTCATCGATGTGGAGATGACCGGCGTCCGCATCGCCTCGCTGCGCCTGCGCGACGCGGGCATCCGGCGTGTCCGCATCAGCGGCGGCCGCATCGGCACGCTCGACCTCAGCAGCGCCCGCATCGACGAGCTGGCCCTCAGCGACGTGCGCATCGACTACCTGAACCTCGGTGGCGCGAAGGTCGCCGACCTCGAGATCGACGGATGCAGCATCCGCACGCTCGACATGCCCCAGGCCGAGCTGACCCGCGTCCGCGTCACCGGCACGCGCAGCGAGGAGGTCGATCCCCGCGGGATGAAGGCGGCCGACGTCGATCTGCGAGGACTCGACGCCGCCACCTTCCTCGACGCGAACAGCCTTCGCGGAACCACTCTCGACAGCTTCCAGGTGCAGCAGCTCGCACCGATCCTCGCCGCCGGAATCGGCATCCAGGTCAAGGACTGAACGACAGCAGTCGAGCGAGGGCACCGGCGGACAGCACCGGTCAGCCGCTCGCCTCCCGCAGCTCGCGGGTGAACGGATGCTGCGGCGACGCGAAGACATCCGCCACCGCGCCCTGCTCGACGACGACGCCCTCCTGCATGACGAGCACCTCGTCGGCCACCGCCCCGACCACATCGAGGTCGTGCGACACGAACACCATCGTCAGCCGACGCTCACGCTGGAGTCTCAGCAGCAGCTGAAGCACCCTCTCGCGCACAGAGGGGTCGAGCGCCGATACGGGCTCGTCGAGGATCAGCACCTCGGGCTCCGCGGCGAGAGCACGGGCGACCGCCGCCCGCTGCCGCTGACCGCCCGACAGCGCGATCGGCCGACGCGCAGCCAGCGCCGGATCGAGGTCGACCTCGGCGAGCAGCTCTGCCACCCGTTCGGCGCGCTTCGCGCGAGGCACGCCTCCTGCCGCGAGAGCCTCGCGCAGCGACCGCCCGACGGTCCACCGCGGGTCGAATGCGCCGAGCGGGTTCTGGTGCACGAGCTGCACCCGACGGTCGCCGATCCAGCGCAGCTCACCCGCATCCGGTCGCTCGACGCCCACGATCATCCGGGCGAGGGTCGTCTTGCCCGAACCCGATTCGCCCACGATCCCGAGCGTGCGCCCCTCGGACACCGTGAACGTCGCATCACGCACCGCATCGATGCCGCCGAAGGCCTTCGACAGTCCGCTCGCGACGAGCACCGGCGTCGACTCACCGCTCTGCTCTCCCCTCGGCTCGTGGATCGTCGCCGCGATCAGCTGCCGCGTGTACTCATGGGCCGGAGCCCCCAGAACCTGCGCCACGGGGCCGGATTCGACGACCGCGCCATGCCTCATGACCAGCACCCGATCCGCGATGCGCCGGACCGCGGCGAAATCGTGACTGATGAACACGACCGCGGTGCCGTCGTCGGCGATGTCCCTGAGAAGTCGGAGGATGCGGGCCTGGACGGTCGCGTCGAGCGCCGTCGTCGGCTCGTCGGCCACCAGCACCGCCGGTGACGCGGCGATCGCCGAGGCGATGAGCGCCCGCTGCCTGAGCCCCCCGGAGAGCTCGTGCGGGTACTGCCGCGCACGCCGGTCGACCTCCGGCATCCACACCCGTCGCAGCAGCTCTCGCACGCGCTCACGCAGCTCCAAGGCACCCGATGCGAGGCGATGCAGCCGCAGCGGCTCGGCCACGCTCGACCCGACGCGCTGCAGCGGGTCGAGGGACACCAGCGCGTCCTGCGAGACGAGCGCGATGCGCGCTCCGCGCAGGGCTCGCCACCGTCGCTCGTCGAACCGGACGATCTCCGCACCGTCGATCACGAGACGATCGACACGCACCCGAGCATCCGCCGGTGTGAGTCCCAGCAGCGCGCGCGCCGTGAGCGACTTGCCGGCGCCGGACTCTCCGACGATCGCGACGCACTCGCCCGGCGCGACTGTCAGGGAGACCCCGTCGACCACCGGCTCCGCGCCGAAGTCGATGCGGAGCCCCTCCAACTGCACGGCGTCGCTCACAGTGTCCGGCCCTCCGCTCCCGCTCGAAGCGTACGACCCACGATCGTGGCGGCGATCACGGTGACCGTGATCGCGACTCCGGGGAACACGGCGATCCACCATGCCTGCCCGAGGACGTTGCGTCCGCCGGCCAGCATCAGCCCCCACTCGGGGGTGGGCTCCGAGGGGCCCAGACCGAGGAAGCTGAGCCCTGCCGCCGCGAGGATGCTCGAACCGATGCCGATCGTGGCGAGCACGCTGAGCGATCCGAGAACGGCCGGGACGACGTGTCTGACGAAGGCGGGCACCGGTGGCACACCCAGGATCCGTGCGGCCTCGACGTGCTCCGCACCGAGCAGCGTGCGCGTCTGCACGCGCGCGAGTCGGATGTACACGGGCACGGCGGCGAGCGTCACCGCGATCGCGATGTTCACCGGCCCCGGACCCAGGACGGCGACGACCACCAGCGCGACGAGGAACTCGGGGAAAGCCATCAGCACGTCGTTCACCCGCATCAGGGCGGTGTCCACGGCTCGAGGCGCGAGGCCGGCGAGGGCGCCGATGACGAGCCCGCCGGTCAGCGCGATGGCCGTCGCCAGCAGGCCGATCCCGATCGATCGACCGGCGCCGAAGACGACCCGCGAGTACACGTCTCGCCCGCTCTGGTCCGTACCGAAGAGGTGCTCTGCGCTCGGAGGGAGAAGGGCGCTCCTGACGTCCGTCTGCAGCGGGTCGTGAGTGGAGAGCACACCGGGGAATGCGGCGGCGACGGCGAGGACGGCGAGCACGGCCACCGCGCACCAGAGGACCACGAGCTGTGCGCGTCTCATCGAGCGCTCCGATCGGACGTCCGAAGACGCGGATCGATCAGGGGGTGCAGAACCTCGACCAGGATGTTGATGACGACGAAGACGAGGGCGCTGAGCAGGATGATCCCGGTGATCACCGGCAGATCGCGGTTGCCGATCGCCGAGAGCGTGACGCGACCGAGGCCGGCGCGAGCGAAGACGGTCTCGACCAGCACCGCTCCTCCCAAGACCGATCCGGTCAGGTAGGCGGCGAGCGTGACGGCGTTGGCCGCCCCGTGACGCAGTCCGTGCCGGAGAGTGAACCACGACGGGCTCGCCCCGCGCGCTCGCACGGTCTCGGCGAACGGCATCCTCTCGGCCTGAGTGAGACCGTCGCGCAGCACCTGGCTGAGGAGCGCGGCCACCGGGAGCGCCAGCGTGATCGCGGGCAGCACCACGGTCGCGGGGTTGCGTGCGCCGGAGACGGGGAACCACCCGAGGCCGAAGGCGAAGACGGTCAGCAGGATGAGCCCGATCCAGAAGACCGGCGACGACAGGATGATCAGCTCGATTCCGGCGGCGACGGCACGTGACCCGGGAGACCGCGCGAGCAGCGAGACGGCCAGCGCGAGAAGGACGGCGATGATCAGCGCCAGTGCCGACAGCTGCAGCGTCGAGCCCAGCTGGCGACCGATCACCTCGGTGACCGGCATCCGCAGCTGATACGACTCCCCCAGATCGCCCCTGGCGAGCTGGCCGATGAACGAGAGGTACTGCTCCAGCGGTGGCCGGTCGAGACCGAGCTCGACGCGGATGCTCTGCTTGACGGCCTCGCTCACCTGGGCCTGGGGCCCGAGCATCACCGACACCGGATCACCGGGGATCACGCGGAAGGCGAGGAAGACCAGGGTGGCGGCGCCCCACAGGACGATGACCACGGAGGCGAGGAGGCCGCCGATGCGGGTGAGCGCTGACTTCACCGTTGGCGCCCTCCCGACGACTGCTGAGCGCCCTCCGGCGTGCGGCACTCGCTCACGAACGATACCGCAGCGGCCCCGCGGAGGGCGCTCGCCGGTCCCGTCAGTCGACGCTCGCGTCGTAGAACAGCGGGCGACCGTAGAGGTCGTAGGAGAGTCCGGTGAGGCGCTCGCCCACGGCGGTGATGGCCGACGGACTGTACAGCGGCACGATCGCCGTGTACACCGCGTTCCACTGCTGCAGTTCGTCGTAGATGGCCGTGCGCGCGGTCTGATCGTTCGAGGCGACACCCTGATCGAGCAGCGTGTCGATCTGCGGATCAGACACCTGCGAGGCGTTCTGGAACCCGTCGGTGTGCAGGTGCGAGCGGAGGAAGTCGGGGTCGACGCCCGAGAAGCCCCAATCGGTCAGATCGAAGGTCTTCGGCTCGTACTGCTCGTTGTAGGCACCCGGCTCCAGCACCTCTCGCACGACCTCGAACCCGATGCCGGCGAGGTCGGACTGGATGGCGTTGGCGAGCGCCGCGCGGTCGTCGGGCACCGGCGTCCACGCGATCCACCGCGCCGAGAGGCGCTGACCGTCCTTCATGCGGATGCCGTCGCTGTCGCGTTCCGTCCACCCCGCCTCGTCGAGGAGGGCGTTCGCCGCCTGCGGGTCGAAGGGCCAGCTGCCCTCCAGCGACGCGTCGTATCCGGGAGTCGTCGAACCGAGGACGCTCCATGCGCGGGGGAACTGATCGAAGAAGATCTCCTCGACGGCGGCGTCGACGTCGATGCCGCGAGCGAACGCCTGCCGCACCTTCTCGTCCGCGAACACGCCGTTCTTCTCGTTGAGGTAGAGCGAATACGGCAGTCCCGGATATTCGACGGAGTCCACGGTGACGCCGTCACCGAGATCCTGCGCGAGGTTCGGCGGGATGTTGCTGGCGAGGTCGGCCTCGCCGCTCTGCACGACGCCGGTGCGCACCGAGGCCTCCGGCTGGATGTCGACACGGAGGGTCTCGAACTTCGGAGCCTTCTCGCCATGGGGGCCCCAGGCGTAGTCGTCGTTGCGGGTGTAGACGATCTCCTGATCGGGCGTGTACTCGGTGAGCTCGAACGGGCCGGTGCCCACCGTGACGCCTGGGCCTCCCGCCTTGAGCTGGTCGGCCGAGTTCTCGAGGACGGCCGGCGAGTAGAAGCCGAGCAGAGGTGTGCTGGCCGCCTGGAGGAACGGCGCGTACGGCTGGTTGAAGCGCACGGTGACGGTGTGATCGTCCACGACCTCGGTGCCCTCGTAGTAGTCGGCACCCAGCATGCTGGCGGCCTGGGCCGACTTCGTCGCCGGGTCGACGATGCGATCGAAGTTGGCTTTGACGGCCTCGGCGTCGAAGGGCTCGCCATCGGTGAAGGTCACGTCGTCGCGGAGCGTGAACGTGTACTCCGTGCTGTCCTCGGACACCGTCCAGTCCTCGGCCAGCCAGGGAGTGAACGAGCCGTCGTCCTCCTGGAAGACGAGCGAGTCGAGCACGTTGCGCTGCACCATCGCGGAGACGTCGAGCTGGCTGATCTGGGGGTCCATGTGACCGGCCGACAGGTTCGCACCCTCGATCGACCACACGACCTCAGCACCCTCGTCGCTCGACGACGGTGCGGCGCAGGAGCTGAGCAGGAGCGCGCTCACGGCCACAGTGGCACCGATCGGGATCGCGCGGCGCAGGAAGGAGAAGGGCATGCTGTTCCTCAGGAGGGGAATGCGGGAGGCGACGCGGACGCGTCGATTCTTGGACTCGATCCAATTCTAGAGGCTCGGCGGAGCATCGGATCGTCCCGTGACATGAGCCGTCGCACTCGCGCCGCCACTCCCCGGCGACAGAGCGGCCCGACGACTAGACTGTGGGACACAATCCACATTCAGGCACGCTCACACAGTGCCGCATACATCGCTCGAGGAGACCTTCATGCCTGCTGACTCGGTTCAGAATCAGATTCCCGACAAGCCCGTTCTCGAAGGCCTCGAAGCGAAGTGGGGACAGGCGTGGGGCGACCGCGGCACCTACCTGTTCGACCGCGTACGCGCTGCCGAGTCGGGTCGTGACGGGGTCTACTCGATCGACACGCCTCCGCCCACGGCATCGGGCAGCCTGCACATCGGCCATGTGTTCTCCTACACGCACACCGACGTCAAGGCGCGCTTCGAGCGCATGCGCGGCAAGAACGTGTTCTACCCCATGGGATGGGACGACAACGGCCTGCCCACCGAGCGGCGCGTGCAGAACTACTACGGCGTGCGCTGCGATCCTTCGCTCCCCTACCAGGCCGACTTCACCCCGCCGTTCGAGGGTGGGGACAACAAGTCGAGTCGCGCCGCCGACCAGCTGCCGATCAGCCGTCGCAACTTCATCGAGCTCTGCGAGCGACTGACCGCGGAAGACGAGAAGCACTTCGAGGCGCTCTTCCGTCAGCTCGGCCTGAGCGTCGACTGGACCCAGACCTACCGCACCATCTCCAGCGACACCATCCGTCAGAGTCAGCTGGCGTTCCTGCGCAACATCGAGCGCGGTGAGGCCTACCAGTCGCTCGCCCCCACCCTGTGGGACATCGACTTCCGCTCAGCCATCGCCCAGGCCGAGCTCGAAGACCGCGACCAGCAGGCGGCGTATCACACCATCGACTTCCCGTTCGCGGACGGCAGCGGCTCGATCACGATCGAGACCACGCGTCCCGAGCTGCTTCCCGCCTGCGTCGCGATCGTCACGCACCCTGAGGGGCCGCACAAGCACCTCATCGGCACGAAGGTGCGAACCCCGTTCTTCGGCGCCGAGATCGAGGTGCACGGCCACCACCTCGCCCAGCCCGACAAGGGCACGGGCGCGGCCATGGTCTGCACCTTCGGTGACGTCACCGACATCATCTGGTGGCGCGAGCTGCGCACCGTCGACGGCCACGACCTGCCCAACATGACCACCATCGGCCTCGACGGCCGCTTCCTCCCGACCGCGCCGAGCATCGTCGCGAGTGCGGAGGCGACCGAGTGGTACGAGGCGGAGCTGGCCGGCAAGACCGTGTTCTCGGCGCGCAAGGCCATCGTCGAGAAGCTGCAGGAGACCGGCGACATGACCGCGGTCGGCAAGCCGTTCAGCCACGCGGTGAAGTTCTTCGAGAAGGGCGACCGCCCCCTCGAGATCGTCTCCACGCGTCAGTGGTACATCCGCAACGGCGCGCGCGACGAGAAGCTGCGCGCCGAACTGCTGGAGCACGGAACAGAGCTCGCCTGGCACCCCGACTTCATGCGCGTGCGCTACGAGAACTGGGTCGGCGGCCTCACCGGCGACTGGCTCGTGTCGCGCCAGCGATTCTTCGGTGTGCCGATCCCGCTCTGGTACGCGCTCGACGAGAACGGCGAGCGCGACTACGACCGCGTTCTCGCCCCTGACCACGCGTCCCTGCCGATCGACCCGACCATCGATGTCCCGGCCGGCTATACGGAGGACCAGCGCGGTGTCGCCGGAGGGTTCGACGCCGAGGCCGACATCCTCGACACCTGGGCGACCTCGTCGCTGACGCCTCAGCTCGCCGGAGGATGGCAGCGTGACGATGAGCTGTGGCAGCTCACGGCACCGTTTGATCTTCGCCCGCAGGGACAGGACATCATCCGCACCTGGCTGTTCTCGACCATGCTGCGCTCGACTCTCGAAGACGGGCGCTCACCGTGGCGGAACGCCGCCATCTCCGGCTTCATCGTCGACCCCGACCGCAAGAAGATGTCGAAGTCCAAGGGCAACGTGGTGACCCCGGCGGACATCCTCGAGACCCATGGATCGGATGCCGTGCGCTACTGGGCGACATCCAGCCGCCTGGGCATGGACGCCGCCTTCGACCCGCAGAACCCGACCCAGGTCAAGATCGGACGTCGACTCGCGATCAAGGTGCTGAACGCGGCGAAGTTCGTGCTCTCCTTCCCCGTGCCCGAGGGCGCGCAGGTGACGCACGCCCTCGACGCGTCGATGCTCTCGTCCCTCGACGCCGTCATCGCCGAAGCCACGCGTGCTTTCGAGAACTACGACCAGGCGAAGGCGCTCGAAGTCACGGAGGCGTTCTTCTGGACCTTCTGCGACGACTACCTGGAGCTCGTCAAGGAGCGCGCCTACAACCAGAACGACGTCGGGCAGGCCTCCGCGGCTCTCGCCCTGCGCCTCGCGCTGTCGACTCTGTTGCGACTTCTCGCGCCGGTGCTGTCCTTCGCCACCGAGGAGGTCTGGTCGTGGTTCGAAGACGGCTCCGTGCACACGGCAGCGTGGCCTGAACCCCTCGGAATCGAGGGCGATCCCGCCGTCCTGTCGGTGGCGAGTGAGGCTCTCATCAGCATCCGTCGCGCGAAGACCGAGGCGAAGGCCTCGCAGAAGACCCCGGTCGCCCGCGCCCTGATCACGGCGCCGGCCGAGAAGTACGCTGCGCTGCAGGCCGCCGCGGCAGACCTGTCGGCCGTCGGACGCATCGCGGAACTCGGGCTCGCGGTCGGCGATGACTTCGCCGTCACCGAGATCGAGCTCGCGCCGGTCGAGGAGTCCTGATGCAGCTCGGCACTCGATGGGCGACCGGCACCGAGGCTCCGGCCTCGGTGCCCGCGGCCCTGCGCCCCGCGATCTCCGAGGTCGAGTCGCGCGGGTTGACAGGGCACTGGACACTCACCTGGCTCGAAGGTCGGGCGATCGCCGAGCTCGACGCGGGCTGGGAGGTCATCCAGACGCCCTCGGGCGAGGTGCTCGCCCGTCCCTTCGAGGACTGAGCGCCGCGCGTCGAGTGCGTCTCGTCCGTTGAGCGAGCGCAGCGGGACGAGACGGACACCACCGTCCGTTGAGCGAGCGCAGCGAGACGAAACGCGATGACTAGGCTCGAACGATGACCGATTCCTCGAATCCTCTGCTCCAGCCGTCGTCGCTCCCCTACGGTCTCCCCGACTTCGCGGCGATCAGGCCCGAGCACTACCTGCCGGCGTTCGAGACCGCGTTCGAGACGCACCTCCGGGAGATCGCGCGGATCACGATGGTGCGGTCGATGCCCACGTTCGAGAACACCATCGAGGCGCTCGAGCGATCGGGAGAGCTTCTCGATCGGGTGGCGCACATCTTCTACACGGTCAGCGCCGCCGATGCGACGGCCGAGATCCAGGAGATCGACGAGATCCTCGCTCCGAGGATGGCTGCGCACCAGGACGCGATCTCCCTCGACGGCGCCCTCTACTGGCGAGTCCAGCAGGTGCACGCACAGCTCGCCGACCCTGACCTCGACCTCGACCTCGACCTCGACGCAGAACAGCGCTACCTCGTCGAGAGGCACCACCGCGAGATGACGCATGCGGGGGCCGCACTCGACGAGGAGGCGAAAGCACGCCTCACGACCCTGAACCAACAGCTCTCCTCCCTCAACACCGCCTTCGAGCGCAACCTCCTCACCGACACCAACGATCTCGCCGTCGTGTTCGACTCCGTCGACGAGTTGGCGGGCCTCGGCGCAGGAGAGCTGTCGGCTGCCGCCCGTTCCGCAGAGGAGCGCGGCCTCGAAGGAAGATTCCTGATCTCGCTGCCGCTCTTCACCGGTCACCCGTACCTCGCGCAGCTGCACGACCGCGAAGCGCGCCGGCGCATCATGCGCGCGTCGCGCGCCAGGGCATCCCGCGACAATGCGCACGACAACCGTCCCGTGCTGCGTGAGATCGTGAGGCTGCGCGCGGAACGCGCGGAACTGCTCGGCTACGCGTCGCACGCGGCATACGTCACGGCCGATGAGACGGCCGGCAGTCCGGAGGCCGTCGAGCGGATGCTGCGCGAGCTCGCGGCCCCGGCGGCGCGCAACGCCCGTGCAGAACGCGACGCGCTGCAGGCGATCGTCGACGACACCGAGAGCACCCCATTCGCGGTCGAGGCGCACGACTGGGCGTTCTACACCGAGAAGGTGCGCACCGCCCGCTTCGACATCGACACGAACGCCCTCCGCCCGTGGTTCGAGGCCGAGCGCGTGCTGCGGGACGGGGTTTTCTTCGCGGCCACTCAGCTCTACGGCGTCACTTTCACGGAACGGCATGATCTGGCGGCCTACCACCCGGGGGCACGGGTGTTCGAGGTCCGCGACGCCGACGACAGCGCCCTCGGGTTGTACGTGCTCGATCTGTACACGCGCGACTCCAAGCGCGGCGGC
The DNA here is from genome assembly GCA_963518515.1 of uncultured Microbacterium sp. Taxonomy (GTDB): domain Bacteria; phylum Actinomycetota; class Actinomycetes; order Actinomycetales; family Microbacteriaceae; genus Microbacterium. Next base: position 88,331 of record CAUQIW010000004.1, read on the forward strand.
GCGTGGATGAACCCCATCGTGAGCCAGTCCCGTCTTCGCGGCACTCCGCCCGTGGTCGTCAACAACCTCAACGTCGCGCTCCCCGGCGACGGCGACCCGACACTGCTCACTCTCGATGAGGTCACGACGCTCTTCCATGAGTTCGGCCATGCCCTGCACGGCCTCTTCGCGGTCGTGACCTATCCGCACTTCGCCGGCACCAACGTGTTCCGCGACTTCGTCGAATTCCCCAGTCAGGTGAATGAGATGTGGATCCTGTGGCCCGAGGTGCTCGACAACTACGCCCGCCACCACGAGACCGGCGAACCGCTCGATCCCGCCATCGTCGCTCGACTGCGCGCGACGGAGGCCTTCAACCAGGGCCACGACACGAGCGAGTACCTCGCTGCGGCCTGGCTCGACCAGGCATGGCACCGAATGGGTCCCGCCGATGCCGAGGTCACCGATGTCGCCGCCTTCGAACACGCTGCGCTCACCGACATCGGCCTGGACGACCCCGTGGTGCCCACTCGCTACTCATCGACCTACTTCGCGCACATCTTCTCGGGCGGCTACAGCGCGGGCTACTACTCCTACATCTGGAGCGAGGTCCTCGATGCCGACACCGTCGAATGGTTCCGCGAGAACGGCGGGCTCACGCGCGAGAACGGCGATCGGTTCCGTGCGCGCCTGCTCGGCGTCGGCGGATCGAGGGATCCGCTTCAGGCGTACCGCGACTTCCGCGGTCGCGACGCGGAGATCGCGCCTCTGCTGAAGCGCCGCGGCCTGGAGGCCTGACCCGCCTCCCCTCGCCGTCGGGCCTCACCGGCCCAGCATCTCCATCGCCTTGTACCAGGTGAGCTGGTGATAGCTCTGCGCGAGGTGCTCGCCCAGGCCGTCGAGTGACAAGACGTGCACGGCGATGGCCTCGCCGTCGTCGAGGTCCTGCTCGGTGACGCGGACGCAGTCACGGGCGAGGAAGTGGTGCACGCGGTTGGTGTGGTTGCCGAAGTTCGCCCAGGTGGACCCGAGCTCGACGATCTCCCGTGCTTCGTGGCCCGTCTCCTCGCGAAGCTCCCGCGCCGCGGCCTCGATCGCCGACTCGCCGGGCTCGACTCCGCCCCCGATCGTTCCCACCGCGACGAGGCCTGCTCCGTGTCGGTACTCCTCGACGACGATCGCGTCGCCGTCGGCATCCACCGCGAGCAGGGAGATCCAGTCCGGATACTCGAGAACGTAGTAGGGAGCGATACGTCGGTCGTAAGCATCGCGGCAGTCGTCCGCACGCACGCGGATCCAGCGGTCGGCCACGACGGTCTCGCTGGCCACGACGCGCCAGGGCGCAGGGGCCCGGCTCACGCGCTCTTGCGCTTGCGCTCCATCACGATCGTGGGAGGGGCGCCCTCGTCGACGGACGCCCTGGTGACGATCACCTTGGCGACGTCCTCTGCCGAGGGGATCTCGAACATGATCGGTCCGAGCACGTCTTCCAGAATCGCTCGGAGTCCGCGAGCACCGGTCTTGCGCTCGACGGCGAGGTCGGCGATGGATCGAAGCGCCTCCTCATCGAACTCCAGCTCGACGTCATCGAGCTCGAACATCCGCTGATACTGCTTGACCAGGGCGTTGCGGGGCCCTGTGAGGATCTCCATGAGAGCGTCCTGGTCGAGCGGGGAGACGTTCGTGACGATGGGAAGGCGGCCGATGAACTCGGGGATCAGACCGAACTTGTGCAGGTCCTCCGGCAGCACCTCGCTGAAGAGGTCGAGGTCCTTCGTCTTGTCGTGCAGCGGAGCACCGAAGCCGATGCCGTGCTTGCCCACGCGTGCCGAGACGATGTCCTCGAGACCGGCGAACGCGCCGGCGACGATGAAGAGCACGTTCGTCGTGTCGATCTGCAGGAACTCCTGGTGGGGATGCTTGCGGCCGCCCTGCGGCGGCACGGAGGCGACGGTTCCCTCGATGATCTTCAGAAGAGCCTGCTGCACGCCCTCCCCCGACACGTCGCGCGTGATGGAGGGGTTCTCGGCCTTGCGCGCGATCTTGTCGACCTCGTCGATGTAGATGATGCCCTGCTCGGCGCGCTTGACGTCGTAGTCCGCGGCCTGGATCAGCTTGAGGAGGATGTTCTCGACGTCTTCACCCACGTACCCGGCCTCGGTCAGCGCGGTGGCATCGGCGACGGCGAAGGGGACGTTGAGGCGCTTGGCGAGCGTCTGCGCGAGGTAGGTCTTGCCGCAGCCCGTCGGCCCGATCAGCAGGATGTTGCTTTTGGCGATCTCGACCTCTTCGGCCTTCTGCTCGGCGCTCTGCAGAGTGCCGTGCGCACGCACGCGCTTGTAGTGGTTGTACACGGCGACGGCCAGAGCCCGCTTCGCCGGCTCCTGCCCGACCACGTACTCCTCGAGGAAGGAGAAGATCTCGCGAGGCTTCGGCAGATCGAAGTCGGCCGTGCCCTCGGCCGAGGACTCCGCCATGCGCTCCTCGATGATCTCGTTGCACAGCTCGACGCACTCGTCGCAGATGTACACACCGGGGCCAGCGATGAGCTGCTGCACCTGCTTCTGGCTCTTTCCACAGAATGAGCACTTGAACAGGTCAGCGCTTTCACCGATACGGGCCATGCGCGTCCTCCTTGAGGGATCCAGAGATCGTCTACTGAGCCTAACCTCTGCATCAGACACCGGGACGCATTGGCGCGGTCCCGGCGGGGCACGTCATCGAGCAGCGCCGCCCGGAGACGACGAAGCCTGCCGAGCAGCGGATGCTCGGCAGGCTTCTTCGCGGGCGCAGGTCAGACCATGCTCTTGGTGTGCCACACGGTCTTGATCTCGGTGAAGGCCCCGATGCGCTCGGGCGACGCGGTCACGGCCCCGGGTGGCAGAACCCGGGTGAGCGTCTCGGCGGCTGCGATCTGCAGATCGACCCAGTCGAGCTCTCCTGCTCCGGCGAGGTCGAGCGCGTTGACATCCTGATGCGACGCCAGCCACGGCGCGATCTCGGCGGGAGAGCCGGTGAGGACGTTCACGACTCCTCCCGGCAGGTCGCTCGTCGCGAGCACCTCGGCCAGGCTGATCGATGACAGCGGGTGCCGCTCGCTCGCGATCACCACGACGGTGTTGCCGGCGACCAGGGCGGGAGCCACGACGGAGACGAGGCCCAGCAGCGCGGAGTCCTGCGGTGCCACGATCGCGACCACGCCGGTCGGCTCCGGCACGGAGATGTTGAAGTACGGCCCCGACACGGGGTTGGCGTTGCCCGCCAGCTGCGCGTACTTGTCGCACCAGCCCGCGTACCAGACCCACAGGTCGATCGCCTCGTCGACCTGGGCAGCGGCAGCACCGATCGACGCGCCCTCCTGGGCGACGATCTCATCGATGAACTGCGATCGACGCCCCTCCAGGACCTCGGCGACGCGGTAGAGCACCTGACCGCGGTTGTACGCGGTCGCCCCCGACCACCCCTTGACGGCGGCACGCGCAGCCACGACGGCATCCCGAGCATCCTTGCGCGAGCCCTGCGCCGCGTTGGCGAGGAAGTCGCCCTTCGACGACACCACCTCGTAGGTGCGGCCGGACTCGCTGCGCGGGAAGGCGCCGCCGATCGCCAGCTTGTAGGTCTTGGGCACGGTCAGACGTTTGCTCACTTCTTGACTCCTTCGCTGGATCCCTGGAGGTACGCGGTCAGGCCCTGGCGACCGCCTTCGCGGCCGTATCCCGACTCCTTGTACCCACCGAACGGGCTCGACGGATCGAACCTGTTGAAAGTGTTGGCCCAGATGACACCGGCGCGCAGGCGGTCGGCGACGGCGAGGATTCGCGATCCCTTGTCCGACCAGATCCCTGCCGACAGTCCGTACGGAGTGTTGTTCGCCTTGGCGATGGCCTCGGCGGGCGTGCGGAAGGTGAGCACCGAGAGCACGGGTCCGAAGACCTCGTCCCTGGCGATGCGGTGCGAGGCCTCCACGCCGGTGAAGATCGTCGGCGCGAACCAGAAGCCCTTCTCGGGGATCGCGCAGTCGGCGGTCCAGCGCTCGGCGCCCTCGGCCTCGCCGATGTCGCTGAGTTCGCGGATGCGGGCGAGCTGTGCGGCGGAGTTGATCGCGCCGATGTCGGTGTTCTTGTCGAGCGGATCGCCCAGGCGCAGCGTCGACAGACGACTCTTCAGGCGCTCGATGACCTCGTCATGGATCGACTCCTGCACCAGCAGCCGGCTGCCCGCGCAGCACACGTGGCCCTGGTTGAAGAAGATGCCGTTGACGATCCCCTCGACCGCCTGGTCGATGGGCGCGTCGTCGAAGACGATGTTCGCCGCCTTGCCTCCGAGCTCGAGCGTGAGCTTCTTGGGTGTGCCGACGACGGCGCGGGCGATGTCCCTGCCGACGCCGGTCGAGCCCGTGAAGGCGACCTTGTCGACATCGGGATGACGGACGAGCGAGGCTCCGGTGGCGCCCGCGCCGGTCACGATGTTGACCACGCCGGCGGGCAGGTCGGCCTGCTGCAGGATCTCCGCGAAGATCAGCGCCGTGAGCGGCGTGGTCTCCGCGGGCTTCAGCACGACGGTGTTGCCGGCGGCGAGTGCCGGCGCGACCTTCCATGCGAGCATGAGCAGGGGGAAGTTCCAGGGGATGATCTGACCGGCGACGCCCAGCGCCCGGGGGTTCGCTCCGAGACCCGCGTAGTCGAGCTTGTCGGCCCAGCCCGCGTAGTAGAAGAACCACGAGGCGACGAGGGGCACGTCGACGTCTCGGCTCTCCTTGATCGGCTTGCCGTTGTCGAGGCTCTCGGCCACGGCGAGCTCGCGCGCGCGCTCCTGCACCAGTCGGGCGATACGGAAGAGGTACTTGCCCCTGTCGCGTCCGCTCATCTTCGACCAGGTCCGGTCGTACGCGCGCCGCGCGGCGGCGACGGCGCGATCGACGTCTTCGTCACTGGCGGACGCGATCTCCGCGATGCGGCTCTCATCGGCGGGAGAGATCGTGGTGAAGCTCGCCCCCGAGCCGTCGACGAACTCGCCGTCGATGAACAGTCCGTAGCTGTCCCGGAGATTCAGGACCGCCTTCGACTCCGGGGCCGGAGCGTATTCCAGAAATGTCATATTGAATCCTTGGTCACTGAGCTTGTCTGATTCCTGAGTCACTGGCTGCCGACACGTCAGTCGATCGTGACGTAGTCGGGACCCGAGTAGTGTCCCGTGGTGAGCTTCTGCCTCTGAAGGAGCACGTCGTTGAGGAGGCTGGAGGCGCCGAAGCGGAACAGATGAGGCTGCAGCCACTCCTCCCCCACCGTCTCGGCGACGGTCACGAGGTACTTGACCGCGTCCTTCGACGCACGGATGCCGCCCGCGGGCTTCACGCCGATGCGCTCGCCGGTCGCCCGGTGCCAGTCGCGAACCGTCTCGAGCATCAGGAGGGTCGTGGGCAGAGTGGCCGCGGGCTGCACCTTGCCGGTGGAGGTCTTGATGAAGTCGCCCCCGGCGAGGATGCCGAGCCAGGAGGCGCGCTTGATGTTGTCGTAGGTGGTGAGCTCGCCCGTCTCGAGGATCACCTTGAGCGAGGCGGAGGAGCCGTCCGCGCGGCGGCATGCCTCCTTCACCTGGGCGATCTGGTCGTACACCAGTCCGTAGCGCCCTGACAGAAATGCACCGCGGTCGATGACCATATCGATCTCGTCGGCGCCGGCTGCCACCGCCTCGGCGGTGTCCGCGAGCTTAATAGCCAACGACGAGCGCCCACTGGGGAAGGCGGTGGCGACGGCCGCGACGGAGATGAGTCCGTCGTCGGGATCCCCGTGCATGGCGCCGAGCGCCTCGACGGCGTCGCCGACCATGTCGCCGTACACGCAGACCGCGGCGACCTTCGGCGTCGACGGATCGGCGGCATCCGGGTTCTTCGCCTTCGCCACGAGCGAGCGCACCTTGCCCGGCGTGTCCGAGCCCTCGAGAGTCGTCAGGTCGATGAGCCGGATGATCGTGTCGAGCGCCCACGCCTTCGAGGTGGACTTGATCGAGCGGGTGCCCAGCCCGGCCGCACGCTGCTCGAGTCCCACCGCGTCGACGCCGGGGAGGCCGTGCAGGAAACGGCGCAGGGTGGCGTCGTCCGGCTCTGCGCCGAGGACGTCCACCGCCGACCTGCGGCTGAGTTCTTGAGTGGTCACAGTTCCTCCAACAATGCTCGTGCTGTGGTCTCGTCGGTCACCAGGACGGTGCACAGACCGCTGGTCACGACGGTTCGTGCGATGTCGTGCTTGGCTTCGCCCGCGGTGACGAAGATCGTGCGTTCGGCTGACCGCAGCAGCCCGAGGTCGACGCCGACCGTCCTGGCATCGAGCTGCGGATCGACGATGTTGCCGTCGGCGTCGATGTATCTGCCCAGGACATCGCCCACCGCACCTCTGCGTGCGAGCTCCTCGACATCGGATGCGGTCAGGTAGCCGTTCTCGACGTGCGCGGAGCTGGCGTCGCAGGGGCCGGCCGTGAACAGGAACGCCTGCGCGTCGGCGGCTTCCTCGAGCACCGCGGCGACCGTGCGATCCGCCTCGATCGCCTGCTTCGTCTCGACCCGCTCGAGGATCGCGGGGCTCGGCAGCAGCGACACGTGCCCTGACGCACGCTGGGCGATGGTGACGGCGAGCCCGGCGGCTCCACCCGAACGTCGGTTGAGGCTGACTCCCCCGTTGAGCTGTACGACGGTGACTCCGTTGGCCCAGCCGTCCGGCAACGCCTCGGCGACCGCGCGGAGCGTGCGCCCCCAGCTCACTCCGAGAGTGCGGGGCACGGGCCGCATGGCGGTCAGATGGTCGGCAGCGGCCTGGGCGACGCGCTCGAGCGTGCCGTCGTCACCGTCCGGCGCGGGGACGACGATCGCCGCGGCGAGACCGTGACGCTCCACGAGCTGGCGCTCGAGACCGAGCCGGCGGGCACGCGGGTGGACGATCTCGATGCGCACGATGCCACGCTCGCGCGCCTGCGTGAGCATCCGTCCGACCTTCCATCGCGAGAGCTTGAGGAGGGCGCCGATCTCATCCTGCGTCTTGTCCTCGTCGTAGTAGAGCTCGGCGACGCGGACCATGGTGAGTTCTTCTTCCACGGCATCCTCCTTCCTCTCCCAGACTACGACGAGAACACCGTTCGCGCATCTCACTGCTCACATGCGCACCTTCGGAGAGGGACACCGCTCATCCGCCGGACACGAAGAAAGGACGTCAGCCGCACGGGCTGACGTCCTTTCTGAGCTACTTGCTTACGCGCGCTTGCGCGAGGTGAGCACCTGGTCGACGATGCCGTAGTCGAGAGCCTCCTTGGCGGAGAGGATCTTGTCGCGATCGATGTCGCGATTCACCTGCTCGACGGGCTTGCCCGTGTGGCGAGCCATCGTCTCCTCGAGCCAGGTGCGCATGCGGAGGATCTCCGCCGCCTGGATCTCGATGTCCGATGCCTGTCCGTGTCCGGCCTCGCCCATCGCCGGCTGGTGCATGAGCACGCGGGCGTTGGGCAGCGCCAGACGCTTGCCGGGGTGACCCGCGGCGAGCAGCACGGAGGCTGCCGATGCCGCCTGTCCGAGCACCACGGTCTGGATCTGCGGCGCGACGTACTGCATCGTGTCGTAGATCGCCGTCATCGCGGTGAAGGATCCACCGGGCGAGTTGATGTACATCGTGATGTCACGCTCTGCGTCCTGGCTCTCCAGAACGAGGAGCTGGGCCATCACGTCGTCGGCCGACGCATCGTCGACCTGCACGCCGAGGAAGATCACGCGGTCTTCGAACAGCTTGTTGTACGGGTCCTGGCGCTTGAAGCCGTAGGCCGTGCGCTCCTCGAACTGAGGCAGCACATAGCGGCTGGAGGGAAGGGTGCCGGCAGAGCGGAAGGTGGGGGTGTACATGGGAGTCCTTTCGCTTTCCGTCACTTGATGTCCTGGTCGGTTCCGCCGCCGCCGACCACGTCGGTCGCGGAGTCGCGGATGTGGTCGACGAAGCCGTACTCGAGCGCCTCTTCGGCGGTGAACCAGCGGTCGCGGTCACCGTCTTCGTTGATCTGCTCGACGGACTTGCCCGTCTGCGCCGCGGTGATCTCGGCGAGGCGGTTCTTCATCGACGTGATGAGCTGTGCCTGCGTCTGGATGTCACTCGACGTTCCGCCGAATCCACCGTGCGGCTGGTGCAGCAGCACGCGGGCGTTCGGGGTGATGTAGCGCTTGCCCTTGGTGCCCGCGGTCAGCAGGAGCTGACCCATCGATGCGGCCATGCCGATGCCGACGGTCACGATGTTGTTCGGGACGAACTGCATCGTGTCGTAGATCGCCATACCCGCGGTGATCGAGCCACCGGGCGAGTTGATGTAGAGGTAGATGTCCTTCTCCGAGTCCTCTGCGGCGAGGAGAAGTATCTTCGCGCAGATCTCGTTGGCGTTGTCGTCGCGCACCTCTGATCCCAGCCAGATGATGCGGTCCTTCAGCAGCCTGTCGAAGACGCTCGTCGCGAGGAGGGGTTCTGCAGCCATGTCAGCTCCTGATTCCGTGTTTCAGTGATTTCGAATCTACCGGCGACAACGCGGCGCTCAGGCCGTGTTCGCCGTCGGCATATCAGCCGTCGAGTTCGGCGATCTCGTGCGCATAGGCGGTCATCGAGCGGTGGTAGCGCGGGAGGTGCGGCACGAGCGCGAGAAGCGCCACAGAGAGTCCCTGTGCCGGTCTTCCCGCACTCGCGAGGATGAGCGCGTGGACGCTGGCGACCGCATCCCGATAGGGCCCTGCGGGGAACCGTTCCTGCTCGGCCGTGATCACCAGAAGGGCCTCGTCGTACTCGCCGAGGTTGCGGAGCGAGCTGGCGAGCTGAATGACGCACTGCGGACGATGCTCGTCGTCGAGCCCCAGCTCGAGCGCACGACGGTACAGCACGACGGCTTCGGCAGGGCGACCCGCGGAGTCCCTGGCACCGGCCCGCTCGAACTCGGCACGGGCGTCCTCCGTCCCGCGTTCGGCCGCGAGGGCGTCGATGCGCGCGATCGTCTCGTCCCCGACCTCTTCGCCCGAGGCAGCGGCCCACACGTCGTCCACGCGCTCGTCCCAGCTCTTCATCGTCTGCTCCTTCGTCGTACGAGAAGAGGGGCGGATGCCGCAGCATCCGCCCCTCTCACAGATCGTGTCCGATCACTCGGCTGCGTCTGCTGCCTTCTTGTCCGCTGCCTTCTTGGCCGGAGCCTTCTTGGCGGCCGGCTTCTTGGCGGCGGGCTTCTCGGCGTCTGCCTCGTCGGCCTTCTTCGCCGGAGCCTTCTTCGCGGCCGGCTTCTTGGCCGGTGCCTTCTTGGCGGGCTTCTCGTCGGCCTCGACAGCCTCGTCGGCAGCGGTCTCGTCCGCCGCCTCGTCGTCATCGGTCACGATGAAGTCCGAGAGGTCGACGGTCTTGCCGTTGGTGTCGACGACATTGACCTTGCCGAGGGCGATCGCGAGGGCCTTGTTGCGGGCGACCTCGCCGACCAGCGCGGGAAGCTGGTTCGAGGACTGCAGCGCCTCGACGAACTCCTGCGGTCCCATGCCGTACTGCGACGCGGACTGGATGAGGTACTGGCTCAGCTCCTCCTGCGAGACCTGCACGTCGGCCTGCTCGGCGATCGTGTCGAGCAGCACCTGGGTGCGGAACTGCTTCTCGCTCGCCTCGGTGACCTCTGCGCGGTGCACGTCGTCCTCGAGACGGCCTTCGCCCTCGAGGTGGTTGTGCACCTCGTCCTCGATCAGCTTCGGCGGAACGGGGATGTCGATCTGCTCGAGCAGCGTCTCGACGAGCTTGTCGCGCGCAGCGGAGCCCTGAGTGAACACTCCCTGCTGGGCGACGCGCTCTGCGAGGCTGGCGCGCAGCTCGGCGATCGTGTCGAACTCGCTCGCGATCTGCGCGAAGTCGTCATCGGCCTCGGGCAGCTCGCGCTCCTTGACGGCCTTGACCGTGACGGAGACCTCCGCCTCGGAGCCGGCGTGGTCGCCGCCCACGAGTGCGGAGCGGAACGTCGTGTCCTCGCCGGCGGTGAGCGACTCGATCGCGTCGTCGATGCCCTCGAGCAGTTCGCCGGAACCGATCTCGTACGAGACGCCCTCGGCGCGGTCGATCTCTGCGCCGTCGATGGTCGCGACGAGGTCGAGGTCGACGAAGTCGCCCTTCGCTGCGGGACGGTCGACGGGGACGAGCGTGCCGAAGCGCGCGCGCATGTTCTCGAGCTCTGCGTCGAGAGCGGCATCATCGGCCTCGACCGCGTCGACCGTCACCGTGATGCCGTCGTACGACGGCAGCTCGATGTCGGGACGCACGTCCACCTCGATGTCGACGAGGAGGTCTCCCGAGAAGTCCTTCTCGTTCGGCCACTCGACGATCTCGGCGGCCGGGCGGCCGACGACGCGGAGCTTGTGCTCCACCGTCGCCTCGCGGAAGAACTTGTCGAGTCCTTCATTCACCGCGTGCTCGATGACCGCGCCGCGTCCGATGCGCTGATCGATGATCGGGGCGGGCACCTTGCCCTTGCGGAAGCCGGGGATCTGAACATCCTGCGCGATGTGCTCGTAAGCGTGCGCGATGCTCGGCTTGAGGTCGTCGGGGGTGACCGTGATGCTGAGCTTGACCCGGGTCGGGGTCAGCTTCTCGACGGTGCTGTTCGCCATGCTGGTGTGTTCTCCTTCTGATTTCCGCGCTGAATCGCGGCTGTCAGGCCGTTGATGCCGTGTCGGGGCGACAGGAGTTGAACCTGCGACCTCCCGCTCCCAAAGCGGGCGCTCTACCAAACTGAGCTACGCCCCGGGGAATCCGCACGCAGATTCAGCCCCGTCGAGTCTAACGGACACGAGCACCCGCGGTGGTCCGCTATGATCGAGGAGTCGGTCGAGCGCCTCACAGCGCGACGTCGCGGATGTGACTCACGGCGGTCTGATGGTTAGACTGGGAGCGCATCCTTACCGATGCACTGACCGGAACGTGACGGTTTCGGGGCTGTAGCTTAGTGGTAAAGCCTCTGTCTTCCAAACAGATGATGCGAGTTCGATTCTCGTCAGCCCCTCATCTCGAAGGCCCCGCAGCATCTGCGGGGCCTTCGTCGTCTCCGTCTGGCAGAGTCGGGGAAGCACGGTCCTGACAGGAGGTCCGCACCCCATGTCCGACAGCACTCGGCCCCCCGCGCTCTCTCGAGGCGATCACCCGCTGCCCACGCGCTTCGCAAGCCCTCCCCCTGCCGTGTCCCGCGTACGCCGGCGGCGCGGTCCGATCCTGGGCGCGCTGGCCGCCATCGTCGTCGTCGCTGTCGGGGGCTCGGTGCAGCTCGCAGCCAACATCGGCTACGACGAGACTCGTACGCAGTTCCTCACCACCCTCGACACCGCCGAAGGCGTCGGAGATGATGCGGGGAGGGCGGTCGACGAGCTCCAATCGGTGACCGATCATGCCGTGCTCCTGGTCGAGAGCTACTCGGGCGCTCTGGGCGACCCCGCCCTGAGCGACGGGCTTTCGACCGCCGTCGCCGAAGCCGTGGATGCGTCCGCCGCCGTCGAAGAGGTGACAGACGACGGCCTTCCCACCGCGGGGTCGAAGCCGACGTTCTTCTGGGAGCTGTTCCCCGCCTCCGAACGCCTCAGCGCGCAGCAGGAGGGTCTCGACGACATGGTCGACGACCTGTCGGTCGCTGTTCCGTCGGTCGCTGCCGCGGAGACATCGGTGACGGATGCCGGCATCGCGCTGCTCGACTCCGCGTCGATGTCCGCCGGCACATTCGAGGCCGCCCACATCTCCGCAGGGAACGATGCGGTGATCGCGCTGCGTGAGGCGGCATCGTCCGCCTCTCAGGTCTCCGTGGTCGATCAGGGCGCCGTGGATGCTCTGATCGGCCTGCAGGACGCGGCTGCCGAGGTCATCGCCTCCGAGCAGTCCGAGCTCGCACAGAAGTCCGGACCGTTGCAGGGCGCACGCCTCGAGGTCGAAGCCTTCGCGAGGTCGCTCGCCCCCGGCGTGCTGCTCGAGTTCGACTGGAACCCGCTCGTCAACAACGCCGGTTACAACGGCAGCATGGGCGGCCTGACGACATGGTGGTGGGACGAGCCCGACCGCGCGGTCATCGAGCTCTCGAACTCGGTCGCCGAGCAATGGCCGGCCGAGCGCAGCAGAGCGCTGGTGGCACACGAGGTCGGCCACGCCATCAGCGTCAAATGCGAGGAGATGTACGACTCGACGACGCAGGACAGCATCGAGAAGTGGGCGACGGCGTGGGCGATCAGCATGGGGTTCACGGATGACGCCAACGGCGTCTGGGCATACGGCTACCCCCCGCAGTCGTACATCGATGCGGCCTACGGATGCCGCTGACCCGGCGAGAACGGACGCCGCCGACCCGGCGCACCGGGACGCACGAAGCCGCCGCGATCGGATCGCGGCGGCTTCGTCTGTCGACTCAGTCGGAGGTCACTGCCCCCGGCGCTCGCGCAGCTGGGTGAGCGCATCCTCGAGAAGCTGGACGGCCTCCTCGTCGGTGCGACGCTCCTTCACGTAGGCGAGATGCGTCTTGTACGGCTCTGCCTTCGCCAGTGCGGGAGGGTTCTCCTTGTCGCGTCCGGCGGGAAGGCCGGACTGCGGGTGATCGATCGTCTCGGGGATCTCGTCCTCGGGGAGACCGGCGGCGAAATAGCGCACCGTCTCATTGCCGAGACCGTCCCAGTAGGAGACCGCGATGCGGTCGGCGTGGTAGCCGTGATCCTGCTCGCCCATCGGGCCGGACCCGACGCGAGTACCGCGGATAGCGTTGCCGCCGGTAGCCATCAGACCACCTCGAACTTCGTGATCAGGCCGAGCGCGACGATCGCGACGAACCAGGCCAGTGCCAGGATCACCGTGAAGCGGTTGAGGTTGCGCTCGGCGAGTCCGGACGATCCGACTGCAGAGGACATGCCTCCACCGAACATGTCCGACAGGCCGCCACCGCGACCCTTGTGCAGCAGGATGAGGAGAGTCAGCAGGACGCTGGTGATACCCAGCACCACCTGCAGGACGAACTCGAGAATATCCACGAGGATGAAGCCTTTCGCTGGGGCAGGACTGCCCCCGTAACCGTCAAGTATAGGGCGTGGCGGGGCCGCAGCCCCGCCACACTCACACGCCGACGTGCTTCTCGAAGCGGATGATCGCGGCGAACTCGTCGACGACGAGGCTCGCTCCGCCGACCAGTGCGCCGTCGACGTCGGGCTCGCGCATGAAGCTGGCGATGTTGCCGGACTTGACCGATCCGCCGTAGAGGATGCGGGTCCGCGCGGCCGCGTCGTCGCCGAGCACATCGGCGATGATCGCACGCAGCGCGGCACACACGTCCTGCGCCTGCTGCGGCGTGGCCGCCTGGCCCGAGCCGATGGCCCAGACCGGCTCGTACGCCACCACGATGTCCGCGTCCTTCGAGAGCCCGTGAAGAGCCGCTCTCAGCTGACCGGCGGGAACCGCACTCGCTCCGAACTCCTCGAGGTCGGCCGCGGTCTCCCCGACGCAGATCACCGGAACGAGCCCGTGCTTGATCGCCGCGCCGACCTTCGAGGCGACGACCTCATCGGATTCCGCGTGGTACTCGCGACGCTCGGAGTGCCCGATGATGACGTACTTCGCATCCAGCTTCGCGAGGAACGCGCCCGAGATCTCGCCGGTGTAGGCGCCGGAGTCGTGCGACGACACGTCCTGGGCGCCGAGGGCGAACGGGATCTTGTCGGCGTCGATCAGCGTCTGCACGCTGCGGATGTCGGTGAACGGCGGGAAGACCGCCACCTCGACCGATCCGTCCTCGTGCTTGGCGTCCTTGAGGGTCCAGTGCAGCTTCTGCACGAAAGCGACCGCCTGCAGGTGGTCGAGGTTCATCTTCCAGTTGCCCGCGATCAGCGGGGTACGGGCGTTCAAGCCCATCCGAGCACCTCCAGGCCGGGTAGTTTCTTTCCCTCGAGGAACTCGAGGCTGGCGCCGCCGCCGGTCGAGATGTGCCCGAACCGGTCGTCGGTGAAGCCGAGCTGACGAACAGCCGCGGCAGAGTCGCCACCGCCGACGACGCTGAGGCCGTCGACCTCGGTGAGCGCCTGCGCCACGACCTTGGTGCCGTGCGCGAACGCGGGGAACTCGAACACGCCCATCGGGCCGTTCCAGAACACCGTCTTCGACCCGCGGATGACCTCGGCGAAGCGCTCCGCCGTCTCCGGGCCGATATCGAGCCCGATGCCGGAGGCGCCGAACGCGGTCTCCTCGATGGCATCGGCGGCGGCGACCTCGTGCGCGGCGTCGGCGGCGAATGACGCGGCGACCACGACGTCGGTCGGAAGCACGAGTTCGACCCCGCGCTCCTCCGCCTCGGCGATGTAGCCGCGCACCGTGTCCAGCTGGTCCTCCTCGAGGAGGCTGGATGCGACGGCGTGGCCCTGTGCCTTCAGGAAGGTGAAGAGCATTCCGCCACCGACCAGGATGCGGTCGACGCGCGGCAGCAGATGCGAGATCACGCCGAGCTTGTCACTCACCTTGGATCCGCCGAGCACGACCGCGTACGGTCGCTCGGGGTTCTCGGTCAGCCTGTCCAGCACGTCGAGCTCGGCCGCGATCAGCAGGCCGGCCGCCGACGGCAGCAGCTCTGCGAGTTCGTAGACGCTCGCCTGCTTGCGGTGCACGACGCCGAAGCCGTCGGAGACGAGGACGTCTCCGAGTTCGGCCAGCTGCGCGGCGAACTCACTGCGCGTCGCCTCGTCCTTCGCCGTCTCCCCCGCGTTGAAGCGCAGGTTCTCGATGACGACGACTCCGCCGTCCTCGAGGGAGTCGACCGCGTCGTGCGCGGACTCGCCCACGGTGTCGCGAGCGAACGCCACCGGCTTGCCGAGGAGCTCGGACAGTCGCTGCGCGACAGGCGCGAGGCTGTACTGAGGGTCCGGTGCGCCGTCGGGGCGTCCCAGATGAGAGCACACGATGACGCGGGCTCCCGCGTTGATCAGTGCGTTGAGGGTCGGCAACGAGGCGCGGACACGGCCATCGTCCGTGATGATCCCATCCCGCAGGGGGACGTTGAGATCACAACGGACGATGACGCGCTTGCCCTCGAGCGACCCCAGAGAATCCAGGGTGCGCAGAGTCATGACTCGGGTCTCAGAGACGCTCGGCCACGTACTCGGTCAGGTCGACGAGACGGTTGGAGTAGCCCCACTCGTTGTCGTACCAGCTGGAGACCTTGACCAGGTTTCCGCTGACGTTGGTCAGCGTCGAGTCGAAGATCGACGAGTGCGGGTTGTGCACGATGTCGCTCGAGACGATCTGGTCTTGGTTGTACTGGAGGAAGCCGGCGAGACGACCCTCGGCGGCGGCCTTCTTGTACGCCTCGTTGACCTCCTCGACCGTCAGGTTCTCGCGGTCGGTGACCAGCGTGAGGTCGACGATCGAGCCGGTGGGAACCGGCACGCGGTACGACGAGCCGCTCAGCTTGCCCTGTAGCTCGGGAAGGACCTCACCGATGGCCTTCGCCGCACCGGTGGAGGCGGGCGTGATGTTGATCGCGGCGGCGCGCGCGCGACGCAGGTCGCTGTGCGGGCCGTCCTGCAGGTTCTGGTCGGCCGTGTATGCGTGGGCCGTCATCATGAAGCCGCGGTCGATGCCGAAGGCGTCGTTGAAGACCTGCGCCAGCGGTGCGAGGCAGTTGGTCGTGCACGAGGCGTTGGAGATGATGTGGTCGGTCTCCGGGTTGTAGGTGTCCTCGTTCACGCCCATGACGAACGTGCCGTCGACCCCGGTGCCGGGAGCCGAGATGAGGACCTTCTTCGCGCCGGCCTCGATGTGCTTCTTCGCGAGCTCGGCCTTGGTGAAGAATCCGGTCGACTCGATGACGATGTCGACGCCGAGCTCGCCCCAGGGGAGGTTCGCGGGATCGCGCTCGGCGAAGGCCTTGATCGCCTTGCCGTTGACGGTGATGCTCTCCTCGTCGTAGCTGATCTCGGCGTCGAGGACGCCGCCGACCGAGTCGTACTTCAGCAGGTGCGCCAGGGTCTTGTTGTCGGTGAGATCGTTGACCGCGACGATCTCGATGTCCGCTCCCTGCGCGAGAGCCGCGCGGAAGTAGTTGCGTCCGATGCGGCCGAAGCCGTTGATACCGATCTTGACAGACACTCAGGTCTCCTGATTTCTTATGCGCTTTCGCGCGGTTTCAACTTGAAGAGCTTGGACAACGGCGTCCCGACGGGATGATCGCCCGTCGGGACGCCCGTCTTGTTTACGACAGTACCAGCAGGCCTGCGGTCTTCTCCTTGGCGACGGCGAAGCGCTGAGCGACGTTCTCCCAGTTCGCGATGTTCCACGCGGCCTTGACGTAGTCGGCCTTGACGTTGAGGTAGTCGAGGTAGAAGGCGTGCTCCCACATGTCGAGCTGGAACAGCGGAACCGTGCCCTGTGCGGTGTTCGACTGCTGGTCGAACAGCTGCTGGATGATGAGGCGCTGGCCGATCGAATCCCAGCTGAGCACCGACCAGCCGGAGCCCTGGATGCCGAGGGCGTTGGCGGTGAAGTGCGCCTGGAACTTCTCGAACGAGCCGAAGAACTCGTCGATGGCCGCCTTCAGCTCACCCTCGGGCTGGCCGCCGCCGTTCGGAGACAGATTGGTCCAGAAGATGGAGTGGTTGACGTGGCCGCCGAGGTTGAACGCGAGATCCTTCTCGAGCTTGTTCACGTTGGCGAGGTTGCCCGTCTCACGGGCCTCTGCGAGCTGCTCCAGCGCGGTGTTCGCGCCGGCGACGTAGGTCGCGTGGTGCTTGTCATGGTGCAGCTCCATGATCTTGCCGCTGATGTGCGGCTCCAGAGCTGCGAAGTCGTAGGGAAGGTCGGGGAGCGTGTAGGTCGCCATGTCGCTTTCATCCAATCCGCGCCGCGCCGCGGCGCTTGCCGATCCTCCGCGCCACCGAAGTGCGGTGCGGAGCGGACTTAACTCATCCTAGTGACGACAACGTCACGATGCCCGTGATCCTTCCCCCGAAATGACGAAACGAGACGACCCGCACAGGGATCGTCTCGCTCGTGTCGAATGAGAGGTCAGACGTCGAGTCCGGCCGGAACCGCCGACTCCGTGCCGGGGATGCCTTCCTGCTGCGCCCGCTTGTCCGCCATCGCGAGAAGCCGACGGATACGACCCGCGACGGCGTCTTTGGTCATGGGCGGATCCGCATGGTGGCCGAGCTCGTCGAGGCTCGCATCGCGGTGGGCGAGACGCAGCTCACCGGCGACCTTGAGGTGGTCCGGCACATCGTCCGCGAGGATCTCGAGAGCGCGCTCGACACGCGCGCACGCCGCGACGGCCGCCTGTGCGGAGCGGCGGAGGTTCGCGTCGTCGAAGTTGACCAGACGGTTGACACCGGCGCGGACCTCTCGGCGCTGACGCATCTCCTCCCAGGCGACGGCTGTCTTCTGCGCGCCCATCTCGCTGAGGATGGTGCGGATGGCCTCGCCCTCGCGGACCACGACGCGGGGCATGCCGCGCACTTCCCTCGCCTTGGCGGCGACGCCCAGACGATGCGCGGCTCCGACGAGCGCCATGGCCGCCTCGGATGACGGGCAGGCGACCTCGAGCATCGCCGATCGGCCGGGTTCGCTCAGTGTGCCCGCGGCGAGGAATGCTCCTCGCCAGAGCCCGGAGACCTCGGCGCGCGACCCCGTGGTGAGACGGTTCGGCAGACCGCGAACCGGCCGACGGCGCTGGTCGAGGAGGCCGGTCTGGCGGGCGAGCGTCTCGCCGGACGCGATGACCCTGACGGCCCACCGTGCGCCGTCGTTGGCGGTGCTCGACTGCACCTGGGCGATCTCGGGGCGCACGCCGTAGATCTCGGCGAGATCCCTGGCCACGCGCTGCGCGAGTATCTCGGCATCCACCTCGGCTTCGACGGCCACACGGCCGGCGATCGAATGCAGTCCGCCGGCGAACCGGAGGATCGCGGTGACCTCCGCGACACGCACCGTGGGGGGTGCATTGCGGATGCTGACCAGCTCAGCCTTGACGTCGGTGGTTAGTGCCACGACACTCCTTCACGCTCACGCGTCGGATCGCGACGCAAACCTCCAGCCTACCTCGCCGGAGGCGCTGACTACTCTCGACCCAGGTCTCGGTGGCGCACGTTGACGGCCACACCGGGCACCGCCGAGAGTCGACGGGCGAGTTCTTCGGACATCGCGACCGAGCGGTGCTTGCCGCCCGTGCAGCCGATCGCGATCGTCGAATGACTCTTGTTCTCTCGCTGGTATCCCTCGAGCACGGGGTTGAGCGCCGCCGAATACGCGTCGAGGAACTCCGTGGCCCCCTCTCGCGAGAGCACGTAGTCGCGAACCGACTCGTCCTGCCCGGTGAGACCCCGCAGCTCCTCGTTCCAGAAGGGGTTCGGCAGGAAGCGCATGTCCGCGACGAGGTCGACGTCGGTCGGCAGCCCATACTTGAACCCGAAGCTCAGCAGCGTCACGCGGTGGCGCGGAGCGCCCTCCTCAGCGAAGAGCTCACCGATCTGGGTGGCGAGCTGATGGATGTTGAGTGCCGAGGTGTCGATGACCATGTCGGCGGCTTCGCGAATGGGCGCCAGTCGGGTGCGCTCGCTGCGGATGCCGTCGAGAAGAGTGCCGTCGTCCTGCAGGGGGTGCGGACGGCGCACGGCCTCGAAGCGCCGCACGAGCACGTCGTCCGAGGCGTCGAGGAACAACACCCGCACCGAGCCGCGTGAACGCAGCGCTCGGGCGACCCCGGGGAAGTCGTCGAACAGGTTGCGACCGCGGACGTCGACCACGGCGGCCACCTTGGGCAGCGCCTTGCCGCCCATGTCGGTGAGGTCGAGGAGCGGGCGCAGGATCTGCGGAGGGAGGTTGTCGACGACGTACCACTCGAGGTCCTCGAGCGCGTTGGCCACCGTCGTGCGCCCGGCGCCCGACATGCCCGTCACGATGAGGAATTCGCCTTTGTCCCCGTCAGCCATCGTCGCTCCTTCTCCCCCGCCTTCTCCAGCCTATCGACTGGAGAGATGCGTGTGGATGTTCTGAGCGAGCACGGGACCGATGCCCTGGACCTCTTCGATCTCCCCCGGAGCCGCCGCACGCAGCGCGGTGACCGATCCGAAGTGCTTGAGCAGCACCTTGATGCGCGATGCTCCGAGACCCGGGACCTCGGCGAGCACCGTGGTGATGTCGTTGCGGCGACGGCGCCGCTGATGCGTGATCGCGAACCGGTGCGCCTCGTCGCGCAGCCGCTGGAGGAGGTACAGCGACTCGCTGGTGCGAGGGAGGATCACCGGGAAGTCGTCGCCAGGCACCCAGATCTCCTCGAGCCGCTTGGCGATGCCGCACACGGCGATCTCGGTGTGGCCCGCGTCTCGCAACGCGCGCGCGGCCGCCTCGACCTGGGGTTGCCCGCCGTCGACCAGGAGGAGCTGGGGAGGATAGGCGAATCGCGGCTTCCGCTTGACTCCCGAACCCTCCACCGGGTCGTCGCCGAGGAGCTCCTCGTCTGCGACCGGCTCCTCGATCGGCTCTGGCCGGTCGAGGTAGGCGAGACGCCGCCGGAGCACCTGGTACATCGAGTCGGTGTCGTCGGTGGTCTCCGCGATGTTGAACGAGCGGTACTGGTCCTTCCGAGGCAGACCGTCCTCGAACACCACCATCGAGGCGACGACGTTGGTGCCGCCGAGGTGCGAGATGTCGAAGCACTCGATGCGCAGAGGCGCCTCGGACATCCCCAGTGCCTCCTGCAGGTCGGTGAGCGCCTGCGTGCGCGCGACGTAGTCGCTGGTCCGTCGGGTCTTGTGCCTGATCAGAGCCTGCTGGGCATTGATCGTCGCGGTGCGCATGAGGTCGGCGCGCTGGCCGCGTTGGGCCACGGCGATCTCGACCTTCTTGCCACGACGTTCCCGCAGCCACAGTTCGAGTTCGGTCGCGTCGTCGGGCAGCGTCGGCACGATGATGCGTCGCGGAACGTCCTGCGCATCGCCGTACGCGCGCTGCAGCACCTGGTCGACGAGGTCGGCCGGAGAGATGTCGATCTCCTTCTCGATCATCGTCGCCCGGACTCCGCGCACCCGGCCGCCGCGGATCACGAAATGCTGCACGGCCGCCGCGAGCTCGTCCTCGGCGATGCCGAACAGGTCGGCGTCCTCGTCTGCGGCCAGCACCAGCGCGCTCCGACCGAGCACCGCCTCGATCGCGCTCAGCTTGTCGCGGTACTTCGCGGCCGCCTCGTAGTCCATGCCGGCCGAAGCCGAGAGCATCCGCTTCCGGAGGTCGCGGGTGAAACGCTCGTCGCCTCCCGCCATGAAGGCGACGAAGTCGTCGACCATGGCCCGGTGCTCCTCGATCGTCACCGTCATAGAGCACGGCCCGCCGCACTTGCCGATCTGACCAGGGAAGCACGGCCGCCCCGTCTGCATGGCTCGCTTGTAGCTGGCATCGCTGCAGGTGCGGATCGGGAAGGCCTTCACCATCAGATCGATGGTCTCGTGCACCGCCCAGACCTTGGGGTACGGACCGAAGTAGCGCGCCCCGGGGATCTTGCGGTTGCGCGTGACGATCACGCGCGGCGCCTCGTCTCCGAGGGTCACGGCCATGAACGGATAGGACTTGTCGTCCTTATAGCGGACGTTGAAGGGCGGATCGAACTCCTTGATCCACATGTACTCGAGCTGCAGCGAGTCGACATCGGTCGGCACGACGGTCCACTCGACCGAGGCGGCGGTGGTGACCATTCGCCTCGTGCGCTCGTGGAGGGTCCTCAGGGGCGCGAAGTAGTTCGAGAGCCGCTGTCGCAGGTTCTTCGCCTTGCCGACGTAGAGCACTCTCCCCTCGGCGTCGCGGAAGCGGTACACGCCGGGGTCGGTCGGTATCTCACCCGTCCGCGGCTTGTACGGGAGCACATCGGCCATTAGCTCGCCTTGCGCGCTGAGCGCCCCTCACCCAGGATCTCGGCGAGGAACTGGCCGGTGTGGCTCTCCTCGACCCTGGCGATCTGCTCGGGAGTGCCCGTCGCCAGGATCTCGCCACCACCCGATCCGCCCTCGGGACCGAGGTCGATGACCCAGTCCGCGGACTTGATCACATCGAGGTTGTGCTCGATCACGATCACCGTGTTGCCCTTGTCGACGAGTCCGTTCAGCACCTCGAGGAGCTTTCGGACGTCTTCGAAGTGCAGACCCGTGGTCGGCTCGTCGAGCACGTAGATGCTGCGTCCGTTGCTGCGACGCTGGAGTTCGGTGGCCAGCTTCACGCGCTGCGCCTCGCCGCCCGAGAGCGTCGTCGCCGACTGACCGAGTCGCACGTACCCGAGTCCGACGTCGACGAGGGTCTTCATGTAGCGGTGGATCGCCTGGATCGGCTCGAAGAACTCGGCGGCCTCGGCGATCGGCATCTCGAGCACCTCGGCGATGTTCTTGCCCTTGTAGTGCACCGCCAGCGTGTCGCGGTTGTACCGCTTGCCGTGGCACACCTCGCAGTCGACGTAGACGTCGGGAAGGAAGTTCATCTCGATCTTGATCGTGCCGTCGCCCGAGCATGCGTCACAACGACCGCCCTTGACGTTGAAGCTGAAGCGACCGGGCTGGTATCCGCGCACCTTCGCCTCCGGCGTATCGCTGAAGAGGGTGCGGATGCGGTCGAACACGCCCGTGTAGGTCGCCGGGTTCGATCGCGGTGTGCGACCGATCGGGGCCTGATCGACGTGCACGACCTTGTCGAGGTTGTCGAGTCCCGAGACCCTCGTGTGCTTGCCGGGAACGGTGCGCGCCCCGTTCAGACGCGACGCCAGGACCTGGTAGAGGATGTCGTTGACGAGCGAGGACTTGCCGGAGCCACTGACCCCCGTGACGGCGGTGAGCACGCCGAGGGGGAAGTTCACGCTCACGTTCTTCAGGTTGTTCTCGCGGGCGCCGACGACGCTCACCATGCGCTTCTTGTCGAGCTTGCGACGCTTCGTCGGCGTGGGGATCTCACGACGACCGGACAGGTACTGACCGGTGATCGACTGCGATTCCTTCAGAAGCGAGGCGTACGGGCCGGAGTGCACGACGTCGCCGCCGTTGACGCCCGCACCGGGTCCGATGTCGACCACCCAGTCGGACGCCTGGATCGTCTCCTCGTCGTGCTCGACGACGATGAGCGTGTTGCCGAGGTCGCGCAGCTTGACGAGGGTGTCGATGAGGCGACGGTTGTCTCGTTGGTGGAGACCGATCGAGGGCTCGTCGAGCACGTAGAGCACGCCGGTCAGACCGGAGCCGATCTGCGTGGCGAGGCGGATGCGCTGGGCTTCGCCACCCGACAGCGAGCCCGCTGCTCGACTGAGGTTCAGATACGACAGACCCACCTGCAACAGGAAGTCGAGTCGCACGCGGATCTCGCGGAGCACCTGCGCCGCGATCTGCGCCTCACGATCGGTGAGGGTCAGGGTCTCCATGAACGCACGGGCGTCGGAGAGGCTGAGGTGCGACACATCGGCGATCGAGTGATCGTTCACCAGCACCGCGAGGACCTCGGGCTTGAGCCTGTTGCCGTCGCACACCGGGCACGGCACCTCGCGCAGGTACTCTCCCCAGCGTGCGCGCTGGTTGTCGGACTCCGCCTGCGCATACTGACGCTCGATGTAGGGCACCACGCCCTCGAAGCCCGAGGCGTAGCGCATCTCGCGCCCATATCGGTTCTTGAACTTCACGGTGACCTTGTAGTTGTCTCCGCGCAGGATGGCGTCCTGCACATCGACACGCAGATCCTGCCACGGGGTGTCGAGCGAGAAGTTGAGATCGGCCGCCAGCCCCTCGAGCAGACGCTCGTAGTACTGGAAGAGTCCCTTGCCCTGGGTCGTCCACGGGATGATGGCGCCCTCGCGGATCGACAGCTCCTCGTCTCCGAGCATCAGATCGACGTCGACGGACATGCGGGTGCCGAGGCCCGAACAGGCGGGGCATGCGCCGAACGGCGCGTTGAACGAGAACGTGCGCGGCTCGATCTCGGTGAGGCTGAGGGCGTGGCCGTTCGGGCACGCGAGCTTCTCGGAGAACGACTGCCAGGCGTCATCGCCCTCTTCGTCGACGAAGTTGACCTGCATCACTCCCCCGGCGAGGCCGAGCGCGGTCTCGACGGAGTCGGTGACGCGTCCGAGGATGTCGTCGGCCGCGACGAGGCGATCGACCACCACGGCGATGTCGTGCTTGTAGCTCTTCTTCAGCGTCGGCGGCTCGGCCAGCTGGATCAGATCGCCGTCGACGATCGCGCGCGAGTATCCCTTGGCGCCGAGCTCGCGGAAGAGGTCGACGAACTCGCCCTTCTTCTGCGACACGATCGGCGCCACGATCTGATATCGCGTGCGCTCGGGCAGCTCGACGAGCTGATCGGCGATCTGCTGCACCGTCTGGCGCTGGATCCGCGCGCCGCACTCCGGGCAGTGCGGGATCCCGATGCGCGCCCACAGCAGGCGCATGTAGTCGTAGATCTCGGTGATCGTGCCGACGGTCGACCTCGGGTTGCGGTTGGTCGACTTCTGGTCGATCGACACGGCGGGACTGAGACCCTCGATGAAATCGACGTCGGGTCGATCCACCTGACCGAGGAACTGGCGCGCGTACGCGCTGAGCGATTCGACGTAGCGTCGCTGCCCCTCGGCGAAGATGGTGTCGAACGCGAGACTGGACTTTCCCGACCCCGACAGCCCGGTGAACACGACGAGGGAGTCGCGCGGGATGTCGATGTCGACGTTCTTCAGATTGTGGACGCGGGCACCGCGGACACTGAGCTTTCCGGGGGAGGCAACGGGGACGATGGGCACCGGACAAGTCTACGAGGGGCCACGGACATCGGCTCCGTGCGGGCTCACAGACAGCGGGCGACGCGATCGGCGCGACCCGTCGCCGGTCGCGACGAGGAGCAGCACCGACAACGCGCCCAGGGCCGCGGCTCCGAGCACGGCAGCCCAGGGCAGCGTGCCGCCGCCCATTCCACCGACCGCGAGCAGCATCACGATCCCCACCGACTGCGACAGAGCCTGGATCCCGAGGAACCGCACGGCACTCGGCCGCAGCGCGGCGAGCACGATCCGCGTGCCGGGCGGGATGACGAGCATGAGCGAGGAGAGCACCTGAACGAGGTGCACGACCAGCACGGCGGTCGCGGTTCTCCACGGGTCGGGGCCGGAGGCGAGCATGCAGATCACCATGCAGCCGATCGCTCCCCAGCCGGCGAACGATGCGGGGAAGACGACGGCGATCACGCCGAGCACCATCGACACCCACTGCCACCCGGGGAGAGGGCAGAGAGCGACCGCGCCCAGCGAGATCACCGCGAGCAGTGCGATCCGCAGCACGAACCACGGGGCCGCGGCGCGCGTCACGATGACGTCGTTCACGCCGCGCCTCATCGTGTCCTCGCGAGGAGGCGGAGCGCGACAGCGGGCTCATCCGCCCAGACGGCCACGTCGACGCCCGCGCCGCGCAGATCGGTGAGCACGTTCTCGCGCTCCGCCAGCACGGTGCGCAACCCGATGGTCTGGGCTCGCGACAGTCGCGTGCGGTCGAGACGCGGGAGGACGTCGACGGCGACCACCCGGTGTCCTCCGGCTCGCCACAGCAGAGCCGTCTGCGCGGCCGCGCCCTCGAGGAAGGTCGACAGGACGAAGACCACCGATCCCTGCGGGACATGCGGCGACCTGCGGAAGGCGGCGTCGTCGTCCGCCTGTCCGACGGCGGCGATGGCTGCCTCCAGCCGCGCGAGATGCCGAGATCCTGCCCCGCTGCGCAAGGATCGCCCACCGTGGACGAGCACATGGAGCGCGACTCTGTCTCCTGCCCCGATCGCCGCGGTGGCGAGGGAACGCGCTGCGCGACGCGCGTTGTCCAACGACGTGACGCCGCTGCGTTCGAAGTCTCCGCTCCCCCACGACGCGACGACTTCACCGAGATCCTCGGAGGTGTCCATCGCGATGACCACGGATGCGTCGCTGAGGGTGTCGGTGCGTCGCACCAGGAGCTCTCCGGGGCGACGTGCCAGGCGTGCGGTCGCGCGCCAGTCCACCCTGCGCAGCTCGTCGCCCTGGACGAAGGGGTGGATGTCGCGGAAGTCGCCTCCTCGTCCGACGCGCCTGCCGTCGTGCGCTCCGTGGAGGCCGGTCAGTCGCCGCGGCAGCGGCAGCGCGTGGATCGGCTCCATCGACGGTTCGATCGTACGGCGGAGGATCACCGGCTCCGACGGCGCCGAGAGCACGGCACCGTCGACGGCCAGCGACCGGGCGGTCGCCTGCACGGGAGTCGCCGGTCCGGAATGCAGCGCACGGCTGCGCGAGAGGATCGGAGCACCTGCGCCGGGCACGATCAGACGGCGGGTGCGCCTCCCCGACTGGACGAGGAAGACCTCCACCGCCTCGGCCTCGGTCACAGGAGCTACCGAGGTGAGCGTCTCGCCGTCGTCGGAGGGAACCGGGGCGAGGATGACCGTCACCTCGGGCGCGGCAGTCCTCCGATCGATCGCCAGGAGGCTCCACAGGGCGAGAGGCAGCCCCAGGACGACGACATCCGGCCGGGAGAACAGCATGCCTGTCGCCGCGAGCACCACCGCAGCGCCGATCGCGACGGGAAGCGACGGGCTCCAGCGTCCGGACGCCCTCGGCACGGTCACCCCGGCACCGTGACGGTCGGAGGCACGGGCACCGAGGCGACGGTGCCGCGCACGATGTCGTCGGCCGACACGCCCTGCGCCCAGGCCTGCGGGGTCAGGGTGAGTCGATGCGCGAGCACGGGGACCGCGATGCGCTTGATGTCATCGGGTCGTACGAAGTCACGCCCGTCGAGCGCCGCCAGCGCTCGGCCGAGCAGGAGCAGGCCCAGCGAGCCGCGAGGAGATGCACCGACCTCGACGTTCTGCGCGCGACGCGTCGCCCGGGTGAGCTCCACGCAATAGCGGGCGATGTCGGGGTCGACGTGGATCCGCTCCACGGCCTCCTGCAGCTCGCTCAGTCGTTCGGCGTCGATCACCGCGGCGATCGGGGCCGCCTCCTGGCGACGAGCGACACGATCGGTGAGGATCCTCACCTCCCCGTCCGTCTCGGGATATCCGACCGACAGCCTCACCATGAAGCGGTCGAGCTGCGCTTCGGGAAGCGCGTAGGTGCCCTCGAACTCGATCGGATTCGACGTGGCGATGACGTGGAACGGCGTGGGCAGGGCGAAGCTGTCGCCCTCGACGGTGACCTGGCGCTCGGCCATCGCCTCGAGCATCGCCGACTGCGTCTTGGGGGTCGTCCTGTTGATCTCGTCCGCGAGCAGCAGCCCGGTGAAGATCGGTCCGGGGCGGAAGACGAACTCGCCGGTCTCGGGGGCGTAGACATACGAGCCGGTGACATCGCCGGGGAGCATGTCGGGAGTGCACTGAAGGCGCCGGAACGACAGCCCTAGCGCCGAGGCCAGACTTCGAGCGGCGAGCGTCTTGCCGAGCCCGGGCACGTCTTCGAAGAGAACGTGCCCGCCGGCGAGGATCGTGGCCAGCGCGATCTCGAGCGGATCGTCCATACCCACCACGACCGTCCTGAGCGCGTCCATAATGCGCGTTCCGGTCTCGGCGATCTCTGCGGGCTCGGTCATGTCATCTCCTTGGTCGGCGGAAGAGCGTGCGGCTGCCGTGAGCAGCGGGTTCAGTGGTGGAGCGGGCGCCCTGCGGCTCTGCGGCGGCGGGCGCCAGCCTCTCCATGATGTCGAGCGCTCCCTCGACATCGCTGATCTGCGATTCTCTGCCCGACATCCGATCCCAGAGGCCGACGCCGATCAGGGCATCCCGCCGCGATGCGTGCTCCGGCAGATCGGGGTCGATCCCGTGACGCAGCAGACGGTGGCGAAGGCTCTCCCGCACTCGCCGGGTGACCTGAGTGCCGGCGACGCCGGTGTGCGTGTTCAGCGACCATGCCATCCGCGAGATCTCGGTCGATCTGCGATCGGGCTCGACCGGGATCCGCGGTGCATCGCCGTTCGGATCGAGGGGCATGACGAGTTGCAGCAGAATCGCCACCGCGGCGAGGATCACGCTCCACGCGATCACGAACGGCGCCGAGAATCCGAGACCCACGAGGACGAGTCCCAGCACGACGGCGGCCGCGAGGGCGGCGACCGAGCGACCGAGCTTCATCGCCACTCCTCCTCTATCCGTCGCAGAGCGAGTCCCGCCCTCTCGCGGTCGGACTCGTCGGCGAGGTACGCGCCGTAGCGCACGCGTTCATAGAGCTGCACGAGAGTACGCGTCTCGTCGGTGAGACCCTCGCGCGAGGTGATGATCCGCACCGCGAACTCGCTCGCGGTCTCGCTCGCGGATCGGTCCAGCCCCGCATCGGCCGCGCTCTCCTCGAGGCCGACCCATGCCGCGATGATCGCGTCCGACGGCAGCGGACGAGCGGACAGGGAATGCAGGGCACCGTCGATCCCTCGGCGCACCGACTCCGGCTTCACCGAGGACTCCGGCGCGTGCGCCCCGTCCGAGCCCGCGGCTCCGACGTCTCCGGCCTCCCTCAGTCCGAGCGCTCTGTCCTGCCACGCGCGCATCAGCGCTCGCGCGATCAGCACGGCCACGAAGAGCAGCCCTGCGGCGAAGAGGATCGAAAGGATCACACCGAGCGTCTGGAGCACGACGGGGTCCGCACGGTCCTGCTCGTCGAATCCGAGTGGCGAGGTGCTCGACGGCACCGTCGGCGGCGGCTCGACCTCAGGGGCGGGCAGCGGACCGCCGGGCCGGATCTGCGGGACACCCTGAACGGCAGACGACATCATCATCACCGTGAACAGGCCGACGACCGCGGCGGCCGAGGCGATGAGCCGGACCCGAGGAGCGATCGCTCGTGTCGGACTGTGGCGCGGCATGCCGCCACCCTAGGACGCGGTCAGCCTCCTGCGGGGCGACGACCCGCGAATGCCGACAATCCGTCGCGCAGCGCGGCGATCTGAGCCAGATCCATCTCGACCGCCTCCATCACCTGGCCCGGCACGTCGAGGGCGCGCTGCCGCAGTGCCCGCCCCGCCTCGGTGAGTGTGATCTCCAGACGACGCTCGTCGCCGACGCTGCGCTGCCTGGTCACGAGACCTTCGGACTCGAGTCGCTTGACAAGCGGCGACGCGGTCGCCGGATCCAGCGCGAGGTCGGCGGCGAGGTCGTTCAGAGGTCGGGGCGAACGCTCCCACAGCGCGAGCATCACCAGGTACTGAGGGTGGGTGAGCCCGAGCGGCTCGAGGATCGGTCGATAGATCGCGACGACGTTGCGCGCCGCGGTCACCAGCGCGAAGCAGAGTTGATTCTCGAGTCGGAGCAGGTCGTCTGAGGTCACCGGATCGACTATACAAGGACACTAAGGATTAGTACACTAATAGTCATGACCGATCCTGTCGACCGCCCCTCACTCCGCTCCCGGATCTCGGAGGCCGGTGGGCTGTACTCCTGGATCAACACGAATCTGATCCGGCTGGCCGGCCCCGCGTCGGTGGGGCCCTACGAAAAGACCCCGCCGCCCAGCGCGGCCGAGCGCGCGGAACGCGGCTGCCCACTCTGCGGCGCCGCCATGAGCGCACACGAGATCGACCGGAGCGGCCCAAAGCCGCTCATCCACTGCCCCTGATCGGCTGCCCCTGAACAGGAGCCGCCTCTGATCTGCTGCTGCGCTCGCGCTCGTGGCCTCATCGGTCCGTCGCCGGTTCGACTCTGATCTGCGACGCGGCGCAGCGACGTGGATCAGGAGCGATGTTTCGCGTTCTCCCGGGCTATGTCGATCCAGTCCATGAGCTCTCGATCCCCTGACAACGCGGCCGGCGACACGTCCAGCCAGCCCGTTCCCATGGTGCGCGTCCCCATGACCGCTGTCGCCACACCCTCTCGACCGAGAAGCCCTTCACCCGTGCTCTCGGCGACCCGCACGAGCAGTACGCCGCCTGTGCGGACCCCGACGAGGATGTGTCCCCTCACGAGGAACGCACGCGTCCCGAACATCCGCTTCTCCTCGACGTCGCCGCCGGTCTCCAGCAGCGCACGCACGCGATCCGCGAGCTCCTCAGCAGCAGCATCCATGTCGTCCTCGACCCTCGCGCTCAGGCGTGGCCGGCCCGCTCCATCGCTCGAAGCTCCTTCTTGAGATCCTGGACCTCGTCGCGCAACCTGCCCGCGAGCTCGAACTTGAGCTCGCCGGCGGCGGCCAGCATCTGATCGGACAGGTCCTGGATCATCGCCTCCAGCTGCTGCGCACCCTCCGCCGCGATGCCCGTGCGCCGCAGGTTCGGTGTCGGCGACTTGCCCTTGCCGGTCGCGCGACCTCGACCCGACATCATGTCGGCGGTGTCCGCTCCTTCGCGCGCGAGCACCTCGGTGATGTCGGCGATGCGCTTGCGCAACGGCTGAGGATCGATCCCGTGCTCGGTGTTGTAGGCGATCTGCTTCTCGCGGCGTCGGTCGGTCTCGTCGATGGCCTTGGCCATCGAGTCCGTGATCTTGTCGGCGTACATGTGCACTTCACCCGACACGTTTCGAGCCGCTCGTCCGATCGTCTGGATGAGCGATGTCCCGGACCGCAGGAAGCCCTCCTTGTCGGCGTCGAGGATGGAGACGAGCGACACCTCGGGAAGATCCAGCCCCTCTCGAAGGAGGTTGATGCCGACGAGGACGTCGTACACACCGGCTCTGAGCTCGCTCAACAGCTCGACCCTTCGCAGGGTGTCGACGTCGGAGTGCAGGTAGCGCACACGCACGCCGTGCTCACCGAGGAAGTCCGTGAGCTCCTCCGACATCTTCTTCGTGAGAGTCGTCACCAGCACACGCTCATCGCGCTCCACGCGCAGACGGATCTCCTCGAGCAGATCATCGATCTGCCCCTTCGACGGCTTGACGATGATGTGCGGATCGACGAGACCAGTCGGGCGGATGATCTGCTCGACCACGCCGTCGGCGATGCCCATCTCGTACTTGCCGGGAGTCGCCGACAGGTAGACGGTCTGGCCGATGCGGTTCTTGAACTCGTCCCAGCGCAGCGGTCGGTTGTCCATGGCGCTCGGCAGTCGGAATCCGTGGTCGACCAGGGTGCGCTTTCGCGACGCGTCTCCCTCGTACATCGCTCCGATCTGGGGGACCGTCACGTGGGACTCGTCGATGACGAGCAGGAAGTCGTCGGGGAAGAAGTCCAGAAGCGTGTGCGGCGGTTCGCCTGGCATCCGTCCGTCCATGTGGCGCGAGTAGTTCTCGATCCCGGAGCAGAAGCCGAGCTGCTGCAGCATCTCGAGGTCGAACGTCGTGCGCATGCGCAGCCGCTGGGCCTCGAGCAGCTTGCCCTGCTTCTCGAACTCGGCGAGGCGCTCTTCGAGCTCGTGCTCGATGGTGCCGATCGAGCGCTGGATGACGTCGGTTCCCGCGACGTAGTGGGACGCAGGGAAGATCGGCACCGAGTCGAGCTTCTCGATCACCTCGCCCGTCAGCGGATGCAGGGAGTACAGCGCCTCGATCTCATCGCCGAACAGCTCGATGCGTATCGCGTGCTCCTCGTACACCGGGATGATCTCGATCGTGTCGCCGCGGACCCGGAAGTTGCCGCGCGAGAAATCGACGTCGTTGCGGTTGTACTGCATCGCGATGAACTGGCGGATGAGGGCGTCGCGGTCGTACCTCTCCCCCACCTGAAGAGCGACCATGGCTCGGAGATACTCCTCCGGCGCGCCGAGGCCGTAGATACAGGAGACCGTCGAGACGACGATGACGTCTCGCCTCGACAGCAGCGAGTTCGTCGTGGAGTGGCGCAGTCGCTCGACCTCGGAGTTGATCGACGAGTCCTTCTCGATGAAGGTGTCGGTCTGCGGCACGTAGGCCTCGGGCTGGTAGTAGTCGTAGTACGAGACGAAGTACTCGACGGCGTTGTTCGGCATGAGCTCGCGGAACTCGTTCGCAAGCTGGGCGGCGAGGGTCTTGTTGTGCGCCAGCACGAGCGTCGGGCGCTGCACCTGCTCGACGAGCCACGCGGTGGTCGCCGACTTTCCGGTACCCGTCGCGCCGAGGAGCACGACGTCGGTCTCGCCCGCATTGATGCGCGAAGCGAGGTCGGCGATGGCCTGCGGCTGATCTCCTGCGGGTGCATACTCGCTGATGACCTCGAAGGGCCGGACACTGCGGGTGGGTTGCATATCTCAAGCGTATGCCGGACCACCGACATCGAGGCGCGTCGCGGGCGCTCCCCGTCCGTCGCGATCAACCTGGTCGCCGCGCTCCCGAGGCGTGTCGCAGTGACGCGAAAGCCAGAGCGGCCGACGCGATGCACATCGCCACGACGGACCCGATGAACCACACCCAGTCCACCTGGCCGAACACGATGCCGAGCGCCCAGCCGAACAGGCTCGATCCCGCGTAGTACCCGAAGTAGTAGAGCGAGGATGCCTGCGCTCTGCTGTCGGGCCCTGCCGCCACCGGCACCCACCCCGACGCCACGGCATGCGCACCGAAGAAGCCGCCGGTGAACAGGAGCAGCCCGAGCAGCACGACCGGCGTGACGGTGGAGAGCATCGCGACGGCCCCCGCCGCCATGACGGCGACGGCGCCCAGCAGCACGGGGAAGCGGCCGACACGAGATGCCAGCCCTCCCGCCCAGGGTGACGAGACGGTGCCGGCGAGGTACGCGAGGAAGAGCAGCGTCACCACCCAGGCCGGCAGCGCGAAGGGCGGCTCGGCGAGGTGGAATCCGAGGTAGTTGTAGACGGCCACGAAGGCGCCCATGAGGAGGAACCCCTGGGCGTACAGTGCGAGCTGAGGCCCTGAGCGCAGCGGAGCCCGCAGACGCGCGAGCATCCCCGGGCCGGCATCGTCGCGGAATCGTCCTGGTACGAATCCCCGCGCCGTCGGCGTCAGCCAGAGGAACAGCACGGCGGCCACTGCGCACAGCCCGGCGACAGCCCCCATGCCGATCCGCCACCCCGCCTGCTCGCCGACGATGCCGGACACGATCCGGCCGAGCAGTCCGCCCACTGTCGTCCCGGCGATGTAGCTCCCCGCTGCAGCGGCCGCGCTCCGCGGACTGACCTCCTCGCTGAGGTACGCCGACGCGACGGCGGGCACGGCCCCGAGGGCGACTCCTTCGAGGAGACGCAGCGCCAGCAGCACCTCCATGCCCCCGCTGAGTGGGGCGAGGAATCCCAGCGCGCTCGCCGCGAGGACGCCGATCGCCATCGCCTGCAGACGTCCGATGCGGTCGGCCACCATCGACCACGGGATGACCGCGGCGGCCACCCCGAGCGTCGCCGCCGAGACGCTGAGTGCGGCACTCGCCGGAGAGACGCCGAGATCGGTCGACAGCTGCGGCAGCACGGCCTGCGGCGAATAGAGCTGGGCGAAGGTGGCGATGCCCGCGAAGAACAGGCCGACGATCAGGCGCCGGTACGCGGGCGATCCCCTGGCGTGACCGGTGAAGGTCACGTGGCGCTGATCCGCTCCCAGAGATCGTCCGTCTGAGCGATCGTCTGCTCGAGCGATGCGGACGTGTCGACGACCACGTCGGCGATCGCCAGGCGGCGCTCGTCGGACACCTGCGCGTCGATCCGCTCCTGGGCCGACTGAGCATCCATGCCGCGAAGATCGACGAGGCGGCGAAGCCGCTCGGCAGAGGGAGCGTGCGCCACGACGATCAGATCCCAGGGGTCGTCGACCCTCGCCTCGACCAGCAGCGGCACGTCGTACACGATGACGGCATCGGGGTCGTCGGCCTGGGCGTCGTCGAAGCGCCGCTGCGACTCCGCCCTGACGGCCGGGTGCACGATCGCGTTGAGCGCGGTCAGCAGCGCCGTGTCGGAGAACACCTTCGCGCCGAGGGCTGCTCGATCGAGAGCGCCGTCGCCGGTCAGGATGTCCGCCCCGAAAGTCGCGGCGATCTCCGTCAGAACGGGCGACCCCGGTGACTGGACGTCTCTCACGATCTGGTCGGCGTCCACGATGACCGCGCCGTGCTCTGCGAGCCGTCGTGCGATGGTCGACTTCCCCGAGGCGATGCCGCCGGTCAGCGCGATGAGAGGCATGCGCCCAGTCTAGGTTCGCGGCAGCACCTCAGCGCGCGAGCAGCTGTCGCTTCGAGCTGATCACACCGGTGTCGAATCCCGACAGGTGGAGCCCTCCGTGGAATCGCGCGTGCTCGATCTTGATGCACCGGTCCATCACGACCGACAGCCCCGCGCGCTCGGCCAAGGCCGCGGCATCCTCGTTCCACGAGCCGAGCTGCAGCCACAGCGTCTTCGCCCCGATGTCGAGCGCCTCCTGAGCCACGCCGGGAAGGTCGTCGTGGCGCCGGAACACGTCGACGATGTCCGGAACGACGGGCAGGTCGGCGAGCGAGGCGTAGACCGGACGGCCGAGGATGGAGGTCTCCCTGGGGTTGACCAGATACACGTCGTACGCCGTGCTCGAGAGCAGGTAGGTCGCGACGAAGTACGAGGCCCGCGCCGGGTTGTTCGACGCTCCGACGATGGCGACGGACTTCGCGCGTCGGAGGATTCCGAAGCGCTGCTGCGCGTTCGGACCCTCCCAGGTGCGTCCGGGAGGGGCGGCGACCGCCCCTGGCAGCGCGCAGGACACCGCGTCCTGCACAGACGGGACTGCGCAGGAGTCGGCGGGGTCTGCGGCATCGATCGCGCTCATCGGTGGGCTCCTGTCGCTATGGTGAGGGCCTGGTCGAGGTCCCAGACGATGTCGTCCGCGTCTTCGAGCCCGACCGAGATGCGGATCAGATCCGATCGCACTCCTGCGCCGGCGAGCTGCGACTCGGAGAGCTGACGATGCGTCGTGGATGCGGGATGGATGACGAGCGTGCGAGCGTCTCCGATGTTCGCGAGATGCGAGGCGAGCTGCAGGTTCTCGATGAGCGTCTCCCCCGCCGCCCTGCCGTCCTCGGCCTTCACCCCGAACGCGAACACCGATCCCGGTCCGAGCGGCAGGTACTTCGCGGCCCGCTCGTGATGCGGATGCCCCTCGAGCCCTGCCCAGGTGACGTATGCGACGCGCGGATCGGAGTCCAGCCAGTCCGCGACGATGCGCGCGTTGGCGAGGTGTGCGTCGATGCGCTGCGGCAGGGTCTCGATGCCCTGCAGCAGGTTGAATGCGGATTGCGGGCTCAGCGCGGGTCCGATGTCGCGCAGCTGCTCGGTGCGGAGCTTGGTGAGGAACCCGTACTCGCCGAAGTTGTCCCACCACTTGATGCCACCGTACGACTCGACGGGCTCGGTCATCTGCGGGAACCTGCCGTTGCCCCAGTCGAACGTGCCCTTCTCGATCACGACGCCGCCCAGGGTCGTGCCGTGACCCCCGAGGAACTTCGTGACGGAGTGGATGACGATGTCGGCCCCGTGCTCGAGCGGACGCGCGAGGTACGGCGTCACGAGTGTCGCGTCGACGACCAGCGGCACCCCTGCGGCGTGGGCGGCCTCGGCCAGGCCCTCGATGTCCGCTATCTCGCCCGAGGGGTTCCCGATCATCTCGACGTAGACCACCTTGGTCTCCGCACGGATGGCGGCGGCGAAGTCGGCCGGATCCGTCGACGCCACGAAGGTCGTCTGCACGCCGAAGCGACGCAGGGTCACGTCGAGCTGCGTCACCGTGCCGCCATAGAGCTGGGCGGCCGCCACCACATGGTCTCCCGCACCGACGAGCGCTGCGAAGGTGATGAACTCGGCGCTCATCCCCGAGGCGGTGGCCACCGCGCCGATGCCTCCCTCGAGCGAGGCGAGGCGCTCCTCGAGCGCCGCGACCGTGGGGTTGCCGATGCGCGAATAGATGTTGCCGTACTTCTGCAGGGCGAACAGATTGCCCGCATCGGCCGCATCCTCGAAGACGAACGATGTCGTCTGGTAGATCGGCACCGCCCTGGCGCCGGTCGCCGCGTCCGGCGTCCCTCCGGCGTGGAGCGCTCTCGTCCGGAATCCGAATCGGTGCTCTTGCGTCATGGTGTCCTCAGTTCGGCGTTCTCGAGCGCGGCGGCGATGTCGTCGACGGCCCACGGGTTCTGCAGCGAGGTGGTGTCGCCGAGGGGCTCCGGCTGACGCCCGGCCCGACGGGCCTGCTCGTTCTCCCACAGCCGGGCGAGCAGACGGCGCATGATCTTGCCGGAGCGGGTCTTGGGCAGATCGGGTACGACGACGATGTGCCGGGGCTTGGCGACGGGACCGATGGCGTGTGCGACCTGGCCGCGGAGGTCGGCCGTCGACACCTCGGCGCGTCCAGACGGCGTGACGAAGGCGACGACCGCCTGGCCGGTCACGGCGTCGGCGACGCCGGCGGTGCCCGCCTCCCCGACGGTCTCGTGCGACACGAGCGCCGACTCGATCTCGATCGTCGACAGCCGGTGACCGGAGACGTTGACGACGTCGTCGAGCCGGCCGAGGATCCAGATGTGCCCGTCGAGGTCTCTGGTCGCCCCGTCGCCCGCCACGTAGTAGCCTCCGTGCTCGCCGTGACCCGCGTATGCCGACCAGTACGCATCGCGGTACCGCTGCGGATCGCCCCATACCGTGCGAGCCATGCCCGGCCACGGCCGTCGCACGACGAGGGTTCCCGACCGTCCGGGAGCGACCTCCTCGCCGTTCGCATCGACCACGGCCGCGTCGATCCCCGGCAGCGGGACCGAGGCGGATCCCGGTTTCAGCGTCGTGACACCCGGCAGCGGCGCGATCATCGCGGCGCCGGTCTCCGACTGCCACCAGGTGTCGACGATCGGAAGCTCGTCGCGGCCGTGGTTGCGCCGGAACCAGATCCACGCCTCCGGATTGATCGCCTCGCCGACGGTGCCGAGCAGGCGAAGGCTCGACAGGTCGTGTCCCGTGGGCAGTGAGTCTCCGAACCAGGTCATGAACGTGCGGATCAGCGTCGGCGCGGTGTAGTACACCGTCACGCCGTACCGCTCGATGATCTCGAGGTGCCGCTCGCGGTTCGGCGCGTCGGGGGTGCCCTCGTAGATCACCTGGGTGAGACCGTTCGACAGCGGCCCGTAGATCTCATAGGTGTGCGCAGTCACCCAGGCGAGATCCGCGGTACACCAGTGCACGTCGTCGGGTTTCGCATCGAAGTGCGCCCAGTGGGCCCAGCTCGCGTGGGTCAGGTAGCCACCCGACGTGTGCACGAGACCCTTCGGCTTCCCGGTGGTGCCCGAGGTGTAGATGATGAAGAGCGGATGCTCCGCATCGAAAGACTGCGCCTCGTGGACCTCGTCCGCGGTGTCGACGACGTCGTGCCACCACACGTCGCGGCCCTCGGTCCACGGCACGTCCTGCCCTGTGCGCCGCAGCACGAGGAGGTGCTCGAGAGCGGGCAGGTCGGCAGCGGCGACATCCGCCGTCGACTTGACCTCGGTCGCGATCCCTCGGCGGAACTGTCCGTCGCTGGTGACGAGCAGCTTCGCCCCGGTGTCGGCGAGCCGGAAGCGCACGGCCTCGGCCGAGAATCCGCCGAAGACGAGCGAGTGGACGGCCCCGATCCGGGCGCACGCGAGTGTGACCACGATCGTCTCGATGAGCACGGGCAGGTAGATCACCACGCGGTCGCCCGGCTCGATGCCGAGTGCGGTCAGGGCGTTCGCGGCCCGCGCGACGCGTCGCTGCAGATCGGCGTACGTCACCGCCACGCGGTCGCCCGGCTCGCCCTCGAACAGCAGCGCGGTCTTGTCGCCGCGCCCCGCCTCGACGTGCCTGTCGACGCAGTTGCGGGCCACGTTGAGTCGGCCTCCGACGAACCAGCGGGCCGCGGGCACCGCATCGCCCACGGGCGGATCCCACTCATGGGCGGTGTGCCACGGCTCCGCCCATTCGAGTCTTGCGGCGGCCTGCTCCCAGAAGCGCGTCGGGTCCGCAGCCGCCCGCCCGTAGGCCTCTGCGGTCACGTTGGCCGACGCCGCGAACTCCGCAGGCGCCGGATACGAGCGGGTCTCCTGCAGCCGGGCCTCGGTCACCATCACGTCCATCGCCGCAGCAGGTACTTCTCCACCAGCGCGAGGATGCCGTTCGTGATCGTCCCGAGCAGCGCGAGCAGCACGATGGACAGCAGGATCCTGTCGACCCTGCCGCTGTTCTGCGAATCGGTGAGCAGGAACCCCAGCCCCATCGACGAGGCGATGAGTTCGGCCGCGACGAGGAACAGCCAGGCCTGAGCCAGAGCGAGGCGGAGTCCTGCGACGACGGAGGGGATCACTGCAGGCAGCTGCACCGTGCGGAACAGCGACCAGCCGCGGAGGCTGAAGGAACGGCCGGCCTCGACGAGATGAGGATCCACATGACGCAGAGCCGAGGCGACGGTGGTGTAGACCGGGAAGAAGGCTCCGATCGCGATCAGGGTGACCTTCGACTCCTCGCCGATCTGCATCCACAGGATCAGCAGCGGCACCCAGGCGAGAGACGGCACCGCCCGCACTGCCGCGAGAGTCGGGCTGAGCAGGATGTCACCGAGACGCGAGAGTCCGACGATTCCGGCCGCGGCGAGGCCGATGACCGATCCGATGGCGAACCCCAGCAGCACCCGCTGCACGGAGATGGCGATGTGCGTCCAGAGCACTCCCCGCTCCGCAAGCTCGACGCCGGCCGTGAAGACCGACGCGGGCGTGGGCAGTCGGTAGGGCTCGACGATGCCGGTCGTCGTGACCACCTGCCAGGCGGCGACGATGACGATCGGCAGCAGGATCCCTCCGGCGAGGCGGATGCTCGGCCGGTCCCACGCAGGTCGAGCAGCACCGACCGCGGCCTGCCGACGGGCGCCGCGGGCGGCGTCCAGCGCATCCTTCGCGTCCGCGGGAACGAACACTCGCTGGTCGGGGGAAGTCACTCGCCCTCGACCGCCTTCTCGGCGAACGTGGCGTTGACGATCGATCCGAGAGCGCGCTCCACCGATTCCTCGCCGCCCTGCACGTCGCCGGAGTCGACCAGGACGGGAGCGATCTTCTCGAGCACTGCGATCTGCGCCTCGCCGGGCACGCCGCTGACATCCAGGTTGGACCGCTCCTCGATGACGGTGGTCGCCACTTCGATGTCGATGCCGGCGACCTCTGCGAGCAGCGCCGCCGTCTCTTCGGGGTTCTCGAGCGCCCAGATCCGGGCCTGCTCGTAGGCGTCGACGACCGCCTGAGCGAGATCCGCATGATTCTCGATGAAGTCCTCGGTCGCGTTGAGGAAGCCGTAGGTGTTGAAGTCGACGTTGCGATAGATCAGCTGATCACCCGACTCGACCTCCGCCGCGGCCATGATCGGGTCGAGACCCGCCCATGCATCCACCGATCCGCCGTCCAGCGCCGCGCGTCCGTCGGCGTGCTGGAGGTTCTGGACCTCCACGTCATCGACCGACAGCCCTGCCTCCTCGAGCGACTGCAGCAGGAAGAAGTACGGATCGGTGCCCTTCGTCGCGGCGACCGACTTTCCCGCGAGGTCTTCGACGGAGGCGATGTCGCTGTCCGGTCCGACGACGATGGCCGACCATTCGGGCTGCGAGAAGATGTCGATGACCTGGATGGGCGAGCCGTTCGCGCGCGCGAGGAGCGCAGCGGACCCCGCCGTGGATCCCACGTCGATTGACCCGGAGCGCAGGAGCTCATTGGCCTTGTTCGAGCCGGCGGACTGCACCCACTCCACCTCGACATCGTCGCCGAGGATCTCTTCGAGGATGCCCTGATCGCGGATCACGAGGCTGAGCGGGTTGTAGGTCGCGAAGTCGATCGAGAGGGTGTCGGCCGACCACTCCCCCGATGCCGCGGCATCGCCGGAGGCGTCCGTGGCCGACGCGTTCTCGCCGGCCACGCATCCGGTGGCCACGAGCATCATCGTTCCTGCGATCGCGATCGCGGGGATGATTCGGCGGGTGATGGTGCTCATCGGGTCTCCTCGGTGGCAGTGCGGTGGTGGGTGTCGACGCCGAGCCCCTCGAGGAGCTCTGCGCGCAGGTCGGCGAGTCCGCGATCGGCGCGGTCCCTGGGTCGCGCTCCCGGCACGGCGACGGTTCGGGCGACCGAGGTCACGTCGGCGTCCGTGTCGGCATCAGTCAGCGTGCGCAGCAGCAGCACGCGGTCGGCGAGATAGAGGGCCTCCTCCACATCGTGCGTGACGAGGAGGATGGTGGTGGGTTCCGCGTCATGGATCTTCAACAGGAGATCGTGCATGCGCAGCCGGGTGAGTGCGTCGAGCGCGCCGAACGGCTCGTCGAGCAGCAGCACCCCGGGGTTGCGGGCGAGGGCTCTGGCGAGGGAGGCGCGCTGCGCCATGCCGCCGGAGACCTCCCGCGGTCGCTGATCCGCCGCTCCTTCGAGACCCACGAGCTCGAGGAGTTCCTGCACGCGTTCGCGGCCCTCACGTCGCGAGGTGCCCCGCGGCAGGCCGAGCTCGACGTTCTGAGCGATCGTGCGCCATGGCAGCAGGCGCGGCTCCTGGAAGGCGACGGCTGTGCGCTCGTCGACATCGCCCACGGCCGAGTCGCCGATGAGGATCCGTCCTGACGTCGGCGCATCCAGGCCGCCGACGAGGCGGAGGAGCGTGGACTTGCCGCATCCGGAGGGACCGACGATCGCGATGATCTCTGCGCTGCCGACCTCGACATCGACTCCTCTCAGCACCTCACGCGTGCTGCGAGCGAGGGCGAAGCGGCGTTCGACCTGCTGCAGCCGCACAGGCTGAGCGGCACCGACATCCACCGGCGTGCGGGCCTGGTGGGGAGCGGAGAGCAGAGAGGTCATCTCTCCATGCTGGCCAACGCGAAGAGATGTGACGAATGCCGACGTAATGTTCGGTCACGTACCGCGAAGGGCCGGTACGCAGAACGGGCCGCCACCCGGAGGTGACGGCCCGTTCTGAACAGAGATGCTTACGCGTTGCCGCCGGAGAGCTTCTCGCGCAGAGCCGCGAGAGCCTCGTCGTCAGCCAGCGTGCCCGCGCCTGCGACCTCGCTGGTGAAGGCCTGTCCGCCGAAGTCCTCGCCGGCAGCAGCCTCGGCCTCGGCCGCCTTGGTGACCTGAGCCTTGTGAGCCTCCCAGCGAGCCTGGGCGGCAGCGTACTCCTGCTCCCATGCCTCGCGCTGAGCGTCGAAGCCTTCCTTCCACGCACCGGTCTCGGCGTCGAACCCCTCGGGGTACTTGTACTCGCCGTTCTCGTCGTACTCCGCGACCATGCCGTACAGGGCCGGGTCGAACTCGGTGCCGTTGGGGTCGACCGACTCGTTCGCCTGCTTGAGCGAGAGCGAGATGCGGCGACGCTCGAGGTCGATGTCGATGACCTTGACGAAGACCTCTTCGCCGACGGAGACGACCTGCTCGGCGAGCTCGACGTGCTTGCTCGAGAGCTCCGAGATGTGCACGAGTCCCTCGATGCCGTCTGCGACGCGCACGAACGCACCGAACGGAACGAGCTTGGTGACCTTACCCGGCGTGACCTGTCCGATCGCGTGGGTGCGGGCGAAGACCTGCCACGGGTCCTCCTGCGTCGCCTTGAGCGACAGGGAGACGCGCTCGCGGTCGAGGTCGACCTCGAGGATCTCGACGGTGACCTCCTGGCCCACCTCGACGACCTCGGAGGCGTGCTCGATGTGCTTCCACGAGAGCTCGGAGACGTGGACGAGACCGTCGACGCCGCCCAGGTCGACGAATGCGCCGAAGTTGACGATCGACGACACGACGCCCTTGCGGACCTGCCCCTTGTGCAGGTTGTTGAGGAACGTGGTGCGCGACTCGGACTGCGTCTGCTCGAGCAGAGCGCGACGGCTCAGCACGACGTTGTTGCGGTTCTTGTCGAGCTCGAGGATCTTCGCCTCGATCTCCTGTCCCAGGTACGGCGTGAGGTCGCGGACGCGACGCAGCTCGATGAGCGATGCCGGAAGGAAGCCACGGAGGCCGATGTCGACGATGAGGCCACCCTTGACGACCTCGATGACGGTGCCGGTGACGACTCCGTCGTTCTCCTTGATCTTCTCGACGTCTCCCCATGCACGCTCGTACTGTGCGCGCTTCTTGGAGAGGATCAGACGGCCTTCCTTGTCCTCCTTCTGGAGAACCAGGGCCTCGACCTCGTCGCCGACCTTGACGACCTCGTTCGGGTCGACGTCGTGCTTGATGGAGAGCTCGCGCGAGGGGATGACGCCCTCGGTCTTGTAGCCGACGTCCAGCAGAACCTCATCGCGGTCGATCTTGACGATCGTTCCTTCGATGATGTCGCCGTCGTTGAAGAACTTCAGGGTCTTCTCGACCGCGGCCAGGAAGTCCTCAGCAGATCCGATGTCGTTGATGGCGACCTGCTTGGTGGCCGGGGCGGTCGTTGCGGTAGTCATGTAGTGGGTTGTCCTTGTTGGATGGAGCTCGGGCTGAGAGCCGCGACCGCGCACGGACGACGTTCGGCTTCTCAGCGGGTGGATTTTGGTTCGTACTCACGCGGGCATGCACAGGCATGCCACAAGTGACAGTCAAGGCTATCAGAACTCGGGTGCCCTGCGCACGGAGGATACCGATCGATTCGCGCCCACGGTGCCAGACTGAGCTCATGCCTCGCGCCGACAAGCTGCTCCTTCTCGACACCGCCAGTCTCTACTTCCGTGCCTTCTACGGAGTGCCGGACAAGGTGACCGCTCCCGACGGCTCGCCCATCAACGCGGTGCGCGGACTCCTCGACATCGTCGCCAAGCTCATCACGCTGTACGAGCCCACGCACGTCATCGCCTGCTGGGACGACGACTGGCGTCCTCAATGGCGGGTGGATCTGATCCCCAGCTACAAGGCGCACCGCGTGGTCGAGGTCGTGCCGGCAGGACCCGATGTCGAAGAGGTGCCCGACCCCCTGGAGGCCCAGATCCCCCTCATCCGCGAGACGCTCACCGCCCTCGGCATCCCGATCATCGGTGTCGCTGAGCACGAGGCCGACGACGTCATCGGCACGCTCGCCACCCGTTCGACCATGCCGGTCGACGTCGTGACGGGCGACCGCGATCTGTTCCAGCTCGTCGACGACGCTCGCGGCGTTCGAGTGATCTACACCGCGCGGGGAATGAGCAACCTCGAGACGGTGACGGATGCGGTCGTCGTCGCCAAGTACGGGGTGCTCCCCTCGCAGTACGCCGACTTCGCGACGATGCGCGGCGATGCGTCTGACGGCCTGCCCGGGGTGGCGGGGGTGGGCGAGAAGACCGCGGCCACCCTGCTGCAGACGCACTCCGACCTCACGGGCATCCGCGCGGCCGCCGAGGCCGGGGAAGGCATGAGCGCCGGGGTCAGGGCGAAGATCCTCGCCTCCACCGCGTACCTCGACGTCGCTCCGACCGTGGTCGCCGTGGCCACAGACCTTCCTATCAGCGCGCCCCGCGAACGGCTCCGGCCGCTCGACCCCGCCGAGGTCGACGTCGCCACCGCGATCGCCGACAGGTGGAACCTCGGGGGCTCCATGACACGCGCGGTGGCGGCGATGGCCACCCTCGACGGCTGAGTCAGCCGGCCCAGGCCAGCAGGCGGTCGAGTCCCCAGGTCGTCACGATGCGCGACGCGGGGACGCCTGCTCTCTCGGCCCGCTGCGCCCCGTGATCCAGCAGCGAGAGCTGGCCGGGCGCGTGGGCGTCCGAGTCGATGGAGAAGAGGCAGCCGGCTTCCATGGCGATCGTGATGAGCTCGTCCGGCGGATCCTGCCGCTCGGGACGCGAGTTGATCTCCACCGCCACGCCGTTGTCGGCGCACGCGGCGAAGACCGCCTTCGCATCGAACTGGGATTCGGGACGCGTGCCCCGCTCTCCCTGCACGAGCCGCCCCGTGCAGTGCCCCAGGACGTTGACCCTGGGGTGCGAGACTGCGGCGATCATGCGGGCCGTCATCGGGCGGGCGTCCATGCGCAATCTGGAATGGACCGATGCCACGACGATGTCGAGCTCACCGAGAAGCGAGTCCTCCTGATCGAGGGCGCCGTCCTCGAGGATGTCGACCTCGATCCCGGCCAACAGCGTGAAGCCGCCGGTGGACTGCGCGCGCACGAGCGGCATCTGCTCGCGCAGACGTTCGGCAGAGAGTCCCCTCGCCACGCGCAGCCGGGGTGAATGATCGGTGATGGCCTGGTACTCGTGTCCGAGCGCGCGCGCGGCCGACGCCATGACCTCGATGGGCGTGGTGCCGTCCGACCAGTCCGTGTGCGCATGCAGGTCGCCCCGGAGTCTGGCGCGCAGCTCCGACACCTTCTCCGGCTCGACCTCCCCGCGCAGCTCGACGAGGTAGGCGGGCACGGAGCCGTCCTGTGCCTGTCGGATGACGGCGAACGTCGACTCGCCGATGCCCTTAGCCGCGCGCAGCCGAGTCGGGTCGAGTCGCACATCCTCGGGGAGCTGCTCGAGAGTCGCAGCAGCCTGACGGAAAGCCTTGGCGCGGTAGCGCGACGCGCGTTCGCGCTCGAGCAGCGAGGCGATCTCGAGAAGAGCGGCCACCGGGTCCATGGTCGTCCCTATGCGGAGGCCAGTTCGCGGCTGACGCCGATCCACTCGTCGAGCTTGGCCACCGCCCGCCCGTCGTCGACGGCGGCCGCGGCGCGCTCATATCCTTCGCGCAGGCGCTCGAGGATCGGCCGCTGCACCTGGGCCGCGTCCTGGGAGAGCTCGTACGCGACGATGCCCGCGGCGGCATTGAGGAGCACGATGTCGCGAACCGCTCCCGCATCGCCCTCGA
Source organism: uncultured Microbacterium sp. (assembly GCA_963518515.1). Taxonomy (GTDB): domain Bacteria; phylum Actinomycetota; class Actinomycetes; order Actinomycetales; family Microbacteriaceae; genus Microbacterium. Next base: position 131,948 of record CAUQIW010000004.1, read on the forward strand.
GCGTGCGGCGCAGGATCATGGCGTTGTGCTCGGGCGGACCACCGATGAGATCGGAGAGATCGGCGATCGGGATGCCGAGGTCTCGGGGGTCGAGGTCATGCTCGTGGATGTCGCCTCGCGTGACCTCCCAGATGCGGCTGTGACCCGTCGTGGTGAGCTCGTCGAGTCCGTCGTCACCGCGGAAGACCAGAGCCGTCGCTCCCCGCGTGCGGAAGACGCCGGTGATGAGGGGCACGCGCTCGATCTGCGCCACGCCCACCGCGTTCGCCTCGGCACGAGCCGGGTTGCAGAGCGGTCCGAGCATGTTGAACACCGTCGGCACACCGAGCTCGGCCCGCACCGCTCCTGCGTGCCGGAACCCGGGATGGAATGCTCCGGCCCAGGCGAACGTGATCCCGGTGCGATCGAGGATCGTCGCCACCGCCGCGGGGTCGAGTGTGAGCTCGAGGCCCAGGGCGCTCAGCACATCGGACGAACCGGATGCCGAGCTCGCCGCCCTGTTGCCGTGCTTGACGACGGGGATGCCGGCCGACCCGATGATCACGGCTGCGGTCGTGGACACATTCACCGTGCCGACGCGATCGCCGCCTGTGCCGACGATGTCGAGCACATCGGGCGAGACAGGCAGAGGGACCGCCGCCTCGAGGATGGCATCGCGGAAGCCGACGATCTCGTCGATCGTCTCTCCCTTGGCGCGGAGCGCGACGAGGAAACCGGCCAGCTGCGCCTCGCTCACCTCGCCGTTCATGATCCGACGCATGGCCCACGTCGATTCCCACACGCTGAGGTCCCGACGCTCCAGAAGGGTGGTGAGAACGTCGGACCAGGTGAGCGAATCAGGCATGTGTGCGATCCTATCGGCGCCGGGAAAACGTGCATCGCCGTGACCGGATCGTGCTCGTCGTGCCGTATCCCCCGTTTCCCGCGGATTCACCGACTATTCGCAGCCATTTCTTAGGGTCACCTAAGTCGCCGGAGGGCGAAACGGGGGCCCTCGATGGGAGAATCATGCTCCCGGATCGGCCATAATGGAAGGGTGACGACCTCAGCTACGTATGCCCCGGCGGCGAGAACGATCAAGCGGCCCAACCCGGTAGCTGTCGGGACCATTGTGTGGCTCGGCAGCGAAGTGATGTTCTTCGCGGGACTCTTCGCGATCTACTTCACTCTCCGCAGCACGTCTCCGGAGCTCTGGGCTGATCGCACCGACCTCCTGAACGTCCCCTTCGCGGCCGTCAACACCGCGATCCTGGTGCTCTCATCGTTCACGTGCCAGATGGGCGTGTTCGCCGCCGAGGATCTTCAGCCCTACAGCATCGCCAAGGGTCAGAAGAACGGCGCGGGACGCCGCCGCCTGTTCGGCTGGGGCATGGTCGAGTGGTTCTTCCTCACCTTCGCGCTCGGCGCGATCTTCGTCTCAGGCCAGGTCTGGGAGTACGCGCAGCTCGTGGCCGAGGGTCTTCCCATCAGCGCCGACGCCTACGCCTCCGCGTTCTACATCACCACCGGCTTCCACGCTCTGCACGTGACCGGCGGACTCATCGCGTTCCTGCTCGTCATCGGACGCGCATACGCCGTCAAGAACTTCCGGCACAAGGAGGCGACCTCCTCGATCGTGGTGTCCTACTACTGGCACTTCGTCGACGTCGTCTGGATCGTGCTGTTCTTCGTTATCTACTTCCTGAAATAAGAGCGGAGCTGATCCCCGAGATGGCACGAGACAAGAAGCGCCGTTCCCACGGCCGTCGCAGCCCACTGGCAGCGGTCGCCCTCATCGGCGCAGGCCTCATGATCACCGGTGCCGTGTACGCCGGAACGTCGGCGGCCTTCGCGGCGACCGACACCCAGACCGCGGCGTCGTCGACGCTCACGGTCGAGGACGGCGAGAAGCTGTTCACGGCGAACTGCGCAACCTGCCACGGTCTCGACCTGCAGGGAACGGCCAACGGCCCCAGCCTCTACGGCGTCGGAGAGCTCGCGACCGAGTTCCAGATGTCGACCGGCCGTATGCCGCTGCAGATGCAGGGACCGCAGGCACCGCAGAAGGAGCCGCAGTTCACCGAGGAGCAGATCCTCGCGATCTCCTCGTACGTGCAGGAGGAGGCTCCTGGGCCCACCTTCCCCGCCGATGAGATCCTCGACGGCAAGGGAGACGTCGCGAACGGCGCGGAGCTCTTCCGGGTCAACTGCGCGATGTGCCACAACGTCGCCGCAGCAGGCGGCGCTCTCACCGAGGGCAAGTACGCCCCGGCGATCACCGAGACCAGCGCGCTGCACATGTATGCCGCCATGGTCACCGGACCCCAGAACATGCCCGTCTTCAGCGACATGAACCTGTCGAACGAAGACAAGCGCGACATCATCTCCGCACTGCTCTACCAGCAGGAGTCGGTGCAGATCGGCGGGTTCTCGCTCGGTTCGCTCGGCCCCGTCTCTGAGGGCCTGTTCGTCTGGATCTTCGGAATCGGCGCGCTCGTCGCCATCACCGTGTGGATCACGGCGAAGTCCAACTGACGCTTATCAATCGAAGAGGAACGTACGAGGAGCACCATGGCACACGACGACGACTCGCAGGCTCTTGACAGGGCCTACCAGCCCTCTCCGGGGCTGGGCGTCGCAGTCAGCGATCCCGTGCAGAACCCGGGGCTGCCGCCGCATCGCGAGCGGATGACCGACAAGGATCCGCGCGTCGAGAAGGCTGCGGAGCGCACGGTCTACACGCTGTTCTACCTCTCGCTCGCGGGAAGCATCTGGGCGGTCGCCGCCTACATGCTGTTCCCGATCGAGAGCGGCGCGCTGATCGACATCCGCCAGAACAACCTCTTCATCGGTCTCGGGATCTCACTGGCCCTCCTCGCGATCGGCATCGGCGCGATCCACTGGTCCAAGGCGCTCATGAGCGACAAGGAGCACATCGAGCACCGCCACCCGACCCGCGGTTCGGAAGAGACGCGCGCGGCTGTCATCGAGGCTTTCGAAGAGGCCAACGAGGAGTCCGGTTTCGGACGCCGCACGATGATCCGCAACTCCCTGTTCGCGGCCATCGTGGCGTCGATCATCCCCGGAGTGACCCTTTTCCGCGGTCTCGCACCGCACAGCACGCCTGAAGACCCCACCGCCGGCGACCCGGTCGTCCTGCTCAAGCACACGATGTGGGAGAAGGGCCAGCGCCTGGTGCGCGACCCCGACGGCACCCCGATCCGTGCGGCGGACGTCACCCTCGGGTCGGCCTTCCACGTGATCCCCGCAGATCTCGCGGAGCTGAGCCACCACGACGGCTACCTCGAGGAGAAGGCCAAGGCCATCGTGCTGATGATGCGCCTGCGTCCCGAGCAGCTCATCGAAGCCGAGGACCGCAAGGACTGGTCGTACGACGGCATCGTCGCGTACTCGAAGGTCTGCACGCACGTCGGCTGCCCCGTCGCTCTGTACGAGCAGCAGACGCACCACCTCCTCTGCCCCTGCCACCAGTCGCAGTTCGACGTCACGGATCACGCCAAGGTCATCTTCGGCCCGGCCGCGCGTCCGCTGCCTCAGCTGCCCATCACCGTCGACGACGAGGGCTACCTCGTCGCACGCAGTGACTTCACCGAGCCCGTCGGCCCGAGCTTCTGGGAGCGCCATTGAGCACGTCAACGCTGTCCACAGACGACAAGGAAACCAAGGCGGCGCCCCTCGGCGGTCGCTTCGTCGGTGCCGCGTCGAACTACATCGATGAGCGCACCAGCCTGTCGGGCTTCGTCAAGGAGCTGGGTCGCAAGATCTTCCCCGACCACTGGTCGTTCATGCTCGGCGAGATCGCTCTGTGGAGCTTCGTCGTGGTGTTCCTCTCCGGCTCGTTCCTGACCTTCTTCTTCGAGGCGTCGATGGTCGAGACCCACTACACCGGTGCGTATGCGCCGATGCGCGGTATCGAGATGTCCGCGGCCCTCGAGTCTTCGCTGAACATCTCTTTCGACATCCGTGGTGGCCTCCTGGTCCGCCAGATCCACCACTGGGCGGCGCTGGTCTTCATCGCCGGCATCGGACTGCACATGCTGCGCGTGTTCTTCACGGGCGCATTCCGCAAGCCGCGCGAGCTCAACTGGGTCATCGGCTTCGTGCTCTTCATCCTCGCGATGGCAGAGGGCTTCACCGGCTACTCGCTGCCCGACGACCTGCTCTCGGGCAACGGCCTCCGCATCATCGACGGAATGGTCAAGGGCATCCCGCTGATCGGAACCTGGACCTCGTTCCTGCTCTTCGGCGGCGAGTTCCCCGGCACCGCGATCGTCGGCCGCCTGTACACGCTGCACATCCTGCTGCTGCCGATGATCATCATCGCGCTGATCGTCGTGCACCTCATGCTGATGATCGTCAACAAGCACACGCAGTTCGCCGGCCCCGGCCGCACGAACGACAACGTCGTGGGCTACCCGATGATGCCGGTCTACATGTCGAAGATGGGCGGCTACCTGTTCATCGTGTTCGGCGTGATCGTGCTGATAGCGACGTTCTTCCAGATCAACCCGATCTGGAACTACGGCCCGTACGACCCCTCCCCCGTCTCCGCCGGCACCCAGCCCGACTGGTACATCGGCTTCGCCGACGGTGCCCTGCGTCTCGCGCCGTCGAACCTCGACATCGTGTTCCTCGACCACACCTGGTCGTTCGGGATCCTGCTGCCGCTGGTCGTGCTCGGACTGTTCATCGTCGTCGTCGCGATCTATCCCTTCCTCGAGGCGTGGATCACCGGTGACAAGCGCGAGCACCACCTGGCGCAGCGTCCCCGTAACGCGGCCACCCGTACCGCCATCGGAGCCGCCGGAGTGCTGTTCTACGCGGTCCTGTGGGCGGCGGCATCGTCCGACCTCATCGCGACGCACTTCATGCTGACGATGGAAGGCGTGATCCACGCTCTCCAGGCGCTGCTGTTCATCGCACCGGTGCTCGGCTACTTCATCACGAAGCGCATCGCCCTCGCTCTCCAGAAGAAGGATCGCGAGATCGTTCTGCACGGATTCGAGTCCGGACGCATCGTTCGTCTGCCCGGCGGCGAGTTCATCGAGGTGCACCAGCCCGTCGACAAGTACGACCGCTGGAAGCTCATCGACACGAACGAGTACGAGCCCCTCGTGGTCCGCCCCAATGCACAGGGACGCATCCCGTGGACTGAGAACGTGCGATCGGCTGTCTCGCGGTGGTTCTTCGAAGACCGGCTGGCCCCGCTCACGCAGGCCGAGGTCGAGGCGGCTGACGCCCACCAGAACCACATCACTGCGAGCAACGAGCAGACCGAGGCCGCCGAGATCCAGGAGGCGCACGAACGCGCCGGCTTCCCGGATGCTCCGCTCACCGTCAGCGAGGACCACGTCGACGAGACGGCGAACACTCCGAGCACGGTGATCGCGACGGATCCCCCGAAGCGGTCGCGCAACAAGAAGTCCGAGGACGACGAGTAACGTCACCCTCCCCTGAGAAAGGCCCCGTCCGATCGGACGGGGCCTTTCTCGTGTCGTCGCCGCGTGCTCGCCCGCGCCTCCACCGCATCCTCCGTTCGGGCGACTCCCATGACGCCGTGGAAGGATCGAGGTATGAGTACCCGCAGTCAGACTCATCCCGAAGACCATACGAGTGCGGCCGTCGAGGCCGTCATACGTCCCGCCGGAGCAGAGGACGCCGAGATCATCCGGGCCATCGAAGCCGAAGCGGATGCACTTCTCGTGGCCGGCCTCGGAGCTCCCAACTGGCCACCACCCGGTGACGCGCTGGGGCGCCTCGGGGGTGACGGCTTCGTCCTGATCCTCGAAGACCCCGACACCTCCTCCCCCGTCGGCTTCGTCCACGTGCTCGACGCAGACGGCCACGCGCACCTCGAGCAGCTCTCCGTGCTCCCCTCGTCCGGCAGGCAGGGCTACGGGCGTCGCCTCGTCGAGACCGCGCTCGACGAGGCTCGGGATCGCGGCTACACCAGGGTGTCGCTCAGGACGTATGCGGAGATCCCGTGGAACGCGCCGTTCTACGCCTCCTGCGGATTCCTCGAGAGCATTCCCGAGACCCCGTTCCAGCGCGCCGTCGTCGACACGGAGGCCGCGCTCGGACTCGACCGATACGGGCGCCGTGTGCAGATGACCGTCGAGCTCTGATCGACCGCCGTGCGGTTGGCAGGATTCCGCTCGATGCCGTCTCGATGACGAGGGCGCTCGCGCTCCGCGCCTTCTAGGCTCTCAGCATGATCGAACGCACCGACTACTACGCCGCCAAGCTCGCCTACGAGACCGACGCGAGCGACGTGCACGCCGCGCTTCGCGACGGACAACCCCTCACCGTGGTCGATGTGCGCTCCGACGAGGCGTGGGCGCAGGGCCGGGTCGCCGGCGCCGTGCACATGCACTACAGCGAGATCGCGACGAGGGCCGCTCACGAGATACCGCGGGATGCCACCGTGGTCGTCTACTGCTGGAGCCCCGGATGCAACGCAGGAGCCAAGGGAGCGCTGGAGTTCGCCAAGCTCGGCTACGACGTGCGGGAGATGATCGGCGGATTCGAGTACTGGGTCCGCGAGGGCTACCCCGTAGAGGACGCCGACGGCGTGCACAGGCGCCCCGTGGACCCTCTGACGGGCATCGCACGCGTACGGACCAGGGCGTAGCGCCCAACAGACGCAGAAAGGCCCCGGGGACGGATCCCCGGGGCCTTCTGTGTGTGCGGGCTCAGCGCGCGAAGTTGCCGCGGTAGTACTCGTACACCCAGCCGACGATCGCGATCACGAAGATCGCGAGACCGATCGGGAGCAGGAAGTGACCGACGGCGAGGCCGACGACGAAGATGCCCGCAGAGGCGGCGAGCACGATCGGCCACCAGGACCAGGGGCTGAACTCACCGAGCTCCGGATCCCCGTCATCGATGTCGCTCGTGAGGATGTCTTCCGGCAGCTCGCCGTTCTGCGCCTTGTGCGTGCGGTCGAGGTAGAACGCGACCATCGCGCCCATGAACGCCGCGAAGAACAGGGCGACCGTGCCGACCCACTCGATCCGCATCGCGAAGTTGTCCGACGGCGTCGCCAGGATGTGCCAGCCGGTGTAGACGATTCCGACGAGGGCGAAGAACGCGGTGAGGACCCACCAGAGGATGACGTTGTCGCGCATGGGTCAGTGCCCCTCTCGCTCGCCGGGAGCTGTCGTGGCGAACTCAGCCGCCTCCGGGTGGTTCAGGTCGAACGCGGGGCGCTCGCTGCGGATACGCGGGATAGACGTGAAGTTGTGACGCGGCGGCGGGCACGAGGTGGCCCACTCGAGCGATGCACCGTAGCCCCACGGGTCGTTCACCGTGACCTTCGGCGCCTTGCGAGCCGTGATCCAGACGTTCAGGAAGAACGGCAGCATCGACGCGCCGAGGATCATCGCGCCGATCGTCGAGACCTGGTTCTGCCAGGTCCAGCCGTCGGCGGCCGAGTAGTCGGCGTAGCGTCGCACCATGCCGTCGACGCCCAGCCAGTGCTGGATGAGGAACGTCATGTGGAAGCCGATGAACAGCATCCAGAAGTGCACGTATCCGAGGCGCTCGTTGAGCATGCGACCGGTCCACTTCGGCCACCAGAAGTAGAAGCCGGCGAACATGGCGAACACGACCGTGCCGAACACGACGTAGTGGAAGTGCGCGACCACGAAGTACGAGTCACTGAGGTGGAAGTCCAGCGGCGGGGCCGCGAGGATGACACCGGTCAGTCCGCCGAACACGAACGACACGAGGAATCCGAGGGCGAAGACCATCGGCGTCTCGAACGTGACCGATCCTCGCCAGAGCGTGCCGATCCAGTTGAAGATCTTCACGCCGGTCGGAACCGCGATGAGCATCGTCATGAGCGCGAAGAACGGCAGCAGGACCGAGCCCGTGACGTACATGTGGTGCGCCCAGACAGCCACCGAGAGAGCGGCGATCGCGATGGTCGCGTAGACCAGCGTCTTGTACCCGAAGATCGGCTTGCGGCTGAACACCGGGAAGATCTCCGAGACGATGCCGAAGAACGGCAGCGCGATGATGTACACCTCGGGGTGACCGAAGAACCAGAACAGGTGCTGCCAGAGCAGGACGCCGCCGTTCTGCGGGTCGTAGATGTGGGCACCCAGGATGCGGTCGGCGGCGGCCGCGAAGATCGCCGCGGCGAGCACCGGGAAGGCCATCAGCACGAGGAGGCTGGTGATCAGCGTGTTCCACGAGAAGATCGGCATGCGCCACATCGTCATGCCAGGAGCGCGCATCGTGATGATCGTGGTGATGAAGTTCACCGCGCCGAGGATGGTTCCGAAGCCCGAGATGCCGAGTCCGACCATCCAGAGGTTTCCTCCGGCGCCGGGGGTGAATGTCGCACTGGCGAGCGGCTGGTAGGCGAACCATCCGAACGAGGCCGCGCCCTGCGGGGTGAGGAAGCCGGCGACCGCGATGGTCGAGCCGAAGAGGAAGAGCCAGAAGGCGAAGGCGTTCAGACGCGGGAACGCCACGTCGGGGGCGCCGAGCTGCAGAGGCAGGATCGCGTTCGCGAACCCGGCGAAGAGCGGGGTGGCGAACATGAGGAGCATGATCGTGCCGTGCATCGTGAACAGCTGGTTGTACTGCTCCTTGGTGGGGACGATCTGCATCCCCGGTGCGAACAGCTCCGCACGGATCACGAGAGCCATCACGCCGCCGAGAAGGAAGAACAGCACCGAGGCGATCAGATACATGTACCCGATCGTCTTGTGGTCGGTGGAGGTGATCCACTTGACGACGATGTTGCCCTTCTGCTCCACGCGCGACGTGCTCATGAGAGACGCCTGGCGGGCGGGCAGCGTGGTGGGACGGGAGCGGGGAGCCTCGTCGGTGCGGGGTACTTCAGTGGTCGACATGGCTTACTCCTCTCCTTCCTCGGAGTCGTTCGATGCTGTCGTACCGGGAAGGTTCGACAGGCGGTCGTAGGCGTCGGTGATGTCGCCGGTGTTTCCCTGCTCCTCGAGAGTCTCGAGGTAGGCGTCGTATTCGTCCTGCTCGACGACCTTGACGTTGAAGAGCATCATCGAGTGGTACTCGCCGCAGAGCTCGGCGCACTTTCCTGCGTACTCGCCGACTCGCGTCGGGATGAACGACCAGGAGTTGTCCTTCCCGATGTACATGTCCTTCTTGTACAGGAAGTCGATGATCCAGAACGAGTGGATGACATCGCGCGACTGGAGGTTGATCGTGACCTTCTGGTCGACCGGCAGCACGAGCGTCGGAAGCTGAGCCTCGTCGATGTTGCCTTCGGCGTCGGGCTGGGCCTGGATCCCCATCGTCCAGACGGCGTCGGCGTTGTCCTCCTCCTCGCCGTCGTACTGGAAGTCCCACGCCCACTGCTTGGCGATCGCGGTGATCTCGACGTCGGGATCGTCCCACTTGGTCTCGATGGAGGCCTGGTCACGAGCGGTGAAGAAGAACATCCCCATCACGAGGATGAGCGGCACGATCGTGTAGAAGATCTCGATCGGCATGTTGTAGCGCATCTGCACCGGGAGCCCGGTCTGTCCCTTGCGGCGGCGGTAGGCGATCGCAGCCCAGGCCATCAGGCCCCAGGTGATCACGCCGACGGCGAGCAGGACGATCCAGGAGTTGACCCAGAGCGACGAGACGCGCTCGGCCTGGTTCGTCGTGGCAGGACCGTCGTCCACGAAGCCGGGGAGGTAACCGTTCAGCTCTGTGGTGGTACATCCAGCCAGGGCCACGGCTGCCGCCACTCCCAACGGGAGAGCGACCCAACGAAGGCGGCGTTTCGAGGGCACGATGCACCTTTCAGATTGCGGACAGGGCACACCCAAGTCTAGGGCAACCTCACACCTGATTCATGCCAACCACGCAGGTTGACGAGGGGTGGAACGGATCAGTGGAAGCTGTCTCCGCAGGCGCAGCTGCCCGCGGCATTGGGGTTGTCGATCGTGAAGCCCTGCTCCGAGATCGTGTCCTTGAAGTCGATGGAGGCGCCGTCGAGATACGGCACGCTCATGTTGTCGATGATGACCTCGACGCCGTCGAAGTCGACGGTCTCGTCACCCTCGAGGTACCGCTCGTCGAAGTAGAGCTGGTAGATGAGTCCGGAGCATCCTCCGGGCTGCACGGCGACGCGGAGGCGGAGGTCGTCGCGTCCCTCCTGCTCGAGGAGGTTCTTGACCTTCGTCGCGGCGGCATCGGTCAGGTTGACCCCGTGCGCCTTGGTGGTCTCTGCTGCAGTCAGTGTGGTGTCGCTCATGTCGCTCCTTGTGACGGGCCGCGCTCGCACGGCTGGTGTCTCGATTTTACCCTCACCCTCGTCGGATGGGGGCGGCGTCGGCGCGTCCTCAGACCACGACCTCGTTCATCCGGGTCAGCAGCAGCGCCTCGGTGGCGACGGCATGGCGGAATGTCTCGAGATGCAGGGACTCGTTCGGGCTGTGCGCTCGGGAATGCGGGTCCTCGACGCCGGTGACGAGGATCTGCGCATCGGGGAACTCCCTGACCAGATCTGCGATGAAGGGGATCGATCCTCCGACGCCCAGATCGACCGGGGCCACCCCGTATCCGTCGCGCATCGCGTCTCGCGTGAGCGCGACCGCCCAGCCGCTGGTGTCCACGAGGAACCCGTTCCCCAGATCGACGTCGGAGAACTCGAGCTCGGCACCGAAGGGCGCGTTCCGGCGCAGGTGGGACTCGAGCGCCGCGTAGGCCTCCTCCCCCGTCTGTCCTGGCGCGACCCGCGCGCTGATCACCACGGTGACCTCGGGCAGCAGAGTATTGCTGGCGGCCTCGACGCTCGTCGCATCGATGCCGATGACCGTCACCGCCGGCTTGTTCCAGATCCGACCGAGGATCGAGCCGTCGCCGATCGGCGTCGTTCCGGGCAGCAGACCCGCCTCGTCTCGGAGCGTCTCCTCGCCGTACTCGGGCGTGGGCGCATCGCGCTCGGTCATGCCCTCGACGGCGACGGAGCCGTCGTCGTCCCACAGCGTCGCGAGCATCCTGACCGTCGCCATCATGGCGTCGGGGACGGCGCCGCCGAACATGCCGGAGTGCGACGCGTGGTCCAGGGTCCGCACGCGGACGGTGAATCGCGCGTTGCCGCGGAGCGAGACGGTGAGCCCGGGAGTCACCGAGTCCCAGTTGCCCGAGTCGGCCACCACGATCGCGTCGGCACGCAGGGACTCCTTGTTGTCGGAGAGGAACTGCGCGAAGGAACGGGATCCGTACTCCTCCTCGCCTTCGATGAACATGGCGATTCCCAGCTCGAGGTCGTCGCCGATCGCCTCGGCGACCGCGCGCACGGAGGCGATGTGCGCCATGATCCCGGCCTTGTCGTCTGCCGCCCCGCGTCCGTAGAGACGGCCGTCGCGCACGGTGGGTTCGAAGGGCGGGGTGTTCCAGAGGGCGTCGTCTCCCGGGGGCTGTACGTCGTGATGCGCGTACAGGAGGATCGTGGGCTTGCCGTTGCGGGCGGCGCGGGTGGCGAGCACGGCCGGCTGCCCCACCTCGTCCGTCCCTGGAATCGCGGCCCGCAGGATCCTGACCTCGTCGAAGACACCCGTGCCGTCCGCCAGGGCGGCGACAGCCTCGGCACTGCGCTGCAGCTGCGTCTGATCGAACGCCGGCCAGGCCATCCCGGGGATGCGCACCAGATCGCCCAGATCGCCCAACGCGGCCGGCAGGCCTGTCGCCGCGGCCTCGAGGACTGCCGCCTCGCGCTCGTCGGACGGATTCTGGGTGCCGGGCTGATCAGGAGATGTCATGCGAGTAATCTTAAGGTGATCCGCCTTCACCGAACCGAGGAACCTCGTGGCCACTTCTCCCACCACCCCTTCGACGAACGACGACGCGCCTGAGACCCCGGCCTCCGGCAAGGGACGTGCGACGCCGACCCGTGCGGAGCAGGAGGCGGCTCGACGCCGCCCGTTGGTGGCCAACACCAAGGAGGCCAAGGCCGCGGCGCGTGCCGAGCTCAACGAGCGTCGCAATCGTGCCCAGGCCGGCCTGGCGGCGGGTGAGGAGAAGTACCTCCCCGCTCGCGACAAGGGACCTCAGCGCCGGTGGGTGCGTGACTACGTCGACTCCGGCTGGTACCCGGCAGAGTTCGTCATGGGCGTGATGGTGCTCGTGATCCTCATCTCGCTGCTGCCTGCCAATCTCGCGATCGCCGGATTCGCAGTGGCGGGCTGGGCTTACCTGGTCATGATGGCGTACCTCATCATCGCGATCGGTGGCATGGTGCTCCTCGGAATGAGCGTCAAGCGCAAGGTGGCGGCGAAGTTCGGCAAGGAGCGCATGGAGCGCGGCCTCGGGTGGTACGCCGCGATGCGCTCGCTGCAGATGCGCTTCATGCGCCTGCCCAAGGCACAGGTCAAGCGCGGAGACCGCCCCGCCTGACCGACGCGACCCTCGCCACACCACGAAGGCGTCCCCTGCTCGACGAGCGGGGACGCCTTCTTCGTGGGCGACGCGGGACGCCGAGCGCGGAGTCGGCCTCTCAGCGGCGCCCGAGGGCGCGATTGATCTCACGGCCCCAGAGCGGACCGCGATAGAGGAAGGCCGTGTAGCCCTGCACGAGGGTCGCACCGGCATCGAGCCGCTCCTGCACGTCGGCGGGAGTCTCCACTCCCCCGACGGCGATGACGCAGAAATCCGACGGCACGGCCTCGCGCACGAGGCGGAGGACCTGCATCGAGCGCTCCTTCAGGGGTGCACCCGACAGACCACCCGCGCCGGCGGCCTCCACCGTCGCCGCGTCGGTCAGCAGACCGTCGCGGCTGATGGTGGTGTTGTGGGCGATGACACCGTCAAGACCCTCGGCGACTGCGAGCCGGGCGATCGCGGTGATCTCCTCGTCGGGCAGATCGGGGGCGATCTTCACGAGGAGCGGAGTGCGTCCTGCGGCAGCGCGAACGGCTCGGAGAAGCGGCGCGAGCGTCTCCACCGCCTGCAGACCCCGGAGGCCCGGCGTGTTGGGCGATGAGACGTTCACGGCGAGGTAGTCGGCGAGCGGCGCGAGTCGGGTCGCCGACGCCACGTAGTCGACTGTCGCGTTCTCGACCTCGACGACGCGACTCTTCCCGATGTTGACGCCGATGACCGTCTCGGGAGCACCCCGACGCAGCCTGGCGAGACGGCGGGCCACGGCATCCGCGCCCTGATTGTTGAACCCCATCCGGTTGATGAGCGCCCGGTCGGCGATGAGACGGAACAGCCGCGGTCGGGGGTTGCCCTCCTGCGGGATCGCCGTGACCGTGCCGACCTCGACGTGGCCGAAGCCGAGCGCCGCGAGACCGCGGACGCCGACGGCGTTCTTGTCGAAGCCTGCCGCCACACCGAAGGGCGAGGGGAAGGTGAGCCCGAGCGTCTCGACGCGGAGCGACGGATCCGGAGCGGTGAGAGCGCGGGTCGCCCAGGAGAACGGCGGAGCACCGAGCACGCGGATCACCGCCATGCCGGCGTGGTGGGCGAACTCGGAGTCGAAGCGCGACAGGACAGCGCGGAAGAGCAGCGGATACATCACTGCCAGATTACCGGTCGGCCGCGGACTCCCCGACGTGGTCGGCCCTGAGGTCGGTGATGGCGCTCTCGAAGTCGTCGAGCGATTCGAAGGCCTGGTAGACACTGGCGAAACGGAGGTAGGCGACCTCGTCGAGATCGCGCAGCGGACCGAGGATCGCCAGCCCGATCTCGTTGGTGTCGAGCTGTGAGACACCGGTCTGGCGCACGGCCTCCTCGACGCGCTGTGCGAGGACGGCGAGATCGGCCTCCGTCACCGGACGCCCCTGGCATGCCTTGCGCACGCCCGAGATCACCTTCTCGCGGCTGAAGGGCTCCATGACCCCTGAGCGCTTGATCACGCTGAGGCTGGCGGTCTCGGTGGTCGTGAAACGACCTCCGCACTCCGGGCATTGGCGGCGGCGCCTGATGGAGAGTCCGTCGTCGCTGGTGCGGGAGTCGATGACCCGGGAGTCCGAGTGACGGCAGAAGGGGCAGTGCATCTGACAGATCCTACGCGGTGAACCTGGCCTCGATCGCCTCGCCGTGCGCGGGGAGCACCTCGGTGTCGGCGAGGGCGACGACGGCCCTGCGCACTTCGGCGAGAGCCGCGTGGTCGTAGGAGATCACCTGCTGGGGACGCAGGAACGTGTACGCGCCGAGGCCCGGCGCATATCGCGCCTGACCACCGGTCGGGAGCACGTGATTGCTGCCCGCCATGTAGTCGCCGAGGCTGACCGGAGTGTTCTCGCCGACGAAGACCGCGCCGGCGCTGGTGAAGTCATCCGATGCGCTCGCGGCGTCGACGAGGTGGAGCTCGAGGTGCTCTGGCGCATAGGCATTGCTGAAGTCCGCGGCCATGCGTCGGTCGTCGACGAGCACGACGGCGGACTGCGGACCGCCGAGAGCGACCGCCACCCGTTCGGCGTGCTTGGTGGCAGCCGCCAGGGTGGCGACCTCGTCGACGACCCGTGCGGCGAGCTCGGGCGAGTCGGTGACGAGCACGGCGGACGCCTGCTCATCGTGCTCGGCCTGGCTGACGAGGTCGGCGGCGACGAGCCGTGCGTCTGCATCGGCGTCGGCCACGACGAGGATCTCGGTGGCACCGGCCTCAGAGTCCGTGCCCACGACGCCCGCCACCGCGCGCTTCGCTGAGGCGACGTAGTTGTTTCCGGGACCCGACACGACGTCCACCGGATCGAGTCCGACCTCGGCGATTCCGTGCGCGAACGCCCCGATTGCTCCGGCGCCGCCCATCGCATAGATCTCGGTGACGCCGAGCAGCCCGGCCGCGGCGAGGATGGTCGGGTGGATCCGTCCGCCCTGGTCGTGCTGCGGTGGAGAGGCGAGAGCGATCTGCTCCACCCCGGCCACCTGAGCCGGTACGACGTTCATGATGACACTCGACGGATAGACGGCCTTGCCACCGGGGATGTAGACCCCCACTCGCGTGACCGGCTGCCAGCGCTGGGTGATCGATGCGCCGGGTCCGATCTCCGTCACCTGCGTGGCGGGCACCTGGGCCGCCGAGGCGATGCGCACGCGGCGGATCGCTTCTTCGAGCGCGGCCCTCACCTCGGGATCGAGCCCCTCCAGTGCCTCTTCGACGTGCTCTGCCGGCACCGTCACGTGGTGCCCTGTGACGTGATCGAAGCGGTCGGCCTGCTCTCGCAGAGCGGCCTCGCCGCGCTCGCGCACGTCCTCGACGATCCGCGCCGCGGTGTCGAGCGCCTCCGCGCGAGCCTGAGCGGCGCGCGGAACGGCCGCGAGCATGTCTGCGGGCGAGAGCGTCTGCCCTCGGAGATCGATGGTCCGCACGATCAGCCTCTCGTGATGTCGGTGATGTCGTGCAGATAGCCGATGCGACCGTCATCATGGCGGATGACGTACGCGCCGCCACGATCCTCGATGACGAGCGCCCATGCGGTCGGCCCGATGCGGAAGATCGCGTCTCCCCGCTCATCGTGCACGTCCCGCTCCGTCTGAGCGAGGATCCAGAACGGCTGCGCCACGGGTGCGGGCTCAGGGTCGGGCTCCCACTCGGCAGCGGACTGAGCCGAGGTGCCTGCGCCGAGATCGGGCTGCACCTCGGTGACGGCGGTCCCGCCGTGATCGACGCCGTGGTCCAGCGCTCCGTCGTGCCAGTCGGCCTGTGCTCCCATCAGCGACTCGATGCTGCCGGTGTCGGAGACGATCTCGGGCTCCTGACCGCGCGACTGGCGGGAGTACGCGGGAACGTACCCCTCATCTGAGGTGGTGGTCGAGGTGCCAGTGTCTCCGCCGGAGGCGTGCGATGCCAGCGGAACCTGTTCTGCCACGTCGAGACGCGCCACCTCGTCGGTCGCCTGAGCGCCCGACAGCTCGGCGTCCAGGCCGGCATCCGCGATCGAGCGGCGGGTGTGAGGGGCCGGGCTGGGCTCAGGGTCCGCTACATGGCTTGCATCGGCTGCGGACAGCATGTCCGTCTGCTCGTCGCGAGCGGGGGCGTCCGCAGGGGGCGCGTAAGGGGCGGGGGCCACGAAGGGTGTCGGAGCGGGAGCGAACTCCGGTGCCGCGTGCGGCGCGGGGGCGAGCGGTGCCGCCGCGCCTTCCTGCGCCGACGCCGCCGGATACGCCTCGTCATCGACGTGGACGCCGGTCGCGTCCTCTGCGCGGTGCGCGTCGGCGGGTGTGTGCGGTGCGTCGTCGGAATCCGTCGAGGCGACGGGAGCAGCTTCCGGGCGGGGGCGAGCGATCACCGGGCGCACGGGATTGGCATTGCGGTGCGCGAGGGTGACGAGACGACCGTGGAAGTCATCCTTGAGACCGGGGATGAGCGGGGCGAAGACCGTGAGCGCGACCAGTGCCAGCGCCACCACGAACTGGGCCCACGGCACCCACACGACCGTGCCGACTCCGGCGGCGGCCACGAGCGAGACGTAGTCCCAGAGCAGCTGCAGCCACCACACCGCGGCGACCGCGAATGCCACGGAGGCGAACTGGTCGATGCCGAGGGATCCGACGCGGCGGATGCCGTCGGGTGAGAAGCGACGGAGGACGATGAGGAACACCGCGACCGTTGGCACGGCCACCGGCAGAACCCACGAGATCCCCTGTGCCCACAGAGGCGGAGACCAGCCGAGAGGCAGGAAGGACAGGATGAACAGCACCAGCCAGGCGCCGACGATGAGGAGTTCTCGCAGAGTGAACCCGAGCACTCCGTACTCCGGCGTCACATCGTCGTCGTACAGCACGCCGTCGTCATCCGAGAACGATTCGTCGGCGGCGGGTGAGGTGGCGGAGGTCGCGGGATCGGACTCGTCGGGCAGTGAGGGGGAATCCGTGCTCATGGGGGATGATCCTTTCGTCACGGTGCGCAGCCTCGTACGCGGCGCACCCAACGGGTCCTGATCCTACCCGGTGTCTCCGAGAGGCCGACACCCGGTCGAGGACCGGTCGGTCGTCTGCAGATGTGGTCCGGCTCAGCCCAGGCAGGCCGGCCCCAGCAGCGACTTCAGGTCGCCGAACAGGTCGGCCGTCACCTTCACGGGCATCGGCACGTCGAACACCTTCGCCGTGCCGCCGCGGTGCACTCGCAGCACGACCTCTGTGTCGCCGTTGTGGCGACGGAGCACGTCGGCGAGCTCGGTCATCACCCGCTCCGTCGCCCGTTGTTCGGCGAGAACGAGGGCCAGGGGGCCCGCAGCGTCGAAGGACCCGACGTCGGGGGTAAAGGCGGACTGCGCGTGCAGGTTGAGTCCGTCGTCCCGGCGCGACACGCGCCCGCGCACCGCGAGGATCGAGTCCTGCTGCAGTACGTGCTGGAACTCGGTGTAGGTCTTGCCCATGAACATGACCGTCACCTCGCCGTTGAAGTCCTCGACGGTGATCATCCCGTACGGATTGCCGCTGGCCTTCGCCACCCGATGCTGCACGCTCGTGACGAGACCGGCGACCGTGACCTGATCGCCGTCCTGCATGTCTTCGGAGTTGTTGAGGTCGTGGATCGAGATCGACGCATGTTTGGCGAGCGGCACCTCGAGCCCCGCGAGAGGATGGTCCGACACATAGAGCCCGAGCATCTCCCGCTCGAAGGCGAGCTTGTCCTTCTTGATCCACTCCGGACGGGCGGGTACCTTCGCCGGCGCCGATTCCTCCATGCCGTCGTACAGGCTGTCGAAGTCGAAACCGATCGCGCCCTGCGCCTCGTTGCGCTTGCGGTCGACGGCCGCCTCCACAGCATCCTCATGAACCTCCATGAGCGCTCGACGGGAGTCCCCCATCGAGTCGAAGGCGCCCGCCTTAATGAGCGACTCGACCGTGCGCTTGTTCGACACGTGCAGCGGCACCTTGTCGAGGAAGTGGTGGAACGAGGTGAAGCGCTCGGCCTCTCTGGCCTTGATGATGCCCTCGACGACGTTGCTGCCGACGTTGCGCACGGCGCCGAGTCCGAAACGGATGTCGTCGCCGACGGCGGCGAAGAAGTTGATCGATTCGGAGACGTCGGGAGGGAGCACCTTGATGCCCATGCGACGGCACTCGTTGAGATAGAGCGCCATCTTGTCCTTCGAGTCGCCGACGCTCGTCAGCAGCGCGGCCATGTACTCGGCGGGGTAATGGGCCTTGAGATAGGCGGTCCAGTAGGACACGACACCGTAGGCGGCGGAGTGCGCCTTGTTGAACGCGTAGTCGGAGAACGGCAGGAGGATCTCCCAGATCGCGTTCACCGCGCCGTCCGAGTAGCCGTTGGCGTGCATTCCGGCCTGGAAGCCCTCGAACTGTTTGTCGAGCTCGGACTTCTTCTTCTTGCCCATCGCGCGGCGGAGGATGTCGGCCTGGCCGAGGGAGAAGCCCGCGACGCGCTGAGCGATCGCCATGACCTGCTCCTGATAGATGATCAGGCCGTAGGACTCGTCGAGGATGTCGGCGAGGGACTCCGTGAACTCCGGGTGGATCGGTGTGATCGGCTGCTGACCGTTCTTGCGCAGCGCGTAGTTGGTGTGCGAGTTCGCGCCCATGGGCCCCGGACGGTACAGGGCGATGAGAGCCGAGATGTCCCCGAAGTTGTCGGGGCGCATGAGACGCATGAGTGAGCGCATCGGTCCGCCGTCGAGCTGGAACACCCCGAGGGACTCGCCGCGTCCGAGCAGCTCGTACGCACCGCGGTCGTCCAGCGGCAGGTGCTCGAGATCGACCTCCTCGTTGCGGTTCGTGCGGATGTTGTCCAGCGCGTCGGAGATGATCGTGAGGTTACGGAGCCCGAGGAAGTCCATCTTGATCAGGCCGAGGGACTCGCACGACGGATAGTCGAACTGCGTGACGATCTGGCCGTCCTGCTCGCGGCGCATGATCGGGATGATGTCGAGCAACGGCTCGGACGACATGATCACGCCGGCCGCGTGAACGCCCCACTGGCGCTTGAGTCCCTCGAGCCCGAGCGCACGGTCGAAGACCGTCTTGGCCTCGGGGTCGGTCTCGATGAGGGTGCGGAACTCGCTCGCCTCTTTGAAACGCGGGTGGGCGGAGTCGAACATGCCGTCGAGGGGCATGTCCTTGCCCATGACGGGCGGCGGCATAGCCTTGGTGAGGCGCTCGCCCATGCTGAAGGGGAACCCGAGCACGCGACCCGCGTCTTTCAGCGCCTGCTTCGACTTGATCGTGCCGTACGTGACGATCTGCGCGACGCGCTCCGACCCGTACTTCGCCGTGACGTAGTCGATGACCTCGCCGCGGCGGCGATCGTCGAAGTCGACGTCGAAGTCGGGCATCGAGACGCGATCGGGGTTGAGGAAGCGCTCGAAGATCAGACCGTGCTCGAGCGGGTCGAGGTCGGTGATCCGCATCGCGTAGGCGACCATGGAGCCTGCTCCGGAGCCACGCCCCGGACCGACGCGGATGCCGTTGTCCTTCGCCCAGTTGATGAAGTCGGCAACGACCAGGAAGTACCCCGGGAAGCCCATCTGCAGGATGATGCCGGTCTCGTACTCGGCCTGCGCCCTGACCTTGTCTGGAATGCCGCCGGGGTAGCGGTACTGCAGGCCGTTCTCGACCTCCTTGATGAGCCAGCTGTCCTCGGTCTCTCCATCGGGCACCGGGAAGCGCGGCATGTAGTTCGCCGCGGTGTTGAACTCGACCTCGCACCGCTCGGCGATGAGGAGGGTGTTGTCGCAGGCCTCGGGATGGTCGCGGAACATCTGCCGCATCTCGGCGGCGGTCTTGATGTAGTAGCCGTCGCCGTCGAACTTGAAGCGGTTGGGGTCGTCCATCGTGGAGCCGGACTGCACGCACAGCAGAGCAGCGTGGGCATCGGCCTCGTGCTGATGCGTGTAATGGGAGTCGTTCGTCGCGACCAGCGGGATGCTCAGATCCTTCGACAGCCGAAGCAGATCGGTCATCACCCGGCGCTCGATCGACAGGCCGTGATCCATGATCTCGGCGAAGTAGTTCTCCTTGCCGAAGATGTCCTGGAACTCGGCGGCTGCCGCGCGGGCCGCGTCGTACTGCCCGAGCCGGAGGCGGGTCTGCACCTCGCCCGACGGGCAGCCGGTCGTGGCGATCAGGCCCTTGCCGTAGGTCTGCAGCAGCTCCCGATCCATGCGGGGCTTGAAGTAGTAGCCCTCCATGCTCGAGCGCGAGCTCAGCCGGAAGAGGTTGTGCATGCCCTGGGTGCTCTGACTCCACAGCGTCATGTGGGTGTAAGCGCCGGAGCCCGAGACGTCGTCGCTCTTCTGATCAGGCGACCCCCACTGCACGCGCGACTTGTCGCTGCGGTGCGTGCCCGGCGTGACGTAGGCCTCGAGGCCGATGATCGGCTTGACGCCCGCGGCATTCGCCGCCTTGTAGAACTCGAAGGCCGCGAACGTGTTGCCGTGATCGGTGACCGCGATCGCCGGCATGCCGTAATCGGCGGCCGCCTGGGTCATCGCGCCGATCTTCGCCGCACCGTCCAGCATCGAGTACTCGCTGTGCACATGGAGGTGGGCGAAGGAGTCGGATGCCATGTCCTCGAGTCTACTTTCGACCTCGGACGTCGGGGCTCCCGCCGGAGCTCCGGCTCAGCGCAGATCGAGCCGCATAAGCACCCTGGGGTAGCCGTCGAGCACGGAGCCCGTGTCGGCGACCTTGGTGAAGCCCGCTGCCTCGAACAGCGCTCTCGTCCCCACATACGCCATCGTGAGGTTGACCCTCTCTCGACCGTTGTCGACCGGATATCCCTCGATTGCGGGCGCACCACGCTCGCGCGCGTAGGCGACGGCGCCGTCGATGAGCGCGTGCGAGATCCCCTGTTTGCGGTGTCCGGGACGCACGCGGAAGCACCACAGCGACCAGACGTCGAGATCGTCGATGTGCGGGATCAGTCGGTTGCGGGCGAAGCTCGTCTCGCCGCGCGGGTGCAGTGCCGCCCAGCCCACCGGCTCGTCATCGAGGTAGGCGATCACCCCGGGGGGCGGATCGAGGTGACACAGCTCACGCACACGATCGGCGCGCGCCGCGCCCTTCAACGCGACGTTCTCCTTGTTGCCGATGCGGTAGCTCAGGCAGAAGCAGACGTTCGACGTGGGCTTCTTCGGCCCCACGAGCGTCGCGACGTCGTCGAAAACGGTCGCAGGGCGAACCTCGATGTCCATGCCGACAGTGTGCCTCAGTCATCCGACATCGGAACGTGCGACGTCGGCCGTGACGGGCCGTCACTCCCCGCGGAGGATGTCCAGCGCGTTCACGAAGTCGTCGGGGTAGGGCGACTCGAACTGCACCCACTCCCCCGTGCCGGGGTGTGTGAACGCCAGCTTGTGCGCATGCAGCCACTGACGGGTGAGACCCAGTCGAGCAGACAGCGTCGGGTCGGCGCCGTAGAGCGGATCCCCCACACACGGATGCCGCAACGCCGCCATGTGCACGCGGATCTGGTGGGTCCGCCCGGTCTCGAGGTGTATCTCGAGCAGAGACGCACCGGGGAAGGCCTCGAGCGTCTCGTAGTGCGTCACCGACGGCTTCCCGTCCGCCACGACCGCGAACTTCCACGAGTGATTCGGGTGCCGGCCGATGGGAGCCTCGATCGTCCCCGTCAGGGGGTCGGGGTGGCCCTGCACCACGGCGTGGTAGATCTTCTCGACCGTGCGCTCCTTGAAGGCGCGCTTGAGCGCGGTGTAGGCCGTCTCGCTCTTCGCGACGACCATCAGGCCGCTCGTTCCGACGTCGAGCCGGTGCACGACACCCTGACGCTCGGGAGCACCGCTGGTCGACACCCGGAAACCGGCGGCCGCGAGAGCCCCGACGACCGTGGGTCCGTCCCAGCCGAGAGACGGATGCGCGGCGACGCCCGTCGGCTTGTCCACCACGACGATGTCGTCGTCGTCATACACGATCCCGAGCTCCGGAACGGCGATGGGGATGATGCGCGGCTCCTGCTTGGGCTGCCACTCGACCTCGAGCCAGGCACCCCCGCGCAGGCGATCGGACTTGTCGAGGGTGACGCCGTCGAGTCGCACCCCTCCGGCTTCGGCGACGTCGGCGGCGAACGTGCGTGAGAAGCCCATCATCTTGGCGAGGGCGGCGTCGACGCGCGTGCCGTCCAACCCGTCGGGAACGGGGAGCGAGCGGGATTCCACGCTCAGCGCCCCTCCGCCGGGGTGTCGGACGACGCGTCCGAACCGTGCACATCGGAGTCGTGAGCGACCGCGACGGCCTCAGCCTCTTCCTCGGTCTCGACGACGACGTGGTCGCGCTCGCGAGTGCCGTCGAAGCGCAGGCCGAAGACCACGAGGAGCGCCACGGAGATCATGCCGGTCACGATGAACATGTCGGCGACGTTGAAGATGGCCGGCATCATCCAGGGCATCGAGATCATGTCGACGACGTGCCCCACCGGGAAGCCCGGTTCGCGGAACAGCCGATCTCCGAGGTTTCCCAGCACTCCACCGAGCAGGCACCCCAGCACCACGGCCCAGAGGCGTGAATGCAGACCGAAGGCCTTCCAGACGATGATGCCCGCGACGACGGCGAGGGCGATCGTGAAGATCCAGGTGACCTCGGAGCCGAGCGAGAACGCGGCCCCGGGGTTTCGCACGTAATAGAGCTGAAGGAACTCACCCAGCACGGGGACCGGCTTCTGAAGAGGCAGGTTCTCTACGGTGAGGTACTTCACAAACTGATCGGCGGCCAGCACGACCGCTGCGAGAATCGCAACGATCGCGCCGGCCGCCGACCGACGAAGGGGACGGTGTCCTGGCAAAAGGACGACCTACAGTCCGATCGCGGAGACCGGGGTGGAGTCCGTCGACGCCGACTTCTCGTCGAGGTCACGGAGCTGACCCTCGATGTAGCCGCGCAGCTGCGAGCGGTAGTCGCGCTCGAAGTTGCGGAGCTCGGTGATGCGGGCCTCCAGCGTGTTGCGCTCGCGCTCGAGACGTGCGGCCTCTTCGCGCTGCTTCGCCTCTGCCTCGGTGCGGATGCGGTTGACTTCGCCCTCGGCCTCGGCGATGAGCTGATTGCGCTTGGCCTCACCCTCGGCGACGTGCTCGTCGTGCAGGCGCTGTGCGAGCTCGATGATGCCGGCGGTCGCCGTGGCGGAGCCGGACGGCGTGGGCTCGGCCGCCATGGGGGCGGGAGCCGCCTCGACGACGGGGGCCGGAGTCTCGGCAGCTGCAGGAGCGGCCTCGGCCGGCGTCTCACCGGACTCGAAGGCGGCGAGCTTGGCCTTCAGCTCGGCGTTCTCCTCGAGGGCCTTGCGCCACTCGATGACGACCTCGTCGAGGAAGTCGTCGACCTCGTCAGGGTCGAACCCGTCCTTGAATCGGACGTGCTGGAACTGCTTGGTGACGACGTCATCCGGGGTAAGTGCCATGGTGGCTCCTTCGATGAGTTCGGTTGCCAGTTTTCGAGAATGGCGCGGTCGTGATGTGGCGCGAACCCGGGGCGCGCACCTGGGAGCCAAGCATAGCCCCCGCGCCTGTCAGCCGCGATGCCGCGACACCCGAGCGCGTCGAACCCGCAGGTTCGTCAGATGAAGATGCGGACGATGTTCATGAGGATCAGGATGACGATCACCGTGATCGAGAATCCGAAGTCCAGCGACAGCGTCCCGATCCGCAGCGGCGGGATCAGGCGCCTGAAGAACCGCACGGGCGGATCCGTGACGGTGTAGACGAGCTCAGCGGCGACGAGACCGGGACCCTTGGGACGCCATTCCCGATTGAACAGGGGGATGTAGTCGAGGATCAGCCGCGCGAAGAGCACGAGGAGATACAGCACGAGCATCGCGTTGACGATGCTCGCGATGACGGAGACGAGCCCCACGGGTTACGACTGATCGAAGCCCGCAGACTCGGCGTCTGCGTGTGCGATTCCCCCGTGGCCGGACACCGCGATGTTCTCCGGCGAGAGCAGGAACACCTTCGACGTGACACGCTCGATGCGGCCGTACAGGCCGAGCGAGAGCCCACTGGCGAAGTCGATCAGACGACGGGCGTCTGCATCGCTCATCTGGGAGAGGTTGATGATGACCGGCACGCCTTCACGGAAGCTCTCCGCGATCAGCTGAGCGTCGCGGTACTGCTTCGGGTGCACGGTGAGGATCTCGTTCACGGCCCCTCCTGCGGGCTGACGCACGGCTACGGGGCGACGCAGCGGCGTGATGGGGGCGGGTGCCGGCTCTTCGCGCTCGCGCACGCGGTCGTGGTCACGATCGCGGTGGGCGCGGGCAGGTGCCTGCTCCTCCTCGTAGACCTCTTCCTCGTCAGCGAGTCCGAGATACACCATGGTCTTCTTCAGCGGGTTACCCATCGTGTCCTCCGGTTCGAACGTTTGGGGCTGGTCTGTTCACAGGTTAACCCCGGTCGGGGCGGGGCCCGGTGATTGCGGAGCCGATCCGCAGGTGTGTCGCACCCGCGGCGATCGCGATCTCGAAGTCGCCGGTCATTCCGGCGGACATCCAGTTCGCGTCGGGCTCGATCTCGAGCACTCGATCGGCGATGTCGCGCAGACGGGAGAACGCTGACGAGGGGTCCTCGTCGAGCGGAGCCACTGCCATCACACCCCGCAGGCGCAGCGAGCCAAGCGTCATCACGTGCTCGGCCAGGGCCTGGGTCTGCGCCGGCGCCACTCCCCCGCGTCCTGCGTCGTCCGTGAGGTTCACCTGGATGAGGACATCGAGGATGTCCTCATCCTCGGCGGCACGATCGAGGGAATCGGCGAGTCGATCCCTGTCGACGGAGTGCACGACGTCCGCGCTGCGCCGGATCGCTCCGGCCTTGTTGGTCTGCGCCTGCCCGATGAAATGCCATCGCAGATCGTCGAGCTCCTCGAGTTCGCCGGCCTTCGCCGAGAGCTCCTGCTGTCTGTTCTCGCCCACATCACGCACGCCCAGCGCATGAAGATCTCGCACGAGCTGCGCAGGGTGGAACTTGGTCACGACGATCCGCGTGATGCTCTCGGGGTCGCGCCCCGAGGCACGCGCGGCGTCGACGATCCGTCGATCGATCGTCGACAGCCGCGCGGCCAGCGAGGAGTCCGTCGGATCCTGCCGTGAGGTCACTTCAGGAATTCGGGGATATCGATGTCGTCGTCGGCGAAGGCCGGCTCGATGCTGGTGGCGCCGGTGCGCTTCGTCTCCACCGGCTCCGGGGCTGCGGCGGCGGCAGGCGCGCTGGACTCGGTGCTGGGCAGCGGCACCTCGGGAAGGGTGCTCGCGGCCGCCGGACGCTGAACGACCATCGGGTCAAGGCGCAGCGACGGCTCTCCGCCGTCGAACCCTGCCGCGATGACGGTGACCCGCACCTCGTCGCCGAGCGTGTCGTCGATGACCGTTCCGAAGATGATGTTGGCCTCGGGGTGCGCGGCCTCCTTCACCAGATCGGCGGCGTCGTGGATCTCGAAGATGCCGAGGTTCGACCCACCCTGGATCGACAGCAGCACTCCGTGCGCGCCCTCGATGCTCGCCTCGAGCAGGGGCGACTCCACGGCGAGTTCCGCGGCCTTGATGGCGCGGTCGGCACCTCGTGCCGAGCCGATGCCCATGAGCGCGGAGCCTGCGCCCTGCATGACCGACTTGACGTCGGCGAAGTCGAGGTTGATGAGTCCGGGAGTCGTGATGAGGTCGGTGATGCCCTGCACACCGGCGAGCAGCACCTGGTCGGCGGTCGCGAAGGCCTCGATCATCGAGATGCCGCGGTCACTGATCTCGAGCAGACGGTCGTTGGGCACCACGATGAGGGTGTCGACCTCTTCCTTGAGCTTCGCGACTCCGGCTTCCGCCTGGCTCTGACGGCGGCGCCCCTCGAAGGAGAACGGCTTGGTGACGACACCGATCGTCAGGGCGCCGATCGACTTGGCGATCCGGGCGACGACGGGTGCGCCACCGGTGCCGGTGCCACCGCCCTCGCCTGCGGTCACGAAGACCATGTCGGCTCCGGTGAGCGCCTGCTCGATCTCCTCGGCGTGATCTTCGGCAGCACGGCGGCCGACCTCGGGGTCGGCTCCTGCGCCGAGTCCGCGGGTGAGCTCGCGGCCCACGTCGAGCTTGACGTCGGCGTCGCTCATCAGCAGCGCCTGCGCGTCGGTGTTCACCGCGATGAACTCGACTCCGCGGAGACCGAGGTCGATCATGCGGTTCACGGCGTTGACGCCGCCACCGCCGACGCCGACGACCTTGATCACGGCGAGGTAGTTCTGGTTCTGGCTCATGGCCGGCCTCCGAAGTATTGAGCCTGTCGTTTGGTGGAGAATCCATGCGGTGAACCTTCAACCTCAAGTAGAGGTGTAAAGTATTTCCCGGTATTGGTTTCTCTTGTTCGAAGGTAAGCGCCGCACCGGCGGGCGCCCGCAGACACGCGGGCGTGTCGCTGCTTTGCCGTCGAAACCTCAGCCCACGACGGCTATCTCCGGAGAGGTGACGTCGATCGATGACGCGCCGGGGTTGGCCGCGAGCGCCTGCGAGAGGACTGCGGCCTTCTCCACCGATCGATCCGAGCTCCCCCACGCGACGGTGAGACCGCTGCTCAGAGTGAGAGTCACGTCATCAGCCGTGGTCGCCGTGACGCCGGTCAGCGCCGCGCGGACGTCGACGGGAAGCGAGCGGACCACGAGTCCGGCGCTCTCGAACGCCGGCGAGTCGGCGCCGCCGTCGATCTCGAGAAGAGGCTGCCCCGCCGGCTGGTCAGAGGTGGTCGACAGGGCGACGCCGGCGGCATCGACCAGCGTGTAGCCGGCGTCCGACCTGATCACGCCGACCGGAGTGCGCTCGACGATCCGCACGGTCAGATCGTGCGGCGGCTTGGCCTCGAGCGCGTAGGTCTCGATCAGGGGGAAGGCGAGCAGCGCCGCCTTCACCTCGCTGGCGTCCACGAGCGCCAGCGGCGTGCCGAGCTGACCGGCGAGCGCCTGCTCGACCGTCGCCTGGTCGAGAGTGGAGACACCCACGACCGTGATCTTCTCCACCGCGAACAGCGGGCTGTAGGCCGCTGCGACGCTGCCACCCACCAGGAGGACGGCAGCACCGACGGCACTCAGCCAGACGATCCGCTTGCGACGTGAGCGCTGGGTGAACCGGCGGATCTCCGCCCGCAGCGCCTTCCGCCGCGCGCGTGCCGCTCGCCAGACGTCGCGAGTCGAGACGAGCTCGTCGGACGGCTCCGTCGCGACGCCGAGAGGTTCACCGGGGGCCCCTGAGCCACCCCGCCCCGCGTCGATGGAAGGCGGATCGGAGGACGGGGCGGTCGTCCCTCCTCGCGGGCGCTGCGCGGACTCCCGCGGCGCTTCGCTCTCCCCCGCAGGACGCGCGGCGGGCGTGGGAGGCGGCGGAGGACGACGCATTCGCTAGACCCCTGGCGCGCGCAGGGATTCGAGCACCTGCGGGATGATCTGGTACACGTTGCCGCACCCGAGCGTGATGACGAAGTCACCGTCGCGCGCGATCGAGGCGGTGTAGTCGGCGGCGGCCTGCCAGTCGGCGACGAAGTGCACGTGCGCCGGGTCTCGGAACGCACCGCTCACCAGCTCGCCGGTCACCCCGGGAACGGGATCCTCCCTGGCGCCGTAAACGTCGAGCATGACGGTGTGGTCCGCGTAGGTCTCGAGCACATCGGCGAACTCCTGGAACATGTGCTGCGTCCGCGAGTAGGTGTGGGGCTGCTGGATGGCGATGATCCGGCCGGAGCCCGCGATCGAGCGCATCGCCTCGAGAGCTGCCCGCACCTCGGTCGGGTGGTGGGAGTAGTCGTCGTAGACGGTGACCCCGCGCTCGGCGCCGTGGTTCTCGAGGCGCCTGACGGTGCCGGCGAAGCCCTCGACGGCATGAGCGGATTCAGCGAGACCGAAGCCGAGCGAGAGCAGGACGGTGATCGCTCCCGCCGCGTTGACGGCATTGTGCACGCCGGGAACGGCCAGCTGCAGACGCACGCTCTCACCCGCGTGCTCGATGGTCGCCGACACGGGCCCCGCGGCGACCACGTCGGTCACGCGCACGTCGGCGTGCTCGGCCTGGCCGAACGAGATGACCCGCGGGTGCGACAGCCCTGCGCCGACGCGCACCGCGCCGGGGTCGTCGCTCGAGATCACGACGGCCTCGGTGGCGGCGTCGGCGAAGCGCACGAAGGCGTCGTGGAAGGCCTCATCCGAACCGTAGTGGTCGAGATGATCGGGGTCGACGTTCGTGATGAGGGCCACGGCGGTGTCGTAGAGCAGGAAGGTCCCGTCGGACTCGTCGGCCTCGACGACGAACAGCTCGCCGGACCCGGTGGCGCTGGACACGCCCAGCTGCTCGATCACCCCGCCGTTGACGAAGTTGGGGTCGGCGCCGAGCGCCTGCAGGGCGGTGACGATCATGCCGGTCGAGGTGGTCTTGCCGTGTGCACCGGCGACCGAGACGAGACGACGGGAGCCGATGAGCCAGTGCAGGGCCTGCGACCGGTGGATGACGTGCAGACCGCGCTGCTTCGCGGTGACGAATTCGGGGTTCTCGGGCCAGATCGCTCCGGTATGCACGACGGTGTCGGCGTCGCCCAGGTACGCGGCGTCGTGACCCACGTGCACGGTCGCGCCAGCCGCGGCGAGGGCGCGCAGGTTGTCGCTGTCGGCCCGGTCGCTGCCGGACACGCGGATGCCGGCGTCGAGGAACATGCGGGCGAGGCCGCTCATGCCAGAGCCTCCGATCCCGATGAAGTGCGCGGCCGAGATCGAGTCGGGGATCGGGAGGGAGAGGTCAGGTCTGATCATGTCGTCTCAAGTCTAGATCGCGACCCCGACAGCGGGATCTCGTGGATCGGGGTGTCAGGATGCGGCGACGGCGCGGTCGATCAGCGCGATCACGTTCTCGGTGCCGGTGCGCGTGCCCGCGCGTTCTGCCGCTGCGGTCATCGCAGAGCGACGTCGATCGTCCTTCAGCAGCGGGATGACGGCGCGGCGCACGGCATCTCCGTCGAACGAGGCGTCGTCGAGGAGTTCGGCTGCCCCGGCGGCGACCGCCGACGCGGCGTTGAGTCGCTGCTCTCCGTTGCCCACCGAATACGGTACGTACAGCGCCGCGATGCCCAGAGCGCTGATCTCGCTCACGGTGGCTGCGCCCGACCGCGAGACGATGAGGTCGGCGAGGGCGAAGGCGAGGTCCATGCGATCGATGTAGCGACGCAGCGCGTAGCCGGGGACTCCGGGGTCGGCGAGGTCGCTGCGCTCTCCCGTCACGTGAAGCAGCTGCCATCCTGCGGCGAGCACATCGCCCCAGGAGTCCGCGAGCGCCGCGTTCAGGCGCTGGGCGCCCAGCGACCCGCCGAACACGAGGAGCACTGGACGATCGGCATCGAGTCCGAAGTACGCCGCAGCCTCGGCCCGTGCCGCCGCGCGGTCGAGTTCGATGACCTCGCGACGGAGCGGCATGCCCACGACCTCGGCGCCCCGCAGGGGGGTGCCGGCGAACGCCACGCCCGTGGCGGCGGCTGTCCTGGCTCCCAGGACGTTCGCGAGGCCGGGCTTCGCATTCGCCTCGTGCACCACGAAGGGCACCCGCTCGCGTCGAGCGGCGATGTAGGCGGGGGCCGAGGCGTAGCCTCCGAAGCCGACCACGACGTCCACGCCGTGGGTGCGGATGTGCGCGCGCACCTGCGCGATCGCCCGGAGGAACCGCAACGGGAACACCGCGGCCTGGCCGTTCGGACGACGAGGGAAGGGAACCTTGTCGACGATGAGCAGCTCGTAGCCGCGCGCGGGCACGAGCCGGGACTCGAGCCCCTCCGCCGTGCCGAGCACGAGGACGTCGCAATCCGCGTCACGCGCGCGCAGGCCGTCGGCAACGGCGAGCAGGGGATTGACATGACCGGCGGTTCCACCGCCGGCGAGAAGGTACGTGGTCACCGTGTGACCCTACCCCGCACTGCCGGAGAGACACGGGGCGCCACCCTAGCCTCGGGAACCGAGAGGGTGCGGGCGAAGGAGAGCAGCACGCCGCAGGCGATCAGCACCGCGAGGAGCGCCGTCCCGCCCTGCGACATGAACGGCAGCGGCACACCCATCACGGGGAAGATGCCAATGACGACGCCGATGTTGAACACCGCCTGACCGGTGATCCAGACCGTGATGCCGCCGGCGGCGACGCGGATGAAGGGGTCGTCGGTCTTGCGGATGATGTGGAAGGCGCCGACGGTGAAGAGCGTGAACAGCGCGAGCACCACGATGCAGCCGATCAGCCCCAACTCCTCCCCCACGATCGCGAAGATGAAGTCGTTGCCCGCCGCAGGCAGCCAGCCGTACTTCTCCTGCGAGTTGCCGAGACCCACTCCGAAGATTCCGCCGGAGGCCATGCCCCAGACGCCGTGGATCGACTGGTAGCAGTCGCCCGTGTACGCGGACATGTCGGAGCAGGTGGCCGTGATCCGTCGCATGCGGTCGGGACTGGTCACAGCCAGCGCGATGACCGAGGCGATGCCGAGCAGCACCGGGATGATGAACAGGCGCAGCTTCACGCCGGAGAAGAAGAGGCAGCCGAGCAGGATCAGCACGAGCACCATCGCCGTGCCGAGGTCCTTTCCCGCGAGCACGGTGCCGATCGCCAGGGCACCGACGGGCACGACGGGGATGAAGACCTGGTGCCAGGTGCCCAGCATCGTGTGCTTGCGCATCAGCACGTAGCCGATCCACACGGCGAGGGCGAGCTTGAGGAACTCCGACGGCTGCAGCGTGAATCCCGCGATCTTGATCCAATTGCGGTTTCCGCCGTCCTCGATGCCGAGCGGGGTGAAGACGAGCATCTGCAGCACGACGGCCCCGAACAGCGCAGGCCACGCCATGCGCTTGAGGAACCGCGGGGGAAGCCGAGAGATGAGGAACATCAGCGGAACGCCGAGGACGGCGAAGATGCCCTGACGCAGCGCTCCGTCCATCGGATTCTCTCCGTTGGCGACGGCGGTCGCGCTCGTCGCGGAAAGCACCATCACGAGTCCGAAGATCGTCAGCAGCAGCGCGGCGGATGCGATCATCAGGAACTCGGTGGACACCGGCGTGAACCTGCGACCGAGGGACACCCGCGCGGCCAGGCCGCCCGAACCCGTACCGCCGGACTCAGATCGAGGGGGGCGTTCCACCTGCGTCATCCGCGTTCCCCCGGTCTATCCAGCCCTGCACCGCTTCGGCGAAGCGGCGTCCCCTGTCCGCATAGCTCGCGAACTGATCGAAGGATGCGGCGGCGGGAGCCAGGAGAACCGTTCCCTCGCCGTCGACGATCCCTGCCGCGATGCGCACGACGTGATCCATGACCTGACCAGTCTCGCCAGCATCCACCTCGAACACCGGCACCGCCGGCGCGTGTCGCTCGAATGCCGCGAGGACACCGGTCCGATCGACGCCGATCACGACAGCCGCACGAGCCGTGCTGCCGGCCCCGGCGATCAGGTCGGCGATGTCGACGCCCTTGAGATCGCCGCCCACGACCCACACGGCACCCGGGTACGCGCGCAGCGACGACGCGGCCGCATGCGGGTTGGTGGCCTTGGAGTCGTCGACCCACGTGATGCCCCGGTGTCTCGCCACGACCTCAATGCGGTGGGCGTCGAGCCGGAAGCTCTGCAAGGCGTCGCGCACGGCCTCGGGCTCCACGCCCAGCGACCGGGCGAGGGCGCTGGCCGCGAGGATGTTCTCGACGATGTGCGGTGCCGCGAGTCCCGCGCGCGCGAGATCTGCGACCGTGGTGAGCTCGACCGCGCTGGTGCGCCGGTCTTCGATGAACGCCCGGTCCACGAGCAGACCCTCGACGACGCCCAGGTCGCTGGGGCCGGGGATGCCGAGATCGAAGCCGATCGCGCGAGCACCCTCGACGACCTCCGCCTCCTCGACCATGCGCAACGTCGCCTCGTCGGCCTTGTTGTACACGCACGCGACGCGGGTGTTCCGGTACACGAGAGCCTTCGCGTCGCGGTAGGCCTGCGCGCTGCCGTGCCACACCAGGTGGTCGTCGGCGAGGTTCAGGCACACGGACGCATGCGGAATCGGCTGGCCCTCCGCGGCCGACAGCCCCAGGTACCAGAGCTGATGGCTCGAGAGCTCCACCACCAGCACGTCGAACCCCGCGGGGTCGCGCACGGCGTCGAGCACCGGCACGCCGATGTTGCCGCAGGGCGCGGCGCGCAACCCGCCCTCCACGAGCAGCGAGGCCGTGAGCTGGGTGGTGGTGGTCTTGCCGTTCGTCCCGGTGATCAGCACCCAGTCCGCGGGTGTCCCGTCGGCGCGCACGACCTTGTCGCGCACACGCCACGCCAGCTCGACGTCGCCCCACAGAGCGATTCCGGACTCGACTGCCCAGCGGATGACCGGATGGGAGGGGGCGAACCCCGGCGACGCGATGACGACCTCGGCGTCGAAGTCGACGAGGGCGGCCGGAACCTCCTCGAGAGAGCCGATCTCGAGCCGAGCGCCGATGACGGGCAGCAGGCGTGCGTACTCCTCCTCGGCCGATTCGGAGAGCACGAGCACCTCCGCCCCGAGTTCGGTCAGGGTGTCTGCGACGGAGAATCCGGTGACGGAGAGGCCGAGGACGGCGACGCGGAGGCCCGCCCAGTCGGAGTTCCAGCTGATCAGCGACGCAAGGCGCGACTCAGCCGACACGGGTGAGCCATTCGACGTAGAACAGTCCGACCGCCGAGATCGCCAGCAGCCCGGCGATGATCCACATCCGCACGACGATGGTGACCTCCGACCAGCCGCGCATCTCGAGATGGTGGTGGAACGGGCTCATGAGGAAGAGCCGCTTGCCGCGGGTGATCTTGAAGTAGACGCGCTGCAGGATGACGGATCCGGATGCCAGCACGAAGACGCCCGCGATCACGAAGAGCAGCAGCTCGGTGCGCGTCAGGATGGCCATTGCGGTGATCACGCCGCCGATCGCCATCGAGCCGACGTCGCCCATGAAGACCTTCGCCTTCGGGGCGTTCCACCAGAGGAAGCCGATGAGGCTGGAGGCGAACGACGCGGCGATGATCGCGAGGCTGAACGGGTCGCGCACCTCGTAGCATCCGCTGAGGGTCGCCGTCTCGACGCCCTCCCCCACGCACGACTGCTTGAACTGCCAGAAGGCGATGAGGCTGTACGCGCCCACGACGATGACTCCCGCGCCTGCGGCGAGGCCGTCGAGGCCGTCTGTCAGGTTGACGCTGTTCGAAGTCGCGACGCCGATGACCGAGATCCAGAGCAGGTAGAGCGCCCAGCCGAGGATCGCGGTGAAGGCGAACAGGTTGAGCCACGGGATGTCGCGGAACAGCGAGATGGAGCCGGACGCCGCGGTCTGGTCGAACTTGTTCGGGAAGTTGAGAGCGATGATCCCGAACGGGATGATCACGATCAGCTGGCCGATGATCTTGCGCCATCCGGAGAGGCCGAGGCTGCGCTGGCTGCGCACCTTCATGTAGTCGTCGATGAATCCGACCACTCCGAAGCCGACCATGAGCCAGATGACGAGAAGGGCGGAGAGCGCGGGGGTGCCGCCGCCGACGTAGACGCCGGTGAAGTAGCCGACCATGGTTCCGACGATGAAGATCACGCCGCCCATCGTCGGCGTACCGCGCTTCGCCTCGTGGCTGGGGTTCTCGATCGCCTCGGGGGTGCGGATGACCTGACCCCAGCCCCACTTGCGGAAGAGCCGCAGGAAGACCGGTGTCAGGAAGAGAGTGAAGGCGAGCGATATCGCAGCCGCCATGATGAGGGACCTCACGAGAACAATTCTCCCAGACGATCGCCGAGATGCCTGAGCCCCACGGAGTTGGACGACTTCACGAGCACCCGGTCACCGTCTCGGAGCTCGGTGCGGAGGTACTCGAAGGCGCTGTCCTGGTCGGGGAAGTGCACGGCCTCGCTGTCCCACGAACCCTCGCCGATGGCGGAGATGTAGAGGCGGCGCGCCTCGGGGCCGACCACGACGATGCGCTGGATGTTCAGGCGCACCGCGAGCAGCCCGATGCGATCGTGCTCCTCGCCGGCCGTCTCGCCGAGCTCGCTCATCGCTCCGAGCACGGCGACCGTGCGCTCGGCCGGCCCCGTGATCTGAGCCAGCGTGCGCAGGGCGGCCGCCATCGAGTCCGGGCTCGCGTTGTAGGCGTCGTTGATGATGCGCACCCGCTCGTTGCCCAGGGGCTGCATCCGCCACCGCTCGGCGATCTCGACCGTCTCCAGTCGCGCGATCGCGTCAGCGGTCGAGACTCCGAGCACCCCGGCCGCGGCGATGGCGGCCAGCGCATTGCTCACGTGATGGGCGCCGAGCACCCGAAGGCGCAGCGGCAGGCTCTCGCCCTCGGCCTCGATCACGCACGTCGTGCCGGATGCCGTCACCTCGAGGTCGTGCGCACGGACATCGGCCGCAGAGCTCTGCCCGAAGCCGACGACGGTCATGCCCCTCGCGATCGCCCGCTCGCGCATCGCCCAGACGCGCGAGTCGTCGACGTTGAGCACGGCGGTGCCGGACGCCCGCGCTGCCATGACGAGCTCGGACTTCGCCTTCGCGGTCTCCTCGATGCCGCCGAAGCCCCCGGCGTGGGCCATGCCGACCATCAGCACGACGGCGATGTCGGGTTCGACCAGACCTGCCAGCCGTGCGATGCTGCCGGGAGCGTCCGCGCCGAACTCGCTGACCAGGTACCGGGTCTCGTGCGTGATGCGGAGCATCGTGACGGGGGCGCCCACCTCGTTGTTGTACGAGTTGATGGGGGCGATGGTCTCCCCCTCGTCCTGCAGGATGCGGGCGAGGAAGTTCTTGGTCGTCGTCTTGCCGTTCGACCCGGTGATGCCGACGATCTTGAGCCCGCCGCCCGCACGCACTCGTGCGACGACCTCGCGGGCGAGATCGGCGAGGGCGCCGACGGCGTCGCTCACCACGATCTGCGTGATCTCGTCGTCGACGGGGTGCTCGACGATCGCGAGGGCGGCACCCGCCGCCAGCGCGGATCCGACGAAGCGATGTCCGTCGGTCTCGGCGCCGGGCTTCGCGACGAAGACGGACCCGGGGCCCATGGTGCGTGAATCGGTGTCGACGATCCCGTCGACGACGGTCTCGGCGGTCGCCGATCCGGCGAGACGCAGCTCGCCGTTCACAACGGCGGCGATCTCGGCAAGCGTGAGGGCGATCATGACTTCTCCGGGCGCGCCAGGGCGCCGATCAATCGAACTTGGGAAGCAGGGCGTCCATCGGGATGGAGGACGGCATCACGCGGTAGGTCTTCATGGTCTGGGTCATCGCCTTCTGGAAGGCCGATGCCGTGGCCGCGGACGATGTAACTCTAGTCGGCTCGTCGAGAGTGACCACGACGACGTACTGAGGATCGTCGACCGGAGCGAAGCCCACCATGCTGGTGTAGTAGACGCCGGACTTGTAGCCGCCGTTGCCGTCGGGGATCTGCGCGGTTCCCGTCTTGCTCGTGACGCGGTAGCCGGGAACCTGGATGCGCTCGGCGTTGCCGCCCTGCACCGCCACGTTCTCGAGCATCCGCGTGAGATCGGCCGCCGTCTCCGGCTTGATGATCTGCGTGTGCTCCGGGGCGTCGGGGGTGACGACGGTGCCGTCCGGTGCCGTGCAGGACTCGATCAGTGAGAGGCCGATCTTCTCGCCGCCGTTGGCGATGGCCTGGTAGGCGCCGGCGAGCTGAGGCGCCGTGACCGTGAAGAACTGCCCGAAGGTCGTCGTGTAGAGCGACTGGTTGTCCCAGTCCTGGGTCGGGTGCAGGAGCCCCGACGTCTCGTCGGGGAAGCCGATGGTGCTCTGTCCGACGCCGAAGCGCTGAAGGTAGTCGTACCGCACGTCGGGGCTCACCATGGTGCCGAACTTCGACAGGGCGACGTTGGACGAGTCGATGAGCGCGCCGGCGAGCGTGTACTCGAACGTCGGGTGCACGAAGGCGTCGTTGATGACCGCGCCGTTCTCGAACTTCTCGTGCGATGAGGCCGAGACCGTGGGGCTGGTCATCGTCACACCCGCGTTCTCCATCACGGCGGCGGCAGTCACGGCCTTGAACGTCGACCCGGGCTCGAACGGGAACGTGAACAGCTTGCTGCCGAGCGTTCCGTCGGCAGACGCCGTCTCCAGATCGTTGGGGTCCATGGTCGGCCACTCCGCGGCCGCACGGATCTTGCCGGTTCCCACCTCGACCACGGTGACGGTGCCGCCCTTGGCTCCCTGCAGCTGCGCCTCCTCGGCGATCATCTGCTGCATGTACCACTGCAGATCGCTGTTCACGGTGAGCTGCACGGTGCCGCCGTCGACGGCGTCGACGCGGCTCTCACTGCCGGGGATGACCACGCCGTCCTTGCCGGTGCGGTACGACTCCTCGCCGTTCGTCGGCGCGAGGCACTGCGCATCCATCTTCTCGACACCCCCCTGCGCCGTGCCCGTGCCGTCGAGGAAGCCGACGAGGTTTCCGCCGACGGCGCCGTTCGGGTAGACGCGGGTCTCGCGAGCCGTGAAGTGCAGATACTTCAGCCCGAGATCACGCAGCTCGATGTGCTGCTCTGTGCTCAGCCCGTTCTTGAGCTCGAACCACTGCGAACCGGGGTCCGCGGCGTGCCGCGCCTCGACGCCGGTGCGCAGCGCCTCGGCATCCAGTCCGGTGATCTCGGCGATCCGCTGCGCGGCCTGGGCCCACGGCATCTTCGGCGGGTTCTTCTCGTCGTTCTCGAGGAGGTACACGACCTTGGGATCGACGTTCCAGTCGTAGACCGTCACGCTCTCGGCGAGGACGGTGCCGTCGGCGTCGACGATCGATCCGCGTTCGCCTGGGATGGCCGTTCCGTGCGCGATGAACTCCAGCGACTGCGCGACATGGTCGTCTGCGCGCACGATCTGGATGTCGACGAGGCGCACGATGAACGCGGCCAGGATCGCCAGGATGACCGCCAGGGCGACGACCGTGCGTCGCCGGGGAGTCCGGGTGGCTCGTGTCGTCATGGACTGTCTCCGTCGGATCGAGGTGGGCGGGGGATCGACTAGCGGGTGGTGGGGCTCGGGAGCCCGTCGGTGATGGCGGGCGGCAGCTCCTGCACCGGCCCGTCGCTAGAGGGATCCGTCGTGCCCTGCTCGGTCTCCGTCGAGGCGTTCACCGGGAGGTCGTTGAGGATGGCGTTGCTCACCGCACCGGCGCCGTTGGGGTCGATGGTCGACGCTCCCCCGGCCCCCGTGCCCGCACCGAAGATGGCGCCGTCGCTGAGTCGGAGGTACGACGGCGAGCCTGCCACGATCATGCCCAGGGCCGCCGCGTTGGTCGCGAGAGCCTGCGGCGAGCTGACGCCGGTGAGCTCCTCCTGCAGTGCGCTGGTGCGGAGGTCCAGTTCATGCTGCTGCGACGAGAGCCCGGCGAGGGCGAACGAGTCCTGGGTGATCGCCAGCGACAGCCCGATCTGAGCGGCTCCGATGAGCAGCGCACCGCCGAGGGCGACGATCGCGTAGGCGAGTCTGGGCTTCTTCCGGCGACCGACCGGAGTCGTCACCGGCTGCAGTCGACGTCGTGGGTCCCTGGCAGGAGCCGTGGGAAGCGTCGAGATGTCCGGCGCGAGGGCGTTCAGGCTCATGCGTTCTCTCGCAGCTTCTCTGCGGCACGCAGGCGCACCGGGATGGCTCGGGGGTTGCGTGCGCGTTCGTCGTCCCCCGCGAGCTCCGCGCCCTTGGTGACGATGCGGAAGCGCGGGGCGTGCTCGGGCAGCTCCACGGGGAGTCCCCTCGGAGCGGTGGAGGCGGCGCCGGCCGCGAAGGCCTGCTTCACCAGCCGGTCTTCGAGCGACTGGTACGACATGACGACGATCCGGCCACCGACCGCCAGCGCATCCATGGCAGAGGGGATCGCATCGGCCAGGACGTTGAGCTCGGTATTGACCTCGATGCGCAGCGCCTGGAAGACGCGCTTCGCCGGGTGGCCGGCGCGCTGAGCGGCCGCGGGGGTCGCCGCGATCAGGATCTCGACCAGCTCGCCGGAGCGTGTGATCGGCCGCTTCTGACGCGCGTCGATGATGAAGCGCGCATACCGGCCGGCCAGCTTCTCCTCGCCGTAGCGCTCGAAGATCCGCCGGAGGTTGCCCTCGTTGTATGTCGCGATGACCTCGGCGGCGGTGATGCCCTTGGTCTGATCCATCCGCATGTCCAGCGGAGCATCCTTGGAGTACGCGAAGCCGCGCTCGGCCTCGTCGAGCTGCAGCGACGAGACGCCGAGGTCGAAGAGGATTCCGGATGCCCCCTGGGCGTGCAGCCCGATCTCGTCGTAGACGGTGTGCACGAGAGTGACGCGATCGGCGAATCGGGCGAGGCGCTCCCCCGCGATCCTCAGAGCGTCGGTGTCGCGGTCGAGGCCCACGAGCCGGATGTTCGGGAAGCGCTCGAGAAGTGCCTCGGAGTGACCGCCCATTCCGAGGGTGGCGTCGACGAGCACCGCTCCATCCGCCTGGAGGGCGGGAGCGAGGAGCTCGATGCAGCGCTCGAGCAGGACGGGGGTGTGGATGTCTCGGAGGTTCATGATCTTTCTCGGGTGGCCTCTGTTCGGAAGGACCAGAGCTCTGATCCCCCTCCGCTTCGCGACCCGGCACCGGGGAAGTGTGTCGGGGCGGGAGCGGCGGGGCATCACAGCCGTGGTCAGAAGAGTCCCGGGATCACCTCCTGCTCCAGATCGGCATACGTCTCCTCGCCGGCCGCGAGGTAGGTGTTCCAGCTCTCCGCATCCCAGATCTCGGCGTGGGCGCCGACACCGGTGACGATGAGCTCCTTCTGCAGTCCTGCGTATTGGCGCAGCGGCTGCGGGATGGTGATTCGGTTCTGACTGTCCGGCATCTCCGCACTGGCTCCGGAGAGGAAGAGGCGCATGAAGTCACGCGCCTGCTTGTTGGCGAGCGGCGCCTGGCGGATCCGCTCGTGCATCGCCTCGAACTCGGCCGTGCTGAACACGTAGAGGCAGCGCTCCTGACCTCGCGTGATGACGATGCCGCCACCGAGGTCCTCACGGAACTTCGCGGGAAGGATGACCCGTCCCTTGTCGTCCAGCTTCGGGGAGTGCGTCCCTAGCAGCATCGGCCATCACCCCCTCTCCGTCCGGCCAACTCGAGGTGCGCCCCACTTTACTCCACTTTGCTCCACAAACCTATGGTCAGTTAGCGCTCAGCGTGCTCCTGGAGGCGCGGGAGGATTCTCTGCCCGCGGAAAGACGCGGAAGTCGGAAGTGGAGGACGGTGGAGGTCGAGTGGAGGAGATGTGCACAGCCTCGGCGCGCCCTCGTTCAGCGCGCGCACGCAAAACGACGAAGGCCCGGACGCGGGAGCATCCGGGCCTTCGTGTGAAGTATGTGTGGTCAGCGACCGTCTTGGCGACGATCCCATCGGTCGTTCATGCGATCCATGAAGGACGCGGAACTCTGCTGCTTCGGCGCCCGTGACCGCGGCGCCTGTCCCTGCGGGGCAGCGGACGCCGGCTTGCGCACCGGAGTGACCGCGAGCATGACACCGCCGAGCATGGCGGCGAAGCCGATCACTCCGACGACGACGCCCCAGACATCACCCAGCACGACTCCGACGATCAGACCGCCGACCCCGACGAGGAGCAGAAGCGCTCCGTACACGAGATTGCGGTAGCTGAGGGCTCGGTCTCCTGACGGCGCACTGACGACGTCGGCGTCGTTGTGCAGCAGATGGCGTTCCATCTCGTCGAGCAGACGCTGCTCCTGTTCGGAGAGTGGCATTTCATCCCCCTCGGGTATTCGTCAGATCAGTCTACGCGTCGCAGGGCGCCAGGGGCTAGCCGAGAGGCCCCCGTTTGCCTTTACGTATGCTGGGAGTCGTGCCGTCCTCCACTCTCGTCCCCGATGCCGTCGCCGATCGTCTGACGGTGTTCCTCGATCGGATGCGGCGGGACTCGGCCGAGTACGGCCCCGATGCCGCAGCGCTGATCGAGTCGGGGGCCGACACCCTCATCGGGGGCAAGCGACTCCGTGCGCGCTTCTGCCACGCAGGCTGGCAGTCTGTCGCCCGATTCGACGATCGGTCTGCCACGGAGTCCGAGGCGCTGTGGGACGTCTGCGCGGCGCTCGAGATCTTCCAATCGGCCGCCCTCGTGCACGATGACATCATCGACAACTCCGACACGCGTCGCGGTCGTCCTGCGGCCCATCGCGCGCTGGAGCGCACCCATCGCGACGCCGGCTGGGTGGGCGATGCCGCGGCGTTCGGCCGCTCGTCCGCGATCCTCCTCGGCGATCTGCTCGTGGCCTGGAGCGATGACCTCCTCGAGGAGGCGGTCGACGCGCTCCCCCATGCCGCCGTCGTGCGTCGCGAGTACGCGCGCATGCGGCGCGACGTCACGGTCGGCCAGTTCCTCGACATCGCAGAGGAGTCCGCGTGGAGCGCCAACGCGACGGATTCGCACGTCGAGCGTGCACTGCGGGTGGTCTCGCTGAAGTCGGCGCGCTACAGCATCGAGCAGCCGCTGGTCCTGGGAGCGGCGATGGCCGAGGCGTCGGAGGAGCAGATCCGCTCCCTGCGCCGATTCGGGCATCCCGTCGGCATGGCCTTCCAGCTGCGCGACGACGTGCTGGGCGTCTTCGGTGATGCGTCGGTCACCGGCAAACCCGCCGGGGACGATCTGCGCGAGGGCAAGCGCACCGTGCTGGTGGCCCTCACCCGTCAGACGCTCGACACGTCGGCGCGCACCCTCTTCGACGAGATGCTGGGCGACCCGGAACTCACCTCCGAGCAGGTCTCGTTCCTCCAGGCGACGATCTCGGCGTCTGGCGCGCTCGAGCGGGTCGAGGCGATGATCGACGAGTACGCGCTCGACGCCGATCGCTCCCTGTCGGGCGCGCGTCTCGAGAACGCCGCGGTCGGCGCTCTCCGCGACCTGGCGAGGGCTGCGACCGTCCGCTCTGCCTGAGAGCTGCGGGCGCGACCCGCGTCGAACGGACCGAGGTCAGGCGAGCGTGCGCGCGATCCGCCGCACGGCGCTCTTGTGCCCGTCGAGGAGGGCGGCGATCGGCGAACGGCCGAGCTCCTCCTCTTCCGCGAAGAGCCAGTCGATGATCTCGTCGTCGTCGAACCCCGAGTCCTGGAGGACGATGACCGTGCCGCGCAGCGACGAGAGAGGGTGACCGTCGACGATGAACACCGACGGCACCGCGAAGACGCCCGTCCGACGCGAGCCGATGAGGTAGTGCTCGTCGATGAGCCGGCGGACTCTCCCGAGCGACTCGTCGAGCACCTCGACGAGGTCGGGCATGGTCAGCCACTCGGTGGTCACGGCTCCAGCGGAGCTCTCACCGACGGGCTGCTGGTTCTCGGAGGACTTGTTCTCAGACGGCACAGACACCCTGCAACTATCTCATCTCACCGCCGCGGACGCATTTCACCGATATTTCACATTGGTCACTCCTGCCACTTCTGTTGACTTCCATAACGCGGCGTGTCAGCGTGAACGGACGCCCGAGACAGGAGAACCCGTGAAATCCCTCACTGCCGCGCGCCGGTCGCGCTACCTGCAGTTCGGAGTGCCCGCCGCCGTGCTGGGAACCCTTTCCGGAGCCCTCGCGGCGGTTCCGGCCTCCGCCGACGCCGCCGCGGACGCTCACACCGGCGCGTTCTCCCTCACCGCAGCAGGCGTCGTCCCCTCACGCGTGGTCTCCGCGGAGACGGCCCCGTCGAGCTACACGGTCCAGCCCGGTGACACCGTGACGACGATCGCCACGCGGTTCGGGCTCCGCACCGTCGACGTGCTCGCCTGGAACGGACTCACGTGGAGATCGGTGATCTACCCTGGCCAGGCCCTCGCGCTCGCCGGTGCGGCCGCTCCGGCAGCCCCCACTCCCCCGCCCGCCGCGGCCCAGAGCACCACGACGTCCTACACGGTGGTCGCCGGCGACACCGTCTTCGGCATCGCGCAACGGAACGGAACGACGGTCGACGCGGTTCTCGCCGCGAACGGACTCACGAGGGCATCGGTCATCTAC
Source organism: uncultured Microbacterium sp. (assembly GCA_963518515.1). Lineage (GTDB taxonomy): Bacteria > Actinomycetota > Actinomycetes > Actinomycetales > Microbacteriaceae > Microbacterium. Next base: position 173,833 of record CAUQIW010000004.1, read on the forward strand.
CCGGGGCAGACCCTCTCGCTCGCCGGGGCACCCGCGGCATCGCCGCCGCCTGTGACGGCGCCCGCGTCGCCCGCTCCGGTGCAGAGCAGCGGACAGACGCACACCGTGGCGGCAGGCGACACCCTGTTCGGCATCGCGCAGAAGTACGGCACCAGCACGGCCGACCTGCTCACTCTCAACGGGCTCACGGCCGGGTCGATCATCTATCCGGGGCAGACCGTGTCAGTGTCGGCTGCTCCCGCCGCGGCGACGATCGTGGCACCAGCGCCGGTCGCGCTCGCACCGGCATCCGCGACCCTCGATGCTGAACAGGCGGCGAACGCCTCGCTCATCATCGGCGTCGGACGGCAGCTCGGCGTTCCCGACCAGGCGATCGCCCTGGCACTCGCGACGGCCATGGTCGAGTCGGGCATGCGCAATCTCTCCTGGGGCGATCGGGACTCGCTCGGACTCTTCCAGCAGCGTCCGAGCACGGGGTGGGGAACCCCGGAACAGGTCATCGACGCGGACCGCAGCACTCGGGCCTTCTTCGGCGGAACGGGCGACCCCAACGGCCAGATGACCAGGGGCCTTCTCGACATCCCGGGGTGGGAGAGCATGCGCTTCACCGATGCCGCGCAGGCCGTGCAGATCTCCGCCTACCCCGAGCGGTACGGACAGTGGGAGACGCAGGCGTATCAGTGGCTCGCGCAGCACGGCTGAGCGGCTTGCGGGCAAACGTGCAGGCCGGAGGGGCGAGCCGCTCCCGGGCCTTTCAGCCAGTTCTCCATAGAATCTTGACGTGACGACCAATCAGCAGGCCGACCCCCTCATCGGGCGGCTTGTCGACGGACGCTACCGGGTTCGCGCCAGGATCGCCCGCGGCGGCATGGCCACGGTGTACGTCGCGACCGACCTGAGACTCGAGCGACGGATCGCCCTCAAGGTCATGCACGCGCACCTCAGCGACGACTCCGCCTTCCAGAGTCGCTTCATCCAGGAGGCGCGCTCGGCGGCCCGGCTGGCCGACCCCCATGTCGTCAACGTCTTCGATCAGGGCCAGGACGGCGAGCTCGCCTACCTCGTCATGGAGTACCTGCCCGGCATCACGCTGCGCGAGCTCCTGCGCGAGCAGAAGAGACTGACCGTCCCCCAGACCATCACGATCATGGACGCGATCCTCGCGGGTCTCTCAGCCGCGCATCGCGCCAACATCGTGCACCGCGACGTCAAGCCCGAGAACGTGCTCCTCGCCGAGGACGGCCGGATCAAGATCGGCGACTTCGGCCTCGCCCGCGCCACGACGGCGAACACCGCGACCGGCCAGCAGCTGCTCGGGACGATCGCCTATCTCGCGCCCGAGCTGGTCACACGCGGCACGGCGGACGCCCGCAGCGACATCTACGCGCTGGGCATCATGCTGTACGAGATGCTCGTGGGCGAGCAGCCCTACAAGGGCGAGCAGCCGATGCAGATCGCGTTCCAGCACGCGACCGAGTCGGTTCCCCGCCCGAGCGTGCGCAATCCCGGTGTTCCGGCGCAGCTGGACGAGCTCGTGCTGTGGGCGACCGAGAAGTCGCCGGACGATCGTCCCGACGACGCGCAGCAGATGCTCGAGCGGCTCCGCGAGATCGAGCGCGGTCTCGGCATCGCGCCGGCGGTCGCCGCGGCCACGATGCCGCAGCGCTCTCAGGCCCCCTCCGCCGACGTCACCAAGGTCATGCCGAGCACGATGGTGCTCACGGGTCCCGCCGCGCCCGCGACGAACGCGGTCGACAACGCCACGCTGCTGCGCAGGCGCTCCTCGAAGCGGCGGGCGCGCGGCGCCTTCCTCCTCACGTTCGTCCTGCTCCTCGCCACACTCGCCGGCGGCGTCGGCTGGTGGTTCGGGTCCGGCCCCGGTTCGCTCGTGGCGGTTCCCAGCGTGTCCGGTCTCTCGTACGACGAGGCGGCCGATGCACTGACCGCGGAGGGTTTCGTGCCGTCCAGAGCGGACGAGTCCTCCGTCGACATCGACACGGGACTCACCATCAGGAGCGACCCCGGCGAGGGAGAGCGACTCGACAAGGGCGCCGCGGTGACCGTCGTGGTCTCCAGCGGTCCCGCCGCCCACACCGTCGAAGGTCTCAACGGCCGCACGGAGGACGACGCTCGCGCCTACCTGTCCACTCTCAATGTGCAGGTCGCCGAGGATCCGGTCGGGCTGTTCTCCGATGCCGCAGAGGGCGCCGTCATCAACGCCTTCGTCACTCCGCGAGCGGGCGGCGACGTGTACCAGTGCGGTGACGGCTGCGACATCTTCGAAGCCGATTCCGTCGAGCTCTACGTCTCTCTCGGTGCCCTGCCCGACGTGACGGGCATGACGGTGCAGCAGGCGACCGCCGCCCTCACCGACAAGGGACTGGTCGTGCTCGACGAGCGCCAGGAGCAGTTCAGCGAGGACTTCGACAAGGACCGTGTGATCGCTTATGCCCCACGGGCCACGGAGGGCAACTGGCGGCCAGGGGATCAGATCCAGCTGATCGTCTCCAAGGGGCCGGAGCCGGTGTCCATCCCGGATGTCGACGGTCTGACGATCCGCGAGGCCGTCTCCCAGCTCGAGGGTCTCGGCTTCAAGGTGAACGCCGGCATCAGGGACACTCCCCTTCCGCTCGGAGGCGGGTACTGGGACATCTACCGCGTGCGCGGCTACGACCCGGAGGGTTCCGCCCGACGCGGTGCGACCATCACCCTCACGCCCGGCCTCTGACGCGGACCGAGAGGCCGACGTCAGCGGCGCCTCGCGTGCTCGTGACGCAGAACCGCCCTCCCGGATCACCGGGAGGGCGGTTCTACGTCACAAGTGTGATCAGCGGTTCTCGAGCTCCTCGGCCACGAGGAATGCCAGCTCGAGCGACTGCATGTGGTTGAGACGCGGGTCGCACAGGCTCTCGTAGCGCGTCGCCAGAGCAGCCTCGTCGATGTGCTCCGAGCCGCCGAGGCACTCGGTGACGTCGTCACCGGTGAGCTCGACGTGGATCCCGCCGGGGAAGGTGCCGACCGCGCGGTGCGCCTCGAAGAAGCCGCGCACCTCGTCGACGACATCGTCGAAGCGACGGGTCTTGTAGCCGGTCGGCGTCGTGATCCCGTTGCCGTGCATGGGGTCGGTCACCCACAGCGGCTGCGCGCCGGAGTCGCGCACGGCTTCGAGCAGCGGCGGCAGAGCATCGCGGATCTTGCCGGCACCCATGCGCGTGATGAAGGTCAGACGACCAGGCTCACGGTTCGGATCGAGCTTCTCGATCAGCTCGAGCGCCGTCTCCGGTGTGGTGCTCGGCCCGAGCTTCACGCCGATGGGATTGCGGATCTTCGAGAAGTAGTCGACGTGAGCGCCGTCGAGGTCGCGCGTGCGCTCCCCGATCCACAGGAAGTGCGCCGAGGTGTTGAACGGGGTGTCGGTGCGCGAGTCGATCCTCGTCATCGGGCGCTCGTAGTCCATCAGCAGGCCCTCGTGGCCGGTGAAGAACTCGACGCGCTTCAGCTCGTCGAAGTCCGCTCCCGCGGCCTCCATGAACTTGATGGCGCGGTCGATCTCGGAGGCCATGCGCTCGTAGCGCTGGTTGGCCGGGTTCTGCGCGAAGCCCTTGTTCCACGAGTGCACCTCACGCAGGTCGGCGAAGCCACCCTGCGTGAAGGCGCGGATGAGGTTCAGCGTCGAGGCGGCGGTGTGGTACCCCTGCAGCAGCCGACCGGGATCGGGTCGGCGCGAGCCCTCGGTGAAGTCGTAGCCGTTCACGATGTCGCCGCGGTACGCGGGCAGCGTGACATCGCCACGGGTCTCGGTGTCGCTCGAGCGCGGCTTGGCGAACTGCCCCGCCATACGGCCCATCTTGACGATCGGCATCGAGGCGCCGTACGTCAGGACGACCGCCATCTGCAGCACGGTCTTGATGCGGTTGCGGATCTGATCGGCCGTGGCCCCCGCGAAGGTCTCGGCGCAGTCGCCGCCCTGCAGCAGGAACGCCTGGCCGGACGCCGCCCGAGCGAGCCGGTCGCGGAGGTTGTCGACCTCGCCGGCGAACACCAGGGGCGGGAGCGCTGCGATCTGCGCGGAGACCTCGGAGACACGCTCCGAATCCTGCCACTGCGGCTGCTGCTTGATCGGGAGCGAACGCCACGCATCAAGCGCGTCGATGTGGTGCTGGAGCATGGGTCCAGCCTACTGCTCGCCCCGACCCCCGGACGCCTCAGGACCGCTGTGTGACGCGCGTGGGAAGACGGTCCTTGACGCTCGACGCGTAGACGTCGTCGTACTGCTGCTCGCCGAGCCGCTGCAGCGCCACCATGATCTCGTCCGTGACGGAGCGGAGGATGTATCGGTCGTTCTCCATGCCCGCATACCGCGAGAAGTCCAGGGGCTCGCCGATCACGATGCCCACCCGCACGACACGTGGCAGTCGCTGGCCGATCGGCATGGCGGTGTCGGTGTCGACCATGATCACCGGGATGACGGGCACCTTGGCCTCGAGCGCCATGCGCGCGATGCCGGTCCGGCCGCGGTAGAGCCGTCCGTCGGGGCTGCGAGTGCCCTCGGGATAGATGCCGAGCAGGTCCCCCCTTCCGAGCACCTGGAGCCCGGTGTTGAGCGACGCCTCCGACGCCTTGCCCCCCGATCGATCGATCGGGATCTGCCCCGTGGCCTTCATGAAGAACTTGGTCGCCCACCCCTTGAGTCCTCGCCCGGTGAAGTAGTCGCTCTTCGCGAGGAACGACATGGGGCGATCGATCACGAGCGGCAGGAAGATGGAGTCGGCGAAGGAGAGATGGTTGCTGGCGAGGATGGCCGCACCGTTCTTCGGGATGTTGCCGCGCCCGACGACCCACGGTCGGAAGATCCCCTTGACCAGGGGCCCGATCGCGACGTACTTCATCAGCCAGTAGAACATCGTGCTGAAGTCTAGCGCCGGGACCGGCATCCGATGGCTCCTGGTCGCCGCGTCCTCCGCTCGGCGACTCAGTACCAGCCTTCATGCGACTCGGTGCCATGCCCTAGACTCGTGGGAACCCAGTGCCCGACCGGTACCGAAGGAGCTGCCGTGGTCCAGTTTGAAGTCCCCGCCGTCGTCCCCGCCGATCCGGAGGGGAACGTCGCCGATCTTCTCGCGAAGCGCGTCGCGGCGACTCCGGATCGCGCGCTGTTCTCCGTTCCTGACGGCGAAGGATGGCGCGACATCACCGCAGCCGAGTTCGAGACGGCCGTGATCGCCCTGGCGAAGGGCTTCGTGGCGGCAGGCATCTCACCCGGCGAGAAGGTCGGCTTCCTCGCTCGCACCACTTACGAGTGGACTCTCGTCGATTTCGCGCTCTTCTACGCAGGAGCGGTGATGGTGCCGATCTACGAGACCAGCTCCCCGTCGCAGATCCAGTGGATCCTCGAAGATTCAGGTGCGATCGCGCTCATCGTCGAATCGCCGGAGCACTTCGCGAGGGTCGACGAGATCCGCGGCGACGTTCCGCTCGTCCGCGAGGTCTGGCAGCTGCATCTGGGCATGATCGACACCCTCACCGCACAGGGCTCCTCGGTGACCGACGAGGAGATCACCCGTCGTCGCAACCTCGCCGTGGGCTCGGACCTCGCCACCCTGATCTACACCTCCGGATCGACGGGCCGCCCCAAGGGGTGCGTCCTCACGCACAGCAACTTCGTGGAGCTGTCGCGCAACTCGGCGAAGGCTCTCGACGCGGTCGTCCAGACCCCAGGCGCCTCGACGCTGCTCTTCATCACCACCGCGCACGTCTTCGCCCGATTCATCTCGATCCTCAACATCCACGCGGGAGTGCGCACGGGCCACCAGCCCGACACCCGCCAGCTGCTCCCCGCGCTGGGATCGTTCAAGCCGACCTACCTGCTGGCCGTCCCCCGCGTCTTCGAGAAGGTGTACAACTCCGCCGAGCAGAAGGCGGAGGCCGGGGGCAAGGGCAAGATCTTCCGCGCCGCCGCCGATGTCGCCATCGAGCACTCGCGACTCGTGGAGGAGGGCAAGAGCATCCCGTTCGGGATGAAACTCAAGTTCGCCCTCTTCAACAAGCTCGTCTACAGCAAGCTGCGTGAGGCGATGGGCGGACGGGTCGTGTACGCCGTCTCGGGTTCGGCGCCGCTCGGCGCGCGTCTCGGGCACTTCTTCCACAGCCTCGGCGTGGTCATCCTCGAGGGATACGGACTCACCGAGACCACCGCTCCCGCCACCGTCAACCTGGCCGACAAGTCGAAGATCGGCACGGTCGGTCCCGCTCTGCCGGGAGTCGGTGTACGCCTGGCCGACGACGGCGAGATCGAGGTGCGCGGGGTCAACGTCTTCAAGGAGTACTGGAACAACCCGGATGCCACGGCCGAGGCGTTCAGCGACGGCGGTTGGTTCCGCACCGGAGACATCGGAAGCTTCGACTCCGAGGGCTTCCTGACCATCACCGGACGCAAGAAGGAGATCATCGTGACGGCCGGCGGCAAGAATGTCGCACCGGCGGCTCTCGAGGACCCCATCAGGGCCAACCCGATCATCGGGCAGGTCGTCGTGGTCGGCGATCAGCGCCCGTTCATCTCGGCCCTGGTCACCCTCGATCCGGAGATGCTGCCGACCTGGCTCGCCAACAACGGCCTGTCGAAGGACATGTCCCTCACCGAGGCGGCGAAGAATCCCGCGGTCCACGCCGAGGTGCAGAAAGCCGTCGACCTCGCGAACAGCCGCGTCTCGCGGGCCGAGTCCATCCGCAAGTTCACGATCCTCAGCAGCGAGTGGACCGAGGCATCGGGTCACCTCACTCCGAAGCTCTCGATCAAGCGCAACGTGATCATGAGCGACTTCGCCGACGAGATCTCCGCGATCTACGACGAGCCCGTCACGACGACGAACGTCGCCATCGGCGGCTGAGCACCATCGGACACGAAGAAGGCCCCGCGAGAGCGGGGCCTTCTTCATCGGTGCAGAGTGATCTCAGAACCAGTCGCTCTCCCTCACCTCGCGCATCGCGCGCTTGCGGGTCTCCGCATCGAGTCTCGACAGGTACAGCCTGCCGTCGAGGTGATCGGTCTCGTGCTGGAGGGCCTGGGCGAGCAGCCCGTCCCCCTCGAGGATCACGGGCTCGCCGTCGAGGTCGACGCCCTCGACCCGCGCCCAGGGATGCCGCAGCGCGTCGTGCCAGAGCCCGGGCACCGAGAGGCACCCCTCGCCTGTCGGCACGGGTTCGCCCCGCACCTCCACGAGCACGGGATTGATCACGTAGCCGATGTCCCCGTCGATGTTGTAGCTGAAGGCTCGCGCGGCCACGCCGATCTGCGGGGCTGCGACGCCGGCACGTCCCGGCAGCTTGACCGTGTCGACAAGGTCGGACACGAGCGCGCGGACTCCGTCGTCGATGTCCTCGACGGGCGCGCACACCGTCCGCAGCACGGGGTCGCCGAACACTCGGATCTCTCGTACCGCCATCAGGCTGCCTTCGCCCTGAGTCCCTCGACCAGCAGCGCGGCGAGCTCTCTCGCAGCCACCCGCGTCTCCGGCTGGAGGTTGGCGAACACGATGACGCCTCCGCCGGCGATCTGCGCGTCGTAGGGCATGCGCACGACGTGCTTGGCCCGCGTGCGGAAATGACTCTCGAGCTCGTTCAGTCGCACCAGCGGCGCGCCCGGAGTCGACTGATTCAGCACGACGACCGCTTCTCTGGCCTGTTCGGCATACCCGTTGGTCTCCAGCCAGGTCAGGGTCTCGGAAGCGAGCCGCGCCTCATCGACGCTGAGCCCCGAGACGATCACGATCTGATCCGCGAGGTCGAGGGTCGCCGACATGACGGAGTGCACGATGCCGGTTCCGGTGTCCGTGAGGACGAGCGAGTAGTAATGAGCGGCCACTCCTGCGACGTCGCGGTAGTCGCTGTCGCTGAACGCCTCGGCGATGCGCGGATCTCCGTCCGACGCGAGCACGTCGAGCCTGGTCGCGTCCCGCGCCACGATCGCCGAGAGGTCGTGATAGCCCCTCACCTCATCGTGGATGCGCACCAGGTCGCGAACGGATCGGTTGTGACGGGGGTGGACGACGCGCTCGGCGAGCGTTCCCCTGTCGGGGTTGGCGTCCACGGCGATGACGCGGTCCTCGCGAGCATCGGCGAGTGCCATGCCCAGCAGAGTGGTGATCGTCGTCTTGCCGACGCCGCCCTTGCGGGAGAGCACGGGGATGAAGCGCGCGCCCCCGACCAGCGGGGCGGCGATCCGTGCCGTGAGCGCCTTGCGCTCGCGGGCCCTCCTGCCGTCGCCGATATTGATGCGTCGTCCGGAGATCGTGTAGAGGAAGTGGCTCCACGCACCCTCGGGCTCCGGCTTCGTCATGCGGTGCGGGTCGAGAAGCCGATCGGCGGTGAGCAGGTCGGCGCTCTCACGAGAGGCATCCCCGATGTCGTCGAGACGTTTCGCGGAGAGCTGCACCTCCGACCGCGAGGCCCGGGTGGACTGCGTGGCGATCGGCTTCGCCTTCGATGTATCCACGGCGGTGTTCTCCTTCTCTGCCCGCATGCTGCGAGCCGCCGACTTGCGGGTGGGAGCCGAGGGTTCCACGTCCGCCTTCGCCTTCGCCTTCGCCACGAAGGCGGCGGCCGCAACGGCCTCGGCGGCGATCAGATCGCCCGGACTCGCCGATGTCACCGGCGCGGTGACCGGCTCGGCCGACGGCGCCGACTCCGGAACCGGCACGGGCCCTGAGTCGTCGACCGGCTCGGACACGACGAGGGTCGCATCCTCGTCCGTCGGTTGGGCCTGCATGGCGGGGTCTGCCTCGTCGAACGGGCCGGAGGCGCTGTGCGGCTCGGGGTCGGCCTCGGCCGCTCGGACCTCGTCGGGCGCATCATCCTCGACGGCTCCGGATGGACGCTCCTCGTCGACGGAGACATGAACCACAGGGACCTCGTCGTCGTCCTCGAGGGTGTCGCCGCCGTCAGATACCTCGTCCATAGAGTTCTCGTCCTCAGAGATCTCATCGGCGTCCTCAGAGACCGCGTCGTCGATATCCGGATCGAGATCTGTCTCGACATCCGTCTCGAGATCCCGGTCGCCCGCCTCCGCGGGTTCGCCGGCCGGCTCGATGTCGTCCTCGATGGCCTCCTCGACGAACGCCTCGTCGTTGAACGCCTCGTCCTCGACCTCATCGACGTCCTCGACCTCATCGACGTCCTCAATGTCCTCGACGTCATCAACCTCATCGACGTCATCAACCTCATCGACGTCATCGGCGACGACGTCATCCGTGGAGAGAACATCCGGTTCAGACTCTGCGGACACGGGGTCGACGTCGACATCGACGACGGGCTCGGCCGGTGCATCCGGCTCGGAGCGGGGCTCAGGCGGAAGCTCGATGATCAGGGGAGCCGAGAAGGACACCTCGGAGACGTCCGAAGCCGAGACCGGCTCGAAGGCGCCTGCGGGCACGGCCTGCTGCGCATCGACGATCAGGTCGGCGACGATCTCGCCCTCGACCACGCCGTCGTCGTCGAGGTCGTCCTCATCGTCCTTGGGCAGCTCGACGCTGACCTGTGCGGTACCGCCGATGATCCCGATGGCTGTCGTGTCGATGGACCCGGCGTCGTCGAGCACGCCCCTCGACTCGTCCTCGGGCTGCTCCATCGCTTTCTTCGGCGTCACGTCTTCACTCCCAGCTTGTGCGGGCCTCGGGTGCGCTGCATGCAGCGCGGCCTCGCCCGCACAAGATTAGTGCGCCGGACTGATGACGACCAAAAGATCTCCTGCGTCGACCTGCTGCGTCTCGCCGATGGCCAGTCGCTCGACGACACCGTCGACGGACGCGGTGATGGCCGCCTCCATCTTCATCGCCTCGATGGAGGCCACCGCCTCGCCCGCGCGCACTGTCGCTCCGACGGCCACTTTGAGCGTCACCACGCCCGAGAACGGCGCGGCCACGTGCCCTGCCACCGAGGTGTCGGCGCGCTCGGCCTCGTGCACGTTCACCGCTATCGATCGATCGCGCACGAAGACGGGCCTCATCTGCCCGTTCAGGGTCGTCATCACGGTGCGCATGCCCTTGTCGTCCGCGTCGCCGATCGCCTCGAGCCCGACGTACAGCTGCACGCCGCGGTCGATCTCGATGAGATGCTCCTGCCCCTGCACGAGTCCGTAGAGATAGTCGTTCGTGTCGAGCACCGAGAGGTCGCCGTACTGCTCCCGCACCTGGGTGAACTCTGCCGTCGGCGCCGGGAACAGCAGGGCGTTGAGTCGCGCTCTCCTGGTCGCGCTGTCTGCCGCCAGGGCGGCTTCATCGTCCGCCGAGAGATCGGTCAGCCCGACCCGCACGGTCCGCCCGGCGAGCACCTTGCTGCGGAACGGCTCCGGCCAGCCGCCGGGCAGATCACCCAGCTCGCCCGCCATGAACCCCACGACGGAGTCCGGCACGTCGTACTTCTCGGGGTTGGCCTCGAAGTCGGCGGGGTCGGCCTTCACCGCGGCCAGATGCAGCGCGAGATCGCCGACCACCTTCGACGAGGGTGTCACCTTCGGCACCCGGCCGAGTATCCGATCGGCCGCCGCGTACATGTCCTCGATGAGCTCGAGGTCGTCCGCGAGTCCCAGCGCCTTGGCCTGCTGACGGAGATTCGACAGCTGCCCCCCGGGGATCTCATGGTGGTAGACGCGCCCGGTGGGTCCGGGGAGACCCGACTCGAACGGCGCGTACATGCGGCGCACGGCCTCCCAGTACGGCTCCAGGTCGGAGACGGCCGCCAGGTCGATCCCGCTGTCGCGGTCGGTGTGGGCGAGGGCGGCGACCAACGACGACAGCGAGGGCTGACTCGTCGTCCCGGCCAGCGGCGCCGACGCCGCATCCACCGCATCCACCCCCGCAGCGCTGGCGGCGAGCAGAGTCGCCAGCTGCCCGCCGGGGGTGTCATGGGTGTGCAGATGCACGGGCAGATCGAAGCGATCACGCAGCGCCGACACGAGCTTCGCCGCGGCGGCAGGGCGCAGGAGCCCCGCCATGTCCTTGATGGCGATGATGTGGGCGCCGGCGGCCACGACCTGATCGGCGAGCGCCAGGTAATAGTCCAGCGTGTAGAGATCCTCGGCAGGGTCGAGCAGATCGCCCGTGTAGCAGAGGGCGACCTCGGCGACGGCCGTTCCCGTGCTACGCACGGCTTCGATGGCCGGTCGCATCTGCTCGACGTCGTTCAGCGCGTCGAAGATGCGGAAGATGTCCACACCGCTCGCGGCGGCCTCCTCGACGAACGCCTGCGTCACCGCGGTGGGGTACGGCGTGTATCCGACCGTGTTCCGTCCGCGGAGCAGCATCTGGATCGCGACGTTGGGCAGCGCGGCGCGCATCTTGTCGAGGCGCTCCCACGGGTCCTCCCCCAGGAAACGCAGGGCGACGTCGTAGGTCGCCCCGCCCCATGCTTCGACGGAGAGGAGCCCCGGAGTCATGCGGGCGACGTAGGGCGCTGCGGCGACGAGATCCCGGCTGCGCACTCGCGTCGCCAGCAACGACTGGTGCGCGTCGCGGAAGGTCGTGTCGGTGATGGCCAACGCCGTCTGATCCCGGAGGCTCCGGGCGAAGCCCTCAGGACCGAGCTCCTGCAGCCGCTGACGCGATCCCGCGATCGGCTCCGACGAGAGGTCGATCGTCGGGAGCTTGGAGCACGGATCGATCGAACCGGGATGCGCGCCGTTCGGCTTGTTCACGGTGACGTCGACGAGCCAGTTCAGGATGCGCGTCCCGCGGTCCTTCGACTCCCTGCCGCGCAGCAGCTCAGGGCGCTCGTCGATGAACGAGGTGCTGACGTCGCCCGCGATGAACGCGTCGTCGTCGAGCAGGGCCTGCAGGAAGGGGATGTTCGTCGACACGCCTCGGATGCGGAACTCCGCCAGCGCCCTGCGCGCCCGCGCCACCGCGGCGGGGAAGTCCCGACCTCGGCACGTGAGCTTCGCCAGCATCGAGTCGAAGTGCGGGCTGATCTGCGCGCCCTGATGCACCGTTCCGCCGTCGAGTCGGATGCCGGCGCCTCCGGGCGACCGATAGGTGGTGATCTTCCCCGTGTCCGGGCGGAACGACTGCGTCGGATCCTCCGTGGTGATACGGCACTGCAGCGCGGCACCTCGCACCCGGAGATCCTTCTGCTGCAGCCCGAGCTCCTCGATCGTCTGCCCCGCGGCGATGCGCATCTGGCTCTGCACCAGGTCGACGTCGGTGATCTCCTCCGTCACCGTGTGCTCGACCTGGATACGCGGATTCATCTCGATGAAGACGACCTCGCCGGTGCGCTCCCCCGCGGTCTCGAGCAGGAACTCCACGGTTCCGGCGTTCTCATACCCGATCGACCTGGCGAAGGCGACCGCATAGCCGTGCAGCGCGGTGCGGATGCCGTCGTCGAGGTTGGGTGCGGGCGCGATCTCGACCACCTTCTGGTGTCGTCGCTGCACCGAGCAGTCCCGCTCGAACAGGTGCACGGTCTCGCCGGTCTTGTCCGCGAGGATCTGCACCTCGATGTGTCGAGGGCGCAGCACCGCCTGCTCGAGGAACATCCGCTGGTCGCCGAAGGCGCTCTCCGCCTCGCGCATGGCCTCTGCCAGTGCGGGAGCGAGCTCGGCGGCCGTCTCCACGCGCCTCATCCCGCGCCCTCCGCCACCGGCGACCGCCTTCGCGAACAGCGGGAATCCGATCTCCTGCGCCTGGGCGACGAGCGCGTCGACGTCGTCGGATGCCTCCGTCGACCGCAGCACGGGGACACCGGCCTCGATCGCATGGCGTTTCGCCTCGACCTTGTTGCCCGCCATCTCGAGCACGGCCGCGGGAGGCCCGATGAAGACGATGCCGTTGGCGGCGGCCTTCTCGGCCAGCTCGGGGTTCTCGGAGAGGAAGCCGTACCCCGGGTAGATCGCGTCGGCCCCCGACTCCTTCGCGACGCGGATGATCTCGTCGACGCTCAGGTACGCGCGGACGGGATGCCCCCGCTCGCCGATCTCATACGCCTCGTCGGCTTTGAGCCGGTGAACCGAACCGCGGTCCTCATGCGGGAAGACGGCGACCGTTCGCGCTCCCACCTCGAATGCGGCTCGGAAGGCACGGATCGCGATCTCGCCGCGGTTCGCCACAAGGATCTTCTGGAACATGCACACCTCTGAGAGCTCGATACGCAGCGTTCTCGGTGCGCATGGGCGGGGCTGAGTGTGCACCCAGCCTAGGGGAAGGTAACGTGGAGTCCGTGCACGTACTCAGCGTCAGCTCTCTCAAGGGAGGCGTCGGCAAGACGACCGTGACCCTCGGCCTGGCCTCAGCGGCCTTCGCCCGTGGTGTCCGGACGCTCGTCGTCGACCTCGACCCGCAGTCCGACGTCTCCACCGGGATGGACATCCAGGTGGCCGGTCGGCTGAACATCGCCGACGTCCTGGCGAACCCCAAGGAGAAGGTCGTCCGTCAGGCGATCACCTCCAGCGGCTGGGCCAAGGTGCACCCCGGAACGATCGACGTGCTCATCGGCAGCCCGTCGGCGATCAACTTCGACGGCCCGCACCCTAGCGTGCGCGATGTCTGGAAGCTCGAAGAGGCTCTCGCCGCCGTCGAATCCGACTACGACCTCGTGCTGGTCGACTGCGCACCGTCGCTCAACGCGCTGACCCGCACCGCCTGGGCCGCCAGCGACCGCGTCATGGTCGTCACCGAGCCCGGCCTCTTCTCCGTCGCCGCGGCCGACCGCGCCCTGCGCGCGATCGAGGAGATCCGCCGCGGCCTCTCCCCCCGTCTGCAGCCGCTCGGCATCGTCGTCAACCGCGTGCGCCCGCAGTCGATCGAGCACCAGTTCCGCATCAAGGAGCTGCGAGACATGTTCGGCCCCCTCGTGCTCTCACCTCAGCTTCCCGAGCGCACGTCGCTGCAGCAGGCCCAGGGTGCGGCGAAGCCGTTGCACATCTGGCCCGGCGACTCCGCGCAGGAGCTCGCCTCGGACTTCGATCAGCTGCTCGACCGCATCATCCGCACCGGTCGCATCCAGGTGGCGGAGAGCGGCGCTCAGGCCTGACCCGGCGATCCGCCTCTTCGGCTCCCTGGAGACCGGATATGAAGAACGGCCATCCTCTCGCGAGGGTGGCCGTCTCTGTGTATGCGGGAGGTGTGCGCGGGGCGTCAGGCCGAGCGCTTGGTCCGCCGGGCGGACAGCTCGTCGACGGGATCCGGTGCCGTCGGGTCGAACGCGACGAGGGTGGACTCCACCTCGCGGAGCACCTTTCCGACGGCGATGCCGAAGACCCCCTGACCGCGGCTGACGAGGTCGATGACCTCGTCGTTCGAGGTGCAGAGGTAGACCGAGGCGCCATCGCTCATCAGTGTCGTTCCGGCGAGGTCGCGGATCCCTGCGCGGCGGAGTTCCTCGACGGCCGTCCTGATCTGCTGCAGCGAGATGCCCGTGTCGAGGAGGCTCTTCACGAGCTTGAGGACGAGGATGTCGCGGAAGCCGTAGAGACGCTGGGATCCCGAACCGCTCGCGCCGCGGACGGTCGGCTCCACGAGCTCGGTGCGAGCCCAGTAGTCCAGCTGACGGTAGGTGATGCCGGCCGCACGAGCGGCGACCGCTCCGCGATAGCCGACCTCGTCGTCCATGGCGGGGAGTCCGTCGGTGAACAGGAGGTCGTTCCCGAACCGCGGGTCGCCTGCACGCTCATCCGCATTCATCTGAATTCCTCCCTGGAGCCGATATCTCCACGCTAGAGCAGCCCCCCGGTGGCGGCAATGACATCCGTGCGACCCGGGAGGTGTGTCGCAACCAGTTCGTTACGAAAGCAGACGCGACAGGGCGTCCTTGACGAAGAGCGATCGGACCTCGTCGATCTTCGCCGCCAATGTGGGAGCCATCTCGCTCGCCTTCGCGCGCGACGCGGCATCCGTCCGACGCAGCAGAGCCGACATGGCCGATTCGATCAGTGCGACATCGCGCTCGGCGCCCTGCCGCAGCGAGCGGAGGTGACGGGGCTCGATGCCGTGCCGATCGAGTGCCACGAGTCCTCGGAGCAGCGTCACCGTGGCCTCGGGATACGACTCCTGAGCGACGATGACACCCGTGCTGATGGCGTCGTTGAGCAGCTGCGGCCCTGCACCTGCGGCCGACAGCAGCTCGGCTCGCCGATACCGACGCACCGCGGGGGTGATCGAGGGCGGCGGGGCGAGTGCGGCACCCTCGCCGTTCGCCTCCGCCTCGTCGAGCTGATCGCGGATGACGCTCAGCGGAAGATAGTGGTCGCGCTGAAGGGTCAGCCCCAGGCGGAGCCGCTCGATGTCGCCCTGCGAGAACTTGCGGTACCCGGACTCCGTACGGGACGGAGTCACGATGCCCTGCACCTCGAGGAAGCGCAGCTTGCTGGAGGTGAGCTCGGGGAACTCCGGTGTGAGCCTCGCCAGCACCTGGCCGATGCTCAGGAGCCCAGCCGACGCCGAACGTTCACGCGCGGGGGACGCCGCCATCAGCCGTTCGCCGCGACGCGATCGACGGGCGAGACGAAGAAGTTGAGCCGGAATTTGCCGACGCGCAGCTCTGAGCCGTCGACGAGGGCGCTGCGATCGACGCGCTCGCCGTTCACATAGGTGCCGTTGAGGGATCGCTGGTCGATGATCTCGAAGGATGCACCGGAACGGGTGATCTCCGCATGACGACGCGACACGGTCACGTCGTCGAAGAAGATGTCGGCCTCGGGGTGGCGCCCCACGGTCGTCACGTCGGTGTCGAGCAGGTAGCGGGCACCCGCCAGCGCACCGGAGCGCACCAGCAGCAGCGCGGACCCCGCGGGGAGCGCCGCGATGGCGCCCTGCTCGACGTCGGTCAGTTCCACACCGAAGGGAATGAACGAGAGGTCCGAGTCATGCCCGAACGTCTGCGTCACGTCGTGCCTCTGCTCGCCGGAACGATGGATCGCCGCGTCTTCGGCCGGTCGGCTGTCGCTGTCAGTCACTGTGCCCTCCTTAGTCCTCCAGACTATCTGATGCGGAGCCCCTCGCGTGAGCACCGTCCACACTCAGGCGCTGCACACGCGGGGTTCATAGGCTCGACCTGTGAAAACCGTTGCACGCCGCCTCCCCGCGCTCTCGCTCGCCCTCGCCATAGCCCTTCTCGCCGCCTTCCTGGTGATGTTCTCGCCGCTCTCGGCCTCCGCCCACGACAGCCTGACCTCCTCCTCCCCCGAGGCCGACGGCACCGTCGAGACGCTGCCCGCCGAGCTCACCCTCACCTTCAGCGCCGATCTCATCACCGGCGACGGCGCCACCGAAGTGGTCGTGACCGATCCCTCCGGCCAGTCGGTGACGTCGGGTGCGGCGGTCACGAGCGGGGCCACCGTGACGCAGCCTCTCGCCGCTCAGGCACCGGCCGGGCTGTACCACGTGATCTGGAAGGTGGTCTCCAGCGACGGGCATCCGACGTCCGGTGAATACGACTTCACCGTGAGCAGCTCCTCGGTCGTCGAACCCACCGAGCAGCCCACGGCGCAGCCGACCTCCGAGGCAGGCCCCGAGACGCCGTCGGCGACTCCCGCGCCGTCCGACACCGCCGATGCCACGCCGGCGCCCGCAGAGTCGACCCCCGCCTCCTCGTGGATCTGGATCCTCGTGGTCGCGGGCATCCTGGTGGTGGTCGGAGGCATCGCGGTGGCCGTCACTCTGAGACGCGCCGGAGGGCCGACGACCCCGCGCGGAGACGACTCCGACGCACCGTCCGAGCGATAGGCTTGAGGCATGCCACACTACGATGTCGTCATCCTCGGTGCAGGTCCCGGCGGATACGTCGCTGCAGTTCGCAGCGCGCAGCTCGGTCTGTCCACCGCCATCATCGAAGAGAAGTACTGGGGCGGTGTGTGCCTCAACGTGGGCTGCATCCCCTCCAAGGCTCTTCTGAAGAACGCGGAGCTCGCGCACACGCTCAACCACAAGGCCGAGTTCTTCGGCATCTCCGGTGAGTTCACGATCGACTACGGCAAGGCGTTCGATCGCAGCCGCGTCGTCGCAGACGGGCGCGTCAAGGGCATCCACTTCCTCATGAAGAAGAACAAGGTGACCGAGTACGACGGTCGCGGCACCTTCACCGGACCCAAGGCGATCTCCGTCGCCAAGTCCGACGGGTCGACCGAGGAGGTCACGTTCGACAACGTGATCATCGCCACCGGCTCGCGGGTGCGCCTGCTGCCCGGCGTCTCGCTCAGCGAGAACGTCGTCACCTACGAAGAGCAGATCATGTCGCGTGAGCTGCCGAAGTCGATCGTCATCGTCGGCGCCGGCGCCATCGGCATGGAGTTCGCCTATGTGATGACGAACTACGGCGTCAAGGTCACGATCATCGAGTTCCTCGACCGCGCGCTCCCCAACGAGGACCCGGACGTCTCGAAGGAGATCGCGAAGCAGTACAAGAACTACGGCGTCGACATCCTCACTTCGACCAAGGTCGAGACGGTCGTCGACAACGGCTCGTCGGTCACCGTCACCTACACCGGCAAGGACGGACAGCAGACGTCCATCGACGCCGACAAGGTGCTCATGTCGGTCGGATTCGCTCCCAACGTCGAGAACTTCGGCCTGGACAAGACCGGCGTGAAGCTGACGGAGCGCGGCGCCATCGACATCGATGACCACATGCGCACCAACGTCGAGGGCATCTACGCGATCGGCGACGTCACGGCCAAGCTGCAGCTCGCGCACGTCGCGGAGGCTCAGGGAGTCGTCGCCGCCGAGACCATCGGCGGGGCCGAGACGCAGACTCTGGGCGACTACCGCATGATGCCGAGGGCCACGTTCTCGCAGCCCCAGGTGGCCTCGTTCGGACTCACCGAGAAGCAGGCGAAGGACGAGGGCCACGAGATCAAGGTCGTCACCTTCCCGTTCATGGCCAACGGCAAGGCTCACGGCCTCGGCGAGCCCGTCGGATTCGTCAAGATGATCGCCGACGCCGAGCACCTCGAGCTGCTCGGCGCCCACATGATCGGACCGGACGTCTCCGAGCTCCTCCCCGAGATGACGCTGGCCCAGAAGTGGGACCTGACCGCGCTGGAGCTGGCCCGCAACGTGCACACGCACCCGACGCTGTCGGAGGCGCTGCAGGAGGGCTTCCACGGCCTCGCAGGTCACATGATCAACTTCTGATCCTCGGCGATCGCCTCGAAGGCCCGGTCACGCTCGCGCGCGGCCGGGCCTTCGTGCATGCTGCATCCGCTCGTGCGAGATGTGTCCGCTCGGCGCGCTCAGCGAGGAGACGGTGCGTTCCAGCGGAGCTCCAGCCGGGCGGGAAGTGCACCGCGCACCTGCCATCCGCGCGGAGCGACGGCCGCGAGCTCCGACGGCGTGTACGAACGGCGGATGCTGATGAGGCCGTCCACGCGGATGAACGACCCCCGCAGCAGGGTGCTCTGGAGGGGCCAGGTCGCCCCCGCGTAGAGCGCATAGGCGGCTCTGCTCCTGGCGATGTCGCGGTGGACCACGACCCCGCCCGGACAGACCAGCCTGGCCGAGTCGCGCAGCACGCTCTGCAGCTCGGCCGCGCCGAGATGGTGCAGCACGTGGTTCGAGAACACGATGTCGTACTGTTCCCCCTCGTCCACCAGGTCTCGGGAGAACGCATGCAGATACCGCACACCGGCGCCGCCGTCGTGCGATTCGGCCCAGCGCACCGCCCGCTCATCGGCGTCCAGGGCCGTGACCTCACCCGACAGTCCGTCGCGTCTGAGGCGCGCGGCGATGAATCGGCAGACATCGGCGCCGCCGGCCCCGATGTCGAGGATCCTCACCGGCCCCGTCCTCGCTCGCGGGCGGACGTCCTTCCAGTACAGCGAGCCGGGATTCGCGACGAGCGCGTTCACGAAGCGGAAGCGGTCGTAGGTGCGCGCGAGCATCGCCTCGTCGGCATCCGGCTCGTCCATGAGCTCACGGACGTCGACGGCCCGTGAGGACAGATCGTGGGTCATGCGCGAGGGGAGCCGACGACGGTCATCAGCGCGCTCTCCGCCGTGAGCCCGGGGCCGAACGCCATCGCCGTCACGCGGGATCCCGCCTGAGCGCCGCTCTCGAGGATCCGCTTGATGACGAAGAGCACCGTCGCGCTCGACATGTTGCCGTTCTCTCGGAGCGTCTCCCTGGCAGGCAGGAGCTGGTCATCGCCGAGGCGTAGCCGCTCCTGCACGCGATCGAGGATGCTGCGGCCGCCCGGATGGATCGCCCAGTGCTGTGCGCTCTCGCCGATCGTCCCGGCGTCGAACGCCGAGAGGAGATCGGCGTCGGCCGAGTACAGGGGACGGATGGCGTCGAGGATGCTCGTGCCGATGATCTGCGGGACGGCGGTCGAGAGGGTCATCTCGAACCCGTGGTCGCCGATCGTCCACGCCATGTCCTTCTCGCCCTCGGGAGCGATCGCCGTGTGGAACCGGTCGAGCCGGACCCCCGGAGTCTCGGTCGCGAGATGACGCGCGGTCACGATGCCCGCGGCGGCTCCGTCGGCGAACAGCGAGGTGGCGACGATGAGGTCGGGATCCTCCGACGACCTCAGGTGCAGGGTGCACAGCTCGACGCTGACGACGAGGACGACGGCATCGGGATCGGCTCCGCAGAACTGACTCGCCGCACGCAGAGCGGGCATCGCCGCATAGCAGCCCATGAAACCCAGGTGGTAGCGCTGCACGCTGTCGGAGAGCCCCAGTGCGCGGACGATCTCGTAATCGGGGCCCGGGGCGTGGAAGCCGGTGCAGGAGACGGTCACGACGTGGGTGATGTCCTCGGGACCGATGTCCGGATCGGCATCGACCGCGCGGCGCGCGGCCTCGACGAACAGCCGCGAGGCCTCGCGCGCGTAGATCTGGTTGCGGATCTTGGTGCCGGGCGAGAGGAGAAGACCCGTTCCGACGTCGTAGAAGATCGGATCGCCCGCGGGTGCGGTGCCGGACAGCTCATCGATCACCGTGTGGCGGGTGTCGATGCCCGAGGCGTTGAACGACGCACCGATGATGCGCTGCGCGAGGCGTCCTAGGTCGGGCTGGGCGGCGAAGATTTCGCGCACATGATCCTGCGCGATGACGGTCTCCGGCACGATCGTCTGCAGCGATCGGAGGACGGCGGGATTGCTCATGTCTGTCACTCAAGCATGGGGTCGTGAGACGAGGAAGGGGCTTGCGCCGGGTCAGAACCCCAGGGCACGGGCGAGCTTCGAATCGGATGCCGCCTCGCGTCCGCCTGCAGAGGATATCGCGCGCTCCACGGCGGCGAACAGCGCGTCGCGTCCGGCCTGGTCCGAGGGGGCAGCAGGTCCGAGTTCCAGCTCCCACTCGCGCCATTCACGACGGACGTCCTGTCGGAGGTCGGTCGCGCTGACGAGATCGTCGACGAACTCGGCGACGACGCCACCCGGCCCCGTGAGCAGGTAGGCGGTGCGGCTGTTCTCGATGCGGGCGAGAGGGGTGAGGTCCCCCGTCGCCCAGCGCGAGAGCGCCTGCGCCACGGCCGCGGGAACGCTGTCGTCGTCGCCCAGAGGCCAGCCCATCTCGAGTCGCCCGTCGCCTTCGCGGGGACCCTTGATGTGCCATCCCGCGTCGGATCCCCCGGTGCGGCGGCGCAGGGCCACGCCGGCTCTCGACAACTCGGCATCCGCCGTGTCGAAGTAGCGCGCGTCGAGTTCCCTGGACTCCCCGGCCGACACCTGGTCGACGCCGGGGATGCCCCGCCACTCGGGAAGGGGCGTGTCGCGGTCGACGTCGTACTTGCGCTCGACCTCGACCGTCCGCGACGGTTCGGAGCCGCCTCGCGACCTCGAACCGTCTGTCGGTTCAGTCATCCGACGGGCTGATGTCCTCGAAGGACTCGTCGTACCAGTAGTCCACCTCGGTGGGGCCGTCGTCGTCACCGGTGTTCTGCGCGTCGCCGCGGCGGTTGTACACCACCTGCGTCTCGCTGTAGGGGACGATCAGCTTGTCGTCCGCGTCTCCCAGAGGAATGATCTGCCCGTCGAGCGGGCCGCCGTGAAGTCGTGCGAGTGCCATACGCTCACCCTATCGCCGCCTGGCGGACGCAGCGTCATCGGAGCAGGATGCCGACGATCGCTCCCATGATCATCCATGGCCCGAAGGCGATGCGGGTGGAGCCCCTCGCCCGGCGGGCGACGATCAGGATCGCGGCGTACAGGGCGCCGAGCACGAAGGCCGCCGCTCCGCCGACGGCGAGCGCCTGCCAGCCGTGCCAGCCCAGGACCAGGCCGATCACGGCGGCGAGCTTCACGTCTCCCCCGCCCATGCCCTCTCGGCTGACGAGGTGCATGACGGCGTAGCAGCCGCCGAGTATCAGCATCCCGACCACGGCCCTGATCAGAGGAGCGCTCCGTCCGCTCGACAGAGCATCGACGACGAGGAGGCCGAAGACCGCCAGGAGCGTGGGGAGGACGATGCGATTCGGCAGTCGGTGAGTGCGGACGTCGATCACGGTGAGGCGGCAGCCGATCGCGAACAGCGCCAGATGCGCGATCACGACGATGACTGCGCGCGGCTCCATCCCGGAAGGCTAGGAGATCCTCGCAGGGCTCGCGGGCGGGGTGTGGATAACCTCCGCCCGTGCTCTCGGGCCGGGCGCCGAGCGACACGCCGGGCATGGCGGCGATGTCCGACGTTCGAATTATCGTCATCGACATCACTTGCTTTATTCGTACATACATTCGAGGATGGATACATGGGGATCGGGCTCGATGCGGTGACCGCGCTCTCTCCGTCGGGTGACTCCCGCGCCGGAGAGGTGCTTCGGCTGCGCCGCGAGATCAGCCGGATGCAACGGCGCCGCAGCGAGCATTCGCTGCTCCCCCTCGACCCGGCATTCTCCTCGCTGCTGCCTGAGGAGGGTCTGCAGACCGGCACGTCGTACACCGTCTCCTCCTCCCCCAGTCTCGTGCTCGCTCTGCTCGCCGCCGCCTCGCGCAAAGGGCTGTGGTGCGCGGTCGTCGGCATGCCGACGCTGGGTGTGGAGGCGGCTGCCGCCTTCGGGATCGCGCTTCCTCGGCTGATCCTCGTCCCCGAGCCGGGAGACCGCTGGCTCGCTGCGACCTCCGCCCTCGCCGAGGTCGTGCCCCTGATCGCCGTGAACCCGGCGAGCAGGGTCCGCGATGCCGATGTGTCTCGATTGAGCGCCCGCCTGCGAGACAGGGGAAGCACGCTTCTCGTGACCGAGTCCGCGGCTTCGGGCACCTGGCCGCAGAGCGAGGGCACCATCCGCCTGCATGATCAGCAGTGGCAGGGCATCGGAGAGGGATGGGGGCTGATCGAGGGCTCGACGGCGACCGTGACCGCGAGGACCAGGCACAGCCCGCTGTCCTCCAGCGTGCGCGTCCGTCTGCCCGGCAGCGACGGCGCGGTCGAGGAAATCGCCCCGCAGCACACGGCAGACGGAACCCTGTCGGAGCCGACCCCGCTGACGGCGCTGCCCGATCTCCGAGACGGCCGCGTCGCCGCATCGTCCGAGCGTCGCACCCTGGCGGTGGCCGGATGACCTCGCCCCTGCGGGTCCTCGTGCTGTGGTTCCCCGACTGGCCGCTGCGGGCCGCTCTGGGCGGGCCGCCTCCCCACCCGCCGACAGCCCTGATGCACGCGAACACCGTCGTGGCCTGCACGGCCACGGCCAGGGAGCACGGAGTCAGAGCGGGACAGCGCCGGCGGGTCGCGCAGGGCCATCTCTCCTCTCTGCGAGTGCTCCCGCATGATCCGGCTCTCGATGAGAGGGCCTTCCTGCCCGTGCTGCAGCTCATCGAGAGGAACGCTCCTGGAGTCGCCATGCTCCGACCGGGGCTCGCGGCGCTCCGCGCCAGAGGCATCTCCCGCTACCACGACGGAGAGGCAGAGGCCGGGGCGGCTCTGATCGACATGCTCGCCGAGGCCGGCTTCCCCGAGGTGCGTGTGGGCATCGCAGACGGCCCGTTCACAGCCGAGCTCGCCGCCAGAGGTGTCGCCCCGACCACCGTGGTGCCCCCAGGCCAGGCGAAGGCGTTCCTCGAACCGCTCCCCGTTCAGGTGCTGCGCGACGAGCAGCTCACCGGTCTGCTGACGAGGCTGGGGGTGCGCACCCTCGGCGAGTTCGCCGCTCTCGATGAGATCGAGGTGCGAGATCGGTTCGGAGAACGCGGCGCGCGGCTCCATGCGCTCTCCGCCGGCGCCGACTCACGTCCGGTCGTGCCGCGTCCCCCTGATCCCGAGCTGGTGCGATCGGTCGAGTTCGAGCCTCCGCTGGCCGGAGCCGACCAGGTGGCGTTCGCCGTGCGGCAGACGGCGGACGCCGTGCTGCTCGCCCTCGGCGAGGCCTCTGTCGTGTGCACCGAGGTGCGCATCGACCTGGTCGATGACGACGGCAAGGTCTTCTCCCGCCCGTGGCTGCACCCGACCTGCTTCGATGCCGCCGATCTCGTCGACCGCGTGCGCTGGCAGCTCGAGGCGCTGGGCGCAGAGACCGCGAAGGCACCCGTCGACGAGGCTCGGGCCTTCGGCGGCATCTCACTGGTGCGCATCGTCCCCGTGGCCGTCGACGATGCCGCCCACCATCAACCCGGCCTGTTCGGCTCCGCCACCGACGAGAGGCTGCACCACGCGGTGTCCCGGGTGCAGACGATGCTCGGACATGAGGGCGTGGTCACCGCGGCGCTCTCCGGCGGTCGCTGGCTGGCCGATCGTCAGGTGCTCACCCCCTGGGGCGAGCGCGCGGTCGCGCCGCGCGACCCAGAGAGCCCGTGGCCGGGAAGTCTGCCCGATCCCCTGCCGGCCGAGGTCTTCCTCCCGCCGAGACCCATCGGAGTGCTGGCTGCGGGCGGCGACAGCATCCACGTCGACGAGCGCGGCACGCTGTCGGCGACTCCCTCCCGGATCAACGGCGACGATGTGCAGGCGTGGGCAGGTCCATGGCCGATCCATGAGCGCAGATGGGAGGCGACCGGAGGCAAGAGAGGGCACCGCCTTCAGATCGTCGACGAGCATGACCGCGCCTGGCTGGTCTTCTGCGCCGCAGGACGATGGTGGGCCGAGGGGAGGTATCGCTGATGGGATGGAGCAATCCCCCGCAGACATGGCGGGAGCTCGAGCGCACGCTGAGCGGCGATGATCCCTCGCCGTATCCGACCGGTGGCGAGCCGCCTCGATCCAGGCCGGACCCTGGGCCGGTGAGCAGCCGTCGCAAGCGGAATCCCCCTCCCGTGGCGACCAGGCCGGATGACGCCGTCCCCTACGCCGAGCTGCACGCGCACTCGTCCTACTCCTTCCTCGACGGCGCGTCCTCGCCGGAGGACCTCCTCGCCGAGGCGGAGCGGCTCGGACTCACCGCCCTGGCCCTCACCGATCATGACGGCTTCTACGGCGCGGCCCGCTTCGCAGAGGTCGCCGAGCTGATGGAGGTCTCGGTGCAGACCGTCTACGGAGCGGAGCTGTCGCTGGGGCTCGAGGCGCCGCAGCGCGGGGTGCCCGACCCCGTCGGCGATCACCTGCTGGTGCTGGCCGACGGGCTCGAGGGCTACCATCGCCTCTCCGGCGCCATCACCGCGGCGCATCTGCGCGGCGGTGAGAAGGGGCGCCCCGTCTACGACCTCGACGAGCTGGCCGCGAGCGCCGACGGCCACTGGACCATCCTCACCGGATGCCGCAAGGGCGGCGTGCGCCGAGGACTCGAAGCCGGCGATGCGACGACCCCGCTGCGTCGCCTCGTCGACCTGTTCGGTCATGATCACGTCGCTGTCGAGCTCTTCGATCACGGTGACCCGCAGGACACCCGCCGCAACGACGCCCTGGCCGAGGTCGCGCGGCGGCTGCGACTCCCGGTGGTCGCCACGAACAACGTGCACTACGCCGCACCCGAGAGGGCATCGCTCGCCGAGGCCGTCGCCGCGGTGCGCGCCGTGCGCAGCATGGACGAGCTCGACGGATGGCTGCCTGCGCACGGCGGAGCGCATCTGCGCAGCGGCGCGGAGATGTCGCAGCGGTTCCGCCGATACCCCGGGGCGATCTCGTACGGACTGGAGCTCGCGGCGGCATCCGCCTTCCCCCTGCGCCGAGCGCGCCCCGCCCTGCCGAAGCAGGAGGTGCCGGACGGACACACGCCGATGAGCTGGCTGCGACACCTGGTGTGGGAGGCGGTGCCCACGAAGTACCCGCGTCTCGATGCGGACGGCCGCCGGCGGATCGGGCGGGAGCTCGACGTCATCGAGGAGAAGGACTTCCCCGGTTACTTCCTCATCGTGCACGGGATCGTGACCGAGGCGAAGCGCCGAGGCATCCTCTGCCAGGGCCGAGGATCGGCCGCAGCGAGCGCGGTCTGCTATCTGCTCGGCATCACCGCCGTCGACCCGATCCTCTACGGGCTCCCCTTCGAGCGCTTCCTCGCGACCACCCGTCAGGAGGAGCCGGACATCGACGTGGACTTCGACTCCGATCGTCGCGAGGAGATCATCCAGTGGGTATACGGCGAATACGGCAGAGAGCGTGCCGCGCAGGTGGCGAACGTTATCCAGTACCGGCCCAAGAACGCGATCCGCGACATGGCTCGAGCGCTCGGCTACTCACCCGGGCAGCAGGACGCCTGGTCACGGCAGGTCGACGGCTGGAGCGCGGGTCTCGAGATCGCCGATGAGCACGACATCCCGGAGAACGTGATCGAGTACGCCGGTGAGCTGCTCAAAGCTCCTCGACACCTCGGAATCCACTCAGGGGGTATGGTCCTCACGGCGAGGCCGGTCGGAGAGGTCGTGCCCGTCGAGCATGCCCGCATGGAGAACCGCACGGTCATCCAATGGGACAAGGACGACGCGGCCTGGATGGGGCTGGTGAAGTTCGATCTGCTGGGCCTGGGGATGCTCGCCGCGCTGCAGCACTGCTTCGACATCATCCGAGAGGCCACCGGCGAGCGATGGACGCTGGAGACGCTTCCGAAGGAGGAGCCAGGAGTCTTCGACATGCTCTGCCGCGCGGATTCGATCGGGGTGTTCCAGGTCGAGTCCCGTGCGCAGATAGGGCTTCTGCCTCGTCTGCAGCCGCGGTGCTTCTACGACCTGACCATCCAGATCGCGCTGATCCGCCCCGGCCCCATCCAGGGCGGAGCGGTGCACCCCTTCGTCCGGCGCAAGATGGCCAAGGACACTCTCGACGAGAAGAACCGCGAGAGAGCGGCTCGAGGCGAAGAGCCCGTGCGTCTCGACATCCCCTATCCCCACGATGATCTGAAGCCGATCCTCGAACGGACGCTGGGCATTCCCATCTTCCAGGAGCAGCTCATCCAGATGGCCACGGCGATCGGCGACTGCACCGCCGATGAGGCCGATCTGCTGCGCCGCGCCATGGGCTCGAAGCGGGGCCTCGAGAAGATCGAGAAGGTGCGCAGCAAGCTGTACGCGGGGATGGCGCGCCGAGGACTCTCCGCCGAGCAGTCCGATCGCATCTATGCGCAGATCCAGGCGTTCTCGAACTTCGGGTTCGCCGAGTCGCATTCGCTGTCCTTCGCCCTTCTCGTCTACGCGAGCTCCTGGCTCAAGCTGCACTACCCCGCGGCCTTCCTGGCCGGTCTGCTGCGATCGCAGCCCATGGGCTTCTACTCGGGCGCGACGCTCACCGCGGATGCGCGACGCCATGGCGTGGAGGTCAGGCGACCTGACCTGCACGCCTCCGGCGCGACGGAGACTCTCGAAGCCGTCGACGGAGCACCGTCGAGTACGTCGACCGGGCGGGACTCCTGCACCGACGAGGTGCAGCCACCGGTGCCGCGCTTCGACCGCTCACTGCCCGACGAATCGGCCGAGCACCGCAGAGACGGCGGGTTCGCGGTGCGACTCGGACTCAGCGGGGTGCGCGGCATCGGTCTCCCCCTGGCTCGGAGAATCGTCGCCGAGCGCGCGGCGAACGGCGCGTACCGCGACATGCACGACCTGGTGCGGCGCACGGATGCCACGGCGGCGCAGCTGGAGGCGCTGGCGACGGCGGGCGCCTTCGAATGCCTCGGCCTCGAGCGCAGAGAGGCGATCTGGATGGCCGGGGCTGCGGCAGAGGATCGAGCCCGGTTCCTGCCCGGCACCACGGTGGCAGTGCAACCGCCGCTGTTCTCCGACCAGACCAACTACGAGCGGCTCTCCGCCGACCTCTGGTCGACCGGGGTCTCCACCGACGACCATCCGATGGCGCACTTCCGCGCCGCGCTGCGCGAGCGCGGAGTGCTCACCTCGGAGGAGCTGCAGAGTCACGAGGTCGGACGCCGCGTCGAGGTCGCGGGGCTCGTCACGCACAGGCAGCGTCCGGCGACCGCAGCCGGCGTCACCTTCCTCAATCTCGAAGACGAGACGGGCCTCGTCAACGTCATCTGCTCGACCGGAGTGTGGGGACGCTATCGACGAGTCGCCCGCGACTCTCCCGCGCTGATCATCCGGGGCATCCTGGAACGCTCACCGGAGGGCGTCGTGAACGTCCTGGCAGATGCCTTTCAGGACCTCCGCACCGGAGTGACCCACCAATCGAGGGACTTCCGTTGACCGGCCCGGCAAGGACCGGCCGGCCACTCGGCGCACCGGAGTAATGGAGGACGTCACCAGAAGCGATCGGGCTCCGGTTCGGGGGTCCTGTCCGACCCACCCCACCGGTCGGCCTCCGCCTTCGCCGCGTCAGCCGCGGCATCCGCTCCATGCAGCGCCGCTCTCGCGCTCGCACCCTCCCCGGCATCCGTGTCGGCCACGACCTCGGCATCCACGTCGAGCACCGTGTGCGCCCCGTGACCGCCGATCGTCACCGTGCACCCGAGCACCCGCCCGCGCCAGCGCACGATGTCCCCCGTCGCCGGTTCGATACGTCGATAGCGGATACCGGTGTCCTGATCGGTGATCGAGAGGATCGAGGACTCCCCCGTCGTCTCATCGAGGTTCTCCGTCACCTCGATGCGATGTCCGTGCGCGATGGCGAGCTGCGCGTTCAGCACGAGCTTTCTGTCCATGGACCCACTCTAAGAGGCCCCCTGCCGAGGAGGTGCGGCCATTCCCGCAGAAATAATCTGAGATTTCTTGTCCCCCAAATGGCGGACAAGACATTTTCGCGATATTCTGCTACGAGTAGCGGGGGCTACCGGCTGGGATCTGGGGATTACAGTCGATTGAGACAGCGAGAATTTCGCCGCCTCCCCTGCCGTCCGGGAAGGACGGTGAGCCCTCTCGAGAGATCCACATGGGGTTGGATTGCTCGAGAGGGCAACCAGCTCGGTCGCACGATCCGCCCGTTGCTCACTCGTCTCGACGTTCGTCGTCCGCGGGAACCTTTCGACGCTGCTCCTCGATATCCGCGACGGTCGCATCCTGCGGTGAATCCTGCCGCAGCTCATCGTCGGCGTGGGCATCTGCCGGCGCCTCCGGATCGAGCGGCTCCTCGAGGCCGTCGCGCTGCTGCTCCTGGACGTCGGCCTCGGGCTTGAGCTCGTCGATCGGTTCCGAGCCGGTCGAGTCGACGCCGTGTGAGTCGGAGATGTGCGACATGAAGGTCCTTTCGAGTACAGCGAGTCGACCAGTGTTCGGTGTTTCCCGTGACTGATCCAGGGGCTTGACCGAAGCGCCGTCGCTGCTCCATGGTCGATGTCTGCCATTCCGCAACCGACCCGCCCACGTGGACGAGAGGATCGCCTGTGACGACTCGACCTGCTCAGATCCGCATCGGCGTCTCGGGCTGGAAGTACGCACGCTGGCGCGGCGACTTCTACCCGGAGGGCCTGCCTCAGCGTCGAGAGCTCGAGTACATCGGAGAGCATCTCCCGACCGCCGAGCTCAACGGCTCGTTCTACTCGCTGCAGAGGCCGCAGAGCTACCGTCGCTGGCGTTCCGAGGTGCCTCCGGATTTCGTCTTCGCGGTGAAGGGATCTCGATACGTCTCGCACATGCTCAGGCTGCGAGACACCGAACAGGCGCTGGCGAACTTCTTCGCCTCCGGCGTGCTGGCTCTGGGGGCGCAGACGGGTCCCATCCTGTGGCAGCTGCCGGAACGGCAGCTGTTCGATGTCGAGGTCGTCGAGAGCTTTCTCGCCGCACTCCCCCGGACCGCCTCCGAAGCCCGGGAACTGGCTTCTCGGCACGACGAACGACTCGACGGGCGGTCCTGGTTCGAGATCGACGAGGATCGTCCGCTCCGCTATGCGATCGAACCCCGATCGGACAGCTGGGACGACCCTCGAGCCCGGCAGCTGCTGCAGGACCACCGTGTCGCCCTGGTCGTCGCCGATACCGCGGGGCGATGGCCCCGATTCGACGCGATCACCGGCGACCACATCTACGTGCGCCTGCACGGCGCGCGGATGCTGTACCACAGCGGCTATACGACGGCGGAGCTCGAGGAATGGGCGCGACTGATCACCGCGTGGGCCGAGGGCACCGGCACCAGTGACGGCAGTCCGCGCGACGTCTACGTGTACTTCGACAACGATGCGCGCGGACATGCGCCTCACGATGCCGAGACTCTCATCCGCCTCGTCGAGCCGCTCTCAGAGAGCCGGCGGTCTTCACCGAACTGAGCCGCAGGGCGGATGTTCGATGCCTTCCGCCGAGCAAGTCCCCATACTCGCTCGACGGAAGGCGCTAGAGCAGGTACGCGGACCGTCCCCAGGACCGCATCGACGCCACTCTGCGGAGCACGATACGTCGCCGATTTCCTGCTTTCCACCTATTGACAGCGCTCCGGGTCGTCAGCACGGTCGATGCGAGCATCGCCCCTCGCTGCTCTCAGAGAACGCGAAGACCCCCACCGAACGAGATGTCCGATGGGGGTCTTGTGAGAAGCGCGGTTCAGCCGCCCGAGGGGTTCTCGAGGGGCTTGCCGTCGTCATCCGTCGTCTCGTCCTCGATGACCTCGTCGGTGCTCTTGTCACCGCGGGTCTCGCTGCTCTCGCTGCTGTTCGACGACTCCTCGTCGGGCGCGCCACCCGATGCGGTGTCCGCTTCCTCGTCGGCCCCGGGGGTTCCGTGGGTGTTCTGCAGATCACTCATCATCTTCTCCTCTCGTCGGAATGACGACGCTACCCCCGTCTCTCCACTGCGCTGAGGGGGTTGACGCGAGAGCGCGAGCCGCTTCAGCCGAAGATCCGAGCGACGTGGCCGAGCCGTGCGATGAGTGTCAGGATCTCCTCGACATGCGATCGAGCGACCACGACGAGTGGGAAGGCCTCGGGGTCCTCCGCCAGGAACAGGATGCGGAGACCATGCGGCTCGAGTAGATCGTCGGCGGCCGCGATGGCGGTCTCGAGGTCGGCGTCGATGTCGTCGGCGACCTCATCGAGTTCGATCTCGGCCTCCACGAGACGGGGAAGCTCGGTGAGAGCATCCGACAGCTCCACAGCGCCGTCGCCGGTATCGAGATACGCGAGCGCTCCGGCTTCGTCGAGCCCGCCGATGAGGATGAGCCAGGGATCGATGTCGGATGCCGAGGTCACGCCCTGGTCAGCCAGATCATCCTCATGCTGCGCGAAGTAGGCTGTCGGATCCTCGACCGCGAGGCGCACCGATTCGATCAGGCTCGGGTCGTCATCGATCAGCTCGGAGAGCCGTACCCAGTCATCCACCATGAGATCCACTCTGCCATTGTCTCTCCTCTTGTCTCCTCGCCTTGTCTCCTCGATGCGGCCGCGCGGTCTGCGGGAGCGGTGTCGGCGGATCGGCCCGTGCGACACAACCGGACGCGACGGTCCGTAGACTGGACGACCGCATAGTGGGAACCACGGGGGAGACAGCATGCGACGTGTCATCAGGAACGCTGGAATGATCGCGGTGGCCGTCGCGGTGGCCGTGAGCGCGGCGGGATGCACGGCGCTCACCCCCTCGGACACGGTCGGCACCGGTCCCGCGCCCGCGACGCCGGCAGAGGACAGCCTCGCCAGCTCGTGTGAGACGGTGAACGCCGAATGGGGTTTCGCTCTCGACGGCTGGGTGGCCCTCGATACCCGGGAGCAGGTGGGAGGTTTCGAGCAGAGGCGAGCGGAGCACGAAGCGGTGATCTCCACCCTGCAGAGTATCGCGAATCGTGTCGACGCTCCCGAAGTGCGAGCGGCCCTCGACGCGACCATCAGTGTCCATCAGGAGTACGCCGACACCATCTGGCCCGGACTGGCTGCGGTCCCGGAAGGCTACCCCGCCGTTCTCGACGATCCCGATAATCTCCTGGTCGTTCTGGGGACGCAGGTGTCCGCCTTCGAGCAGCAGATGTCCGATGCCGACGTGCAGCGCTACGACCTGTGCGGGCTGATGCAGAGCGGTCAGACCGCGGCGCAGGCGTGCGAGGTCGCCAATGGCGACTGGGTCGATGCAGGCGTCGCGTACAACAATGCCGCCAACGTCGCGGGTCGCGATGTGGCGGAGGGCCAGCGCCAAGCGGCCGACGGACTCGTGCAGCTCAAAGCCGCACTGGTGCAGGTGACCGAGCCCGGCGCCTACACGGAGATGGCGCGCATGTACGACGCGTACGAGACGTTCTACGAAGACGGGTTCTCTACCCTGCTCACCGAGGAGCAGGTGGCCCAGCTCTCTGATGAGGAGTTCGATGCGTATGTCGCTGAGGGCGACGCCGCATTCGCCGTCTGGGACGGGGCTCTCACCTCCGGTGAGGAGCGTCTTTCGGCGTACTGCGCGGGCCAGGGGTAGTCACTCGCGGAGTGGTCGGGTGGACCCGCGCCGGAAGCGTGAAAAAGCCCCGGAGTTCCGCGTGATCCTTCGGTTCTCCGGGGCTTACTGGTCGGGCTGACAGGATTTGAACCTGCGACCCCTTGACCCCCAGGCAGCCCCGAGCCAGTTCCTGACCCCACCATGGCACACCACCGAACGCTATTCTGCGCCGAGATTCCGCAGATCTTGCCCCGCCTAGCGGCGTGCGCCGTGGTGCGCTCCGGAGGGCACAGGAGCGGTACGGAGAAGCGCAGTTGGTGCCCTTTTGGTGCCCTCCGTGCCCTCGGTTGCAAGTCACCGGAAAGGAATCAGGCGTCCGGCTGCTTACGTGTCCCGATCGCGTCAAACAGGTCGGCGTCGAGGCTGGCCGGACTCCATGGCGGGGACGACAGGAGATGGGCCTCGAGAAGCTGCCGAAGCAGGAAGACCGCAGTGGAACCGACTTCGAATTCCGTATCCTCTATCCGAATCGTTGCGTTCTTCGGCTCGGTGCCGTGCACGATCTTCGAGCGATGTCCATAGACCTTCTTGAGCACGTTGTATGCAGCGGCCGCGTTCCAACCGTGCTGCGATAGAGCAACGGAGGCTCGGAGCCCCATGCGATGAACGAGCTCGTCGTGCTCCTCACCAACCAAAGCCTCAATACCGATACAGGCGTCGATGACGATGTCATCGTTATACTCACGCATCGAGGATTGGCGCAGCCTTCGCGCCGCAAGCTGTGCCCGTTGCGTGGTCGATCGCAGACTTGCGAACAAAGCGGGGAGCTTGGCAAGTGCGGTCGCGTCCACCGTCACACCGTCAGTGTTCCACCCGCCCGTGAACGATTGCGGATACGCGACCAGAGAACTAACGCGCTCCAGGGGTGGCAGGTCCAACGTCCACTCTGTCGCCCAGCCATGAGGGCGGAGGCAAATCTGTGCATAGCCGCTCTCCTGGCCACTTGCGACTGTAAGCGCCTGGAAGAACAGATCGGCCACCTCCTGCCCAGTCACACCCTGATCGAATCGAACTCGACGTGCGAGCGGGCCATCCGAGTTGTCGAAGTCCCTATCGTGGAGCACGAGTGCATGGGTCGCCGCGGCAGCTAGAAAGGCGTTCACCTCGCCGTACCCCACGGATAAGGCCCGCATTCTATGGGTCTCTTCTGAAATCCGCTCGATTGAGACGCCTGGTGCGATCTCGATTCGGTCGTCTATGTCGAAACGCATGAGAAGAATCGGAAACAACAGATCTCCGGAAACTTCGTCCTCGAAATGACCTCGCTCCCATTCACCGTAGACAGTTCGAAGCGTGGCCTCTGAGACGTCCCCAAGGGCTTCTGCCCTCATCAACAGCGTTGCTGCCTCGGTGACGGCACCACCGCCGACCCAGCGACGCAACTTGTCCGGGTCGCGTCGGCCTGCTCCGAATGGATCAAACGCTCGGTCGAGCGCCTGGTCTGAAATGGCTTCCTCGACAAGCGGCGCGAGCGCGGGAACATCGTTGACGTCAAACTTCAACGTCTGGTTCTTCTCGATACCGAACACGCTGGTCCACTCGATGAGAGTGGACTTGCCGCCGAACCCGAGCAAGGAACGTGTCACGGACGGCCAACCGTGATCATTCTCCTTATAGGCAACTTGCTCCACTCTGGGAAAGTACCCGCCCTTCTCCACAGCCACACGACCGAACTCGTACATATCCAAGGCCGCTTGGATCATGAGCTCGGCGAGCTTAGGGCGAGCGACAGGCGGTGTCATGCTGCTCAGCGTAGCGATTGAATATCGCTCGCGTGCTCCGTGCTGGCCGCTCCCCACACAGAACGCCACCGGGCGGGAGCTACCCAGCCCGGTGGCGTTCTCGTTGGTTACGCACCATCCTCGTGGGCACGGTAGTGAGGTCAGGCCAAGCGCTCGCCGAACTCCTCGGGTTCGGCGCCGTTCGGCAGGCTGTCCCCGATCCCTGTGGAGCGCATGAGCCGCGCTCGCTCGGCCGTGCTCAGGTCGCGGGGCTGGCCCGAGGGTGTGTGCAGGTTCATCCCGTCCCCGCCGCCATATTCGCTCGGGTTGTCATATCGCTGTGCCATCGATATGCACGAGCTGTCCCGGGCGATGGGCCACGCGAGCTATGCCATCACGGACAAGGTCTATGCGCATGTCCGTCCGCGCGACTTCAGCGCTCACCGCGCGGCGTTCTCGGCTCACATCTCGGCTGCCAGCGCGCCGGTTGCTCCCCTGCGCCAGATCGGCGGCTAGCGAGTCGCTCAGAAGTCTTCAGTGTCTACGAGTTGGTCGGAGCCGTGTTCCTGGAGCTCGGTCAACTCCTCGATGGCAAGATACATGTCTTCGATACGGACGATCTCATACTGCACGAAATCGTCCGATCCATGACTCAGGCGGTAGACAACATCCTGCAGAATCGGTAGGCGCTCGTCGGTGAAGTCAGTAGTCGCGCAAACCAACGACGCGACCCAACGCGCAACTCTGTAAAGCCGAACCACGACCCCGATTGAGCGCTGGTCGAGCGGAACCTCGTCCAAGTCGAACAGCATCCGACTGGCCGAAGCCATAAGCCCGTTGTCGTCTGCAATCCCTCGCAGATGGTCAACGACCGCGCTCCTGACGTAGATCATCTGCACGATCGACTCCGAGACACTCGATGAGGCCACGAGCTCAGCCCACTTGGCCGCAACGTCAATCGTCGGATCCGTCCTCGCGAGCGCGTCGATGTGCTCGTAACGGCCTGCACCGCTTGCAAAGCGAACTAGAAAGTCAACAATCGTTGAATCCGTCGATTCAGCCGGTTGCTGTCCGGGTTGAGTCTTGAAAAGACTTCGGTCGCTGAAGTCGAGAGAGGCCGCCTTCCGGATCAGCGCGTCGAGGTTGTGCGAGTAGCTTCGCACGCTCGCAAACTCACCATCAGAGACAAGGCCATGACAGGCGATTGCAATCTTGCTGAGGCGCTCGAGACCGCTCGTGAACGAATGAAGACCGACGTGCAGCGGGTAGCTTCGATCAAAATCGATGTCGTCGCCAGAACCCCAACGCCCGATCGGAACTGTCGCAAGCCTACGGAGACCTGAGATGGTCAGATCTGTCGCAAACTGCGATTCCGAAACAAGGCTCTCCCAGATGACTCCACCGGGCGCGGTCATAGGTCTCCGTTCACCTGTACTCTCGACCGCCACTGTATCGGCTCACCGCGCACAAGGTTGTGGACAACGCGTGCCCTTTTGGTGCCCTCGGCGAGCCCGGACATGCAGAAGGGCCGGAAACTCTTGCGAGATTCCGGCCCTAAATGGTCGGGCTGACAGGATTTGAACCTGCGACCCCTTGACCCCCAGTCAAGTGCGCTACCAAGCTGCGCCACAGCCCGTTGCGCTTCGCTCTCGCTCAGGCAACTCCCCTATCTTAGCCCCACCCGGCCGCGGTCCGCGAACCGGAGCGCGGCCGGGCGTTGCGCGCTGTCGGAGGCTCGGCGTAGCGTCGCCGGCATGGCGACGATCACGACCGAGGTGGCGACGGCCGCTCGATGGGATGACGTTCAGCGAGCGCTCACCGGCGGCGGCGACGGAGCCGGCTGCCAGTGCATCTGGCCGATGCTGAGCAACAAGGACTGGGACGAGACGACGGCGCCGCAGCGCGAGCAGATGCTGAAGCACGAGATCACCGCGGGCCCTCCGCCGGGGCTGATCGCCTACGTCGACGGCGAGGCAGCGGGGTGGATCCGCATCGGACCTCGCACCCCGCAGGCGAGGGTGGCACGCACGCGCATGATCGCGGCGTCATCGTCTGAGCCTTTCGACGACGACTCGGTATGGGCTGTCACTTGCTTCGTGGTACGTCGGGAACATCGAGGGCACGGGCTCACCCTCGTGCTCCTTCGTGCTGCCGTCGAGTATGCGCGGGACTCCGGAGCGCGGCTCATCGAGGGGTACCCGGTCGACACGGGCGGAGAGCGTGCGCGCACCAACGACCTGTTCCACGGAACGCTGGGCACGTTCGTCGCCGCCGGGTTCGAGCACCAGACCGAGATGAAGCCCGGCCGTGTGCTCGTGACCCTCACTGTCGCTGGCTGATCGGCCTGCATACACCGACCGAGCTCCTCGAGCGCAAGGGGGCGCCTCCTCGCCCTGAACGGGCGTAGCGTGTGACGCATGAGCGACCAGCATCCGATCATCGAGGACCCGGACCTCGGCACCCTCGTCCGCGCGACGACCGAACTGGCCGACGGGACCGTGCTCGTCCACGACTGGTACGCGGGGTCTGTCGCCGTCGACGAGGTCGAACTCGATCTGATGATCGAAGGGACGAGCGCAGACGAGGCGACGGTGCTGCTCCCCCACATCAAGGCGGCGATCGGAGCCCTCCCCAGCCTGACCCGACTTTCGACGGATGCCGTGGTCACCGCGTTCAGCACCGGAACCCCAGAACCCCACGAGCTCGACGAGGCCGCCGCCGACCTGCATCTCGAGACCATGGAGGCCTCGGCGGACGGCACCGTCGTGCTGCATCTGACCGACGGCTGCGGCGAGCACTTCCCCGAGGGCTATTGGCCCGCCGTGCACCTCGGGGCCGATGGGCAGATCACGCAGGTCACGGTGGAATCCTGAACCGCTGATCGTGGGCGGCTCCCCCATACGATGGAGGGATGCAGCGCCGCCTCTCGAGAGTCCCGTTCGCGTGGGCCTTTCTGCCCTATGCCGCGGTCGCCGCGACTCACGTCGTGGTCCTGTCGATGCAGGCTCCGGCGGCCGAGACGGCCAAGCTCCTGCTCATGCCCGCACTGGCGGTGCCGGTCATCGCCACTCTGCGCCGAGTACGCGCTCCCGCGGCGATCGCGCTGACCTTCGCCGCCCTCCTCTTCTCGTGGCTCGGCGACGGAGTCAGCATCCTTCTTCCCGCCGCACCCGAGGTGCCGCTGATGCTCCTCTTCTTCGGTGTCGCTCACGCCGCATACATCCTGCTCTTCGTCAGAGAGATCCCCCGGAGACGGATGCCGTGGTGGTCGCTCGTCTACGCGGCGTGGTGGGTGTCGATGATGATCTGGCTGGGTCCTCATACCGGCGGGCTGTTCATCGCCGTGGCCGCATATGGTCTGATACTCGGGGCCACGGCGGCGTTCTCCTCCCGGTGCCATCCTCTCGTCGCGTGCGGTGGAGCGCTCTTCCTCGCCAGCGACACGCTGCTCGCCGCACGCCTCTTCCTCCCCGGCTCCCTCCCCGCCTGGAGCGATCCGGCCATCATGCTGACCTACACGATCGGGCAGGGATTCATCATCGCCGGCACGTTGATCACTCTGCGGAAGAAGGGCGAATGATGGCCGAGGCAGCGCGAGTGGACAGCTGGCTCTGGGCCATCCGCGTCTACAAGACCCGCTCGGCGGCCACCACCGCATGCCGCGCGGGGCATGTACGGGTGAACGGCGACAAGGTTAAGGCCGCACAGCAGATCCGCATCGGTGACGAGCTGCGGGTTCGCATCGCCGGATTCGATCGGATCCTCATCGTCCGCCAGTTGCTCGTGAAGAGAGTGGGAGCGCCCGTCGCGGCTCTCGCCTATGACGACCGCACACCGGAACGGGAGCCCCAGGCGGCGCTCGGATTGCGCGATCGCGGCGCGGGTCGGCCCACGAAGCGCGAACGGCGGGACATCGATCGACTGCGCGGACGCGGACAGCAGGATGACGGTATATACCGCGACTGACACTGGGTTAGGTCGAACATATGTTCTAAACTGGGAGCATGCCATCGACCACCCATCCCGACACCAATTCCGGTGCCGACCTCGAGCAGCGATGCCGCCTGCTCGATGAGTGGGTGGCGCGTCGACGCGAGATAGACGCGCTCGAAGCGGAGGCCGCTCGGCTTCTCGTCGAGCGGATCGGAATCCATGATGCCGACGTCGACGAGAGCCCTTTCCACCGCGACTCCATCTATCGTTCGATGGTCGCCGAGTACTCGGCGGCCGGGCACATCCCGAAGGGGTCCATCGAGTTCGCCTTCACCGATGCCCGGACGCTGTTCGCGACGCTGCCCGCCGTCCGACAGGCGTTCGCCGCCGGGCTGATCAGTGTGCGCCACGTGCGCGAGATCGTCCGCGCCAGTGAAATCGTCGATGATGCGGTGCGCGACGGTCGGGTGGAGGCGTCGACCATGGCGCTCTACGAGACCGCCGTGCTGGTCGTCGCCGAGAAGGACACGGCCGCTCGCACCAAGACTCACGCTCGCCTCGTCGCCGCGGCTCTGGTCGGTGAGACGGTGGTCGAGCAGGGCAGACGCGCAGAGGGTGAGCGCAGCGTCTCCGTGCGCCCAGCCGGTGACGGACTCGCTGTGCTCACCGCGGTGCTCCCCGAGTGGGTGGCCGCCGCGATCATGGATCGCCTGACGCAGATGGCTCGGCTCATCGCTCGCGCCCGCACAGAAGGCGCAGCGGGGAGCGGCTCCGCGTCCGACCTGAGCGACGCGTCCCGTGACGAGGTGTCCTCTGACGTCGAGGAGTCGCCTGACGCCGAGGCGCTTCCCGCTGAGGACACAGCTCATAGCGAGGCGGGGTCCGCGGTCGTGGACACCCGCACGCTCGACCAGGTTCGCGCCGATCTCTTCGCCGACCTGCTCCTCGCTTCCGATCCGAGCACGGCGAACGGGTCGGGTATCGACAATGTGCACGCGCGGATCCAGGTGACCGTCGCGGCGAGCACTCTCGCCGGTGAGGACGAGCGCCCCGCAGAGCTCGACGGACACGGGCCGCTCGACCCGGAGGTCGCGCGTGGTCTGGCGGGGCGCTCGTCGGGATGGTCGCGTCTGTTCCTCGACGCTTCGGGTCTTGTCACCGAGACCGACACCTACACTCCGACCGAGATGATGCGGCGCTTCCTCCGCGCGCGTGATCAGCACTGCCGGTTCCCCGGGTGTCGGATGCCGGTTCATCGCTGCGAGATCGACCACAATCACGACCACGCCCGAGGCGGGAAGACCCGAGTCGATAATCTCAGTCACTTCTGCAGAACGCACCACTCGCTGAAACATCCCGACGTCGATGAACGCCATCGGTGGACGGCTCGACAACTGCCGGATGGAAGCGTGACCTGGACGAGTCCGCTCCGACGCATCTACACCGATCCGCCCCGCCGTCGAGTGATGTTCGTCTGATGCACCTCGAGAGCCGGCTACGAGAAGACGCGCGCCGAGCAGGCGCAGGCGAGCAGGCGCAGGCGAGCAGGTGCAGGCGAGCGGGTGGCGCGATTCACTCCGCGCTGTCGATGATGCGACGCAGCCATCCCGCCGAGTGCACCTGCGAGGCGCCGGCCGAGGAGACTCGTCCCTGCAGCTCGCGATCGCTCGTCACCGCGATCACGTACTGGCCTTCGCGCGCGCGGCGCTCGACCTCCCGCACGATCTCGTCGTCGCCGGACGCGGCCGCCTCGACGACGTCGACCACTCCCGCGGGCAGCAGTTCCGACGACTCGTTCTGTGGAGGAGCGTCGATCCCCCTGGCACGGCCCTCGACGACCAGGGCGATCTCCGGGAACCAGGTCGTCCCCCCGAGCGCCAGCTCCTCCGCCGAGACCGCAAGCCCGTCCAGGCTCGACGCCAGGCGGGTCGCCGCACCTGCGCGGTCCTTCCACCATCCGTCAGGGACCGAGCCGACGACATTCGCGGCGTCCACGACGAGCGCGGGTCGCACCGCGAGCAGCTCACGAAGCTCGGGCCACGCCCGGCCGAAACCGGGGTGCAGAGGGCGCGCGGCGACCTCGTCGACGGGGACCCACTCGAGCGCGACACTCTCGGGGTCGCTGATGACGGGTTCGAACGGGTGCACGACATCGGCGATCACCGTCGTATACGACCAGACCTCGAGCTCCAGCACACTGGTGAAGCGAGGGCGCACCGAACCGTCGGGCACTCCCGCCTCCTCCTGCGCCTCACGGACTGCACCCACGATGGCGAGTTCGCCCTCGTGCATTGCGCCACCCGGCAGGCCCCAGGTGCCACCGAAGTGGCTCCACGACACCCGATGCTGCAGCAGGATCCCGCGCGCGGGATCGTACGCGAGAAGCCCCGCGGCTCCGAAGCGACCCCAGTACTTCTCCCCCGACGGAGCGACCACCCAGGCGTCGCCGGGGTCACGAGGTCCGGTCGGACGCCGAGGCTCGTCGGCGGCGGGAGGTACGACAGTCACCCCTTCAGCCTGTCACAGCATTCCGGCATCGGCATCACGCCGGTCACACTCGGGAACAGCAGGCGATCAGCGCTGGCGCTTCTCGCGCACGCGCATGTTGATCACGATCGGGGTGCCGTCGAATTCATACAGCTCGCGGAGGCGACGCTGGATGAATCGACGGTAGCCCGGGTCGAGGAACCCGGTGGTGAACAGCACGAACGTCGGCGGACGCGTCGATGCCTGCGTGCCGAACAGGATGCGCGGCTGCTTGCCGCCACGCAGCGGGTGCGGGTGCTCGGCGACGAGCTCGGCGAGGAAGGCGTTGAACTTGCCGGTGGGAATCCGACGATCCCAGTTGGTCAGTGCCGTCTCGAGAGCGGGAACCAGCTTGTCGAGGTGGCGGCCGGTCTTCGCCGAGATGTTCACGCGCGGAGCCCAGGCGACGTGCGCCAGGTCCTGCTCGATCTCACGCTCCAGGTACCGACGGCGATCCGCGTTCTCGAGGTCGTCGTCGTTCAGGCGGTCCCACTTGTTGAACGCGAGCACCAGCGAACGGCCGGACTCGAGCACGAGGTCGATGATGCGGACATCCTGCTCGCTGATCGTCTCGGACACGTCGAGGACGACGACCGCGACCTCGGCCTTCTCGAGAGCG
Organism: uncultured Microbacterium sp.; assembly: GCA_963518515.1. GTDB lineage: Bacteria > Actinomycetota > Actinomycetes > Actinomycetales > Microbacteriaceae > Microbacterium. The sequence continues at coordinate 214,267 of CAUQIW010000004.1, forward strand.
GCAGAGGTGCGCAGCGAGGCATAGAAGTCGGCGCCCTGCGCCATGTGCACTCGACGACGGATGCCGGCGGTGTCGACGAGACGCCACAGCTTGCCACCGAGCTCGACGACCTCGTCGACCGGGTCGCGAGTGGTGCCGGCGAGGTCGTTCACGACCACGCGCTCTTCGCCCGCGGCCTTGTTCAGCAGCGAGGACTTGCCGACGTTCGGCCGACCGAGGATCGCGACTCGTCGCGGCCCTCCGATCTCGGCCTTCGCGATCGCGGAGACGTCGGGGAGCGTCTTCAACAGCGCGTCGAGCAGGTCGGCCACGCCACGGCCGTGGATGGCCGACACCGGGTGCGGCTCGCCGAGACCCAGGTTCCACAGTGCAGCAGCCTCGGGCTCCTGACGGGCGTCGTCGATCTTGTTGGCGACGAGGAAGACGGGCTTGCCGCTCTTGCGCAGCAGCTTCACGACGTGCTCGTCGGTCGAGGTGGCGCCGACCATCGCATCGACGACGAACAGCACGACATCGGCGAGATCGATCGCGACCTCCGCCTGTGCGGCGACGGAGCGGTCGATGCCGCGAGCATCGGGCTCCCAGCCTCCGGTGTCGACGAGCGAGAAGCGGCGGTCTGACCACTCGGCCTTGTACGTCACGCGGTCGCGAGTGACGCCGGGCGTGTCCTCGACCACGGCCTCGCGGCGTCCGAGGATGCGGTTCACGAGCGCCGACTTGCCGACGTTCGGGCGACCGACGATCGCGACGACCGGCAACGCGGGGAAGAACTGGATGCCGTCCTCGCCCATCGTGATGCCGGCCAGAAGCGCGGCATCCTCGTCGTCGAGGTCGTAGTCGGCGAGGCCGGCGCGCAGCGTCGCCGCGCGCGCTTCGGCGAGCTCTTCGTCGATGTGCTCCATCTTCTCGGCGAGCTGGTCGGGGCCGCCTTCGTATTCGTCGTCAGCCATGGTGTACTCCTCGGATTCGTTCGATCACCGTGAGGACGGCATCGATGGTCTGGGGGAAATCGAGCTCCGTCGAGTCGACGACCTCGACGCCGTCCGCGGCGTTCAGGAAGTCGACGACGGCGCTGTCGGATGCGTCGCGCTTGTGCAGCGCGGCGGCCACCGCTTCGGCGTTCTCCGCCGAGAGCTCGCCCGCGCGGCGCGCGGCGCGCACCTCAGGGGCAGCGGTGAGAAGGATGCGGACGGGGGCGTCGGGGGCGACCACGGTGGTGATGTCACGCCCTTCGACCACGACAGCCGGGTACGGGGCCTCGGCCACGAGCGTTCGGAACAGCCGGTTGACCTGCGCGCGGACCTCGGGAACACGAGCGACACCGCTTACGGCACCCGAGACGCGCGATTCGCGGATGGCGTCGGTCACGTCGACATCGCCGACCTGCACCGTGCGGTCATCGGGGTCGAGACCGAGGCGGACGGGGAACTCCGAGGCGGCAGAGCGCACCGCATCCGCGTCGGCCGTGTCGGCGCCCTGATCGAGCACGTGCCAGGCGAGAGCGCGGTATGCCGACCCGGTGTCGAGGTAGCCGAAGCCCAGAGTGCGCGCCACGGCCTTCGACACACTGGACTTGCCGGACCCGGCCGGTCCGTCGATCGCGATGAAATCAGTCATTGGTGGTACCTGCGATCCGCCATCCGCGCTCCTGAAGTCCGATGGTCGCGCCGTGGAGAGCAGCGGGGTCGACGCTGATCTCGGCGAGACCGAACTGGGCTCCCGGCGAGTGCTCCAGACGGAGGTCCTCGACATTGACGCCGAGCTCTCCCAGCTCTCCGAAGAGGCGGCCGAGCTGCCCCGCCGTGTCGTCGATCATCACCACGAGAGTCTCGAAACGCTGGTTCTGGCCGTGCTTGCCCGGCAGCCGCTCGACGCCGTCGTTGCCCTGTCTGATGGCCTCGGCGACGACACGGCGCGAGCCCGGTGCGGCCGGAGCGCGCAGCGCCTCCGACACCTCACGCAGATCGTCGGCCAGGGCATCGAGGATCTCGACGACCGGCGCGGCGTTCGCACCGAGGATCTGCACCCAGAGCTCGGGAGCGGATGCGGCGATGCGGGTGGTGTCGCGCACGCCCTGACCGGACAGGCGCAGGGCGCCCTCGTCGGCGACGGCGAGACGGCCAGCGAGCAGACTCGCGACCACCTGCGGCACGTGTGAGGTGAGCGCGACCGAGCGGTCGTGCTCCTCCGGTGTCATCTCGAGCGGCATGGCGCCGACATCCAGGGCGAGCGCCTCGACGAGAGCGAGGTCCGATGCCTTGGTGTCCGCGTCGCGGCAGACGACCCAGGGACGACCGATGAAGAGATCTGCACGGGCCGAGATGGCTCCCCCGCGTTCGCGACCCGCGAGCGGGTGGGAGCCGATGTACCGGGTGAGGTCGACGCCTCGGCTCTGCAGAGCGCGGAAGGGCTCGAGCTTCACGCTCGCGACATCCGTGACGACGGCATCGGGGAAGCGGAGCAGCTCGGCCTCGATGACGTCGGCGGTCACATCGGGCGGAACCGCCACGACGACCAGGACCGGTGCATCGTCGTCGGCCGCGCGGCGGCCGGCGCCGTAGTCGACGGCCAGGCTCAGCTGAGCGGGCGACGTGTCGGCGAGCACGACGTCGACGCCGTTCGCACGCAGGGCGTGCCCGATGCTGGCGCCGAGAAGACCGGCGCCCACGACGCGCACGGTTCCGACGAGGCGCGAGGCGTTTCGCGGCGCGACCGAGCTCGCGGTGTGCGCCCGTGCGGGCACGCCCAACGTGTCGGTCACTCGTTCTCCTGCTGCTCGCCCGGCGCCGAGGCTGCTGGGGAATCCTGGCGCGACAGGGTGAGAAGCGCGCCGAGTTCGATTTTACTCAGTTCCCGCGTCTTTCCCGCAGGGAGCGTTCCCAGGTGCAGCGGCCCGAACTGCCGACGGACGAGCTCGATGACGGGATGGCCGACCGCGGCCATCATCCGGCGGACGATGCGGTTGCGTCCGGAGTGCAGGGTGAGCTCCACCAGGCTCGAGTCACGAGAGGTGTCGAGCAGGCGTGCCTTGTCGGCCGCGATCGGACCGTCCTCGAGCTCGATCCCCTTCGTGAGCTTCGCGATCGTCTGCGCGGTCACGAGACCGTCGACCTTGGCGATGTACACCTTGGTGACGCCGAACGACGGGTGGGCGAGCACGTGAGCGAGCGCACCGTCATTCGTGAGCACGAGGAGGCCGCTCGTCTCGGCGTCCAGACGCCCGACGTTGTAGAGGCGCTCCTCGTACTCGTCGGTGAACCGTCGCAGATCGGGGCGACCGCTCTCGTCCTTCATGCTGCTGACGACGCCCGTCGGCTTGTTGAGCATGACGTAGCGCTTCGTCACATCGAGCTGGATGGCCGTGCCGTCGACGTCGACGAGGTCGTTCTCGGGATCGATGCGCCTGCCGAGCTCGGAGACGGTCTCGCCGTTGACCCTGATCCGCCCCTCGACGATGTACTGCTCGACGACGCGACGCGAGGCCACCCCTGCGGCGGCGAGCACCTTCTGCAGGCGCACGCCCTCGGGCGCTTCCTCGGTGGAGAAGTCAGTCATCGGATGATCCCTTCATGAAGAGTGTCTGCTCGTGAGGCGCGGTCATCGGATCGTGCCCTCGTCGAAGCCGTCGGCGCCGTCGTCGAGCAGCGGGGAGATGGGTGGAAGCTCGTCGAGCGAATTGATGCCCAGGTGCTGCAGCAGCGCGTCGGAGGTGCCGTAGTTGATCGCGCCGGTCTCGGCGTCGGCGAACATCTCGGTGATCAGGCCGCGGGCGAGGAGCGTGCGCACCACCGAGTCGACGTTCACCGCGCGGATCGAGGCGACCTGGCTGCGGGTGACCGGCTGCTTGTACGCGATCACCGCCAGCGTCTCGAGCGCGGCCTGCGACAGACGCGCAGGAGCCTGTCCTCCGATGAACTCGGCGACGAGGTCATCGTGGTCGTCCCGCACGTAGAGTCGCCATCCGCCGCCGACTTCGCGCAGCTCGAATCCGCGGCGCGGCCCCTGACCTCTGCCGTCGTAATCGTCGACGAGCGTCTCGACGGTCTGGCGCACGGCGGCCACCGGCGCGCCGACGGCCGCGGCGAGGGCGACGAGGCCAATGGGCTCGTCGATGATCAGCAGGATCGCCTCGACCCGCTCGGCCAGAGAGGTCTCATCGGTCATAGTCGGCTCCCAGGCTCGCCAGTGTCTCGTCCGACCAGGAGTCGGCTGCCCAGCGCAGCGTGAGCTCGCCGAGCGGTTCGAGTTGTTCGAAGGAGAGGGCCGCGTGCCGGTAGAGCTCCAGAACGGAGATGAACCGCGCGACCACGATACCGGGCTCGTGAACCCCCGCGACCAGCTCGCGGAAGCTGAGCGATTCCGCCCCGCGCAGCAGGGTCACGACGATCGCCGCCTGCTCCCGGATGCTGACCAGCGGTGCATGCAGATGATCCAGCCCGACGTGCGGGATCTCCTTCGGAGCGAAGGCCAGCAGCGCGAGGGCGGCGAAGTCGTCGACGCTGAGCGACCAGACCAGATCCGGTGTCTTCCTGCGGTGCTTCTCGTCGAGACGGACGGCGCGCGCGTGACGGCGATCCTCTCGCTGCAGGCAGCGGGCGAACCACGCGGACACCTCTTTGAACGCCCGGTACTGCAGCAGGCGGGCGAACAGCAGGTCGCGCGCTTCGAGGAGCGCCACCGCTTCGGCGTCGACGAGCTCACCCTGCGGCAGCAGCCCTGCGACCTTCATGTCGAGCAGAGTCGCCGCGACCACCAGGAACTCCGACGCCTGATCGAGCTCCTCGTCGTCGTCGAGCTCTTTTAGATACGCGATGAACTCGTTGGTGACGGCGCTGAGCGAGACCGCGGTGATGTCCATCTCGTGCTTCGAGATGAGCGTCAGCAGAAGGTCGAACGGACCGTCGAAGTTCGCGAGCGAGACCCGGAATCCTGCGGCGTCGGGCTCCGGCTGGTCGATCACCTCGACCGGTGCTTCTGGCGGATCTATCTCAGGCGACAGCGCCACGGGCTACCAGCTCCCGCGCCAGCCGCAGGTACGCCTGGGCGGCCGCGTGCTCGGGAGCGAACTCGGTGATCGGCACCCCCGACACCGATGCGTCGGGGAACTTCACGGTGCGCCCGATGACGGTCTCGAGGACGTCGTCGCCGAAGGCCTCGACCACGCGCTCGAGGACTTCGCGCGAGTGCAGCGTGCGCGGGTCGTACATGGTCGCGAGGAGCCCGTCCATCGTGATCGACGGATTCAGGCGGTCACGGACCTTGTCGATCGTCTCGATCAGCAGCGCCACACCTCGCAGTGCGAAGAACTCGCACTCGAGGGGGATGATGACGCCGTGCGCCGCCGTCAGCGCGTTGACGGTGAGGAGACCGAGCGAGGGCTGGCAGTCGATGAGGATGACGTCGTACTCGCCGGTCACCTGGCGGAGCACGCGGGCGAGGATCGTCTCGCGCGCGACCTCGTTGACCAGGTGCACCTCGGCGGCCGAGAGGTCGATGTTGGCAGGGAGCACGTCGAGTCCGTCGACGCCGGACTTCACGATCGCATCATGCGCATCGCGCTTGGTGTCGAGCAGCAGGTCGTAGACCGTCGGGACGTCGTGCGTCTGGATGCCGAGGCCGGCCGAGAGCGCGCCCTGCGGATCGAAGTCGACCGCGAGGACCTTGCGTCCGTACTCTGCGAGCGATGCGGCGAGGTTGATCGTGGTGGTCGTCTTGCCGACGCCGCCCTTCTGGTTGCAGAGGGCGATGATCCGAGCGGGGCCGTGTGTGGCGAGCGGTGCGGGGGTCGCGAACCCGTGGTAGGGACGACCGGTCGGTCCGAGGGGTTTCTCGTCGGCCTTCTGTGCCTTCACCCTGGACTTCGCCGCTTTCTCGACCACCGGTTCTCCTGCTCCTTCGTGCTTGATCGAGTCTAGCGGCAGCCCTGTCCGCGAACGCCCAGGCACGCGGCGGGCCGCACGGCCTCCCCGCCCTGCCGCCGCCGCCGCTATCCGCCTCGCAGTGCGGCGACCGGCTCGATCCGGGCCGCGCGCCGAGCCGGGTACCAGCCCGACCCCCAGCCGACGACCGCACCGAGGAACGCCCCGGCGACGGCGACCAGCGGATCGGCGACCGGAGTCCAGCCCTGCACCGCTGCGACCACGATCACGGCGACGACTCCCAACGCCGATCCGATGAGGCCTCCGATGAAGCCGATCACGATCGACTCGACCATGAACTGGGAGCCGATCTGCCTCCGCGTCGCGCCCAGCGCTCGTCGCAGCCCTATCTCGCCGATGCGCTCCATGACCGACAGCAGGGTCACGTTGGCGATGCCGAGTCCCCCCGCGAGCAGCGCGATGATGCCGAGGATGAGGAAGACCACGTTCACATCGGCCTGGACGCTCTGGCTGAGATCGGAGGCTCCGGACGGGGCCCGCGCCTCGAGGCTCTCGGGGTCGTCGGGCTGCAACGCCACGACGGCCTGTTCGGCGACCTGGGGACCCGCCCCGACCACGATGCGGATGTCGAGGTCGGTGGGTGCCGCGAGCCCGAAGTCCGCTCTCGCCGCCCCCGTCGGGATGATGACCGCGTCGCTCAGCTCGCTGCGGCGCTCCATGCCGTCGACGATGCCGATGACGGCATATGCGACACCGGCGATGAAGACCGACGGCTGAGAGTCGACGCGATTGATGCCCATCCGCTCGGCGGCGCGGGAGCCGAGGATGGCCACCCTGTCGGCACGGACATCGTGCCCCTCGTCGAAGAACCGTCCGGCGACGAGCTCTCCCTCCTCGGCGTCGACGAGGTCGGGCGAGGCGGAGAAGAGCCGCGGCGATGCGACCGCCGCGGCGGAAGGATCGTTGACGGGCACCGCCGTCACCGTCTCCCCCTCGGCGAGCTCGACCTCGCCGAGGAGCACCGAGCTCTCCACGCCGGCGAGCAGCTCCACCCTGTCCGGCGCATCCCAGGGCAGGCGTCCCGCCGCCACACTCGTGTTCTGCGCACCGGACTGCGCCTTGGCGGCGGTGACGACGACACGCGTCGCCGCCGCACCGTCGAACTGGCTCGCGATCTGTCCTGCCGCCGTCTGCGCGAACCCGAGGGTCGCGACGAGTGACGCGATGCCCAGCACCGTTCCCATGATCGTCATGACCAGGCGCGCGGGGCGCGAGCCGATGTCGGCCGTCGCCTCGGCCACCAGGTCCTGGAAGGTGAAGCGATCGGCATGCCTGATCGCGGGCACGAGCGGAGCGCTCGCGCGGTCCGCGGCCTCGACCGCGCTTCCGTCTTCGTCTCCGGTCGCGCCCGGCTTCCTCCGGCGCCACGGCACGCGCATCAGAGCTCGCTCAATCGGCCGTCGGAGATCTGGATGCGGCGCCGCGCGCGGCGGGCGACGTTGTCGTCATGGGTGATCACGATCAGAGTGAGTCCGTCGGCATTGAGCTCCTCGAACAGCGACATCACCTCGCCCGATGTGCGCTGATCGAGGTTGCCTGTCGGCTCGTCCGCGAGAAGCAGTCGGGGTCCGCTGACGACGGCACGGGCCACCGCGACCCGTTGACGCTCGCCGCCCGACAGCGAGTTGGGGAAGAAGTCGACGCGGTGCGCGAGACCGACCCTGGAGAGGGCTTCACGTGCGCGTGACTCCCGCTCGCGGCGCGGAACGCCGCTGTAGAGCATGGGCATGAGCACGTTGTCGAGCACCGTCCGCCTGGGCAGCAGATGGAACGACTGGAACACGAATCCGATGAACCGGGCGCGCACGGCGGCGCGCTCGTCGTCGGACAGGTCGCCCGTGAGCGAACCGGCCAGTCGGTACTCGCCGACGCTCGGGCGGTCGAGCAGACCGAGCAGGTTGAGCATCGTCGACTTGCCCGACCCGCTGGGGCCGACGATCGAGAGGTAGTCGCCCGCGTCGATCGACAGCGTCGCGGCCTTCAGCGCCTGCACCTCGGGCGGTCCGGGGAAGGAGCGGGTCACATCGCGGAGTTCGACGAGCGGCGAGGATGCCGCGTCCGCCGGCACCACGGGCTCCGCCGCCGCATCCGTCTCTCCGACGGCCTGGGCGGACATCACTCGCCGACCACCACGAGGTCGCCCTCGTCGAGCTCTCCCTCGACCGCGGTGACCTCCACGGCGCCCTTCGCCGCGAGCCCGGTCTCGACCACGACCATGCGGGTCTCGGTGTCGGCGCCCCCACGAGGATCCGACTCCGCCACCTCGACGCGCGACTCGCCACCCGGTCCGGCGGTCAGTGCCGCGAGGGGTACCGAGAGGACGTCTCCCTCCGTCGCGCCGACGGCGATGCGCACGCGCACGTTCGCGCCCTGCAGCTGAGTGATCTGCTCCGGGGTGAGAGCATCGGGCTCGAACAGGACCTCCCATCTCGACTTGCTGTCCTTGCCGGGGGTGAGCTCGACGATGACCGCGCGCTGCTCCGTGCCGTCCGGCAGCTCGAAGGTGCCCTCGGCTCCCACCTGGAGCAGACGTGCGTCGGCCTCGGCCGCGGCCCCGGTGAGCCGCACCGTCGCGCCGGACACCGTCATCACCGCTCCCGATATCGACGTCCCACGGGAGACATTCACCGCGTCGACCCTGCGAGGCAGCTCGGTGAGGAACAGCACCTCGCTCGACGGGAGGAAGGGAAGCACGCTCTGACGCGCGCTCTCCAGCGATTGGGCCGCGGAATCGACCTGTGCGCGCGCCGAGTCCAGAGCGGCGCGCTCGGCGCCGGTGTTCTTCGCCGCCCACAGCTGATCGCGCTCGAGACGCGCGGTCTGCAGATCCCACTCCGCCTGCTGCACCGAGGTGCCTTCGGGAGCGGTGCCGTTGCGCGCGTCGACCAGTGCCTGCTCGGCACGAGCGACTGCGACATCCGCCTGGTAGGCCTCGAGCTTCGTGGGTCCGGCCCCGGCCGCGGTGAGCGCCTGCTCCGCCTGCGCCACCCCGCTCTCGGCCGACCTCAGTCCCTCCTCGGCGGCACGCACCGTCTCCTCCGCACCCTCTTCCGGTGTGGGCGCGGGGTACCCCGCCTGCGCGTAGAGCTGGCCGACCGCATTCGCGGTCGGCTGGTCGAAGAGATTCGAGGCCACGTCGCCCGCGTCGATCCCGATGCTCACCAGCGCCTGCTTGAGCTGCACCACGTCGGGGCCCGAGACGCCCACGCGCAGCGTCCGGTAGGCCGGCAGCTCGCCGGGGAGCACGATGACGGGTCGGCCCTCGATCTCGAGCGCGATCGACAGCGGGCTGAGGGTCGCGCCGAGTTCCGGCACCGCACCGGTGACGACGCTGCCGCCGCCGGTCGTGTCGATCGTGACGTCGACGGCATCCGCGTATCCGACATCCGCACGCAGGGTGACATCGTTGCTGAGCGGTCCGAACTCCACCGGCACGGTCACAAGACCGGGCTCAGGGGTCTCGCCGGCCTCGGCGGGTGAGATCAGGAAGCGTCCGACCAGCAGGCCGGCCACCAGGCTGACGACCGCGCACAGCGCCACGATCCAGAGTGTGCGGTTGCCGCGGAGGATCCGTCTCCAACCGCTGACGCGGGACGTGTCGATGTTCTCCTCCGGCGCATCGTCGCCGGAGAGCAGTTCGGCGGGCAGTTCCGTGGTGGGGGTGTCGTCGTCCTTCATTTCAGCTGTTCTGCTCGGCCGCGGCCTTGAACGCCTCGAGTTCCGCCTTGTTGTCGGCGATGAAGCGCTCCTCCAGATCGAACTGGATCTTGAGCGCTTCCTCGGTGTACGAGGTCTTCGTGCGGCAGTCGAGGTCGACGAGCGCGATCTCGATCTCGCGCTCACCCAGAGCCTTCATCTCGGGGCTCTCACTCGGCTCGACGAAGTCGGGCGACTCCGTGTCGATCTCGGTCGACCCGTCGCCGTAGGCGGCGTCGAAGATCGCCGTCTGCTCGTCGGAGATCGACTGCTGGGCGTCCATCTGCGCCGCGAATCCCGGCTGCCCTCCGTCGTCCATGCACGCGACCCACTTCGCGTTCAGCTCCTTGAACTCCGGAGCCTCCTGGGTCGAGGTCCAGAGCTCGGTCATCCTGTCGCGGAGGTCGGCGAACTCATCCGACTGCCACGGGTCCTCGCCCTGAAGCTCGTGCTGGGCCCACCCCTGGCATCCCGCGTCCTCCCAGTTGTACTCGTAGCTGCCGTCCTCACCGAGCTCGTCCTCCTCGGGCGGCACCCCGTAGGCGGTCTCGTAGAAGGCGGTCTGCTCCGATTCCGACAGCGACTCCACGTACTCCTGATTCGGATCGACGTACTGATCCGTCTGCTCCTCCCCCATGCTCTCGCTGTAGGGGCTGTTGACGATGCCGTACCCGTACTTCTCGACCCACTCCTTCTTCTCCGGCTCCCACTCGACGTCGTCGCCCGAGAAGACCGCTCCGCCGTTCGCGGTGTTCGGGGTGTACTCGAAGCCCTCGTCGGCCATGCACTCGGCCATCAGCTCCTCCTGCTGACGCTGCTGCTCCTCGAACTGCTTCTGCTGCTCTTCGGGAGAGAGGTCGCCGCCGTAGGCCGCGGAGAGGTACTCGTTCAGCGGAGAGTCCTCGTAGGTCAGTTCACCGCCACCGGCGTTTCCCGAGCAGCCCGTCAGGGCGACCGCCAGTGCGGTGACGGCGATGGCCGCCAGAGGTCCGGTGGAACGCATGTCGTACTCCTTCGTCGAGCGACCAGAGCGGTCGGATGTCTCGAGTAAGACTAGACAGCGCGAGCGATTCTTCGCGTCCCCCAAATGGATGACGTGGATGAGCCCGCGGGATGACGACAGCGCTGCCGCGCGCTCATCTCGCGCGCGGATGCGAGGTGATGTAGACGTCGCGCAGCGTGTCGACGGAGACGTGCGTGTAGATCTGCGTGGTCGCCACCGAGGCGTGTCCGAGCAGCTCCTGCACGACCCTGACGTCGGCCCCTCCCTGAAGCAGATGCGTGGCGAACGAGTGGCGAAGGGTGTGCGGCGACACCTCCGAGGTGATCTGCGCACGTTCCGCGGCGGAGCGGATCACCAGCCATGCGCTCTGCCGCGAGAGCGGCGCCCCGCGCGCGCCGAGGAAGAGACGGGCGGACGCCCTTCCGCGCGACGCGAGACCCGGCCGGACCCTGGTCAGATATGCGTCCACTGCAGCGCGGGCGAAGGAGCCCACGGGAACGATGCGCTCCTTCGACCCCTTGCCGCGGAGCCGCAGCACATCGCCATGGGCGAGGTCGTCGACGTCGAGGCCGACGGCTTCCGACACTCTGGCACCCGTCGCGTAGAGCAACTCGAGAAGCGCGCGATCCCGGAGGCCGATCGGCTCATCCGCGGGCGGGGCGTCGAGGAGACGCTCGACCTGCTCGATCGTCAGAGCCTTGGGCAGCCGGCGAGCCGCCTTGGGAGGGCGCAGGCGACCGCTGGGGTCGTCGACCTCGATCTCCTCACGTGTGAGGAAGCGGTGCCACCCACGGACCGACGACTGCAGGCGCGCGAGGCTCGAGGCGGCAGGGGGTGGGTCGCCTCCCGAGCGGTCGGCGATGAAACGGCCCACCACCGCCGGCGTGATCTCCGATGTGTCGTCGATGCCGTCGTCGGCGAGCCACTCGAGGTATCCGCCGAGATCGCGACGATATGCCGCGATCGTGTGCTCGCTCAGTCCGCGCTCGATCGTGACGTGCCGCAGATACGAATCCAGAGCACTCGCGAGCTGCACGGACTACTCCGCCGAGCGGCGCCGTTCGGCGGCGAGCAGGCCGATGGCGAGGAGCGCATTGTGCATGCGGCCCTCGATGACGGCATCCGTCGCCTCGGTCAGCGCGACCCACTCGACGCGGATGTCCGCCTCCTCGTCTTCGCGCGGGTGCGCATCGGCGATGCTCGTCAGCCCCGTCGCGAGGAAGAAGTGGACGATCTCGTTGCTGCCGCCGGGAGTCGCGAAAGTGCTGAGCAGAGGCTCCCAGTGCGAGGCCTCGAGGTCGGCCTCCTCCGCGAGCTCGCGCTGAGCCGCTCGGAGAGGCTCTTCGCCCTCGATGTCGAGAAGCCCGGCCGGCAGCTCCCAGTCGCGGTGCCTGATCGGATGCCGGTACTGCTGGATGAGCAGGACCCGCCCCTCGTCGTCGATGGCGACGATCGCCACCGCACCGGTGTGGTCGACGTATTGGCGCACGATCTCACCGTCGCCGTAGCGGACGCGGTCGGAGCGCACATCCCAGACCCGTCCCTCGTACACGAGATCGCTCTGGAGGATCTCGGGTGAGAGCTCCTCATCGCGCAGCGCATCGGTCATCGATCAGCCCTCTTCGACGTCGAACAGCTCGCTCGAACGGTGGCGCTCGATGGCGGCTCCGACCAGTCCGCGGAACAGGGGGTGCGGATCGGTCGGGCGCGAGCGCAGCTCGGGGTGCGCCTGCGTGGCGATGTAGTACGGGTGCACGTCGCGCGGCAGCTCGACGTACTCGACGAGGTCGAGCTCGGGGTTGAGGCCCGAGAACACGAGACCCGCATCGGCCAGGACGTCGCGGTAGGCGTTGTTCACCTCGTAGCGGTGGCGATGGCGCTCGGACGCCTCCGGCGCGCCGTAGAGCTCGCGCGCCAGCGACCCCTCGGCGAGGGCGGCCTGGTAGAGGCCCAACCGCATCGTTCCGCCGAGGTCGCCGCCGTCGAGGATGTCGATCTGCTCGGCCATCGTGGCGATGACGGGCTCGGTGGTCTCGGGGTCGAACTCGCTCGAGGAGGCTCCGTCGATGCCGGCGACATGCCGCGCGTACTCGATCACCATGCACTGCAGGCCGAGGCACAGTCCGAGAGTCGGGATGCCCTGCTCGCGCGCGAACCTCAGGGCGCCGAGCTTGCCCTCGATGCCGCGGATGCCGAAGCCACCGGGGATGCAGATGCCGTCGAGCGCGCCGAGCTGATCCTTGGCGCCCTCGGGCGTCTCGCACAGGTCGGACGGGATCCAGCGGATGTTGACCTTGGTCTCCTGTGCGAACCCGCCCGCCTTGAGGGCCTCGGTCACCGAGAGGTAGGCGTCCGGCAGGTCGATGTACTTGCCGACCAGGCCGATGGTGACCTCGTGCTTGGGGTTGTGCACGGCGTGCAGGACCTTGCTCCAGCGCGACCAGTCGACCTCGTCTGCGGCCTTCTGGTCGAGACCGAGACGACGCACGATGTACGAGTCCAGTCCCTGGTCGTTCAGCGTCGACGGGATGTCGTAGATGCTCGGCAGGTCGACCGTGTTGATGACGCCCTCGGCGTCGACGTCGCACATGAGGGCGATCTTGTTGCGGTTGCTCTCGCTCACCGGACGATCGCTGCGCAGCACCAGCGCGTCCGGCTGGATTCCGACCTGGCGGAGGGCCGCGACCGAGTGCTGGGTGGGCTTGGTCTTCTGCTCGCCGGAGGCACCCATGAAGGGCACGAGCGACACGTGCACGAAGAACACGCTGTCGCGTCCGAGTTCGTGACGCAGCTGGCGCGCGGCCTCGAGGAACGGCTGCGACTCGATGTCGCCCACGGTTCCGCCGACCTCGGTGATGATCACGTCGGGGCGCGGCTCCTCCGTCGCCTGCAGGCGCATGCGGCGCTTGATCTCGTCGGTGATGTGCGGGATCACCTGCACGGTGTCGCCGAGGTACTCGCCGCGGCGCTCGCGCGCGATCACCTGCGAGTAGATCTGTCCCGTGGTCACGTTGGCGGCCTGCGACAGGTTGATGTCGAGGAACCGCTCGTAGTGCCCGATGTCGAGATCGGTCTCGGCTCCGTCATCCGTGACGAAGACCTCGCCGTGCTGGAACGGGTTCATCGTGCCGGGGTCGACGTTCAGATAGGGATCGAGCTTCTGCATCACGACGCGCAGTCCGCGGGCCGTGAGCAGGTTGCCGAGGCTCGCGGCCGTCAGCCCCTTGCCCAAAGACGAAACGACACCACCAGTCACGAAGATGTGTTTGGTCGTGTCGTTCTTGGGCCCCGCAGAAGAAGAGTTCATCACGGGCTTCAATCCTAACAGTCGGTTCAGCCACCGAGGCTGAGAAGTTCACGGGCGTGGGTGAGAGCGGCGTCGGAATCGGTCAGTCCCGACAGGAGTCGGGCCATCTCGGCCTCGCGCTCCTCGCCCTCGAGACGGCGCACACTCGAGGCGGTGACTGCTCCGTCGTGGGACTTCACGACCGAGAGATGGTTGGTGGCGAAGGCGGCGACCTGCGCGAGATGCGTCACCGCGATCACCTGCGACTTCTCGGCGAGTCGGGCGAGTCGTCGTCCGACCTCGATCGCGGCGGCGCCTCCGATCCCCGCGTCGACCTCGTCGAACACGAACGTCGGCACCGGGTCGGTCGCGGCGATGACGACCTCGATCGCGAGCATAACGCGCGAGAGCTCGCCGCCTGAGGCACTCTTCGCCACCGATCGGGGCTCGGCCCCTGGGTGCGGGGCGAGCAGGATGGCGACGTCGTCGCGTCCGTGCGCCGTCTCCGACCCCGCCGAGACCGAGACCTCGAGGCGGGCGTCCGGCATCGCGAGCGCGTGCAGCTCCTCGGTCACGGCCTCGCCCAGGCGGGCGGCGGCCGAGGTGCGCTCGCCCGTCAGCAGCGCTGCCAGGGAGTCGAGCTCCTCGCGGGCGGCGTCGCGCTCCGCCTCGAGGCGCTGCAGACGCTCGCCGTCATCGTCGAGGTCGGCCAGTCGCGCCGACCCCGTCTGCCAGAGCTCGAGCGCCTCGTCGAGCGACCCGTGCGCCCTGACGAGCGTGCCGAGCGCGGCGCGACGCTCTTCGACGGCGGCGAGCTCATGAGGGCCGGCCTCGTCGAGGTCGGCGAGATAGGCCGAGAGCTGGCCGGCGACATCGGCGATGCGGTACCCGATGTCGGCGAGTCCTTCCGCGATGTCGGCGAGAGTCCCGTCGGACACGCGCTCGAGCGCCCGGCGTGCTTCGGCGACGAGCGCGGAGGCATCGGGCTCGCCTTCCTCGCTCGAGAGCGCGGAATGGGCCAGCGACGCGGCGATGCGCAGCTCTTCGGCGTTCGCGAGCCGCTCGGCGCGGGTGGCGAGCTCGACGTCCTCCCCCGGCTCGGGCGCCGTGGCCTCGATGAGCGCCAGCGCCTCCCTGAGTCGTGCGGCCTCGTCAGCGCGCCGGTCGCGGTTCTGGGTGATGTCGACGATCTCGGCATCGAGCTCGCGCCACCGCGAGAAGGCCGCGGCGTAGGCGTCGAGAGCCTTCGCTATCGGGGCTCCGCCGAATCGGTCGAGCGCATCGCGCTGGGCCGCGGCCGAACGAAGGCGCAGCTGCTCGGACTGCCCGTGCACGACGACGAGTTCATCGGCCAGAGCGGACAGCACGCCGGCCGGGGCGGCACGGCCTCCAACGCTGGCTCTGCTGCGGCCCTCGGCACTGAGCGTGCGCGACACGTACAGCTCCGCCGTCCCGGAGCCTGCGGGTTCGAGCTCGCCTCCCGCGTCCGCGACGATGTCGGCGATCTCCCCGGTCTCCGGCACGATCCACACCCCGGCCACCGAGGCCTGGGTCGCACCCGCGCGCACGGCTCCCGAATCGGCTCGCTGACCGAGCAGCAGACCGAGGCCTGTGACGACCATCGTCTTGCCGGCTCCGGTCTCGCCGGTGATCGCGGTGAACCCCGCGCCGAGGGGCAGCACGGCATCGGAGATGACGCCGAGCCCCTGCATCCGCATCTCCTCGATCATGCGACGGGGCCCTGTCCGCGCCAGCCCGCGACCGGCAGCTGGAACTTGCGCACCAGCCGGTTCGTGAAGGCGGTGGGGTGCAGGCGCGCCAGACGCACGGGGCGTGACGACCGGCGCACCACGACCCTCGCCCCGGGCGGCAGCTCGTGCGAGCGGCGGCCGTCGCACCAGAGGATGCCGGATCCCGAGGTGCGCTCGAGCATCTCGATGGCCACGGCGGCATCCGGGCTCACGACCAGCGGCTTGGCGAAGAGCGCGTGCGCGGACAGCGGGACCACGGAGATGGCTTCGACGCTCGGCCAGATCACCGGTCCGCCCGCCGAGAAGTTGTAGGCCGTCGACCCGGTGGGCGTCGAGACGACCATCCCGTCGCAGGCGAAGCTCGAGAGAGGGAGGCCGTCGATCTCGAGCACGACCTCGATCATGCGCTCGCGGCTGGCCTTCTCGACCGTGGCCTCGTTGAGGGCGAACGTCTCGTAGACGACGGTTCCGTCGACGTCCTTCACCCGCACGGAGAGCGCGAGACGCTCCTCGACCTCGTAGTCGCGGGCGATGACGCGGCCGACCGCGGCATCCATGTCGTCGCGATCGATCTCGGCGAGGAAGCCGACGTGCCCCATGTTGATGCCGAGCACCGGTGCGGAGCATCCGCGCACCAGCTCCGCGGCGCGCAGGATCGTACCGTCGCCGCCGAGCACGATGGCGAGCTCGAGCTCGTTCTGCTGCACGGTGACACCGAGCACGTCGACGTCGGCGAAGTGCGCGTCGACGATCTGCAGCTCGGCGCTGTCGTCTGCGGCCAGCACGGGGCGCGCACCGGCCTCGCGCAGCTCATCGATCACCCGACGTGCGGCCGCCACCGTCGCATCGCGGCCCGCATGGGCGACGACCAGGATGTTGCGCTCGTTCATCGTCCCCCTGCCAATGCATTGATGCGGTCCGACCATTCTGACGGATCGGAGCCGCGCCCCGGCGCGAGGTGCACCAGGTACTCGGAGTTGCCGTGGGTGCCGAGGATCGGCGAGGGCAGTATGCCGAGCATCCCGAGGCCCGAATCCCAGGCGCTCCACACGGTGCGCGAGACCGCATCCGCGCGGGTCGCCGGATCGGTGACCAGACCGCCGCGCACCGCCGTGCGCCCCACCTCGAACTGCGGCTTCACCAGCAGGATGATGTCGGATGCGGGAGCAGCGACCCCGGTGACAGCCGGGAGGACGAGCTCGAGCGAGATGAAGGACAGGTCGCCGACGATGAGATCCGGCGCATCGGGCTCTCCCGTCGCCTCGCGGAGGCTCTCCGGAGTCATGTGGCGCACGTTGAATCCCTCGACGAGCACAACGCCCGGATCCGCGGCGATGGCCGGAGCCAGCTGATCGTGACCGACGTCGACGGCGAGCACCCGGCGCGCCCCGCGTTCCCGGAGCACCTGTGTGAAGCCGCCCGTCGATGCGCCCATGTCGAGAGCCAGTCGACCTGTGGCATCGACGCCGAAGCCGTCGAGCGCGGCGAGCAGCTTGTGGGCCGCCCGCCCGACGTAGTGGTCGGCACCCGCGACCGAGAGCTCATCGGAGTCGGACACCGGTGTCGATGCCTTGACGACGGGCCGTCCTGAGACGCTGACGAGTCCGTCGGCGATCAGGGTGGCCGCGTGCGTACGCGAGCGTGCGAGTCCTCGGGCGGCGAGGGCGGCATCGAGTCGGGTCATCGGGGACCCGGCGCATCGCGCTGGTCGTGCTTCGTGCCGCTCTCGAGGCGTCGGGACAGCTCGTCATGCAGTCCGGAGTACGCGTCGGCCCGATCCGCCAGCGGCTGGCCCTCGATCAGGCGCAGGCGACTCCACAGACCATCGGTCGGTGCGTTCGTCGTCTCGTCGCTCACGCCTCTACTTTACGGTGCGACGTCGGCCGCCGGTCGGACGCCACGGCGGGCCGCGGAGCGACGGAACGCCGGGAGCGCGAGGCAGAGCGCGAGCGTGAGCGCCCCCCACAGCGCGCACGCCGGCGGGAGCATCCGATACGCCAGATGCTGATACGTGAACTCGGGAGAGAAGGGCCCGTACGCGAGGTACCCCACGACCGTGGCGGTGACGAGGATCACCGGCAGCGACATCCACC
Organism: uncultured Microbacterium sp.; assembly: GCA_963518515.1. GTDB lineage: Bacteria > Actinomycetota > Actinomycetes > Actinomycetales > Microbacteriaceae > Microbacterium. The sequence continues at coordinate 232,035 of CAUQIW010000004.1, forward strand.
ACGCGATGCGCACCCCGGCGGGAACGACCTGCACGACGGCGTCTCGCGGGGTTGCTCGGCGCAGCCTGAGCAGAGCCCAGATCCCGATCACCACGAGCCCCGCGACGCTCGATCCGTGCTGCAGCCACTTGAAGCCGGTGAGCGGCCCCCACATCTCGTCGAGGGCCGGGAACACCTGCACTCCCCATCGTCCCTCGTGCGTGAAGAGGTCCCAGGCGATGTGCGAGAGAACGCCCAGGATGAGCGAGACCGCGAGCAGCGCCGGATAGAGGCGGCGCTGCCCGCCGATGCCGATCGCCCCGCGCGCGGCGTCCACGCCGGAGCGCGACCAGTCGGCGGGCAGACGACGTGACAGCCACGGCGGCGTCAGCTCGCCCACGGCCGGACGCAGCACGACACGCCAGACGAGGAACAGCACGAAGGCGACGAGCGCGGTCCACACCACGTTGCCGAGGGTGTGGGTGAACGAGTAGTCGAGCCCCACACCCCGCAGGAAGAGCGGCAGATCGGGAGTCATCGCCCCGATCGCGATCGCCGCCGGCACCAACGGAGTGCGGATGAACGGCAGGGCGACCAGCGCGTGGCTCGGCGTGAACGGCATCGGCGTGCTCCTGTCGACGGGCTGACGGGCTGACGGGCTGACGGGCGAAAGCCTAACGGCGGCGACCTGGGAGCATCCCAGATCGCCGCCGTCGACAGTGGTCGTGCGCCCGCTCAGTCGACGAAGACTCCCGCGAGTGTCTTCTTGCCGCGACGCAGCACGGAGACTCGTCCGGGAAGCGTGCCCTGCACGGTGGCCAGGTCGTCTTCGACGCGCTGGCCGTCGAGGGTGACGCCGCCCTGAGCGATCGCGCGTCGCGCCTCTGACAGGCTCGACACCAGGCCGGTCGCGACGAGCAGCTCGACGACCGGGGTTCCTGCGGCCGCACTCGCGTGGGGCAGCTCCTCCAAAGCGGTCCGCAGCGTGGTGGCGTCGAGCGCGGTCAGGTCGCCTTGGCCGAAAAGCGCGTCGGATGCCGCGATGACCGCCGCCGCCGCCTCGATGCCGTGCACGGTGGCGACGACCTCGAGCGCGAGGCGCTTCTGGGCGGCGCGGCGGAACGGCTCGGACTCGACGAGAGCGGCGTAGCCCTCGATCTCGCTGCGGTCGAGGAACGTGAAGACCTTCAGTCGGTCGATGACGTCGGCATCCGTCGTGCTCAGCCAGAACTGGTACATCCGGTACGGGCTGCACATCTCGGGGTCGAGCCAGATCGCGTTGCCCTCGCTCTTGCCGAACTTGGTGCCGTCGCTGTTCGTGATCAGCGGTGTGCCGATCGCGTGCGCCGAGACGCCTTCCGCGCGCCGGATGAGGTCGGTCCCGCTCGTCAGGTTGCCCCACTGGTCGGATCCACCGGTCTGCAGGACGCACCCGTACTGGCGGTACAGCTCGAGGAAGTCCATCCCCTGCAGCACCTGGTAGCTGAACTCCGTGTAGCTGATGCCCTCGTCGGAGTTCAGACGCGCGGCGACCGCGTCCTTCTTCAGCATCGTGCCGACGCGGTAGTGCTTGCCGATCTCACGCAGGAAGTCGATGGCCGACATGGGTGCGGTCCAGTCGAGGTTGTTCACCATGCGCGCGGCGTTGTCGCCCTCGAAGCTCAGGAACCGCTCGACCTGTGCGCGCAGGCGACCCACCCACTCCTCGACAGTCTCGCGGGTGTTGAGCGTGCGCTCCGCGGTCGGTCGAGGGTCTCCGATCAGCCCCGTCGAGCCTCCGACGAGGCCGAGAGGCCTGTGGCCGGCGAGCTGGATGCGCCGGAGGGTCAGCAGCTGCACGAGGTTGCCGAGGTGCAGACTCGCAGCGGTCGGGTCGAAGCCGCAGTAATACGTGATCGGGTCCCCTGCGAGAAGGGCGCGCAGCGCCTCCTGGTCGGTGGACACATGGACGAGTCCACGCCAGAGCAGCTCATCCCACACGTTCTCGAACGAGGGGTCGAGAGCGACCGGCGCGGTCGTCAGATCGGTATCAGACACGCTTTCCAGGCTATCAGCGGAGGCGTCGCTGATCGGCCTCGACGAGGGATCAGCTGTGCGCGGCCCACCAGACCAGGAAAGCGGCGCTCAGAGCGATCACCCAGCTCACGAGACTGCCCACGAGGAAGTACTCGGCACGGGCTCCGGTCTCTCCGTCGCGCGAGATCTCGGGGAATCGGACGATGCCCTTCGCCGCGAGCATCGCGGCGAGGATCGGATAGGCGGCCGCGAGCGTGAGGATCATCACGAGCATGCGCTCGAGCGGCCCGATCAGACGTCCGCCCTTGAAGCCGGCGCGCGGATCGCGAAGCGGCGTCGTGTCGACGAGAAGCGGGGTGTCGACGAGAGGCGGAGTGTCGACGAGAGGCGGGGTGTCGACGAGAGGCGGGGTGTCGACGAGAGGCGGGGTGTCGACGGAGGTCGTCTCAGCGGGTGCTGTCTCAGCGGGTGCCGTCTCGACCGGCGCCGTCTCTGCAGGAACCGTCTCTGCAGGCATCGTTCCCGCGGGTGCGCGTCCGGGATCCACGGGGCGCCAGGTGTGCTCGCCGTCGAGCGCCGCCCGAACGATCAGGTTCGAGGATTCGAGCAGGAAGACGCCGGTGCCCAGCGCGAGCATCGCGAGGTCGAACGGCACGTCCCCGAAGGGAGACCGCAGATCCCAGACCGAGCCGATCAGACCGGCCTCCGCCCGTGCCCCCATCCAGACGACGGAGCCGACGCTCAGCACGCCGAGAAGCACGGCGGGCCAGAATCCGAGCGGCGCCTGCCTCTCGGACGGCATGCACCACACCCAGAGGGCTCCGATCACGAGCGCTGCGAGCATCGGCAGGAGCGCATCGCTCACGCTGCCGAGCAGCAGCAGGATCACGGCCACGGTGAGATATCCGACCCACCGTCGAGGAGCGAACTGACGGACGAGATCTGCCGCCCCCACGGCGAGCAGCACGAACCCGGCGACGATCATCTGGCCACTCCCCTCAGCGCGGCGACGCCCTCGAGAAGCGCGGCGCTGCCCGCGTTGCGCAGCGACTTCGAGACGCTCGGCTGGGAGATGCCCTCCTCCGTCGCGAGCTCGTGCTGCGACCGACCGACCAACCGCCCGTAGGTCAGGCGCCGTTCGCGTTCGTTCATCGCCCCCACCAGCTCGTCGCGCGCGAGGAGGTAGGCGTTCGACGCGGCGATCGTGGACTCCATGACCTCATCCTGCTCCGGGGCTCCGACAATCCATGTCCTCGTCCTCGGCACGGCGCGTCCTTCTCGGGCGTGCACCGTCTCGATCGCCGAGCGCGCCGCATACCATCCGGGTCCGTCCGCCAGCTCTCCGTGCACCGAGTCGACGGCGCGCACCTCGCCGATCCCGATCCCGAACCGGAAGGCGATGCCGTCGGGAAGACGTAGCTGAATCATCAGCAGCGAGACCATCGCGTCCTCGAGCGTGCGGTACACGCCCTGCTGCTCGTCTCCCACGGTGGGCGTCAGCGGATGCAGGGCGAGCGGCAGATCCCCATCGACACCCGCGATCGTGCGGTCGAGAACCTGCTGCGCGGCGGATCGGTCGTCGAGCCTGCGAGAACCGACGATGTCAGCGAGCACTGCGACGACCATGACATAACCATATCACGAATAACTTTCGTTTATGCCTCATTTGGTTATACTCTGGGAATATGCCCGACTCACACATCATCCCCTGGTCAGACGGATCCTGGACCACCGACCCGGTCTCGGTCGTCCCCCACGACGACGCCATCGACGTGACCGCGGTCGAAGGAAGCGACGCCTGGAGGCACACCGCCTACGGCTTCGTGCACGACACCGAGCACGGTCTGCTCTCTCCGCTGCGCGTGGGCGAGGCGATGGACGTCTCCTTCCGCGCGCCCTGGGACGGTCAGTTCGACCAGGCCGGCGTCTTCGTGAGGATCGACGACGAGCACTGGGTGAAGGCGGGCGTCGAGTACGCCGACGGCCACCTGGGCCTGGGAGCGGTGGTCACCGACATCCGCTCGGACTGGTCGGTCGGCCATGTCGACGAGTGGCTCGACGAGGAGGTCACCGTGCGAGTGAGCCGCTGGGCGGATTCGGTCATCGTGCGCGCGCGAGCCGGTGCCGGCGACTGGCGGCTCGTGCGGGTGGCCCCGTTCGACGGCGACGCCGCGGCATCCGCCGGTCCGTTCCTCGCAGGTCCCACGCGCGCCGGACTCACCGTCCGCTTCACCCGCTGGACCCGCTCGCCCGCCGACGACGCCCTGCACTGAGCACCCTCGGCCGCCCCTTCCCCAACTCCCCCTCCCTCCTCCCCCTCCAACTCCCTCCTCCCAATCCGTCTCCCCAACTCCCCCCCAACCTCCCCTACTCCCCCCACTCCAACTCCCCCACCCTCCACTCCATCTCCCCCACTCCCTCCACTCCATCTCCCCCACTCCCTCCACTCCATCTCCCCCACTCC
>CAUQIW010000005.1:0-229460 GCA_963518515.1 uncultured Microbacterium sp.
CCGTCGCGGCCGTCTGGCGCATCGAGTCGGCGAAGATCGTCGCGACGCTGACCCGAGTGGTCGGCGACTTCGGTCTCGCAGAGGACCTCGCGCAGGAGGCTCTGCTGTATGCTCTGCAGCAGTGGCCCGTCGAGGGTGTGCCGCGCAACGGGGCGGCCTGGCTGACGGCGGTGGCGAAGCGCAAGGCGATCGACGGCTGGCGGCGCCGCGAACGGCTCGACGACCGGATGGCGGCGCTCGCGCACGACCTCGAGCGAGAACAGAGCGAGGCGGCGGACACAACGCCGTGGGACCCGGATGCGATCGACGACGACGTTCTCCGGCTGGTCTTCATCTCCTGCCATCCCGTGCTCTCGAGGGAAGCGCAGGTGGCGCTGACCCTGCGGGTGGTGGGCGGCCTGTCGAGCGAGGAGATCGCCCGTGCCTTCGTCGTGCCGACGGCGACCGTGCAGCAGCGCATCGTCCGGGCCAAGAAGACTCTCGGAGCCGCGCGCGTCCCCTTCGAGATGCCGCCGCGGCGGGAGCAGGAAGAGCGTCTGGGGGCCATCCTCAGCGTGCTGTATCTGATCTTCAACGAGGGGCACGCGGCGAGCAGCGGGTCCGACTGGATGCGACCGGAACTGAGCCTCGAGGCCATCAGGCTGACGCGAGTCCTCGCTGCTCTGATGCCGCGCGAGCGCGATGTGCACAGTCTGCTCGCGCTCATGGAGCTCACGGCCGCGCGCTTCCCCGCCCGGGTCGACGCTCTCGGCGAGCCGGTGCTGCTGGCAGACCAGGACCGCCGGCGCTGGGACCGCGGGCGGATCGCGCGCGGGCGGACCGCGCTGGCCGCCGCCGACTCCCTCGGCTCGGGTCGAGGCCCTTACGGCCTGCAGGCGGCCATCGCCGAGTGCCACGCGACGGCAGACTCGGTCGACGACACCGACTGGGAGCGCATCGTGCTGCTGTACGAGGCGCTCGGGCGCATCGCTCCGTCGCCGGTGGTGGAGCTCAACAGGGCGGCGGCGGTGGCCATGGCGACGGGCCCGGCCTCTGCCCTGCAGATCGTCGACCGACTCGCGGCATCGGGTGTGCTGTCGGGCTATCATCTGCTGCCCGCGACGCGCGGTGAGCTGCTGCTCAGGCTCGGTCGTCACGAGGAGGCACGCAGCGAGTTCGCGGTCGCCGCCGGTCTTGCAGGCAATGATCGGGAGCGAGCGCTGCTGCAGGCCAAGGCGTCGGAGCGCTGACAGCGCCACGTACGTCTCGCACACAGAGAACCGCCCTCCTCCGCAGCAGCGCTGAGGAAGAGGGCGGTTCCGATTCTGCGGTGGCGTCAGCTGCGCGCCTTGCTGCCGCGTCCCACGATCAGACCGTAGATCAGCAGCACGATGATCGAGCCGCCGATGGCGAGGAGCCAGGTGCCGAGGTCCCAGAACTCGGTGAGAGGACGGTTGAGGATCAGGCTTCCGAGCCATCCACCCAGGAGGGCTCCGACGACGCCGAGCAGCAGCGTGATGAACCAGCCGCCGCCCTGCTTGCCGGGGAGGATCAGCTTCGCGATCGCGCCGGCGATGAGGCCGAGAAGAAGGAATCCGAGAAAGCTCATGTTCAGCTCCTATTTATTCGTGAGCCCCGGGGTGCCAGGGCTCGTAGAGACCACCTTTGCACGGACTGAGAATCGTCAGCCACCCCTTGCGCTCGGCCCCCGGGTATGCAATGAGGCCCGCCCCCTCTCGGGGGGCGGGCCTCATGATCGCTCAGCTGCGGTCAGTTGCTGCCGCGGACGATCGCGATGATCCGGAGGATCTCGACGTAGAGCCAGACGACCGTGACCATGATGCCGAAGGCACCGAGCCAGCCGTACTTGCGGGGAGCGCCGTTGCGCACGCCCTGCTGGATCTGATCGAAGTCGAGCACCAGCGAGTAGGCGGCCATGATGACCACGAGGACACCGATGATCAGACCGAGCGGGATGCCGAAGATCTCGGCACTGTAGAGGCCGAACGCCTGTCCCTGCGGCAGGACGCCCGTCCACATGAGGACGAGGTTCAGCAGCGAGAAGACGAGGTAGCCGACCATGGCGATCATGAAGATCTTGGTGGCCTTCTTCGTCGCGCGGATCTTTCCGCTGGCGAAGAGGGCGAGGGTGACGCCGACCACCGAGACCGTGGCCAGGGTCGCCTGCATGACGATGCCGGGCCACAGGACCTCGAAGAATGCCGAGATGCCACCGATGAAGAGGCCCTCGAATGCGGCGTAGGCGAAGATCAGCGCGGGGCGCACCTTCTTGCGCGAAGTGAAGGTGATGACCATCGCCAGCACGAAGCCACCGAGTGCGCCGACGACCCAGGGGAGGAGGTTCGGCTGGAAGCGGTCGTAGGGGTTCATCTCGGGAGCGGCGACGCCGCCCAGAGTCAGGAACCAGCCGACGACGGCGGTGACGAGCAGGATGGTGAAGAGTCCGGCGGTCTTCCAGACGGTGTCCTCGACGGACATGCGGTCGGTTTCGATCGCGCCGGCCGGGGGAGCCGCGTACATGCCCTCCAGCTGCGCGTTCGCGGCGGCATCCATCGTGCCGTGCTGGAACGAGGCGGCCTGCGCACCCTGAGCGCCCTGCGGCGCACCCGGGTAGGTCGCGACGTTGCGCGGATCCTGCTGCTGGAACGCCGGATTGTTGAAGGCGAAGTTGCTCATGTGGGCCTCACTCCAAAGTGGGTTGTAGGTCGCTTTCCTCCACGATACCGGGAACGGCCGTTCACCTGGGTGTCCTACGCTGTGAGCGTGCCCAGGAAATCCCCCCTCGTCATCGGGCATCGCGGTGCGCCCGGCTACCGCCCGGAGCACACGCGCTCGTCCTACGAGCTCGCGCTCGCGATGGGAGTGGATGCCGTCGAACCCGACGTCGTGGCCACCAAGGACGGCGTGCTGGTCGTGCGGCACGAGAACGAGATCTCGGGTACGACCGACGTCGCCGAGCACCCCGAGTTCGCCGACCGCAGGACGACCAAGAAGGTCGACGGGGAGTCGCTGACCGGCTGGTTCACGGAGGACTTCACCTGGGCCGAGCTCTCGACGCTGCGCAGCCGCGAACGCCTGCCCGAGGTGCGCCTCTCGAGCGCGAGCTTCGACGGCTCTCAGCCGATCCTCCGACTGGTCGACGTCCTCGACATCGTGCGTGAGGGGTCTGTGGAGCACGGGCGCGAGATCGGCGTCGTGCTCGAGGTGAAGCACGCCACCTATTTCGCCGGCATCGGACTCGATCTCGCACCCCTGATCGCGAGAGATCTGCGCGCAGCGGGATGGGCGGACGGCGAGCTGCCCCTGATCGTCGAGTGCTTCGAGTCGACGGTGCTCGCGGAGATCAAGGGGCGGGGTGTCGCCGCGTCGTACGTCTACCTGATCGAGGCCGCGGGCAGGCCGTTCGACCTGCTCACGTCGCAGGGATCACGGGCGCTCACGTACCGTGCGACCGTGGCGCAGTCGGGTCTCGACGGGCTGGTCGGCCTGGTCGACGGCATCAGCGTGAACAAGAAGATGCTCCTCGCGAAGGGCAGCACCGTCGTCGCGGACGCACATGCGCGCGGACTTCTGGTCTTCACCTGGACCTGCCGACCGGAGAACGGGTTCCTCTCGCCGGAGTTCCGCGGCGATGGAGGGCGTGGCGCGTACGGCGACTACGAGGCGGAGTGGGGCGTCATCGCTCGCAGTGGCGTGGACGGCGTCTTCGTCGATCACCCCGACCTGGGGGTCGACTTCTTCCGCCGCTGAACGGTTCGCCGACCTCGGTCTGCCGTCGATTCAGAGCGGTCCGAGCACGTCGGCCACGTCCCGATCGAGGAGCAGCGTGCGCAGCGGCTCGAGGATCTCGCGCTCCTCGTAGCGGAAGTGCGACTCCATGATGGCGCCGATCCCCTCGAGGTGCCCCTCGATGCTCGCTGTGCTCTCGCCGCCTTCGACGGCCGTGCGCAATGCACCCAGCAGATGGGCCAGCATCGAGTGGTCCCGCATGAGCGCGTCGATGACGGTCCCGAATTCCGGGTGGGCCTCGCGGAGGGCGGGGAAGAGCGCGCGGTCCTCGCTGAGATGATGCGAGTCGAGGGCGGCGCAGAAGCCGATGCAGAACAGAGCGAGCTCGCGCGCGGCATCGGGAGCGTCTGCTCCGCGGTCGAGGGCGTCGCGGGTCGCGTCCAGCGCCGCGCGAAGGCGGGTGTGCGCGCGGCGCAGCTCCTCGTCCCAGGCGATCAGGCGGTCGGCATCCATCGCGCCCAGTCTAGGGAGACCGACGCTCAGAGGGTCTTGTCGAAGGCCCCGCGTCGAGTGGAGACGATCTCCTTGCCCAAGGGCATCAGCGAGACCGGCACCATCTTGAAGTCGGCGATGCCCATGGGGATGCCGATGATCGTGACGCAGAGCAGGATGCCGGAGACGATGTGACCGATCGCGAGCCACCAGCCCGCGAGCACGACCCACAGCACGTTGCCGAGGAACGACCCGACACCCGAGGTCGGCTTGCTGACCACCTCGCGCCCGAAGGGCCAGATCGCGTACCGGGCGATGCGGAACGAGGCGATGGCCCAGGGGATGGTGACGATCGGGATGCACAGCACGATGCCCGCGAGGACGTAGCCGAGGAACAGGGCCCAGCCCGCGAGTATCACCCAGATGATGTTGAGGATCGTGCGCACCGGTCGATTCTCGCACCGGCGCCTGAGCATCGGCTGTCCCGCACGCCTGACCGGATTTCTTCCGAGTCGGATGCGAGACTGACCGCATGACCGGAATCGTCGTCGACAGTGTCAGCCGATCGTTCGGAAGCGTCCATGCGGTGCGCGGGGCGTCTCTGCGCGCAGAGCCGGGGCGCGTCACCGGGCTCGTGGGTCCCAACGGAGCGGGCAAGACGACTCTGCTGCTGATGCTCGCCTCGCTGCTCGCGCCCGACACGGGAACGATACGCATCGGCGGCGTCGATCCGTCCGACGATCCCCTCGCCGCCCGTCGGATGCTGGGCTGGATGCCCGACGCACTCGGCGCCTGGCCGTCGCTCTCCGCGAGGGAGACGATAGCGACGACCGCGCGACTGTACGGCATCCCTCGCGCCGACGCCGAGGCGCGTGCCGCCCAGCTGCTCGCGCTGGTCGATCTCGCGGATCTCGCTGATGCGCCGGCGAGAGTCCTCTCGCGGGGGCAGAAGCAGAAGCTGGGCCTGGCCCGTGCCCTGGTGCACGACCCGCAGGTGCTCCTCCTCGACGAGCCGGCATCCGGACTCGATCCGGAGGCGCGGATCCATCTGCGGGTCCTGCTGCGCCGGTTCGCCGCCGAGGGGCGCACGGTGCTGATCTCGAGCCATATCCTCTCCGAGCTGGAGGAGGTCGTCGACGACTCGGTGTTCCTCGTGGCGGGACAGGTGGTCGACGCCGCCGACGGCCGATCCTCCGATCGCGCGTGGCGGATCCGACTCCAGGGAACGGATGCCGCGCGTCAGAGTGCCGATGCCTGGCAGATCGCCCAGGTGCTCGGGCTCCCCGTCGAGTCGCTCGGAGTCGACCGAGGGGGAGTCCTGGTGGGCTTCGACGCCGAGGAAGCCGCGGTGAACGCGCTGAAGCTGCTCGTGGACGCCGGGTTGCCGGTGTCGGAGTTCGCTCCGGCGCAGAGCGCACTGGAGCATGCCTTCCTGACAGTGAACCACCGTCGCACCGAGGAGGCGGGCGCATGAGCCTCGCGAACATCCGCACCATCGCCCGTCTCGAGCTCACCCAGCGGCTGCGGAGCGTGGGCTGGTACATCCTGCTCGGAGTGTTCGCGCTCCTGCTGCTCGGAGTCACCGCTCTGTCTTTCGTCGTGTACTCCTGGGGCGACTTCGTGGGCGCGGGAGTGTTCTCCATCGTCGTGAACATGGTGCTGCTGCTCGTCGTGCTCGTCTCGCCGACGCTGAGCGGCAACACCATCAACGGCGATCGGGATGCCGCGACGCTCGCCGCCGTGCAGGTGACCACCGCATCGACCGGTGACATCATGCTGGGCAAGCTCACCGCTGCCGTCGCGACCGGCTTCGCCTTCCTCATCGTCGCGGTGCCGTTCCTCGCCATCTCCCTTCTCGGCGGCGGGGCCGAGCCTCTCGTGCTCCTCGTGGCGCTGCTGGTGCTCATCGCCGAGATCGTCATCGTCGCGACCATCGGCGTGGGACTCAGCGGCCTGCTCGCGCGGCCGCTGTTCTCGGTGGCGACGACCTACCTGGTCGTCGCCGCCCTGACGATCGGTACGGTCATCGCCTTCGCGCTCGGCGGTATGGCGGTGCGCAGCGAGGTGACCTACTCCAACCGGCCGTACGACGCGATGGGCGCCGTGCAATGCGACGAGTGGGAGACGTACACGCAGGAGGTGCCTCGGTTCGATCTCGTCTGGTGGGCGCTCGCCGCGAACCCGTTCGTCGTTCTCGCCGATGCGACTCCCACCGAGTTCAACCCCGACGGCTATCCGGTCGACATGTTCGGGCAGATCAAGCTCGGTGTGCGCAGCGCGCAGCAGGCCCCGGTCGACCAGGGGTGGGATGAGTGCGCCCAGGACGCGGTCTACGACTACCCGACCCCGCGGGAGATCATCGACGGCACCGTGCCCAGCTGGTTCGTGGGACTCGGGGTGCAGATCGTGATCGCAGGATCGCTCTTCGCCGGCGCGTGGTCGCGCACGAGGACCCCTGCCAGGCGTCTGCCGCCCGGCACCCGCATCGCCTGACCGGCTCGGCGGAGGCGAACGGCCACCGGGCGTTCACCGTCCGTGCACCGGGGAGACGCCCGCGGGTCACGCGGGATCGGTGATGTGGAGACCTACCCGTGTGCATCCCCCCAGGAGTCCCATGTCCCGCCTGAAGTCCGCGGCGGCGGCCGCGACGGTCTGCGCCCTCAGCGCTGCCGCACTGCTCGCCGTTCCGCTCACCGCCACCGCAGCCGAACCCGGCATCCGCATCAACGAGGTGGAGTCCGACGGAGGTGTGCCGGGCGACTGGATCGAGTTCCTCAACACCTCGGGCGCCGCGGTCGACCTGAGCGGCTACACCGTGCAGGACAACAGCGACAAGAATCCGTACGTGTTCGCGGAGGGGACCGTCGTCGAGGCCGGCGCGCTGCTGGTGATCGATCAGCTGGATGCCGGAGTCGGGGAGTTCGACTTCGGTCTCGGCAAGGACGACCAGGTGCGGCTCTTCGACCCGGCGGGCACCCTCGTCGACGAGACCTCGTGGACCGGCCATGCCGCGGTGACCTGGGGGGCACGGGATGTCGACGGCACCGCGGAATGGACCGTCACCTCGGAGCCGACCAAGGGCGCGGCCAACCTCTTCCGCGCGGACGACCCCGTGGAGGGGACGATCGTCATCAATGAGGTGGACTCGCAGCCCGCGGACTGGGTGGAGTTCTTCAACTCGGGCGACACCGCTCTTGACATCTCCGGATACGAGATCCGCGACAACTCCGATGACCACCGCTGGCGGTTCCTCGACGGCTCGACGATCGAGCCGGGTGAGTTCCTCGTCGTGGACGAGGCATCGATCGGCGTCGTGGGTGACGCCCAGGCCGCGTTCCGCGATGCCATCGGGATCGGCAGCGCCGACCGCATCCGCCTCTTCGATGAGGCCGGTGTGCAGATCGACGACACTCTGGCGTGGGAGGGCCACGCGGTGATCGACGGCGACTTCATCGCGGCGACGCTCGCTCGATGCCCCGACGGCGAGGGGCCGTTCGTGCTCGCATACGCGACGCCGGGCGCCGCGAACTCGTGCGTCATGCCCTCCGTGGTGATCAACGAGATCGAATCCAACGGCGACACCACCGACTGGGTCGAGGTCGTGAACACGGGAAGCGCGGCCGTGGACGTGTCGGGGTGGACGGTCATGGACGACGACCCCGTCGGCCACGCGTCGGACAGCACCCCGCTGCCCTCAGGCACCGTCCTGGAGCCCGGCGGGTACCTCGTCTTCGACCAGCCGTCGCAGTTCGTGTTCGGACTGGGCAACGGAGACACCGTCACCCTGCGCGACGCGCGACTGAACGTGGTCGACGAGCACGTGTACACGGCGCACGCCGCCGGAGTCCTCGCGCGCTGTGAGGACGGCACAGGGGAGTTCGTCGACATCGCGGTGTCGACGAAGGGGCTGCGCAACGCGTGCGGCAACCCGGTGCGGATCAACGAGGTCGAATCCGACGGCGGCTCGCCCGACGACTGGATCGAGCTCGTCAATCCCACCGCCGAGGTGCTCGACGTGTCGGGCGTCGTCGTGAAGGACGACGACGACACGCACTCGTTCGTCATCCCGACCGGCACGTCGATCGATCCGTCGGGGTACCTGGTCATCGAGCGCGCGCAGCTCGGCTTCGGCCTGGGCGACGGAGACGGCGTGCGCGTCTTCGACGGCGATCTGCTCGTCGACTCCACCACCTGGGGTCAGGGACATGCCGCGACGACCTGGGGCCGCTGCCCCGACATCATCGGCGCGTTCGCGGCGACGGCGGACTCGACCAAGGGAGCACCGAACGTCTGCGCGGGCGAGATCGCGGTCTCGCCGTGGCCGGGATCGCCCGACGTGCGGGTGCTCGACGGCATCCCGACCTTCCTCGAGGACAGCTCTGGGCTCGACGTGCAGGAGACCGCGGACGGTGCCTTCCTCTGGGCCGTCGACAACGGCGAGGGCCGCATCTGGAAGCTCGAGGCGCACGCCGACGGATCCGTCGAGAAGGTCGCCGGGTGGGATGAGGGCAAGCGCGTGCGGTTCCAGAAGGACGCAGGCGCGCCCGGCGCGGCCGGTCCTGACACCGAGGGCATCACGGTCGACGGCGACGGGCTCGTGTACGTGGCCTCCGAGCGCGACAACAGCGCCAAGGGCGTGAATCAGAACACCATCCTGATGGTCGATCCCGACGCCGGGGCCGGCGACCTCGTCGCCGAGACCGAATGGGACCTCACGGAGCTGCTGCCTGCCGTCGGGGCGAACCTCGGTATGGAAGCCGTGCAGTGGGTGCCTGACACCGCGCTTCGTGGCGCACTGTTCGACGACAACACCGGTGCGGCCTACGACCCGGCGGACTACGCCGGCCACGGCGATGGCCTGTTCTTCGTCGCGGTGGAGGACAACGGGAACGTGTACGCGTTCGCGCTCGCCGCAGACGGCACGGCGACCCTCGTGTCGGAGATCGATCCCGGACTCGCGGGAGTGATGGCCCTCGATTACGACTCCGTGCTCGGCGTGCTCTGGGCCGTGTGCGACGACGGCTGCGGGGGGCGTTCGGCGCAGATCTCGCTCAACGGGTCGGCGCAGCCGGGGATCGCTCACTTCGCACGCCCGGCCGGGATGCCCGATATCAACAACGAGGGCTTCGCCACGGCGCCGGCATCGCTGTCGGTCGACGGCCAGCGCCCGGTCTGGTGGTTCGCCGACGGCTTCGCCTCGGAGGCGTTGCGCACCGGTACTCTTCCCGGAGTGGCGGCCGAGAATCCGGGCGAGGACCCGCAGACTCCGACCCCGCCGCAGCCGGACGGCGAGACCGGCGGCGGCGGCCGCGACGGCGCCTCCGACCGCGACGCACTCGCGGCCACCGGTGCCGAGCTCCCCTTGGGAGCAGCGGCCGCGGCGCTGATGCTCATCCTCATCGGCGCACTCATCTCCGGGCGGCGCCGTCGCGTCTGACGCGAGGAGGGCCACCTCGGGGAGGGTGCGCACTGCGCATCCTCCCCGTGTCCGTGGCGCGGCCTAGACTCGTAAGGCCATGACCGAAGCCCCTCTCATCGTCCCCGGAACCGCCGGCCCCCGCCCCTCAGGGCCGCAGGGTCAGGATGACCTCCTCGCCGGCCTCAACCCCCAGCAGCTGGAGGCGGTCACGTACCGCGGGCCTGCTCTGCTGATCGTCGCGGGGGCGGGCTCGGGAAAGACGAGCGTGCTCACCCGCCGCATCGCGTCGCTGCTGCGTGCCCGCGAGGCTTGGCCCAGCCAGATCCTGGCGATCACCTTCACCAACAAGGCCGCCGGCGAGATGCGCGAGCGGGTCGAAGCCATCATCGGCGAGGCCGCGCGAGGCATGTGGATATCGACGTTCCACTCGGCCTGCGTCCGCATCCTGCGCCGTGAGGCTCAGCAGTTCGGGTTCACGAAGTCGTTCACCATCTACGACTCGGGGGATTCGCGCGCCCTCATCAAGAGACTGGTCAAGGAGCATCAGGCCGATGCCTACGGGCTCACGCCCGCGGCCGTGATGTCGCGCATATCGAAGCTCAAGAACGAGCTCTCGGATGCCGAGTCGTACGCTCGCCAGGCGAACATGTCCGACCCGGCGGAGCGGATCTTCGTCGATCTCTTCACCGACTATCAGCGTCAGCTGCAGAAGGCGAACGCCTTCGACTTCGATGACCTGATCGGCCAGACCGTGTACCTGTTCCGCGCCTTCCCGCAGGTCGCCGACACGTACCGCCGCCGGTTCCGTCACATCCTGGTCGACGAGTACCAGGACACCAACCACGCCCAGTACGCGCTGATCCACGAGCTGACGAGACCGGTCACCGGCGACGCCCCCGACCCGTATGCCTCCAACGGCATGATGATCTTCGAACCCGAGACCACGCCGGAGCTCGAGGGCGCGTCCCTCACCGTGGTCGGCGATTCGGATCAGTCGATCTACGCGTTCCGCGGTGCCGACATCCGCAACATCAGCGAGTTCGAGCGAGACTTCCCCGGAGCCCGCGTCGTCCTCCTCGAGCAGAACTATCGCTCGACGCAGAACATCCTGTCGGCCGCGAACGCCGTGATCGGCAACAACTTCGATCGCAAGGACAAGAAGCTCTGGAGCGACAAGGGCGACGGCGATCAGATCATCGGCTTCACCGGGTACTCCCAGCACGACGAGGCGCAGTTCGTGGCCGACGAGATCGAGGTGCTCCGCAGGGCCGGCATGCCCTATTCGGAGATGGCGGTCTTCTACCGCACGAACTCGCAATCGCGCGCGCTGGAGGAGATCTTCATCCGCTCGGCCGTGCCGTACAAGATCATGGGCGGCACGAAGTTCTACGAGCGCGCCGAGATCAAGGACGCTCTGGCCTACCTCGTCGCGGTGTCGAACCCCGCAGACGAGATGGCGGTGCGACGCATCCTCAACAAGCCGCGGCGCGGTATCGGCGATGTGTCGGAGACGGCGATCGCACGGTTCGCCGAAGAGCACGGCATCACCTTCCGCCAGGCGCTCTCGGTACCGGATCAGCTCGGATTCGGTCCGAAGATCCAAGCGGGCATCGCCCAGCTCGACGCCGTGCTCGCCGAGGCCACCGAGATCATGCTCCCGGCATCCGGAGAGCTGCCCGCGCCGACTGCCGTCGCAGACGGCCTGAGCGTGCTGCTGTCGAAGAGCGGCTATCTCGATGCGCTGCGCGCGAGCAGAGACCCGCAGGATGAGGCGCGGGTCGAGAACCTCGACGAGTTCGTCGCCGTCGCGCGCGACTTCGCCCGCAACAACCCCGAGGGCACGATCGTCGACTTCCTCACGGAGGTGGCGCTCGTCTCGGACGCCGACGATCTCGATGACGAGTCGGGGTCGGTGTCGCTCATGACCATGCACACCGCGAAGGGCCTCGAGTACGACGCCGTCTTCGTGACCGGTGTCGAAGAAGACCTCATCCCGCACCGCATCTCTGCGGGTGAGCCCGGCGGGCCCCAGGAGGAGCGGCGTCTCTTCTATGTCGGCATCACCCGTGCTCGCAAGCGTCTGCACCTGACCCTCGCCATGACGAGGGCGCAGTTCGGTGAGGTCACCGTCGCCATGCCGAGCCGATTCCTGCAGGAGATCCCTGCCTCGCTGATCGACTGGCGTCAGTCACCCGGCGATGTGAACTCACGCGGCGGAATGCAGTCGCGCGCGCTGAATGCGCGACGACCCGGCGGATTCGGCGGCTCGGGCTCCGGCGACCGCTTCGGCGTGAAGCAGCTGCCTGGTCGCGACTCGCTCAAGCCGCTGTCGACGGCGATGGACAAGTTCCCCAACCGGGTGACGGCGAAGATGCGCGACAACGGCGACCTCGAGCTCGCGGCGGGCGACCGCATCCGCCATTCCGACTTCGGGGACGGGCGCGTCGACGCCGTCACGGGCGAGGGCGCCAAACGGATCGCTCACGTGCGCTTCGATTCGGCGGGGCAGAAGAAGCTGCTGATCAAGGTCGCTCCGATCGAGAAGATCTAGTCGTCGAGCGGGTTAGGCTGGCTGATATGGCCCTCTTCTCCCGCCGCAAGAAGTCCGCTGACGACGTCGTCACCGAGTCCGCAGAGCCGGAATCCCTGTCAGAGGAGTCCTCCTCCGAGGAGTCCACGGCGGGGACGTCCGCCGAGACGGAGGCCGAGGTCGTCGAGGCGGCTCCCTCGATCGGCATCTCGGTGCAGGCGTTCCGCGGCGTGGGCGCTCAGGCCGGTCCTGAGGTGTCGCTGCCCGACCCCGACGCGGCCCCGCCGGCCGCACCCGCGACGGGCTCACCCGTGACCGGCGCACCGCGGGCGCCGTCGGTGAACGGCGTCCAGCCCACCGCTGCTCCTGCCGAGCCGCGCCGCCTTCCGCTCGCTCCGTCGCTTCCGCCGGAGCAGACCGAGACGATCACCGGGATGAAGGACAACGTCCTGCTGCGTGAGACGCTCAAGGAGGTCGAGAAGGGTGCGACCAACGAGCAGCTGCTCGGCGTTCTGCGTCAGGCGCTGCAGGGGCACCTGTACATCCGCGTCAACGGAGACGCGCGAGCTCAGATCAGCGAGGGCAAGCCGTTGTCGGTCGCCGTGGTGCGCGAGGGCGAGCGTCAGTTCATGCTGGCCTTCAGCTCCGCGAGCGCGGTGCGCGATTCGGTCACGCTCGAGAAGGACCCTGCGGCGACGTCAGCCGTGGCCCAGCCGGTCACCTCGGTGCTGCAGCAGGTCGTCTCGGGTGACTTCGCCGGTCTCATCATCGACAACGCCTCCGCTCCCCACCGCGTCGTGTTCCCGACGGAGCTGCTGCAGAAGACGCTCGATCAGGCCGACGTCGACATGACGGTCAAGACGATCCTGGCCACCCCCCGCGATCAGGAGACGCCGGCCAAGCTCGGTCAGGCGCTCGCGACGAAGCGCATGTGGGTGGCGGTGAACGACGGCAGCGGAACCGGCCAGGTGGGCATCGCCGAGGCGCAGACACCCGACGGCAAGCGGTTCCTGCAGCTGTTCTCGCACCCGCTCGAGGTGCTGGCGCTGGGACGCGGTGATCGCCCCCTTCCCTTCGAGCCGACACAGCTCGCCAAGGTGCTCGCGGGGCACGACGAGATGGTCGGCGTGATCGTCGACCCCGCGGGCCCCACCTTCCTCATCGAGCGCGACGCACTCGCCCCCGTGCTGGTCCTCGCGGTCGACCTCGGGGACTGACGCGGGGGTTCCCTCGGCCACGACGCCGTTCTAGGGTCGGAGCATGGCCTCCGAACGAGTGACGCTGACCGTCGTCGACCCCGACCAGGAGCGCGACGTCGCCCTCTCCAGCCCGAACCGGGTTATCTGGCCCGAATCGGGGATCACGAAGGCCGAGCTCGCCGAGTACTTCCAGCTGGTCGGGGTTCCCTTCCTCGAGGCGAACGGTGACCGTCCTGTCTCGCTCGAGCGCTTCCGAGACGGGATCGGGAGCGAGGGCTTCTTCTCGAAGAACCCTCCCAAGGGCACCCCCGACTTCGTCGATGCCGTCACAGTGACGTACAACAGCGGGCGACGGCATCCGCAGATCGTCCTGAAGCGACCGAGCGCGATCGTCTGGGCGGCGCAGATGAACACGATCGTCTTCCATCCGTGGGCGTCGCTCGCGACCGACCCCGACAATCCGATCGAGTTGCGCATCGATCTCGATCCTCAGCCGGGCACGGACTTCTCCGATGCGATCCCCGCGGCGTTCGCGCTGCGAGAGGTGCTGGCCGAGGCCGGGCTCGACGCCTTCGTGAAGACGAGCGGCAACAGGGGACTCCACGTCTTCGCGCCCATCGAGCCGACCCACGAGTTCCTCGACGTGCGGCACGCCGTCATCGCCGCCGGGCGTGAGCTCGAGCGCCGGATGCCGGAGCAGGTGACCACGAACTGGTGGAAGGAGGAGCGCGGCGAGCGCATCTTCGTCGACTTCAACCAGGCGAATCGTGACCGCACCATGGCGGGTGCCTACAGTCCGCGCGCGCTCGCCGGAGCGACGGTGTCGACGCCGGTGCACTGGGACGAGCTCGAGGGCCTCGACCCGTCGACGTTCACCGTGCGCAGCATCCCGGCGCGTCTCGACGACCTCGGCGATCCGTGGGCGGGCAAACAGGATGCTCCGGGACGCGTCGACACTCTGCTGCAGTGGTGGGAGCGCGATGTGGCGAACGGGCTCGGAGAGCTGCCGTTCCCCCCGGAGTTCCCGAAGATGCCCGGCGAGCCGCCACGCGTGCAGCCGAGCAAGAAGGTGGCGGCGAACTGGGACGCCGACGGGTCGCCGGCGGGCGAGTGAGTCGCGACGCTCAGCCGATCACATCGGCGAGGTCGTAGCCCTCCACGGTCTCCAGCTGCTCGTAGGTGCAGGAGCGCGGATCGCGATCGGTGCGCCAGCGATCGAACTGCACGGTGTGCCGGAAGCGACGGCCTTCGAGCTGGTCGTACCGCACCTCGAGCACCAGCTCGGGGCGCAGCCGCACGAACGACACGTCCTTCGATCCGCTGAAGCGCGAGCGCTCACCCGAGCCGGTGACCGCGTCTCCCGAGTCGTCGCGCTCGACCAGAGGTGCCAGCTCGTCGACGAGAGCCCGCCGCTTCGCGTCGCTCCAGGCCGCGACGCCGCCGACCTGATGCAGCGCCCCCTCCGAGTCGTGGAGACCGACCAGCAGCGAGCCCACTCCCGACCCCGACTTGTGCACGCGGTACCCCAGAGCGACGACATCGGCCGTGCGGGCGTGCTTGACCTTGATGAGCGTGCGCTTGCCGGGCGCATACGGCTGATCGAGCGGCTTGGCCACAACGCCGTCGAGACCGGCACCCTCGAACTCGGCGAGCCACCGTGCGGCGGCGTCGCGGTCGTCGGTCGTGCGGGTGATGTGCAGTGGGTGCCCGACACCGGCCATCAGCCTCTCCAGCTGTCGACGCCGTTCGGCGAAGGGCGTCGACAGCAGGTCGTCGTCGCCCGCGGCGAGCAGGTCGAAGGCGATGAACATCGCCGGGGTCTCTGAGGCGAGCTTCGCGACGCGCGATGCCGCGGGATGGATGCGCTGACTGAGGGCCTCCCAGTCCAGACGCTGTGCGCCCTCGGGACCGGTGGCCACCACGATCTCGCCGTCGAGCAGACACGGACCCGGCAGAAGATCGGGGATCGCCTCGACGAGCTCGGGGAAGTACCGGGTCAGCGGCTTGGCGCCTCGCGATCCGATCTCGACGGTGTCGCCGTCCCACGCGATGAGCCCGCGGAAGCCGTCCCATTTGGGCTCGAACAGCAGACCGCCCGGGTACTTCGCAGGGTCGGGCACGGAGGCCGCCGCCTTCGCCAGCATCGGGGTGGGGATGTCGTAGCGCATGGCTCCATCCTGGTCCTGGCGAACGCGCGACGCCACAGACGGATCAGAACAGGTCGTCGAGCGTGGCTGGCGTGCCGGCATCCTTCAGTGCGGTGCGCGCGGCATGCCAGCCGGCCATGCCGTTCACTCCCGGACCCGGAGGCGTCGAGGCTGAGGCGAGGTAGACGCCGCGCATGGGCGTGCGCCACGGGGCGGTGCCGAGCACAGGGCGCCGCAGCGCCTGCGGGATGGTGAATGCGCCCCCGAGGATGTCGCCGCCGATCTCCGAGGGGTTGATGGCCTGGCGCGATGAGGCGGGCACGGAGTTGTGGGCGAGGATCAGGTCGCGGAAGCCGGGGGCGAAGCGCTCGACCTGGCGGGTGATGAGCTCGGTCGCGTCGAGATCGGAGTTCTGCGGAACGTGGATGTAGGCCCAGAGCACGGCCTTGCCCTGTGGCGCGCGACTGTCGTCGAGCACGGAGGGCTGCACGGAGAGCACGTACGGGGTGTCGCTCACCCTGCCGCGCGCCACGGCGTTCTCGCTCTCCCAGATCTCTGCCCGGGTGCCGCCGAGATGCACGGTGGGAGACAGGGCGACGTCGGGATTGGTCCACGGGATGGGGCCGTCGAGCGCGAAGTCGACCTTGGCCGCCGCGGGGCCATATCGATAGCCCCTGATCGCTCTCGCGTAGCGCGCGGGGATGTCGGGGTGCGTGAGCGTGAGGCGCGGCGAGGTGTTGAGCAGCAGCACGTCGCCGCGAGCCGGGTCGCCCCAGTCGAGCGTGCCCAGGTCGGTGACGTGAGTCCCGGGTTCGATGACGCCGCCGTGCGCCTCGATGTCGGCCACGAGGCTGTCGGCGATCCGCTGCGCTCCGCCGCGGGGGTACATCCAGCCGTCGGAGTGCGCGAGCGATGCCAGCAGCAGTCCCGCGGCGGCGCCTGCCAGCGACGGCATGGGCGTGTTGGCGTGCGCGAGCACGCCGGCCATCAGGCCTGCCGCCTCCTCGGTGCGGAAGGTCCGGTTCGCCAGCGGTGTTCCCTGGTCGAGCATGCGCAGTGCGAAGCGCAGCGCGGTGAGCGGCTCATCGGGGAGCCGCAGCATCTGGTTGCCGGTGAAGTCGACGACGCCCTCGGCGTGCGTGCTCAGCGGTCGCAGCAGCGCGAGCCAGGCGCGAGCATCCGCTCCGAGTCCCGCGGCGGTGCGCTCGATGTCCCGCCAGGCGATTCCCGCTCTGCCGCCGTCGAGCGGGTGGGCGTAGGAGATGTCGGGGGTGATCCACTCGATGCGCTCGGCCAACCCGAACGCGCGGAAGAACGGGGAGGCGAGTGCGGCGGGGTGCACGGTCGCGCACACGTCGGTGAGGAAGCCGGGGAGGGTCGCCTCGTCGGTGCGGATGCCGCCGCCGATGGTGTCAGCCGCCTCGAGGACGCGCACCTCGTACCCCGCGCGGGCCATGGTCATCGCCGCGGCGAGTCCGTTCGGTCCTGAGCCGATGATGGTCGCTCGTGCCATGGGGCAAGTCTTCCACGTCCGGGCGTGAGATCCTTGAGACGATGAAAGAAGTTCAGGGGCCCACCCCCACAGGCAACTCCCGTCCATACCGATCCCTGGCGGAGGCGCTGCGCGCGCATCGCATCGCCGAGGAGAATCACGCGTTCATCGCGGCGATCACCGATGCCGTCGGCATCTCGTCCTACATCGACCGAGGCCGCTACATCGAGGCGATCCGGCGTGTACCGGGCGCCCCTCTGCACATCGGGAAGACGTACACCAACGGCTTCTCGGAGGGCGAGGAGATAATCGCAGGTGGCACCCGCCTGCGATTGCAGCCGAGCGAGGGCCGCGCGCCGTACTTCTACGTCACGCACCCCAGCGAGTTCCGTCCGGTCTCCGCGCCCGCTCGGGCCAAGCGCGCGACGGCTCCGCGTGCCGCATCCGCTCCTCGTGCTCCCCGCGCGACGAAGCTCGAGGAGCGCGACTACGGCGTGTGCGACGTCTGCTTCATGGTGAAGACGCCCTCCGGCGGCTGCGGCTGCGACTGAGCCGCTCCGCGTGCCGTCGACCGGGGTGAGCGCGGGCGTCAGGCGAAGGCGCTGATACCCGTGATGTCACGGCCGAGCAGCAGCGCCTGCACGCTCTCGGTGCCCTCGTAGGTGTGGATCGCCTCGATGTCGGCCATGTGCTGCATGACGCCGTTCTCGAGCAGGATCCCGTTGCCGCCCAGGAGGTCGCGGGCGATCGAGGCCACCCGACGCGCGGCCCTGGTGTTGTGAAACTTGGCGAGCGACGCCTGAGTGGGACGCAGGTCGCCCGCCTTCTCGAGGTCGGCGAGACGGCGGCAGTAGAGCTGCATCGCAGTCAGATCCTCCAGCATGTGGGTGAGGCGCTCCTGCACCATCTGGAAGCCGGCGAGCGGCTTCCCGAACTGCACCCTCTCCTTCGCGTAGGCCAGCGCCGCCTCGTAGCACGCGGTGGCGTGACCCAGCGCCGACCAGGCGACTCCCGAACGGGTGGCGTACAGCACGACCGAGGCGTCCCTGAAGCTCCGGGTGCCTGGGAGCACGGCATCGAGCGGCACCCGCACATCGTCGAGCACGATGTGGGCCTGGTGGATCGCACGCAGCGACGCCTTTCCGCGGATCGGCGTGCCCGTGTACCCCGGGGTCTCCTGCTCGACGAGGAAGCAGCGGACGGCGCCGTGCTCGGCGGCATCCACGTCGTCGACCCGTGCCCAGACGAAGGTGATGCCGCCGGACGCGCCGTTGCCTATCCACTTCTTGGCCCCGCGCAGCACCCAATGGTCGCCGTCTCGGCGCGCGACCGTCTCGAGTGAGACCGAGTCGGAGCCGTGATCGGGCTCGGTGAGCGCGAAGGAGCCGAATACCGAGCCGTCGGCGAGCGCGGTGAGCCACTTCTCCTGCTGCTCGGGAGAGCCGAAGAGCGCGAGGGTGCGCAGCGCGAGGCCGCCCTGCACCGCGAGGACGGTGCCGAGCGAGCCGTCACCGCGGGAGATCTCCATGTTCACCAGGCCGGCGGCGAGGGGGGAGAGGCGGGTGAGGGATGGGTGCTCGATGCCGTCGACGACGAGGTCCATCTCGCCCATGCGCCGGGCGGCGTCGAGAGGGTACTCGGCGCGGTCCCAGGCGTCCGCCATCTGCGGGCCGACCTCGTCGATGTAGGCCTTCGCCCGATCCCATGCGGCGCGATCGTCGTCGGGGATGTCGGAGAAGACCGCGTAGTAGTCGCTGTCCTGTCGACCGGTGATGTCGTACGACGAGACGCGCTCGCCGGGCAGGGGGGAGGCTGCTGTGCTCATGGGGACTCCTTCGTGACACCAGGTATCGTACTCCCCGATACTCGGTTCCACGAGCCGCGACCGTGAGCGACCCCTCAGTCGAGCTTCGTGCGCAGCCTCCGCGTCATCTCGGCCACCGGCATCGAGCGGGGGAAGACGGCGACGACGAGATCGTCCGGAGCATCGGTGGCCTCGGTGCCCGGCACGCCGTACCTGCGCCGGACGTCGGCGAGGGCCGTCTGCAGCGTCGACAGCGGCACCTTCTTCTTGCCGCGCAGCAGCTGGCGGAGGACGTGATTGTGCACGGCGGTGACGAGTGCCGAGAATCCGACGGCGTCGAGGGGGTCGACGCCCGGCAGCGCTCCTCGGAGGTACTCGTCGAACAGTCGCTCGTACCGGAACACCGTGATGATCTCCCGCTCCCGCAGCACCGGCACCTGCCGCACTATCTGGTAGCGCCGGCGCGCCAGCTCGGGATCGTGTGCGAAGTGCGCGAAGACCGACTCGGATGCCGCGCACACGGCGCCCCACGGATCGTCGTGCCCCTGAGAGAGGAACTCGCGCAGCTTCTCGAGCAGAACCTCGTGGTCGGCGAAGACGACATCCTCCTTGCCGCCGAACTGGCGGAAGAAGGTCGAGCGCGACACTCCTGCGGCCTTGGCGATCTGCTCGACGGAGGTCTGGTCGAAGCCCTGCGCCTGGAAGAGCTCGATGGCTGCGGCGACGACGGCGTCGCGCGAATCGGGGAAGTCTCGCATAGCCGAATCTTAGAACCTCACCGACCGGATGCCGGTGCGCGCGGGTCTTCGGGAGGCCTGTCGACGAGTCTCCCATCGTGCACTGGCGCTCAGGCTCGTACAGCCCGAGGTAGTAGGCTGGGCGACTGGTCGATGTCTCGACATCGAGAGAATTACCAGACAGCAGCCCAGTGAAGGAACCACAGTGGATCTGTACGAGTACCAGGCACGAGACGTTTTCGAGAAGTACGGAGTGCCGGTTCTCGCCGGCATCGTCGCTGACACCCCCGAGGAGGTGAAGGCAGCTGCGGAGAAGATCGGCGGCGTGGTGGTCGTCAAGGCCCAGGTCAAGACCGGTGGCCGCGGCAAGGCCGGCGGCGTCAAGGTCGCTAAGACCCCCGACGAGGCGTACGAGGCCGCGAAGGCGATTCTCGGACTCGACATCAAGGGTCACGTCGTCAAGCGCGTGATGGTCGCCCAGGGCGCCCGCATCGCCGAGGAGTTCTACTTCTCCGTGCTGCTCGACCGCGCGAACCGCTCCTACCTCTCGCTCAGCTCCGTCGAGGGCGGCATGGAGATCGAGCAGCTCGCCGTCGAGAAGCCCGAGGCTCTCGCCCGCGTCGAGGTCAACCCGCTGACGGGCATCGACAAGGAGAAGGCCGTCGAGATCGCGCGCGCCGCGAACTTCCCCGAGGACCTCGTCGAGAAGGTCGCCGATGTCTTCGTCAAGCTCTACGACGTCTACAAGGGCGAGGACGCGACGCTCGTCGAGGTCAACCCGCTCGTGCGCACCGAAGAGGGCGACATCATCGCGCTCGACGGCAAGGTCACGCTCGATGACAACGCCTCCGAGATCCGTCACCCCGACCACGAGGCGCTCGAGGACAAGGATGCCGCCGACCCGCTCGAGGCGAAGGCCAAGAAGAGCGGCCTGAACTACGTGAAGCTCGACGGCGAGGTCGGCATCATCGGCAACGGCGCAGGGCTCGTCATGTCGACGCTCGACGTCGTCGCCTACGCCGGAGAGAAGCACGACGGCGTGAAGCCCGCGAACTTCCTCGACATCGGCGGCGGCGCATCGGCAGAGGTCATGGCCGCCGGCCTCGACGTCATCCTCGGCGACCCGCAGGTGAAGAGCGTCTTCGTGAACGTGTTCGGCGGGATCACTGCGTGCGACGCCGTCGCGAACGGCATCAAGGGTGCGCTCGAGACGCTGGGCGCCACGGCGTCGAAGCCGCTCGTCGTGCGCCTCGACGGCAACCGCGTCGACGAGGGACGCGCGATCCTCGCCGAGTACGCGCACCCGCTCGTCACTCTGGCCGCCACCATGGACGAGGGCGCCGACAAGGCCGCCGAGCTCGCCAACGCCTGAAAAACTTCCCCTTTGGGTCCCTGAGCCTGTCGAAGGGCAGCGACCCGGAATCGTTAGGAAAGAAATGTCGATCTACCTCAACAAGGACTCCAAGGTCATCGTCCAGGGCATCACCGGCGGCGAGGGCACCAAGCACACCGCCCTCATGCTGAAGGCGGGCACCCAGGTCGTCGGCGGAGTGAACGCACGCAAGGCCGGCACCACGGTCGCGCACACCGACAAGGATGGCAACGCCGTCGAGCTCCCGGTCTTCGGATCGGTCGCTGAGGCCATGAAGGAGACCGGCGCAGACGTGTCGATCGCCTTCGTCCCCGGTGCCTTCACGAAGGACGCGATGGTCGAGGCCATCGACGCCGAGATCCCGCTGCTCGTCGTGATCACCGAGGGCGTGCCCGTCGGCGACTCGGCCGAGGCGTGGGCGTACGCGCAGAGCAAGGACAACAAAACCCGCATCATCGGGCCGAACTGCCCCGGCATCATCACCCCCGGTGAGGCGCTCGTCGGCATCACGCCGGCGAACATCACCGGCAAGGGACCGATCGGCCTCGTGTCGAAGTCGGGCACCCTGACCTACCAGATGATGTTCGAGCTGCGCGACCTCGGCTTCTCGACCGCCATCGGCATCGGCGGCGACCCGGTCATCGGCACGACGCACATCGACGCGCTCGCCGCGTTCGAGGCCGACCCCGAGACCAAGGCGATCGTCATGATCGGCGAGATCGGCGGCGACGCCGAAGAGCGTGCCGCCGAGTACATCAAGGCGCACGTCACCAAGCCGGTCGTCGGCTACGTCGCGGGGTTCACCGCTCCCGAGGGCAAGACCATGGGCCACGCAGGCGCCATCGTCTCGGGCTCTGCAGGAACCGCGCAGGCCAAGAAGGAAGCGCTCGAGGCCGCAGGCGTCAAGGTCGGCAAGACGCCGTCCGAGGCTGCTGCCCTCATGCGCGAACTGATTGAGTCGCTCTAGTCGCGAAGCGACTCCGACCGGTTGCTGAGCGAGGAGCGAAGTGACGAGTCGAAGTGCATCGAGTCGCTCTGATCTGAGCTACGCTTGACCTGAAGGCCCCGGACTCCACTCCGGGGCCTTCTTCATGCCCGCATCCGGCATTCCCGCGTCGGCAATCCTCGACCTTCGCATCTTCGCGCCCGGCATCCGGACATCCTCGAGCGTCGGGAGGGAATCCGCGATACGGAGGGCGTTCTCTCGAGATCCGCCCTCCCGAATGCAGATCTCCTCCGTAATCGCCGCGTGCGAGGCGGGGGAGTGGGAGAGACGCGCGGAGGGCGCGGCGAGAGTGGCGCGAGATAGGGGCAGGAGGCGCGGGGAGCGGCGCGAGGCCCCGCACACGCAAGAGGGGCGGATGCCGTCGCATCCGCCCCTCTTGTGTGTGGTGTCGCTCAGGCGACGCCGAACAGCGCTTCGATGGGTCCTCTGGCGAAGAAGATGACGAAGCCGACGCCGACCGCCCAGAGCAGCGGGTGGATGGTCTTGGCCCTGCCGGAGAAGGCGTTCACGACGATCCAGCTGATGAAGCCCGCGCCGATGCCGTTGGCGATCGAGTAGGTCATCGGCATGACGGTGGCCGTGAGGAAGACCGGCAGGAGCACGCGGAAGTCGCTCAGGTCGATGTTCTTGATCTGGGCGAGCATGAGCGCTCCGACGAGCACGAGAGCGGCAGCGGCGACCGCGCCAGGCACGAGCGAGGTGAGCGGTGTGAAGAACATCGCGACGAGGAACATCGCTCCGGTGATCACTGTCGCGAACCCGGTGCGGGCTCCCTCTCCGATGCCGGCGCCGGACTCGACGAACACGGTCGCCGACGACGACGACGTGCCTCCACCGGCGATCGCGCCGATGCCCTCGACGACCAGAGCCGACTTGATGCGCGGGAAGTCACCCTTCTCGTCGGCCAGATCGGCCTCCTTCGCGAGACCCGTCATGGTGCCCATGGCGTCGAAGAAGTTCGAGAACAGCAGGGTGAAGACGAACATCACGAGAGCGACGACGCTGACCTTCTCCAAATTGAACCCGAAGTCGACCTGACCGATGAGGCTCAGGTCGGGAAGGCCCACGATCGCTCCGGTGAAGCCGAAGTCGAGGCCGAACGGCCAGATGAGATTGGCGATCGCACCGAGCACGGTGCCCCCGACCAGCGCGATGAGGATCGCGCCCTTCACCCGCAGGGCGGTGAGCACGCCGCCGAGCAGCAGCGTGATCACGAAGAGCAGGGTGGGGATCGAGGCGACCGAGCCGCCGATGCCGAGATCGACAGGCGGAGATGCGTTGCCCGTCGCGGTGACGAAACCGGCGTTCACGAAGCCGATGAAGGCGATGAACAGGCCGATGCCGACGGTGATCGCGAGCTTCAGCTGCACGGGCACGGCGTCGAAGATCATCTTCCTCAGCCCGGTGGCTGCGAGGAGGACGATGATCACGCCGTTGATCATGACCAGCGCCATGGCCTCGGGCCAGGTGACCGTGCCGACGACGGAGAACGCGATGAAGGCGTTGATGCCGAGGCCGGCTGCGAAGGCGAACGGAAGACGGGTGATCAGGCCGAAGAGGATCGTCATGACGCCGGCGGTGAGCGCCGTGGCGGCCGCGACGGCGCTGGGGGCGAGAGTGTTGCCGTCGACGTCGGGAGTGGAGAGGATCAGCGGGTTCAGGATCACGATGTAGGCCATCGTGACGAACGTCACCAGACCGCCTCGGATCTCGGTGCCGATCGTGGATCCGCGCGTGGTGATCTCGAAGAAACGGTCCAGCGCGTTGGCGGGTTGCGTGTGGGAGCGGGTGGGGGACGGGGCAGTGGGCATCGGGAAACCTCCGGGGGAGACGATATCGTGTCGCCGGAGCCGCGCGCGCCCACAGGGGCCGACGCGGTTCTCGTCGTAGTCTCGATTCGTCATGCAACGCCTCCTCGTCGCGCTCCTCGCCGCCTTCGACGCCGCCATCGCCGCGGCCGTCGGACTCGCGGTGCTGCTGGCGCCCCTGACGCTGCTGTGGATGCTCGCCTTCGGGGTGACCGCGGACTGGGGCGCGCTGTGGCCACTCGCGGGAACGCTCTGGCAGTTCGGTCACGGTGCGCCGTTGAGTCTCGAGGTCTCGACCGAGGTGCTCCGCGCCGCGGGAGTCGCTCCGGAGGCAGCCGCGTTCACGCTCTCGGTCACCCCTCTCGCCTTCCTGATGTTCACCCTGCTGTTCGCCGCGCGCTCGGGCTCTCGTGCCGCCCGCGCCGGTGCATGGCTGTGGGGTCCCGTGTCGGGGGCGGCCACGTTCGCCGTGATCGCGACGGGCGTGGCGTTCACCTCTCACATCGCCGCCGCCGAGACGCCGCTCGCGCTCGCGATCGTCCTGCCGACCGCGGTCTATCTTGCAGGCGCCCTCTGCGGTGCGATCCGCATCGCCTGGGAGGACGGCGACGGCGGCGTCCTCGATGCGGTGCATGATGTGCTCGACTCCTGGGGGGACTGGGGAGTCGTGCCCGCCGCCGCCGTGCGGGGCACCGCGTTCGCGCTGGTCGGCGTCACGGCCGTGGCCGCGGCTGCCGTGGCCGTCGCGACGCTGTTCAGAGGCGGCGAGGTCGTCGCGCTCTTCCAGGCCACCAGGGTCGATGCGCTCGGCGCCACGGTCATCACTCTCGGACAGCTCGCCTATCTGCCCACCATCATCGTGTGGGCCGCCTCCTGGCTCGCAGGCCCGGGTTTCGCGGTCGGCGTCGGCACCGCCGTCTCCCCGGCGGGAACACAGCTCGGCGTGGTTCCGGGCGTTCCGCTGTTCGGCCTGCTGCCCGAGAGCACGTCGATCTGGATGCTGATCGTCATCATCCTTCCCATCGGGGTCGGCGCCTTCGCAGGCTGGGCCGTGCGATCGAGACTCGTCTGGGAGAGCACGCCGCTCACGATGGGGCCTCGCGCGGTCATCGCGGTGGGCATGGGGCTGCTCACCGCAGGAGTCGCGGCCGTCGCGGCGCTGCTCGCCGGCGGTTCGATCGGACCGGGACGCCTCGCCGAAGCGGGTCCGACGATCCTCACCTTCGCGCTGGCGCTGGGCGGCGAAGTGGTGATCGGAGCCGCGATCCTGCTGCTCTCCCCGCGTCATCGCGACGAACTCGCCGAGGAGCGCACGGATCGCTGGGTGGCCGAGATGTCGGCGTCACCGCTGCTCGTCGGCGACCGAGCGGATGCGCCGGCCGTGCCCGCTCCCTTCT
The DNA here is from genome assembly GCA_963518515.1 of uncultured Microbacterium sp. Lineage (GTDB taxonomy): Bacteria > Actinomycetota > Actinomycetes > Actinomycetales > Microbacteriaceae > Microbacterium. The sequence continues at coordinate 25,133 of CAUQIW010000005.1, forward strand.
ACGGCGGAGATCCCACGCAGGAGACCGCGCCACTGGACGGACTCGACGACTTCCGCATCCCGCGCCGCGACCCGGCAGACCCCCTGGGCTGACACACGATCGGGGCTCCGCTCGCGCCCCGGTAGACTGGGCGCGTGCTCACGGTCGCCGTTCTCATCTCGGGCACCGGCTCGAATCTTCGCGCCCTCCTCGAGGCCGCTCGTCATCCCGATTTCCCTGCGCGGGTCGTGGTGGTCGGAGCCGACCGCGAAGCAGACGGACTCGCCCACGCCGAGGAGTTCGGCATCCCCAGCTTCACCGTGCCGTGGCACGAGCACGAGAGCCGCGAGGCGTGGGGCGAGGAGCTCGGCCGTCAGCTCGCGGTGTGGACGCCCGATCTGGTCGTGCTCAGCGGCCTCATGCGGCTGCTCCCGGCGACGCTCGTCGCCGACTTCTCGCCGCGACTGATCAACACCCACCCCGCGTATCTGCCGGAGTTCCCCGGCGCCCACGGTGTGCGCGACGCGCTCGCCGCCGGAGTGACCGAGACGGGTGCGAGTGTCATCGTCGTCGATGACGGCGTCGACACCGGTCCGATCCTCGCCCAGGAGCGCGTGCCCGTGCTCGACGGCGACACCGAGCACAGCCTCCACGAGCGCATCAAGCCCGTCGAGCGTCGTCTGCTCATCGACGTGGTGCGTCGTATCGCCTCCGGCGAGCTTCCGCTGACCACAGCATCCTGAACCGATCCACGCACGCCACGTACGAAGGAGCCCATTCATGGCCGGCCCCCGCCACGACCACTCGCTGTATCGCGACCGAGACACCGTTCCGGTGCGCCGCGCACTCGTCTCGGTGAGCGACAAGACCGATCTGCTCGTGCTCGCGGCCGCGCTGGCCGACGCCGGCGTGCAGATCGTCTCGACCGGTTCGACCGCGGCGACGATCAGGGAGGCGGGCCACGAGGTCACCGACGTCGCCGCCGTCACCGGTGTCGCGGAGATGCTCGACGGGCGGGTGAAGACGCTGCACCCGAAGATCCACGGCGGTCTGCTCGCCGACCTCCGTCTGGAAGACCACGAGCGCCAGCTCGCCGAGCTCGACATCACCCCGTTCGAGCTCGTCGTGGTGAACCTCTATCCCTTCGTCGAGACGGTGGCCTCCGGCGCCGAGGGCGACGACGTCGTGGAGCAGATCGACATCGGCGGACCTGCGATGGTGCGTGCGGCGGCGAAGAACCACGCCAACGTCGCCATCGTCGTCTCGCCGCAGTCGTACCCCGGCATCATCTCGGCGATCGCCGCAGGGGGCACGAGCCTGTCGCAGCGGCGCGAGCTGGCTGCGCGCGCGTTCGCGCACACCGCCGCCTACGACACGGCCGTCGCCGCCTGGTTCGCTGAGGGCACGCTGTCCGACGGGGGAGATCTCCCGGAGCACCTCACGATCCAGGCCGAGCGCCTCGCCACCCTCCGCTACGGCGAGAACTCGCATCAGCGCGGCGCGATCTACACCCGCACGGGCGGTCACGGCATCGCGCAGGCGCGGCAGCTGCAGGGCAAGGAGATGTCGTACAACAACTATGTCGATGCGGATGCCGCGCTGCGCGCCGCCTACGACATGGTCAAGCCCGCCGTCGCGATCATCAAGCACGCGAACCCGTGCGGCATCGCGACGACGGCCCCCAACGCCCTCGACCCGATCGCCAGCGCGCACCTGCGCGCTCACGAGTGCGACCCCGTCTCGGCCTACGGCGGGGTGATCGCCGCCAACGGCACCGTGACGCTGAAGATGGCCGAGAACCTCAAGGACATCTTCACCGAGGTCATCGTCGCGCCGTCGTTCGAGCCGGCCGCTCTGGAGGTCTTCAAGGCCAAGAAGAACCTGCGTCTGCTGCAGCTGCCCGAGGACTGGCAGCAGGAGCGCATGGATGTGCGCCTGGTGTCCGGTGGACTGCTGCTGCAGGACGCCGACCGCTTCCCCGACGACATCGTGTCGGTGGCGAAGAACTGGGAGCTCGTGTCGGGCGAGCGGCCGACGGACGAGGAGATGGAGAACCTGATCTTCGCGTGGAAGGCCTGCCGCGCCGTCAAGTCGAACGCGATCGTGCTCGCGAAGGACAACGCGACGGTCGGTGTGGGCATGGGACAGGTCAACCGCGTCGACTCGTGCCGCCTGGCCGTCGAGAGGGCGGGGGAGCGTGCGGCGGGATCCGTCGCGGCATCCGACGCCTTCTTCCCGTTCGCCGACGGCGCCCAGGTGCTGATCGACGCCGGGGTCACCGCGATCGTGCAGCCCGGCGGATCGGTGCGCGACGAAGAGGTCGTCGACGCCGCGCGCAAGGCCGGCGTCACGATGTTCTTCACGGGGGAGCGCCACTTCTTCCACTGAGCCGAGGCGCTGACGCGCTTCTGTGCGCCGAGACCCCGATCTCGTGCTGAGACCCCCGCTGTCGCGCGGGGTCTCAGGATGAGGCCGGGGTCTCGGCGCATGACCGGGAGGCACGCCACCGCCATGTCCGATTTCCGCCAGCCGCTGTCGGCGGCCCGTGGCACAGTGGAGGCATGAGCTTCCCCGTGACCGACTTCGACGAGCGGTATCGCGCCATCAGCGCGCGCGACACCCGCTTCGACGGGCAGTTCGTGACGGCCGTGCGTTCGACCGGCATCTACTGCCGTCCGAGCTGCCCTGCGCGCACTCCGCAGCCGCAGAACGTGACCTTCTACCCCACGAGCGCGGCGGCGCACGAGGCCGGTTTCCGAGCCTGCAAGCGCTGTCTGCCGGAGGCCGCCCCTGGGTCGTCGGCCTGGGATCTGCGCGGCGACGTCGCGGCGCGCGCCATGCGATTGATCTCGTCGGGCGTCGTCGAGCGGGAGGGGGTCTCGGGCCTCGCGACCAGGCTCGGTTACTCGACGAGACACCTCACCCGGCTGCTGACGACCGAACTCGGAGCGGGGCCCCTCGCTCTCGCCAGAGCGCAGCGGGCGCACACCGCCCGCATGCTGCTCGTCGGCACCGACATGCCCGTCTCCGAGGTGGCGTTCTCGGCAGGGTTCGCGAGCATCCGCCAATGCAACGACACCATCCGCGAGGTGTTCGCGCTCACTCCGGGCGAACTGCGAGCCAGGCGGCGGTCGTCGGCATCCGTCGCGCCGGGGGCGATCGATCTGGTGCTGCCGTACCGGGGCCCGCTCGACGCGACGGGCATCTTCGCGTGGATGGCCGCGCGCGCCGTGTCTGGTGTCGAAGAGGCGACGTCGAGGTCGTTCGCGCGACACCTGCGCATGCGCGGGGGGCCCGCGTGGTTCGAGGTCAGCCAGGACGATTCCCGACGGCTGCACCTGCGTGCGCGGGTGACTCAGCTCGGCGACCTCGCCCCTCTGGTATCGACGGTGCGCCGGGTCTTCGATCTCGATGCAGACCCCCATGCGATCGACGAGGCCCTCAGTGCGCATCCGGAGCTGGCGCCGCTCGTCGCGCAGACGCCCGGCATGCGGGTGCCGGGTTCGGCCGACCCCCACGAGATGCTGATCAGGGCCATGCTCGGCCAGCAGATCACCGTCGTCGCCGCCCGCACCGCACTGACCGCCCTGACCGAGGCACTGGGAGAGCGCACGGAGCACGGCCTGCTGTTCCCGACCATGACCGCGATCGCCGAGCGGGGCGCCGAGGTGCTGCGGGGCCCGGCCGCGCGCATCCGCGCCGTGACGGGTGCGGCGGCGGCCCTCGCCGACGGCTCCCTCACCCTGACGATCGGCGACGACGGGGCCGAGCAGCGCGCCGCTCTCCTCGCCATGCCGGGGATCGGGCCCTGGACCGCCGACTACGTGCGGATGCGGGTGCTCGGTGACCCGGACCTGCTGCTCCCCGGCGACGTCGCCCTGCGTGCGGGTGCCGTCGCGGCAGGGGTGCCGGGCGAGCCCGCCGCGCTCGTCGCCTGGGCCGCCCGCACGGCTCCCTGGCGCAGCTATCTCAGTGCGCACCTGTGGCGCGCCGCTCCCGTCCGCCCCGCACGCGTCCCTCGCCCCGCACCCGTTCTGCGCCCGGCCGGCGGCGGCTCGGATGCCCGCTCGAGCCGCCTCTCGAGCGCCCGCTCCGGCGCCGAGCCGACCATCGGATCCTCATCCTCGAAGGAGACCTCCTCATGACCGCCATCATCCAGACCATCGACACCCCCGACGGCGCGTTCACGATCCTCGCCGACGAGAGCCAGCGCGTCATCTCCTCGGGTTGGACCGCGGACCAGGCGACGGTCATCGAGCGCCTCGCCGCTCCGCATCGGCCGCACTCCATCACCGAGGGAGAGACCGACGCCGCCGCGGCCGCGCTCGCGTTCTACTTCGGAGACGTCTCCGCGATCGACGCGGTCACGGTCGCGCAGATCGGCACGGCCCTGCAGCTCGCGGGATGGGCGGCGCTGCGGAAGATCACTCCGGGGGAGCCCCTGACCTACACCTCGTTCGCCGCCAGGCTCGGCAATCCTCGGGCGGTGCGCGCGGCGGCGTCGATCTGCGCACGCAATGCTCCTGCGCTGTTCGTGCCGTGCCATCGGGTGCTGCGCAGCGACGGATCGATGGGCGGCTTCGCGTGGGGAATCGACGTCAAGCAGAGTCTGCTCTCCCGCGAAGAGCGGCGCTGAAGAAAAGGACCTCGATTCGGGAATCGCTCTTGTGATCAGCTTGTTCACAGGAATAGGCTGGTGGGCTGTCGCGTCGACCGGTACGACATAGCCGAGCCCCTGAGGAGGACACCATGACAACGATCGCCATCGTGCAGATCGCCGCTCTCGGCTCGACCCCGGCCCTTCCGCTCCGTTAGAGCCCCACTCGCCCGTCACCACTCCTGCATCGGGGGCCGGACTCTGAGAGTCTCCTCGCGCCTCCGTCCCAGTCAGCAACCGTCTTCCCCACTCGTCTGAGAGACATGTCTTCCTCGCCTTCCCCGCAGAGCACCTCGCCCTCGTCCGCCCTGTCCACGCCCGCCGCGCTGTGGCGGCTCAAGCCGTTCGTCAAGCCCGTCATCTGGCGCCTCGCCGGGGGTGCGGCCAGCGCTCTCGTGGCCGCGCTCATCGCGCTGTCGATCCCGATCGTGCTCGAGCAGATCATCCGCGGTCCGGTGCAGTCCGGCGCCGTCGACGCCATCGCGTGGGGAGCGCTTGCCGTCTTCGGCCTCGCCCTGGGCGAGGCGCTCATGGTGTGGCTGCGCCGCCAGTTCGTGCTCAACCCCGCGACGCAGGTCGAGTACAAGATGCGCACCGAGCTGTACGCGCGTCTGCAGACCCTTCCCGTCGCCTTCCACGACCGCTGGCAGTCGGGCCAGCTGCTGAGCCGCATGATGCAGGACATCGGCCTGATCCGCCGCTGGCTGGCCTTCGGCCTCGTGCTGCTCGTCGTCAACATCCTGACGATCGTCATCGGCTCGGTGCTGCTCTTCCGCTGGCACTGGCTGCTCGGCACGATCTTCATCGTCACGGCGATTCCGCTGTGGGTGCGCGGCTACCTGTTCGAGAAGCGCTACGGCGCGCTGACGCGCCGCAGCCAGGACCAGGCAGGCGACCTCGCGACCAGCGTCGAGGAGAGCGTCCACGGCATCCGCGTCCTGAAGGCGTTCGGCCGCGGCAAGCACGCGCTGAGTCGCTTCAGCCGTCAGGCGGAGACGCTGCGCGAGACCGAGATGAGCAAGGCCGGCGCGATCTCGTCGATCTGGTTCTGGCTCGACCTCATGCCGCAGATCGCCTTCGGTCTCAGCCTGATGTCGGGCATCTGGCTGATCTCGCAGGGTGCCATCGAGCTGCCCGAGCTGTTCGCGTTCTTCGCCATGGCCACGGTGCTGCGCTGGCCGATCGAGTCGATCGGCTTCCTGTTCTCCTTCATGCTCGACGCCCGTACGGCGACCGATCGCGTGTTCGACATCTTCTCGGAGACGAGTTCGATCACCGATCCCGCGAACCCCGTGCACATCGAGCACCCGCGCGGCGAGCTCGCCTTCGAAGGGGCTCACTTCCGGTACCAGGATGCCGGCAGCCACGAGCGCGATCTTCTCGACGGCATCGATCTCGTGCTGCGCCCCGGCGAGACGATGGCGCTGGTCGGGCTCACCGGAAGCGGAAAGACGACGCTCACCACCCTGCCGACGCGCCTCTACGACGTGACCGGCGGACGCGTGACGCTCGACGGCGTCGATGTGCGCGACCTCACGCTCTCGGAGCTTCGCCAGCACATCGCGATGGCGTTCGAAGATGCCACGCTGTTCTCGGCATCCGTGCGTGAGAACGTGCTGCTCGGCCGCGCCGAGCTCGATGTGCACAGCGCCGAGGCCGAGCGCGTGCTGCGTGAGGCGCTCGGTGTCGCCCAGGCCACGTTCGTCGACTCGCTGCCCGAGGGCGTCGAGACGATCATCGGCGAAGAGGGCCTCAGCCTCTCGGGAGGGCAGCGTCAGCGACTGGCGCTGGCCCGCGCCGTCGCGGCGAAGCCGAAGGTGCTGGTGCTCGACGACCCGCTGTCGGCGCTCGACGTCGATACAGAGGCGCTCGTCGAGGAGGCGCTCCGTCATGTGCTGGCCGACACCACTGCGATGATCGTCGCCCACCGCCCGTCGACCGTGGCCCTCGCCGATCGCGTGGCGCTGCTCGAAGCGGGTCGCGTGACGGCTGTCGGCACCCACTCGGAGCTTCTGAAGACGAGTCGGCACTACCGGCACGTGATCTCGAGTCTCGAAGCCGAGGAGGCCGCCAGGACCGGGGCCATCCCGATCATCCGCGAGAGCGAGGATGCGAGCGAGAGCGAGATCGCTCAGACCGTGCAGGACGGATTGCGCCGAGCAGCCGAAGACGAGAACGAACAGACCACGACCACACAGAGGGAGGTGCAGCGATGAGCTCCGCCATCACCGGAACCCAGGATGAGGATCGCTCGCGCTACACACGCGAGGAGAGCAGGGCGATCCGTCGTCGGTCGCTGCGCCTGCTCGGATCGCTGGTGCGGCCGCTCAAGCCGCAGATCGTGCTCGCCGCCGCCGTGCTGGTCGTCTCGACCGCGCTGCAGGTCGCGGGGCCGATCCTGATCAGCATCGGCCTCGACCGCGCGCTGCCTGCGGTGATCGAGCAGGCCGACTGGATGCCGACCTTCTGGATCGGAGGCATCTATCTGCTCGCCGGGGCCGTGGCCGCCGCTCTCATCGCCTGGTACGTGATCATCGCGGCCAAGCTGACCCAGGCCGTGCTGCTGGACCTGCGCAAGCGGATCTTCCTGCACACGCAGCGTCTCAGCCTGGAGTTCCACGAGTCGTACACTTCCGGACGCATCATCTCGCGCCAGACCAGCGACCTCGACTCGATCAAGGAGCTGCTCGACGGCGGTCTGAACGAGCTCGTCTCCGGTGTGCTGTTCGGCCTGTTCACCTTCATCGCCCTGTGCGTGTGGGACTGGCAGTCCGGCCTCATCCTCGCCCTCGGCGGGGTGCCGCTGTTCTTCCTGATGCGCTGGTTCTACTCGCGCTCGCAGCTGGTCTATCGCGAGTCGCGGGTGATCAGCGCCAAGGTGATCGTGCAGTTCGTCGAGACGATGACGGGAATCCGCGCGGTCAAGGCGTTCCGCAAGGAGCCCCGTAACGACGTCGCCTTCCAGAAGATCGCCGGCGAGTACCGCGACGTGAACCGGCGCTCGATGCTGCTCTTCGGCACGTTCGAGCCCGGGCTCATGGGCGTGGCCGCGCTCGTGCTCGGCATCGTGGTGCTGTGGGGAGGCATCCGCGTGAGCGACGGTGCGCTGACCGTCGGAGTGCTGCTGTCGGCGGTGCTGTACGTGCGCAACTTCTTCGCTCCGATGCAGGAGATCGCGATGTTCCTGAACTCCTACCAGTCGGCGACGGCGGCGCTGGAGAAGGTCTCCGGAGTGCTCGAGGAGGTGCCGACGGTTCCCGACCCCGAGAAGCCCGTCGACCTGTGGGAGTCGCGCGGCCACATCGAGTTCGACGCGGTGACCTTCGGCTACAACGGCGAGAAGACCATCCTCCCGAACTTCTCGCTCGACATCCCGGCGGGTCAGACGATCGCTCTCGTCGGCACCACCGGAGCCGGCAAGTCGACCCTGGCGAAGCTCATCTCGCGCTTCTACGACCCCTCCGACGGCACGGTCCTGCTCGACGGCGTCGATCTGCGCGACCTGCACCCCAAGGACCTCCGCCGCGCCATCGTGATGGTGACGCAGGAGGCGTACCTGTTCAGCGGCACGGTCGCCGACAACATCGCCCTCGGGAAGCCGGATGCCACGCTCGAGGAGATCCGCGCGGCCGCGCGCGCCGTGGGCGCGGACGAGTTCATCTCGTCGCTTCCCGACGGGTACGGCACCGACGTCAACAAGCGAGGCGGTCGGGTCTCGGCGGGGCAGCGTCAGCTGATCTCGTTCGCGCGGGCCTTCCTCGCCGACCCGGCGGTGCTGATCCTCGATGAGGCCACGGCCTCGCTCGACATCCCGTCGGAGCGGCTCATCCAGGATGCTCTGCAGACGCTGCTCAAGGACCGGACGGCCATCATCATCGCGCACCGACTGTCGACCGTCGCGATCGCCGATCGTGTACTCGTCATGGAGCACGGTCGCATCATCGAGGACGACACCCCCGAGGAGCTGATCAGCGGAACGGGCAAGTTCGCCCAGCTGCACGCCGCGTGGCAGCAGACTCTGGTGTGAACGGGGGGGCTTTCGAGCCGATCGCCTGAGCGCCGAGGCCACGACCGATCATCGGTCGTGGCCTCGGTCGTTCCGCCGGCGGCGCGGAGGAGCGCAGGCGTGGGTAGCATCGAAGTATGGATCCGCTCATGCTCGCCGTCGAGTTGTGGTGGATCGCGCCCGTCGCCGCCGGAGGAGCCGTCGCCGGCGCGGTCGGGTTGCGCCGTCGCAGCACCAGGAGCGGGCGTCGACTCGAGTACGACGCAGCCCGACACGACCTCAAGGCCGCGCAGCAGACCGTCGTCGAACGACGCATGGCGGTCAAGCTCGCCAGAGCCGAGGTCGCACGCATCTCGGCCGAACGAAGCGCGCGCCGTGCGAGCCCTGAACAGGTCGCAGGCGCCAGGAGGATGCTCCGCGCCAAGGAGAACGATGCCAGGGCCGCGGCGGCGGACGTCCGTGCCAAGAAGGTGCGGCTGAATGCGGCTCGCGCGGCGATACCCGCTGCATCCGCTCCTCGTCCTCTCGAGCGGCTGCAGGCAGAGCACGACGCGGTGACCGCGCGGTGGATGCAGTACGAGACGGACCCCGGACTGCAGATCACCTACCCGTCGATGACGAACGTCAAGCATCCGGTGACCGCCGCCTACCTGCGGGCCGCTGGACACGCGGTGGAGACTCGTCGCGCGGCGACCGGCCGTGTGACCGCGGCGGAGTTCGCCGCCTACCGCGATGCGGTCGCCGAGCTCGAGAGGGCCTTCGAAGCCGCGGAGCACACGGCCAGGGTGCAGGCGGGCGAGGTGCCGTCGACGCCCAACTGGCAGGGCACAGCGCAGGGGATGCTCAACCGCTCGGCGGAGGCCATCGACCGCGCGGCCGGGGCGGCGGCATCGGCCTTCGCGGCGTGGTCAGACAGGAAGCGCCCCGAGGGGCGCGACGAACGACCGCCGCGCCCCTGAGAGGCACCTGACAGGCCTCGAGCCCGCGCCGGCTCAGCTCGGGATCTGCACGCGCGCAGAACCGGCGACGGCCTCGATCGGCTCTCCCACTCCGAGAGCGAGACCGAACGGCGCGTCTGCGGTCGTCGTGGCGCTCACGGATCCGTCGTCGACGGTGATCGCGTACTCGGCGGTCTCTCCCCAGGGATCGCTGACGCGGATGCTCGATGGGACGGCCGTGCCGAAGACGCGGAGGGTCAGGCCGTCGAGCCATTCCGTGTCCGGTCGGTCGTCACGGGCGGCCCAGGGGATCAGCGCCCCATCGCGTACATACAGCGGCAGGCTCAGGAAGTCGTGCTTCTCTCGACGCCATCCGCCCCCGGTGACGCGCTCGCCGGTCAGCAGATTCGTCCACCCGCCGTGCGGCAGGTAGAACTCCACGTCGCCGTCGGCACTGAAGACCGGTGCGACGAGGATGTCGGGCCCGAGCATGTACTGACGGTCCAGATACGCGACGCCGGGGTCCTCCGGGAACGCGAGCTGCATCGGACGCATCAGAGGCACACCTTCGGCCGCCGATTCACGCGCCGAGGCGAACAGATACGGCATGAGTCGCATCTTGAGCCTCGAGAACAGCCGGGTCACGTCGACCGCCTCGTCGTCGAAGGCCCACGGCACCCGGTACGACCGAGAGCCGTGGAAGCGGCTGTGGCTGGAGAGGAATCCAAATGCGATCCACCGTTTGAAGACGGCCGGATCGGGCGTGCCTTCGAAGCCGCCGATGTCGTGGCTCCAGAAGCCGAAGCCGCCGAACGCGAGCGAGAGACCGCCGCGAAGGGTCTCGGCCATCGAGACGAAGGTCGAGGCGCTGTCTCCTCCCCAGTGCACGGGGAACCGATGGCCGCCGACCGTCGCCGAACGCGCGAACACCACGGCATCCGACCCGTCACGCTCCTGCAGCACCTCGAACACCGCCTCGTTGTAGAGCTGCGCGAAGCGGTTGTGCATGCCCTCGGGTTCGCTGCCGTCGTGCCACTGCACGTCGAGCGGCACGCGCTCGCCGAAGTCGGTCTTGAAGGTGTCGACTCCCTGCGTGACGAGGGCCCGGAGCTTGTCCTGGTACCACTGTCGTGCGGAGGGGTTCGTGAAATCGACGATGGCCATGCCCGCCTGCCACATGTCCCACTGCCACACCGCGCCGTCGGGGCGCCGGAGTAGGAATCCGCCCGCTCGCGCCTCCTCGAACAACGGAGACCGCTGGCCGATGTACGGGTTGACCCACACCGACACCTGCAGGCCGCGAGAGTGCAGCCGACCGAGCATGCCCTCGGGATCGGGGAAGACGCGCGGGTCCCACTCGAAGTCGCACCAGTTGAACTCGCGCATCCAGAAGCAGTCGAAGTGGAACACCGACAGCGGCAGGTCGCGCTCGGCGAACCCGTCGATGAACGAGGTGACCGTCTGCTCGTCGTAGTCGGTCGTGAAGCTTGTCGAGAGCCAGGTGCCGAACGACCAGGCAGGGGGGAGGGCAGGACGACCCGTCAGCGCCGTGTAGCGCTCGAGGATCTCGCGGGGACCGTTCCCCGCGATCACGAAGTACTGCAGACGCTCGCCGGCCACGGCGAACTGCACGCGCTCGACGTTCTCCGATCCGACCTCGAACGACACGTGACCCGGGTGGTCGACGAGCACGCCGTAGCCGCGGTTGGTCACGTAGAACGGGACGTTCTTGTACGCCTGCTCGCTCGACGTCCCGCCGTCGGCGTTCCATGTCTCGATCGACTGCCCGTTCTTGATCAGAGGGCCGAATCGCTCGCCGAGGCCGTAGACCAGCTCTCCGACGCCGAGCGACAGCTGCTGGTGCAGGTACCGCTGCGATCCGCCTCCTCGGTGCGTGCGCAGCTGATCTTCGAGCTGACCGTCGAGTGCCACCGCCGGGTCGACGTCGAGCATCGCGATCGACTTCTCGTCCGAGCTCGTGAGCGCACGGTCGCCGTCTGAGAAGGAGAGCGACCATCCGGCTCCTGCGCGGACGGTCGCGGTGAGCGATCCGCTCATCAGCGTTCCCCCCTCCGCATCCACGCCGGTCACGCCGACCGAGGACGAGCGGTCGACTCCCGGCAGATCGAAGCCCTCATGCGGGCGTCCACCGGTGTGGTGCTCGACGAGCACGCCGATCACTCCCTCGAGCGGCGCGGACAGGGTGACCGTCAGCACGGCTCGATTCAGGGTGTCGCCTCTCGTCTCGATGACCTTCGTCGGCGCGGTGACGATCAGACGCCCGTCTCGCGCATCGATGTCGTGCGCCTCACGCGCGTATTGAGCGGTCACGCCTTCGCGCAACTGCCAGAACCCGTCGGTGAATCTCACGGGTGCACCTCCTCGGTGGGGAAAGACAGGGGATCGATCACGGTGTCGGTGAGCGAATCGATGCGGATGCTCGCCGTGCGGCCGTCCCAGTGCACCCGGTGCTCACCGACGGCACGCTCATGACGGGCGCGCAGACGCGCACGGACGAGTCGTCCTTCGCGCCATTCGATGTCGACGGTGATGCCGGGTCGGGCGACGAGACCCGTGACGCTGCCCGTGGCGAGCTCGACAGGAAGTGCCGGCAGTAGTCGGATGCCGTCGTGCGACTGCAGCAGCGTCTCGCTCAGGGCGCCGACGAAACCGAGGTTGGCATCGATCTGGAAGGGCGGATGAGCGGCGAAGAGATTGGGATAGAGCCCGCCGGCCCAGGGCCCGCTCACCTCGTCGGCATCACGGAGGAAGAGCGCGATGAGGTCTGAGACCCGATCCCGCCGTCCGAGCCGCGCCCAGAGAGCGAGCTTCCAGACCAGGGACCAGCCGCTCGAGTCGTCTCCACGGCGATCGAGCGTGCGCGCCGCGGCGGCGCGATGCTCGTCATCCCAGCGTTCGGTGCCGGGGAAGAGTCCGAACAGCGCACTGAGGTGCCGGTGGTGGGGATCCTCCTCCGGCCGCTCGACGTCCCATTCCACGATGGTGCCGAGTGACGTGAGGGCGGGCTGATCCGGCAGGGTGCGCATGCGCGAGCCCGCCTCGCGGGCGACCTCGTCGTCGTCGAGGCCGAGGACGGCCGCCGTGCGCGCGGTGCGCTGGAGCACCGTGCGCACCAATGAGAGGTCCATCGTGGTGGTTCCGGCCAGTGATGCACCGCGCCCGTCGGGTGTCAGGAACGCGTTCTCCGGTGACGTCGCCGGAGACGTCTGCCCGTCGCGATGCCAGGCGAGCACGAACTCGGCCGCGCCTCGCAGTGCGGGCCACACCCGTTCCAGATCCTCCGACGAGCCGTGGCCGAACTCCGCGTTCTCGGTGAGCAGCATGGCGAGCCACGCGCCGCCCAGGGGCCAGAAGGACCATCGAGGATCGCCGGAGCCGCGTCCCGGCGCGGTCGCATAGAGCCAGGCGTCGGTGTTGTGATGCACGGTCCAGCCCGGAGCGTCGTACAGCCGACGTGTGTGCGAGGAGGCGGCATCGGCCAGAGCGAGCGTGAAATCGGTCAGGGGGGCTGTGCTCGCGGCCAGATCGGTGACCTGCGCGCCCCAGTAGTTCATGGGGGTGTTGATGTTGAGCGTGTACCCGCTTCCCCACGGCGGTCGCATCTCGGCGTTCCAGATCCCCTGCAGAGTGGCGGGCAGTCCGCCGTCGCGAGAGGAGCACGCCAGCAGGTAGCGACCGTAGTCGAACAGCAGCGCGACGAGACCGGGGTCGCTCGCGAGAACGCCACGGTGGTCTGAGCGTGCGGCGGCGAACCGCTCGGCGGTGTCGCCGCCCTCGATCGATGAGGCGTCGCCGCCCTCCAGATGCAGCTCGACGGAGCCGAGCGCGGCGCGCAGCGCGGCCGCGGATTCCTGACGCATCGCCTCGGCGTCCATCCCGGCGACGCGGTCGAGACGCCTCCGAGCATCGGCGAGTGCGTCGATCGCGGTACCGCTCGGCCGCTCGCCCGGCGCGATGAAGGTCGTCGCGGTCGCGATCAGCACTCGGGTGCTCTCAGCCGAGCGGATGACGCGCGCGATCACGGCGGCCTCGAGAGAGCCCGCCTCCCAGCGTGCGGCGGGCAGATCGGGTTCGTGGCCCGGCGCGACATCGCTCGGCAGGCGGAGGAGGAGGACGTGATCGCCGTCTCGGAGTCCGGCCGCGGACTCAGAGCCGTCGATCCCGCGCAGAGGAGATGTCAGTGCGACATCCACCCGCATGGGGGAGGAGAGCTCGTGCACGAGCACACTGTGCACGGGTTCGATGAGCGTCGTCGCCGCAGCCTCTGCCGTCGACGATCGGTGGATGCCGGTCGCGAGGTCCAGCGACCGCGCGACGGTGGGATCGCCGTTCCTCGACGCCGCACGGTCTGCGGTGATCGTCGCTGTTCCCAGCGGCAGGAACGACTGCGCGTAGTGGGTCTGCATGGCGCGCAGCGGCGCCTCGGCGTCGATCGGATCGTCCGCCTGCACTGCCGCGCGCGCGCGTGCGAGCAGCCGGGCGCATTCGGCGGCGTCGGGCAGGGTGCCCGCCGTCTCGCTGTCGGGGGATCCCGACCACGCGTGCACGTCGTTGAGGTGCAGGGTCGTGCGGTCGATGCCGCCGTCGGTCATGACACCCAGGCGGCCGTCGCCGAGCGGCAGGCACTCCAACCATGACCCGGCGACGCCGGTGAATCGGACAGAGCTCATGGATCAGCCGCGCACGCTTCCGGCCGTGAGGCCCGCCCGCCAGAACCGCTGCAGCGACAGGAAGACGATCGCGATCGGGATGATCGACACCAGAGAGCCGACCACCGTGAGGATCTGGAGCCCGGGAATGGTGATCGACGCCTGACTCCAGCCCGTGAGGCCGACGGTGAGCGGCATCAGCGACGAATCGGTGAGCACGAGCAGCGGAAGGATGTAGCTGTTCCAGCTGCCGAGGAAGGCGAACAGCAGCACGGTCACCATGCCGGTGGACATCAGCCGCAGACCGATGGTGCCGAAGATGCGGAACTCGCCGGCGCCGTCGAGCCTCGCCGCCTCGATGAGCTCGATCGGCACCGACGACTGCGCGTAGATGAAGCAGAGCAGCACGCCGAACGGGTAGACCAACGCGGGGAGCAGCAGCCCGAGATAGGTGTTGTTCAGGCCCATTCCCACCAGCAGGACGTAGGTGGGCTGCGCGATGACCGTGCCGGGAACCAGCAGGCTTCCGAGGATCACCGCGACGAGCGTGCTGCGTCCGCGGAAGCGGTAGACGGCGAGGGCGTAGCCGGTGATCGCGCACACCAGGGTGGTGAAGGCCGAGCCGATCACCGAGTAGATGATGGAGTTGAGGCTCCACCGCCAGAAGATCCCGCCGTCATACGTGCTGAGGGCCGCGAGGTTGTCCCACAGATGCCAGTCGGCGAAGGCGAATCCCGGCGTCGAGAAGAGGTCTCCCGTCGACTTGGTCGAGGCGATCACGAGCCAGATCACGGGAACGAGGAAGTAGGCCGCGATCACGACCATGACCGCCGTGACGAGCACCATCCACCCGCGGTGCACGCGGTCGCCGTTCACGAAGGTGGTGCGTCGACGCGCCGGCGTTCCCTCGGTGACGAGCGCGCGGGTCTGCGAGTCAGGGGCGGCCAGGAGCAGATCAGATGCCATCGGATGCCGCCTTCGTCGTGCGCCGGTTCGCGGCGAGCAGGATGAGCGACACGATCAGCGTCGCGAGCCCCAGGATCACGGCCATGGCGGACGACAGGTTCGGGTCCTTGCCGAGCGTCGACGTGGCGTAGACCGCCATGTTCGGAGTGAAGTCGCTGGGGATGTTGGAGGTGATCGACTGCAGGACCTGCGGCTCGTTGAACAGCTGCAGGGTGCCGATCACCGACGAGAGGGTGGTGAGCAGCACGGCGGGGGCGATCATGGGGAGCTTGATCTGCAGCGCGGTGCGGATCTCTCCGGCACCGTCGATGCGCGCGGCCTCGTACATCTCTCGGGGCACGGACTGCAGAGCGGCGAACAGGATGATCATGTTGATCCCGATGAGGGACCACAGGTTGATGTTGCCGATGGCCCACCAGACGGTTCCCGGTGCGAGCACATCGGCGGAGATGCCGAGGGAGGAGAGGAACTGGAGGATCGGGCTGACGGAGGGCTGGTAGAGGAACCCCCAGAGCAGTGCGGCGATCACGCTGGGAACCGCGTAGGGGAGGAAGACGGCAAACTGGAAGAAGCGCTTGGCCTTCACCAGCGCCGTGTCGAAGAGCAGAGCGAGGCCGGCCGCGATGACCATCATGACGGGCACCTGGATCGCGCCGTACAGCAGCACCTTCGGGAAACCGAGCACGAAATCGCTGTCGGCCAGTGCACGGGCGAAGTTGTCGAGCCCGACGAAGTCGATCGTCGACCCTCCGAAGCCGAGCCCCGTGGACTGGCGGGAGAACAGGCTGTTCACCACTCCCACGACGATGGGCGCGACGAGGAACACCAGGAACAGGATGACGAACGGGGCCACGAACGCGTACGGGACCCAGGGCCTCCCGGCACCGGAGAACCGGCGCCGGGAGGGAAGGGCGGGAGCGGAGGTCACTTCTGCATCACTCCGTGACGCTGAGGCCGCGCGACTTCAGGTCTGCGACACCCGCCGCCTGGGCGATGTCGAGCGCCTCGCTGAAGGTCTGCTGCCCCGCGACGACCTTGGCGAACTCGTCGAGCAGTGCCGTCTGGATCGTGCCGTAGTTCGGTCCCTCGACCCAGGTGTCGGGCGTGTTCTTCGCCGAATCGATGAAGACCTCGTTGATGACCTGGCCCCCGTAGAAGTCGGATTCCTCGAGGAGCGCCTCGGAGTCGAGGCCGCTGAGCGTCGAGGGGAAGAGTCCGCCGACGGTGATCAGCGGCTCCTGGGTCTCGTCGGATCCGTTCAGCCACGAGGCGAACTTCGCCGCCGCCTCGGCGTTCTTGGTGTTCTTGAGCACGACCACGGCGGCGCCGCCCGAGTCTCCCGAGTTGTCGGAACCCGCGTTGGTGGGCATGGGGGCGACGCCCCACTTGCCGGCGAGGTCCGCAGCGTTCTCGGCGAGGATGCTGGGGAACCAGGCCGCGTAGGTGATCGTCGCGATCTTGCCGCTGTTCACGAGCGCCCAGTACTCGGGCGTCCACATCAGCTCGGTGGTGACCAGGTCCTCGTCGAGAAGCGTCTGCCAGCGCTCGGCGACCAGCTTGCTCCCCTCGTCGTTCACCCCGACCGTCCAGGAGTCGCCGTCGATGCCGTACCAGCTGCTCTCCGCCTGCTGGATCTCCTGCGCCCACTGGCCGATCTCCCCGGGGGAGATGTTGGCGATGTGCAGGTCGGGGTTGGCCGCCTTGAGGGTGCGGGCCGCCTCGAGGTACTCGTCCCAGGTCTCGGGGAACTCCAGCCCGTACTGCGCGAAGATGTCGCTGCGGTACATGGTGCCGGCAGGCCCGATGCCCTGAGGAACGCCGAAGACCCGACCGTCGAACGAGACGGCTCCCCACGACGCCGGGGTGTAGTCGTCGGCGTATTCCGAGACGTAGTCCGTGATGTCGACCACTCTCTCGGTGATGACGTACTCGGGCAGCCCGTGCGTCGACAGCTGCACGAGGTCGGGGCCCTGCCCGGCATCCACGGCCGCCTCCACCTTCTGCCCGTCGTCGCCGGTCATGCGGTGGAAGGTCACCTGGATGTCGTCGTTCTCGGCGTTCCACTCGGCGACGAGGTCTTCGAGTCCGGGGACCCAGCCCCAGAAGTCGATCGTGACGGGCTCGCCGGCGGTGGGCTCAGCGGATCCGCTGGAGCAGGAGGCGAGGGCGGAGACGGCGAGGGCGGGCGCGAGAAGAGCGGCGCCCCAGCGGGCGGCGGTCCGCTTGCTGCTGCGGATCGAGGTCATGGCGATTCCTTTCAGACGGCGGTGTCGGAGACGGGGAAGGGCTTCATTGCCGGAAGAAGCCGAGTCAGGAGGCTACTGGTGCTATTTTGTGTCGTGCTGAAACATAAAGTCAAGCGAGAATCCGAAATTGATCGGATGTATGTCGAGGAGAGACCATGCCCCTGACCGATCTGCCCATCGAACAGCTGCGGGAGTTCCGGCCCGCGGTCGCCGAGCCCGCCGATTTCGACCGCTTCTGGAGCGAGACGATCGCAGAGTCGCGCGCCGTCGGCGGTGCGCTCGAGCTGCAGCCGGCGGTGACTCCCATCGACGAGCTGGTGATCGAGGACCTGACCTTCCCCGGCTTCGGGGGAGAGCCCATCAAGGCGTGGATCACTCGGCCTCGCGGAGAGCAGCCGCGCCCGACCGTGGTCGAGTACATCGGCTACAACGGCGGTCGAGGCATCGCCGGCGAGAAGCTGCAGTGGGCGGCGGCAGGCTATGTGCACGTGCTGATGGACACCCGCGGCCAGGGGAGCGGGTGGGGCACGGGCGGCGACACCGCGGATCCCCACGGCTCCGGTGCATCCGTCCCCGGGTTCATGACGAAGGGCATCGACGACCCCGCGACGTACTACTACCGGCGGGTGTTCACCGACGCGGTGCGTCTCGTCGATGCGGTGCGCGCACTGCCGTTCGTCGACGCGGCCAGGGTCGCCGTCACGGGGGCCAGCCAGGGCGGCGGTATCGCGCTCGCAGCGGGCGGCCTGCTGTCCGGCCTCGTCGGAGTCATGCCGGACGTGCCCTTCCTGTGCCATTTCGGCCGCTCGGTGCAGCTCACCCCCGACCAGCCCTTCATGGAGATCACCCGATACCTCGCCGTGCATCGGGACCAGGACGAGCGGGTGTTCCGTACGCTCTCCTACTTCGACGGCGTCAACTTCGCCCGCAGGCTGACGGCTCCGTCGCTGTTCTCCGTCGCACTCATGGACGGGATCGTCCTGCCCTCGAGCGTCTTCGCCGCGTACAACCACGTCGTGGCCGATGACCACGACATCGCCGTCTACCCGTTCAACGGTCATGAGGGCGGTCAGACGCACCAGTGGGTGCGCCAGGCCGAATGGCTCAGGGCGCGTCTGACTCCCTGATCACGGCGACGGCGCCGGCGGGAAGAGCGAATCGACCGTCGGCGTCGTGCCCTGACACGAGGTCCACGCCGTCGGCGGGCACCAGGGCGTCGGTGGACCCGTGGTTGATCAGGAACAGCCATGATCGGTCACCGGAGATGCGCCGCACCGCCTCCACATCGTCGGACGAGGGCAGTCGACGCTCGACTCCGGCGTCGGCCACGATGCGATCGACCAGGTCGTCGAACCCTTCCTCGAGCAGACCCGTGACGTGCCACGCCACACCGCTGTCGATCTGGCGGCGGGTCACGGCGGGCAGGCCGTCGAGATCCCCGCCCCGGTGGACATCGACCACCGATGCGTCCGTGACGCGCACGCGCGCCGAGATGTCGCGGACCAGCGCGCCGGACGACAGGATCAGCAGCTGGTCGTCGAGCAGCGGGACGAGCTCCTCGCCGACGACGCCGAGGAGCTCGCGGAACGCGCCGGGATAGCCGCCGAGACGCACACGGCTGTCGCCGTCGACGATGCCGGAGAGGGGGCCGACGACGACCGTCGCTCCGCGCGCGGCGGCCGCATCGACGGCGGTCGCCGTCGCATCGTCCGCGAGGTAGAGCGACGGGATGACGATCAGCTTCCGATCCGACAGGTCGGCATGAGGCGGGAGCACGTCGGGGCCGAGTCCTCGAGCGGCGAGCGCGTCGAACCAGCGCAGCGCGTCGACGTGCAGGGGCAGGTCGTTGAGCGGCTTCTGACCGGCCTGCCACGCCCACAGCGAGACGTCATCGGTGATGATCGCCACATCGGAGTGCTGAACCAGGCTGCCGGTGACCTCGGAGATGCGCCCGAGGAGCGCACCGAGCTCGACCACCTCGCGCCACTGCCTGGTGTCGCGCCCGGCGTGCGGCACCATCGCGGAGTGGAACTGCTCCGCTCCCGATGCGGATGCGCGCCATTGGAAGAACAGTGCGCCATCGGCTCCGTGCGCGATGTGCTGCAGGCTGTTCCGCGTCATCTCACCGGGCGCCTTGGGCGGATTGCGGCGCTGCCAGTTCACCGCCGACGTCGAGTGCTCCATCACGAGCCACGGCCGCGACGGATCGAGGCCTCGGGTGCGCGAGGCGACGAAGGCCAGTTCGCGCTCGCGGTGCGGGTCGTCGGCGATCGTGTAATGGTCGATCGCGAGCACGTCGAGGTCGCCCACCCATCCCGCGTAGTCGGCGACGCTGCCGTGAGGGGCGACCATCAGATTCGTCGTGATCGGCGTTCTCACACCGGCGGCTCTCAAGGTGTCGCGTTCGCTGCGGAAGTGCGCCAGCAGCGCGTCGGAGCTGAAGCGGTCGAAGTCGAGCAGCAGTGACGGGTTCTGCGCCGATTCGCTGTCGAGGGGGGCGATGACATCGTCGAAGCGGCGATAGCGGTGGCCCCAGAACGCGGTTCCCCAGGCGGCGTTGAGCGCGTCGACCCGTTCGTAGCGCAGGGTCAGCCATTCCTGGAACGCGGTGGTCGAAGCCGGGCAGTAGCAGCGACGGTTGCCCCCTCCGAGCTCGTTGCCGACATGCCACATCGTGACCGCCGGATGAGTGCCGTAGCGCTCGCCGAGGCGCTCGACGATGCGCTGCGAATAGCGCTGCCACACGGGATGGCTCGGGCACCACTGCAGTCGACCTCCCTGGTGGTACCGGATGCCGCGTCGGTCGACGGGAAGGATCTCCGGATGCTCCCGGTGCAACCAGATCGGAGGAGAGGCGGTGGGGGTCGCGAGGTCGACGTCGATCCCCGAATCGGCGAGAAGGTCGATGACGCGGTCGAACCAGTCCCAGTCCCAGCGGTCGTCGTCGATCTCGAGCATCCCCCACGAGAACACTCCCAGGGTTGCGGTGTTGACGCCCGCCTCGCGCATCAGAGCGACGTCTTCGAGCCACACCGATTCGGGCCATTGCTCAGGGCTGTAGTCACCGCCGAAGAGCAACGACGACGGGCGGAAGGGCGGACGGGATTCGTGCGTCACGGTGTCCTCGGCGGTCAGAGCACGAGACGGACCGCGCTCACCGCGGCCGCCCAGGCGTAGTCGGCGAACTGGAAGGGATGCAGGTGCACAGGGGGCGCCTCCGCCGCGGGGTCCAGTGAGGCGCCGATTGCCGAGGTCAGCAGATCGGGGAAGAGCTCGGCGAGCGCGAGGCCCTCACCCGTGATGATGACCTTCTCGACGTCGACGATGCACACGAGATCCGCCACCACGACGCCGAGCGCCTCGATCGCATCGGAGACGACCCTGAGGCACTCCGGATCTCCGGCCTGAGCCCGCGCGAGCACCTCGTCGAAGTCGATGCCGCCCGCATATCGTTCGATCGCGGGGATGGTCACGAAGGCCGACACGCATCCGACATGCCCGCGGTCGCACATCGGCCCGGAGTCGGAGACGCGAAGATGGCCCACCTTGCCCGGGTGGCCGTGAGCCCCGCGGATGGGTTCGTCACCGATCACGAGCCCGGCGCCGATTCCGGCCCCGAGACCGATGAGAGCCAGCGACCGCGCTCCCTTGCCTGCACCGAACCAATGGTGCGCAGCCGTCAGCGACTGCACGTCGTTGCCGATCTCGGTCGGCAGCGACGTGCGCTCCCGTACGAGATCGGCGAGGGGGACGTTCTCCCACCCGAGGAAGTGCGAGCCGACGATGCGTCTGTGCGAGGCCGCGCCGACGACGTCACCGGCGAGACAGACCCCCACCGCAGATATGCGGGGATGACGCGATCGGAGGTCATCGACGACGTCTCCGATGAGGGCGACCACCGCCTCCACGTCGCGAGAGGGGAGCGGATGCTCGACGGTGTCGATCACGGTGGCCGACAGGTCGACGACAGCGGCATAGAGCGCATCGCCGGTGAGCTTGATGCCGGCGAACTGCGCGGCTTCGGGGCGCACCTGCAGCGTCTCGGAGGGCCGGCCACGCCCCGGTCGGGCCTGTGCCTCGCCCTCGGAGACGAATCCGAGGTCGATCAGGTCATGGGAGAGACGCGAGAGAGACGCCCTGGACATGCCCGTCCGCCTTGTCAGATCGGCGCGCGATCGTGAACCGTGCATCAGCACTTCCAGCAGCACGCTCCGCTGCGCATCGTGCAGAGCCGGCCAGGACCAGGTCGACGAAAGGGACATGCAGAGAGCCTAGTGCCGAATTCATCGAATTTGTTCCATGGCGCGACTAAATGCCTCGGACCTGACCCGCTCATCGCTCGAAGGCGACGGGGTCTTGATGGGGGAGGGGATTCAAGACCCCGCCGCCGGCCTAGGCGGTGACGGCGATCTGCGCGATGACCTCGGAGTACTCGGTCTCGCCGACGGGGGTGAACCCGACACGGAGGAAGAAGGCCTCCGGACCGTCTTCGCCGGCCTCGTAGATGACGTTTACGTGGTCGACTCCGCGGGCGCGAGCCTCTTCGATGAGGCTCTCGACGGCGAAGCGTCCGACTCCTCGGCCCTGGTCCTCGGCGTCGACGTTGATGCGCCACAGCACCGAGCGGAGGTGCTCTTCGGGAGCCTCCGGGTCGAAGTTCGCGCTCACGAAGGCGACGACCTCGTCTCCGTCGAGCACGACCCGCTGCCAGGAGGTCTGCGGGTTGATGACGGTCGCCGCGATGCCGTAGGACACCGGAGCGAGGAACTGCTCCTGCCCGGGCTTGAGCGACATGTTGTTCACGGCGACGATCGTCGCAGCGGAGAGTTCGACCATGCGCAGTTCGGACATGACTCCAGGCTAGCCCCTCGGGGAGCATCGGACCCATAGACGTCCGTCCACAGTCGATGAGTTCTCGGCGTCGGAGTGCTCAAGGTATCTTGGTATCGAGACAAATCTGCCCTCGCGAACGGAGAACCTCCAGGTGACCGACGACGCCATCATCTACACGTACACAGACGAGGCTCCGGCACTCGCCACCGCTTCCTTCCTCCCGATCATCAAGGCCTACGCGGGTCAGGCGGGGATCGAGATCGAGACCCGCGACATCTCGCTGTCCGGCCGCATCCTCGCCGCCTTCCCCCAGAAGCTCACCCCCGAGCAGCAGGTCGGCGACGCCCTCGCCGAGCTCGGCGGACTCGCCACGCTGCCCGAGGCGAACATCATCAAGCTGCCGAACATCTCGGCATCCATCCCTCAGCTCAAGGCGGCCATCACCGAGCTGCAGGCGCAGGGATACGACATCCCCGACTTCCCCGACGAGCCCTCCTCGCTCGAGGAGAAGGACGTTCGCGCCCGCTACGACCGCATCAAGGGCTCGGCCGTCAATCCGGTGCTCCGTGAGGGCAACAGCGACCGTCGAGCGCCTCTCGCGGTGAAGAACTACGCGAAGAAGCACCCGCACCGCAACAAGGCATTCGCCGAGGGGTCGAAGACCCGCGTCGCGACCCTCGGCCACGACGACTTCAAGAACAACGAGCGCTCCTGGGTGGCGGCGCACGACGACGTCCTCAGCTTCCGCCACACGGCGGACGACGGCACGGTCACGGTGCTCAAGGAGGGGCTCAAGGTCCTGCCGCGCGAGATCATCGACGCGACGTTCCTGTCTGCCGCGCACCTCGATGAGTTCCTCGCCGAGACGCTCGAGATGGCGAAGGCCGACGACGTGCTCTACTCGGTGCACCTCAAGGCCACCATGATGAAGGTCAGCGACCCGATCATCTTCGGCCACGTCGTGAGGGTCTTCTTCAAGGACGTGTTCGCTCAGTACGGCGAGCAGCTGGCCGCGGCCGGGCTGAACCCCAACGACGGACTCGGGTCGATCCTCGCCGGACTCGGCGGGATCGCCGGCGGCGACGAGATCGCCGCCGCATTCGACGCGGCGATCGCCGAGGGCCCTCGCCTGTCGTACACCAACTCCGACAAGGGCATCACGAACCTCCACGTGCCCAGCGACGTGATCGTCGATGCCTCGATGCCCGCTCTCGTGCGCAACGGCGGCAAGCTCTGGGGCCAGGACGGCGGCGAGGCCGACACGCTCGCCGTGATCCCGGACTCCTCGTACGCGAGTGTCTACCAGGCCGTGATCGACGACGTGATCGCGAACGGTCCGCTCGACCCGGCCACCATCGGCACCGTGCCCAACGTGGGTCTCATGGCCCAGGCTGCGGAGGAGTACGGCAGCCACGACAAGACGTTCGAGATCGCCGCGGCCGGCACCGTGCAGGTGCTGGACAGCGAGGGAACCGTGCTGATCGAGCACCAGGTCGGCGCCGGCGACATCTGGCGCGCCACGCAGACCAAGCACATCCCGGTCATGGACTGGGTGAAGCTGGCCGTCACGCGTGCCAGGGCGTCGGGCTCGCCCGCGGTGTTCTGGCTCGACGCGAACCGCGCCCATGACGCGCAGATCATCGCCAAGGTGCATCAGGGTCTCGCCACGCTCGACACCAAGGGCCTGACGATCACGATCCTGGCTCCGGAAGAGGCGACGCGCTACACGCTGGCGCGCATGCGACACGGCCTCGACACCATCTCGGTCACGGGCAACGTGCTGCGCGACTACCTCACCGACCTGTTCCCGATCCTCGAGGTCGGCACCAGCGCGAAGATGCTCTCGATCGTCCCGCTGCTCGCCGGTGGCGGCCTGTTCGAGACCGGCGCCGGCGGCTCGGCTCCGAAGCACGTGCAGCAGCTGGTCGAGGAGAACTACCTGCGCTGGGACTCCCTCGGCGAGTTCTTCGCCCTCGCTGCGTCGCTCGAGCACTTCGCCGAGCGCACCGGCAATGAGAAGGCGCGTGTTCTCGCGGAGACGCTGGACGCGGCCACGGGCACCTTCCTCGAGGAGGATCGCTCACCAGGACGCTCTCTCGGGACGATCGACAACCGCGGCAGCCACTTCTACCTGGGCCTGTACTGGGCGCAGGAACTGGCCGCGCAGACGAAGGATGCCGAGCTCGCTCGGGCCTTCGCGCCGATCGCCGCCACCCTCGCCGAGAACGAGGAGAAGATCGTCTCCGAGTTGAACGCGGTGCAGGGCAAGTCCGTCGAGATCGGCGGGTACTACCGGCCCGATGACGCCCTCGTCGTGGCGGTCATGCGCCCGTCCGAGACGCTCAACGGCATCGTGGATGCGCTGATCTGATCTGACACGGAAGGGGCCGGATGCGAGAGCATCCGGCCCCTTCTACTGTGTCGGACGCGACGTCCAAGAGATCGGCGCGTTTCGTCTCGGTCGCTTCGCGTCCTCGCTCAACGAACGGGGGGAGCGGGTGGCGCGTTTCGTCTCGGTCGCTTCGCGTCCTCGCTCGACGAGCGGGGCCGATCGCGCCGCGATCAGTTGTGAACGGAGACTTCCATGCCCACGGGGGACCACTCGTAGACGAACTTGGCGACGTCGATCGGCATGTTCACGCAGCCGTGGCTGCGGCGATTGCCGAAGTCGTTGTGCCAGTAGGTGCCGTGGAATCCCTCGTCGCCGTTGAAGTACGTGACCCAGGGGACGTTCGGCGTCTCGGTGATCGATCCGTCGGGCTCGCGGCTCTTCATGTTCTGCGAGCGCACGTGCGCGTAGACCCTGAAGTTGCCCACGTCGGTGGGCGTCGCCGCCTTGCCGGACGAGATCTTCCACGAGTTGACGACGGCACCGTTCTCGTACAGCGTCGCCGTCTGAGAAGACAGGTTCACGTCGATCTTGCGCAGCAGGTTGATCGATTCGAAGGGCGTCTCGGTGACGGCGATCGGGAAGACCGCCTCGCCGGCCTCGAGCTTCGTGACCACATCGGATGCGAGGGCCGACGTGTCGGCGATCGCACGGCCGTTGACGCCTTCGGCCTGGGTGCGCAGCACCTTGCCCGAGGAGTCGACGATGTTCGTGGCGCTCACCGGCGCGCGGTCGACCGCGGCGGGAAGAGCGTCGACGGTCGCCTGGATCGCTGCCTGGTCGGCCGCGATGCGCAGCTCTCCCTCGTCGTCGACCACCGAGAACCAGGTCGACGCCGTGGCAGGATCGACCGGCACCGTGCGCTCCTCGCCGATGTAGAAGCCGATTGAGCCGAGCATCGTGTTCAGCGAGGTCGCCAGAGTCGTGGCGTCCTCGTCGGTGACGGCCGGCGCGGCTTCTGCGGGCGTACCGGGGAACTCGAGGGTCTTGCCGCCCTCGGCGACGGTGTCGACGAGCGCCGCGGTGAGGGCGTCGAGGTCGACGGCCGTTCCGTTGGCGGAGGGGGTGATGACGTAGGCGGCGGTCGCCGGGTCGAACACGACGCCGGCATCGACCGGCTCCTCGAAGCTCGAGGGGACGACGTCACGCAGTGCGGCATCGGCCTTGGCCGTGTCGAGCGTGATCTCTCCGGCGACGGGCTCGCCCATCCAGGCGCTGACGTTCCAGAGGGGGCGCTCGGCGTATGCCGTGTCTGCCAGCCCCTCGGCGTCGATGGACGCACCGAGATCCGCGCCGGTCAGGACGACCTCGTCACCCGAGCCGGTCAGCGTCACCTCGGTCTCGGACACGTGCGCGCGGATCGTGTCGGCGGCAGCACCGGGGGTGAGCCAGCCGACCGGGATCCCGGCGACGGTGGTTCCGGGCGCGATCAGGATCATCGAGGCCGCGGCGGCACCGAGCACGACGACTCCGGCGCCGAGACCGATCCACAGGCCGAGGCGGCGCTTCTTCGGTGCGGGTTCGATGGGGGCCCACTCGACAGGCTGGTCGCCGTCGCGCGGCGGGAGAGCTTCGGTCGGCGCGTCGGCACCGTCCTTGGCCAGCGCTGCGGTTCCCTGAGCTCCGGAGGCAGTCGCCTCGGTCAGCTTCTCGGTCTTCGCATCCTGCGCTGAGATCAGATCGGTCACGAACTTCACCCCCCGGCTCTCACGTGTCCTTTGTGCCAATGTTACGGGATACCAGGTAACGGGGAGGCAACGGTCGTGGGAGAGCGCTGAGCGCGCGGTGATCAGGCGATGACGGCGAGCCCGTCGATCTCGACGAGCATCTCCTCGCGCGGCAGTCCGGTGAAGACCGTGGTGCGCGAGGGCAGCACTCCGCTGGGGGTGTTCGCAGACACGAACGCCCCATACGCCTCGTTCATGGCCGCGAAGTCGTCGCGCGTCGTCAGATAGACGCGCAGCATCACGACGTCGTCGAAGGTCGCCCCCGAGGCCTCGACGATCGCCTTGACGTTCTCGAGGGTGCGGGTGGTCTGCGCCGCCACGTCACCGAGGTGGAGGTACTCGTTGGTCTGCGGGTCGACGGGGCCCTGGCCGGACACCTGGACGATCGGGCCCTTGCGGACCCCCTGGGAGAACGTGTGGGCGGGGGCGGGGGCGGCATCGGTCGAAACACGGGTCTTCGCAGTCATGGGACCACCCTAGTAGCCTTGTTAGATGCCTCTACAAATTCCGGATCCCGCTCTCGGCCCCTGGGCGAAGGGGTTTCCCGCGCAGGTCGCGCGTCTGAGACTGTCTGAGCTGGCAGACGCCGGGCTGCACCTCTCCGATCTCGTGACCCCGGTGCTCACCGTCCACGAGGAGGCCCTGTCGCACAACGAGTCCGTCGTGTTCGAGTGGGCGGAGGCGAATTGCGTGATGCTCGCGCCGCACGGCAAGACGACCATGGCGCCCGCACTCTGGCAGCGGCTGCTCGACGCCGGTGCGTGGGGCATCTCCGTCGCCACTCCCTGGCAGGCGGAGGTGGCGGTCGACGCCGGTGTTCGCACCGTACTGGTCGCCAACTCGGTCACCGACGCCCGCGCGGCGACACGATTCGGCGAACTCCTCGCTCAGCACCCGGACCTCAGGATCCTCTGCTGGGCCGACTCCTCGGCCACCGTCGACATTCTGGCGGGGGGCCTCGACGACGCGGATCGTCCCCTCGACATCCTCGTCGAACTGGGAGGAGCGGGCGGACGCACGGGTGCTCGCACCGTCGAGGCGGGCGAGTCCATCGCGCAGGCGATCCAGGCGTCTCCGGGGCTGAGGCTCGCCGGCGTGGCCGGGTACGAGGGTCCGTTCGGTCCCGATCGCAGTGCCGCGTCGGTCGAGGCCGTCGACGCGTATCTGCGCACTCTTGTCGAACTGCACTCCCGTCTCGACTACCCGGAGGGCGCGCGGCCCGTACTCAGCGCCGGGGGCAGCTCGTTCCCCGATCGGGCAGCGGCCGTGCTGGCTCCTCACGCGACGGATGCGGACATCGTGCTGCGATCCGGTGCCTTCCAGATCCACGACGACGGCTTCTACTCTCGGATGTCGCCGTTCGGCGAGCTGACCGGGACCGAGCCGCTCCGCTCGGCGATGCATGCGTGGTCGCGAGTCGTCTCTCAGCCGGAGGACGGCCTCGCTCTGCTCGACGCGGGGCGGCGGGACGTCCCCTTCGACATCGATCTTCCCGCCCCGCAGTCCGTCAGGGGCGAGATCACGGCTCTCAACGACCAGCATGCCTTCCTGCGGTTCTCCGCCGGGCAGACGGTCGCGCAGGGACAGGTGGTGCGGCTGGGCCTCTCGCACCCCTGCACCGCGTTCGACAAATGGCGAGTGGTGGCGATCATCGACGACCCGGATGCTGTGGACCCCCGCGTGATCGGGGCGGTGGCGACGTGTTTCTGAGCAGAGAGAAGCCCGTGCGGGTGTACCGCGCAGCGACGGTGGTCGACGGCACCGGTGGTGAGCGGTTCGCGGCGGACGTCGTCGTCGAAGGAGCTCGTGTCGTCGCGGTGATCCGTGAGCACGACGACATTCCGCTCGACCTCCCCGAGGACGCTGTCGTCGTCGACGCCTCCGGTCTCGTCCTCGCGCCCGGCTTCATCGACATGCATGCGCACAGCGACCTCGCGGTGCTGACGGGCCCCGATCACGACGCCAAGATCCTCCAGGGCGTCACCACCGAGGTGCTCGGGCAGGACGGCCTGGGCTACGCGCCGCTCGACGACGCCGCGGCATCCGTCATCCCCGCCCAGATCGCGGGGTGGAACGGTCTGCCGGCCCAGACGCCGTGGCGCTCGATGGGCGACCTCCTCGACGCCATCGACCGCGCATCCGTCGCGAACGCCGCCGTCCTGGTGCCGCAGGGGAACCTGCGGATGATGGTCGTCGGACACGAGAATCGCCGCGCCTCCGCGGCGGAGATCGACGAGATGTCGTCGATCCTGGGTGCGGCGATGGATGCCGGGGCGTTCGGAATGTCGAGCGGACTGACCTACACGCCGGGGATGTACGCCGACACCGCCGAGCTGGAGGCGCTGTGCCGCGTCGTCGCCGAGCGCGGAGGCTATTGGGCGCCGCACACCCGCAGCTACGGCGGATCGGCGCTCGACGCGTATCGCGAGGCGCTCGACATCGGTCGCCGCACGGGCTGCCCGATACACCTGACCCACGCCACGATGAACTTCACGCCCAACCGCGGCCGGGCGTCGGAGCTGCTGGCGCTCGTCGACGAGGCTCTCGACGACGGCGTCGACGTGACCCTCGACACCTACCCCTATCTGCCCGGCGCCACCACGCTGGCCGCCCTCCTGCCGAGCCGACTCGCGGAGGGCGGCGATCTGCTGGCGACGATCGGGTCGCTCGACGCCCGCGGGCGCGAAGCGGTGCGTGTCGAGCTCGAGGACATCGGCTGCGACGGGTTCCACGGCGAGCGGGCGGACTGGAGCGCCATCCAGATCTCCGGCACGGCGAACCCCGCGCTCTCCGATCTGGTCGGTCGCACGGTCGCCGAGGTAGCGGAGTCGACGGGCCGGCGTGCGGTGGATGTCGTTCTCGACACGATCGTCGCGGACGGCGGAGCCACCGGCATCCTGATGCACATCGGCGACGAAGAGAACGTCCGCACGATCATGCGGCATCCTCGCCACTGCGGCGGCAGCGACGGCATCCTCATCGGAGCCAGACCGCATCCGCGCGCCAGGGGGACCTTCCCGCGCTACCTCGGTCACTACGTCCGCGAGCTCGGAGTCCTGTCGCTCGAAGAAGCCGTGCGGCATCTGTCGGGAACGCCGGCCCGCAGACTCGGACTCCACCGTGGCGACGCCCCGCGCGGGATCATCCGCGAGGGCGCCGTCGCCGACCTCGTGCTGTTCGATCCAGACACGGTCGCCGCAGGCGCCACCTTCGAGGATCCTCATGCGGCGCCGGTCGGCATCGTCGAGGTTCTGGTGAGAGGGGTGCCCGTCGTGGTCGAGGGCGCGGTGACCGGGGTGACGCCCGGAGGAGCGCTCCGGATGACGCCTCCGGCGCATCGCGCCACCGTGCCGCGCATCGATTTCGAGATCGACTCCGCGGCCCCGGTGTTCGTCTGGACTCCTGTCACGCCGATCGTCTGCCCCCCTGGACTCGAGGCGAGCGCGGCGCGGTTGTCCTGGCGGTTCTCCGCGGGAGCCGAGCTCGACGTCGCCGCGCAGCCTGCCGATGCCGCGCCGTCCATCACCCTCACGATCGATGACTCGCTGGCCCAGGAGCCGTTCGCCGAGGGGCGTGTCGCCGCGGAGGCCTTTCGGGTCGAGGTGACGGGCGACGGAGTGGAGATCAGGGGCGCGAGCCCCGCTGCGGTCTTCCGCGGAGCGACTGTGCTCAGGCAGCTGCGTGAGCCCGGCGCGGAGAGGGCGCACATCCCGGCCGGGGTCTGGCAGGGAGTGCCGGCCCACGAGTGGCGGGGAGTCATGCTCGACGTGGCGAGGCACTTCCATCCGGTGGAGGACGTGCGCCGCCTGATCGATCTGCTCGCCGATCACCACCTCGACGTACTGCACCTGCACCTCACCGATGACCAGGGCTGGCGCTTCCCTGTGCCCGGCCATCCGCGTCTCGTCGAGGTGGGCTCCCGGCGCGAGCAGACCCAGCGCGGACACGGACCCCTCGCGACGGTCGAGCCGGGCACCCACGAGGGTCATTACTCCGATGCCGACCTGCGAGCCCTGGTCGACTACGCCGCCGCGCGCTTCGTGACGGTCGTGCCGGAGGTCGAGCTGCCAGGACACATCCAGGCCGCGCTCGCCGCTTACCCCGAGCTCGGCAACGTCGATGTCGCGGAGCCTGCCGCAGGCCCCTGGGAGCGATTCGGCGTGAATCCGCGCACGCTCGCACCGACCGAGGCCTCCCTCGCGTTCGGCAGAGCGGCGATCGACGCCCTGTGCGACGTGTTCGACTCGCCGTGGATCGGCATCGGCGGCGATGAGGTGCCGGTGAGCGAATGGCGCGACAGCGCTGCGGCGGGGGAGCGCATGCGCGAGCTCGGCCTCGCGACGCCGCATGACGTGCAGCCCTGGTTCACCGCTCACTTCGCCGCACATGTGCGCAGTCGCGGACGTCGAGCGCTCGCGTGGGACGAGGTCCTCGAGGGCGACGTGCCCGACGGCGCCGGCGTGCTCGCCTGGCGTGGACCGGTCGCGATGCGAGAGGCGCTGCGGCGTGGCATCCCGGTGATCGCCTGCCCCGACCTCGAGGTGTACCTCGACTACCCGCAATCGGAGTCCGAGGAGGAGCCCGTGCGAGTGGGGCCGCCCCTCGACATCGAGCGCGCCTACTCGTTCCGCGTCGAGCACGGCGCTCTGGGCGGACAGGCCAACGTGTGGACCGAGCACCTGCCCACCAGGGATCGCCTCGACTTCGCCGTCTTCCCGCGCCTGAGCGCCATCGCGGAACGGCTCTGGGAGGGTGGTGCACCGGGCCCCTTCGCCCAGTTCGCGACTCGGCTGCCGGTGCATCTGCGCCGCCTCGCCGAGGCGGGGGTGCGCTATCGGCCGCTCGACGGTCCGACGCCCGCGCAGAGGCGTCCCGGAATCCCCGGGAAGCCGATGACCCGATCCGCCAGGGAGGAGATCGTGGCCGGCCTGGTCGCGCGACTCGTCGAGCGCTCCGAATCGGCCGTCGACTAGCGCACCCCGTGGGCTAACGTGTCGATATCGCACAGATCGCCCGGTGCGCGAATTTGCAATCCCGCTGTTCGTAAGGTCTACTAACAAACATGTCCGCATCGGATGGAACCCGCTCACCGGCGGCCGAACTCGTCGGTGCAAACGCGCACGCCTTCGGTCCGGGGCGCAACCTGCGCTCGCGCACCAAGGTCCTGCCCGAGCACGCGCGTGGCCACAACCGCGCCCTGGTGCTGCAGACGTTGTACCACGCGGGCGCCATGAGCCGCGCGGACCTCTCCAGGGAGACCGGCCTCACCCGGGTCACCATCTCCGACCTCGTCGCCGAGTTCATCGCCGACGGCATCGTCGTGGAGATGGGCATCCGCGAGACGGTGGGACCGGGGAAGCCGCCGATCCTCATCGACATCGACCGCGTGGGACACCAGATCATCGGCATCGACCTCTCCGGCCCGGTCGACTTCGTGGGCGCGCTGCTCGACCTGAACGGCGAGGTCCTCGAGCGACACGAGGTGCCTCGTCCGGAGTCGGCAGACGGCGACGCCGCCTACGCCGCGGTGCTGACGCTGGCGCGGGAGCTCGCGCAATCGGCCACGCATCCGATCCTCGGTGTCGGCATCGGCAGCCCGGGAGTCGTCCGCCCCGACGGTGTGGTGCTGAGCGCCCCGAACCTCGGATGGTCGGATCTGCCGCTCGAGGCGAAGCTGAGCGCCGACCTCGGGCTTCCCGTGCTCGTGCGCAACGATGCGAACGCCGCCGTGCTCGCGGAGTACACCTTCGGTGACGCGAAAGCCGACTTCATGCTCGTCAGGATCGGCCGTGGAGTGGGCGCCGGGCTGATCTCGGGCAGCCAGCCGCTGCTGGGCAGCCGCTTCGCCGCCGGCGAGATCGGCCACGTCGTCGTGGGCACAGACGGCGGTCCGCTCTGCGCGTGCGGCAAGCAGGGCTGTCTCGAGGCATGGCTCAGCGAGACGCGACTGCGTCCGGCGATCGAGGCCGCCCCCGACGATCGCGACCGCATCCTCCGCGACGCCGGTACACGGCTGGGGATCGCGATCGCCCCGATCGTGGCTGCGCTCGATCTGTCGGAGGTCGTGCTCTCCGGCCCCGAAGATATGCTCGACGGCGTGCTCATCGACTCGGCGGTCGAGACGCTGCACGCGCGCACCCTCGAGGGAGTCTTCGACGACGCGATGATCCGTCGGACGCTCCAGGACGACATCGTCCTGCGCGGCGCCGCGGTGATGGTGCTGTCGGGTCAGCTGGGCGTCTCGTGATCGTCGACGATCGACGGGTCCGAGTGGGCCTCGACGTCGGCGGGACCAAGATCGACGCGGTGGCGGTGACCGCCGAGGGCGAGATCCTGGCACGGCACCGCCGACCGACGGGCTGGGGAGACGACGCGGTGGTCGACGGCATCGTCGAGGCGGTCGGCGCGCTCACCCACGATGAGCGCGTCGCCGGAGCGGCGATCGACTCGGTCGGCATCGGGATACCCGGTCTCGTGGATCCCGAGATAGGCAGGGTGCTGTTCGCGGTGAACCTCGGAGTGGAGTCGCTCGACCTCGCCGACCTCGTCTCCGACCGCCTCGCGACGCCCGTGCGCGTCGAGAACGACGTGAAGGCGGCAGCGCTCGGCGCGGCGTCGCTGCGCGGCGTGGAGCGGTCGATGGCCTACCTGAACCTCGGCACCGGGGTCGCGGCGGGAGTCGTGATCGATGGCGAGATCTGGCGCGGATCGCGCGGCATCGCGGGGGAGATAGGTCACCTCTCGGTCGACCCGAACGGACGACTGTGCGGCTGCGGCCAGCGCGGCTGCATCGAGACCCTCTGCGGGGGAGGCGCTCTTTCCCGGGCATGGGATCGTCCTGGATCGCTTCCGGTGCGTGACATCCTCGACGCGGCGGATGCCGGAGACGAACACGCCGCGGCGCTCCGCGCCGACCTGTTCCGCGGCGCTGCGGCCGCGGTGAGAGCCCTGGTCCTCGCGGCGGACGTCGAGCACGTGGTCATCGGCGGAGGGCTCACCGCTCTCGGCGATCGGCTGCGCACCGGCATCCGCGCCGCGCTCGTCGCCGAGGCCGAGTCGTCTCCGTTCATGCGCTCGCTGCAGCTCGCCGACCGGATCGATCTGCTGCCGGCGGGATCCCCCGCCGCCGCCTTCGGAGCGGCACTCGTCGGCGCCACCACCCCCACCAAGGAGACCATCGCCCATGGCTGAAGTCGTCATCGTCGAGAACGCCGAAGCGGCCGGAGAGCTGGTCGCCGCGGAGATCGCGACCCTCATCTCGCGCCGTCCCGATGCCGTGCTCGGCGTCGCCACCGGCTCGACCCCTCTTCCCGTCTACGGGGCGCTGCGCTCCGAGCTCGCCGGTGTGGATGTCTCGCAGGTGCGCGCGTTCGCTCTCGACGAGTACGTCGGCCTCGACCCCGATCACCCGGAGAGCTATCGGTCGGTCATCACCCGCGAGGTCGTCGAGCCGCTCGGGCTCGACCCCCGCCTGGTGCGAGTGCCCGACGGCGCGAGCGCCACGATCGAGCACGCCGGCGAGGACTACGAGGCCGCGATCGACGAGGCAGGTGGAGTCGATCTGCAGATCCTCGGCATCGGCACCGACGGCCACATCGGCTTCAACGAGCCGGGGTCGTCCCTCGCCTCCCGCACCAGGGTCAAGACGTTGACCGAGCAGACCCGCGAGGACAACGCGCGCTTCTTCGACTCGATCGACGACGTCCCCCGTCACTGCATCACGCAGGGTCTCGGCACGATCCTCCGCGCTCGGCATCTCGTGCTGCTCGCATTCGGCGAGGGCAAGGCGCAGGCGGTCGCCGATGCGGTGGAGGGGCCGCTGTCGGCCATCCTGCCGGGCTCCGCGATCCAGTTGCACCCGCACGCGACCGTCGTGGTCGACGAGGCGGCGGCATCCCGGCTGAAGCTCGCCGACTACTACCGCTACACATTCGCGAACAAGCCCTCATGGCAGGGCATCTGAGCGCTCGCGTCGGCTGAAGCCGTGCGGAGCGAGCGGGGCGATCCCTCAGAGAGGGGCGTCGGGCCACGCCAACGGCAGCAGATGCTCGGTGCTGAGGGGAGCGAGGGGAAGCGTCTGCGCGTCGGCGGGGGTGATCCACCGGAGTTCGGCCAGCTCGGCCTGCACCGCGACCTCGGCCGAGGCTATGGAGACGGAGAAGGCGTCGGCGATCACGCGGTGATCGGGCTCGTTCGCGGCCGCCGAGACGAACCTTCCCAGGGGCTCGAGCGCCGACTCGTCGAGCACGAGTCCCAGCTCCTCATGAAGTTCTCTGATCAGCGTCTGGGCCGGCGTCTCGCCGGGCTCCGGCTTGCCTCCCGGCTGCATGAATCGCGTCGTGCCGTGCTTGCGGACCACGAGCACCCGTCCGCCGTCATCGACGATCACGGCGGCGCTCACGTGGATGTCACGCATCGGCGGTGAAGACCTTGCCGGGGTTGAGGATGCCGAGAGGGTCGAAGACGCGGGTGATCTGCCTCTGCAGCTCCCACTGGTCGGCTCCGAGCTCGTCGATCAGCCACCGTCGCTTGAGGGTGCCGATGCCGTGCTCGCCCGTCAGGGTGCCGCCGAGAGCGAGCGCAGCGCGGAAGAGCTCGTCCGCCGCGGCCCAGATGTGCGCGGGGGTCTCCGGCCCGTCGAAGATGAAGTTCGGATGCAGGTTCCCGTCGCCGGCATGGGCGACGGTGGGGATCGTCAGCGAGTAGGCCTTCTCGATGCGGGCGATCTCGTCGAACATCGCCGGCATCGCGCTGCGGGGCACCGACACGTCTTCGATGAGTGTCGTTCCCAGCGCCGCCATCGCGGGATGCATCGAGCGACGGATCGCCAGCAGCCGCTCACCCTCCTCCCGATCGCTCGAGACCTGGGTGACGCCGTGATGATCGCGAAGGATGTCGGCGATCCGATGCGCTTCCGCCTCCGCGGCGGGCCCGTCGGTCTGGATCGTCAACTGCGCGCTGCCCGCAGCAGGCTCCGGCAGGCCGAGCAGATGGGCGACAGCGGCGAGGCTGGCGGCATCCATCAGCTCCATGATCGCCGGCTGCACTCCCGACGATGTCACGGCCGCGGAGGCCGCGGCAGCGGTGCGCACGTCGGGGAAGACCGCGGCGAGCGTGCAGGTCGCGCCTTCGACGAGGCGCCGCAGCTTGAGGGTCGCACCGACGACCACGCCGAGGGTCCCTTCCGAGCCGATGACCAGCGAGGTGAGATCCAGGCCCGTGACGCCTTTCACACTGCGATGGCCGAGGTGCAGCAGCCTGCCGTCCGCCAGCACGAGATCGACGCCCAGCACCGCGTCGCGCACGACACCGTACTTCGCGCACAGCAGCCCGCCCGCTCCCGTGGCGATGTTGCCGCCGACGGTCGAGATCGCACGACTGGCGGGATCGGGCGCCCACCACACTCCGTGCTCGGCGAGCAGGTCGTTGAGCTCGGCGTTGAGGATGCCGGGTTCGACCACCGCGAGCAGGTCGTCGGCGCGGATCTCGTGCACCGCGGTCATCCGGCGGGTGGAGAGGACGATGTCGCCGTCTCCGCCGTTCGCCGCGCCGGCGAGCCCGGTTCCCGCTCCGCGCACGACGACGGGAGTGCGAGTCTCGGTCGCGATGCGCATGACCGTCTGCACGTGCTCGACGGTCTCGGCATGCACGAGCGCGATCGGGCGCCCTGCCGCGGCATGCCCTGACTGATCGGCGCGTGCGAGTTCGAGGGAGCCGGGATCCGTGTCGACCAGGCCGCCCAGGGCCGAGGTGAGTCGCTCGAGCGTGTTCACGAGATGCGGCGACGCCCGCTGACCACGCCGGTGCCGACCGCGACGACCGCGAAGGCGACTCCGATCAGCGGCTGGTCCATGAGCCACCAGGCGATGGTGACGCCCACGTAGATCAGCAGTTCGACGGCTGCGCGCAGGAACGGGTGCAGCGCGAGAACGGGACGAGGGGAGAGGAACAGCGCCCACAGCAGGATGACGAGAACGGGCGCTCCGATGCCGAGGACGATGTTCCAGGGCATCGGCCAGGTCGCGAAGCCCCAGAGTGCGAGCGTGCCGACCGAGATCACCAGGACGATCGAGCGGACGATGTCGAGGACCGTGATGTTCGGTCGCTCGACGCCGGGGACGGAGACGGGATCCTGGGACATGGATCCAGTCTATTCGCCGCCGTGACGCTCAGACCGCGGGCACGGCCTCGTCGACGGCGGTCTCGTCGCGAACGTCTTCGACGACCTCGGTGACGACCGGAGGAGCCTCTTCGACGACCGGCTTCTGCTCGTCGACGTCGAGGACCGGCTCCTGCGGCTGGGTGGCGGGAACGGTCGGCTCGACGGGCGCGGTCGCGGGGGCGGACGGTTCCTCGGGAGCGGCGGGTGCGGTCGTGGCTTCAGGAGCGGTCGGCAAGACGATGAGCGCGTCAGGCACACCGTCGATCTGCACCTGCACCCCGACGAGGTCCACGACGAACACCGCCAGGCACAGCTCTGTCGGATAGAAGTCGCTGAGGGCGAAGAGTCTCGACGACACGATCTCGCCGCGCGTGGCATCGTCGACGTAGGAGTACTCGACGGGGGCGTTGTAGCAGACCTGACGAAGAGTCGCGCTGAACTCGATCGTCGCATGCCCCGAGGTCGGGTCTCCCTCGGCGGCGGACAGGGTACGCGGTCCGTCGAGAACGGACGCCCCGCCGACATGCACGTCCATCATCGCGCCGACGACGCCGGAGGCTTCGAAGGTGTACCTGATGTCAAGGCCGGCGAAGTCGTAGGACGTGAAGGTGAGAGTCGGTGCCCCTTCGGGAACTCCGGGGCCTTCGGGATCGCCCGGGTCGGTCTCGCCGTCGCCGGGCTCCGTCTCCCCATCGCCGTCGCCGGGATCGGTTCCGCCGTTCCCCGGATCCGTCTCGCCGCCGCCTGGCTCCGTCTCTCCATCGTCGGGAGTCTCGGTCTCGTCGTCGCCACCCGGTTCGGTGACGGGAGGGACCGGAGGCACAGGCGTGGTCTCGTCGACCGGGGCCGTCGGGGGAGCGGTGACCGGGGCGGTCTGCTCGACGGGCGGCTCGACGACCTCGTCGTCGACCGGCGGCACCACAGGCGCAGGAACGGGGGCCGGTGTCTCGACGACCTCGAGCTTCTCGGTCTTCATCGTCTCGTCCGCACCCACATCGGCGTTGATCGATGAGCTGCTCTGAGTCGCGTCGGCGAGAGAGGCGGTCGGGGCGGTCACGCTGAGTCCGGGGAAGATCGTCGCTGCGGCGACCACTCCGGCGACCACGAGTGCCGCGGATCCGACGCCGACGAGTGCGCCGACACCGCTGAGGATTCCTGCGCCGGCTCCCGCTGCGGCTCCGCCGCCGGATGCGGCCCCACCCACGGAGCCCGCTGCGCCGGTGCCACCCGCACCACCCGCGCCGCTCGATCCGCTGCCTCCCGAGGCGACGGGGCCGGCGAAGACCGCGTTTCCACCGGCCGCGGCCGCTCCGGTGGTGACGACGACGGCGCCCTCGGTCACCTGCGACGGCATCGCGGCGAGTGCGGCGATCGGAGACCCTCCGCCCTGGAGCGTGGCGAGGTATCCCGACGCGCCCGTCACGCCGAGCACGAGGGGCAGCAGCACGAGCGCGAGCCGCTTCGACACGTCCTTCGCCTCAGCGGCGACGATCATGCATCGTGCGCATTCCTCGAGGTGCAGGTCCATGCGCTTGTGGTCGCGGGTGCTGAGGTTTCCGCGCGAGTACGAACCCAGGTGATCGATCGCCCACTGGCATTCGGAATCGGGTGCCGCCGATCGCAGATGCGCCTGGATCCACGCTTCTCGCAGGCCCTCGCGTGCACGGAAGGCGAGCTGAGAGACGGCACCGGCCTTCATCCCGAGGAGAGGAGCCGCCTCCTGCGGCTTCATCTGCTCGATCTCCGTGTACCAGAGCACCTCCTGCCAGCGCGACGGCAGACTGCGGAAGGCCTGTGCGGTCAAGCTGCGATCGAGCGCCTCGTTCGCAGCCTGATCGGTGCTGTCGGGATCGGCCACGGTCTCGAGCTCGTCCATCGCGGATTCGCGGCGCGAACGGCCCCAGGCGGCGGCGGTGTTGCGGATGCTGGTGAACAGGTAGGCGCGGAACGAGCCGTTGGGGCCGCCGCCCTTGATGATGGCCTGATAGATGCGGGTGTACGACTCCTGCACGAGGTCGTCAGGATCGATCGACGACGTGATCGACCGCGCGACCGACATACCCGACGGGTAGTGCCGTCTCCAGAGTTCACCGAACGCCTCGCCGTCACCCGAGCGGGTGCGCAGGACGAGATCGGCGTCTGAGATCTCTTCGGAGTTCGAGGTGGTGTCGTCGTTCACTGTCATCCATCTGTCGTGGAGCGCGGATGCGCTTCCACATGAAGAGACGCGTGAGACCGGCTTTCATCACGCGTCTTTCCCATTCTCTCTCCGATCCCGCCGCCCGGCCACCCCTTCCCGCAACTCTGTGGAAATCCCCAAGAACACGCAAATACCCGATCAGAGGGTTGTTCGTATCCGCATGGGCAAAAGATTCCGAAAAATCTCCCGAAGTCGCGTAATGAACCGGGAGGGTCCTCGTCTCATCACATAGAGAAAGCCATGGGGCTCCACCGGGGGGCGGATCCCGGAGGCCGGTGCGAGGGGCAAGTGCACCGGCCTCACGTGGCGAGGTGGACCGAGGACCTTCGGGGGAGGAGTCCTCGGTTCACCAGCTCTGCAACGAGGGGGATCAGTGAAGGGGCCGTCGCTCTGGGGAACGGCGGCCCCTCACCCGCGTCACGCGAGTGCGCGAAGGGCTGCGCGTCGCTGCACGAGGATCAGAGCTGGGGGAGCTCGCCGGTCCACACGTGCACGACGTGCAGCCGCGCATCGAGCAGCACCGCGTCGGCGGCGTACCCGACGCGCAGGGCGCCGATGCGATCGGCGCGTCCGATCGCGCGCGCCGGGGTCTCGGTCAGAGCCTGCACTGCAGCGGCCGGCGTCACGCCTGCAGCGACGGCTCGACGCAGGGCGACATCCTGGGTGAGGGTCGAGCCCGCGATCGCTCCGGTGTCGTCGGCGTGAGCGATCCCGTCTCGGACGGTCACCCGCACCGCACCGAGGTCGTACTGCCCGTCGTCACCACCCGCCGCCGCCATCGCGTCGGTGATCAGTGCGACGCGACCGGGAGCGGTGTCGAACAAGAGGGCGACGATGCGCGGGTCGAGATGGACGTCATCCGCGATCGCCTCGAGGGTGACGCGATGATCCGCGGCGGCCGCCAGCACCGGTCCGGGGGCGCGGTGATGGATGCCGGGCATCGCGTTGAACGCGTGGGTGAGGATCGACGCGCCGGCGGCGAAGGCCGCAGCGGCCGTCGCGGCATCCGCATCCGTATGCCCAACGGCGGCGGCGGCGCCGGAATCGACGATCATCCGGATCGCCTCGAGACCGCCGGGCAGCTCGGGAGCGACGGTCACCTGACGCACGGTGCCGCGACCGGCGTCGAGCAGCAGGGCCACATCTGCCGGTCGCGGCTCGAGCAGCAGGGTCGGCTCGTGGGCGCCATGGTGGCCCGGATCGAGGAACGGGCCCTCCAGATGGGAGCCGAGGATGTCGGCGTCGGTCTCCATCAGATCGGCGACGTCGGCGACGCGACGGGCCAGATGCTCCAGCGGTGCCGTCACGAGCGAGACCACCGCTCGGGTGGTGCCGTGTGCGCGGTGCAGGGCTCGCGCGGTGCGGATCGCCTCGACGCCGTCGTCGAAGGAGGCGCCGCCGCCGCCATGGCCGTGTATGTCGACGAACCCGGGCGTCAGCAGGGCTCCGTGCCCGGCGACGGCCTCGGCATCGACCGTGCGGTCCGCCGTGGTCCAGGTGTCGCCGGTTCCGCGGGCGGTGATGATCCCCGCCTCGATGCGCACCCAGGCGTCGTCGATGATCGTTCCGTCGTCGACCACTCGGGCGGAGTGGATGACCAGTGAGCCGGCGGGCTCCGGCTGCGTCGTCATCGCGTGCTCCAGGGGATCTCGTCTGCGGGATGGTAGTCGACCCCTGCAGCCTTCCACAACGGCGCCATGCCGCCGAGGCGTTCGCGGAAGGATTCCCAGGAGCGTTCATCGCCCGCACTCGGAGACCACGCGATCTCCGCCACCGCGGCGGCGCGCGGGAAGACCAGCTGCTCGACCTCGTCGAAGGTCCTCGTGGTCTCACTCCACAGCGGTGCCTCGACGCCGAGGATCGATTCCTCGGCGAGACCGAGGACCGTGGTGGGCTCCCACTCGTAGGCTCGGCGCACGTCGACCGATGCCGCGGCCCAGGTGAGTCCCACCGGATAATCGGGAGTCGGCTTCATGTCCAGGTAGGCCGCGTCGGCGGGTGAGGCGATCACTCGTCCGCCCCGCTCGACGAAATGCGCGGCCTGACGCGCCTGCGCGCCCTGCGGCGAGGTCATTCCCCAGTACTGACCCACGGTTCCCCGGGCGAGGTCGGCGGCCGACCCCGCCTCATGCCAGGCGATCGGCGTCCTGCCCTCGGCGGTGACGATGGCCGTCACCCGCTCGATGAACAGGTCGAAATCGGCCTGAGGAGTGCCGAAAGCCTCGTCACCGCCGATGTGGATGTACGGCCCCGAGGTCATCTCCGCCAGCTCCCGCACGACATCGCGCACGAGGTCGTAGGTGCGGTCGTCGTGGATCCGCACACTCGAATGCCCGACGCCCCAGCCCAGGTAGGGCTCGCCCGCGGCTGGAAGCGCCTGTCCCAGCTCCGCCGCCTGGGCGACCAGTCCGTCGTTCAGCACCGGAGCCTCGACGAGGTCGGGGTAGGCGATGCCGAGCGCGTGCGTGTGTCCGGGGAGGTCGATCTCGGGAATGACGATCATGTGCCTCGCCGCCGCATGGCGGATGATCTCGCGATAGTCCTCCTTCGAGTAGAAGCCTCCTGGGTCGCCGTTCGCCGCGGTCGATGACGCGACAGCGGTGAGCCGCGGCCACGACTCGATCTCGATGCGCCACCCCTGGTCATCGCTGAGATGCAGATGCAGGTGATTGAGCTTCAGCGCGCTGGCGCTGTCGATCAGCTTTTTGACGTCGTCGACTCCGAAGAAGTGGCGGGCGACGTCGAGCATGAGTCCGCGCCGCTCGAAGCGGGGCGCATCGGCGATCTGC
Organism: uncultured Microbacterium sp.; assembly: GCA_963518515.1. Classification (GTDB taxonomy): domain Bacteria; phylum Actinomycetota; class Actinomycetes; order Actinomycetales; family Microbacteriaceae; genus Microbacterium. The sequence goes on from CAUQIW010000005.1 coordinate 66,695, forward strand.
GCTCTGAGGAAGCCCCATCCCGCGTCGTCCTCGCGCAGCAGCTGCAGCAGCGTCTGGACTCCGTAGAACAGCCCGGCCTCGCTGCCACCGGCGATCGAGATGCCGTCGTCGACGACGAGCGTGTACCCCTCGTCGTTCCCGAGCGTCCGATCGATCCGCAGGGCGATCGTCCCGATGCCGACGGTGCCGGCGCTCGCCGCATCCGCATCGTCGTCGACCCTCGTGGGGGCCAGGCGGATGCCGGTCCGGCCGGCCACGGCGTCGATCAGCTGCAGCGCGGCGGGGAAGTCGCCGACGACATGCGTCACATCGGCGAGCGGCAGGCGCCCCTTTCCGGCTCGACCGAGAGCGGGAGCGGGGACGAGCGGCAGGGGTGCCGGAGCGATCGGAAGTGGAAGGACCATGAACAAAACCTACCCTGCGCGACGCCGGAAGCACAGGGAGATCCGCTATGCTTCACACGTCGCGACTGGCGTCTGGGTGGACAACCACCGGGGAGCGACTGACCACGGAATTCGACCGCGCGCCTGGGCCGATAGGTATACCCCTTGCCATCCGTCGTCAGAGGAGCATGTCATGACCGATCGTTACTTCAACGCCCCGCTCGCCGAGGTCGATCCCGAGATCGCCCAGGTGCTCGACCGTGAGCTGAAGCGCCAGCAGACGTTCCTCGAGATGATCGCATCCGAGAACTTCGTGCCCGTGTCGATCCTGCAGTCGCAGGGGTCTGTGCTCACGAACAAGTACGCCGAGGGCTACCCCGGTCGTCGTTACTACGGCGGCTGCGAAGAAGTCGATGTGGCCGAAGAGCTCGCGATCCAGCGCGCGAAGGACCTGTTCGGCTCCGAGTTCGCGAACGTCCAGCCGCACTCGGGTGCCTCGGCGAACGCCGCTGTGCTGCACGCGATCGCCCGCCCCGGCGACACGCTGCTCGGCCTCGCGCTCGACCAGGGCGGCCACCTCACCCACGGTATGAAGATCAACTTCTCCGGCCGCCTCTACGACATCGTCGCCTACGGCGTGAATCCCGAGACCTCGACCATCGACATGGAGGAGGTGCGTCGCCTCGCGATCGAGCACAAGCCCAAGGTGATCATCGCCGGCTGGTCGGCCTACCCTCGGACACTCGACTTCGCCGCGTTCCGTGCGATCGCCGACGAGGTGGGAGCGCTGCTCTGGGTCGACATGGCGCACTTCGCGGGCCTCGTCGCCGCAGGTCTGCACCCGAACCCGGTGCCCCACGCGCACGTCGTGTCGTCGACCGTGCACAAGACCATCGGCGGCCCGCGCTCGGGCTTCATCCTCACGAACGACGCCGACCTCGCGAAGAAGATCAACACCGCGGTGTTCCCCGGACAGCAGGGCGGGCCCCTCATGCACGTGATCGCCGCCAAGGCGACCGCGTTCAAGCTCGCCGGCACCCCGGAGTTCGTCGAGCGCCAGGAGCGCACGCTGCGCGGTGCCTCGATCATCGCCGAGCGTCTCTCGCAGCAGGACGTCAAGGATGCCGGCATCGGGGTGCGCTCCGGTGGCACCGACGTGCACCTGGTGCTCGTCGACCTGCGCGACGCCGAGGTCGACGGCAAGCAGGCCGAGGATCTCCTTCACGACATCCACATCACCGTCAACCGCAACGCGGTGCCGAACGACCCGCGTCCGCCGATGGTGACCTCGGGCCTGCGCATCGGGACGCCGGCGCTCGCGACCCGCGGTTTCGGCGATGCCGAGTTCACCGAGGTCGCCGACGTGATCGCCCTGGCTCTCCTGCCCGGCGCCGACGTCGATGCTCTGCGTGCTCGTGTCGACGCGCTCGCGACGGCGTTCCCGCTCTACCCGGACCTGCAGCAGTGACCGCCAGAATCCTCGACGGCAAGGCGGCCTCGGCCGCGATCAAGGCAGAGCTGACCGAGCGCGTCGCGGCACTCAAGGCGGCGGGCATCGTCCCCGGCATCGCGACGGTGCTGGTGGGTGCAGACCCGGCATCGCAGCTCTACGTAGGCATGAAGCACCGTCAGTCCGAGGCGATCGGCATGAACTCGATCCAGCGCGAGCTGCCGGCCGATGCCTCGCAGGCCGACGTCGAGGCGCTGATCGACGAGCTGAACGCCGACCCGGACTGCCACGGTTACATCGTGCAGCTCCCGCTGCCGAAGCACATCGACACCGACGCGATCCTCGAGCGCATCGATCCGGCGAAGGATGCCGACGGCCTGCATCCGACCAACCTCGGTCGACTCGTGCTCAACGTCAACAGCCCCATCCACACGCCGCTGCCCTGCACACCGCGTGGCGTGATCGAGCTGCTGCTGCGCAACGACTACGACCTGCGGGGCAAGCACGTCGTCGTCGTCGGGCGCGGAGTGACCATCGGCCGGTCGATCGGCCTGCTGCTGACCCGCCGCGATCTCAACGCCACGGTCACGCTGACGCACACGGGCACCGTCGACATGCCGCGCTACCTCCGTGAGGCCGACGTCATCGTCGCTGCGGCGGGTGTGAAGCACCTCATCCGCGCCGAAGACGTCAAGCCGGGTGCCGCGGTGCTCGATGTCGGCGTCACCCGCGAGACGCACCCCGATACCGGCAAGAGCCAGGTCTTCGGCGATGTGCACCCCGATGTGGCGGACGTCGCCGGCTGGGTGTCGCCGAATCCGGGCGGTGTCGGCCCGATGACGGTCGCGCTGCTGATGACCAATGTGGTCGAGGCCGCCGAGAGGCTCGTCTGACCACCGCACGCTGACATGACGATGCCGCAGGGGCGCCCCCCCTGCGGCATCGTCGTCTCTCCGGGGTGCTCAGCCGAGTTCGTCGAACATGCGTCGCTGCTCGGGGGTGAGCCCGTCGTCCCGCTCGTCACGACCGGCCCGGGTGGCCGATGCGGGCCGCGTCGTGGATGCTGCAGGGGAGCCGGTCGTCGACGTCGAGCCGGCCGCATCGGAGCGCGCCGCGCGCCCTGACACCTTCGACTGCACGACGTCGTAGAGCTCTCCGGCTTTGGCGCGAAGTCGATCATCGACCTGGTCGTAGATCACCCAGCCGATCAGCAGGACGAGCGGAGGCACGGCGTACCCCCAGAAGCCCGAGGCCCGCACCCCGCTGAATGCCACGACCCCGATCCAGATGATGAGCTCGACGATGTAGACCAGCGCGTACTGCACTGTCTTCTCGCCGGTGCGCGTGCGCTCGGATGCCGACCGCGCCGCCAGCCTGCGGAAGAGCGCCGTGAGCGCGGGTTTCACGAACAGCGAGGCGAGGCTCAGGATGATCCCGGCCCACAGAGCGTCGAAGCCGACCGATACGCCCGGGAAGACGAGACCGATCGCCAGGAGCAGGGCGACATTGAACACGTAGAGCGCGGCGAACCGGACGATGGCGTTCTTCATGTGTCCAGGGTCCCACACGGGGCGGACCGGGAGCGATCAGCTGCGGGCGTGCAGACTGCTCTCGATGTTCGAGATCCGCGCCTGGTCGTCGAAGCGGAAGGTCGTGGATCCCGTCGTGTCGGTGACCGTCGCTCCGCTGAATGCGTCGTCGGCCCATTCCAGGTTCCAGTTGGCGAGTCGTGCCAGGTCCCACACCGCGGTGCGGGCATCGGGCAGCTCGAGGCCCCCGAGGAGTCGGGGCAGGGCGATCGACGCATCGGAGACGGTGAGCGGCGCGAGCGGGGCGTCGAGGAGGAAGACCGCGTAGGTGCCACTGCCGACCGGAGCGAGGTAGTACGGGGAGCGTCCGGTGAGTTCGACGGCGACCGCGCCCACCGTGTGGGCGGCGGCGGTGATCCACTCCGCATCACCGGCCGCATCGGCAGGGAAGGGGATCTCCGTCGAGCTCAGCTCGGCGATCGAGTGCTCCGTTCCGTAGTCGCGCAGCTGCGCGGCCACACCGGAGGGGTCTCCCTGAGGATGCGCCCACGCCCAGAGCAGCGAGCGGGGTCCGGGCGCGATGGTCGCGACGAGATGCGCGCGCGTGACGAGCCGGCGGGAAGGATCGGCGACGGACGTGAAAGTGAGCGTCGATGCTGTCATGTCGGCGTCCCACCGGTTCTCGCCGAGTTCCTCCACAGCGCTCGAGAGAGCATCCTGGCGAAGGGCGGTGAACAGAGCGGCACGGTCTGCGAACGGCGTGAGCGCGGCGAAGGTCATGCGACCAGTCTCGCCCGGATTGCTATGAATATGCCAACCTCGAGGCGCAGGGGGAGGGCTCAGGCTCAGTAGCTGGCGCGCGTCGTCGGGTCCGCCGCGGAGATGAAGCGGGTGGCCAGAGCTTCGGATGCCCGGGCGAGCATCGCGACATCGGCGCCCACTGCCACGAAATCGGCGCCGGAGGCGATGTAGCCGTCGGCCGCCTGAGGATCGAAGGCGTTCACGCCGACGCGGGTCCCCGACCGTCGCACCGCCTCGAACACGCGCTCGACAGCGGCCACCACCTCGGGATGCGTCTGCTGGCCCAGCAGCCCCATCGACGCCGACAGGTCGGACGGGCCGACGAACACCGCATCCACTCCCTCGACCGCCGCGATGTCGGCTGCCGCCTCGACGCCGGCGGCGGTCTCGATCTGCACGGTGAGCGAGACGTGCTTCTCGGAATCCTGCAGGTATCCGTCGACCCTGTTCCACCGGGCGCTGCGCGCCAGAGCGCTGCCGACGCCCCGCACTCCGTGGGGCGGGTACCGCGTCGCGGCCACGGCCGAGCGGGCCTCGTCGACGGACGAGACCATCGGCACGATGAGGTTCTGCGCACCCAGATCGAGGACCTGCTTGATGGCGACCGTGTCGTTCGAGGGCACTCTGACGACGGGGGTGATCGGGTACGCCGCCACCACCTGGAGCTGGAGCAGGGTCGACTCAAGGGTGTTCGCCGAGTGCTCCATGTCGATCAGCAGCCAGTCGAGGCCCGATCCCGCAGCGACCTCGCTGACGAGGGCGCTGCCCGAACACGACCACATCCCGATCAGTGCACGTTCCGACGAGGCGAGGTGCTCGCGGAAGCTGGGGTCTAGACGAAGCGGCATTCGATCGTTCCCATCGGTCCGTAGTCGCACAGCACCTGATCGCCGCGCGACACCCACATCGGGCGTGTGAACGATCCTGCCAGGATGATCTCCCCGGCCTCGAGGCGCGCGCCGTGCTGGTGGAACTTGTTCGCCAGCCACGCGACGCCCGTGGCCGGGTGGCCGAGCACTCCCGCGGCCACGCCGGTCTCCTCGATCTCGCCGTTGCGCGACAGCACCCCGGGAACCCACCGCAGGTCGATCTCGTCGGGGCGACGATGCTCGGTGCCCAGCACCATCGCTCCGTACGCGGCGTTGTCGCTGATGGTGTCGACGATCGTCCGGCCCTCCAGCTCGATGTGCGAGTTCAGCACCTCGAGGGCCGGCACGGCGTAGTCGATCGCGTCGAGAGCGTCGTCGAGAGTGCAGCCAGGACCCTCGAGCGGATGCTTCAGCACGAAGGCCAGCTCGACCTCGATGCGCACGTTCGAGAAATGATCGACGGGGATCTCCGCTCCTGACCGGTGCACGGTGTCATCGAACATGACTCCGTAGTCGGGCTCGGTGATGCCGGTGGCCTGCTGCATCGCCTTCGAGGTCAGGCCGATCTTGCGACCGATCAGCCGTCGCCCGGCCGCGATCTGCGAGTCGCGCCAGACTCCCTGGATCGCGTACGAGTCCTCGACCGTGGCCTCGGGGTGGCGCGCCGTGATCCGGGGGATCACGCCGTGAGTGCGATCGGCCTCTGCGAGCTCGGCCGCTATCGCGGATATGGTCTCCGGTGCCAGCATCCGTTCCTCCTTCTGTCTGGTGGTTCGTTTCGTCTCGGTGCTTCGCTCCTCGCTCAACGACCGGTGGTGGTGCTTCGCTCCTCGCTCAACGACCGGTAGTCGCCTCCGTTCGTTGAGCGAGGCCGGCGGAGCCGCCCGAGACGAAACGCGGTGGGCCGTCCCGTTCGTTGAGCGAGGCCGGCGGAGTCGCCCGAGACGAAACGCCTGACCGAGCTCAGAGCTGGTTGCCCAGCTTCTTCTCGCCCTCGTCGGCGCGGGTGTACGAGAACCCGTCTGCGCCGATGGTCACCGCCATCTCCGAGCTGTCCGTGCGGGCGACGACCGGCTGCGGGTTGCCGTCGAGGTCGAGCACGAGCGACGCCTCGGTGTACCAGGACGGCACCACCGGATTGCCCCACCAGTCGCGGCGCTGGTTGTCGTGCACGTCCCAGGTGATGACGGGGTTGTCGGGATCTCCGGTGTAGTAGTCCTGCGTGTAGACCTCGACGCGGTGGCCGTCCGGGTCCCGCAGGTACAGGTAGAAGGCGTTGCTCACGCCGTGGCGGCCCGGCCCGCGTTCGATCGAATCCGACCGGCGCAGGGCTCCGAGCTTGTCGCAGATCGCGAGGATGTTGTGCTTCTCGTGGGTCGCGAAGCAGACGTGGTGCATGCGGGGGCCGTCCCCGCCGGTCATCGCGGTGTCGTGCACGGTGGGCTTGCGTCGCATCCAGGCCGCGTAGACCGTTCCCTCGTCGTCCTGGATGTCCTCGGTGACGCGGAATCCGAGATCCTGCATGAACTTCACGGCACGGGGGACATCCGGGGTGACCTGATTGAAGTGGTCGAGCCGCACGAGCTCGCCGGGGATGTGCAGGTCGTAGCGCCACGACATCCGCTCGACGTGGTCGGACTGGTGGAAGAACTCGATCGGGAAGCCGAGCGGATCGACCACCCGCACCGAGTCGCCCACGCCCTTGACGAAGCCCTCGGGGTCGCGACGCACGTCGCAGCCCAGTTCGGTGTAGAACTCCACGGCGCGGTCGAGATCGTCGGGCGTGCGCACCCGGTACGAGAACGCGGCCACCGCCGCGACCGGTCCCTTGCGCAGCACGAGGTTGTGGTGGATGAACTCCTCGGTGGAGCGCAGGTAGATCGCCTCGTCGTCCTCTTCGGTGACATAGAGCCCCAGGACGTCTACGTAGAACACCCGCGACGCGGCGAGGCCGGTGACGATCAGCTCCATGTAGGCGCAGCGCAGGATGTCGGGCGGGGTCGCCGCGGGTGTCGCGACCGGGTCGTCGGTGCGGATCGGCGCCTCCTGGCTGACGTAGTAGCCCGAGGAGGTCAGGGTCATGTCGTCGCGGTGGGTCATGTCAGCGTCCTTGCTTCGTGGTCCTGGTCAGTTCTTGCCGAAGGTGGGGTTGTGGGCCCCGCCGAGCGTGATGTGCACGCTCTGCTGATCGGTGTAGAAGTCGATCGAGCGGTAGCCGCCCTCGTGACCGAGTCCCGAGGCCTTGACGCCGCCGAACGGCGTGCGCAGGTCGCGCACGTTGTTGCTGTTCAGCCACACCATGCCCGCTTCGACCGACTGCGAGAAGTTGTGCGCGCGCGTGAGATCGTTCGTCCAGATGTAGGCCGCGAGACCGTACTTGGTGTTGTTCGCGAGCGCGAGCGCCTCCTCGTCGGAATCGAAGGGGGTGATCGCGACCACGGGTCCGAAGATCTCCTCCTGGAAGATGCGAGCGTCGGGCGAGACGTCGGCGAACACGGTCGGGGAGACGAAGTTGCCCTCGTCGAATCCGTCCGGACGCCCGCCGCCGGCGACGAGCCGCCCCTCGGTCTTGCCGATCTCGACGTAGCTCATGACCTTGTCGTAGTGCTCGGGGTGCACGAGCGCTCCGACCTCGGTCGAGGGATCGTGCGGGTAGCCGACCTTCACGCGCTTCGCCTGTGCGGCGTACCGCTCGACGAACTCCTCGTAGATCGAGCGCTCGACGAGGATGCGGCTTCCCGCGGTGCAGCGCTCGCCGTTGAGCGAGAAGACGCCGAAGATCGTCGCGTCGACCGCGGCCTCGAGGTCGGCGTCGGCGAACACCACGGCGGGGGACTTGCCGCCGAGCTCCATCGACAGGCCCTTCAGGAACGGAGCGGCGTTGGCGAAGATCAGCTGTCCGGTCGAGCTCTCGCCCGTGAACGAGATGAGCGGCACCTCGGGATGCTTCACGAGCGCGTCACCCGCATCCTCACCCAGACCGTTGACGAGGTTGAACACACCGGCCGGGAGCCCGGCCTCTTCGAAGATGCCCGCCCAGAGCGACGCCGAGAGGGGAGTGAACTCCGCGGGCTTGAGCACGACCGTGTTGCCCGTCGCGAGTGCGGGACCGAGCTTCCACGACTCGAGCATGAACGGCGTGTTCCATGGCGTGATGAGTCCGGCGACGCCGATCGGCTTGCGGTTGACGTAGTTCATCTGCCGACCGGGCACCTTGAACGCGTCATCCGACTGGGCGACGATCAGGTCGGCGAAGAAGCGGAAGTTCTCCGCCGCGCGTCGTGCCTGCCCGAGGGCCTGCGTGATCGGGAGCCCAGAGTCGTACGACTCGAGCTCGGCGAGGCGGGCGTCACGCGACTCGACGATGTCGGCGATCCTGTGCAGCACGCGCGAGCGCTCGCGCGGCAGCATCCGGGGCCACGGGCCCTCGTCGAAGGCGCGCTTCGCCGCAGCGACGGCGAGTTCGATGTCGGCCTTCTTGCCGGCGGCGGCGGTGGTGTAGGTCTGGTTCGTCACGGGGTCGAGCACGTCGAAGGTGTCGCCGTCGACCGAGTCGACGAAGGCTCCGTCGATGTAGTGCTGGATGTGGTCGGGCAGGTCGGCGGGAATGCGCGAATCGGTCATGACTGATCTCCGGTCGTCTGGGCGGAACGGGCGTGCAGGGCGTCGAGGAATGCGTCCCTCGTGCGCCAGCGGTGGTTGCGGGCGGCGAGCTCGATCTCGAGCGGCGAGGCGCCGTCGCGGATCAGCTCGAGGATGTCGGCGTGCTCCTCGACCGAGTGCTGCGCGCGCCCCGGGATCGACGTGAAGGTCGAATCGCGGATGCCCGAGAGGCGCGACCAGCCCCGATGCACGAGGTCGAGAAGCTGCGGGTTCGGGCACGGCTCGAAGAGCACCGAGTGGAACTGCCGGTTGAGCTCGGTGAAGGCATGCGCGTCGAGGTGGTCGAGCATGCGCTCCATGCGCGCGTTGATGCGGGCGGCCTCGTCGAGCGCATCGTCGTCGAGCAGCGGGGCGGAGAGCGCGGTCGCCGAGCCCTCGACGATCCCGAGGGTCTGCATGGTGTGCGCGTACTCGCTCTCGTCGACGAGCGTGACCCGCGCGCCCACGTTACGCTCGAACGTGACGAGCCCCTCGGCTTCGAGTCGTCGGATCGCCTCTCGCACGGGGACGACGCTCATCTTCAGGTCGTCGGCGATCGAGCCGAGCACCAGCCGGTAGCCAGGGCTGAACATGTGCCCGGTGATGCGGGTGCGGATCCACTCGTACGCGACCTCGGACTTGCTGGCGGTCACCATCGTCATCGTCCGCCGGTCTCGTCGTCGTAGCGGGCGCGCCATTCGGCGTTCATCGGGAACAGCCCGTCGACGGCGTGGCCGGCCTCGACCTGCGTCGCGATCCAGTCGTCCTCGCGCTCCTGGGCCAGGGTGGCATCTGCGACCTCCTCGGCCAGGGCGGGCGGGATGACGATCACGCCGTCGCCGTCGCCCACGATGATGTCGCCGGGCTGCACCGTGGCGCCGCCGCACGAGATGGTCGTGTCGGACTCCCACGGCACATGCCTGCGGCCGAGCACCGACGGGTGGGCGCCCTGCGAGAACACCGCCAGCCCGATGTCGGCGACCGCGTCGAAGTCGCGGACTCCACCGTCGGTGACGACTCCCGCGGCGCCGCGAGACCGGGCCCGCAGGGCGAGGATGTCGCCGAGAGTGCCGGTGGTCCGATCGCCCCGCGCTTCGATGACGATGACCTCGCCGTCTGCGACGGCATCGAAGACGCGCTTCTGGGCGTTGTAGCCGCCGTGGCTCGCGAACAGATCTTCACGGAAGGGGACGAACCGCAGCGTCTTCGCCGTGCCGACGATCTTGCTGCCGGGGATGTTCGCCGCGACTCCGTCGATGAAGCACGAGTGATGCCCGCGCTTGCGCAGCTGCGCGGAGAGTCCTGCGGTCGGCGCTTCCTTCAGTTTCGCCCGCAGCTCCGGAGAGAGGCCCGCGACCTGGGTCCCTGAGCCTGTCGAAGGGCCTGAGCTCTCTTCCTGGGTCCCTGAGCTCGCTTCCTGGGTCCCTGAGCTCCCTTCCTGGGTCCCCGAGCTCCCTTCCTGGGTCCCCGAGCTCGCTTCCTGGGTCCCTGAGCTCGCTTCCTGGGTCCCTGAGCTCGCTTCCTGGGTCCCTGAGCCTGTCGAAGGGCCCGCCGCGAGCCCTGCGGCCTCGGCCGATCCCCAGGCCTCTGTGCGCTGCAGGTCGTCGACCGCGGGCAGCGAGCCGAGTTCGGGATCGAACGGCAGGTCACCCTGCACGACCGTGGTCGACAGTCGGCCGGAGGAGGGGGAGCCCGCGGCATCCGGAGCGTCCACCTCGATCTCGACGACGTCGCCGGGAAGGATGACGGACGAGCCGGCGGGGGTGCCGGTGAGGATGACGTCTCCCGGCTCGAGCGTGAAGTGCTGCGAGAGGTCCGCGACGATCTGCGCGAGCGGGAAGATGAGTCCGGCGGTGGTGTCGTCCTGGCGGAGTTCGCCGTTGACCCAGGAGCGCACGCGGAGCGCCGAGGGATCGACGGCGGAGGCGTCGATCAGGTCGGGGCCGAGCGGGGTGTAGCCGTCGCCTCCCTTCGATCGCACGTTGGATCCCTTGTCGTTCGCGCGCAGGTCGTAGAGGCCGAGGTCGTTCGACGCGGTGACCCAGCCGACATGCGCCCAGGCGTCGGCGATCGGGACTCGGCGCGCGGCGGTGCCGATCACGAGCGCGATCTCGCCCTCGAAGGCGAGCAGCTCCGTGCCCGCAGGGCGTTCCACGGTGCCGCCCGTGGCGGCCACCGAGCTCGCCGGCTTGAAGAAGTACGAGGGGGTTGCGGGCCGACGCCCGCGCTGGTCGGCACGCGAGGCGTAGCTCAGGTGCACCGCGATGATCTTTCCCGGACGGGTGATGGATGCCGACAAGTGGCGCCTCCTCGCGCTTTTCGTCTGACGCCTTGTGCGTCATATTCGAAATCATATATCATCGGGTCACCCCCCGGCAAGCGACTCGACACAGCTCGTGAGCACGCCGTGACAGAGCAGTCACAACAAAGGAGACACCGCATGAGCGGGCAGCTACAGGATGGGTTCACTCCCACCGGAACCATCGCGACACCGGCGGACAGGCGCCGCGTCGTCTTCGCCACCGTCGTCGGGACCACCGTCGAGTGGTACGACTTCTTCATCTACGCCACCGCCGTCGGCCTGGTGTTCGGCCAGCTGTTCTTCGAGCCCCTGGGCGCGAACAGCGCGCTGATCGCCTTCGCGACCGTCGGCGTCAGCTTCCTCTTCCGGCCGCTGGGCGCGTTCCTCGCCGGCCACTTCGGCGACAAGCTCGGCCGCAAGACCGTGCTCATGTGGACCCTCATCCTGATGGGCATCGCCACCGCGCTGATCGGCGTGCTCCCCACCTACGAGGCGATCGGCATCGCGGCTCCCGTGCTGCTGGTGCTCCTGCGCATCCTGCAGGGCATCTCCGCCGGAGGCGAATGGGGCGGCGCGGTTCTGATGGCCGTCGAGCACGCGCCGCGCACCCGACGGGGCATCTTCGGGGCATCGCCCCAGATCGGTGTACCGCTCGGGCTGCTGCTCGCCTCGGGCGTGATGGCGCTCATGACGGTGATCGCTCCCGGAGACCAGTTCCTCGTGTGGGGCTGGCGCATCCCGTTCCTGCTCAGCGTCGTGCTCATCCTCGTGGGCTACTACGTCCGCCGGAAGGTCGAGGAGAGCCCGGTCTTCATGGAGCTCGCCGAGCGCAAGGAGAAGGCGAGCATGCCGATCGTGCAGCTGTTCAAGAAGCACCTCCTGCTCGTGATCGTGGCGGCGCTCGTGTTCGCCGGAAACAACGCCGTCGGGTACATGACGACGGGTGGATACATCCAGGGCTACGCGACGAACCCCGAGGGGCCGATCGGCCTCGAGCGCGGAGTCGTCCTGTGGGCTGTCGCGGGCTCCGCCGTCACCTGGCTGATCACGACGCTGCTCGCGGGCTGGGTCTCGGATCGCATCGGCCGTCGCACCACATACATCATCGGATGGGTCCTCCAGCTGGTCGGCGTGTTCACGCTCTTCCCGCTCGTGAACACCGGAGAGATCGGACTCCTGTTCGCCGGACTGGCGATCCTCACCATCGGCCTCGGGTTCACCTACGGGCCTCAGGCGGCGCTGTACACGGAGCTGTTCCCGGCGAGCATCCGGTTCTCCGGGGTGTCGATCTCCTACGCGATCGGTGCGATCGCCGGTGGTGCCTTCGCGCCCACCATCGCCACGGCCATCGTGCAGGCGACCGGCTCGACGCAGGCCGTCACCTGGTATCTCGCCGGAATGACGGTGCTGGGACTCATCGCCACGCTGCTGCTGCGCGACCGCTCCGGCATCCCGCTCGGACCGGACCATGAGGACGAGCAGTCCGTGAGCCCGATCCGCGGGCTCGCCAAGGCCTGACCCGCGCCGCATCGTCCTCCGCGCTCCTGCCGCATCGCTTTCGCCGATCATCGATCGGCCGGCGGGCGACAGGGGCGCGGAGGGCGAGGAGAATCGAAGAACCTCGGAAGGAATCGACGATGATGCAGTTCCACCACCACGGCTACGTGTCGGGAGACCCACGGGTGCTGCCCGCGAGCGCGGCAGAGCGCCCCGAGCACGTTCCCGACGAGGTCGACGTCCTGATCGTCGGCTCTGGACCTGCCGGCATGCTGCTCGCCGCCCAGATGTCGCAGTATCCCGAGGTCACGACGCGCATCATCGAGAAGCGCGAGGGTCGGCTCGTGCTGGGTCAGGCCGACGGCATCCAGCCGCGCAGCGTCGAGACCTTCCAGGCGTTCGGATTCGCCGAGCGCATCACCGCCGAGGCCTACAACATCGGCTGGATGAACTTCTGGGGGCCGGATCCCGAGCGGCCGGGGTCGATCGTGCGCACCTCGCGCACCGCCGACTACGCCTACGACATCTGCGAGTTCCCCCACCTGATCGTGAATCAGGCCCGCGTCCTCGACTACTTCGCCGAGGCCGCGGAGAACGGCCCGGGTCGGATCGTGCCCGACTACGGCGTCGAGTTCGTCGGGCTCTCCGTGCACGACGACGGTGAGCACCCCGTGGAGGTCACGGTCCGGTCCGCGGGCGAGGAGCGCACGGTCCGCGCGAAGTTCGTCGTCGGGTGCGACGGAGCGCGCAGCGGCGTCAGGCAGGCGATCGGCCGTACGCACGTCGGGGCGAGTGCCGCACACGCCTGGGGCGTCATGGACGTGCTGGTGAACACCGACTTCCCCGACTGGCGGACCAAGTGCGCGATCAACTCGGAGGCGGGCAACATCCTGCACATCCCGCGCGAGGGCGGCTATCTCAGCCGTATGTACATCGATCTCGGAGAGGTCGCGGATGATGACGATCATCGCGTGCGGCAGACGCCCATCGAGGAGATCATCCGCAAGGCGAACGCGATCCTCAGCCCGTACACGCTGGACGTCAAGGAGGTCGCCTGGCACAGCGTCTACGAGGTCGGCCACCGGGTGACCGACGGGTTCGACGACGTGATCGACGGCTCGGGCCGCACTCCTCGTGTGTTCCTCACCGGTGACGCCTGTCACACCCACAGCGCCAAGGCGGGACAGGGCATGAACGTCTCGATGCAGGACGGCTTCAACCTCGGCTGGAAGCTCGGATCGGTTCTGACGGGTCTCGCGCCGGAGTCGCTTCTCGCCACCTATTCGGCCGAGCGGCGTCCTGTCGCCCAGCAGCTCATCGACTTCGACCGCGAGTGGTCGTCGCTGATGGCGCGCAAGCCCTCTGAGATCACCGACCCGAACGAGCTGGCGACGTACTACCTCGCCACGGCGGAGTTCCCGTCGGGGTTCATGACGCAGTATTCGACATCGATGATCACCGGCACGGATGCCCACCAGCATCTCGCGGGCGGCTACCCCCTCGGCAAGCGCTTCAAGTCGGCCGAGGTGGTGCGCGTCGGCGACGGCAACGCGATCCACCTGGGGCACCATGCGAAGGCCGACGGCCGCTGGAGGGTCTATGCATTCGGAGACGCCGACGGTACGGCGCTCGACGAGTGGGCCGACGGCGCGGCGCCGGTGTTCGCCCGGTTCACACCACGGGATGCCGCCGCCGACGCCGTGTTCGACGTCAAGGCGATCCACCAGCGGCCGTTCGAAGAGGTCGAGGTGACGGCCGCTCATGACCTCTTCCAGCCGAAGACCGGACCGCTGGGCCTCACGGACTGGGAGAAGGTCTACGCGGCAGGGCCGTCGAAGTGGACGCTGACCGACATCTTCGACGCGCGAGAGCTGTCGCGTGACGGTGTCGTCGTCGTCGTGCGGCCCGACCAGTACGTCGCCGCGATCTTCCCCCTGAGCGGCGATGGCGCGAGCGAACTCTCCCGATTCCTGGAGGGTGCGCTGCTCGACGCGGTCTGAGCGTGCGGGTCGCGGGCCGCCTGTTCGCTCGGACCGGACCCGTCGTGGCGGATGTCCCCGACCCGGCGTAGCGTGGACAGGCGCGGGCGACGGCGCCGGCGGGAACGGAGTGCGGTATGTCCTGGAAGATCGAGCTCATCTTCGTGCCGGTGAGCGATGTCGACCGCTCGAAGGAGTTCTACACGAAGATCGGATTCAACCCCGATCATGATCAGGTGCCCTACGAGGGGGTGCGGTTCGTGCAGATGACCCCTCCCGGTTCCGCCTGTTCGATCGCCTTCGGCACCGGGCTCGACATCCCTCTCGAGCCGGGGCAGCAGAAGACGATCCAGGTGGTCGTGCCCGACGCCGATGAGGCCAAGGCGCAGCTCGAGAGCCAGGGCGTCGCCACGAGAGGCGTCGAGGATCTGGGCTGGGGGCGCTTCGTCTGGTTCGACGACCCCGACGGCAACACCTGGACTCTTCAACAGCTGCCGGACTACAGCGCCCAGGGTTGACTCGCGTCGAACACGGGCTCCCCGCGCGTTCGACGCGACGGCGTGTCAGCACTCGGCGATGGTCTGCAGCGCCTCCGGAGCGCCGGACGGGAAGAGCACGCGCGCTCCCGAGCGGATATCGTCGATCGGCACCCAGCGCACGGGGCTTCCCTCATCGAGAATGCTGAGCTCGGCGTCGAGCGGCAGTGCATCGATCTCTGCGCACGTCACGGCGAACACATGAGCGATCTCATGACCGGGCACGCCCTCGTAGGTGAAGATGTTCTCGAAGACGCCCAGAGGTTCTGCCGTGTCGAGCGTCACCCCGAGTTCCTCCATGAACTCGCGCCGCAGCGCCGCCTCCGCGGTCTCGCCGAACTCGATGCCGCCACCGATCGCACGAAGGAAGTCGAGTCGCCGCACCGCGTCCGTTCCGAACAGCACCAGCACGTGGCCGTCTTTCACGGGAAGGCCGACGGCGATGTTCCTGATGGAGGGCATCGTGGCAGGCTAGCGCATCGCCGATCGCGGCCTCCTTGGCCGGTCCGCCCGAGTCCCGGGAAGTTCTTCGGCATTCCGCGTAATGAAACGCCGATCGTTGCGTCTCTCACATGGGGCGGTGCGGGCTTTCGGGGGATTGTCCGCACAGGGGAGGGTGCCCCGGCCTGTGCGCGCGCGGTTCGCCGCGGCGCGCACAGGCCACCACCATCGCGTGTCAGGAGTTCACGCGGATGATCTCCTGCTGGTACGGCGCGATGACATCGCCGGAGATGCGAAGGTCGAGGAGAAGGAAGCGCCGCGACGCGACGTCCTCCTCGGCCCAGCTCTCGAGCCGGTCCAGGTCGTCGAGGGTGCGCACGACCACGCCTTCCGCCCCCACTGCGGCGCCGAAGGCGGCGAAGTCGACTTCGGGGATGCGCATCGGAGCTTCTGCCAGACCTTTCAGTCCGTAGAGGTTCACTTCGGCGCCGTAGGCGGCGTCGTTCCAGATCACCGCCAGTCCGCGACCCTTCGCCGCGCGCACGGCGGATTCGAGGTCGGCGATGGCCATGAGTCCGCCGCCGTCGCCCGAGGTCAGCACGATGGTGGACTCGGGGCGCGCGGATGCCGCGCCGACGACACTGGGCCAGCCCTGACCGATCGACTGGAATGCGGTGCCGATCATCATCATGCGGTCGGGCGATGCGACGGGCCAGTACATGTTCGCCCAGCCGATGAAGTGTCCGCCGTCGGAGACCACGACGCGGTCGGCGGGCAGGAGCTCGGCGATGCGCCGCGCGGCCGAGCGAGGATCCAGACGCCCGTCGGGGGCCAGCTCATCGCCCTCGTCATAGGCGCGCGCGAGGTCGACGTCGACGGTCTCACGCCACGGGGCCGATGGCTCGGGTGCTGCACCGGTCACGGCTTCGGAGGTCGCTCCGGGCACGGCTTCATCCGTCGGTGCTGCTCCGGGCACGGCTTCGGATGCTG
Source organism: uncultured Microbacterium sp. (assembly GCA_963518515.1). Lineage (GTDB taxonomy): Bacteria > Actinomycetota > Actinomycetes > Actinomycetales > Microbacteriaceae > Microbacterium. The sequence continues at coordinate 83,114 of CAUQIW010000005.1, forward strand.
CGGCCGACGCGCCGGCATCCGTAGCTGCTGCTCCGGCGTGTCGGGTCGCCGCTCCGAAGCTGTGCCCGCGGCGCTCGGCCACTCTCTCGACGAGAGTCTCGGCGGCGACGCGAGCGTCGGCGCGAACGAAGCCGCCCACGTGCGGGTGCGTGGCGGCGGGCGCGATGTCTATCTGGAAGACACGCGTGCCGGGCGCGAAGAGCTCGCCGAAGCGCATCGTGAACTGGTTGAGCGATGCCCCGAACACCACCGCGACGTCTGCGGTGCGAACCAGCTCCATCGCGCCGTCGGCCCCGAACCCTCCCGTCACGCCCAGGTCGTACTGCGTCTCGGGAAAGACCCCGCGGCCCAGCGCCGATGACGCGGTGAGCGCGCCGGTCAGCGCGGCCAGCCGTCCGAGCACCGAGCCCGCGTCCGCCAGCCAGGCTCCGCGGCCTGCGAGCAGCAGCGGGCGATCGGCCGTGCTCAGGGCGTCGGCGATCTCGTCGAGCATCCCCTCGGCGAACTCGCCGCGCGGTGCGAGCGGCGACGGCACGCGCGGGAACGGCGCATCGGGCACCGGGCCGGCTTCGAGGGCGGCGACGTCGTAGGGGATCGCGAGCACGACCGGCACTCGATAGGTGAGGGCGTGCTCGACCGCGATCACGGTCGTGGCCGCGGCGTCGGTGCGCCCGACCGTGTAGGTGCGCGCGCCGACGGCCGAGGCGAGCGCGATCTGGTCGACGTCCCACGGGCGAGGGCCGGAGGTCGGCTCATCGCCCACGACGAGCACGAGCGGCACATGCGCCTGCACGGCCTCGGCGAGGGCTGTCAGGGTGTTCGTGAACCCCGCGCCATAGGTCGAGGTCCCTGCGGCGATGCGTCCGGATGCGCGAAAGTGCGCATCGGCGGCGACGACGGCACCCTGTTCATGGCGTACGGCGGTGAAGACCGCCGCGGTCTGCTTCTCGACGGCATCGAGGAAATAGGCGTTGCCGTTGCCCATGACCCCGAAGACGGAGTCCACGTGCTGGGCGAGGGTGACGGCGACGTGCGCGGAGACGGTGGGCATGCGAGGGCCTTTCGAGACAGGGACGGAGAACGAGCATCTTCCGTATGTGTCTCGCCCTCGCATCTTCGCGAAGAGCTTCGTGCCTCTTTTTCAAGCACCGGAGCCTCGGGGTTCCGGACGCTTCGATCCTACCGCGGCAGCCGCCGACGCCGCGCTGTCTCGCGCGCGTAACACCCTCGAAACCACGGCAGGGAATCATGCGGTCATGGAGTCGTTGTTCAGCGGATACACCTCGCGTCGGTCGCCTCGGATGTCGGGCCCGGTGGCGTGGGACGAGATGTTCGCCGCCGAGCAGACGTCGGGCGGCGAGGGCGTGCGGCCGCCCTACCAGGACATGTACCCGGCGCTGGCCGGCATGGATGACGAGGAGCTGCGCGCGCGCACCGATGCTCTCGCCAGCTCGTATCTCGCGCAGGGCGTCACCTTCGACTTCGCGGGGGAGGAGCGACCTTTTCCGCTCGATGTCGTGCCCAGGGTCGTGGCCGCCGACGACTGGGCGCGGGTCGAGTCGGGCGTGAAGCAGCGGGTGCGGGCGCTCGAGGCGTTCCTGGCGGACGTCTACGGGCAGCAGCTCGCGGTGAAGGACGGGGTGATCCCCGGCTCGCTGATCAGCTCGTCGTCGCACTTCCACCGACAGGCCGCCGGGATCGTGGGGGCGAACGGCGTGCGCATCCATGTGGCGGGCATCGACGTGATCCGCGACGAGGTCGGCGAGTGGCGGGTGCTCGAAGACAACGTGCGGGTGCCGAGCGGCGTGAGCTATGTGCTCGCCAACCGGCGGATCATGGCGCAGACCCTCCCCGAGCTGTTCACGAGTCTGCGGGTGCGCCCCGTCGTCGACTATCCCAGCCGCCTGCTGCAGGCGCTGCGGGCCGCGGCTCCCGAAGGGGTCGACGATCCCACCGTCGTGGTGCTCACCCCTGGCGTGCACAACTCGGCCTACTACGAGCACACTCTGCTCGCACGCATGATGGGGATCGAGCTCGTCGAGGGGCGGGATCTGTTCTGCTCGGGCGGGCGGGTGTGGATGCACACCACTGCAGGGCCCAAGCGGGTCGACGTGATCTACCGCCGCGTCGACGACGAGTTCCTCGACCCCCAGCAGTTCCGGCCCGACTCGGTGCTCGGCGCCCCCGGACTCATGCTGGCCGCGCGGCTCGGCACCGTGACCCTGGCGAACGCGGTGGGCAACGGCGTCGCCGACGACAAGCTGGTCTACACCTACGTCCCCGAGCTCATCCGCTACTACCTGGGGGAGGAGCCGGTGCTGCCGAACGTCGACACCTGGCGGCTGGAGGAGCCGGAGGCGCTCGAAGAGGTGCTCGATCGGCTGCATGAGCTCGTCGTGAAGCCGGTCGACGGGTCGGGAGGAAAGGGGCTCGTGGTGGGGCCGGCGGCGGATCGGGCGACGCTGGAGAACCTGCGCAAGACCCTGCTCGCCGATCCTCGAGGGTGGATCGCGCAGCCGGTGGTGCAGCTGTCGACCATCCCCACTCTGGTCGACGACGGCTTCCGACCGCGTCACGTGGATCTGCGGCCGTTCGCGGTCAACGACGGAACCGACGTCTGGGTGCTGCCGGGAGGACTCACCCGCGTCGCTCTGCCCGAAGGACAGCTCGTCGTGAACTCCAGCCAGGGGGGCGGGTCGAAGGACACCTGGGTGCTGGATCCGACGCTGTTCACGGGGGCGAATCCGGTGGCGGTGGGGGATGCCGACCCCGCCGCCACCGAGGAGTCGCTGGCCACGGGCGCGATCGCGATCGTCGCTCCCCCGCGGGAGGAGCCGCATCCGCCGTTCCTCTCGTCGCCGCAGGACGAGGATCTGCAGCTGCGGCACCATCAGCAACAGCAACAGCAACAGCAACAGCAACAGCAACAGCAACAGGGCGGTGTCGGATGCTGAGCCGGATCGCGGAGGCGCTGTTCTGGATCGGTCGCTACATCGAGCGGTCGGACGGCACCGCACGGATCCTCGATGTGCACCTTCAACTGCTGCTCGAAGACCCCTGGGTCGATGAGGACACCGCGTGCCGCGCGCTGCTCTCGGTGATGGGCACGACCGCCGATGAGGACTCGGTGATGGGTCGTGACGACGTGGTGCGGTTGCTCGCCCTCGACCGGGAGCACTCCGCCTCGATCGCTCATTCGATCGCGGCGGCGAGGGAGAACGCCCGCCGGGCGCGCGAGATCATCTCGACCGACCTCTGGGAGACCCTCAACGAATCCAACGCCCGGATGCCGCGGCGCATCGCCTCGGACAAGACGCATCCGTTCTTCCGCTGGGTCCGCGACCGATCGGCGCTCGCCTTCGGCGTGGTCGACTCCTCCACGAGCCGGGACGAGGCGTGGCACTTCTTCGTCCTGGGACGGTCGATCGAGCGCGCCGACATGACGGCGCGTCTGCTCGCGACTCGATCGCTTACCGAGGCCGGCGGGCCGAGCTGGACGACGCTGCTGCGCAGCTGCGGCGCCTACGAGGCACACCTGCGCAGTCACCGCGCGGTTCCCACCGCGTCCTCTGCGGTGGAGTTCCTGCTCGTCGACCGGCTCTTCCCGCGCTCTGTGCTCAGCAGCATCGTCCAGGCGGAGGAGTGTCTGCGCGGGATCGACCCCGCAGGAGCGTTCGGCGTGCCGCATCCCGCCCACCGGATCCTGGGGAGGATGCGGTCTGAGCTGGAGTACCGGCCGATCGGCGACACCGTGCACCGGCTGTCGGAGAGCATGGAGGAGGTCCAAGTGGGCATGTCGGTGGCGAGTGATGCGATCAAGGAGCGGTATTTCCCCTCGATCGCGATGCCCGTGTGGTTCGGAGAAGCGCTGTGAGCCGGCTCAGAGTCGTGCATCGCACCGGGTTCCGATACGAGAACCCGGCCACCGCTTCGTACAACGAGGCGCGGATGCTGCCGAGGTCGAAGGACGGGCAGTTCGTGCTCCAGGCGTCGCTCGACATCTCGCCGCCGGCGACGCAGCACTCGTACTCCGACTACTGGGACACGCGGGTGTCGACCTTCGAGCTGCTGACCCCGCACCAGCTGCTGTCCGTGACGGCGACGAGTGTGGTCGATGTGAGGCCGTTGCCTCCTCCTGCGGTCCGCCTGGAGTGGGATGAGCTGGCGGCGCGGATCCCGCTCTCGCTGGCGCTCGCCGAGTGCGTGATCCAGACGCCGGCGACCGACCCGGACGACGACATGGTGCAGCTCTCCCATCTCATCGTGGCTCAGGGCGGAGACGTCGACGAGACGGCGTTCGAGATCTGTCGAACGGTGGGCGAGTCGATGGAGTATCGGAGCGGCGTGACGGGCGTGAGCTCGACCGCGCGAGATGCCTGGCCGACGCGTTCGGGGGTGTGTCAGGACATCGCGCACGTGGCACTCGGCGTTCTGCGAGCGGCAGGGATTCCCGCCAGATATGTCTCGGGCTACCTGCATCCCGACCCGACTGCCCCGATCGGTCAGCCGGTGACGGGGGAGTCGCACGCCTGGATCGAGTGGTACTCGGGCGAGTGGCGCGGCTACGATCCGACCAACCTCGTCGAGATCGGCGAATCGCACGTCTACGTCGGCCACGGGCGCGACTACGGCGACGTCGCGCCGCTGCGCGGTGTCTATGCCGGGATGAGCGGGTCTGAGCTGTTCGTCTCGGTCGAGGTCACTCGGCTCGAGTGAGCGGTCGGTCGGTGCGGTGCGGTGCGGTGCGGGCGGTGGGGTACGGTGCGGTGCAGGAGAATGGGACGATGACGGATGCGATCGAGCGCGAGACGCTCACCTGGGACGGCTTCGGTACGGCGACTCGGGATCTCGCGCGCGCGATCGTCTCCAGCGGTTTCGAGCCCGAGGTCGTGGTGGCCATCGCCCGGGGTGGACTGCTGCCCGCGGGAGCGATCGCGTACGGTCTCGGTGCCAAGAACTGCGGAGCCATCAACGTCGAGTTCTACACGGGTATCGGCACGGTGCTCGATGCGCCCGAGGTGCTGCCGCCCGAGCTCGACATGGCCTACCTCGACGGTCGTCGCGTGCTACTGGTCGATGATGTCGCCGACTCCGGTCGCACTCTCGCCCTCGCGGTGCAGCTGCTCACCGACAAGGGTGCCGATGTGCGGTCGGTCACGATCTACACGAAGCCGTCGACCATCATCCAGCCCGACTACGCGTGGAAGGACACGGACCTGTGGATCAACTTCCCGTGGTCGTTCCAGGGCACCGTTCGCGAAGAGGATCTCGGGCTCGAGGCTTCGGCCTGACCGCGCCTCGGCTCTTTCTCGTGTCAGCCGCGCAGAGTGTCAGTCGGGCAGCGTGTCAGCCGGGCAGGACGTCAGCCGCGCAGGACGTCAGCCGCGCAGCAGCGATCTCAGTGACTGGATCGTGTCGGCATCAGCCGGGGTCTTGTCGGGACGATAGCCCTTGACTCTGGCGAATCGCAGAGCCACCCCGCCCGGGTAGCGCGGCGACCGCTGCACGCCGTCGATGGCGATCTCGACCACGAACTCCGGGCGGAGGAACACGGTCGAGGCGGTGCGACGGGTCTCGAACTCGGGAAAGTGCTCGGTCTGCCAGCGGAGGAGCTCGTCGGTGAGGCCCTTGAAGGTCTTTCCCACCATGACGAGGCTGCCGGGCTCGCCGAACTCGCCTTCGGGATCGAGGGCTCCGAGGTGCAGATTCGACAGCGACCCGCTGCGGCGGCCCGAGCCCCACTCGGCGGCGAGCACGACGAGATCGTAGGTGAGCACGGGTTTGACCTTGACCCAGGACTTTCCGCGACGGCCGGCGGCGTACGGCGCATCGATCGACTTGACCAGAACGCCCTCGTGGCCGGCGGCGAGGGACTCGCGAGCGAGCTGCTCGGCGGCGGCGGCGTCGGCGGTGACGATGCGGGGCATGCGCCACTCGCCCGCCACTCGATCGAGCTCGGCGAGGCGCGTCTGCAGCGGCTCGTCGATGAGGTCGCGCCCGTCGACGTGCAGCAGGTCGAAGAACCATGGTCGCAGGACGAGCTCCCGCGACACGTCGGCGCCGAAGCGCGACATCGTCTCCTGGAAGGGCCGCGGGCCACCGTCTTCATCGAGTGACAGCGTCTCGGCGTCGAGGATCAGATCGTGGGCGGGCAGCGCACGCACGATCTCGACGATCTCGGGCACGCGATGGGTGATGTCGGCAAGACTTCGGGTGAAGACGCCGACGTCGTCTCCGTGGCGGTGCACCTGGATGCGGGCGCCGTCGAGCTTGTACTCCACCGATGCCTCGCCGGTGATCTCGAGCGCGGCGGTCGCCGTCGCGGCGGTCGACGCGAGCATCGGCAGCACAGGGCGCCCCACCATCAGGCCGATGGCGTCGAGGTCGTCTGCGCTGCCGGTGAGGGCGATCACTGCGGCCTCACCCAGATCGCCCGACAGCATCGCGGCGCGGCGCACGCTCGCGATGGGGCGGTCGGAGGCTCGGGCGACCGCGTCGAGCAGAACGCCGCCGAGGGCTCCGGTACGCAGCTCACCGAGCATCGACCGCGACAGGAAGTCCCATTCGACCGGCGTCGCACGTGCGGCGAGCGCGGTGAGCGCCGCGGTTCGCGTGGCAGCCGATCCTGAACCGGATGCGCGCACGAGGGATTCGAACGCGTCGTCGACGTCACGGATGGTCAGGGTGGGCTCCGTTGCGTGCGAGGAATCGAGGGTGGCCATGCCCCGCCATCCGACCCCCAGGCGCCCTTGACGCGGTGTGGCGAGCAGCAGGCCGATCAGCGTCGGGATGTCGTCGGACTCCGCCCGCGAGAGCAGCCGGGCGATGGCATCGATCTTCGCGAGGCGCGACGCCGTCGCGGTGACCTCTTCGGCGGTGGAGACGAGCTCGGACAGCTGCATGTTCGCAGTCTTGCACTGGCATCCGACATCGCCGAGCCCCTTGCGCATAGACGTGATCCCCAGTTCGTCGGCGCCACTTTCCGGCATCCGCGCCATTGAGTGGTGCAGCGTTTGCTGATAACTGCAGCGTGGGCGGGGTTTGCGTGGTGCGCGGGGCGTGCGTGGCGCGCGGGGCGTGCAGGGGCGTGCGCGCCACTTTTCGGCATCCGCGCCATCGAGTTGTGCAGCGTTTGCCGAAAACTGCAGCGCGAGCGGGGCGTGCGAGCGACGCCCCCGCGCCCAGGCTCAGCGCCCGGTGAACCGCGGCGCGCGCTTGTGCTGGAAGGCGTCGAACCCCTCGCGGTAGTCCTCGGTGTCGGACAGGGCCGATTGCGTGGCATTCTCGACGTCTATCGAGTCCCACAGCGTCAGGCGCTCGTCTCTGATCCTCGCGACGAGCGACTTGCTCGCGAGGAACGCCGCGGTGGCTCCGCGTGCGGCGGTCACCGCGGCATCCGCCGTCGTCTGACGCACCTCGTCGTCGGGCAGCATCCGCGAGAACAGCCCCGACGACACGGCCTCGGCACCGCTCATGAGTCGACCGGTGTAGATGAGGTCGAGAGCTCTGTGCGCTCCGAGTCGCTCGACGAACAACGCGTGGCCGCCCGAATCGAGCGCGGCGCCGAGGGCGGCGAAGGGCGAGCCGATCTTCGCCGACTCCGCGACGTAGACGACGTCCGTGGCGATGAGCAGCCCGAGTCCCACGCCCAGGCAGGCGCCGTGCGCGGCGGCGAACGTCGGAGCGGGAAAGCTCGACATGCGCCGGAGCAGCGGCGTGACGAGGCCGTCCAGATATCCGGTCACGTCGTCGTCGCGAGGGTCGACGGCTGAGATGTCGCGACCGGCGCAGAACGCCCGACCCTCCCCGCGCAGCACGAGGGCGCGCACACCTGCCTGCTCCGCGTCGTCGTACGCCCGGCCGAGGTCGCGCAGGGCCTGCTCGTCCAGTGAGTTCAGTTTCTGCGGCGCGTCCAGGACGACGGTGGCGACATCGTCGGCGACGGTGAGATCGATCATCGGAGATTCCTCACACGTCGTAGTCGACCACGACGCGGTCGCTCGTGGGATGGGACTGGCAGGTCAGCACGTAGCCGCGTTCGAGCTCATCGGGTTCGAGCGCGTAGTTCTCGGTCATCGTCACGCTGCCCTCGACGACCCGAGCGCGACACGTGCCGCACACTCCTCCTGCACAGGCGAAAGGAGCGTCGGGGCGCACGCGCAGGGCCGCGTTCAGCACCGACTCGTGCGCGTCGACGGGGCTCTCGACGGTCGACGAGACGCCGTCGAGATTGACCTCGATGCGGATCGTCTTCTCACCGGCGCGCACCTCGACCGGCCGGGCGGCACGCGCGGGCTCGTCGCCGGTCGTGAAGAGCTCGAAGCGGATGCGCTCGCGGGGCACGCCCACGTCGGCCAGCACCTCTCGGCACAGATCGACCAGCGAGAGGGGTCCGCACAGGAACCACTCGTCGACATCGGCGGGGTCGATGAGGGCGCCGAGGATCGTGCGCAGCTTCTCCTCGTCGATGCGCCCCGACAGCACCGGTGCGGTGCGCTGCTCGCGCGAGAGCACGTGGTGCAGCGTCACCCGCGTCGGGTATCGGTCCTTGAGATCGGCGAGATCCTCGAGGAACATCACGTCGAGCGTCGAGCGGTTCGTGTACAGCAGGGTGAAGCGCGAGGTGTCGGATCGCGTCAGCACGGTATGGGCCAGCGCCATCAGCGGCGTGATGCCCGAGCCGGCCGCGATCCCGACCACATGGCGCTGGTCGAGGTTCTCGAGACCCGACGTGAACGTGCCCTGCGGGCTCATCACATCGATCTCGAAACCCGGATGCAGACCCGTCTGGGCCCACGTCGAGAAGACGCCTCCCTCGTCGCGTTTCACCGCGACGCTCAGTCGGGTCGGCACGCCTGCGGCGATCTGCTCGTCGGTGCGGTGCTCGGGGGCGCGACACAGCGAGTACGAGCGGCGCACCTCCTCGCCCTCGAGGGTCGTGCGCAGCGCGACGTACTGGCCGGGGAGGTGGTCGTAGTCGTCCGCGAGCTCGGCAGGAACCGTGAAGGTCACCTCGACCGAGTCGTCGGTGAGCGGACGCACCCCCTCGACGGAGAGCGTGTGGAACCTGGCGCGCCTCTTGGCAGCGGAGGAGGGGCTGTGTGGGGCGGCCGTCGGCGCCTCACCCGAGACGGCGAACAGCGACATCAGTGCACCTTGAAGTGGTCGAAGGGCTCGAGGCAGGCACGGCATTCGAACAGCGCCTTGCACGAGGTGGATCCGAAGCGCGAGGCCTCGCGGGTGTCGAGCGAGCCGCATCTCGGGCACCGCACGCTGATCGCGAGCCGGATCGGTCCCGATGAGATCGCCGAGCGCCCGGTGGGCGGGGCGATGCCGTACTCCGACAGCTTCGTCTTGCCCGCCTCCGACATCCAGTCCGTCGTCCAGGCGGGGGAGAGCACGAGGCGCACCTCGACGCGGGCGTATCCGGCCGCGGTGAGAGCGAGGATCACGTCGTCGCGGATCGTGTCCATCGCCGGGCATCCGCTGTACGTCGGCGTGATGTCCACCGTGACCGTCTCGCCGTCGACGACGACGGCACGGAGCACTCCGAGGTCCTCGATCGTGAGCACGGGGACCTCGGGGTCCGCGACAGCCGCGGCGATCCGCCAGGCGTCGGTCTGCACGGTGTCGATCTCGGCGGTGTCGGTCCGGACGGTGTCGGTCTGCGACGCGCGGGTCACCACGATGCCCCCGGATGCCGTCGCGCGAGCACCTGCATCTCGGCGATCAGATGACCGAACGGCGTCGCATGCGCACCGCGTCGTCCTCCCGCGGATGATGCCGTGACGGCGGGAGTCTCGAGTCCCGCCTCCTCGAAGACCGTGTCGACGACCGCGTCGTAGCCGGCGCGCAGCGTCGACGGTCGCGCCGCGGCATCGCCGAGTCGGTCGATCAGCGGCTCGTCCCGGAAGAGCTCGTCGACGTACGGCCAGACATCGCCGAGCGCGCGGATGATCCGCCGCCGCGATTCATCCGTCCCGCCGGCCAGGCGCAGCACCCACTGCACCGAGTGGTCGCGGTGGTAGTCGACCTCTTTGAGGGACTTCTCGGCGATCGCCGCGAATGTCGGGTCGGAACTCGCCCGCAGCGCCGAGTACAGCTCGAACATGTACGTGGACACGACGAACTGTCGCGCGATCGTCTGCGCGAAGTCGCCGTTCGGCTGCTCGACGATCCAGGCGCTGCGGAACTCCGGCTCATCGCGCATGTAGGCGAGGTCGTCCTCAGAACGGCCGTCGAACGATCCGGCGAAGTGCAGGAAGGAACGGGCGTGACCGAGCAGGTCGAGGGCGATGTTGCCGAGCGCGACATCCTCTTCGAGCTCCGGCGCGCGGGAGATCCACTCGCCGAGCTGCTGCGAGAGGATCAGGGCGTCGTCGCCGAGCCAGAGAGCGTACTCCGCGATGTCGGCGGATGCCGCGGCGGCGCCCGTTCCCGTGAGCTCGTCGCTCAGTCGCAGCTCGTCGACCGTTACGTCTCCGTGAATGTCGTTCACAGGTGCGGCACCCCCTCGGAGGCCGTGTAGTAGACGGCGTGCCGATAGTTCTTGCCGGCGGGGCTCTCGAAGTAGGCGCCCTTGGCGTCGGGGTCGCTGGTGGCGATCGCATCGGCGCGCGCGGCCCAGATCGACACGCCCTCGCCGCGGCGCGTGTAGAGGTCGCGCGCGTTGCGGATGGCCATGTCGGCATCCGGCGCGTGCAGAGAGCCGACGTGCACGTGGCTCAGTCCGCGGTTCGCGCGGACGAAGATCTCCCACAGGGGCCAGGAATCCGGCTTCTGGGCCCCTGAGCCTGTCGGCTTCTGGGTCCCTGAGCCTGTCGAAGGGCCGGGCGCCGCCATCACGCGACCGCCTTCGTCTTCAGCGCCTGCTTGCGGGCGTACTCGGCTGCGGCCTCGCGCACCCACGCGCCTTCCTCATGCGCGGTGCGGCGTCGCTCGAGACGTTCGGCATTGCACGGCCCGTTGCCGCGGAGCACTTCGAAGAACTCATCCCAGTCGATCTCGCCGATCTCATACCGGCCGGTCGCCTCATCGAAGCGCAGATCGGGATCGGGAAGGGTGATGCCCAGGATCTCGGCCTGAGGGACCAGCATGCCGACGAAGCGCTGGCGCAGCTCGTCGTTGCTGAACCGCTTGATCTTCCACTTCATCGACTGCGCGGAGTTCGGCGACTGGTCATCGGGGGGGCCGAACATCGCCAGGCTCGGCCAGTACCAGCGGTCGACGGCATCCTGCGCCATCTGCCGCTGCTCTTCGGAGCCCTGCATGAGAGCGAGCAGGATCTCGAATCCCTGCCGCTGGTGGAAGGACTCCTCCTTGCACACGCGCACCATCGCACGCCCGTACGGGCCGTACGACGCGCGGCAGAGAGGCACCTGGTTGACGATGGCGGCACCGTCGACGAGCCATCCGATGGCGCCCATGTCGGCCCATGTCGGCGTCGGATAGTTGAAGATCGACGAGTACTTGGCCCTGCCGCCGATCAGCTGGTCCATCATCTCGTCGCGAGTGATGCCGAGCGTCTGCGCCGCCGAGTAGAGGTAGAGGCCGTGGCCCGCTTCGTCCTGCACCTTCGCCATCAGGATGGCCTTGCGCTTGAGGGTCGGCGCCCTGGTGATCCAGTTGGCCTCCGGCTGCATGCCGATGATCTCGGAGTGCGCGTGCTGCGAGATCTGCCTGATCAGCGTCTTGCGATACGCCTCGGGCATCCAGTCCCGAGGTTCGATGCGCTGCTCGTTCGAGATCAGCTCGTCGAAGAGACGCTCATCGTCCGAGAGCTCGCCGTCGACGAGAGTGAGATCTGCAGGGGTGGTCATCATCGACTCCTCGGTATCCGATCCGCATTACTGACCGTTCGTTAGGTAATTCTGGCACGGAGGGATGCGAGACGCAAGGCGGGGCACTCAGAGGGAGCGGGAGACGAGGTCGAGAAGGGCGCGGCCGTAGGCCTCTGCCGGATCGGGATGCTCGAAGCTCAGCATCTCGCCGGCGATCTCGACCTCGACGACGAAGGCGTCTGCCACCCGGGTCAGCGAGCGGAACGTTCCGCGCAGCAGCTCGCGCAGCTGATCCTCTCGGGGAAGCCACACGGCGTCGGCGAGAGTGACCGCATCGAGCGCCCACTCGGTCGTGCCGTTGAAGGCCAGATCGGTTCCGCTGGGTGTCCTGCGCGCTTCGATCGTCATCGCGCTCACCGTGAAGACGTCGGCCTCGGCGTCGAGCTCGACCTCGTTCGGGAGGTCGAGCTGGAAGCGGTCTCCTTCGCTCGGATGCCACACGAGACCGGCATCACGCAGGGTCACGGCGAGTTCTCGGGTGATCATCCCTTCACGCTAGACGACGCCATCGGCCGCGGGGCCGTTCCGGCTGTGGAGGAACGGCGCCGGGTGTCGGCGGCCTCGGGCAGAGTGGAGACATGACTTCTCCCGCCTCCGTCGACACCCGCACCGCTGCGCTCGCCGCGCTGCGCGAGCTCGTCGGCCGTCCAGACGCCGACTTCCACGACGGCCAGTACGAGGCGATAGAGGCACTGGTCGAGGGGCGTCGTCGCGCTCTGGTGGTGCAGCGCACCGGATGGGGCAAGTCGGCGGTGTACTTCGTCGCCACGCTTCTGCTCCGACGGCAGGGGGCGGGGCCGACGGTGCTGGTCTCGCCGTTGCTCGCCCTGATGCGCGATCAGATCGCCGCGGCCGAGCGCGCCGGTGTGCGAGCGGTGGCGATCAACTCGACGAACGCCCATGAGTGGTCCGACGTGCTCGGTCGTCTCGATCGCGATGAGGTCGATGTGCTGCTCGTCTCGCCGGAGCGTCTGAACAATCCGGCGTTCCGTGAAGAGCGTCTCCCCGCGCTCGTGGCTCGCCTGGGAATGCTCGTGGTCGACGAGGCGCACTGCATCAGCGATTGGGGTCACGACTTCCGCCCCGACTACCGCCGTCTGCGCGATCTCATCACGCAGATGCCCGCCGAGGTGCCGGTGCTCGCGACGACCGCGACCGCCAACAGCCGTGTGGTCGCGGACGTCGCCGAGCAGCTCGGCGCGGGGAAGGCGGATGCCGAGCAGCTCGGCGCAGGGAAGGCGGATGCCGAGCAGCTCGGTGCAGGAGGGGTGGAAGATCCTGGTGCAGGAGGAGTGCTCACGATCCGTGGGCCACTCGCCCGGACCTCGCTGCGGCTCGGAGTTCTGCGGTTGCGCGACTCGGCGAGCCGCCTCGCCTGGCTGCTCAGCCACCTCGACGACCTGCCGGGGTCCGGCATCATCTACACGCTCACGGTCGCGGCCGCCGTCGACACGGCACGCCTGCTGCGCGAGCACGGGCACGACGTGCGTGCGTACACGGGTCAGACCGACACCGACGAGCGCGCGGAGTCCGAGGAGATGCTGAAGCGCAACGAGGTCAAGGCCCTCGTCGCCACGAGCGCGCTCGGCATGGGATTCGACAAGCCCGACCTGGGGTTCGTGATCCACCTCGGAGCGCCATCGTCTCCGGTCGCCTACTACCAGCAAGTGGGCCGCGCGGGTCGTGCGAGCGAGAGCGCCGACGTGCTGCTGCTGCCCGGCGTCGAGGATCGCGACATCTGGCACTATTTCGCGACGGCGTCGATGCCCGACCGCGACCGCGCCGAGCGGGTGATAGCGGCGCTCGGCGACACCCCGATCTCGACGCCGGCGCTCGAGGCGATGGTCGACATCCGCCGCACTCCTCTCGAGCTGCTGCTCAAGGTGCTCGACGTCGACGGAGCCGTGCATCGGGTGCAGGGCGGCTGGGTGTCGACCGGCGAGCCGTGGAGTTACGACGCCGCACGGTACGAGCGCATCGCCGCCGAACGTGTCGCGGAACAGCAGCACATGATCGACTATGAGCAGACCGACGGATGCCGCATGGAGTTCCTCCAGCGCTCTCTCGACGACGACACGGCGTCGCCCTGCGGGCGATGCGACAACTGCGCGGGGGTGTGGTTCCCCCGTGAGGTCGCCGCATCCGCCAGCTCGGAGGCGGCGGAGTCGCTCGACAGGGTGGGCGTCCCGGTGGAGCCTCGTCGGGCGTGGCCCACCGGCGCCGACCGGCTCGAGGTGCCGGTCAAGGGGCGCATCCCGGCGGGCGAGCAGGCGGCCGAAGGGCGCGCTCTCGCGCGACTGACCGACCTCGGCTGGGGCGGCACTCTGCGCGAGCTGTTCGCGGCAGGAGCCCCCGACGCCGTCGTGAGTCCGCAGGTGCTCGGAGGGTGCGTGCGCGTGCTGGCCGACTGGGGCTGGACGGAACGCCCCGTCGCCGTGGTCGCCATGCCGTCGAGGTCGCATCCGCTGCTCGTCGATTCGCTCGCCCGGGGGATCTCCGAGATCGGTCGGCTTCCGTACCTCGGCGCGCTCGACCTCGTGAACGGCGGACCCACGGGCCAGCCCGGCGGCAACAGCGTCTTCCGGCTCGCCGGTCTGTGGGACAGGTTCAGCGCGCGAGGCCTCGAGATCCCCCAGGGTCCTGTGCTGCTCGTCGACGACATGGCGGACAGTCGGTGGACACTGACCATCGCCGCGCGCACCCTGCGGCAGGCCGGCGCGACCGACGTCCTCCCCTTCGTGCTCGCGCTCCGGGGGTGAGGCCTGAGTCGGAGGCGGGGCAGGGAACTCAGCGCAGGTCGTAGACCCGCTTGTACTTGCCTTCGCTCCGAGGCAGCGTGCCGGGCTCCTCGACGGTGACGTCGACGCTGGTGCCGATGTGCATCTTGATGCGGTGGGCGAGCACCCCCGCCGCAGCGTCGCACTCCTCGAGACTCAGCGAGGGATGCCGCTCGATGCGCACGGTCATGGTGTCGAGTCGGCCGGCGTGGTGCAGCTCGAGCACGAAGTGCGGCGTCAACGTCTCGATGCCCATCACGATCTCCTCGATCTGGGTGGGGAAGAGATTCACGCCGCGCAGGATGATCATGTCGTCGTTGCGCCCGGTGATCTTCTCGATGCGCCGCAGGGCGGGATACGTGGTCCCCGGCAGCAGCCGCGTCAGGTCGCGGGTGCGATAGCGGATGACCGGGAAGGCCTCCTTGGTGAGGGAGGTGAAGACCAGTTCGCCGAGCTCTCCGTCGGCCATCCGGTCACCCGTGTCGCCGTCGATGATCTCGGGGAGGAAGTGGTCTTCCCAGATGTGCGGTCCGTCCTTCGTGAGCACGCTCTCGCTCGCGACGCCCGGCCCCATGACTTCGCTGAGACCGTAGATGTCGACGGCGTCGATGTTCAGACGCCGCTCGATCTCCTGCCTCATCTGGTTCGTCCAGGGCTCGGCACCCAGTACCGCCACCCGCAGCGACGTCGTGGTCGGGTCGATCCCCGCCGCCTCCATGGCATCGGCGATCGTGAGCAGGTAGCTCGGCGTGCAGAGGATGGCATCCGGCTCGAAGTCGTTGATGAGCTGCACTTGTCGCGCGGTCTGGCCGCCGGACACGGGGATCACGGTGGCGCCGAGGCGCTCGATGCCCGCATGCGCTCCGAGTCCGCCGGTGAAGAGCCCGTAGCCGTAGGCGTTGTGCACCTTCATCCCGGCGCGGATCCCCGCCGCATGCAGCGATCTCGCGATGAGGTCGCTCCACCTGTCGAGGTCGCCCTCGGTGTAGCCGACGACGGTCGGGCGTCCGGTCGTGCCGGAGGACGCGTGCACACGTCGGACGTCGGCCATCGGCACGGCGAACATGCCGAACGGATAGCTCTCGCGCAGGTCGGCCTTGGTCGTGAAGGGCAGCCGCTGCACGTCGTCGAGCGTGCGGATGTCATCGGGGTGCACGCCGTGCTCGTCGAACTTGCGGCGGTAGACGGGCACATTCTCATACGCGTGATGCACCGTCCACTGCAGACGCTCCAGCTGCAGTCGCGCGAGCGCCTCCGAGGAGTGCAGTTCGGTCTCGGCACCGAATTCGGGTCGGGCCTCTGTCATGGTCATCGTCGACTCCTTCGTCGCGGGTGGTGCATCGGTTCGCGGATCATCGGGGCATGCGTACGGGCGACCCGCACGCTCTCACCCCGCTGGCGACCGGTTCGTCGTGAGCGAGCGGCCGCGCACCTCGGCGACGACCTCGCCCGACTCGTCGGTCACGGAGACGTCGTAGAGCCCGTTGCGGCCGCTGACGACGCGACGCACCGCGCGTGCGGTGAGACGCTGGCCCGCGGTCGTCGACTTGAGGAAGGTGATGTCGGCGCCACCGGCGACGGTGACCCGCTCGTCCTCGTTGCAGGCGATCGCGAATGCGGTGTCAGCGAGCGTGAACACGAGTCCGCCGTGCGTGATGGCGAAGCCGTTCAGCATGTCCTCGCGCACCGTCATCGACACGACGGCTTCGCCCGGCTCATCGCGCTCGACGACCATGCCGAGCATCGACGAGGCGGCATCGCGCTGCATCATCGGCCTCATGCGGCCACCTCCTCGGGAACAGTCTGCTTGTTCACCAGGGTGAGGACGTCGTAGGTCGCGACGAGCTCATCGTTCTGATTGCGGATCACCGCGTCCCAGCGCACCTCGCCGTACTCGTCGGTCTCGCGAGGGGTGATCTGCTTGGCCGTGAGCTCGACGCGGATCGTGTCGCCGGGAGAGACAGGCGTGATGAACCGCAGATTCTCGAGGCCGTAGTTCGCGAGCACGGGCCCCGGCTCGGGATCGACGAAGAGGCCGGCCGCCCACGACACGAGCAGGTAGCCGTGCGCCACGCGCCCGGGGAAGAACGGGTTGGCAGCGGCCGCCGCCTCGTCCATGTGGGCGTAGAACGTGTCGCCCGTGAAGCGCGCGAACGTCTCGATGTCGTCGAGCGTCACCTCGCGCGACGCGGAGACGATCTGGTCGCCGATCCGCAGCTCCGCGAGAGATTTGCGGAAGGGATGCCGCCCGCCGCTGCGTGCCGCGGCTCCCGCATGCCAGACTCCGGTCAAGGCCGTGAGCATCTCGGGCGAGCCCTGCACGGCGGTGCGCTGCATGTGGTGCAGCACGGCGCGGATCCCGCCCAGCTCCTCGCCACCGCCCGCGCGGCCGGGCCCGCCGTGCACGAGGTTGGGCAGCGGAGAGCCGTGCCCGGTGGAGGACCGCGCATCGTCGCGGTCGAGCAGCAGCATCCGGCCGTTGAACGGCGCGATGCGCATCGCGAGCTCCACGGCCTGGATCGGGTCGTGCGTGGCGATGCTGGTGACGAGCGACCCGCCGCCTCGAGCGACCAGGGCGGCCGCCTCGGCGGTGGTGTCGTATGTGAGCAGGGAAGAGACGGGGCCGAAGGCCTCGACGGAGTGCGCGGCCTCCGCCTGGGCGTCGTCGAAGCGCAGGAGCAGCGGCGAGACGAACGCGCCGTCGGGAGACAGACCGGCGCTGCCGTCGGCGAGGCGCACCTCGGGAGCATCCGTCGTCCCGACGACGATCCGTCCGCCCGCTTTCTGCAGTCTGCCGACCTGGCGCAGCACCTCGACGCGCTGGGCGGTCGAGGCGAGAGGGCCCATCGTCACGCCCTCGGCGCGGGGGTCGCCCAGCACGGTCTTCTCTGCGATGCGTGCCGTCACGGCCGAGATCACCGCATCCGCCGACCCGCGCGGCACGATCGCGCGGCGGATCGCCGTGCACTTCTGTCCGGCCTTGCTCGTCATCTCCGTGACCAGCTGGCGCACGTAGGCGTCGAACTCCGGTGTGCCCTCGACCGCGTCGGTGCCGAGCACCGAGGCGTTGATCGAGTCGGTCTCGGCGGTGAACCGCACGCCGCCGGTCTGCACGGCCTCGTGTGCCTTGAGGCTCTCGGCTGTCGACGCACTGCCGGTGAAGCCGACGATGTCACCCAGCCGCAGGTTCTCGAAGAGGTCGGGCACGCTTCCGCTGACGAGCTGCAGCGATCCCTCGGGAAGCAGCCTCGACTCGACGAGGATGCGCACCATCGCCTCGGCGACGTAGCCGGTGGGCGTCGCCGGCTTCACGAGGGTCGGCATGCCGGCCAAGAAGGCCGGGGCGAACTTCTCGAGCGAGCCCCACACCGGGAAGTTGAACGCGTTGATCTGCACTGCGACGCCGGGGAGCGTCGTGTAGACGTGGCGGCCGAGGAAGGAGCCGTCCTTCGACAGCGGCTCCACCGGTCCGTCGACGTGCACGCGACTGTTCGGCAGCTCGCGCCGTCCCTTGCCCGAGTACGAGAACAGCACGCCGATGCCGCCGTCGATGTCGACCCACGAGTCGCTCTTCGTGGCACCGGTGCGGGCGGACAGCGCGTACAGCTCGTCCTTGCGCTCGGTGAGGGCGAGGGCAAACTGCTTGAGCAGCACCGCGCGCTGATGGAACGTCAGAGCGCCGAGGCTCTGCTGTCCCACGCTGCGCGCGTGCTCCAGAGCGCCCGCGAGATCGAGACCTTCCGTCGAGACCCGGATGACGACCTCGCCGGTGGAGGCATCACGCACCTCGGTCGACCGGGTGGGCGATGAGGGGGTCCACCAGGTGCTCTGAACGTAGCTGGGCAGGTAGTCGGTCATCTCTCCTCGTTCCATGTGTAGAACCCTTCGCCGCTCTTGCGGCCGAGCTTTCCGTCGGCGACCATCCGTCGCAGCAGACCGGGCGGGGCGAAGCGCTCTCCGAGTTCGCGCTCCAGCTCCTCTGCGATCCCGAGTCGCACGTCGAGGCCCACTACGTCGGTCGTGCGCAGCGGTCCCATCGGATGCCGGTATCCGAGCGTCATCGCGGCGTCGATGTCCGCCGCCGATGCGACGCCCTCCTCGAGCATCCGGATCGCCTCGAGGCCGAGCATCACCCCCAGCCGTGACGAGGCGAATCCGGGGGAGTCCCTGACCACGATCGGCGTCTTGTCGAGGGCGGTCACCCAGCGCACGGCGCCGTCGACCACTGCGGCGTCCGTCGCCGTTCCGCGCACGATCTCGACCAGCGCCGAGGCGGGAACGGGGTTGAAGAAGTGCAGGCCGATGAAGCGCTCCGGGCGCAGTCGCGTCGAGGCCAGGTCGTCGATCGAGATCGACGAGGTGTTGCTGGCGAGGGTCGCCTGTGCGGGCATGGCGTCCTCGGCGCGAGCGAGTGCCTGCTCCTTGAGCTCGCGATCCTCCGGTACCGCCTCGATCACGAGATCGACGTGGGCGAACTCCGCGATGTCGGTTCCGGTCGCGAGACGGCCGACGATCTCGTCCTCGACCAGAGAGGGGTCGCGCTCGAGGGATCGGCGGATGCTGTCGCGGACGCGCCGTGACGCGGCATCCGCGCTCCCCGCGTCACGTTCGACGACGATGACGCGCGAGCCCGCGAGAAGGAAGGCGTGTGCGATGCCGGCGCCCATGCGTCCGCCGCCCAGGATGCCGACGGTGCGGGGAGCGCTCGTGTCGAGGCTCATCGGTTCTTCCTCTCGAGGAAAGCGGTCATGCGGCGGTGCTTCTCCGGCGACTCGAACAGCTCGGCCTGCAGCTCGTGCTCGATCGCCGGGTGCTGTGCCCGCGGCGCGTGCAGAGCGCGCTTCGTGTGGCGGGTGGCCAGGGGATCGTTCGCCGCGATGCGGTCGGCGATCGCGTGCGCGGCGGGAAGCAGCTCATCACCAGGGTGCAGCGACGAGACGAGGCCCCAGGCGAGCGCCTCGTCGGCGTCGAGCGCGCGCCCTGTCAGCAGCAGTTCACTCGCCCTGGCCTCGCCGACGATCTCGGGGAGCCGCCAGGTCGCGCCCGCCGCAGCGATGATCCCGAGCCCCGGCTCGGGATTGCCGATGCGCAGCGACGGGCTCGCGATGCGGATGTCGGCCGCATAGGCGAGCTCCGCGCCGCCACCGAGGGCGTAGCCGTCGATCGCCGCGATCACCGGCATCGGCAGCTCGTGGATGCGCGTGAAGGCCGTCGCGTTGATGCCGCGGCGCGCGTCGTCGGCGGTGCGCTCGCGCAGCTGGCCGATGTCGGCCCCCGCGGCGAAGACACCGGCCGCGCCGGTGAGGATGAGGATGCGCGGTGACGCCTCGAGTACGGCGCACAGCTCGTGGAAGGCGTCGATCATCTCCTGGTCGATCGCGTTGCGCTTCTCAGGGCGGTCGAGGGTGGCGATCACCCGGTCGTCGCGCTCGTCGATGTGCAGGGTCATCCGAGGCGCTCCACGATCATCGCAGTGCCCTGTCCGACGCCCACGCACATGGTGGCGAGGCCGTAGCGCGCCCCCTCGCGTTCCAGCCGTCCGAGCAGGGTCACGATCAGTCGCGATCCGCTCGACCCCAGCGGGTGCCCGAGCGCGATGGCTCCGCCGTCGGCGTTGACGATCGCGGGGTCGAGCCCGAGTCGGCGGATGCACGCGAGCGACTGCGAGGCGAAGGCCTCGTTCAGCTCGACGGCTCCGAGGTCGCCGACCTGCAGGCCGGCCTTCGCCAGAGCCTTCTGGGTGGCGGGCACCGGCCCGAGGCCCATGATCTCGGGCGCGAGGGCGGCGGTCGCCGAGGAGACGATCCGCGCCCGAGGCGTCAGCCCGTACCGCTCGACGGCCTCCGCGCTCGCGACCACGATCGCGGACGAGCCGTCGTTCAACGAGCTGGAGTTGCCGGCGGTCACGACGTCGCCACCTGCGACGACCGTGCGCAGTCTCGCGAGCGCGTCGATGGTGGTGTCGCGCCGTGGTCCCTCGTCGGTGTCGACGATTCCGCGAGGCGTCTCGACCCCGACGATCTCGGCCGTGAAGCGCCCCGCGTCTATCGCCGCGATGGCGCGCTGATGGCTCAGAAGTGCGAACGCATCGGCATCCGCGCGGCTGATGGCGTCGAGACGGGCGACCTCCTCGGCGGTCTCGGGCATGGAGTAGGTCGCCTTGTCGCGGGCGGTCAGCCGGGGGTTCGTGAAGCGCCAGCCGATGGAGGTGTCGAAGGCCGCGCCGGGCTTGGCCCACGCCTTCTCGGGCTTCGCCTGCACCCAGGGGGCTCTGGTCATCGACTCGACGCCGCCGGCGACGATCAGGTCGGCGTCACCGGCGCGCACGGCGCTCGCCGCCAGCGCGATGGCGGACATGCCGGAGGCGCAGAGGCGGTTCACCGTGAGTCCGGGGATCGAGTCGGGCAGCCCCGCCAGCAGCACGGCCATCCGCGCGACGTTGCGGTTGTCCTCGCCCGACTGGTTGGCGGCGCCGAGGATGACCTCGTCGATCGCGTCGACGGGTGCGCCGGAACGGCGCACGGTCTCACCCACCACGAGAGCCGCCAGATCGTCGGGGCGGACGGACGCGAGCGCGCCTCCGTAGCGGCCGACGGGTGTGCGGACGCCGTCGACGAGATAGGCCTCGGACATCATCATCCTCTCGATCACCCACGCTGGCGATAATTTCCGACCGATCGGTCAGGAATACGATCTCAGATCATCGGGCGAATGGCAACTCGCCGGGGGAGTGACAGACTTGCCTCATGGCGCAGCCCGGATTCGACGCGCCGGCCCCCAGGCGCGGCCGGCCAGGTTACGACCGCGAACAGGTGCTCGCGGTCGCCGTCAAGGTGTTCAACGAGCAGGGGTACGACGCGACGAGCGTCTCCGACCTCACCGCGACGCTCGGGCTCACTAAGTCGGCGCTCTACCACCACTTCGACTCGAAGAGCGCGATCCTCGCCCTCGCGCTCGGAGACGCCCTCGATGCTCTCGAGGCCGTGGTCGACGACGCCACGACGCGGCATCCGCTTGCCGCCGACCGCCTGCGATCGATCATCCGCGGTGCGGTGCGCGTGCTCACCGAGAAGCTCCCCTCCGTGACGCTGCTGCTGCGGGTGCGCGGCAACGGCGATGTCGAGACGGCGGCGCTCCTGCGTCGCCGAGCGTTCGACCAGCGAGTCACCGCGATCGTCGCCGAGGCCCAGGCCGAGGGGCTGATCCGCGAAGACGTCGATGCCGCGGTCGCGACCAGGCTGATCTTCGGCATGATCAACTCCGTCGTCGAGTGGTATCGCCCCGGCGGATCTGTCGATCCGGATGAGCTGGGCGAGGACATCCTGCGGGTGTCGCTCGACGGGCTGCAGTCGCGCTGAGTCGATCACGGGCGGTCGCGCGGAGACCTTGACAAGCCGACTGCGCCCGAGCATGTTCGAGAGTGACGAATCACCTCCGTTCTCGCGGAAGATCATCGTCGCGGAGATCAAGGGAGATCGAAGATGAAGAAGCTCATCAATGCCCCCGAGGACGTGCTGGTCGAGTCGCTGAAAGGCGTCGCTCTCGCGCACCCGGAGCTCGCCGTCGACCTGGAGACGCAGGTCATCACTCGCTCCGAGCCGAAGGCGCAGGGCAAGGTCGCGGTGGTCTCCGGCGGCGGGTCGGGTCACGAGCCGTTGCACGGCGGATTCGTCGGTGTCGGGATGCTCGATGCCGCGGTCGCGGGCGAGGTGTTCACCTCTCCGACGCCCGATCGTGTGCAGGCCGCGACGAAGGCCGTCGACCGCGGCGCCGGGGTGCTGCACATCGTGAAGAACTACACCGGCGACGTGCTCAACTTCGAGATGGCGGCCGAACTCGCATCGATGGAGGGCATCGAGGTCGCGACCGTCGTCGTGGCCGATGACGTCGCCGTGCAGGACTCGCTCTACACGGCGGGGCGCCGCGGGGTCGGCCTCACCGTGCTGCTCGAGAAGATCGTGGGGGCGGCGGCCGAGGAGGGTCAGGACCTCGCGGCGGTGGTCGCTCTCGCGACGCGCGTCACCGAGCAGGGACGCTCGATGGGCATGGCCCTGACCAGCTCCACGGTGCCGGCTGCAGGCAAGCCGACCTTCGATCTGCCGGACGACCAGATGGAGATCGGCATCGGCATCCACGGCGAACCCGGTCGTCACCGCGAACCGCTGGCCCCGGCATCCGAGATCGCCCGCCAGCTCGTCGAGCCGATCCTCGCCGATCTCGATTTCGCGGGACCCGCGATCGTGATGCTCAACGGCATGGGCGGATCGCCCCTGATCGAGCTCTACCTGATGTACGGCGAGGTGGCACCGCTGCTCGAGAAGGCCGGGGTGCAGATCGCCCGCACGCTCGTCGGCGACTACATCACCTCGCTCGACATGGCCGGATGCTCGCTGACCGTGCTCAAGGCCGACGACGAGCTGCTGCGTCTCTGGGATGCGCCCGTGCGCACGCCGGGGCTGCGGTGGGGCGCGTGATGGCGGTGGCCGACACGGCGGTGCTGACCGACTGGATCGGACGCTTCGCCGATGCCGTCGCCGAGAAGCGGGAGTGGCTCACCGAGCTGGATTCCGCGATCGGCGATGCGGATCACGGCGCCAACATGGCGCGGGGGATGGCGGCCGTCGCGGACAAGCTCAACGGAGCAGCGCCCGGCACGGTCGATGAGCTCCTGAAGACGGTGGGCATGACGCTGGTCAGTTCGGTGGGAGGGGCCAGCGGACCGCTGTACGGCACCTTCTTCCTGCGGATGGGGATGACCGCGGGCGCCGTCGGCGAGCTCGATGCGGCCGCGCTCGGAGCCGCGCTCCGCGCAGGGCTCGCGGGGATCGTCGCGCGAGGGAAGGCGGAGCCTGGCGACAAGACGATGCTCGACGCGATGGGCCCGGCTGTCGACGCTTTCGATGCGGAGGCCGCGGCGGGGGCGAGTATCGCGGCCGCAACAACGGCGGCGGCCCAGGCAGCGGCGGCGGGCCGCGATGCCACGACGCCCCTCGTCGCGCGCAAGGGACGTGCGAGCTACCTGGGCGAGCGCAGCGCCGGGCACCTCGACCCCGGCGCCGCCTCGACGACCCTGCTGTTCGAGACGCTGGCGCAGGCGACCGCGGAATCGTCCTGATGATCGGCATCGTCGCCGTCTCCCACAGCGCTCGACTGGGGGAGGCGGCACTCGAGCTCGCCCTGCAGATGGTGCACGGTGAGAGTGCGCGGGTGCTGGTCGCGGCGGGGGCGGGGACGGATGCCGACGGCGCGCCGATCCTCGGCACCGACGCCGTCGCGGTGGCCTCGGCGATCGATGGGCTGGCCGTCGACTGCGAGGGAGTGCTCGTCGTGATGGATCTGGGCTCTGCCCTCATGAGCGCCGATCTCGCGATGGAGCTCAGGACGAGTGACGTCCCGGTGCGGCTCACCGCAGCACCCTTCGTCGAGGGGCTGCTCGCTGCGGTGGTGGCGGCAGCCGCCGGGGGAAGCCTCGACGACGTGGCGCGGGAGGCGGCGGCGGCGCTGGAGGCCAAGGTCGGGCAGCTGGGCGGGGCGGTCGAAGCATCTCCTGTCGGGGATCCGTTCCTCGATGACTCATCCGGCGATCCTGCCGGCTCCCCGGATGGTGGCGATGCGCTCACGACAGTCGTCCGGGTGCAGAATCCGTTCGGGATCCACGCGCGCCCCGCTGCGTTGATCGCCGAGGCCTCGACGGGAGCGGACGTGCGCCTCCGGCGTCTTCCCGACGGCCCCGAGGCGAGGGGCGCGAGCCTATCGAGGCTGCTGATGCTCGGGGCGCGCCAGGGTGCCGAGGTCGAGCTGTCGGCGCGCGGTGCGCAGGCGCAGAGCGTGATCGATCGTCTGGTCTCCCTGTTCGAGAACGGATTCGGCGAGGGGAGCGGTGGTACGGAGTCGACCTCCGTGACGACCTCGGTGGCGACGTCGCTGGAGGCCCCTGCATCGGTGGACGCGTCGGTGGACGCACCGTCGAGCCCTCCGGCCCGCCCGCTGCAGCCGGGAGCCGCGCTCCACGGTCGCGGGGTGAGCGCGGGCCGGGCGGCGGCACCCGTCGTGCACCTGAGTGCCCCGGTGCAGGAGCCGGATCCTGCTGTCTCGGTCGCCGTGGAGGGTCGTGACGACGAGGTGTCGGCCATCGAACGGGCATCCGCCGCGGTCGCCGACCAGCTGCGCTCGCGCTCGGCGCGGGCGACCGGCGATGCGTCAGCGATCCTCGACGCCTCGCGCATGATGGCATCCGATCCCGAGCTCATCGCCGGTGCCTCGGCGCTCGTGCGCGCGGAAGGACGCACGGCCGCCCGAGCTGTCTGGGAGGCCGCGGACGTCTACGAGGAGGCGCTCGCCGCGCTGGGAGGTCGCATGGCGGAACGTGTCACCGACGTCCGAGACGTCCGTGACCGGATCGTCGCGGAGATCGTCGGGGTCGAGCTTCCCGGTGTTCCTCTCCACGACGAGCCGTTCGTGCTCGTGGCGGTCGATCTGGCGCCTGCCGAGACAGCGGCACTCGGGGCGAGCGGATGCGTCGCCCTCGTGACCGAACAGGGAGGCCCCACGTCGCACACGGCGATCATCGCGCGATCGCTCGGCCTGCCGGCCGTGGTGGGCGTGGCCGATGCCATGGGGATCGCGGCCGGCGCCGTGGTTCTCGTCGACGGTGATCGAGGCACGGTCGAGGTCGATCCGGATGAGACGCTCATCCGGGTGGTCGACACGGCGACGATCGCCGAGCCCTTCCGTGGTGAAGGGGCTCTGGCCGATGGGCACCGCATCTCTCTTCTCGCCAATGTCGGCGGACCGTCGGAGGCAGTTACCGCTGCCGAATCGGGTGCCGAGGGCATCGGTCTCTTCCGCACCGAGTTCTGCTTCCTCGACCGCGTCGACGCTCCCTCCGTCGACGAGCAGGTCGCGGCCTATCGCGGTGTGCTCGCGGCGTTCCCCGGCCGCAGGGTCGTGGTGCGCACCCTCGATGCGGGGAGCGACAAGCCGCTGCCGTTTGCGAACGTCGACGTCGAGACCAACCCTGCGCTCGGGGTCCGCGGTCTGCGCGTCGCTCGTCGATCTCCGATGCTGCTGGACGACCAGTTGCGCGCGCTGGCGCTCGCCGCTGAGGCGGAGCAAGCTGTCGTCGAGGTCATGGCGCCGATGGTGGCCACCGTCGATGAAGCGCGAGCCTTCGCCGAGAGCGCCAGGGCGGCGGGCCTGGAGAAGGTCGGCATCATGATCGAGACGCCTTCGGCAGCGCTGCTCGCGTCGGAGCTCTTCGAGATCGTCGACTTCGTGAGCATCGGCACCAACGATCTCGCGCAGTACACGTTGGCCGCCGACCGTCTTCTCGGCGAGCTGGGCGATCTGAACGATCCGTGGCAGCCCTCCGTGCTCCGCCTGATCGGCATGGCGGGCGCGGCGGGGCGGGCGTGGAACCTGCCCGTCGGAGTATGCGGCGAGGCAGCTGCCGATCCCGCGCTCGCGCCGGTGCTCGTGGGCCTGGGAGTCTCCTCGTTGTCGATGACTCCGCGGGCGCTCACCGGCGTCGCGGCCGCTCTGGCGGAGGTCACGTACGACAGATGCGGAGCGGCAGCCGAGGCGGTGCTGAAGGCGGCGACCGCCATTGACGCACGGGCGGCTGCTCTCGCGGTGCTGAGCGATGGCAACGCGCAGCGGGCCGGTCGTGTCTGAACGACCGGCCCGCTGACGGGAGGGGCGACCTCAGGCGTGCAGGTCGACGCCCTTCGTCTCCTTCACCATCGACACCCCGATGAGCGAGATGACGGCCGCGAGGGCGATGTAGACGCCGATGGTCCACGACGCCTGGAAGTTGTTCATCAGCGTCTCTGCGATCAGCGGTGCGAACGCTCCGCCGAGGATGGCGCCGAGCGCATAGCCGATCGAGACGCCGGAGTACCTCACGTTCGCCGGGAACATCTCGGCATAAAGCGCAGCCTGCGGCCCGTAGGAGAGCCCGAGCGCGAACGTCATCACGAACAGGGCCACGAAGTACCAGACGATGTTCCCGGTGTCGATCAGGAACCACATCGGCACCGCCCAGAGCGCGAGGGCGATGTATCCGATCTGGAACGTTCGGATGCGTCCGAGTCGGTCGGACAGGTGGCCGCCCCACAGGGTGAAGATCAGCCAGCCGAACGACGCGAGGGTCGTCGCCAGCAGCACGGGCGGACGCTCCATCCCGAGGACTGCGACGGCGTAGGTGGCGAAGTAGGCGATGAGCAGGTATCCGGCCGCGTTGTTCGCGATGAAGATGATCGCGGTGAGCGCGACCTGCTTCGTGTTCTTGCGGAACAGCAGTCCCAGCGGGGCCGACGCCTCCTTGCGGCGACGCAGCAGCTCCTCGAAGATCGGGCTCTCCTCGACGGCCTTGCGGATGACGTATCCGACGGCGATCAGAACGATCGACAGCAGGAAGGGGATTCGCCATCCCCACTCCATGAACGCCTCCGGCGACATGGAACTCGTGAGCACCCAGAGGGTGAACGTGGCGAGGATCATCCCGATGGGCACGCCGATCTGCGGGAACGCGCCGAAGAGCCCGCGCTTCCCCTGCGGCGCGTGCTCGACGGCCATGAGCGCTGCGCCACCCCATTCGCCACCGGCCGAGAATCCCTGCAGGATCCGCAGCACGATGAGCAGGATCGGAGCGGCGACACCGATCGCGGCGTACGTCGGCAGGATGCCGATGAGAGACGTGGACAGGCCCATCATGATGAGCGTGAACACCAGCATCTTCTTGCGGCCGATCTTGTCACCGAGGTGACCGGCCACGATCGCCCCGAGCGGTCGGAACAGGAAGGAGATGCCGATCGTGGCGAAGGAGATCACCTGGGCAAGGCCGGCATTCGACTCCGCCACGGGCGCGAGGAACAGCGGGGCGAGCACAAGTCCGGCGGCCTGTGCGTAGATGAAGAAGTCGTACCACTCGATCGAGGTGCCGACGAGGGTGCTGGCGAGGACTCGCCGTTCCTCGGCGGGCATCCGGTCGGTCGACCTGCGTGCGGATACTGCTGACGTCATGCGAACTCCATCGTTCTGCAGTGGGCGAGGGGCGACGCTCCGTCACCCCGTGTCACTTACCGAATGATCGGTCAGTAAATCTGAGAATAGCGCACGTGGTCGCCTCGCCCAAGGCCTGCGCGCTCGGTTTCGCCTCCGATCGCTGCAGCCCAGGATCTGCGCAGTGGACGTATGCGCATATCGGTATGCGTTTCCTCACATTCGGATATCGACATGCGCGCACTTCTCGTCGCAGGAATCGCGCGCCCGTAGGCTCGCCGCAGGGGCGTCGGACGTCGACGTGTGAAGCAGGTCGGAGGGTGTGTCATGCGTGTTCTCGCTCAGGATCGGGTGCGATCGGCGTTCGGAATTCTCGGGATCGGAGCTATCCTCGCGTTGACCGCCTGTGCACCCCCGGCGGAGCCCTCCTCATCGCCGTCGCCGATGCCGGAGACCTCCTCGCCCGAGCCCTATGCGGGACCCGTGGCGTTCGTCGGCGACGAGCTCTCGTGGCTGCTGCCCTCGTCGGACGACATCATCGCCCTGATCCCGTCGGCGATCGAGGTGAGCGAGCCCTCGGACGAGCTGGAGCAGACCTCTGACGGTGGTGGACCGGAGTTCGCTCCGGCCATCTGCGGCGTGCTCTACATGGAGCAGACGCTGGGATCGGTGGGGACCCGAACGGTCTCCTGGTCCATGCCGAGCGACGACGAGTTCTCGTTCAACAGCGTCATCGCCATGCAGTTCGCCGACGAGGCCCACGTGGCTGCGCGGATGGATCAACTCGAGCGTGCCGTGAGTGAATGCGGCCAGTTCGACTACGACGGACCTCAGTCCTTCGAGTCGGTGGTCGCGGAGGAGGACGACGGCGTCCGTGCGCTGGCGGGAACGTTGAACCCCGACCCTTCCTCCGAGGGCTGGAGGGTCTTCCATGGATTCGCCGCGGTCGGCAACACGCTCGTGCACCTGAGGACCTCGCTTCCCGACGCTGCACCGATCGACGCGGTGGCCGCGGCCGAACTCCTGCAGGCGACCGCGATCGACGCGAAGTCCGAGCTCGTCGACAGCCTGACCGCGACCCCTCCGGCCGAGCCGACAGATCCGACGGGTGACGCATCCGCTTCCTGGAGCGAGTGGACGATCACAGGATCGGAGGTCGGCCCGATCCGTCTCGGTGACACCTATGACGACGCAGTGGCCTCGTTGCCGGATGCCGCCGTCACCCCGCCGGCATACGAGGGTGGGCCGTGGATCTTCACGAGCCCCGACGGGACGTCGTCGCTGTCGGTCACCGCGACGGAGGGCGGATCCATCTCCGAGATGACCGTCGGGGCGGTGTCTGACGAAGAGGACCTCGGAATCGATGGTGCGGCGTCGCCGCACGCGCTCGACGTCCGGATCGGCGACCCGGTCTCTGCGGCGGTGGCGGCTTTCCCGTCAGGGACCCGGGTGCATGTCACGTCATCGGGGCAGTGGGCGTACTTCGTCGCCGACCGCGGGGGACGGCTTCTCATGTTCCACACCACGCGGGACGACGCCGACTCGACGGAGGCCCGGATCATCGGGATCACGACGGCCGACACCACCCAGCGCGGTGACCTCACTGTGGAGTGACCCGACGGAGGAGTGTGGGTCGGCGATCGAGCTGGAGCAGGCTTCCTCACACTCTCCCGAACGCCCGCAGCGGATGCTCGATGAGCCCGGTCACCCGACGGAGGAAGCTCGCCGCGTACCCGCCGTCGCAGACCCGGTGGTCGAACACCAGCGACAGCTGCGCGATGCGACGCACGACGATCTGCCCGTCCACGACCCAGGGGCGCTCGATGATGCGTCCTATCCCGAGGATCGCCACGTCAGGGTGATTGATGATCGCCGCAGAGCCGTCGACACCGAGTCCGCCGTAGTTGTTCAGGGTGAATGTCGAACCGCGGAGGCGCTCAGCCGGCATGGAACCGGCTCGTGCGGTCGCACTCAGCTCGCGCAGTGCACTGTCGAGCTGATCGACGCTGAGGTCGTGCGCTCGGGGAATCACAGGCACCATGAGCCCGCGGTCGGTGTCGGCGGCGACGCCGAGATTCACCCCGTCGAACGTGATCAGCTCTGATGCATCGTCGCTCAGTCGCGAGGCGAGCACGGGATGGTCTTCTAGTGCGATCAGCACGAAGCGCGCGATGAGCGCGGTGAGCGACGGCGCCTTTCCTCCCTCGGTGGACATCTGCGAGCGCAGATTCCACAGTTCCGTCGCATCGATGTCGACCCACACGGTCGCCTCGGGGATCTCCGCCCGGCTGCGCGAGAGTTTCGCGCTGACTGCCTTGCGGAGGGGCGACAGGCGCTCGCGTGAGGAGACGGAGAGTCCGTCGAGGGTGCCGGTGCCGGTGCCGGAGCCGGTGTTGGTGTCGGTGTCGGTGTCGCGATTCGAGGCCGCGGCGCCGTCGACCGCCATGTCGACGGCTGCCGCGAGCACGTCGGCGCGGGTGATGGCGCCGTCGTGTCCGGTCGGGGTGATCGCGTGCACGTCGAGTCCGAGATCGCGCGCCAGGCGTCGGACGAGAGGTGAGCGGACCGCCACCGGACGTCGTGCCGCAGCATCCGTCTCCTGCGTGATCTTCGGGATCTGCGCGTTCTTCGGGGTCGCGGGCACGGGTGCTCCGGAGGAAGGCTCGACCGGCGAGCTCGCCCCGACGGTCATCGACGGGCGCGGTCGTCTGCGACCGGACGTGGCCCGCTCCGAGGTGCCGTAGCCGATCAGGACGCTGCCGGAACCCGCGCGCTCCTCCTCGCGGTAGACGTCGTGCTCGGCGGGATGCCTGCGGTCGGAGGAGGATGCCGAAGCGGACCCGGACGCCGAAGCCTCTGCGCTGTCGGCGACCTCGAGGACCGGAGCGCCGACATCGATGGTCTCGCCGGGCTCTCCGTGCAGTGCCGTCACCACGCCGGCGAACGGCGAGGGAAGCTCGACGACGCTCTTCGCGGTCTCGACCTCGGCGATCGCCTGGTCGATGACGATGGTGTCGCCCACCGCGACCAGCCACTGCACGAGACCCGCCTCGGTGAGGCCCTCGCCCAGATCGGGCAGCCGGAAGACTCGAGCCGTGAGCGCGGTCATGCTCCGTCCTCCCAGTGCAGCGAGTCGATCGCATCGAGGATGCGATCGACGTCGGGCAGATACCAGTGCTCGAGCTTCGGCGGCGCGAAGGGAGTGTCGAAGCCGGTCACTCGCCGAACCGGCGCCTCCAGGTACTCGAAGCACCTCTCGAACACGCGTGCCTGGATCTCGGATGCCACGCTCACGTAGCCGGGCGCTTCCGCGATCACCACCGCGCGACCCGTGGCCTTCACCGTGGCCGTCACCGTGGCGTCGTCGAACGGCGACAGCGAGCGGATGTCCACGACCTGGACGCTGCGGCCCTCGGTTGCCGCGACGTCTGCGGCCTCGAGAGCGAGCGGCACCGACGATCCGTAGGCGAGGAGAGTCACATCCGTGCCTTCCCGCGCGATCCGTGCCGTGCCGAGATCCGCCGTCACGGACGTATCGACCTCGCCCTTACTCCAGTAGAGCTTCTTGGGTTCGAGGAAGATGACGGGATCGGGCGACTCGATCGCCGCGCGCAGCAGCGAATACGCGTCCTGCGGAGTCGACGGACTGACGACGGTGAGGCCGGGAGTGTGCGCGTAGTAGGCCTCCGACGAGTCGCAGTGGTGCTCGACTCCGCCGATCCCTCCGCCGAACGGGATGCGGATCACCAGCGGCATCCGCACCGCACCTCGGGTGCGATTGCCCAGCTTCGCGACGTGGCTGACGATCTGCTCGAAGGCGGGCAGGGCGAACGCATCGAACTGCAGCTCGACGACGGGGCGCATGCCGTTCATCGCCATCCCGACCGCCGTGCCGACGATGCCGGCCTCGGCGAGCGGGGTGTCGAAGCAGCGGTCCTCGCCGAAGCGCGCGGCGAGTCCGTCGGTGATGCGGAACACGCCCCCGAGGGCTCCGACGTCCTCACCGAAGACGGTCACCTCCGGATCGGCATCGATCGCATCGGACAGGGCGAGGTTCAGTGCCGCGGCCATGCTCATGGTCCGAGTGCGCGGCGCGCCGTCGAGGTCGATGCGGAGGTCGTCGTCGGCGAGAGTCATGACCTGCCTCCCGTCTGTGCGAGGTGGTCCGACTGGTCGTGACCGTCGGTGTGTGCGGTGCCGTTGCGCACGATCTCATCCCGGAGCATCTGCCACTGCTCCTCGAGCTGCGGCGACCGAGTGCTCGTGACGAAGCGGAAGAGGTCTTCGGGGTCGAGGTCGCCATCCTCGTTCAGTGCCGCGCGCATCGCTGCGGCGATCTTCTCCGCCTCAGCCGCGAATTCGGCCTCGCGCTCTTCTGAGAGGGCGCCGCGGTCGCTCAGGTACGCGCGAAGTCGGCGCAGCGGATCCCGCTCGACCCAGGCCTGCACCTCGGAGCGCTCGCGGTAGCGCGTGTCGTCGTCGGCGTTCGTGTGCGCCTGCATCCGGTAGGTGTGCGCTTCGACCAGGCTCGGGCCGCCGCCCGACCGGGCTCTCTCGACCGCTTCGCCCAGTACCGCGATCACGGCTGCGACGTCGTTGCCGTCGACGCGCTCGCCCGGCATCCCGTATCCGATCGCCTTGTGCGCGAGTGACGGGGCGGCGGTCTGCCTGCTGAGCGGCACGGAGATCGCGAAGCCGTTGTTCTGGACGAAGAAGACGACAGGCACGTGGAAGACCGCCGCGAAGTTCATCGCCTCATGGAAGTCGCCCTCGCTCGTCGCGCCGTCTCCGCAGAGGGCCAGCACGACCGTGTCCTCGCCGCGCTTCTTCGCCGCGTACGCGAAGCCGACCGCATGCAGAAGCTGAGTGGCGAGCGGAGTCGCCTGGGGGGCGACGTGGTTCGCGTGCACGTCGTACCCCGAGTGCCAGTCGCCCTTGAGCAGCACGAGAGCGTCTGCCGGGGCGACGCCTCGCGCGATCACCGCCACGGAGTCGCGGTACGTGGGAAAGAGCCAGTCGCCGTCGGACAGCGCCTGCGCGGCGCCGATCTGGCATGCTTCCTGACCGTGTGACGACGGGTAGACCGCCAGCCGGCCCTGTCTGACCAGCGCGCTCGCCTGATCGTTGATGCGGCGCCCCTCGATGAGCCCGCGGTAGGCGTCCAGCAGCCGGTCGACGGGCGGCACGGCGTAGTGGTCATCGAGGACCGGCTGTCCGTCCGCGTCGATCAGCTGCACCGCCACGTCGCGCGGGAGAAGTCCTTCATGCATGCGTTCGCCCTCCTTGCCGAACTCGATGCAGTCAGCATGCGCTGTGAAGACCCAGTCATCCAAGAGGATCGAGTGAATCTTGGACGATTTCTCTCCTGCGGGGGATTTAACGCGCGAAGTGTCAGAATGCATGCACCGGACGAAGGAGTTCCATGATCACGCTCGACGACGTCGACCACGCCATCCTCGACGAACTGCGACGCGACGCCAGAGCGTCGATGACGGCCATCGCCGACACCGTTCACATCTCCCGTGCAGGGGTGCATTCCCGCATCAGGCGGATGACGGATGGCGGGGTGATCACGGGGTATTCGGTGCGCACCGACCCTGTGCTGCTCGGCCAGCACGCCAGCGCGTACGTGACCCTCGCGATCGAGCAGGCGAGCTGGCAGGACGTGAGCGCCCGGCTCCGAGCGATCCCCGAGATCGAGCACATGGCGCTGGTGGGCGGCGACTTCGACGTGATTCTGCTGGTGCGTGCGACGGATGCCAGGGACCTGCGCCGGATCGTGCTGGAGGACATCCAGGCCATCCCTTTCATCCGCTCCACTCGGACGACCCTGATCTTCGAGGACTTCACTCGGGTGTGAGGGGCGGTTCGCGTTGGGTTGATCTTCTCGATCTGTCTCCGTTCGTTGAGCGAGCTAGGCGGGGTCGTCCGGACCTGTTCGGTGAGCGAGGCCGACGGAGTCTCCCGCAACCGTTCGGTGAGCGAGGCCGACGGAGTCGCCCGCCCCCGTTCGTTCGTTGAGCGAGGCCGACGGAGTCGCCCGAGACGAAACGCGCTGCAACCGCCCCTGCCCGTTGAGTGACACCGATGGAGTCGCGCGATCCGTTCGTTGAGCGAGGCCGACGGAGTCGCCCGAGACGAAACGTGCCGCGCCCGCCCGCCCACCCGTCGCGTACCATTCCGGTACTCCAGAATATGCTCCTGAACTGGCCTAAAAACGGTCATCTCAGCGTCTGAATGTCGGTGGTCGGGTGTTGAGTGGGACGTATGAACAGCACTCGCGCTCTCCTCGATCGGGTCGTCGCCGGCCTCGACCGGGTGCTGTCCGACTACGCACTGGCGGGCCTGAGCGACGCGGATCGCGTCGAGGTGCTGCTGGCCGCAGGTGCGGCCTTCCGGCGGGCCGAGGCCGTCATCGTGGAGGCCGTCGCCACCGCAGACGCGACAGACTTCCCGCATTCCGCGGGATGCCGCACCCTGACCGAGCTGCTCGAACGGACCCTTCTGACTGATGTCGGTGGTGCGACCCGTCTGATCAAGGTCGTCGACCTCGTCCGCCGGCCGGTGAGTCTTGCGGGGGAGCGGTTGCCGGCCCGGTGGCCGGCCCTGCGAGAAGCACTCCTCTCCGGGGATGTCGGGGTTGCGGGGATGCTTGCGGCGACCGGCCCGGTGGAGGCGATCCGTGACCGGATCGGCGCGGCCGAGCGGCTCGAAGCGGATGACTTCCTCGCCCGTGCCGCGCGCGGCGTGCTCGACAGTGAAGCCGACAGTGACGGTGACGTTGATGACACCGAGGGTGAGGATGCCGACGCGGATGCGCCGCGCGGTCCGATGCGCACGCCGACGGACTTGAACCTGCTCGCGCAGGCGGCCGCCGCGACCCTCGACCCTGATGGTGCCGAACCCGATGACGATGAGCCCGCGCGCAGACGAGGAGTCACGATCGGACGGCTGCGCGACGGACTCCGCACAATCAAAGGCAACCTGACTCCGGATGTCGCGGCGCAACTCGAGCTGATCCTGGACGCGATGTTGAACCCGAAAGGTGACGGGCCACCCGTCCCGTCGGGCGTCGCGTTCGCTCCCTCCGACGGATCACGCGACACGGACCCTGACGGTGCTGACGACGCTGACGGCTCTGATCCTGACGAGGACCCGCACAATTCCGACCCCCGCAACGTGATCGAAGGTCGCACTCCCGCGCAGAAGCGCCATGACGCCCTCGCCGCAGCGCTCGGGATCGCCGCACGGCACAAGGAGATGCCAACCCTTGGGGGTGCTTCCCCGACGCTGACGGTGAACATCGATGTCAAAGACCTCGCCGCGGGCAGGGGACGGGCCAGCGTCCCCGGATCTGCCTTTGTTCCCGTGTCCGTCGCCGCACAGGCCGGATGTTCCGGAACGATCCAGCGCGTCCTGTTCGACAACGGACACATCATCGGAATCTCGACGACCGATCGGGTGTTCACAGTGCATCAACGGCGGGCGATCATCGCCCGCGACAAGGAATGCCTGATCCCCGGCTGCCACGTCCCGGCATCCTGGTGTGAGATCCACCACGTCACCGAACATGCCAGGGGTGGGCCCACGCATACCGACAACGGTGTTCCGTTGTGCTGGTGGCACCACCGCTCCCTCGACACCTCCGGGTGGGAGATCAGGATGAACAACGGCATCCCGCAAGTCCGGGGACCAGGATGGTGGGACCCTGCCTACCGGTGGCACACACCACGCCTCAGCACACCGGACCGACTCAGCACACCAGACCGATTCAGCACACCAGACCGACTTCGCAAGCCGGACCGAGTCCACACGCCCGATCTCGGTCGTGATTTCCTTGCCCCGCGCCTGCAGACGGTCTGAGTGGTGGATTCAGTGGATCGTGAGCTCGAAGCCGTCGTCGGACGAGAGGACAGCGACATGGGTCAGGTCTTCGACATGGAAGGTCGGCTCATGCGCGACGGCGTGGGGGCCCACACCGATGACTCGCATACCTGCGGCGTGGGCGGCCTGGATGCCGGCACCAGAATCCTCGAAGACCACGCAGTCCGCGGGGTCGACGCCGAGCATCTTTGCCCCGAGCAGGAAGCCTTCGGGATCCGGCTTCGACGCCGAGACGCTTTCGGCTGTCACGGTGAGCGCCGGCACCGCGAGTCCCGCCTGTCCCATGCGCGCGTTCATGAGGGTCACATCGGCGGAGGTGACGATCGCGTGGGGATGGGGGAGAAGCCCGCTCAGAAGCACGTCCGCGCCGGCGATCGCAACCACACCATCGACGTCGGCACTCTCATTCGCCAGCATCTCCGCGTTCTCGCGCAGGTTGATCGCGTGGTCGCGCTCCGGCAGCATGATCGCCATGCTCTGATGCCCCTGTCGCCCGTGCACCACGCTCAGCACGGTCGACGGATCGATGCCGTGCGGCTGCGCCCAGGCGAGCCAGAGTCGCTCCACGACCGCGGTCGAATCGACGAGAGTGCCGTCCATGTCGAGCAGGACGGCGCGGGCGCGGATGGTCTCGGTCATCCCTTCAGGCTACTGCCGTAGGTT
Organism: uncultured Microbacterium sp.; assembly: GCA_963518515.1. Lineage (GTDB taxonomy): Bacteria > Actinomycetota > Actinomycetes > Actinomycetales > Microbacteriaceae > Microbacterium. The sequence goes on from CAUQIW010000005.1 coordinate 119,280, forward strand.
GGAAGCATGCCCGGCGCCTCGATCCTCGCAGTCGACCTCGGCAAGTCCCGATGCCGGGCGACGATCGCGGGCACGCTCGATGGGCTCATCTACGACGGCCCAGGAACGCCAGGACTGGCCTCCGCAGAAGGTGTCACCGCTGCGCACGAGTCCATTCGCGCGGTTCTCGCCGCGAACGATGCGCGCTACTCCACCTTGTCCGTGGGAGCCGCGGGCGCCTGGACCGCGCCTGAAGCCGCTACCGCACTCGCCACCCGTCTCGCGGTCGAGACGACCACGCCGGTCGTCGTGGCCTCCGACGTCGTGACGGCGCACGCCGGTGCGCTTGCGGGGCGTCGGGGCGTACTGCTCATCGCCGGTACCGGGGCAGCGGCCCTCGGCATCGACGAGCACGGCGCGCGACTCATCGACGGCTGGGGCCCCGAGCTCGGCGACTTCGGCAGCGGCTCATGGCTCGGGCGAGAAGCCCTCCGTGCTCTTCTGCGCGCCTCCATCGACGACGGCGATGCGACAGAACTCACAGCCGCCCTCTCGGACGTGAGCGGGGCGCGATCGAGCGCGCAGGCGCAGCAAGCACTGCCACCGATCGAGGTGCGGGTGCAGGCGTGGATCGCGGAGTCCGGCCACCTGCCGCGGCGCCTCGCGACCCTGGCCCCGATCGTGCTCGAGGTCGCGGCAGCCGGAGACCGCGTCGCCGGCCACATCGTCGACGAGGCGCTCCGACACCTCACCGAGACCGCTGCCAGGGCGGCTGCGCAGGGCGACGTCGCCCTCCACGGCGGACTCACCGAGAGCGCCTGGTTCCGCGACCGCCTCGAAGACTCACTCCGACGCTCAGGTCGCACCGTCGTCCCCTCTGCAGGCGATGCTCTCGACGGAGCGCGTCTTCTGGCGGAGCGAGCTGACCTTCCCCATGAGAGGTTCGTGCATCGTGCCGAATGACAACCGACTGACCGCGCTGCTCGAGACCCTCTCGACCCTGAGCACCGAAGCCTCGACGACCGAGCGGGGCGACCTCGACCTGCTCTCGACCTCCGAGCTTGTCAGCATGATGAACCGCGAGGATCGTCGGGTTCCTGACGCTGTCGCGGAGTGCTCGGCGGAGATCGCCGCGGCAGTCGACGGCATCACCGCACGCTTCCGGCGCGGCGGGCGCCTGATCTACATCGGAGCCGGCACTGCCGGGCGCATCGGCGTGCTCGACGCGAGCGAATGCCCGCCGACCTTCGGCACCGACCCGTCGATGGTCGTCGGACTCATCGCGGGAGGAGACCGCGCGATCGTCTCCGCCGTCGAGAATGCCGAAGACGACGATCAGGCCGCGGAGGCCTCGCTGCGAGAGCTCGAGCTGACCGACCGAGACACCGTCGTGGGCATCTCCGCCTCGGGCCGCACACCCTACGTGCGCGCCGGCCTGCAGTTCGCGCGCGAGGTCGGTGCTCTCACCGTCGCGATCGCCTCGAACGCGGCATCCGAGATCGGGGAGGTCGCGCAGATCGCGATCGAGGTCGTGACGGGCCCCGAGTTCCTCTCGGGATCCACCCGACTCAAGTCCGGCACGGCCCAGAAGCTCGTCGTGAACATGCTGACCACGCTGTCGATGATCAAGATCGGCAAGACCTATCGCGGAGTCATGGTCGATCTGCGAGCCACGAACGAGAAGCTCCGGGCGCGGTCGATCCGCACGGTGATGCAGCTCGCCGGTGTCGATGTCGACGACGCCGCACGGACTCTCGAAGCGGCAGGCGGATCGGTCAAGCTCGCCCTCCTCATGCTCACCACCGGCGCTACGGCAGACGCATCGGCAGCCGCTCTCGAGGCAGAGGACGGAGTGCTGCGCGCCGCCATCTCCGCGCTCACAGCAGGGGGCGTCGACGGCTGACACGGCGACCGACCTCGCACGAAGGCGTGCTCAGTGCGCGCCACCGACCTCGATCAGCACCACCCCGGCCGCGATGAACGCGACGCCGAGGGCCATCACCACCGAGAAGTGGTCCTTGAAGATCACTCTTCCCAGGATCGCGGTGATCGCGACTCCGGCGGCCGCCCACACTCCGTAGGCGACGCCCACCGGCATCCCCATCGCGAGGATCGCGCCCAGCAGGGAGAACGCGGCGAGATACCCGACCACGATGACCGGGATCCACCGTCGCCGCCGCAATCCCTCGGACGCTCGAAGGCTGAGCGTGGCTGTGACCTCGCTCGCGATCGCGAGTGCGAGCAGCACCCACGTCACGACGCGGCCTCGGCGGAGGTCTCACGAGCATGCGACCCGAGCTCGACCAGCAGCACGCCGACCACGATCGCGCCGATCCCGACGATCTGCATGACGCCGAGCAGCTCACCGAACAGCAGCGATCCGAGCAGGGCGGTCAGCACGACGCCGATCGCCGCCCAGATGCCGTACGCGACCCCGACGGGCATGCCCCGATCGAGCACCACGGACAGCAGGAGCAGCGAACCGACGTACCCGATCACCACCGGGATGAGCCAGAGCGGATGCGTGAAGCCCTCTGCCGCTCGCAACGACAACGTCGCCGTGACCTCGAGCGCGATGGCGAGCAGCAGCGGGGGCCAGGCCGAAGCGCGGCGTTCGATCATCGGGAGCCTTCCTGAGGGGTCGTCGAAGGAGAACCGCCCGGATGCTCGCAGGATTCCCTGTCCGCCAGATGAACGGAGATCGGACGCTACCCTGGGAAGCATCCCCCGATGACCACCCGGCAACTCGCGCGCCGGCGATCTCGGCGCGCACACATGCAAGGACGCAGATGAACGCAACAGCCGCACCTCATGACGACTGGACGGCCCGTGAAGAGCTGGCCGAGCGGATGATCCCCCTCATCGGATCGCTCAGGCGCGAGCACGATGTCGTGACCTCGCTGCACGGGCACCGTCTACTCGGGCTCTCGGCGACGGGGATCGTCGAGGTCCACGACAGAGTGGCCCAGCTCGGACACCAGCGGCTCCCGCTCGACGACACGCTGGCCGTCCTCCAGGCGATCCACCGGCTCGCTCCCGGCGCGTCCTCCATCGACGTCGCCCGCCTGGTCGAAGACCGTCCGCACGGTGACGATGACGAGCTCGCGGACTACCTGGCCACCGCACTGGCGCCGGCGGTCGGCGCGGTCGCGGCCGAGCCCACCGACGTCGTGCTGTACGGGTTCGGTCGCATCGGCCGGCTGCTCGCCCGCATCCTGATCGCTCACACCGGCGGCGGCAGCGGCCTGAGGCTGCGCGCCATCGTGGTCCGTCGAGGATCGGCGGACGATCTCGTCAAGCGCGCATCGCTGCTGCTGCGGGACTCGGTGCACGGGCGCTTCGCGGGCTCGGTCACCGTGGACGAGGATGCCGAGCAGATCATCGCCAACGGCACGCGCATCCAGGTCATCTACTCCGATGATCCCTCCACGATCGACTACACCGCTCACGGGATCCGCGACGCGATCGTCGTCGACAACACGGGTCGATGGCGAGACGAGGCGGGACTCCGCAGGCATCTCGAGTCCCAGGGCGTCGGCAGAGTGCTCCTGACCGCGCCCGGGAAGGGCGAGCTGAAGAACGTCGTCCACGGCATCAACGACCACACCATCGCACCCGACGATCGCATCATCACCGCGGCCTCCTGCACCACCAACGCCATCACCCCGGTGCTCAAGGCGGTCGATGAGGCCTACGGCATCGTCCGCGGGCACGTCGAGACGGTGCACTCGTTCACGAACGACCAGAACCTGATCGACAACTTCCACAGCGGAGACCGACGCGGGCGCTCTGCCGTGCTCAACATGGTCATCACCGAGACGGGTGCGGCGAAGGCGGTCGCCAGGGCGCTGCCCGAACTCGCAGGCAAGCTGACGGGGTCGGCGATCCGCGTCCCCACTCCCGACGTGTCGCTCGCCGTGCTGCACCTGACCCTGGAGCGTCCGGCAGCGAAGGACGAGCTCAACGACTATCTGCGCCGGGTGTCGCTGCACTCGCGTCTGCGTCAGCAGATCGACTACGTCGAGAGCCCTGAGGTCGTCTCCACCGACTTCGTGGGATCGCATCGCGCCGGAATCGTCGACGGGCTCGCGACCATCGCCAACGACCACGATGTCGTGCTCTATGTCTGGTACGACAACGAGTACGGCTATTCCTGCCAGGTCATCCGGGTGCTGGAGGTCATGGCAGGGTCGCACCCGATCGTCCTTCCCACGCGTCGCGAGGTCACCCTGCAGAACTGAGCGGCGGCATCTCGCGCGGTGTCCGGGCCGCGGGGCAGGATGTGGGGATGGAGACGACGACGCTGCTGTCCGAGAGGCTGAGGTCGCACCGGCTGACCGCTCCGGCGCGATCGGTGCTCGACGCGGCCTCGCACATGCTCGCGGTGCAGAGCCAGGACTTCACCGCGGGGCGGTGGGCGCTCGCCACGCGCACCCGAGGAGAGCCGACGCTCGGCGATGTCGACCGCGCGTTCGCGAGCGACGACGGCGCGCTCGTGCGCGCGTGGACGATGCGAGGCACCCTGCACATCATCCCGGCGCGCGACCTCGGCTGGGTCCTCTCGGTGACGGCCGCGCGGCAGCGCCAGCAGGCCGCGTCACGGCGCCGCGACCTCGGCATAGACGAGCACGTCGTCGCCATCGCGACGACCGCCGTCGAACCTCTCCTTCGCGACGGCGGCCTCACACGCGCGGAGATGTTCGACAGATTCGCAGGCGCGGGAATCGATCCGAGCGGACAGCGGGGCGTGCACCTGCTGAGCGAGCTCACCCTCGCCGGGCTGATCTGCCAGGGGCCGGTGGTGGCACGAGACGGCATCAGTCGCGAGCAGCGCTTCGTGCTCGTCGAGCAGCACATCCGCGAACATGCCGCCCCCGCCGACCCGCTCGCCGAGCTCTTCGTGCGCTACATCGACGGTCACGGCCCTGCGACCGTGCCCGACTTCTCCTGGTGGTCGGGCCTCACGCTCGGGCAGTCGCGCGAGGCTCGCGAGCGGGCAGCGGCGAGGGTCGTCGAGGTCGACGACGGCGTGTTCAGCGCCTTCGCCCGACCTCGCCGCTCAGCGACCGCATCCGTCTTCGCACTCGGAGCCTTCGATGAGTACTACATCTCGTATGCCGACCGCACGGCGGTGTGCGCTCCTGAGCACCTGGCATCGGTCGGACCGGGCAGGAACGGCATGGTGCGGGCGACGCTGATCGAGAGAGGCAGGGTCATCGGATGCTGGACGCACGCGAGCGCCGCTCACCGCACCCCGCCCGAGCTGTTCCGGGCGCCGGAAGATGCGGACGCCGTCGACGATGCGCTCTCACGCTTCGCGAGGTTCATCGGGGACTGACCGACGGCGCCGTGGTGTCGTCACTCATCGGCGTGCCGGGCGAGGAAGCTGTAGACCTCGCTGTCGTCGACTCCGGGGAAGGCTCCGCGGGGGAGCGGGGAGAACATGTGGGTGTGCACGCGTGCGCTGGGCCACGCGCGACCGCTCCACCGCTCGGCGAGGTCCGACGACGGTCTGCGGCAGCATGCCTCGTCCGGGCAGGTCGACACCGCGCGATCGGCGGTCTCGCGTCCGCGCCACCACCGCGCATCGTCGAAGGGCACTCCGACCGTCACGGAGAACTCCCCGTCGGTCGATGCGCCGGTCTGCGTGGAGCACCAGAAGGTCCCTGACGGCGTATCGGTGTACTGATGGTGCTCGGTGGTGCGGTTCTGCTGCGTGAAGGCTCCGCGCGCCTGGAACTTGCGGCACACTCGCTGGCCCTCCACGGCGCCGGTGACGTCCATCGGCAGCGGGAGGTCGTCGTTCTCGTAGACGCGAGTGATCGCACCGGTGGCATCGACCCGCAGGAAGTGCAGACGCATGCCGAGGTGCTGCGTGAGGAGGTTCGACATCCTCATGCCTGCGGCCTCATGGGTGACCCCGAACGCGTCGCGGAAGTCCTCCACCGCGAGGTTCCGATCCTTCTTGGCCTGCTGCAGGAACGCCACCGACGCGGTCTCCGGCATCAGGCAAGACGCCGCGAAGTAGTTGATCTCGAGGCGCTGCTGAAGGAAGTCCGCGTAGTCGGTGGGCGGGGTGTGGCCGAGAAGCCGATGCGCCATCGCCTGCAGCGCCATGGACCGGAGTCCGTGCCCCCCGGGGATGGAGGCCGGCGGAAGGTAGATGCGCCCGTTCTCGAGGTCGGTGACCGACCGGGTGGAGTGCGGCAGGTCGTTGACGTAGATCAGCTCGAAGCCGAGCTTCTCGGCCATGAGGCTCACGGTGCGGTGGGTCAGGGCCCCCTGCACGTGCCCGGCCGCCCGCAGGTGCTTCTCGGCGAGCTTGTCGATGTCGCCGAGGTAGTTGTTCTGCGCCCGCATGCGCAATCGCAGCTCAGTGTTCGCGCGCCGCGCCTCTTCGGGAGTCGCGATGGCCTCGCGCTCGCGACGCTGCAGCTCTCGGTGCAGACCGAGCAGCGACTCGATGGTCTCGTCGCTCATGCCCTTCGTCACGCGCACCGGCGCGACGCCGAGCTGACGGAAGACCGGGCTCTGCTGCGCGCGATCCAGCTCGATCTCCAGCGCCGCCCGCCGGTTCGGCGGCTCGCCGGAGATGAGGTCGGTGACCTCGGTGCCCGTGGCGTGGGCGATCGCCTGCAGGAGCGACAGCTTGGGTTCGCGCTTGCCGTTCTCTATCAGGCTCAGCTGCGACCCCGCGACGCCGACCAGGGCGCCGAGTTCGTCGAGCGTGAGCCCGTTGTCGAGGCGGTGGTGACGGATTCGATGCCCGAGGGTCGTGAGGTGGATGCCGGAGGAGACCATTCCTTGATCCTAGTGAAAGAATCACGGTTCTTACATGCTGATATGCCGGAAAGAGTCGCACAACAGGGAAGAAGATGGGTGCAACGCCCCCCACTTCCAAGGAGCACGAGTCATGGCCATCGCCGAAGTCTTCACCCGTCGCACAGCACCCGTCGCCCCCGTGCGCACCTTCGGGACCGCCCCGACCTACGACACCCCCGCGATGGCCGACCTCACGGCATGGGTCGACGAGATCGCGGCTCTCACGCAGCCGGCGGCCGTCCACTGGGTCGACGGCTCTCGCGCCGAGAACGACCGACTGCTCAAGGGCCTCGTCGACGAGGGCAAGCTCATCAAGCTCAATCCCGAGTGGCGTCCCGGCTCGTACCTCGCGCGCTCGCACCCCAGCGACGTGGCCCGCACGGAGGGCCGTACGTACATCGCATCGGAGCGCGAGGAGGATGCGGGCCCCACGAACAACTGGGCCGATCCCGCCGAGATGCGCGAGCGGATGACGGAGATCTTCGAGGGCTCGATGCGCGGACGCACGATGTACGTCGTGCCGTTCTCCATGGGACCGGTCGGAGGTCCGCTCTCGCACATCGGCGTGCAGGTCACCGACAGTGCCTACGCCGTCGCATCGATCGGCATCATGACGCGCATCGGAGATGCGGTGACCCGCCAGATCGCAGAGGGTGCGCCCTGGGTGAAGACAGTGCACTCGGTCGGCGCCCCGTTGTCGCCGGGCGCGAAGGACGTCGAGTGGCCGTGCAACGACGAGAAGTACATCGTGCACTTCCCCGAGACCCTCGAGGTCTACTCCTTCGGTTCGGGATACGGCGGGAACGCGATCCTGGCCAAGAAGTGCTTCGCTCTTCGGATCGCCTCCGTGATCGCCCGCGACGAGGGGTGGCTGGCCGAGCACATGCTGCTGATCCGCGTCATCGACCCCCAGGGCAAGGCGTACCACGTCGCCGCGGCCTTCCCCTCGGCGTGCGGCAAGACGAACCTGGCGATGCTGCGGCCCACCATCCCGGGCTGGCGCGTCGAGACCCTCGGCGACGACATCGCGTGGATCCGCCCGGGTGAGGACGGCCGGATGTGGGCGATCAACCCCGAGGCCGGCTTCTTCGGCGTGGCTCCCGGCACCGGAGAGTCGACCAACGTGACCGCCGTCGAGACGCTCTGGGGCAACACGCTCTTCACGAATGTCGCGCTGCGACCCGACGGCGACGTGTGGTGGGAGGGGCTCACCGATCAGGCGCCCCCGCACCTCACCGACTGGGAGGGCAACCCGTGGACGCCGGACTCCGGACGTCCCGCGGCGCATCCGAACTCGCGCTTCACCGTGTCGGCCGCGCAGTGCCCGCAGATCTCCGAGGACTGGGAGTCGGCCGTGCCGCTCGACGTGATCCTCTTCGGCGGACGCCGCGCGACGAACGTGCCGCTCGTCGTCGAGGCGACCGACTGGACCCACGGCGTCTTCCTCGGCTCGAACATCTCGTCGGAGCGCACCGCGGCCGCCGAGGGCACCGTGGGCGAACTGCGGCGAGACCCGTTCGCGATGCTGCCGTTCTGCGGATACAACATGGCCGATTACTTCGGCCACTGGCTCAAGGTCGGCCGCAGCCTGCGGTTCGATCGCGCTCCGCGCATCTTCCAGGTCAACTGGTTCCGCCGCGGGTCCGACGGACGCTACCTGTGGCCCGGATTCGGCGACAACTCTCGCGTCGTCGACTGGATCATCCGTCGTATCTCCGGCGAGGTCTCGACGGTCGACAGCCCGATCGGACGACTTCCGATCGTCTCCGACCTCAACCTCGACGGCATCGACGTGCCGGCGGCCGATCTGGAGGAGCTTTTCTCGATCGACCCGGAGGCGTGGAAGACCGAGGCCGACCTCACCGAGGCGTTCTACGACACGTTCGGCGACAAGGTGCCTGCCGCTCTGCGCGCGGAACTGGCGTCGCTGCGCTACCGCCTCGCGAACGCCTGACAGACGGGGCGCCGGTTCGGGGGATCCGGCGTCCTTCCCCAGCCCCGCGAAGGCGGGACGGCTGAGACGAACCCATGGCTGAGTGGTCTCGACGGTCCCGCCTTCGCGGCACTCTCTTCTAGGCGAGCAGCTGATGCCGGGCGAGATCCCGGTACAGCGGAGTGGATTCCACGAGCTCGGCGTGCGTTCCCTGTCCCACGACGACGCCGTCCTGCAGCACCACGATGAGGTCGCTGTCGACGACGGTCGACAGCCGGTGCGCGATCACGATCATCGTGCGGTCGGTCGACACGGCATCGATGGCCTCGCGCATGCGCTGCTCGTTCACACCGTCGAGCGACGACGTCGACTCGTCGAGCAGCAGGATGGGGGCGTCGGTCAGGAGGGCGCGCGCGATGGCGAGACGCTGACGTTCTCCTCCCGAGAGCATCACACCGTCTTCACCGACAGGAGCGTCGAGACCGAGGGGGCTGCGCTCGAGCACATCGCCGAGGTTCACGGCGCGCAGCACCTGCTCGCAGTCCGCGTCGGACGCATCGGGCGAGGCGAGTCGCAGATTGTCGGCGAGCGTGCCCGCCAGAGTCGGGGCGTCCTGCTCGACATAGCCGAACTGCGCGCGCAGCTCTGTTCTCGGGTAGGTCCTCGTGTCATGGCCGTGCAGGCGGATGGAGCCCCCGGTGGGGTCGTAGAAGCGTTCGACGAGCGAGAGGATGGTGCTCTTGCCGGCGCCGCTGGGACCGACGAGGGCGACCCTGGACCCCCGCGGCACCGCGAAGGACACTCCTCGAAGGACCTCGCGAGAGGTCGGGGGAGCGGTGGGGCCGTCGGCCGCATCCAGATGCGCGTCGGCGAGCAGGGTCCTCGCCTCGGCAGCCGCCGCCTTTCGCGCGGCCACCACGTTCTCGGGGTAGCGGAAGTGCACGTCCCTGAACTCGATCGCGGGCGCATCGGGCGATCCCTCGTCGCGGGGGAACGAGGCGGCGATCTCCGCGTCGTCGTGGGTCTCCGTCGGCAGATCCAGCACCTCCTGGATGCGCCCGAGCGCGCCGAGCGCCTGGTTCACCGAGGTGATCGCGCCGAACGTGGTCGCCAGGGGCATGACCAGCATGAAGAGGAACAGGATGAACGTGATCAGGGAGGCGATGGTGATGGTTCCGGTGGCCACGCGGAAGCCGCCCACGCCGAGGACGACGAGCAGCGAGAGCTGAAGAGCGACGCCGGCGATGGGCACCACGAGCGACGAGATCTTCGCGATCCGCACGCCGATCCCGTAGGCCTCGGCGGCGAGCTTCGACACGGTCTCGGTCTCGCGCTCGGTGGCACCGGACGCCCGCACCGTGCGGATCGATCCGACGGCGCGCTCGACGCCCGAGGCCAGCTCGCCCACCTTCTCCTGCTGCGCGGTGGATGCGGTGCGGATGCGCCCGCTCAGGGCGACGACCACGACGACGGACACCCCGATGACGACGGCGATCAGCAGCAGCAGGACGGGGTCGATCACGAGCATCGCGATGAGCGCTCCGAGGAACAGCAGTGCACTGCCCACGGCATCCGCCAGTCCCTGGGTGAGCACCGCGTACAGGAGCGTCGTGTCCGTGCCGACCCGCGAGACGAGGTCGCCGGTCCGACGCGCGTCGAACTCGCTGATCGGCAGGTGCAGGATGCGGCGGATCAGCTGTCGCCGGCTGGAGTGCACGACCGCCGTTCCGGTGCGCTGGAGCAGGTAGTGCTGGTAGCCGGAGATGATCGACGAGACGATCACGAAGCCGATCAGCAGCCAGATGAGGATGCCGAGGCCGCGATCGGACTGCACCGCGTCGATGACCTGGCCCACCAGCAGCGGCTGGACGAGCGAGGTCGCCGCGCCGAACACGCTGAGCACGGCGACGACGACGAGCGTGCGCTTGTGCTCGAAGAGGAAGGGGAGGAGCTGACGGAACGTGGCGCGCGGACCGTCCTGTGGCGCGCCTCGCCCTCGGCGGCGTGCCGGCGCCGTGTGGGACATGCAAGACCTCGTTCGTGAAGGGAGTACCTCGACCGTACTTCGTGGGCGTGGGAATCCTGTGGATGGGCTGTATGGGTGAGACTGGAACGATGCGCTCCACCCCGAAACTCGTTCCCGGCGACCGGGTCGCCGTGCTGTCGCCGGCGTTCGCCGCCCCCGCCGTCGCTCCCGAGCTGCACGACCAGGCGCTGCGCCGGCTCGAAGAGCTGACCGGGGTGGTGCCGGTCGAATATCCGACGACCAGACTGCTCGAGGCGAGTCCTGCGGCGCGAGCCGATGACGTCAACGCGGCCTTCGCCGACCCGCAGATCCGTGCCATCCTGGCGACGATCGGCGGCGACGACCAGGTGCTCGTCGTGCCCCATCTCGATGCCGAGCTCGCGCTGGCCGACCCCAAGCCGTTCGTCGGCTACAGCGACAACACGAACATCCTCAACTGGCTGTGGCAGCTCGGCATCCGCGGGTACTACGGCGGCTCGACCGCCGTCCACCTCGGCCCCGGTCCCGCGGTCGACGATGTGCACCTGCGGTCGCTGCGCGCGCTTCTGCGCGACGGAGCCACTCTCGAGATCACCGAACCGGGGGAGTCGGAGGACAACGGGCGGCGGTGGACGGATCCGCGATCGCTCTCCGAGTACGGGGACCGCGTTCCGACGGAACCGTGGGCGTGGGCGGGCGCGCAGCGCCGGGTCGAGGGTCGAACCTGGGGCGGATGCCTCGAGGTCATCGACCAGCTCGCGCTCGCCGACCGGCTGCCTGCGGTCGAGCGGTTGCGCGACAGCATCCTGCTCATCGAGACGAGCGAGGAGCGCCCGCCGGCGAGCTGGGTCGGCCGCTGGCTGCGCGGCCTCGGGGAGAGGGGCATCCTGTCGGCTGTCGCGGGCGTCGTCGCCGCGCGTCCTCCGGTCAGCGACTTCGACTTCCAGCCGCCGCAGCAGGAGGCCGAGGCGCTGCGTGCCGCCCAGCGCGATGTCGTGATCGATGTGGTCGGTCGGTACAACCCCGAGGCCGTGGTCTGCGTCGGCGTGCCCTTCGGTCACACCCGACCTCAGTGGATCGTGCCCTACGGGGGAGAGATGGCGCTCGACGGCACGACCCGCACGGTCACCGCGACGTACTGACCACGGACCGCTGATCACTGATCACGGACGACGGATACGCGAACGGCTGCATCTCGGGAGGAGATGCAGCCGTTCGCGTGAGTGATCGGGTCAGAGGGTCGCCGACGCGGCCACTCCGAGATCCTCCTCGTAGTCGTTGTCCTTCGTCTCCTTCGACAGGAGCAGAGCGATGAAGGTCAGCACACCCATCGCCGACAGGTACAGGCCGACGAGCCACGGAGCGCCGCCGCCCCACTCCCACAGCTTGAGCGCGATGAGCGGCGCCACGGCGGCGCCGAGGATCGACGACACGTTGTACGAGATCGCGGATCCGGTGTAGCGGACGTTCGTCGGGAAGAGCTCCGGAAGCAGGGCGCCCATGGGGCCGAACGTCGCACCCATCAGCATGAAGCCGAAGACGAGGAACGCCTGTGTCAGTGCACCGGTGAACTTCGGGTCCATCGCGGGCAGCAGGAAGGCGTTGAAGGCGAGTCCGAACACGATGATCAGACCGGTCACCCAGAGCAGCAGCTTGCGGCGGCCGATGGTGTCGGCGATCGGCCCGGAGAGCAGCGTGAACAGGCCGAAGAAGACGACTCCGATGATCTGCATGAGCACGAAGTCGGTATAGCCGAACCCGAGCCCCGGGTAGAACTGCGCGGCGAACGCCGAGGCGTCGAAGTCGGTGCCCGCGGCATCCGCTGCCGCCTGCGCGGCGGCCGACGCCGTCTCGAGGTTCGCGGGCTTCGTGCCGTAGGCCAGCGTGAAGTTCGTCATCAGGTAGAACAGCACGTAGGTCGCCAGCATGATGAACGTGCCGAGGATCAGCTGCTTCCAGTGATGGCGGAACACCGTCGCGAGCGGCAGCTTGCGGATCGTCCCCTTCTTCTCCGCCTTCTTGAACGTGTCGGACTCGACGAGCTTGAGTCGCACCCAGAGGCCGATGATCACCATCACCGCAGAGAACAGGAACGGGATGCGCCAGCCCCATGAGAGGAAGGCCTCGGACTTGAGCGCGGGGTTCTCGGAGTGCGGGAGCAGCCAGTTGATGGCGAGGAAGAGGAAGTTGGCGATGATGAAGCCGAGCGGGGCGCCGAGCTGCGGGAACGTGCCGTACCAGGCACGCTTGCCCTTCGGTGCGTTCTCGGTCGCGACCAGGGCGGCCCCCGACCACTCGCCGCCGAGCGCGAAGCCCTGGGCGAGCCGCAGGATGAGCAGCAGGAGTGCCGCCCACCATCCGATCTGCTGGAACGTCGGCAGCAGGCCGATCACGAAAGTGGCGATGCCCATCGTGAGCAGGGAGGCCACGAGGGTCGCCTTGCGCCCGTACTTGTCACCGAAGTGACCGAAGATCACGGCACCGATGGGGCGTGCGACCATGGCGGCGCCGAAGACCGCGAACGACGACAGCAGCGAGGTCGTGTCGTTGCCGGTCGGGAAGAAGAGGGCGGGGAAGACGAGCACGGCTGCCGTGGCGTAGGCGTAGAAGTCGTAGAACTCGATCGTCGTGCCGACCAGGCTGGCCGTGATGACGCGCGAACGGGGGTTCGCGGGCGCTGCGGGCGTACTCATGCTGCTCCTTTGATCCGTGCCGGACAGTCGAGGCACCCGGGAGATCTTACGCCTACCTGAGAGTCTCCTGGGTACGCATGACGCCCGGAGATGCGTAGGGTCGACAGCATCGGCGGCGAGACGCGGCCGAGAGAATCGAGGGGATGCCGTGACGACCGAGATCCTGCTGCTCGCCGACACCCATGTGCCGAAGCGGGCCAGGCGACTGCCCGACGTCGTCCTCCGTGCAGTCGATGAGGCCGACATCGTGGTGCACGCCGGCGACTGGGTCGACCTGGCGACTCTCGAGCTGCTCGATGCGAGAGCCGCCGTGCTGCACGCCGTGTACGGCAACAACGACGGAGCCGATCTGCGCGCGCGCCTGCCCGAGGTCGCACGATTCGCCGTCGAGGGCGTCGACGTCGCGGTCATCCACGAGACGGGGCAGGCACGGGGGCGCGAGCAGCGGATGGACGCGCTCTTCCTTGACACCGATCTGCTGGTCTTCGGGCACTCCCATATCCCCTGGGACACGGTCGCCCCTTCGGGCATGCGCCTTCTGAACCCCGGATCGCCCACCGATCGGCGACGTCAGCCCGTCTGCACGATGATGACGGTCGTGATCGACGACGGACGGATCGACGCGGCGCTCGTTCCGATCCGATGACCGAGATGCCGCCGAAGGCCCAGCGATCGATGAAGCCGCGTGCGTCGACTCCGCTCGACGCGGGGGTGCAGGTGTTCCGGGCGCCGATGCGGTCGCGTGACGATACGGTGCCGGCGGGTGCCGCGGTCGAGCGGGCGCTCGCGCTCGGCATCTGCGGGGTGGGAGGGCGCGTCGACGGTGCACCCACGAGCCTCGAAGAGGCTCTCGCCGCCGTCGATGCGCGTCATGGGGAGCGATTCGCGCGTCGGGTCGAGCGTTTCGCCGCCGTGCCGGACGGCGCATACGTCTGGACCCAGGACATCGACGGCATTCTGTGGCTGGGGCGCCTTGCAGGGCCGTGGCGGTACGACGCGTCGAGCGCCGCTGCGACGGTCGATCTCGTGCACGTCAGGCCGTGCCGCTGGCTTGCGTACCCCGTGTCGCGCGGGGAGACACCGGCCGGAGTCCTCGCGTCCTTCGCGCGAGGCGGCAGGAACTGGCAGGGCTTCGGCGCGGCCGAGGTGGCCCCGTCGACCGCTGAAGTCTGGGCGAGGCACCGCGGCGTGGAGATCGACCGCGCTCAGCCGGCGGAGTGAGCGCCCGCGGCCCGGCTCATTCCTCCCGGTCGCCGAGAGCGAGGGAGTCGATGAACCCGGCCTCGTGGCTCAGCAGCTGCTCGAGCTCCAGCACGACCACGCTGTTCGCGCCTGCACGGGTCGCAGGATCGGGAAGGTAGAGCGTGCGCTGGGGTCCGTTGCGCCAATAACGGCCGAGGAAGAATCCGTTGACGAACGCGAAACCCTTGCTCCATCGCGCGGTGTCGAGGAAAAGATCCGACGGTTCGTCGAGATCGAACTCGCCGACCCAGGCGGACGGGCCGACAGCGTCCGCCTCGACGGCGGTCGCGCCGGAGAGCTGCGCACGAGCCGCGATCGCCGATGCGATCTCTGCGACATCGAACGGGGTCGCGCGCCACCCGGTCAGGGGAGCGCCGTTCAGCGTGATCGCGCCGATCAGACCCTTCTCCTCTCCGAGCCGGTGGTCGTAGTTGACCCTGCCCTGGTCCTCGACCAGGAGGCTGAGCACACGACCCGCCGGGATGGTGAGGGCCCGATCGTGGCGGGTCCGGGACAGCGTGCCCACGGAGACTCCGTCGACCGAGACCCAGGCGTGGTCTCGCACCTCGTCGATCAGGAGCTGACCGCCCTGGTCGGAAGGCAGGTCGACGTCGTATCGGACGAGGGCGCTGAGGTGGCCCAGCGCGTCGAAGGTCGGAGCGGCATCGCCGGCGGGTGCGGCCGTGCCGTCGGCATCCGTCCATCGCCCGGCGGTCCGAAGAGGGACCGTGAAGACCGGCAAGGGGGTGGCTGCGGGCGGCAGTTCGTCCGGCACCGGCGCGTAGCGGCCGATGACCTCGCGGAAGGCGAAGAACTTGGCGGTCGGATTGCCCGCCTCGTCGAGCGGAGCGTCGTAGTCGTACGACGTCACGATCGGCAGGTATCGGCCCTTGTCGTTCGCGCCGTTCGTGAGACCGAAGTTGGTGCCGCCGTGGAACATGTAGATGTTCACCGACGCACCGGCCGACAGCAGCGCGTCGAGGTCTTCGGCGGCCGACTCCACGGGGGTGGTGTGGTGCACGCCGCCCCACCAGTCGAACCATCCGTCCCAGAACTCCGAGCACATCAGCGGACCGGTCGGCTGATGCGAGCGAAGGGTCGCGAGGCGCTCGGCGCTGCGCGATCCGAACGAGGCCGTCTTGTGCAGTTCCGGCAGGCTGCCGTCGGCCAGCATCTGATCGGTCGGCTGATCGACGGTGGTGAGGGGAACCGTGATGCCCGCCTCACGAGTGAGCGCGACGAGCGCTTCGAGGTAGGCCTTGTCGGCGCCGTATGCGCCGTACTCGTTCTCGATCTGCACGAGCACGACGGAGCCGCCCCGGTCGATCTGCCGCGGCGCGACGATCTCGTACACGCGGTGGAGGTAGTCGCTCACGTCGGCCAGGTAGCCGGGATCCGACGAGCGCAGCACGCCGTCTCCGCCGGTGAGCCACGTCGGGAGGCCCCCGTTGTGCCACTCGGCGCAGATGTAGGGCCCCGGACGGACGATGGCATCCATGCCCTCGTCCTGGATGAGGTCGAGGAATCTGCCGAGGTCGTTCCAGCCTGTGGCATCCCATTCGCCGCGGCGTGGTTCGTGCGCGTTCCACGCGACGTAGGTCTCGATCGTGTTGAGGCCCATCAGGCGCGCCTTGCGGATGCGGTCGCGCCACTGATCGGGGTGCACCCGGAAGTAGTGGATGGCGCCGGAGATCACCTGGTGGGGGAGGCCTGCGCGAAGGAAGTCGGTCTCGCCGATGGAGAAGGAGGTCACGGTGGAGCGCTTTCGATGAGGAGGGCCGGGCGAGGGGAGACCTCGCCCGGCCCGGACGTGCATTACTTGTTGACGGCGAAGCCCTGCGAGTCGCCGTACTCGGCCAGCGCGTCCTGCCAGGTCGTGAGCCCCTGGTTCAGGTCGGTGCCGTTCTGGTACGACTGCCCGACGGTGTCTCCGAAGATGCTGTTCGCGTACACCTGGTAAGGCAGGTAGTTCCAGCCCTCGACGACCTCGTCGGCGGACGCCGCGAGG
This sequence comes from uncultured Microbacterium sp., assembly GCA_963518515.1. Taxonomy (GTDB): domain Bacteria; phylum Actinomycetota; class Actinomycetes; order Actinomycetales; family Microbacteriaceae; genus Microbacterium. The sequence continues at coordinate 135,962 of CAUQIW010000005.1, forward strand.
ACCTCGTTGATCTTCTGGCCGCCGAAGTACTCGGGGGCGTCGGCGAGGAACTCCTCGCTCGACAGCTCGGCCGTGGTCGACGGGAATCCGCCGGACTCGAGGAAGGTCGAGATGCTCTCCTCCGAGTTGTTGAGCCACCAGAGGAATCCGGCCGCGAGAGCGGGGTTCTTGCTCTGCTTGGTGACCGCCTGGCCGCCTCCGCCGTTCTCGGCGGTCGCGGGGGAGCCGTCGTAGGTGGGCATCGGGGCGACGCGCCAGTCACCTGCTCCGTCGGGCGCTCCCGAGATCAGGTTGCCGGGCATCCAGGCGCCGATGACGAGAGTCGCGAGGCTGCCGTCGCCGAGGGCACGGAACCACTCGTCGCTCCAGCTGCTGTACGGGGCGAGCAGGTCCTCCTCGACGAGGCGGTTCCAGTTCTCCGTCCACTTCTTCGTGCCCTCGTCCTGGAGGTCGATGGTCACGTCGGTGCCGGAGGTGGCGAAGGGCTCGCCGCCCGCCTGCCAGATCATCGAGGTCGCGAAGCCGGCGTCGCCGGTGTCATTGGTGATGTACGCGTCGGGGTTGGCGGCGTGGATCGCCTTCGCGGCCTCGTAGTACTCGTCCCACGTGGTGGGGACTGCCACGCCTGCGGCGTCGAAGACGGCCTTGTTGTAGAAGAGCGCCATGGGGCCCGAGTCCTGCGGCAGGCCGTAGATGGCGTCGCCGTCGGTGACGGAGTTCCAGGTGGAGGCGGTGTAGTCGTCCTCGAAGTCGGCGAAGCCGTACTGCGAGAGATCGACGAAGGCGTCGGTCAGTGCGAACTGCGGGAAGGCGTAGTACTCGACCTGCACGACGTCCGGCGCACCGGAGCCCGCCTTGATCGCGTTCTGCAGCTTCGTGTACTCCTCGTTGTTGGTGCCCGCGTTGACCACGTTCACCGTGACGTTCGGATATTCCTTCTCGAAGGCCTCGACCTGGGCCTCGGCCGAGGGGGTCCACGACCAGTACGTGATCTCGCCGCCTGCTTCGAGGGCGGCCTCCACGGAGTCGAACGACCCGTCGCCGGCAGCTCCGCCGGATCCGGTGTCGCCTGCGCTGCATCCGGCCAGCGCCAGTGCCGCCACGGTTCCCGCCGCGAGCACCGTGAGGGTGCGCCGCGCTGCGGGTGAGGGAAGGTGCTTCATTGCTGTGTCCTTTCGGGGGTGCGGTCCAGCATCGGACCGACGGTTTTCAGTGCTGAGGATGCCGGGGGCTACTGCTTGACGCTTCCGGCGGTGAGACCTGACTGCCAGAACCGCTGCAGCAGCAGGAACGCGATGACGATCGGGATGATCGTGAGCAGCGAGCCCATGATCACGAGGTTGTAGATGGGCTGCGAACCCGCACCGATCGCCTGCGAGCTCCACTGGTTGAGACCGACCGTGAGGGGGTACCAGGCGGGGTCGGACAGCATGATCAACGGCAGGAAGTAGTTGTTCCAGGTGGCGACCACCGTGAACAGCGCCACCGTCACGATGCCGGGGGCCAGCAGTCGCATCGAGATCGTGAAGAAGGTGCGGAACTCACCTGCGCCGTCGATGCGGGCGGCCTCGAGGAGCTCGGTGGGAACCGACTCGGTCGCGAACACCCAGATCAGGTACAGGCCGAACGGGCTGATCAGTGAGGGGATGATGACGGCCCACGGCGTGTTGGTCAGGCCGAGCTCGCTGAAGAGCAGGAACGTCGGCACGGCCAGCGCGGTGCCCGGAACGGCGACGGCTCCGAGCACGATCGCGAACACCGCTGCGCGGCCGGGGAAGCGGTACTTGGCGAGGCCGTAGCCCGCCATGGTCGCGAGCAGAGTCGCTCCACCGGCACCCACCACGACGTAGAGCAGCGTGTTGCCGAGCCACCGCAGGAAGATGCCGTCCTGATAGGCGAAGGTCGCGACGAGGTTGTCGAAGAACGCGAAGTCGTCGGCGAACCAGAGGCCGAAGGAGCTGAAGAGCCCCGACTGCGTCTTCGTCGAGCTGAACAGCAGCCAGACCAGCGGGACCAGCGTGTACAGCCCGTAGACGACCATGACGGCGAGGAGGATCTTCGACGATCGCGGGTTGAGGGGATCGTTGCGCTTGCGCGTGGAGCGGGCGAGGGGGAGAGCCATCTCAGCGCACCTCCGACTTCGAGCCGCGCAGCTGCACGACGTAGGCGATGACCGCGGTGATGACGCCCATGATGATGGCGATCGTCGCGGCGTAGTTGAACTGCTGTCCCGCGAACGAGAGGTTGTAGGCGTACATGTTGGGCGTGAAGTACGTCGTGATGACGTTCGGCGCCAACGGACGCAGGATGTTCGGCTCGTTGAAGAGCTGGAAGCTGCCGATGATGGAGAAGATCGTGGCGATCACGAGCGCCCCGCGGACGGAGGGGATCTTGATCGCGAAGATCGTGCGCCAGGCGCCCGCTCCGTCGAGCGAGGCGGCCTCGTACATGTCGGTCGGGATGGTCTTGAGCGACGAGTAGAAGATCAGCATGTTGTAGCCGACGAACTGCCAGGTCACGATGTTGCCGATCGAGACCAGGATCCATTCGCGAGCGAACGGAGTGATGAGGTCGCTGCCCAGGAAGTCGTTGAAGTTCGACGTCAGACCGAACTGGTCGCCGTAGATGTATCCCCACATCAGCACCGCCACGACGGCCGGCACCGCGTAGGGCAGGAAGATCAGGATGCGGAAGAACGACGCACCCCGCAGTCGAGCGCTGTCCAGCGCGAGCGCGGCCGCGAGGGCCAGCACCAGCATGATGGGGACCTGCACGACGAGGAAGATCGCGACCCGTCCGAACGCCTCCCAGAACTGGGGGTCGGTGAGCGCGCGGACGTAGTTGTCGAGACCGACGAACGAGGTGCCGCCGATGAGCCTCTCCTGGAAGAAGCTCAGGTAGAGCGCGTAGCCGAGCGGGGTGAGGAACACCAGCGCGAACACCAGCATGAAAGGGCCGACGAAGGCCCATCCCTTCCAATCGCGCTTCTCGCGTCGGGCGATGCCCGAGGCCGCGAGGGTTGCGGAACTGTGAGTCGTCATTGACGAGAACCTTCTCTAGAAGCGAGCGCCGGGGCGCCGTGTGTCAACGTCAACATATGTGATCCTACGCTAGTGTGTCAACGTCAACACATGAATGGATTGTCGATCGTGTCCTCCGAACAGCTGGCAGAGCCGCCGCACCGGCGCAGAGATCCCTCGATGGAGGATGTCGCCCGCGAAGCCGGCGTGTCCGGCCAGACCGTCTCCCGCGTGGTGAACGCCCGCGGGTACGTCGGAGCCGCCACGAGGGAGCGCGTCGAGGGCGCCATGCAGCGTCTCGGTTATCGCCCCAACAGCGCGGCCCGCGCCCTGCGCTCCGGTCGGTTCCGCACCATCGGCGTCGTCATGTTCTCGTTCAGCTCCTACGGCAACCAGCGCACCCTCGACGCGATCGCCGTGCGCGCCGCGCAGCGCGGCTACGCGCTGACGCTGATCCCCGTAGAGTCCAGCGCCCGCGAGACGGTCGCCGGCGCCTTCCGGCGCCTGGAGGAGCATGCGGTCGACGGCATCGTGCTCGTGATCGAGGCGCATCAGCTCGACGAGGCGGAGGTCGAGGTCCCCGACGGGCTGCCCGTGATCCTCGTCGACTCGAACCGCGGAGAGACGCATCCCTTCGTCGACACCGATCAGGGGCAGGGCGCCAGGCTCGCGACCGAGCACCTGCTCGACCTCGGCCACGCCACCGTCTGGCACGTGACCGGCCCATCGAGCTCGTACTCCGCCGAGCGCCGCCGGGACTCGTGGCGACGGACCCTCGAGGAACGCGGTCTCGAGGTGCCGGAGCCGATCGTGGGTGACTGGACCGCCGAGTCGGGCTATCGCGCAGGTCTCGCTCTTCGCGACATCGTCGGGGTCACGGCCGTGTTCGCGGCGAACGACCAGATGGCGATCGGGGTGGTGCGCGCGTTCCGCGAGGCCGGACTCGACATCCCCGGCGACGTCAGCGTGGTCGGCTTCGACGGGCTGCCGGATGCCGCGCAGCTGTGGCCGCCCCTGACCACGGTGCAGCAGCATCCCGAGCGCGTCGGCGCTCTTGCCGTTGATGCGCTGCTGCAGGAGCTCGACGGTGGCGAGCGGGTGCAGACGCCGCTCGTGGGCACAGAGCTCATCGTGCGAGCGAGCACCGCACCTCCGCGCGCGCGCTGACGGGCTCTCCCCGTCTGCTCCTGCCTCCCGTCTGCCTCCCGCCACCACCTCCCTCCCCGTGCAGTACGGAGGGGATCGGCGATACGGAGGGCGTTCGCGCAGCATCCGCCCTCCGTTGCGCGGATTTCCTCCGCAGTGATGCCGGCGGGGGAGCCAGGCAGAGGTGAGTGCTCCTGCACCGCGGGTGCGAGGAACGAGCTCTCCACCTGCCCCGTGCGAGGCCTCGCGGATCTGACGAGCCGGACGGAGACACCTGCGATCGTCGTGCGGATGAAACCTCCGATCGTCGATGCTCAGCGCGGCGCCGCCCGCGTCCGTGATCTGATCGCAGCGGGGGGTCACCCGGCACGCGATCACTCTGGCGGTCGAGCGCGGCGAACTCATCCGCGTACGCAGAGGGTGGGTCGCCGCGAGGGGAGCCGACCCGCTGCTCATCGATGCGGCAAGACGGGGTGTCGTCCTCACCTGCATCACTCAGGCCAGAAGGCTGGGGCTCTGGGACCTGAGGATCGCGGAGGTCCACGTGGCGGCCGCCCCACACGCCGGTCGCGTCGAGCTCGCCGGGAGAGTGCACTGGGAGAAGCCCTCTCTGCCGCGGGTTCCCGGTGCCCTGGAGGATTCGGTCGAGAATGTCCTCGAGATCGTCGCAGGATGTCAGCCCAGGGATTCGGCGCTGGCCATCTGGAATTCGGCGCTCCACAGCGGCCTGGTCGATCTCGACGTCCTCCGCCGGCTCCGCCTGCGGCCCGCCGCGCGGTCACTGCTGCGCGAAGCGACCCCGTTCGCGGACTCCGGTCTCGAATCAGTGGTGGTTCCGCGCCTGAGATGGCTCAAGCTCCCGTTGCGCCGTCAGACGTGGATCGCCGGGCATCGCGTCGATCTGCTCATCGGTGATCGTCTGGTGCTGCAGATCGACGGCGGTCACCATGTCGGGGAGCAGCGGACTCGGGACATCGAGCACGACGCGCGCCTGATGCTGATGGGGTACCACGTGATCAGGGTCGGTTACGACCAGGTCACGAATCGATGGGCCGAGGTGCAGGAGCTGATCCTTCGTGCTGTCGCTCAGGGACTCCACATGTCTCGGCAGTGATGCCCCGAGGGATGCCCGAAGGATGCGCGAGCCCGGGCCTCAGCCCCGCAACTCGCGCACGACGAGGGCGGTGCGCAGCGCGGCATCCGCGGCTTCCGCGCCCTTGTCCTCCTTGGACCCCTCGATCCCGGCGCGGTCCAGACCCTGCTTCTCGTCGTCGAGGGTGAGCACGCCGAAGCCGACCGGCTTGCCGGCATCGAGGGAGACCCGCGTGAGGCCGTCCGTCGTCGCGGCAGAGACGTACTCGAAGTGCGGAGTGCCGCCGCGGATGATCACGCCGAGCGCGACCACTGCATCGGCGCCTCCTGCGAAGGCCGCCTGCGCCGCGAGCGCCAGCTCGAAAGACCCGGGCACGCGAACGAGTCGGTGTGTGGCGCCGGCCTCGTTCAGCACGCGCTCCGCCCCCGCGATCAGGCCGTCGGTGATGGTGTCGTGCCAGGTTCCGGCGACGATCACGACCTCGAGACCCCGTGCGTCGATCGTCTCCGTCTTGGGTGCTCCTGCGCCGCTCATGCGTCCTTCTTTCCTTCTGCGAGGGCCTGGGCGAGTTCGGCCTCGCCGATGATGTGGCCCATCCTGTCGCGCTTGGTCTCGAGGTACTGGTGGTTGTTGGGGCCGACGCCGACGATCAGGGGCACCTGCTCGACGACATCGAGGCCGAGGCTGCGCAACTGGTTCACCTTGTCGGTGTTGTTGGTGAGCAGACGCACCTTCGAGACCCCGAGGTCGGTGAGGATGCCGGCGGCCGCGGCGTAGTCGCGCGCATCGGCGGGAAGGCCCAGAGCGAGGTTGGCGTCGACGGTGTCGAGCCCCTCCTCCTGCAGGCTGTAGGCGCGCAGCTTGTTGATGAGCCCGATCCCTCGCCCCTCGTGACCGCGCATGTAGATGACGATGCCACCGTGCTCGTCGATCGCGTCGAGAGCGGCGTCGAGCTGAGGCCCGCACTCGCATTTCAGCGACCCGAACGCCTCTCCTGTCAGGCACTCGGAGTGCACGCGCACGAGCGCCGTCTCGCCGAGCTCGCCCGATACCACGGCGAGGTGATCGGTACCGGTGACGCGGTCCTTGTACGCCAGGAAGCGGAAGGTTCCGTGCGTGGTCGGCACCGTCGCGTCGGCGCGTAGGCTCACCCGACGGCTGGCACGCTCCGGTGCCCAGCCGGTGGGGTCGATCTCGTTCAGATGGGCGATCAGCTGCTCGATCGTGATGACCGGCACGCCGTCGCGAGCACCCAGCTCGAGCAGCCCGGGGAGACGCATCATGCTGCCGTCCTCCGCGACGACCTCGGCGATCGCTCCCACGGGACGCAGGCCCGCGAGCTTCATCAGGTCGACGGCCGCCTCGGTGTGCCCGCTGCGCTCGCGCACCCCTCCGTCGACGGCGCGCAACGGCAGCACGTGGCCGGGCCGGATGATGCTCGTGGCGGTGGATTCGGGGTTCGCGAGCACGTTCAGCGTGTGTGCGCGATCGTGAGCGCTGATGCCGGTGGTGACGCCTTCGGCGGCGTCGACGCTGATCGTGTACGCCGTCGAGCGGGCGTCTTCGGAGACAGCCACCATCGGCGGCAGGTTCAGGCTGTCGGCGAGGTCTGCCGGCATCGGAGCGCAGATGAAGCCCGACGACCAGCGCACCGTCCACGCCACCCACTCGGGAGTGGCGAGCTCGGCCGACAAAATCACGTCGCCCTCGTTCTCGCGGTTCTCATCGTCGGCGACGAGCACGGGGCGTCCGGTGCGCAGCGCATCGAGTGCTTCGGCGATCGTGGAAAGGCTCATCTCGAGCCTCCTTCCGGTGCGGCGTCTCTGGTCGTGCGGAATGCGAGCAGACGCTCGACGTGGCGGGCGAGGATGTCGGTCTCGAGGTTCACGCGATCGCCGAGCGCACGAGTGCCCAGCGTCGTCGCCGCGAGCGTCTCGGGGATGAGCGAGATCTCGAACCACCCGGAGGCCGCGTCCGGCGCACTCACCGCGCTCACCGTCAGCGACGTGCCGTCGACGGAGATCGAGCCCTTGTCGACCACGAGCGGGGCGAGGTCGTCGGGCAGGCTGATGCGCAGCACGCTCCACTGCTCGCCCGGCCGGACATCGATCACCGTGCCGACGCCGTCGACGTGCCCCTGCACGATGTGACCGCCCAGGCGTGCGCCGACGGGCATGGCCTTCTCGATGTTGACCCGAGTGCCGACGGATGCCGTGCCGAGGGCGGCGACATCGAGTGTCTGCTTCATGACGTCGGCGTCGAAGGTGTCGGTGGTCGAGGCGACCACCGTGAGGCACACCCCGGAGACGGCGATCGACTCGCCGTGCACGGCGTCGGCGGCAGCCCGCGGGGCGCGGACGGTCAGTCGCCATCCGTCGCCCGAGGGTGCGATCGCGACGATCTCGCCCATCTCCTCGATGATTCCGGTGAACATCAGACGGCTCCTTCTTCGCTGTGTGGTGCGAGCTCATCGCTGTGTGGTGCGGGCTCCCGCGGCGAGAGCCGGGCAATGGCCAGCAGATCGGCGCCGAGCGGCACCCATTCCTCGATGTCGAGACGCCGCGCGGCGTCGATGGACCGTACGCCGATGTCCGTCAGCGCGACACGGCCGCCCCCGAGCAGCACGGGGGCTACGTAGGCGAGCACCTCGTCGGCGAGGCCCGCGGCGATGAACGCGCTCGCGAGCGTCGGTCCGCCCTCGACGAACAGTCTCTGGACGCCCCGCGACTGCAGCTCCGCCATCACGGAGTGCAGGTCATGCGACTCGTGGAACAGGGGGGCCTTCGGATGCCGCCGCACCGCGGCATCCGCGGGAGTCGGGCGCTCGCCGATGACGACCGGAAGCGGCTGATCGGGGTAGAGGGCATCGCCGATGCGTGCGGTGAGCGAGGGATCGTCGGCGAGCACGGTGCCCGTGCCCACGGCGATGGCGTCGGCCAGCGACCGTCGGCGATGCACGTCTGCGCGCGCCTCGGAGCCGGTGATCCATCGGCTGGTGCCGTCGGATGCCGCAGCGCGGCCGTCGAGGCTCTGCGCCCACTTCACGGTCACATGGGGTCTGCCGAGTCGCTGCGCGGTGAGCCAGCCGTCGATCACCAGGTGCGCGGAGTCGGCCTGCTCGCCACCGTCGACGCTCACACCGGCGGAGCGCAGCCTGTCGGCTCCGCCGCCCGACACCGCGCCAGGGTCGTCGAGTGCATACACGACCCGAGCGACGCCCGCGTCGATGAGTGCCACAGCGCAGGGCCCCGTGCGTCCGGTGTGGTTGCACGGCTCGAGTGTGACGACCGCGGTGGCGCCCTCGGCGGCGCCGGGCGAGAGCTTCGACAGCGCGTCGACCTCGGCATGGGGCGTGCCGGCCCCGCGGTGCCAACCCTCGGCGATGATGTCGCCCGAGGGGGAGAGGATGACGGCGCCGACCTGGGGATTCACGCCGCGAGGGCCCCGTGTGGCGAGCTCGAGCGCATGGGTCATCGCCCGGCGCTCCGCCTCGTTGACTGCCATCCGTGGTCCTCTCTGAGGCTCCGGGGGAATTCCCCTCGTCAGAGGGGTGGCAGAAAGCGCGCGCGGTCGCGCACCGTGCTGCCTCCCTTCCGGACTAGCGAGGCTTCACCTCGCATCACCGTCGGTCCCGGATTTCCACCGGATCGGCATCTCGGAGAACCGAGACGCTCGCGGACTGTCACCGCCGGTTCGGATTCACACCGACCCCGGAGCACGTTGATGCTCTGAGTGTACTCAACGCGTCTGCACGCATTTCATTCCGAGTCGCCCGCCTACTTGAGCAGCCGGGACAGACGGCGATCCGCCAGGACCTTGCCGCCCGTCTGGCACGTCGCGCAGTACTCCATCGAGCGGTCGGCGAAGAACACGCTGCGCACGGTGTCGCCGCATACGGGACATGCTTCGCCGCGACGGGCGTGCACCTGCATCCCGCGTCGTTTCGCGTCCTTGAGGTCAGCGGGCGGCTTGCCGGATGCCGCGAAGACCGCATCGGTCAGTGTCGCGTGCATGGCTGCGTAGAGGCGGTCGATCTCGTCGTCGCCGAGCGTGGCGGCGACGGCGTACGGCGACATCTTCGCCGCGTGCAGGATCTCGTCGGAGTAGGCGTTGCCGATGCCCGCGATCACCGCCTGGTCGCGCAGGAGACCTTTGATCTGCGTGCGCCGCCCCGCGAGGAGATCAGCGAACATGTCGCGGGTGAACGACGGATCGAGCGGATCGGGGCCCAGCCTCGCGATTCCCGGCACCTCGTCGGGGTCGCGCACGACGTACACCGCGAGCGACTTCTTGGTTCCCGCCTCGGTGAGGTCGAAGCCGCTGTCGTCGTCGAGTGCCACGCGCAGGGCGATCGGCGACTTGCCCGGCTTGATCAGGGTGGTGGGCAGGGTCTCGTACCAGCGGAGCCAGCCTGCCTTCGCGAGGTGGAACACGAGGTGCAGGTCGTCGCCGCAGGAGAGCACGACGAACTTGCCCCGGCGCGATGCGCGCGTGATCTCGGCGCCGTTCAGCGCGGTGTTGGGTGGGTCGTAGGTCTTGAGGGCGGCGATCGCGCCCACGGCCGTGCGAGTGATCGTGTGCCCGACGGCGCGGTCGGCGAGGAAGGCGGTCAGGCCCTGGACCTCCGGCATCTCCGGCATGCGCACCATCCTGCCACCGGGGTCGGACACGCGGAACCCCGCGGTGAGCGCGGCACCGCCCTGCCGCCGGGGCGGGACACGGGGAACCTCGCGGTGAACTCGTCGGCGTCGCGGGGGTGCCGCGGATCGGATCCCGATGTCGGGGGCCACCGTTAGGCTTGTGCGGTGACTGTTCCGGGGATTCTGCGCGCCTTGGAAGAGGCGTCTCTGTTTCGTGACGCCCTCAGCTGGGCGCAGACCGATGCCGACCTGGGTCTGGTCGACGGCCTCGACGCGCCCGCTCTCGCCGGGCTGCTGCAGAAGCGCCGCGCGGCCGGGCTGCCGGCGTCGCTCCTCACCGTCGTGCCCACCGGCCGCCGTGCCGAGACGCTCGCTCAGGCGCTCGAGGCCTACATCCCCGATGCCGAGGTCGTCACCTTCCCCGCATGGGAGACGCTGCCGCACGAGCGCCTGAGCCCGAGCCCCGACACCGTCGGCCAGCGCCTGCTCACGCTCCGTCGCATCGCCGAATGGTCGGGCGAGCGTCCCCTCGTGGTGGTCGCCTCCGTGCGCGCGGCGCTGCAGCCGATCGCCGGCAACCTCGGCGAGATCGGCTCGCTCGAGGTCACGATGGGCGGCCGAGGACTCGAGCTCGACCGGGTGGCAGAGCAGCTCGTCGAACGCGCATACTCCCGGGTCGACATGGTGTCGCGGCGCGGCGAGTTCGCCGTGCGCGGCGGCATCCTCGACGTCTTCCCGCCGATCTCCGAGCATCCGTACCGCGTCGAGTTCTTCGGTGACGAGGTCGATCAGATCCGGGCCTTCTCCGTCGCCGACCAGCGCTCTCTTCCCGGCGACGTCGACCTCGTCGACCTGCCGCCGAGCCGTGAGCTGCTGCTCACCCCCGATGTGCGCGAGCGGGCGCGGGCCCTCATCGGCGGTTTCCCTGCCATCGCCGGGATGCTCGAGAAGATGTCCGAGGGCATCCCCGTCGAGGGCATGGAGTCGCTGCTGCCCGCGGTCGCCGGACCGCTGAAGTCCCTGGCCGAGTACCTGCCGGAGGGCACGGCGACCGCGGTGGTCGATCCCGACCGGTCGAGCGCGCGTGCCATCACCCTCGGCGAGACCAACCGCGAGTTCCTCGACGCGGCGTGGAGCGCCGCCACGTCCGGCGCCTCGGCGCCGATCGATCTGGGTGCCGGCGACTTCCTCACGATCGCCGAGCTGCGTGAGGTCGTGCGCGAGCGCGGCGGGGTGTGGTGGCGCCTGAGCCCGTTCGGCGCCGGACTCGGAGAGGGTGACGTCGAGGCGGCGAACCTCGGCGCCTCGGTCATCCCGTCGTTCCACGGCAACGTCGACGGTGCGATCTCCTTCGTCGAGGCGAAGATCGCCGAGGGATGGCGCGTGGTCGTCATCGCCGCCGGTACCGGCCTGGTCGATCGTGCTCGCGACGTGCTCGCCGACAGAGGGGTGGCGGCCCGCATCGTCGACTCCCTCGAGGGCCTGCCGGACGCGGGGATCGCGACGCTGCTCACCGGTTCGGTCGAGGCCGGCTTCCAGATCGCCGAGGCGAAGCTCGCCGTCCTCACCGACAACGAGTTCTACGGGCGCACGGTCGGCGGAGATCAGCGGGTCGTCAAGAAGCTCGCCTCCCGCCGCAAGAACGTCGTCGATCCGCTGCAGCTCAAGCAGGGCGACTTCGTGGTGCACAACACGCACGGCATCGGTCGCTTCGTCGAGATGACGCAGCGCGAGGTGTCGACCGGCGGGCGCAATGCCACGAAGTCGGTGCGCGACTACCTCGTGCTCGAGTACGCGCCGTCCAAGCGCGGCTACCCCGGCGACAAGCTCTACGTGCCGACCGATCAGCTCGACTCGCTGTCGAAGTACGTGGGCGGCGAGGCCCCCACGCTGTCGAAGATGGGCGGCAGCGACTGGGCGCAGGCGAAGGGCAAGGCCCGCAAGGCCGTGCGCGACATCGCCGTCGAGCTCGTCAAGCTGTACTCCGCACGCATGAGCGCGAAGGGCTACGCGTTCGGCCCTGACACGCCGTGGCAGCGGGAGCTCGAAGAGGCCTTCCCGTTCGCCGAGACGCCGGATCAGCTGCAGACGATCGACGAGATCAAGGCCGACATGGAGCGGCCGATCCCGATGGATCGACTGCTCTCGGGCGATGTCGGCTTCGGCAAGACCGAGGTCGCGGTGCGTGCGGCGTTCAAGGCGATCCAGGACGGCAAGCAGGTCGCGATGCTCGTGCCGACGACGCTTCTCGTGAAGCAGCACCTCGAGACCTTCACCGAGAGGTTCGCCGGCTTCCCCGTGAAGGTGCGCCCCCTGTCGCGCTTCCAGAGCGACAAGGAGGCCCGACTCACGCTGCAGGGGCTGCTCGAGGGATCCGTCGACATGGTCATCGGCACGCATCGGATCCTCACCGACCAGGTGATGTTCAAGGACCTCGGGCTGATGATCATCGACGAGGAGCAGCGGTTCGGCGTCGAGCACAAGGACACGCTCAAGAAGATGAAGACGAACGTCGACATCCTCGCGATGAGCGCGACCCCCATTCCGCGCACGCTCGAGATGGCGGTGACCGGCATCAGGGAGATGTCCACCCTGGCGACTCCGCCGGAGGACAGGCATCCGATCCTCTCGTTCGTCGGACCTCGCAGCGACAAGCAGATCGCCGCCGCCATCCGTCGCGAGATCCTTCGCGAGGGTCAGGTGTTCTTCGTGCACAACCGCGTGCAGTCGATCCAGCGCGTCGCCGCCCAGCTCGCCGAGCTCGTGCCGGAGGCGCGTATCGCCGTCGCTCACGGGCAGATGGGAGAGCACCAGCTCGAGCAGGTCGTCGACGACTACTACGAGCGCAAGTTCGACGTCCTGGTCTCGACGACGATCATCGAGACCGGACTCGACATCTCGAACGCCAACACGATCATCATCGACCGAGCCGACAAGTACGGACTCAGTCAGCTGCACCAGCTGCGGGGCCGTGTCGGTCGCGGTCGCGAGCGCGCCTACGCGTACTTCCTGTACGACGAGATGAAGCCGCTCAGCGAGACGGCGGCCGACCGGCTGCAGACGATCGCCGTCAACAACGAGCTCGGGTCGGGCATGCAGGTCGCGCTCAAGGACCTCGAGCTCCGCGGCGCCGGCAATATGCTCGGTGCCGAGCAGGCCGGCCACATCGCCGGCGTCGGCTTCGATCTCTACCTGCGCATGATCGGCGAAGCCGTCGCGACGTTCCGCGGAGACGAGGTCGAGACCGGGCAGGAGCTTCGTCTCGAACTGCCGCTCGACGCGCGCATCCCCGAGTACTACATCGACAGCGAGAGACTGCGTCTCGAGGCCTATCAGAAGCTCTCGGCGGCATCGTCGGCGACGGCCAAGGAGGGCGCCATCGATTTGGTGATCGACGAGCTCACCGACCGCTACGGCACGCCGCCCGACGAGGTCGAGGGTCTGATCGCGATCGCGCGTCTGCGTCGTCGGGCGGCGAGGGCGGGCCTGGCCGATGTCGTCGTGATGGGATCGAATCTCCGCATCGCGCCCGCCCGGCTCGAGGACTCGATCAAGGTGCGTCTGCAGCGTCTGTACCCGAAGGCCAAGCTCGTCTCCGGGGGAGAGGCCCTCGTCGTGCCCATGCCGATGGTGCCCGCCGCGGTCGGTGTCGGTCTCGAGCCGCTTCCCGATGCGGAGCTGCTCGCGTGGGTCGACCAGCTCTTCACCGCCATCTTCCCCGAGCCGGCGAAGGTCGAGTAGAAGAGCGTAGGACCTGGAGTCGGGCGAGACAACGGGTTCCCCTGTGCGCTTCGACAGTGGATGCTGGAGGCATGTGGGTTTTCCTCGTCATCCTCCTCGTCGCCTGGGCCGGCCTCGCCATCTTCGGTTTCGTGATCAAGGGACTCCTGTGGCTCGCCGCGATCGGCATCGTGCTGTTCCTCATCACGGTGGTGGTCGGATTCCTGCGATTCCGCGCCGCCACGAAGGACTGACCAGGCCGAGCAGTCCGGATCGGTCCGTGTGCGCGACTACAGAGAGAAGCCGCCGTCCGAGGTGAGCACCTGACCGACGAGCCAGGAGCCGGCATCGGTGCAGAGCCAGCCGATCAGACTCGCGGGATCCTCGGGGCGTCCCACTCGACCGAACGGGGTCGAGGAGATCCACTCGTCCACCCCGGAGAGGTCTCGATCGGTGGTCGCCGGGTCGAGGTATCCGGTGTTCACGGGGCCGGGGTTCACGGTGTTGAGCACGATCCCCACGTCGAGCAGCTCCATGGCGACCGACCGGGTGATCCCGGCCAGCGCCGCTTTGCTGGTCGCGTACGAGATCTCACCCCGCATGCCGCCATGGCCCTGCCCCGACGTCATCCAGATCACGTGGCCGGTGGGTCGCTCGAACGGACCGAGCGCGGCGATGCGGTCGCCGGGGCGCGCCGCCGTGGCATCCGCGTCTCCGAGCTCGAGCCGTCGACGACGTGCCAGACCCGCGGTGAGCAGCAGCGAAGCACGGGCGTTCGCCTGCCAGTGGGCGTCGAGTCGCTCGGCGGTCATGTCGAAGATCGATCCGTCGTCTCCGCTCATGGCCTGATTGCAGACCACGATGTCGAGGCGGCCGGTCAGGGCGGATGCCGCGTCGAGAAGCGGCTCCACCTCGTCGGCGTCCCGCAGATCGGCGTGCCGGTCGCCCATCACCGCACCCGGCGCGAGCGATCGCGCGACGCCTGCGCGCACGGCGTCGAGGTCGTCACCGCCCCACGGATGCTCGACATCGTGCGGCCGGAAGTGATGGAGGAAGACGCTGGCACCGAGCCGGGCGAACGTCTCGGCGACCGCGAACCCGATGCCGCGACGGCGTGAGACTCCGGTGACGAGAGCGGTCCTGCCGGCGAGGGGGAGGTCAGGAGTGGACATGGGCAAGCCTTTCGATCGAGGAAGCCGGGACGCGCGGATGAGCGGGCGTGCGGCACGGGGGATCGAGTCACAGGGATTGCATGACGCGAGCGTATCAGCGGTCGTCGGGGCTACGCTGGCGTCATGTTGTACGAGCACCTCGGGGCTCGGCCCCGGATCCATGACACCGCCGTCATCGCTCCCACCGCCGTGATCTCGGGCGACGTCGAGATCGCCGCGGGCTGCCAGGTGCTGCACGGCGCCGTGATCACGGCCGAGGGAGGCCCGATCAGGATCGGGCAGCACGTGATCGTCATGGAGAACGCGCTCGTCAGGGCGACGGCCGCCGACGCGGTGCACATCGGCGCCCATACGCTCGTCGGAACACTCGCCAGCATCGCGGGCGCCACAGTGGGGGAGGAGGTCTTCCTCGCCTCCGGTGCGCGTGTCTTCAACGGCGCGCTGATCGGCGACCGCAGCGAGGTGCGGGTGAACGCGATCGTGCACCGCCGCGCCGTGCTGCCCTCAGGAACGACCGTGCCCATCGGGTGGGTGGCGGTGGGTGACCCGGTGAGACTGCTCTCACCGGATCGCGACGCCGAGATCTCGGCCGCGCAGCCCGACCTCGACTTTCCCGGTCATGTCTTCGGAGTCGACCGCGACACCCCCGACCTGATGGTGCAGCTCACCGAGCGCTACGGCCGCTCCCTGGCCCGGCACGCCGACGATCGCGAGGTCCCGGCTGACAGAGCCTCCGACTGCGCAGAGGCCTGACCTCAGATCACGCCCTGCGCGAGCATCGCGGCCGCGACGCGCTCGAAGCCGGCGATGTTGGCGCCGGCCACGTAGTCACCCGCCACGTCATAGCGCTCTGCCGCGTCGAAGGCGGCCGTGTGGATGTCGGCCATGATCTCGCGCAGCCTGTTCTCGCTGTCGCCGAAGCTCCAGCGCTGACGCGAGGCGTTCTGGCTCATCTCCAGGGCCGACGTCGCCACGCCGCCCGCGTTGGCGGCCTTGCCGGGGGCGAAGAGCACGCCGGCACGCTGGAAGGCGTCGACCGCGTCGGGCACGCACGGCATGTTGGCGCCCTCGGACACCGCGATCACACCGTTGCCGATCAGCGCCTCCGCGTCGGCCAGGCTGACCTCGTTCTGCGTCGCAGAGGGCACGGCGATGTCCACGGGCACATCCCAGACGTTGCCGCCCTCCACGAACCGGGCGCCGGGGCGGCGGTTCGCGTACTCGACGATGCGGGCGCGCTCGACCTCTTTGAGCTGGCGGAGCAGGTCGACGTCGATACCGGCGTCGTCGACCACATAGCCGGACGAGTCCGATGCGGTGACAGCGGTCGCGCCGAGCTGGCCGGCCTTCTGGATCGCGTAGATCGCGACGTTGCCCGAGCCCGAGATGCCGACGCGCTTGCCCTCGAGCGAGTCGCCGCGCACCGCGAGCATCTCCTGCGCGAAGAACACCGCCCCGTAGCCGGTCGCCTCCGTGCGCACCTCGGCGCCGCCCCAGCCGATGCCCTTGCCTGTGAACATGCCCGACTCGTGCCGGTTGGTCACCTTGCGGTATTGACCGAAGAGGTAGCCGATCTCTCGTCCGCCCACGCCGATGTCTCCCGCCGGCACGTCGGTGTGCTCGCCGAGGTGGCGGTACAGCTCGTTCATGAACGACTGGCAGAAGCGCATGACCTCGGCGTCGGACCGGCCGTGCGGGTCGAAGTCTGACCCGCCCTTGCCTCCGCCGATGCCCTGGCCGGTGAGCGCGTTCTTGAAGATCTGCTCGAAGCCGAGGAACTTGATGATCGAGAGGTTCACCGAGGGGTGGAACCGCAGCCCGCCCTTGTAGGGTCCGAGGACCGAGGAGAACTGGATGCGGTACCCGCGGTTGACCTGCAGCCTGCCGGCATCGTCGACCCATGGCACGCGGAAGAGGATCTGACGCTCCGGCTCGACCAGCCGCTCGAGGATGCCTCCGTCGACGTACTCGGGCCGCGCCTCGAGCACGGGAGCGATCGAGTGCAGCACCTCGTGCACGGCCTGATGGAACTCAGGCTCGTAGGGGCTCCGCGAGAGCACCGTGTCGAAGACGGGCTGGACGGCGGTGTCGAGCGGGTGGAAGGCGGTGGCAGGGGTCAGTGCGGTCACGCTGAAGAGCTCTTTCGACGGGGAGGACGAGGGGGCGGGAGATCGCGGGAACGCGTCACCCGGTGTTCTGCAGGCCGGCCGCGACACCGCTGACCGACAGCAGGAGCAGCCGACGCTGTTCCTCGTCGGACCCGGAGCCCGTGGCCGCGGACGCATCGCGAAGCGCTCGAAGAGCGCGCAGCTGCAGCAGCGAGAGCGCATCGACGTAGGGGGTGCGCAGCTGCACGGCACGCTGGAGGATCGGCTTGTTCTCGAGCAGTCCGACGCCGCCGGTGATGCGGATCACCCACTCGCGCGTCAGCGCGAGCTCCTGCAGCACGAGCTCGGCCAGGTCGTCGCGGTCGCCGAGCGCGAGGTACTCGCGGGCGATGCGCTCGTCGGTCTTCGCCAGGCTCATCGCCACGTTGTCGATCATCGTCTGCAGCAGCGGCCATTCGCGGTAGGCGGCGATCAGACGAGCCTCGTCGCCGACGGCGGCGAGTGCGGTGCCCAGGCCGAACCAGCCGGCGAGGTTGATGCGCGCCTGCGTCCAGGCGAAGACCCAGGGGATGGCGCGGAGGTCCTCGAGCGACTCGACGGACAGGCCGCGACGGGCCGGGCGCGAGCCCAGAGCGAGCAGACCGATCTCCTCCATGGGCGTGACGGTGGCGAACCACGGGGCGAAGCCCTCCGCCTTCACGAGCGAGAAGAACCTCTCGCGCGAGGCGGTGTCCATGATCGCGGCGACGTCGGCGAAACGCGCCGCCGCCTCACTCGTGCGCTGCTCGACGCTCGGCGACGAGGCCAGCAGCGTTGCCGCGGCGACCTGATCGATGTGGCGCATGGCGATCGCCGGCTCTCCATAGCGGGCGAAGATGACCTCACCCTGCTCGGTGAGCTTGAAGCGGCCGTCGACGGAGTGCGGCGGCTGCGCCAGGATGGCGGAGTTCGCAGGTCCGCCGCCGCGCCCGAGAGCACCGCCGCGGCCGTGGAAGAGAGTCAGCTCGATGCGCTCGTCCTTCGCCCACTGGGCGATCTTCTCCTGCGCCTCGTACAGGGCGAGGTTGGCGGCGACGGGGCCGACGTCCTTCGACGAGTCCGAGTAGCCGAGCATGACCTCGAGGCGGTTGCCGGTGGCGGCCATCCGCGCCTGGAACTCGGGGAAGGTGACGGCCTCCGCCAGGATGCCCGGTGCGGCCTGCAGGTCGGCGAACGTCTCGAACAGCGGCACCACGTCGAGCACGGGGGCGTCGTCGCCGAGCGCGTGCCGTGCGAGTGCATACACGTTCGAGAGGTCCGAGGCGGCCTGCGTGAACGACACGACGTAGCGTCCTGCGGCGCGGAGTCCACGGTCGCGCTGGATCTCGGCGATCGCACGGAACACCTCGAGGACCTCTTCGGTCTGCGCGCTGATCGCCTCGCCGCTCGCGAGTTCGGCCAGAGCCTTGGCGTGCACCTGCGAGTGCTGCCGCACTTCGAGCTCGGTGAGGTGGAAGCCGTAGGTCTCGACCTGCCAGATCAGGTGCTGCACTCCGCCGAACGCGTGGCGCTTCGCACCGGCATCCGCCAGCGACTCCTGCAGCGTGCGCAGATCTGCGAGCAGCTCCTCGGGGGCCCCGTAGCGCTGGTCGTCTCCGCGCCTCGTGGCCGCGACCCGGTGCGCGAACGACAGCACGACGCGGCGGTGCGGTTCGCCGGGGGAGCGCGCCGCAAGCTCTTCCGCAGCATGCGGTTCGGTGGCGACGAATCGCTCCCAGAGAGCCGAGACCGCGACGCTTGCCGGCGTGTCCTCTGCGCCGAGGGTGAGGGTGCGACCGATGCGCTCGAGTGCCCGCTCGAGCCCGCGCAGCACGTGATCGGAGGCGATCTTCGACGCCTCGCGGGTGACCGACGCGGTCACGAACGGGTTGCCGTCGCGGTCGCCGCCGACCCACGAGCCGATCCGCACGAAGGCGGGGACCACGGGCGCGCTCGAGCCCGACTCGTCGCCGCGCAGCGCGTCGTCGATGCGACGGTAGACATGGGGCACCGTGGTGAACAGGGTCTCGTCGAAGACGCCCATCACGGTGCGCACCTCGTCGGTGGGCGTGGGCTTCTGCGCGCGCAGCGGCGCGGTGCGCCACAGGGTGTCGATCTCCTCCAGCATGCGGCGCTTGGCGCGGTGCTCCTCCGCACCGCCCTCGCTCGCGGCATCATGCTGGGTGAGGAGTTCGGACAGGCGTCGGATGCTCGACGAGACCGCTCGACGACGTGCCTCTGTCGGGTGCGCCGTGAAGACGGGGTGGAAGCGCAGTCCCTCGAGGCGGCGGCGGGCCTCGTCATCGCCGACCTCGGTCTTGAGCCTCGCGTAGGCCGTCGCGACGGTGTCGGCGGCGTCCTCGCGGCCGGGCTGTCCTGCACGCTCGCGCAGGACGCGCACGCGCTGGTGCTCCTCGGCGAGATTCACGAGGTGGAAGTAGCACGTGAACGCGCGAGCGACCTCGTCGGCGCGGGCGATGCTGAACGACTCGGCGATCGCCGCCGCGCGATCGAAGGCGTCGGACGTCTCCTCGTCGTATGCCTGGATGCTCGCGAGACGCAGGCGCTCGACGTCCTCGAAGAGGCCGTCACCTCCTGCCTCCTTCAGCACCTGGCCGAGAAGCGCACCGAGCATCCTGACGTCGGAGCGCATGGCGTCCGGTATGCCGCGGCCGGCTTCGAACCGGCCGATGATGCGGATGGCCGACGTGTCGGTGGGCTCGGGGAAGACGTGTTCGGGGGTCACCGTTCGAGCGTATCCTCCGAGACCCCGGTGCTCTGAACGCATGACGCACCGAGACGCACCCCGCGGTCGGGTGAGTGGACGGACGCCCGGCGACCTAGCATGGAGCGATGCGCATCTCGGCGAACCCTCTTCGCGGCCAGCAGTTCCCCGCGGTCCTGCTGCTCGTGGCGGCAGGACTCGGTCTGCTCCTCGCCAACCTCCCGACTCACGATGCCATCGCCGGGGTGCTCGACGCCCACCTCGCCGTTCCCGGAACCGGCCTCGATCTGTCGATCGCGCACTGGGTCTCCGACGGACTCCTCGCGGTGTTCTTCCTCGTCGTCGCGATCGAACTCCGGTACGAGCTCACCCACGGCGAACTCGATTCGTTCAGCAAGGCCGTGCAGCCGGCGATCGCCGCCGCCGGCGGAGTCCTGGTGCCGATCGCGGTCTACCTGCTCATCGCGGGAGGTCCTGCCATGGCGACCGGATGGCCGATCCCCACGGCGACCGACATCGCATTCGCGCTCGGTGTGCTGGCCATGTTCGGCAAGGGGCTGCCGCCGACGGTGCGGGTGTTCCTCCTGGCGCTCGCGATCCTCGACGACATCATCGGCATCATCTTCATCGCGGTGCTGTTCGCGCACGATGTTCACTGGCTGCTCTTCGTGCTCGCCATCGTCGCGGTCGTCGCCTTCTGGCTGCTCAGCCGCGAGCTGCATGCGCGCGGGCACGCCGCGGTGGCGGTCCTGATGGTCGTCGTCGGCATCGTCGCCTGGGGGTTGATGGCGGCCTCCGGCATCCACGCGACCATCGCCGGCGTGCTGCTGGGGCTGGTGATGGCGCCCGAGCCCGCCGCCCGCGTGCGGCACGCGCTCGAGCCCACGGTGAACGGCGCGATCCTGCCGATCTTCGCGTTCGTCGCCGCGTTCGTCGTGATTCCGGCCGTGTCTCCGACCGAGCTCTCGCCGGCGTTCTGGGGGATCGTGGTCGCCCTTCCGGTGGGCAAGATCGTCGGCATCTCGCTGTTCGGCTGGCTGGCCATGCGCATCCGCCCCCGGGGCTCGGCGCCCGCACTGCCGTTCGCCGATCTGATCGCCGCGGGCACGCTGGGCGGCATCGGCTTCACGGTCTCGCTGCTGCTGGCGAATCTCGCCTTCGCCGACGACGGAGTGATCCGCGACCAGGCGATCCTCGGGGTGCTGGTGGGGTCGCTCATCGCGCTCGCGCTCTCGGGCGTCATCGTGTCGCTGCGTGCGCGGTGGTACCGACGCATCACGGTCGAGGTGCAGTGACATGGACTCGGCTCAGGACGCAGACATGTCCGGCGTGCAGGACCTCGATCCGCTGCGGCAGGCCGCGGAGACCATGCGAGCGGTCCGCGAGCGCTGCGTGTGGTCGCAGCGGATCACCCATCGCGACCTCGTTCCATACCTGATCGAGGAATCGCACGAGGTCATCGACGCCGTCGAATCCGGGACCGCGGCCGATCTCCGCGAGGAGCTCGGCGACCTGCTCTGGCAGGTGCTGTTCCATGCGGCGATCGCGGCCCAGGATCCGGACGATCCCTTCGACATCGACGACGTCGCGGCCACGCTGACCGAGAAGATGGTGCGCCGGCATCCGCACGTCTTCGCCGGAGAGGTGGCGACGACGCCGGAGGAGGTGCTCGTGCACTGGAACGCGGCGAAGGCAGCCGAGAAGCGCACGCGCACGAGCGTGCTCGACGGCGTGCCGCGGGGCATGCCCGCTCTCGCCCTCGCTCAGAAGATCCTCGGACGAGCGTCCGGCGCCGGGGTCGAGGTGCCCTCGCCGGACGCGACCTCTCACCCCGGTCCCACCTCCGACCCCGGTCCGACCTCCGAGGCCGAGCTCGGCGACGCCCTGCTCGCGCTGGTGACGACCGCGCGCGCCCACGGCTGGGATTCCGAACGGGCGCTGCGCGAGCGGCTGCGTCGGATCGAGGCGGAGGTCGTCGAGGCGGAGGCCGACGCTCGCGGCTGAGACCCAGGAGGAGAGCCGGGAACCGATGCCCGACCGCCGCCGCCACGCTCGACCTCGACGACCTGGGAAGATGGAGGGGTGGCTACTGTGAATCCGCCGCGCGGAATGCGCGACATCCTCCCCGCCGACAAGGCCCGCCGTGAGCGTGTGCTCTCCGTCATCCGCGACCGCTATCGGGCGCACGGATTCGACGAGATCGAGACCCCCGCGCTCGAGGAGTACTCGCGGCTGCACGCCGGCATCGGCGGCGACAACGAGAAGCTCGCCTACAACGTGCTGCGCCGCGGTCTCGACGCCGACGCGATCCGTGAGGCCGCCGACGACCAGGGTGCGCTGGCCGACCTGGGGCTGCGCTATGACCTTACTGTTCCGCTCGCTCGCTTCTACGCCAGCAACCGCGGTCAGCTGCCCGGGGTGTTCCGGGCCATCCAGATCGGTCCGGTGTGGCGCGCCGAGCGCCCGCAGAAGGGTCGATATCGCCAGTTCGTGCAGTGCGACATCGACATCATCGGCGACGACTCGTCGCGGGCCGAGGCCGAGCTCATGGTCGCGTCGCTCGACGCGGTCGATGCGCTGGGTCTCGAGGGTGCCACGGTGCGCATCAACGACCGGCGGGCGCTCGAGTGGATGCTCGACAGCTTCGGCTTCACGGCGGAAGAACGGCCGGGAGTGCTCATCACGATCGACAAGCTCGACAAGATCGGGCCAGACGGCGTGACGGCCGAGCTCCGCGACCGTGCGCTGCGGAACGCTCAGGAGACCGAGTCGAGCGCAGCCGTCGACGCGTTCGAGGCGTTCCTGAAACGCCCGCAGACGATGGAGTACAACCCCTTCGGCGAGAGGCAGATCCGCAAGGCGCTCCCGGAGGGGGTGCCCGACGAGATCGTGCAGCACCTGGTCGCCATCGGCGATGCCGTCGCCGCCGGGCGCCCCTCGACCGGATCGGTGACCTCGGCCGACGAGGTGCCCCTCGTGTTCGACCCGTTCCTCGTGCGTGGCATGGGCTACTACACCGGCACGATCTTCGAGCTGGCGCACCCCTCGGTGACCTACTCGCTGGGCGGCGGAGGGCGCTATGACGGCATGATCGGCCGATTCCTCGGGCAGCAGGTGCCCGCCGTGGGCTTCTCGCTCGGCTTCGAGCGACTGGTCGACCTCGTGACGACAGGAGCGGATGCCGTCGAGCGGGCCGTCGTCCTCATCCACGACGCCGACGTGCCCGTCGCCGAGCTGGTGGCTCACAAAGCGAGCCTTCTCTCGAGCGGCGCGCGCGTGCGGCTCGAGCGCCGGACGAAGAACGTGAAGGCCCTGCTCGAGCGCTCCGCGGCCGACGGGTACACGGCGTTCGCGAACGTGTCGGCGGGATCGAGCGAGCTGGACCTGCGACCCCTCTCCTGAGATCCGCCGTTCACTCGGCGTTCACGGGTGTCGGGTCGAATGGCGCTCATGCGCCGACAGTCCCTCGTGGTGTTCGCCGTGATCGGCGCGATGACGGCCGCGTCGGTCGGCTTCCGACGTCTGCTCACCCATCAGGCTGCCGTCGCGCGCCGGCGCATCGGCAAGCCGCTGGGCGAGGAGTCGATCGACGCCGACCGCGTCTGGCGACGTGCGCTCGACGGCGCACCGGTCGAACTCCTCCTCCTGGGCGACTCGCTCGCGGCCGGGCTCGGAGCGCGGCATCGCAAGGAGACGCTCGGCGGTCGCCTCGCCAAGGGCATGGCGCGGTCGCTGCACCGGCCGGTCCGCCTGCGCTCCATCGCCGTCGTCGGATCGGAATCCTCCGACCTCGCCCGGCAGCTCGATGCCCTCCCCGATGATCACGCCGCAGATGTGGCGGTGATCGTGGTGGGCGGCAACGACGTCACGCACCGAGTCGCGGTGTCGGAGTCGACGCGTCACCTGCGCGAGGCGATCCTGCGCCTGCGACGCGAGGGGACGGAGGTCGTCGTCGGCACCTGCCCCGACCTGGGCGCGCTCCGGCCCGTGCCGCAGCCCCTGCGCAGGCTGGTCTCGAGCATGTCGCGCAGGCTGGCCCGCGCGCAGGCCGAGACCGCGTCGTCGGCCGGCGCGCGCCCGGTCGATCTGAGACGGGCCGTCGGGCCGATGTTCTTCGACGATCCG
Source organism: uncultured Microbacterium sp. (assembly GCA_963518515.1). Taxonomy (GTDB): domain Bacteria; phylum Actinomycetota; class Actinomycetes; order Actinomycetales; family Microbacteriaceae; genus Microbacterium. The sequence goes on from CAUQIW010000005.1 coordinate 159,729, forward strand.
GAGGCCATGTTCAGCCTCGATCGCTTCCACCCGAGCCCTCTCGGCTACCGTCGCACGGCTGAGGCGCTGCTGCCGCATGCCTGCCTCGCGGCCGAGCGGGCGCTCGGATCGCGCGACGCCGATGGACTCCCGCTCAGCGTCGCGCCAGGCGCAGCCGCAGCATCCGGTAGGCGACTCCGATGACGACGACGACGGTTCCGACGATCGAGGCGATCACCGGAAGCGTGTTCAGCAGCAGAAGGCAGCCGAGCGCTCCGACCACCTGGAGTGCGCGCGGGTGGCGACGGGCGTCGGCGTTCTGCCGGAATGCGGCGGCATTGGCGATGAGGTAGTAGATCAGCACCCCGAACGACGAGAACCCGATCGCGTCGCGCAGATCGGCGACGAGGACGATGCCGACCACGATCGCGCCGATGGCGATCTCGGCGCGGCGCGGCACCTGCCAGCGAGCATCGACGTGCGACAGCAGCGACGGCAGGTCGTGCTCGCGCGCCATCGCGAGGGTCGTGCGCCCGATGCCGGTGAGCAGGGCGAGAAGAGCGCCGAGCGAGGCGGCTGCAGCGGCCACGCGCACGATCGGTGAGAGCATCGGCCACCCCGCGGCGGTGAGCGCGTCAGCCAGAGGCGCGGTGCTCGATGCGGCATCCGCCCCGAGGGTCACGATGACCGTGATCGCGACCAGGACGTACACGAGCACCGTCGCACCCAGGGCGAGAAGGACGGCCCGCGGGATCGTGCGGGCGGGATCGATCACCTCTTCGCCCATCGTCGCGATCCGCGCATATCCGGCGAAGGCGAAGAACAGCAGGCCCGCCCCCTGGAGCACGCCGTAGGCGGTGGCATCCGGAAGAGGTGCGGGGGAGAGGTCGGATGCTGCGCCGAGCCCCGCCGCGACGACGACGGCGAGCCCGAGGAGCGAGCACACCACCAGGATGCGGGTGAGCAGCGCCGTGCGGGTGACGCCGAAGCAGTTCACGATCGTGAGCGCGACGACGGCCACGACGGCGGTGGGCGTCTGCCAGCCCTCGGGTGCGGCATAGGCCGCGAAGGTCATCGCCATGGCGGCGCAGCTCGCGATCTTGCCGATCACGAAGCTCCACCCGGCGACGAATCCCCACCAGGGGCCGATCTCCGCCCGTGCATAGGCATAGGTGCCCCCGGCCACAGGGTGCGCGGCGGCGAGCTGAGCAGAGGCGGTCGCGTTGCAGTAGGCCACGACGGCCGCGATCACGAGGGCGATGAGGATACCGCTGCCTGCGACGCCGATCGCCGGCGACCAGACGGAGAACACTCCCGCACCGATCATCGAACCGAGACCGATCGCTGTGGCGTCCCCGAGCGTCAGGCGGCGAGCGAGGGGCATCCCGTCATCGTGCCACGCCGGAGTGAACGGAGGGTGACCTCGTCAAGTGGGTCGGCGGGGGATTCTTTGTTATAGTTTCTGTAGAACAACTAGAAGAGAGGTGCGCGATGCTCATCCGTATCGATGCAGACAGCACGCGCCCGCTGTTCGACCAGGTCGCGGCCTCCGTCAGAGCGGATGTCCTCACCGGACGCCTCTCGCCGGGTGACCGTCTTCCCGCCGCTCGAGAGCTGGCCGAGGCGCTCGAGATCAACCTGCACACCGTCCTCCGCGCGTACCAGCAGCTGCGCGACGAGGGACTGATCGACCTCCGGCGCGGACGCGGAGCCGTCGTGTCGGCTTCCGCCGCACCCTTCGCCGAGCTCTCGCAGGAGATCTCTGCTCTCGTCGCCCGGGCCGCAGCCCTCGGCATCGCCCCGACGACCCTGGCCGCCCTCATCAAGGAGACCGAACTATGACCGCCGAGATCCGTCGCGCCCGCACCGCCTACCTGTGGGTGGGGGTGATCATCCCGGCGGCGATCATCGCGCTCGCCGCGATCGTTCTCGTGGCCTGGCTGCCCGAGACGCCCGACCCGTCGGCCATCCACTGGGGCGCCGACGGTGTCGACGGGTACGGGCCACGGTGGGCGAACCTCGCCGTGCTGCTGGGAGTGGGCGGGGGGCTCGTCGCACTGTTCGCGAGCATCACGCTGCTCTCTCGCCGGCAGACGACAGCACCCTCCCATGCTCGGGCCGCCGGACCGCAGTGGTCAGCCTCCGCCCGCCTGCTGGGAGCCGTGAGTCTCGGAACGTCGGCGATGATCGCCTTCCTCTCCGTGATGTCGGTCGACGCGCAACGGGGTCTCGCGGATGCGGCGGACGCCGCCGACATCACGCCCTGGGCCGTCCTCGGGCTCGTCGGCATGGCCGCACTCGCCCTGGTCGGGTGGCTCCTGCAGCCGCGGGTGGATGCGGTGCAGGATTCCACGACCCGACCCTCACCCCCTCTCGCTCTCGCCGACGGGGAACGTGCGGCGTGGATGGGCAGCGTCACGATGGCGAGGGGAGCGCAGATCGTGCTCGGACTGTGCGCCTTCGTCTCGGTGGCTCTGGCCGTCCTTCTGATCGCGCAGGACCTGACGGCCGGGTGGGTCGTCGCCGCGGTCGCCCTCCTGGTGGTCGCAGCCATCGGCACCTCGGCGACCGTGCGGGTGCGGGCGAGCGCCCAGGGCCTGCGTGTGCGCTCGATCGCCGGCTGGCCGCGACTCGACATCGCCGCCGCCGACATCGCGAGCGCCCGTGCCATCCGCGTCGATCCGTTCGCCGAGTTCGGCGGATGGGGCTACCGGATCGGCACGGACGGCCGGCGCGGCTTCGTGCTCCGCACGGGGGAGGCGCTCGAGATCACGCGCACCGACGGGCGGGTGTTCGTCGTCACGGTCGACGATGCGGCCACCGCGGCATCCGTCCTGGCATCCGCCGCTCGAGGAGAGAATTCATGACCAGACAGAGAACACTCGCCGTCATCGCCTTCGTCCTCCTCGCCTGCGGGCTGGCCTGGCTCGTCGCCCTCCCGCTGTGGCTGGGAGACGGCCTCGCAGAGCCGCTCGCCCCGGTGATCCTCCCGCTCATGATGTTCACGCCGGCCGTCGCGGCGCTGGTCGTGATGCTGGCGATGCGCGTGCCCGACCGCGGTGATCGCATCCGCTTCCTGGGCATCTGGCCGCTGCGTCCTGCCCGTCGCGTGGTCTGGCTGCTCGTGGCGGGCTGGCTCGCGCCGCCGGTGATCGTGGCGCTCGCCGTCGCGCTCGCCGCGGCTCTGGGTTTCATGCAGATCGATCTGACCTTCGCCGCGCTCGCCGCAGAGCTCGAGCGCATGCTGCCCGCGGGCACCCCTGTGCCCCCGGTCGGCGTCGTCGTGCTGTCGCAGATCGCGTTCATCCCGGTCGGCGCGCTGCTGAACAGCGTGCTGGCGTTCGGCGAGGAGCTCGGCTGGCGCGGCTGGCTGGTTCCGGCGCTGCGGCCGCTCGGCACCTGGCCGACGCTGCTCATCAGCGGAGCCGTCTGGGGCCTCTGGCACAGCCCGGTGATCCTGCTCGGGTACAACTTCGGCCGCACGGATCTCACCGGTGTGCTCTTCATGGTCGGCGGATGTGTGGCCTGGGGCATCCTGTTCGGTTGGCTGCGGCTGCGATCGGCATCGATCTGGCCGGCGGTCGTCGCCCACGGTTCGCTGAACGCGGCGGGCGGGCTGGTCCTGATCTTCGCGGCGACCTCGCCCGACATGGCGCTCGCCGGACCTCTGGGCCTGTCGACCTGGATCGTGGCGGCGGTCATCATCGCCGTTCTCGCGCTGACCGGTCAGTTCCGGAACCAGCCCGAGCTGGGCGACCGGCCGGGACGCATGCTCTCCGCTCCCCGTCACGCACAGGGCACGCACGCCCCTTGACGCCTGAGACGGCGACGGGTTGGCTGAAGCCCATGGACTCCACCCCCGACGCCTGGTCGAACGCCGACGCCTACCTCGCCGAGACGCTCGTCGGCCACGATCCCGCGCTCGAGGCGGCGCTCTCCGCGCAGCGGGAGGCGGGGATGCCCGAGATCGAGGTCGCTCCGGTGTCGGGCAAGCTGCTCAACCTGATCACGCGCATCAGCGGGGCGCGGCGAGTGCTCGAGATCGGCACGCTCGGGGGCTACTCGACCATCTGGCTCGCTCGCGGGGTCGGCGAGGAGGGGCGAGTCGTGACGATCGAGGCCGAGGCCGAGAACGCCGCCGTCGCGCGGAGCAGCATCGATGCCGCCGGGGTGGGGAAGCGGGTCGACATCCACGTCGGACGCGGTGTCGACGTGCTCCCCACCCTCGTGGGCGGGTTCGACCTCGTCTTCATCGACGCCGACAAGGAATCGAACACCGTCTACCTCGATTGGGCGGCGAAGCTCGGGCATGCCGGCACGATCGTGATCCTCGACAACATCGGCCGCGACGGCGAGATCGTCCGCGACGACACGACCGATTCGAAGGTCATCGGCACCAGAGACGCGCTGCGGATGCTGGGTGAGGACCCCCGATTCGACGCCACGGCTCTGCAGACCGTCGGCGTGAAGGGGTGGGACGGGTTCGCCCTCGCCGTCGTCGTGTGATCGGCCGTCGCGCTTCCTCGGCCGCGCCGGCCGGCGGGCTAGACTGGCCGAGGATCGACGACGCTCCACACAACGTTTTCTCTGAGCAAGGAGCACATCAGTGGCACTGATCGAGGCTGTAGGCGCACGCGAGATTCTCGACTCGCGCGGGAACCCGACCGTTGAGGTGGAGGTGCTTCTGGACGACGGTGTCGTGCAGCGCGCGGCCGTCCCGTCCGGTGCATCCACCGGTGCGTTCGAGGCGTACGAACTCCGCGACGGCGACAAGAGCCGCTACGGCGGCAAGGGCGTGCTCAAGGCCGTCGACGCCGTCATCGACGAGCTGGGCCCGGCGCTCGAGGGCATCGAGGCGAGCGAGCAGCGCATCGTCGATGAGATCCTCATCGACACCGACGGCACCGAGAACAAGCAGCGCACCGGCGCGAACGCCATCCTCGGCGTGAGCCTCGCCGTCGCGAAGGCCGCAGCCGACTCGGCCGACCTGCCGCTGTTCCGCTACCTGGGCGGACCCAACGCGCACATCCTGCCCGTTCCGCTGTTCAACGTCATCAACGGCGGCGAGCACGCCGACAACGGCATCGACATGCAGGAGTTCTTCCTCGCGCCGATCGGAGCCGAGACGTACTCCGAGGCACTGCGCTGGGGCGTCGAGACCTACCACGTGCTGCGCGGCGAGCTCAAGGCCGCCGGCTACGCGACGGGCCTCGGCGACGAGGGCGGCTTCGCCCCCGATCTGCCCAGCAACCGCGAGGGCCTCGACTTCCTCGTCAAGGCGATCGAGAAGGCCGGCTTCACGCCGGGCACCGACATCGCACTGGGTCTCGACGTCGCCGCCACGGAGTTCTTCTCCGACGGCGTCTACCGTCTCGACAACAAGGACTGGACCGGCCCCGAGCTGATCGAGTACTACGAGGGTCTGGTCAACGACTTCCCGATCGTCACGATCGAGGATGCTCTCGCCGAGGACGACTGGGACAACTGGAAGCTCCTCACCGACGCTCTCGGCTCGAAGGTCCAGCTCGTCGGAGACGACCTGTTCGTCACCAACCCGACGCGTCTCGCCGACGGCATCAAGCGCGGCGTCGCGAACTCGCTGCTGGTCAAGGTCAACCAGATCGGCACGCTCACCGAGACGTTCGACGCGGTCAGCCTCGCCCAGCGCTCCGGCTACACGGCCATGCTGTCGCACCGCTCGGGTGAGACGGAGGACACGACCATCGCCGATCTCGTCGTCGCGACGAACGCCGGTCAGATCAAGGCGGGTGCGCCCGCCCGCAGCGAGCGCGTGGCCAAGTACAACCAGCTGCTGCGCATCGAGGAGGAGCTGGGCGACGCCGCGGTGTTCGCGGGTCGTTCGGCCTTCCCGCGCTACCAGGCCTGAGCGCCGCTTCAACTGATTCACCCCGCCTGAAGAGCGGTTGACGGAGGAGGAGCCGTGGCACGACGACCGGCTCCTCCTTCGCCGTCTCCGCGCGACAGCGAGGCGACCGCCTCCGCGCCTCGGCGCACGACCCCTGCAGGAGGACGTGCGCCGAGGGGCGAGCGGCGCGCAGTCACCGCCCAGGATCGTCGCGTCGACGTGCGGGAGTGGGCCTCCGGCATCCGCCTCTCGGCCTTCTCGGTCATCATGCTGTCGCTCGTCGTGCTCGGTGCCTGGGTGCTCGTGCCCACGCTCGGGACCTTCATCGATCAGCGGCAGAAGATCGCCGCGCTCGAGCAGTCGATCCAGGTGTCCGAAGACCAGATCACCGCCCTCGAGAAGGAGCGGGAGCGCTGGAACGATCCCGCGTTCATCACCACGCAGGCCAGGGAACGGCTGTACTACGTCAAACCGGGGGAGGTCGTGTTCCTCATCGACAACGATCTCGACCCCGCGGCCCTTCCGCGCGAGCAGCAGCCGGTGAGCGACACTCTCGAGGAGACGCCGTCCGACTGGATGCCGCAGCTGCTGCGCTCGCTGACCTCCGCCGGTCTGAGCGACACCGCCGTCGTCGGTCGCTGAGAGCTCGGGAGAACGGTCACCGAGGGTCGCGTCTCTCCGAGCATCCTCACCGGCGGCTCCCTTACGCTGGAGGGGTGACCACGCCGCCTTTCCCCGCCCCCACCGCCGCCGAGCTCGCCGTGGTGTCCGCCCAGTTGGGGAGAACCGCTCGCGGCGTCGTCGGCATCGCCGCGCGCTGCGTGTGCGGCAACCCGACGGTCGTGGCCACCTCGCCGCGCCTCGACGACGGCTCACCCTTCCCGACGTTCTACTACCTCACGCATCCCGCGGCGACCGCGGCGATGTCCACCCTCGAGGCGACCCAGGTGATGCCCGAGCTCGCGGGGCTGCTCGCGGACGACGAGGAGATCGCCGCGGCCTACACCGCCGCGCACGAGGCGTACCTGGCCGACCGCCGCGGTTTCGGCGAGGTCGCCGAGATCGACGGCATCTCGGCCGGAGGCATGCCCACCCGCGTGAAGTGCCTGCATGCGCTGGCCGGCCACTCGCTGGCGGCGGGACCGGGCGTCAACCCCGTCGGAGACCGCGCACTGGCGCTGTCGTCATGGTCGCCCGAGCGCTGCGACTGCGAGAACCCGGGTGCCGCGGTGCGCGACCGGGCAGAATCGACCGCATGAGCCCCCGTCGGATGCTCCGCGCCGGCGTCGCGGTGACGCTGACCGTGGCATCCGTGATCCTGCTCGGCGCGTCGGCCACTCCGCCGCCCGTGCCCGACGACCCCGCCGATCCGGTGCGCGCATCGGAGTACTGGCTGGACGGAGCGGGCATCCGCGACGCGTGGCAGACCACGCGCGGCGACGGCGTCACGATCGCGGTGATCGACACCGGCATCGGGAAGGTGCCCGGCGTCTTCGACAGCGCGGTGGTGGGCGGTACCGACGTGTCGGGCACGGGCACGCCCGATGGGCGCACCCCGCTCGGCGCGATCGACGGCAATCACGGATCGTGGGTCGCCTCTCTGGCTGCCGGCAGGGGAGCCGCCGACGGGACGGGCATGATCGGAGTCGCGCCGGAGGCCGACCTGCTGTCGATCTCGGTGGGATTCGGCGCGGCGGCGGCCGTGCCGTTCACGGAACAGGTCGCGAAGGCCATGCGATGGGCCGTGGACAACGGGGCCGACATCATCAACCTGTCGTTCACGACGAACACGCTCGACTGGGACAGAAGCTGGGACGACGCGTTCCTGTACGCCTTCGAGCACGACGTGGTGGTGATCGTCGCCGCGGGGAACCGGGGGAGCGGCACCGAGATCATCGGCGCGCCGGCGACGATCCCCGGAGTGCTGACGGTCGGCGGCGTCGACCAGACCGGCACGGCGAGCGTCGAGGCGTCGACCCAGGGCATCACCATCGGGATCGCCGCTCCCAGTGAGGGCCTTCTGGGGGTCTCGGCCGACGGCAAGGTGGTCACCTGGAGCGGCACGAGCGGCGCGGCACCGATCGTGGCGGGCATCGCCGCGCTCATCCGCTCCGCGCATCCCGACGCCAACGCCGCGAGCGTGATCAACCGCATCATCAAAACGGCGATCCCCGTCGACGGGGTCTCGAAGGTCCCTGATCCGCTCTACGGGTACGGACTGGTCGACGCCTTCTCGGCCGTGACCGCAGACGTGCCGTCGGTGTCGGAGAACCCGATGGGCGATCTCGCCGAGTGGATCCGCATCTATCGGCGTGCCGAGAGCGAGCCGCAGCCGCAGCCGTCGGCCGGGCCCGTCGAGATCCCCCCTCTGCCCGACGCCGACGCGCCCACGGATCCCGGTTCACCGCTGCTTCCCAGCGCCGATTCACTGCGCTACGGTACCCTTCCGCTGATCGCGCTCACAGTCCCTGGTATCCTGATAGGGCTTGGCGTCACCGCAGCTGCCCGGCGCATCCGATCGGCGCGCTCTCGCACGCCACATTCCTGACTCCCGAGGAGTTGTCCCCCTGTGCCTCAGAACAGCACTGTGCCCAAGATTCTGATCGTCGGTGGAGGCTATGCAGGCTTCTACACGGCGTGGAAGCTGGAGAAGCACCTTCGCAAGGGTGAAGCAGACGTCACCATGGTCGACCCGCTGCCGTACATGACGTACCAGCCGTTCCTTCCCGAGGTGGCCGCCGGCTCGATCGAAGCCCGTCACTCGGTGGTCGCTCACCGCCGCCACCTGAAGCGCACGAACGTGGTCAACGCCAAGGTGACGAACATCAACCACGCGCAGAAGGTGGCGACGATCACGCCGCCGCTGGGCGAGCCGTACGAGTTCGCGTACGACCAGATCGTCGTCACGGCGGGCGCCGTCTCGCGCACCTTCCCGATTCCGGGCATCGCGGACAACGCCATCGGCCTCAAGACGATCGAAGAGGCCGTCGCGATCCGCGACCGCCTGATGTCGAACTTCGACAAGGCGGCCAACCTGCCGGCGGGTCCCGAGCGCGACCGACTGCTCTCCGTCGTCGTCGTCGGCGGCGGGTTCGCGGGCATCGAGGTGTTCGCCGAGCTGCGCTCGCTGGCCTCGTCGCTGGTGGGCAAGTACCCGCAGCTGAGCTTCGAGGACACGCACTTCCACCTCATCGAGGCCATGGGGCGCATCATGCCAGAGGTCTCGCTGCCCACGAGCGAGTGGGTGCTCAAGGACCTCGCCAAGCGCGGTGCCAACGTGCACCTCGACACGCAGCTCACGAGCGCGGTCGACGGCAACGTCGAGCTCTCCACCGGAGAGGTCATCCCGACCGACCTCATCGTCTGGACCGCCGGAGTCATGGCGAACCCGACCGTGGTGCGCGGCGGCGACCTGCCCGTCGAAGAGCGCGGTCGCATCCAGACCCGTGCGGACCTGCGCGTGGGAACCCCCGAGGCGTTCGTCGAGGGCGCCTGGGCCGCCGGCGACGTATCGGCGGTTCCCGACCTGTCCGGCGGAGGTGTGGGCGGCTTCTGCGTGCCGAACGCGCAGCACGCCGTCCGTCAGGCGAAGCTGCTGGCGAAGAACATCGTCGCCGTGCTCCGCGGAGAGGACCCGAAGGAGTACTTCCACAAGAACCTCGGTGCCGTCGCGGGTCTCGGTCTCTACAACGGTGTCTTCCAGTCCGGCAAGATCGCCCTCAAGGGATTCATCGCCTGGGTCGCCCACCGCGGATACCACGGCCTCGCCATGCCGACGTGGGAGCGCAAGTTCCGCGTCATCTGGGGCTGGTGGAACAACATCTGGCTCGGTCGCGACATCGTGAACCTCGAGGCGGTGCAGAACCCGCGCTACGTCTTCGAGGAGTTCGCCGCTCGTCCGCGTCCGGCCGCCGATGCTCCCGCTCCTTCTGCGACGGCGCCTGGAGAGCAGGCCAAGGCCTCGGACAAGGCCGCAGGCGAGAAGCCCGCCGGTGCGAAGGCGTCCGACACGCCGGCCGACAAGGCGCCGGCCAAGAAGCCCGCGGCCAAGAAGCCGGCCGCGGCCTCGGCCAAGTAGCAGCACGATCCCGATCGAACGCCTCGACTCCTCAGGGAGTCGGGGCGTTCGTCGTCGGCGACGGATGCCGTTCGCACCGTCCTCATAGGTGGAGTGGGTACCGTCGTGAGTGCGAGGGGAGTACTCCCATCTGCGGTGGAGTCGTCATTACGGACATGAGGTCGTGTCCCGGCCCACCGGCCCGGCATCGGGTGGAGGAGACCTGGCGTCCGTACATCTGCGGACGACCACGGAATCTCCTGTCTCAGCCTCTCGAGCTTCCGTGGTGGTCCACTCCACTCGAAGGAAGCACTCATGGCAAAGCTCAACCGTCTGATCGGACTCGCCGCCCAGGCACTGGAGAAGCACTCCGCATCGCAGCGCGGCGACGATCGATACTCGAATCGCCCCGCGGCCACGCCCCGCAGCGCGACCCCGTCGCGCGGGGGTTCGGCACGCGCTGCCGCCTCCGTGTCCGACGCGGACCGGGCAGCGGTGGCGCGGTACGACTATCTGATGCAGACGGCCGATCCGCATCGCGTCGAGCAGATCCACCGGGAGGCCTTCGCTCGCCTCACCCCCGTGCAGAGAGATCAGGTCGGCGCGCGGATGGGGGCTGAACTCTCTCCCAGCGAGCGCCCCGCCTCGACGTCGCCCGATGACCTCGCTCGAGCGGCCGGGCGTGCCGAGGCCGCTCGGCCCGGCCGGATGCGGACGCTGCTCGCTCGTGCGGGAGGCGTGGGCGCGGTCGGAGCGGTCGGCGGAGCGGGGCTGGGCATCCTCGGCGCCGTGGCCGGCGGCGCGGTGCTGAGCTCGGTCGCCGGTCCCCTGCTCGACCAGGCGGCCGGGCTGGGCGTCGATTTCGAGTCGCTCGCCCAGGGTCTCGATGTCGAGGCACTCGTCGGGGCCGTCGATGTGGAGGGGCTTGCCGGCGGAATCGACACCGAAGGACTGACGAGCGCGGGCGAGGGACTTCTCGGAAGTGCCGGAGAGGCGACCTCGGGCCTGGGCGAGACCGTGAGCGGGTGGGGTGAGCGCCTGGGCGATCTTGGCATCCCAGGAATCGGTGATCTCTTCCGGAAGTAGGCCGATCACCTCGCAGCATCGGTTCATCCTGTTCCTCTACGATGATCCGACCGCCCAGACAGAGACGAGACCCTCATGAGCCCCGCCACTGCCATCGCGACGAGCGCCGAGCACGGCTTCACCGGCCTGACCGGATTCGCCGCCGACGTCCTCACCGCACTCGGAGACATCGGTGTCGGTGTCCTCGTATTCATCGAGGTCCTGCTGCCTCCGATCCCCAGCGAGGTGATCCTGCCGTTCGCGGGCTACCTCAGTCAGAGCGGCGACCTCACCCTCGGCTGGCTGATCTTCTGGAGCACGCTGGCCTCGTGGATCGGCGCGATGCTGCTGTACGGGCTCGGCGCGGCCATCGGCATGGAGCGAGCGGTGCGCCTCATCGCAGCCACGCGGCTGGTGAGCCGGTCGGACCTCGACCGGGGCGCGCGCTGGTTCCTCCGCAGCGGCGGCTGGACGGTGCTGGTCGGGCGGCTGGTGCCCGGCGTCCGCAGTCTGATCTCGATCCCTGCAGGGGCGTCGCGTATGAACCTCGTGCGCTTCAGTGCCTACACGATCATCGGAAGCGGCCTCTGGAACTCGCTTCTCATCGGGGTCGGCGCCGCCCTCGGCACCCAGCACGAAAAGCTCGAGCAGTACCTCGGGTACCTCGACTACGTCGTCTACGCGGCACTGGCGATCGGCCTGGTGATCCTGATCGTGCGCCGCATCCGCGAGGCGGGTGCTCCGCGTTCCCGCGACGCGCGCGACGACGCTGCGGCGATCGACCGGGCATAGACGCGGTGCCCCCGCTGGGACTCGAACCCAGACTGAAGCGATTTTAAGTCGCCTGCCTCTGCCATTGGGCTACGGGGGCCCGCAGCCAGCCTATCGACGGTTCCGTCGTGCGACCGGGTGTCGAAAACCCCGGATCCGAGTGCCGTCACGTCGTAGTGTGAGGGGATGCTCGACCTCGCCGCCGATCTGAGTCCCCGAACCGGTCCCGCCCCCGTCGCTCCCGAGTGGCAGGACCCCGCACGGTACTGGCCGCGTCTCTCTGCGGCGACGGGCCGGTTGCCCGCCCCGGTGGCGGTGATCGACCACGGTGCGCTGCGCCACAACGCGATGGACATGCTGGCGCGCGCCGGCGGTCTCCCGATCCGCGTCGCGTCGAAGTCCGTGCGCGTGCGCGGGATCCTCGATGCCGTCCTCGCGCTTCCCGGATATCGCGGCATCCTCGCGTTCACGCTCGCCGAAGCGCTCTGGCTCGCCCAGACCCACGACGACATCGTGCTCGGCTATCCGACGGTCGACCGCGCAGCACTCGCGAGTCTCTTCGCCGACGAGGAGGCAGCGCGGCGGATCACGCTGATGGTCGACGACATCGCGCATCTCGACATCATCGACAGCGTGGCCGAGCCGACGCGCAGACCCGAGATCAGAGTGGCGGTCGATGCCGACGCGTCGTTGAGATCGGCGGCTCTCGGCCATATCGGGGTCCGACGGTCGGCGCTGCACGGGGCGGGGGAGATCGCGGCCTTCGCCCGGCGCATCGTCCGCCGTCCGGGATTCCGGCTCGTCGGGCTGCAGATGTACGAGGCGCAGATCGCCGGTCAGGGTGACTCCGCAGGAGCGGACGCGCCCGTCATCCGTCTGGTGCAGCGTCGATCGCGAGCCGAGCTGCGCGACCGCCGTGCCGCGATCGTGGCCGCTCTGAGCGAGGTCGCACCGCTGGAGTTCCTCAACGGCGGCGGAACGGGGTCGCTGGAGTTCTCCGGCAGCGACGAGTCGCTCACGGAGGTCAGTGCGGGGAGCGGTCTGCTCGGCGGCCATCTGTTCGACGGGTACCGGTCGTTCCGCCCCGCTCCCGCCGCGGCCATCGCCTTCGACGTTGTACGCCGGCCCGCGGTCGACATCGCGACGGTGCTCGGCGGTGGCTGGATCGCGTCGGGACCCGCCGTCGCCTCCCGTCAGCCCCTGCCCGTCTGGCCGGAGGGGCTCCGCACCCTTTCCAGAGAGGCCGCCGGCGAGGTGCAGACACCACTGCAGGGAGTCTCCGCTCGACAGCTGGGCGTCGGCGATCGGGTCTGGTTCCGTCATGCGAAGAGCGGTGAGCCCGCCGAGCGGATCGACCGCTACCACCTCGTGGCGGGAGACGACGTGGTGGCGGAGCTCCCGACCTACCGCGGCGAGGGAAAGGCGTTCCTGTGACGCGGATCGGCGGCACATGGCAGAACTGGGGTCGCTCCGCTCAGGTGAAACCGCTGCGCGTGGAGCGGCCGCGCACGCCGGAGGGTGTGCAGCGGGCGGTGAAGGCGGCGGTCGCTCAGGGGCTGACGATCAAGGCCGTGGGCGCGGGCCACAGCTTCACCGGCATAGCGGTGGCACCCGGCGTGCTGCTCGAGCTCGATGACATGCAGGGGCTGGTCGCCGCGGATGCGCGAAGCGGGCGGGTGACTCTGCTGGCGGGGACGAGACTGCACCGGGTTCCCGGATTGCTCGCGCGGTACGGCCTCGCGATGCAGAACCTGGGAGACATCGACAGGCAGTCGATCTCCGGAGCGATCTCCACGGGCACGCACGGCACGGGCGGCGCGTACGGCGGGCTCGCCACCCAGGTCGTAGGCGTCACCATGGTCACCGCGGCCGGCGAGTTCCTGCGGATCGACGAGGTGACGAACCCCGAGTTGCTGCCGGCTGTGTCCGTGGGTCTCGGCGCACTCGGCATCATCGTCGAGGTCACGCTGCAGTGCGTGCCGTCGTTCGCGATGGCGGCGATCGACGAACCGGCACCCCTCGACGATGTGCTCGCCTCACTCGACGAGCGCGTCGCGACGCACGATCATTTCGAGTTCTACTGGTTCCCCCACACGACCGTCGCCCTCACCAAGCGCCAGACCCGTCTCCCGGAGTCGACGCGTCGACAGCCGCTTCCTCCGCTCGGTCGGTGGGTCGACGAGACCCTGCTCTCCAACGGCGTCTATCGACTCGCCTGCGCGGCATCCTCGGCCGTGCCCGCGGTCGCGCCGCCCTTCAGCAGGCTCGCGGTGAGACTCACAGGAGACCGGCGCTACACAGATCTGTCGCATCGCGTGCTCACGCAGAGTCGTACGGTGCGCTTCCGCGAGATGGAGTACGCGCTGCCGGCGGAGAACGTGGTCCCCGCCTTCCGCGAGGTGCAGGATCTGATCGACCGACGAGGGTGGCGCATCGAGTTCCCGATCGAGGTGAGGTTCGCCGCCGCCGACGACATCTGGCTGTCGACGGCCCACGGACGCGAGACGGCGTACATCGCCGTGCACCGCTACTGGAGGGTCGATCCGACGGAGTACTTCGAGGCCGTCGAGACCATCATGCTCGAGTACGGCGGCCGGCCGCACTGGGGCAAGCTGCACACTCTGACCGCCGAGCGCCTGCGTGAGAGGTACCCGCGGTTCGGCGACTTCACCGCCGTGCGCGATCGGCTGGACCCCGATCGCCGATTCACGAATCGCCACCTGGAGCGCGTGCTCGGCCCCTGATCGTGGCGTCGTGCCGCCCCGCACCCAGTCGACGCGCAGACTGCGTCTATAGGATGTGAGAAACACGAGGAAGGGTGGGCCTCTGATGGAATGGCTCGTGCCGGTACTGATCGTCGTCGGTGTGATCCTGCTCATCGGGATCTACCTCTGGGCGACCTACAACTCACTGGTGCAACTGAACGTCCGCGTCGACGAGGCCTGGAGCGGCATCACGGTGCAGCTCAAGCGACGAGCCGACCTGATACCGAATCTCATCGAGACGGTGAAGGGCTACGCCTCTCACGAGAAGGCCGTCTTCGAGAATGTCACGCGTGCTCGTGCCGAGACGCTCTCGGCCAGCGGCCCCGGAGAGGCGGGAATCGCCGAGGGACACCTGCAGCAGGCTCTGCGCAGTCTGTTCGCGGTCGCTGAGGCGTATCCCCAGCTGCAGGCGAGTCAGAACTTCCTCGGACTGCAGCAGGCCCTGATCGACACCGAGGACAAGATCCAGGCGGCGCGCCGCTTCTACAACGGCGGCGTGCGCGAGCTGAACACCAAGATCAAGGTCTTCCCGAACAATCTGTTCGCCAAGGGACTCGGATTCACCGAACGCGAGTTCTTCGAGGTCGCGGACAGCGCGGCGATCTCGGAACCGCCACGGGTGCAGTTCTGATCATCTCCTGATCCTCGATGAGGGCCCGGTGCGTCACGCACCGGGCCTTCATCATGTTCGGGCGTCGACCGGCGCCGCCTCACCGGACCGAGAGATCGACGCTCCCGCTCGTCACCGCGACATCGCCGCGCACCGACCACGCGGTGGTGCGGTAGGTCTCGGTGCGAGGCATGCCGTCGAGGCCGGTCCCCGTGACGGTGGCCACCAGCACGCCGCCGTCGGCGACGAACCCGTCGTCCGTCAGCGAGAGTTCCGGCAACTGCTCGATGCGGAATCCGATGCTGTCGGCTCGCGCGAACTCGGTGCCCCAGGGAATCCGGATGCCGCAGTGCTCGGGGATCGTCGTCCCTGTCGACTCGTGCGCGGTGCACTCGGTGAGGTGCTCGTCGAGGAGCTCCTGCGCCCGCGCCCGCACATCGGTCGAGGGGGCCGGTGAGGGCGTGCTCGACGACGGCGGAGTCGCCGACGGCACCGGCGACGACTGCGACGACTGCCAGACCCACATCGCCGCGCCCGCCGCCAGGATGAGCGCGAGGAGACCGACGACGACGGCCGTGCGACGCGTCACCGGATCCTCACCCTGCGCTCTCGTTCTGAACCGCGCCCTCCCGCAGATGGACATGGCGCCGCAGCGACGCATCCGTCGTCGACAGCACTGCGTGGATGTCCTCTGCGGCGGTGCCCCACCCCGACACGGAGATGTGTGCGAGCCCCTGCCAGGATGCGGCGAGGGCGAGCTCGGCGGCGACGCGCTCCGCATCCAGGGCGGGCAGCGCCTGCGGTTCCCACCACGCCGACTGCACCTGGAGGGTGGAGGTCGCGCGGTCGGCCTTGAGATCGACGCGCGCCACCACGCGGTCGTCGACCAGCACCGGCAGAGAGTAGTAGCCGTACCGGCGCTTCTCGGCCGGTACGTAGATCTCGATCCGGTAGTCGAGCCCGAAGGCGCGCAGCGCGCGGTCGTGGAACCACACGACGGGATCGAAGGGCGTCAGGATCGCGGTCGCGTTCACACGACGCGGCAGGACGGCGTCGACGTGTCGCCACGCGGGCAGAGGTCGGCCGCCGCGTTCCCACCCGCGTACCCGCACGGGAAGGAGCTCGCCCTGGTCGACGAGGGAATCGACGGCGCGAGCTATCTCGGCACGGTCCCTGATGCGGTAGTAGTCGGCGAGATCGGCGAGCGTCGCGACACCGGAGGAGCGTGCCGCGCGGCGGATCAGCTCGTGGATGGCGTCGGGGCGCGCCACCTCTCGCGACAGGATCGCGTCGGGGACCACCTGGTCGGCGAGGGCGTAGGTGCGCTCGAAGCCCTTGCGGCCGCTGATCGCGACGTCTCCGGTGCGCCACAGGTGCTCGAGTGCGAGCTTGACGTCGTCCCAATCCCACCAGGTGCCTCGCTCACGCGGGGCGTCGGCCCTGATGTCGGCGGGACGGAGGGGACCGCGCGCCCGCAGCTCGTCCTGCACCCATCGCAGTGTCCGCCGATTCGTGGAGGACCACGACTCGGGCGACGCCTCGCGATCGCGGAACCTCTCCATGCGGAAGCGCCACAGCGGCCAGTCGTCGATCGGGATGAAGGTCGCCTCGTGGGCGAGGTATTCGACGTAGTGCGTGGTGCGCGAGAGGAAGATGCGGTCGAGGAGGGCCGGATCGTAGGCGCCGAGACGGGAGAACAGGGGCATGTAATGCGACCGCGCGAAGACGTTGACCGAGTCGATCTGCAGCACGCCCATCCGCTCCATGACCCGATGCACGTGTCGAGCCGACACGGTGGCCGGCCGCGAACGGGTGAAGCCCTGTGCCGCCAGCGCGATCCGTCGAGCCTGGGCGGAGCTGAGCGAATCGGTCACGGCGTCAGCGTATCGCCGAGCGCCGACATCGCGCGCGGTCCCGTCATCGCGCACGGGGGGAGAGCCGTAGACTTGGGCGATGACTGAGGAGCAGCGCCCGCGGCTGAGAGACCTCTTCCGTCCGCGCCTGGAATCGACGGATCGCACCGTGACCACGGAGGCCGATCAGGCGGTGCCGATCGGCTTGCGCGTCGCCGCGGGCTATGCCTGGCGGCTGCTGCTCATCGCCGCGGTGGCCGCAGGGTTCGTCTGGCTGGTCATCGAGCTCAAGCTCCTCGTGATCCCGCTGATGGTCGGCATCCTCATCACCGCGCTGCTCTGGCCCGCGTTCGGATGGATGCTCCGGCACCGAGTGCCGCGGTGGTTGGCCATCGTTGTCTCGCTGCTCGGCACCGCGGCGATCGTCACCGGCCTCGTCTGGCTGGTCGTCTGGCAGGTGCGGGTCGAGCTGCCCAAGGTGCAGGAGAGCTCGGCTCGGGCCTTCCAGGATTTCCAGGTCTGGCTGCACGAGGGGCCGCTCAGCCTCTCGGACTCACAGATCTCGGGCTACCTCGATCAGGGCCTCGATTTCCTCAACGAGCAGGCGCAGACGCTGCTGTCCGGCGCGCTCGCGATCGGAACGACTCTCGGGCATGTGGTCACCGGTGCCGTGCTCTCGCTCTTCATCCTCATCTGCCTTCTCGCCGACGGGGGCAGCATCTGGCGCTGGACCCTGAAGCTGTTCCCGCGAAAGGCGCGCCCCGCCGTCGACGGCGCCGCGCGCAACGGGTGGGCGACCATCGTCAACTACGCCAGGACACAGCTGTTCGTGGCGACCATCGACGCGATCGGCATCGGACTCGGGGCGTTCTTCCTCCAGGTGCCGCTGGCGCTGCCCGTCGCGGTGCTCGTCTTCCTCGGATCCTTCATCCCGATCGTCGGCGCGGTCGTGACCGGCGCGTTCGCCGTCTTCCTCGCCCTCATCTACAACGGGCCGTGGATCGCGCTCTGGATGCTGCTCGTCGTGCTGGCGGTCCAGCAGCTCGAGGGGCACATCCTGCAGCCGATCATGATGGGGTCGGCCGTCAAGGTGCATCCGCTCGCCGTGGTGCTCGTTGTCGCGGGCGGTGCGATGATCGGCGGCATCCCGGGTGCGCTCTTCGCCGTTCCGCTCGCCGCGTTCATCAACGTCGCGGCGGTCACGGTGAGTTCCGGGTCGTGGCGCACGGGAGTCGGGCCCAGCGGCGATCTGATCTGGAGTACGGTGCCGCGCGAGCGGAGAAAGAGGAATCGATGAGCGCAGTCCCCAGCCTGGATGAGTTCGAGGTCGCGGCTCAGAGTCTGGCTGAGGTGATCACGCACACGCCCACCCTGCCGTCTCGGGCCCTCTCCGACATTCTCGGGGCGCCTGTCGTCCTCAAGATGGAGAACCTGCAGCGCACCGGATCCTTCAAAATCCGCGGGGCCGCGTATCGCCTCTCGCGCCTGAGCGCGGAGGAGCGGTCCAGGGGAGTGGTCGCCGCGTCCGCGGGCAACCACGCCCAGGGCGTCGCGCTCGCGGCGCAGGCCCTCGGCATCCCGGCCACCATCTTCATGCCCATCGGGGTGCCGGTGCCCAAGCTGCTGGCCACCCGCGGATACGGTGCGGAGGTCGTCCTCGAGGGGGAGACCGTCGCCACCTCGCTACGACTGGCCGCCGACTTCGCCGACCGCACCGGTGCCATGCTCATCCATCCGTTCGATCACCGAGACGTGATCATCGGTCAGGGAACGCTCGGTCTCGAGCTGCTCGAAGACGCCCCCGACGTCGACACGATCGTCCTCAGCATCGGGGGCGGCGGGCTGATCGCCGGTGTCGCGGCAGCGGTGAAGGCTCGGGCGGCCCAGCTCGGACGCACCGTGCGGATCATCGGGGTGCAGGCCGAGAACGCCGCCGCGATGCCGCCCTCTCTGCTCGCGGGCAACCCGGTCGACATCGAGACGCGGCCGACGATCGCCGACGGCATCCTGGTGGCGCGTCCGGGGGCCATTCCCTTCGACATCATCAAGGATCTCGTCGACGACATCGTCACGGTCTCGGACGATGATCTGGCTCGGGCGATCCTCATCCTCCTCGAGCAGGCCAAGGTCATCGTCGAGCCGGCGGGCGCGGCAGGTGTGGCGGCGATCCTCGCGGGTAAGGTCCCGGCGACGGGCACCACGATGGCGGTGCTCTCGGGAGGCAACATCGACCCTCTGCTGCTGCAGCGCGTGGTCGCGCACGGGCTCGCGGCGTCGGGGAGGTACCTGACCATCCGCATCCCGCTGCCCGACCGCCCCGGTCAGCTCGCCCGGGTCTCCGAGCTGATCGCCGAGGCCGGGGCCAACGTCATCGAGGCCATGCACACGCGTCACGGACACGGGCTGCAGATCAGTGAGGTCTTCCTCGAGCTCAGTGTCGAGACGCGCGGCATCGAGCACTCCGAGTTGACGCTCGACACTCTGCGGCGAGCGGGCTTCCAGCCGATCGTCGTCCCCGACTGATCGAGGCCGCAGACGCGCCCCACACGGGAAGAGCCCCGGCATCCGAGGGGATGCCGGGGCTCTCGCGGTTCATCGGGGATCAGCCCGTGTAGGTCTCGACGTTCACGATCTCGACCGAGATGGAGCGGCCGTTCGGCGCCTCGTACGACGACTTCTCGCCGACCTTGAGTCCGAGGATGGCCTGCCCGAGCGGGCTGGCCTCGCTGTAGACGTCGTGGTCGCTGCCCGCGGCGATCTCGCGGCTGCCCAGCAGGAAGACCTCTTCGCCGCCGGCCACGACGGCCGTGACGATGGTTCCGGGCTCGACGATGCCGCGGCTGGCAGGCGCCTCTCCGACCTTGGCGGTCTTGAGCAGGTTCTCCAGGGTGCGGATGCGGGCCTCCTGCTTGCCCTGCTCGTCCTTGGCGGCGTGATAGCCGCCGTTCTCCTTGAGGTCGCCCTCTTCGCGGGCCGCCTCGATGCGCTTGGCGATCTCATCGCGGCCGGTGGTCGACAGGTGTTCCAACTCGGCGACGAGTCGGTCGTACGCTTCCTGCGTGAGGAAGGGAACCTGAGCGTCGGTGGACATGACGAAGCTCCTTCATTCGTTATCCGCCGGTGTTCCGCGGGGGATATGCCAAGACGCCCCGGCTCGTGCCGGGGCGTCGTATGTCTGGGTCGATTCTAAACGACCCAGCAGCTGTTCACCAAACCTGTGGTGGCCTGCGAGACCGTGGGAACAGTGGCCGCGAGAGCCTGCGAGTGGGCGTCTCCTGCGGCGATCTCGACGATCTTCCACCCCACCACCCCGAACTCCTCGTCGAGGGCCTCGACGACGCAGGCCACGTTCTTGCCCTGCACGCCGGTGAGCTGGAAACGCACCTCCACGGTGTGCTCGTCGACCAGGTCGTACCCGAGGTCATCGGCGTCGACGGCGTTCATCTGAGACGTCACCGTCATCCAGCCGAAGGCGATCACGACCGCGGCTGCGATCGCGATGACGACGATCCACGGACCGCGCCGCCTACGGGTTCGTCCATAGCGTTCGTCGAGCTGCTGTGCGGTCGTCACGGGAGGGTCTTCCGGTCGTTAGTCTGGTATCTCCAGGTTATGCGACCTGCGCACGAAAGGCAGACTCCATGCTCGCTCTGACCGAGACCCCGATGCCTACTCCGTCGATGACCGTGGCACCGGAACTCGTGACGCCCGGATTCATCGGCTTCGCGGCCGTTGTCGTCATCCTGGTGGCGGTCATCCTGCTGATCGTCGACATGAACCGTCGCATCCGTCGGGTGCGCTATCGCGAAGAGGTGCGCGACGAGCTCGACGCCGAAGAGGCCGCGCGCGCCGCGGATCTGGCCACCGAGTCTGATGCCGACCTCCCCATCGTGCGCGAGGGCGACGACGACCCGGAGAAGCGCTGACCCGAACGACGCCTGGCGTCGACGTCGACGTCCTGTGCTCGACCGGCGCTCAGGCCCCCAACGAGGGGGAGAGCGGCTCGAGCGTGATGAGCAGGCACGCCGTCCAGTGGCAGAGGAACGCGAGCACGGTGCACACGTGGAAGATCTCGTGGAAGCCGAAGTGGCCTGGCCACGGGTTCGGCTTCTTCATCGCATAGACGATCGCCCCACCGGTGTACAGGAGTCCGCCGACGATCACGAGCACCATCATCGCGACGTTCGCGGCGAGCAGATCGGCCATGAACATCACGGCCGCCCAGCCCATCAGCAGATAGAGGGCGACGTACAGCCAGCGCGGCGCATGGATCCAGAAGACGCGGAACAGGATGCCGACCACGGTCCCGCCCCAGACGAGAGCGAGCAGCAGGCTGCCCTTCTCGGGGGGAAGCGCCAGGACGGCGAGCGGCGTGTAGGTTCCGGCGATCAGCAGGAAGATGTTCGCGTGGTCGATCCGCTTGAGGAGCAGCTTGACGGGCGGGCTCCAGTCGAAGCGGTGGTACAGGGCCGAGTTGCCGAACAGCAGCAGCGAGCTGACCATGAACACGGCCGCCGCCCACTTCGCAGCTCCGCCCTGCGCGACGACGATGAGCACGATGCCGGCGACGAGAGCGACCGGGAAGATGCCCGCGTGGATCCACCCTCGCCAGGTCGGCCTGATCTCGACCGCGGCGTCGTGCGCTGCCTCCTCCAGGAGCGGCAGCTGCGGGAGGTCGGACGGCGAGGAATCGGAGGGGCTCACGTGCTCACTCTAAGCGGCCGACCATGTCGCGAGGCGTACATATCCTGAGCGCTCGCCCTCTGACGCGGGGGTCCGGCACGGTAGCGTAGTGAGGTGATGTCACGCGATGGCCAGGGGCGGGGGCCGCTCTACCGGCTCTACACCAGCAGGCTGCGCAGACACCTCGATCCGGCATCCGTTCCGCATCACGTGGCGATGATGATCGACGGCAACCGGCGCTGGGCCAGGCAGCTCGGCTATGCGACCCCGGCGGAGGGGCACCGGGCGGGCGCCGCGAAGATGCGCGAGTTCCTCGGCTGGTGCGATGAGCTGGGGATCAAGGTGGTCTCGCTCTACCTGCTCTCCAGCGACAACCTCCTCAAGCGCGACTCCGCAGAGCTCGCGGATCTGATCGAGATCATCGCAGAGCTCGCCGACGCGCTGTCGCACGAGGGCAATTGGCGCGTCAAGCACGTCGGCCGCGCCGACATCCTGCCGCCGGAGCTCGCCGTGGTGCTCGCCGACGCGCAGGAGCGCACCAAGGATCACACGGGACTCCACGTGAATCTCGCCGTCGGCTACGGCGGACGCAACGAGATCGTCGACGCGGTGCGCAGCATCGTGACCGCTCACCAGGCCTCCGGCGGCACGATCGAGGATCTGGCCGCCCACCTGACGCCCGAGATGATCGGCGAGCATCTGTACACGGGAGGGCAGCCCGATCCCGATCTGGTGATCCGCACCAGCGGCGAGCAGCGCCTCAGCGACTTCCTGCTGTGGCAGAGCGCGCACAGCGAGTTCTACTTCGTCGAGGCGCTCGGCCCCGACCTCCGTCAGGTCGACTTCCTCCGCGCGATCCGCGACTTCGCCGACCGGGACCGTCGCTTCGGACGGTGACGGCAACACCGCGTTCACCAACACGTAACGAATCATGGGCGTGTCGAGACGCGGCAATGTCGGTGCTCGGTCGTACGTTCTAGGCATCGGGCAAGGTGCCCGTCGGGTCGGCCTCAGGTTGACGACTCGTGACCCCCTGGTCGACTCGATCGAATAACCGGGATGCCCCGGGTCGGGAGTGGGTCGTGACCTCACGTACAGCGCAGCAGTCCACCAGCACCGCGCAGCAATCCACCCGGAGGACCACGAGGCGATCAGCCTCTGGCGATCAGGATCAGGACCTGCTGACCTACGTGCTCGACACGTCCGTCCTGCTGAGCGATCCGCAGGCGTTCTTCCGCTTCGCGGAGCACTCCGTCGTGCTGCCCGTCGTCGTCATCTCGGAACTCGAGAGCAAGCGCCACGACCCCGAGATCGGCTACTTCGCCCGCCAGGCACTGCGTCACCTCGACGACCTGCGGGTCGAGCACGGACGACTCGACTTCCCGGTCGAGGTCGGAGAGGGAGGCACCCTGCGGGTCGAGCTCTCGAACACCGACATGTCGGTGCTGCCCGCCGGCATCAGGCTCAGCGACAACGACAGCCGCATCCTCGCCGTGGCGATGCACCTGGCCCAGGACGGGCAGGACGTCACGATCGTGTCGAAGGACCTCCCGATGCGCGTCAAGGCGGCATCGCTGGGCCTGCGCGCCGAGGAGTACCTCGCCGAGCAGGCGGTGGACTCCGGGTGGACCGGCATCACGACGCTCGACCTGTCGGGCGACGAGATCAGCGACCTCTACGAGAGCGAGGTCGGCATCAGCGAAGACGCACGCGGGCTGCCGGTGAACACCGGGCTGATCATCCACTCCGAGCGCGGCTCCGCTCTCGGCCGCGTGACGGGCGACGGCGAGTACCGGCTGGTGCGCGGAGATAGAGACATCTTCGGAATGCACGGCCGCTCGGCCGAACAGCGCATCGCGATCGACCTCCTCACCGACCCCGACGTCGGCATCGTGTCGCTCGGGGGGCGTGCAGGCACGGGCAAGTCGGCGCTGGCGCTCTGCGCGGGTCTCGAAGCGGTTCTCGAACGACAGCAGCAGAAGAAGATCATCGTCTTCCGGCCGCTGTTCGCGGTAGGCGGGCAGGAGCTCGGCTACCTTCCCGGAGACCAGGGCGAGAAGATGGGACCGTGGGGGCAGGCCGTGTTCGACACCCTCGGCTCGGTGGTCTCTGGCAACGTCGTCGAGGAGGTCATCGAGCGAGGGCTCCTCGAGGTGCTCCCGCTGACGCACATCCGCGGTCGTTCGCTGCACGACGCCTTCGTGATCGTCGATGAGGCGCAGTCACTCGAGCGCAACGTGCTGCTCACTGTCCTGAGCCGGATGGGGCAGAACTCGCGCGTCATCCTCACGCACGACATCGGTCAGCGCGACAACCTCCGAGTCGGCAGGCACGACGGCATCGCCAGCGTGATCGAGACGCTCAAGGGCCACGATCTGTTCGCGCACGTGACGCTGATGCGCTCCGAGCGCTCGGCGATCGCCGCGCTCGTGACCGAGCTGCTGGAGGGCGGCGAGCTCAGCTGACACCCCTCGGACAGCGGATGCCGCGGCTTCGCGGCATCCGCTGTCCTGTGTCCGGCGATTCCGGTTCCCTTCACTCGAACCTCGGGTCTAGGCTCGGTGCATCCAACGATGACGATGGAGTGATGCGCCATGAGTGAGGCAACGAAGACCGTCGATGATCACCGCCTTCCTCCGGTGGCGGTGGACGAGAAACTGCGCTGGACGCCCCTGAAGATCGTGCTCTGGGCCGCCATCGCTCTTCTGGGCGGTGTCGCCTGGACGATGCTCGCGATCGTGCGCGGCGAGACCGTCAATGCGATCTGGTTCGTGTTCGCCGCCGTCTGCACCTACCTCGTCTTCTACCGGTTCTACTCGAAGTTCATTGAGCGCAATCTCGTCAAGCCGGACGATCGACGTGCGACGCCCGCCGAGTACAAGGCGGACGGCAAGGACTACGTGGCGACGGATCGCCGAGTCCTCTTCGGCCACCACTTCGCCGCCATCGCGGGCGCCGGCCCCCTCGTCGGACCGGTGCTCGCCGCGCAGATGGGATACCTGCCCGGCACGATCTGGATCATCGTCGGCGTGGTGCTCGCGGGCGCCGTGCAGGACTACCTCGTGATGTTCTTCTCCATGCGACGAGGCGGCAGGTCGTTGGGTCAGATGGCCCGGGACGAGCTGGGGCGCTTCGGTGGCACGGCGGCCATCATCGCGACGCTGCTCATCATGATCATCATCACGGCGATCCTCGCGCTCGTCGTCGTCAATGCTCTCGGCGAGAGCCCCTGGGGTGTCTTCTCCGTCGCCATGACGATCCCGATTGCGCTGTTCATGGGCGCCTACCTGCGGTGGATCCGACCGGGCAAGATCACCGAGGTCTCACTGATCGGTTTCGTGCTCCTGATGGCGGCGATCATCGGCGGCGGCATGGTCGCCGAGACCGACTGGGGTCAGGCGATCTTCACCCTCGACCGCACAACGATCGCCTGGGGCATCATCGTCTACGGCTTCATCGCCGCGGTGCTGCCCGTGTGGATGCTCCTCGCTCCCCGTGACTACCTGTCGACGTTCATGAAGATCGGAGTGATCGTGGCTCTCGCGGTCGCCATCGTGTTCGTACGCCCCGAGATCACCGTTCCCGCGTTCAGCGAGTTCGCCGCAGGCGAGACCGGGCCCGTCTGGGCGGGTGCGCTGTTCCCCTTCCTGTTCGTGACGATCGCCTGCGGCGCGTTGAGCGGATTCCACGCCCTGATCGCCTCCGGCACCACTCCGAAGATGATCGAGAAGGAGAAGCAGACCCGCTTCATCGGCTACGGCGGGATGCTCATGGAGTCGTTCGTCGCGATCATGGCGCTGGTCGCTGCGATCTCGATCGATCGGGGGCTCTACTTCGCGATGAACTCGTCACCGGCCGCGACCCTCGGAACCGTCGAGGGGGCCGTGCAGTTCGTGAACAGCCTCGGGCTGACCGGAGTGAATCTGACGCCCGAGATGCTCACGTCGACGGCCGCGGCGGTGGGCGAGGAGTCGATCGTCTCGCGCACGGGCGGTGCGCCGACACTGGCTCTGGGCCTCGCGCACATCATGCAGCAGTGGATCGGCGGCACGGGCATGATGGCGTTCTGGTATCACTTCGCGATCATGTTCGAGGCGCTCTTCATCCTCACCGCGGTCGACGCCGGCACCCGCGTCGCGCGCTTCATGCTCCAGGACTCGATCGGCAACATCGTCCCGCGGTTCAAGGACACGTCGTGGCGCCTCGGAGCCTGGATATGCACGGCGATCATGGTGGCCGGATGGGGTGCGGTGCTCATCATGGGAGTGACCGATCCGCTCGGCGGCATCAACACCCTGTTCCCGCTGTTCGGCATCGCGAACCAGCTGCTCGCGGCCATCGCGCTCGCCGTGGTGCTCACGATCGTGGCGAGGCGTCGCACCTTCCGGGTCCTCTGGGTGGTCGCCGTGCCGCTCGCGTTCGTGACGGTCGTCACGGTGACGGCGTCGCTGCAGAAGATCTTCTCGACGGTGCCGCAGGTCGGGTACTTCGCCAACCACGTCGCCTTCCGCGACGCGTTGGCCGCAGGGGAGACCTCGTTCGGCACCGCGACGAGCATGGCCGCGATGGAGGCGGTCGTGCGCAACACGATGATCCAGGGTGTACTGTCGGTCACCTTCCTCGTGCTGTCGGTGATCGTCATCACGATCTCTCTGATCAAAGTGATCCAGGCGGTGCGACCGGGAGCCGTGGTCGACCACGAGGACCCCGAGGTCGCATCGCACCGATTCGCTCCCGCAGGACTCTTCGCATCGCGCGAAGAACGGGCCGTCGAGAAGGACTGGGAGGCGCTGCCCGCGGCCTCTCGGCCGACAAGGGGGCACTGATCATGGCCTCGGCGATGACCGTCGGCGCGCGCCGGGCGTGGCGCGCCGTCGCCTGGTACATGAACGGCGTCACCGGACAGTCCCGCTACGCGCAGTACGTCGAGCACGAGCGATCGGCGCATCCCGACTGCGTGCCCGTCACAGAGCGGGAGTTCTGGCGCCGGCACTACGCCGCGCAGGACGCGGACCCGGGGGCGCGCTGCTGCTGAACGGGGTCCGTGCCGACAGGGCACGGTCTCACACGTCCCCTGACGCAGAAGACGGATGCGGGGACGAGTCCCCGCATCCGTCAGAACCTGCGGCTGATCAGCCGGGGTGGGTCATCGACAGCAGATCGAGCTTCTCGTCGAGCTGCTCGAGCGTGAGGTCGCCACGCTCCACGTAGCCGAGGTCGATCACCGCATCGCGCACGGTGATGCCCTTGGCGACCGAGTGCTTCGCGATCTTCGCCGCGGCCTCGTATCCGATGAGCTTGTTGAGCGGCGTCACGATCGACGGGCTCATGCCGGCGAACGCGGCGGCGCGCTCGGTGTTCGCCTGCAGACCGTCGACGGTCTTGTCGGCGAGCACGCGCGAGGCGTTGGCGAGCAGGCGGATCGACTCGAGAAGGGCCGTTCCCATGACGGGGATGGCCACGTTCAGCTCGAAGGATCCGGATGCTCCGGCCCAAGCGACCGTCGCGTCGTTGCCGATCACGCGGGCGCAGACCATGAGCACGGCCTCGGGGACGACCGGATTGACCTTGCCGGGCATGATCGAGGATCCGGGCTGGAGGTCGGGGATGTGCAGCTCGCCGAGACCCGTGTTGGGTCCGGAGCCCATCCACCGGAGGTCATTGTTGATCTTGGTGAGCGACACCGCGATCGTGCGCAGCGCGCCCGACGTCTCGACGAGGCCGTCACGGTTGGCCTGGGCCTCGAAGTGATCCTTCGCCTCGGTGATCGGCAGCTCGGTCTCGGCCGCGAGCAGCGCGATGACCTTCTGCGGGAATCCGAGCGGGGTGTTGATCCCGGTGCCGACGGCGGTTCCGCCCAGCGGAACCTCGGCCACCCGGGGGAGGGCGGACTGCACGCGCTCGATGCCCAGGCGGATCTGACGCGCGTAGCCGCCGAACTCCTGGCCGAGGGTCACGGGCGTGGCGTCCATGAGGTGCGTGCGGCCCGACTTCACCGCGGTCTTCCACAGCTCGGCCTTCGCTTCGAGTGCCACAGCGAGGTGGTCGAGCGCCGGGATCAGGGTGTCGATGAGCCCCTGCGTGACGGCGATGTGCACCGAGGTGGGGAACACGTCGTTGGACGACTGCGAGGCATTGACGTGATCGTTCGGGTGCACGTTCGAGCCGAGGATGCGAGTCGCGAGGGTGGCGAGCACCTCGTTCATGTTCATGTTCGACGACGTGCCGGAACCGGTCTGGTAGGTGTCGACGGGGAACTCCCGGTCGTGAGCGCCCGTGGCCACCTGGTCGGCTGCCTGCGCGATGGCGTCCGCGATCGCACCGTCAAGCGTGCCGAGCTCCTTGTTCGCCAGCGCGGCGGCCTTCTTGATGCGAGCGAGTGCGGCGATCTGCGCCGACTCGAGCCCCTTGCCCGAGATGGGGAAGTTCTCGACGGCGCGCTGCGTCTGCGCACCGTACAGCGCGTTCACGGGAACCCGCACCTCGCCCATGGTGTCGTGCTCGATGCGGTAGCCCTGCGAGCTCTCGCCGCTGCGCTGATCGGTGTCGGTCATTCCGAACCCTCCTTGGTTGCGGGGACTCGCCCCTCGGTCTCGATGTCTGCGGTCTCGATGTCGGTGGTCTCGATGACGGTGCTCTCGACGTGGGCGGTCTCGGTCGAGACGGCCAGATCCTCGGCGTCGATGCCCACGGCGACGATCGGCACGGCGGTGCCCTCGGCCAGACGGTAGTTGGCCCCCACGACGCCCAGGCGCCCTTCGGCGACGGCGTTCGCGATGATGTCGGACGACTGCAGCAGGTCGCCGACGGTGTTGCGCAGATGCTCCTGGCCGACCAGATCGGCATCGATCTCCGCGACCGTCGTGCCGCCGCTCTCGGCGAGCACCTTGCGCGCGGCCGGAACGATCGGTGCGATGAGCTTCCAGATGTGCGGCGGCAGCGGAGCGGCGTCGATCGCCGTGCCGTCGATCGCGGCGCGTACCGCGCCGCACGAGTCGTGGGCGAGCACGACGATCAGCGGCACCTCGAGCACGGCGACCGCGTACTCGAGGCTCGCGACGATCGACTCACCGATGACCTGGCCGGCGTTGCGCACCACGAACAGGTCGCCGAGTCCCAGGTCGAAGATGATCTCCGCTGCGAGGCGCGAGTCGGAGCATCCGAAGAGCGTTGCGACGGGGTGCTGCGCCGCGGCGAGGTTCCGTCGGCGGGCGACATCCTGGTTCGGATGCTGCGGCGCGTCGTCGACGAACCGCTGATTGCCCTCCTGCATCTGCTTCCACGCGGCGGCAGGTGTGAGCGGGTGTGTCATGAGGACTCCGAGATGTCGCGGATCTGGGGGATGAGGGATTCGGCGAGGTCGGCGGTGGAGTCCGCCGACCGAGACCCGTACAGCAGGATGTAGTCGTCGCCCGCCTGAGTGCCGATCGCGTAGGTGAGGTTCTGCTTCGCCCCGGCATCGCCGAGTCGGTACACATCCCACTCCAGGCCGCCGATCTCCTCCGTGCCGGTGGGGGCGATGCCGTTCAGGCGCTGCGGTGCCCACGCCGAATCGGTGTCGAAGGCCTGAGCGATCTTGATGAATCCGCGTTCCGTCTCGGAGCGGGGTGCGAGCGTGACATCCCACACGACGGTCGCTCCGCTGGTGAGCTCGGCGGCGTTCACGCGCCAGAACGTGCCGAGATCCGGCACGACGACGGGACTGCCCATGGTCGCTTCGACGTCGGCCGCGATGCCGGCCACATCGATCTCCCTCGTACCCGTCGGCTCGCCGCGGGGCACCGCGAAGATGATGATCATGACGATCGCCAGGGTGGCGATGAGGGCAGCGACCAGCCCGCGGATCGTCTGGCTCGACCGATAGGCCTTGCTGAACGCGGCCTTGCGGGCCGCCGTCTCCTCCGGGGTCTCCGGGCGGCCTATCTCGGCGACGATGGGCGCGGGCTTGTTCACGATTCGGTCCCGGCGGGGGAGTCGGATGCTGCGGCGCGGGCGGCCTCGAGCCGGCGCTTCGCGCCCAGGAGCCACTCCTCGCAGCGGGCGGCGAGGGACTCGCCGCGCTCCCACAGTGCGAGGGACTGCTCGAGCGTCGGTGCACCCTGCTCGAGCTCCGCGACGACCGTGACCAGCTCGTCTCGAGCGGCCTCGAACGACAGGGTGTCCACAGGGGTGTCGTTCAGCGCACTCACGCCTCCCATCCTACGCGCTGCGGGGGGGTGGCTCATTCGGAGCCGGGAGTCGCGCTCTCCGCGATCTCGCCCTCGGACCGCGCGGCGACCGAGCCCCGATCGACCGTGATGGTGAGGGCGCTGCCGGCGGGGGCATCGGCCGCATCGCGCAGGATGACACCGCCGTCCAGGTGCGCGATCGCGTAGCCGCGGGCGAGAGTGGCGGCGGGCGAGAGGGCGCGCAGCGAGGCTCGCAACTCGCTCGTCGCACGAGCGGCGGAATCGATGCGTCGAGAGACCGTGTCGCGGCCGCGGGACTGCAGCAGCCAGACCTCCTGTGCGCGCGTCTCGATGATCGGATCGGGCGAACGCAGGGCGGGGCGCGAGCGCAGCTGCTCGAGCTGGGCGATGTCATGCGAGAGCCGCTGGGTGAGGCGGGTGGTCGCCCTGGAGCGGAGCTGCGCGATCAGCGCGCGCTGCTCGCTGACGTCCGGCACCACTCGCTTGGCCGCATCGGTGGGCGTCGACGCGCGCAGGTCGGCGACATCGTCGAGAAGCGGATGGTCGTTCTCGTGGCCGATGGCGCTGATGACAGGAGTGGTCGCGGCAGCGACGGCCCGCACCAGGCGCTCATCGCTGAAGCCGAGCAGTGTCTGCGGATCGCCGCCACCGCGAGCGATGATGATCACGTCGACGTCGGGATCGGCATCGAGACGAGCGAGTGCGCCGAGGGTGTCGGGCACGCAGCGGTCGCCCTGCACCGCGGCGTACTCCGTGCGGAAGCGCACCTGCGGCCACCGGAGCTCGGCGTTGCGATGGACGTCCTTCTCGGCGTCGGACTTCTCGCCCGTGATGAGTCCGATCACATGCGGCAGGAAGGGCAGGCGCTTCTTCCGGGAGGCGTCGAAGAGTCCCTCTTGACGCAGCTGCAGCCTGAGCTTCTCGAGCCGCTCGAGCTGATCGCCGAGTCCGACGTGCTTCATGGCCGAGACGGTGAAGCTGAAGTCACCCGCCTTGACGAAGTAGTCGGCTTTGACCGCCGCGACCACATGATCGCCCACGGAGAGGTCGCCCGGGATGCGAGGACGCACGCTCGACCACACGCGGATGGAGATCTGCGCGTCGGAGCGGGTGTCCTTCAACCGGGCGAAGACGTTTCCGGCGCGGACGTTCCACGAGGTGATCTCGCCCTCGACCCACACGGTGTTCCATCGAGCGACGAAGTCTCTGATCGTGCCGTTGAGGCGTGCCACGGAGGTCGGGGCGTCGGCTGAGGAGTCGCGCGGAGCGACCGCATCCGCCGGCGGAGTCTCGCCAGGACCGGTCGATGCTTCGAACACCGTCATCCGCTGACTGCCCCTTCCGCTCCTGCTCAGGTTCTCGACGGTAGAATTGAGGAGTGACCTCGACTGCCGTACATCTCCCTCTGCCGCGAATCCCACGAGTGCGTGCGGCGGCAGGCAGGCTTCAGGATAACCCGGTCGTGGGACAGAAGCGTGTTCTGCTCGCCGCCCCGCGCGGCTACTGCGCCGGCGTCGACCGGGCGGTCGTCGCCGTCGAGAAGGCTCTCGAGCGCTACGGCGCGCCCGTCTACGTGCGCAAGCAGATCGTGCACAACATCCACGTGGTGACCGAGCTCGAGGAGAAGGGCGCGATCTTCGTCGAGGAGGTCGACGAGGTCCCCGAGGGCGCGCACGTCGTCTTCAGCGCGCATGGCGTCTCGCCTGCCGTCGTGAATGCCGCGTCCGAGCGGGGTCTCAACGCGATCGACGCGACCTGCCCTCTCGTCACCAAGGTCCACCGTGAGGCGGTGCGCTTCGCGCGCGACGACTTCGAGATCCTGCTGATCGGCCACGAGGGGCACGAGGAGGTCGAGGGCACCGCCGGAGAGGCGCCAGAGCACGTGACCATCGTGAACTCGCCCGAAGAGGCCGACACCGTGCAGGTGAAGGACCCGTCGAAGGTCGTATGGCTGTCGCAGACCACTCTCTCCGTCGACGAGACGATGGAGACGGTCAACCGGCTGAAGCTCCGCTTCCCCGATCTCCAGAATCCGCCCTCCGACGACATCTGCTACGCCACGCAGAACCGCCAGGTGGCGATCAAGAAGGTCGCGGCGGCCGCCGAGCTCGTGATCGTCGTGGGCTCCGCGAACTCCTCGAACTCCGTGCGGCTGGTCGAGGTGGCGCTGGAGTACGGAGCGAAGGCCGCCTACCGCGTCGACTACGCCGAAGAGGTCAAGCAGGAGTGGCTCGACGGCGTGGCGACCGTGGGTGTGACCAGCGGGGCGTCCGTTCCCGAGGTCCTCGTACGCGAGGTGCTCGATGCCCTCGACGGCGCGGGATACCGCGATGTCGAGGAGATCCGCACCGCGGAGGAGGACCTGATGTTCTCCCTTCCGAAGGAGCTCCGCCAGGACGCCTCGGGTCAGCGCGACGCACGCGCGCTCGGCGGTCGCGCCTCGGGCGGCGCCTAGCCATGGGGGCCGCGGAGGCGGAGCCCACCCTCATCGGGTCTGTGCAACGTGCTCTGCGGCTGGTCGACATCGTCGCCAACTCTCCGCGTCCGCTTCCGGTCAAGATGCTCGTCTCGGCCACCGGGCTGACTCCCGGCACCACCTACAACCTCGTCCGCACCCTCATCCACGAGGGGTACCTGGCCACCGAGCATGACGGACTCGTGCTCGGCGAGCGATTTCCCGGTTTCCACTCCGGCGTCGATGCGCGGGGGATCTTCCTCGCGCGCGTGCGCGCGGCGTTGAAGGAGGTGACGGACGAGGTGGGGGCGACCGCCTATCTCTCCCGGTATCACGACGGAGAGATGCATCTGGTCGACATCGTCGACGCCGTGCGCAACCCCCGGATCGAGCTCTGGGTGGGGCTGGAGTCCAGTGCCCACGCGACGGCCCTGGGCAAGCAGATCCTCACCGACCTCACGGACGAGGAGCGACTGGACTACCTCTCGCGCCACCGTCTCGAAGAACTCACCCCGCGCACGATCAGCGATCGCCGCACGCTGCTCACTCAGCTCGAGCAGTCTCCGGGGTTCGCGATCGACCGGGAGGAGTACTCGATCGGCAACGCCTGCGTCGCCGTGCCGGTGATCGCCCCGAACATCATGGCCTCGCTCGCGATCTCCCTGCCCGCAGATCGGGCGGTCGTCGATCGCGGCCTGGTCACGCGGTTGCAGCAGACGGCTCGCAGACTCTCGCTGCAGTTGGGGGCCGATGCCTTCGACAGCGGCGACTCCGAGGTCGATTCCGCCATCTGATCGCGGTTCATCATCTGAACTTTCGCCTCTGGTGCGCCCTTGCGCGGGTCCGTACCATTACCGGGGTAGACGTCTGTGCAAACGGCTCTACAGGTGGCGGGACGTCCCCAGCGTCCCTCGTTCCACTTGGACGACGAGCGTCCCCAGCGCTCCGACTCCGCGGCCCCGAGGAGTCCCCACTCCTCTGGGGCCGCCATTGTCTTCGCACCCGGTTCCCTGGGAACCGGGCAGATGATCTGCGGCTAGCATTGCCGGATGACGGACCAGCGGCCCCAGTACGGCGAAATCGCGACACTCGATGAGCAGCGCAGGGCCGCAGGGCTCCCGCCTCTCGAGGCCGAGCGGGCCGTGCCGATCGAGCCGCCGGTGGCCGCGCCCGCTCCGGAGCCTCGGCGAGCGAAGCCGGCCGACAGGTTCATCACGATCGCCTTGCTGGCCTACGGTCTGTTCAACGTCGTGGTGACGGCAGCGTCATATCTCGACTATTCGACCGCGATCGACACCGTCATGGGCACCCTCGGCGTGGAGGGCGAGTTCACCAACTTCGCGCAGGGCAAGATCTGGGGCACCGTCGCGGCGCTCTCGCTGATCATCGGATGGTCGCTCACCGCGGCCGCTGCGATCAGGCGGCTGCGTCGCGGCCGCGTCTCGTGGTGGGTGCCGATCGTCGGCGCCGTGATCACGGTCTTCGTCGCATCGGTGTGCGCCGCCATCCCGCTGATGGGAGACCCCGCGTTCGGCGCCTTCGTCAGCCAGATGTCCGCGGAGTAGACGCATCACCGCTCTGAGCAGACCGCTGGTCAGAGCCCGACGCGGCAGAGGAAGAGGCCCCCGTCCGACCGGACGGGGGCCTCTTCCTCTGCGATGAGTGCGGCTGGTCAGCTCTGCGACTGGCCGTAGGAGCCCAGCTGGCGGGTGGACTCGACCACGCGAGCGGCCATGGCCGACTCGGCGACCTTGCCCCACGCGCGCGGGTCGTACTGCTTCTTGTTGCCGACCTCGCCGTCGACCTTGAGCACGCCGTCGTAGTTCTTGAACATGTAGTCGGCGATCGAGCGCGTGAACGCATACTGCGTGTCGGTGTCGATGTTCATCTTGATCACGCCGTTCGCGACCGCGGTGGCGATCTCGGCGTCGGTCGAGCCCGATCCGCCGTGGAAGACGAGGTCGAGCGGGTTCGCGCCGGTGTTGTACTTCGCCGCCACCTGGGCCTGGATGTCGCCGAGGAGCTCGGGACGCAGCTTGACCCCGCCGGGCTTGTAGACGCCGTGGACGTTGCCGAAGGTGAGCGCCGCGATGTAGCGGCCCTGCTCGCCGAGGCCCAGTGCCTGCACGGCCTGATCGACATCGGCGAAGGTCGTGTACAGGGCGTCGTTCGACCCCTCGTGCGCGACGCCGTCCTCCTCGCCGCCGACGACGCCGATCTCGACCTCGAGGATGGCGTTGATCGCCTTGATGCGGGGGAGGAGGTCCTTCGCGATCTCGATGTTCTCTGCGAGAGGCACAGCCGAGCCGTCCCACATGTGCGACTGGAAGATCGGGTTGCGTCCTGCCTTGACCTCTTCTTCAGAGGCGGCGATCAGCGGCTCGACGAATCCGGCGAGTGCATCCTTCGGGCAGTGGTCGGTGTGCAGCGCGACGGTGATCGGGTAGTTCTTGGCGACCTCGGTGGCGAAGCGGGCGAAAGCCAGTGCACCGGTGGCGCGGGCCTTGACGGTGTTGCCGGCGAAGTAGTCGGCACCACCGGTCGTGACCTGGATGATGCCGTCGGAGCCGGCCTCGGTGAGTCCCTGAAGGACGGAGTTGATCGTCTGCGAGCTCGAGACGTTGAATGCGGGATACGCGAAGCCGCCGGCCTTCGCGCGGTCGAGCATTTCGGCGTACTGATCCGGGGTGGCGACGGGCATGAGAACTCCTGCGATAGGTGAAGCCGGGACAGCTGTCACTCTATCTGGGCTGGTCGAAGGATGCTGTCGGTGCGTCGACCGCGCCCCTCTGGTCATATCGAAACGTTAAGATTGGCGATTCCTTCGGGCCGAGTCGGCGGAAACAAGCCATTCAGGGCACCCTTGATCGATAGGCTGACCGCATGGTGAGTCTGACAGCCGATCTGAGTCCTCTTCGTCCCGACCGCAACCTCGCGATGGAGCTGGTGCGCGCGACCGAGGCGGCCGCGATCCGCGCCGTGCCCTTCATCGGGCGAGGAGCCAAGGAGGCCGCGGACGGAGCGGCCGTCGACGCGATGCGCGCGTTCCTCGGAACCGTGGCGTTCCAGGGCCGGGTGGTCATCGGCGAGGGGGAGAAAGACAACGCCCCCATGCTGTTCAACGGCGAGGTCGTCGGCACGGGTACCGGCCCGATGTGCGACATCGCGGTCGACCCGATCGACGGCACCTCGCTGACGGCCGCCGGTCGTCAGAACGCTCTCTCCGTGATCGCCGTCTCCGACCGGGGCACGATGCTCGACGCATCGAGCGTCTTCTACATGGACAAGCTCGTCACCGGCCCGGCGGGCGTCGGCGTGGTCGACATCCGCCTTCCCGTCGGAGAGAACATCCGCAAGCTCGCGGGAGCGCTCGGCAAGCCGGTCGACGAGATCGTCGTATCGGTGCTGAACCGTCCCCGCCACGAGAAGCTGATCCAGGAGATCCGTGACGCGGGCGCCGGCACCCGGCTCATGAGCGACGGCGACGTCGCTGGCGGGATCAACGCTGCCCGTCATGCTGCGCGCACCGACATGTGCGTCGGCGTGGG
The DNA here is from genome assembly GCA_963518515.1 of uncultured Microbacterium sp. Lineage (GTDB taxonomy): Bacteria > Actinomycetota > Actinomycetes > Actinomycetales > Microbacteriaceae > Microbacterium. The sequence goes on from CAUQIW010000005.1 coordinate 195,570, forward strand.
CGGAAGCCCCGAGGGCATCGTCACCGCCTGCGCCATCAAGGCGCTCGGCGGACACATCCAGGGAATGATGTGGCCGCGCGACGATGATGAGCGTCAGCGGGGGATCGACGCAGGACTCGACATGGATCGCGTGTACGAAGCCGACGACCTGGTGCGTGGTGACAACACGATCTTCGTCGCCACCGGTGTCACCGACGGCCAGCTCGTCGACGGCGTGCGTCGTGAGAACGGGTACATCTACACCGAGAGCGTGGTGCTGCGCGGCGCCTCGGGAACCCTGCGTCGGATCGCCTCCGAGCACCTCGTCTCCAAGTGGCTGTGAGCTGACGCCACTCGCCGTCTCCGCCCATCGTTACCGACCCGGTACCGCCTGATCGAGCCCCGATCCGAGCATTCGCCGACTGTCGTGTGACAATTGTGACTGGGTTTGTCGCCGTCGACGGGGCCGCCAGGCACCGCAGGCGCAGGAGGGCGAACAGATGACAACGCAGCACACGAGTGGCTCCAATGCCGCTCCGACCAAGATCGTGACGACGAACACCGGACGCATTCTGCGGGTGAACGTCGATGACAGCACGCCACCTCCCGGGGCTCACGCTCCGGTCGTGACGTCAGCGCCCGTCCTGGATCCGGCTCGCCGCGCCGACGTGCTCTTCCGCGTGCGACGGGACGAGGGACACGAGCTCAGCGCCTGGTGGATGATCGGCGCGTTCGTCGTGACCAGCGGACTCGTCATCCTGCTCATGAGCGGCGTCCCCGGCGCGGCATGACGCGCCGGTGATCTCACGCCTTCGGCGACTCGGCGCTGAAGGACGCTTCGTCGTCTGCGACGCGTGAGCGGACATCTCCGACATCGGCCTGGAGCACGGGACCCCCGCTCGTCGCCGGGATCCCGTCTGCGACGAGTTCAGACGCGGTGAACCTCCGCGTCTGCGCGGTGATGACGGGCGGAGTCTGGTCGAGAGATGAGGCATCGATCCCGGGGAACTGTCGCGCCGTCACCAGCACTCGGCTCTCGAGAGAGCCGGCGAACTTGTTGTAGCTGTCGACCGTGCGCTCGAGTGCCCGTCGCAGGTCGTCGGCGTGCCCGGCGAGCACCCCGAGACGGTCGTACAGCTGTGTGCCGAGATTCAGCAGCGCCTTCGCCTCGGTCGACACCTCCTGCTGCGTCCATGTGTAGGCCACGGTCTTCAGCACCGCCCAGAGGTTCACCGGTGATGCGAGCGCGACGCGTCGGCTGAAGGCGTAGTCGAGCAGGGTCGGGTCTTCGTCGATCGCCGCCGCGAGCAGCGACTCGCTCGGCAGGAAGCAGATCACGAACTCGGGGCTCGCCTCGAGTCCCGACCAGTAGGCCTTCTTCGCGAGAGCGTCGATGTGCGCTCGGACCGCCTTCACGTGCTTCTGCATGTGCAGGCGTCGCTGCACCTCATGGGCGTCGCCTGCGGGAAGCGCGGACGCTTCGAGGTAGGCATCGAGCGGCACCTTGGCATCCACAGGGATCGAGGCGCCGCCGGCCAAGCGGATCACCATGTCGGGGCGCCCGGTGCCTCGGTCGGAGGAGATCGTCGACTGCAGATCGAAGTCGACGTGGCGGGTGAGGCCTGCGGCCTCGACCACTCGCCGCAACTGGGTCTCACCCCAGACGCCTCGTGTCGCCGTCGACTTCAGAGCGCCGGCGAGCGATTCGGTGGTGGCGCGGAGCGCTTCGTCCGACTCCTGCGCGCGGCGCAGCTGCTCGGCGAGTGAGCCGAACTGCGCATGACGCTCCTGCTCGATCGCCGACACCTTGTTCTGCATCTGCTGCAGGCTCTCGCGCACGGGTGCCAGAGCGGTGAGGACGGCGTTCTGCTGCTGCACCCTCTGCGCCTCTGCCCTCTGCTCCTCGCGAGAGTGCTCCACGGCGTCGCGGTAGAGGTCGTACTGCCGGTCGCGGTCGTCTCGGGCGGCGGCCAGTTCGGCCTGGGCGCGGGCGAGGTCGGCGGAGCCGCGTGACGCCCGCACATACCAGCCGAGCGCACCGCCCGCGGCGAGGGCGATGAGCAGGAGAACCACGGTGAGAGCGTCCATGTCCTCATGATGCTCCCGGCCTCCGACATCGCGCCGCTCACTCGCGGAGGAGGATCTGCTTCCGGAGGTCCTGCACGCGGGCGGTGCAGCCTTCGTCCTACGACCCGGGTGGGGTCAGGCGACCGCGCGCTCGGCCGTGGCGACGACGGGCTCGGTCACCCGCAGCTTGAGAATCTCGGCCAGGTCGAAGACATCCGCGGCACCGAGACGGCGAGCGGAATCGATGATGATGTGCGCGCAGGCGAGAGCATCCGCCAGGGCGTCGTGGTGCGAGAAGCCGGTGAAGCCCGCGGCCTCGGCCGCCTTGGGCAGGCGGTAGGACTCGAGATCGTAGACCTTGCGCGCGACCTGCAGAGAGCACAGCGAGCGGTAGGGCGGGCAGTCGTCGCCGGTCACCAGGGCGCCCTTGCGCAGCACGTTCAGGTCGAAACCGGCATTGTGGGCGACGAGCACGTCGGCACCGGCGAAGGCGCACAGGCGGTCGAACTGTTCCGACCAGCTCGACGCCGAGACGACATCCTCGGCCCGGATCCCGTGGATCTTCGTGTTCCACTCCTGGAACTCGTCATGTCCGGCAGGCGGCCGGATGAGCCATCCTGCCGTGGCGACGACGCGTCCTGCTCGAACGCGGACGAGTCCGACGGAGCAGGCGGACGCGGGCGACGAATTCGCCGTCTCGAAGTCGATGGCGGTGAAATCCAGGGGCACCCCTCCACTGTCTCCCGGCGCGACGGAGGCCCGAGGAGGACGCGCCGTAGGCTGGCGACATGAGCGCAGACAGAGCGACGTCGTTCGGTGCCGAGGCGGAGAACTACGAGGCGGGCCGCCCCGACTATCCGTTCGATGCGGTGGCCTGGATGCTCGAGGGGATGCCGAGCGGATCGCTGCGCGTCGCCGACGTGGGTGCGGGCACGGGCAAGCTCACGCGGGTGCTCGCCACCGCTCCGGGCGCGGAGGTGGTCGCCGTCGATCCCGATCCGGAGATGCTCGCGGCCCTGCGCAGAAGCGTTCCGGGCGTTCCGACCTTCGTCGGCTCGGCCGAGCGCATGCCGCTGCCCGACGCGAGCGTCGACGCGGTCGTGCTCGGGCAGGCCTGGCACTGGGTCGAGCCGGCCGCGGCATCGCGGGAGCTCGGTCGAGTCGTGCGCAGCGGGGGAGTGCTCGGCCTGATCTGGAACATCCGCGACGAGCGGGAGGGCTGGGTGCGTCGACTCACCGACATCATGCACAGCAGTCCTGCGGAGAAGATGGTGAACGGTCCTGCGGAGGAGGGGCCGAACATCGCCGAGCCGTTCGAGCGCGTCGAGACCCGGCGCTGGGAGTGGTCGCGGCCGATGACGAGGGTGCAGCTGCATCAGATGGCTCTCTCCCGCAGCTACCTCATCGCCGCCCCCGCGGACGAGCGCGCGCAGATCCTCAGCGACATGGACGCGCTGCTCGACGAGTTGGGCGTCGACGGCGAGGGCACGATCGATCTGCCCTACGTGACGCACGCGTTCCGCGCTCACCGGGCCTGACGGCGTCGTCCCACAGGATCACGATGATCCTGGCGGGTAGACTCGTCACCCGTGGCTCTAACTATCGGAATCGTCGGCCTGCCCAACGTCGGCAAGTCCACCCTCTTCAACGCACTCACCAAGAATGACGTGCTCGCGGCGAACTACCCGTTCGCGACGATCGAGCCGAACGTCGGCGTGGTGAACCTCCCCGACCCGCGTCTCGACACGCTCGCCGAGATCTTCGGCAGCGAGCGCATCCTCCCTGCTGCCGTGTCGTTCGTCGACATCGCCGGCATCGTGCGCGGTGCGAGCGAGGGAGAGGGCCTCGGCAACAAGTTCCTCGCCAACATCCGTGAGGCGGATGCGATCGCGCAGGTGGTCCGCGGCTTCGCCGATGACGACGTGGTGCACGTGGACGGCGCGGTCAACCCGGCATCCGACATGGAGACGATCAACGCCGAGCTCATGCTCGCCGACCTCGAGACCGTCGACAAGGCGATCACCCGGTACGAGAAAGAGGTTCGGGGCAAGAAGATCGAGCCGGTCGTGCTCGAGACAGCCAAGGCCGTGAAGGACGCTCTGGAGCGCGGAGTGCTGCTGTCGGTCGCCGGGATCGACCTCACGCCGGTGCGCGAGCTCGGTCTGCTGACCGCGAAGCCGGTCATCTTCGTCTTCAACGTCGACGAGGCCGTTCTCACCGACGACGCCCGCAAGGCCGAGCTCGCCGCTCTCGTGGCGCCGGCGAAGGCGATCTTCCTCGACGCGAAGATCGAATCGGAGCTGATCGACCTCGACCCCGAGGACGCCGCGGAGCTGCTCGCGTCCACCGGTCAGGACGAGTCGGGGCTCGACCAGCTCGCCCGCATCGGGTTCGACACCCTGGGTCTGCAGACGTATCTGACGGCAGGGCCGAAGGAGGCCCGCGCCTGGACGATCCCCAAGGGCTCGAAGGCACCGCAGGCGGCCGGTGTGATCCACACCGACTTCGAGAAGGGCTTCATCAAGGCGGAGATCGTCTCGTTCGACGACCTCGTCGCGACGGGATCGGTCGTCGAAGCCCGGTCGAAGGGCAAGGCCCGTCTCGAGGGCAAGGACTACGTCATGCAGGACGGCGACGTGGTGGAGTTCCGCTTCAACAACTGAGCGAGCCAGCGTTCCTCGCTCGATCGTTGAGCGAGCACGGCGGAGCCGAGCGAGACGAAACGCGGTGAGTCGGCGTGGGCGCGTTTCGTCTCGGTGCTTCGCTCCTCGCTCAACGACCGGGCTGGCGGCCCTTCGGTCGTTGAGCGAGCACGGCGGAGCCGAGCGAGACGAAACGCGGTGGGCCGGCGTGCGTGCGTTTCGTCTCGGTGCTTCGCTCCTCGCTCAACGACCGGGGTGTCGGTGCTTGGCTCCTCGCTCAACGACCGGGGTGTGCGAATCAGATCTCGTCGGTGCGGGGCGCGCGCACGGTCCAGCCGACCTTCACGAGCCCTTCCGCAAGGCGATCGGCGGCGTCGCGTGCGACGTCGATGCTCGCGTCGGAGCAGACGTCGATCGCGACCGGCGGCGGATCGGCGAAGCGGGGGATCTGCACCTCTGCCCAGGCCTGGGGCGACAGTGGCACCCGAGGGGACGAGGTGCGTGGCTCTTCGACGGCACTGTCCGCCACGAAAGCGATGACGTCCAGCGCGTCGATCTTCGTGATCGGCAGGTCCACGACGAGGGTCACGACGAAAGGCGCGCTTGCGGTGTCCCTGAACTCTCGCTTCACCGCATGAAGATACCACTGCGCCGTCGGCGCGACCCCCGGAGTGCTTCAGCCGCGTCGCTCGACATCCCGGCTCAGGATCTCGGGCCAGGTCTGCACGTCGTCCGGTGTGTGCGCGACCGTCAGCGTCGTCTGCGGAAGCAACGCGGCGAGAGCCTCGGCAGTCGACAGCGGGTGGCCCGGATCGCCCACCCAGGCCAGGATCGTCGTCGGCACGTCGATGCGCGCGATGACGTCAGGGGCAGGGAGGTCGCTGAGCCCCGCGCCGCGGAGCAGCGACGGCAGCAGAGCGTCGGCGACGTCGGGCCACGTCTGCGGGGTGCCGACGGTCGCCGGGGGAGGCAGCGACCCGTTGGAGGCGGCGAGGAACGCCGCCACCCCGTCGGATTCGATGAGCGCTGCGGCCGCACGGTAGATCGCCGCCTGGTCGGCTCTCGTCTCCCAGGCTGTCGGCGGCACCATGAGCGTCAGCCCGCTGAAGCGGTCCGCCTCGATCGACGCCGCATGCAGCAGAGTCGCGGCCCCCATCGAGGGACCGACTCCGTGCACGCGCTCGCCGGGGAACCAGTGATCGAGCAGTCGCAGGAGATCGTCGGCGAGGTGGGGCCAGCGATAGTCCTCGGGCACAGCACGGCCGGTCGAGAGTCCGTGGGCGCGGGCGTCGTACCGGAGCAGCCGTGTTCCGCTGAGACCTCGACCGAGGTCGAGGTTGAGCACCCGATCCCTGGCCATGCTCGACGTCAGGCCGTGCAGCTGCACGACCGGGTGCCCGCCTTCATCGCTCAGGGCGACGGACAGCTCGGCTCCGGCTACCTCGAAGGTGGGCATCGTGCTCCTCGATCGGTGACTGATCGAGTCGGCTCGGCAGTCGTGTGGGATTCTCAGATTATCCGGGACGATAGTGTGCTCCCATGCGACTGACCAACGTCACGCACCTCCGCCTTCCCTTCGGAAGGCTCTGGGGTTACGACGTCAGCGCGTCCGAGCTCGGACGGCGCCTGCCGGTGTCCTTCGACCAGCGGCTTCACGTCGGGGCGGGCGATCGGCCCGGTTCCTGGATGGCGCTGTCGTTCCGACTGCCGGCAGGGACGAGCCGTGACTCGATCGCCGATGCCTGGCTGGATGTCATCGCTCGCCACGGCACGCTGCGATCGGCCTTCGCGCCCGGTGCCGACGGCGATCCGGTGCTGCACGAGATCGAGATCGGTCCTGGACGCTGGGTCGAACACGACGTGGCCCCCGGTCAGGCCGTCAACGATGCGTTGCGAGACATCCTCGATGCGGCGTGCTCGCCGTACCGGCATCCGTCTCATCGGCTCTGCGTGCTGGAGACCGCCGCCGGGCTCACGGTCGTGATCGCCGCAGATCATGCGCACGTCGACATGTGGTCGATGCTCGTGATCGCGCGGGACCTGCTGTCCGCGCTCGACGACGGAGGTGCGGGATCGACGCGGATGCCGGCGCCGGCGTTCGTCGAGCACACTCAGGCACTGCGGGATCGGGAGGCCGCGCCCGACCACGTGCGTCAGCGCTGGGCGGACATCATCGAGGACAGCGGTGGCGTGATGCCGCAGTTCCCCCTGTCTCTGGGCACGCCGGAGCCGCATCGCGAGCGCGTGGAGGTGCGCGATGTGTTCGACGTCGACGACGCCGCAGCTTTCGCTGCGCAGGCCCGCGACGACGGCGTCTCGACCCTCGCACGCGCGGTGGTCGCGATGACCGCGGTGACCCGCGATCTGGCGGGCACCCCGCTGCGAGCGGTGTTTCCCGTGCACAGCCGCTTCGAGGACCACTGGCACGACTCGGTCGGCTGGTTCATCACCAACTCCGTCCTCGAGTCTGACGTCGCCGAACCGCGTGCGGCGGCCGCGGCGGTGAAGGAGGCGGTGCAGCTGGGAGCCTGGCCGCTCGCGGACGTCCTCGCTCCGTGGGGTGGCATGCCCGTGGCTCCCGGGATGTTCGCGATCTCGTGGCTCGACCTGCGCAGGCTCCCGGTGCGGATCGACTCCGTCGGGCTCGACGCCCAGTACGTCAGTGCGGCGACCGACACCGACGGCGTCATGCTCTGGTTCATCCTCGACGAGTCGGGTCTGCACCTGAGATGCCGCTATCCCGACACTGCGGAGGCTCGCACCAACGTCGGCGGGTGGTTGGATCTGCTCGTCGCGCGATTGCAGGCGGATGCGAGATCCTCGGTGCGCGGCCGGCTGCAGGTGGCGGGTCGGACCTTCCGGCTCGAGCGCGCCGCTCGCGACGACATCGAGGCCATCGCGGCGCTGCTGGTCGATGACGAGTTCGGCGCGGAGCGAGAGGGCGTCGATCTCGACCGGTACGAGGCGGCATTCGGCTCGGTCGCTCGGGACAGCTCCAGCTATCTGGCTGTCGTCCGTGACGGCACCGACCACATGGTCGCCACGATGCAGCTGACCGTCATCCCCGGGCTCTCCCGAGGTGGTTCCACCCGACTGCAGATCGAGGGCCTCAGAGTCGCGCCGAGGGAGCGCTCGCAGGGCCTGGGCGCGGCGATGCTCGAGTGGGCGCACGAGTTCGGTCGAGCCCGCGGGGCACGACTGGCACAGGTGACCACCGACGAAGCGCGCGACCGCAGTCGCGCCTTCTACACCCGGCTCGGGTATCAGACCGCTCACGTCGGGCTGAAACGGCAGATCTAGCCGGCGGCGTTCGGCGTACGCTGTGGATGTCGCCGACCGAAGGATTCGCAGTGCCCGACCACACCGATCACATTCCCGCCCCCGATGAGCCGTCCGTCCCGGAGCTCGAGCTCGACGAGACGATCGCGCCCCGACCGGAGGAGGAGATCGCCGACGCGCTGCGGGCGAAGCCCGACCTGGCGGAGCACAACGGGGCTTCCGACTGACAGGCATCGTGGGGATGCGTGACGCGATCGATGTCGTGACGCACGCCGATCTGACGTCGGCGGATGTCGCGGCGCTTCGCCGGTTCTTCGATGCGGAGTACCTGCGGGAGTTCGGCGATTGGGATCCGGACCTGCCGTATGGCTACGCGCCGCACGACGTCCACGTCGTCGCTCGTCACGCAGACGACATCGTCGGCCATGTCGGATGGGCGCGGCGCACGATCGGCGTCGGTCAAGACGAGCTGGTCATCGCGGGTCTGGGCGGCGTGCTGATCGCGCAGAGCGCCCGAGGCGACCGACTGGGGTCACGTCTGATGCGCCGCGCTGCAGAGGCGATGGAGGCCGCGGGCGGTGTGGCGTTCGGCTATCTCGGGTGTCGCGAAGAAGTGGCAGCGTTCTTCGAGGCGTGTGGGTGGAGCCGGATCGCAGCGGGGGAGAGCTCGATCAGCCGCGCGGGACGGCCGGTTCACGAACCGCCAGGGCCGCCGCTGCTCGTCCTGCCCGTCGAGCGTGGTCTCGAGACCTGGCCAGACGGCGAGGTCGACCTGCGGGGGCGTGCGTGGTGAGTGCTCGTGGTGAGAGCACGGCGTTGTGCGCCCACTCTGCACTTCTCGCGTCTTGAACATCTTGTCCACAGGCCAGAGGTATGGGCACCCCCGCCAGGCGGGCCGCCCGGCATGCTCGACGCATGGGAATCAGATACTACGCATACGCCTTCGACTCTGAGATGACCGATCAGGCGAAGCTCGATCCGAGAAGATTCATCAGCGATGATCCATTAGCGGATGCGTGGGGCATGCCGCACGGGGCCCAAGTGGCAATGACCAACTTCGAGCAGTCGGTACCGCGCACCGAAATGCTGTACCTCGACAAAGCATGGTCTCTGTTGCAGGCGCTGACAGGACCGAGTTCGGCGAATGGCGCGGCGCGATCTTCGCACCGAATGTTCGAGGGGCAGGTCACGATGGACGGCTACGGCTGGATCCCCTGGGTGCGCGCGGTATCGCCCGAGGAAGTCGTGGAGATCGCCCGGGATCTGGCTGATCTGCAGCCCGTTGCCATCGAGGAAGGGGCAGTGGACCGCGACACCCAGTACATGCTCGATTACTTGAATCGTGCAGTGCAGTTCGTCTCGGGGCTTGCCGTGTCCGGTCGTGGATTCGTCTACATGATCGGGTAGCCGTGAAGCCTGTGCCGTCGAGTGCTATCATTGACGATATCACTCGAGGAGGTGACCAGTCCATGGCGTCGATCATCGTTCGCGGACTCGATGACTCGATCAAAGAACAGATCGCCGCGCAGGCGAGGAGTCGCGGACGGTCTATGGAGGCCGAAGTCCGCGAGATTCTGACGAGGGCCGTGACGCGGCCGCACATCGGACTGGCTCTCATGCGGGCCGCTCAACAGGTGGGTGGCGTCGATGACCTCGTGATCGCCGAGCGGAATGACATCGCCCGAGCCGTGGACTTCGAGTGATCATTCTCGACACGAATGTCGTCTCGGAGATCCTCCGGTCGGCCCCGGACCGGCGAGTTCTCGCCTGGCTGGAGACTCTCACTGGAGACGTAGCGATCACCGCGGTCACGCTCGCAGAGCTGCTGGCGGGCGTCAGTCGACTTCCCGATGGCGGACGGAAGGAGGCATTGTCCGCTCGCATCGAAGAGGCGATCGAGCCTTTTCGTGGTAGTCGATCGATCTTGCCGTTCGACGATGGGGCGGCCGCTTTCTACGCTGACGTTCTCCGCGCACGCGAGGAGGTCGGGCGACCGATCAGCACAGCCGATGCTCAGATCGCTGCGATCTGTCTGGCGAACGAGGCGACGTGCGCGACTCGGAACACCCGAGATTTCGCACTCACCGGAGTCGACCTCTTCGATCCGTGGGCGAGCGAGCTCTGACTCGGGCCCTCCGACTGACGCCTCTGCGCTACGCCGTCCGCGCGTGCGGGTACTCCGCTTCGCGGCCCTGGAAGCTCAGGATGCTGGGGTTCTGCACCACACCCTCGCGGATCTCGACGGCGCGCGTGAGCGTCGAATTCTCGGCCCAGGCGTCAGGCCCTTCGAGCACCGAGCGGAGGAAGGGGAGCAGCGCTTCGCTGATGTCCCAGGTCGCCGAGTTCCACAGGTATGAGGGGCTGTGGTCGACGGCGTAGTAGTTGACGCCCTGGCCGACGGTGAACATCGGCGCGTCGAACGTCGTCGGAGTCGCCCACTCGAAGCCCATGCCCTCGTCGCACGAGACGTCGATGATCAGGCTCCCCGAATCGAAGCGGGCGAGGTCCTCGGTGCGCAGATAGGTCAGCGGGGCAGCGACGTCCTGGAACGTGCAGTTGACGACGATGTCGTAGGTCGCGAGGAAGTCGGGGAGCAGCATGTCTCCGTCTTCCGTGCTGACCTCGCTCAGGTGCGTCGGACCGTCGTCGGTGTTGAGCTGGGTGAGATGCGCGTTGTGGATGGGGGAGCCCACCGCTGCGGCGCCCCGCTGCGTGAGCACCTCGATGTCGTGAACGCCGTGCGCGTTGAGCGCCGTCACCGCGCCACGCGCCGTGGCGCCGAACCCGATCACCACCGCGCGAAGCCGTGGTCCGTAATCTCCGGTCGAGCCCACGAGGCTCATCGCGTGCAGCACCGAGCAGTAGCCCGCGAGCTCGTTGTTCTTGTGGAAGACGTGCAGACTCATGTCACCCTGCGCGGTCCAGTGGTTCATCGCCTCGAAGGCGATCAGCGTGAGACGGCTGTCGATGGCGGTCTGCGCCATCGCGACATCCTGCACGCAGTGCGGCCATCCCCAGAGGATCCGGCCCTCGGGAATCGCGGCGACATCGGCGAGCTGCGGTTTGGGCAGCAGCAGCACGTCGGCGGACGCGATGACCTCGTCGCGGGAGGTGACCCGCCCCACGCGGGCCTCGACGTACCCCGGCTCGAGCTGGAAGTCCGAGCCGTACCCCTTCTCGACGATCATCCGCGCGCGGATCTCAGGCTCGATGCGGTCGAGGTGGCGGGGATGGATCGCCAGGCGTCGTTCGTTCTCCATCGACGATCCGGCGAGCAGGCCGAGGCTGAGGAGTCCGTCTGAAGACGGATCGGAATGGGCGGCGGACGAGCGTGTCGTGTCGGACAACGGGTTCCCATCTTCGGGGAACCGAGGTCAGCTCCTGTGCTGACTCTACGCCCGGATGAGGTGCCGCGCTCCCACATGCCGGATGCGCCGCCTGACCGGCGGGATACGCTTGTCGGTGAGGAGCAGGAAACGACGTGCACGACCGCCGACCGCCCCTCGACATCCACTGCGACGGCACGAGGAGAACCACGCCCATGACCGACACTCAGATCTTCGAGCCGGACGGCCGCGCGATCCCCTTCGTCGACGAGGGCGACGGGCCCGTCAAGCTCGTGCTCATCCAGGAGCAGGGCCTGGCAGCGGATGTGCTGGGTGTCGCCGCGCACTACCTCGCCGAGGAGGCGGGCTTCCACGTGCTCCGAGTCGGCCATCGCGCCGGATCGGACGCGACGCTCGAGGAGCGCGTCTCCGACGTCGTCTCGGTGATCGACCACGTCGGCATCGAAGACACCTGGGTCGGCGGGCACGGCTTCGGCGGCACGATCGCACGCGCGCTGGTGGCCACGCACCCCGACCGTGCCGACGGTCTGCTGCTGCTCGGGGTCGAGGACGTGGACATCGCCGTCGCCCCCGCCATCCCCGTCCTGATCGTGCAGGGGACCGAGGACACCGACACCCCTCCGTCGAACGCCGAGGCCCTGCAGGCCACGATGCCCGACCGTTCGAGCATCAAGACGATCGCCGGAGACCACCTCTTCCCGATGCATCACCCGATCGAGACCGGTGTGATCATCGAGGAGTACCTGGACTGGGACTGATCCGCCCCGCCCGTGGCATCGTGCGCGCCGCGCCGGGTGAAATGATGGTCTGATGACCGCCACCCTCGTCGCCCGCAACCTGGCCGGAGGCTACGGTCACCGCATCCTGTTCGAAGGTCTCGACCTCACGGTCGCGCCCGGTGACGTGCTCGGCGTCGTGGGCGCGAACGGGGCGGGCAAGTCCACCCTCCTGCGCCTGCTCGCAGGCGTGGACGCCCCTCTCGACGGCACCGTCTCGCTCGCGCCGACCGACGCCTTCGTCGGCTGGCTGCCGCAGGAGCATGAGCGGGTCGAGGGCGAGACGATCGTCGACTACATCGCCCGACGAACGGGCTGCGCGGCGGCGACCAGGGAGATGGATGCGGCGGCGGCGGCTCTCGCCGACCCGTCACTCGCTGCGATGGGCACCGACCCCGCCGACGTCTACTCGCTCGCACTCGATCGCTGGCTCGCGAGCGGGGCCGCCGATCTCGACGAGCGCATCCCCGCGGTCCTCAGCGATCTCGGCCTGCAGCTCGAGGAGGACACTCCGGAGCGGGCCCTCATGACCGGGCTCTCCGGCGGGCAGGCGGCCCGGGTCGGCCTTGCGGCCCTGCTGCTGTCGCGCTTCGACATCGTCTTCCTCGACGAGCCGACGAACGACCTCGATCTCGACGGTCTGGATCGATTGGAGGGGTTCGTGCGGGGGCTGCGGGGCGGTGTCGTGCTCGTCAGTCACGATCGCGAATTCCTCGCCAGGAGCGTGACGCGGGTGCTTGAACTCGACCTTGCCCAGGGATCGAACCGCCTCTACGGCGGCGGGTACGACGCGTACATCGAGGAGCGCGCCCTCGTGCGCCGCCACCTGCGCGAGAAGTACGACGAGTTCGCCGACAAGAAGGCCGATCTCGTCGCGCGAGCCCGCACCCAACGGGAATGGTCGAGCCAGGGTGTGCGCAATGCGATGAAGAAGGCGCCGGACAACGACAAGATCAGACGCAAGGCCTCGACGGAATCGAGCGAGAAGCAGGCGCAGAAGGTGCGCCAGATGGAGAGTCGCATCGCGCGGCTCGACGAGGTCGACGAACCACGCAAGGAGTGGCAGCTGGAGTTCACCATCGGCTCCGCGCCGCGGTCGAGCGCGGTGGTCGCGACGCTCAGCTCCGCAGTGGTGCGCCAGGGCGCCTTCACTCTGGGCCCCGTGTCGCTGCAGATCGACGCGGGTGATCGCATCGGCATCACCGGCCCGAACGGCGCGGGCAAGTCGACCCTGCTGCGAGCCGTTCTCGGCCGTCAGACGCCCGATGAGGGGGCGGCGAGCCTGGGCAGCAGCGTGCAGATCGGCGAGATCGATCAGGCGCGTTCACTGCTGGTCGGAGCGGATGCTCTCGCCGACGCCTTCGAGGCGCTGGTGCCCGAGATGCCCTCGGCCGACGTGCGCACGCTTCTGGCGAAATTCGGCCTCCGCGCCGACCACGTGACCCGTCCGGTCGACGAGCTCTCGCCGGGGGAGCGCACCCGAGCCGCGCTCGCACTGCTGCAGGCGCGGGGCGTGAATCTGCTCGTGCTCGACGAACCGACGAACCACCTCGACCTGCCGGCGATCGAGCAGCTCGAGCAGGCGCTGGAGTCGTACGACGGCACGCTGCTGCTGGTGACCCACGATCGTCGGATGCTCGACTCGGTGCAGCTGACTCGCCGCTGGACCGTCGTCGACGGACGTGTCGAGGAGAGCTAGAGCCGGCGCAGAGTGATCGCGACGACTCCAATCAGCGACCCGCGCCGGTGACTCCGGTCAGCGACCCTGGCGCTTCTTGTACGGCTTCGGCTGACCCTTGACGATCGGAGCGCGGCCCTTGCCCTTCGAGGCCTTCGCCTTGCCGCCGGCCGGGGCGACGGTCTTCGGCGCGGGAGGGGGCGCTGCGGCGACGGCCGCCTGCGCCTCGACCAGGTAGAGCTCGCCGACGCTCGTGAGTCGAGGTGTGCCCTCCCGATGCACGAGAGTGTGGCCGACCTCTTCCTCGATCTTGTCGAGCGACGTGTACAGCGAGGCGAGGGGGATCCCCAGCTCCTCAGCGGCTCGCGGGAAATGCAGCGTCTCGGCGAGGACGACGTAGCGACGGAGCAGAGCGATCTTCATGCGGGAGGGTCCTTCTCGAACCGCGACGATCGCGGCTCCTCTCTAACCTACGCGAGTGGGGCGGACACGCCGGATGCCGCGGCCCGATGAGCCGCGGCATCCGATGAGGGTCGTGCGTCAGGCGACCTGAGAGAGCACGGCGAAGGAGACGGAGCCCTCATCGTCGACTCCGGCATCGAGGATCTTGTCGTCGAGCGCGGCGGCGGCGGTCTCGTCGAGGAAGAGGCGGGTGCCCGAGATCTCGACGACCTGGTCGGCAGGCTCGGGGTCGGGGGTGACCAGCACGGCGAGGCGGGCGCCGCCGTCGGCCGCGGGCGCGGGCGTCGAGTGGATGCGGAGCCCTGCGTCTGTGGCGTCGGTCTGCCTGCTGACGAGAGTGTTGACGATAGCGGTGGCGTTGTCGGTGAGGGTGAGCATGAGGCTCTCCTTCCGGTAGCGGACGTGGCGCGGACGCGTCACGTCCGGGCTACGATTCCCCACGCCGGCGCGCGATTCAACCCGACGCGCCCTGTTCGGAGGCGTCTCCCACCGGATGCAGAGGTTTTCTCAGGAACACCTGGTCCGTGCCGTCGCCCTGCGGTATCCGAGTGCTCTCCACGTAGCCGCACGCCTCGTACAGGCGGATGTTGGCCTCGCTCAGACTGCCCGTGAACAGCTCGGCCTCCGCTGCCGACGATGAGCGCTCCGCCGCCTCCAGCAGAGTGCGTCCGATGCCCTGTCCCTGGATGTCGGGCGCTATCGCGATCCTGCCGATCAGCAGCACGCCGTCGCTCTCCACGAAGCGGATGGCGCCCACGAGGCGTCCGTCGAGCCGGGCGGTGAAGCCGTCGCCCGACCGCAGCTCGGCCTCGACCTCGGCGAGTGTCTGCGTCAGCGGCGGCATGTCGGCGCTGCCGTAGATCCGGGCCTCCGACACGAACGCCGCGCGCTGCAGGGTGAGCACCTCCCCGGCATCCCGTTCACCGATGCGATTCACGACCACGTCCGAGCCGAGACGGTCCTGTTGTTGCGTGTCTGTCATGTTTCCTCCGACGGCCACGATCGATGTCGACGACAAGCGGTGTCAACCCCCTCGGCCTCACGCCGCGGCGGGGATAACGTCGAACCTCCCGCACGCAGAAGGAGACATCATGGCTGAGACCAAGAAGACCGCATCCACGCGCACCACGGGTTCGAAGAAGGGCTCTGAGACGACGGGTTCCGAGACGACGAGACGTCAGAACGCCGAGCATGGCTTCACCGCTTCCGAGAGCCTCGCGGAGAACCTGCAGAAGGTGCTCGTCGATCTCCTCGAGCTCGCTCTGCAGGGCAAGCAGGCCCACTGGAACGTGGTCGGACGCAACTTCCGCGACACGCACCGTCAGCTCGACGAGATCATCGACGAGGCGAGGGCCTTCAGCGACACCGTCGCCGAGCGCATGCGTGCGCTGCATGCCGTGCCCGACGGTCGCAGCGCGACCATCGCCGCGACGACGTCACTGCCGCAGTTCCCCGCGGGCGAGGTGTCGACCGCGGAGACGATCGACCTGGTCACCGAGCGCCTCGATGCCACCGTCGCGACGATGCGCGGCGTGCATGACGACGTCGACGAGGAGGACCCCACCTCCGCCGACATCCTGCACGCGGTCATCGAACGGCTCGAGCAGTTCGCCTGGATGGTCAGCGCCGAGAACCGCACGCCAGCCGGACGCTGATCTGCGCACGGCCGCTGACCGCGGGACCGGAGACGCTCAGCGACTCCGGTCCTGCGCCGCGCGGCGGATCAGCCGGGGGATGACGAGCCACAGCACGCCGACGGCCACGAACGACGACACCAGCGCTATCAGCCCCGCGGTGCGGTCGACGGTGAAATCGATGATGAGGGTCGTCACGCCGATGGTCAGCGCGGCGATCACCCACAGGTCGATCTTCACGATCCGCGCCGCCACCCGCACCAACTCCGGTTTGCGGCGACGACCGAACACCGCCCGGTGGATGCCGACGGGTGCCAGCGCGAGGATGGTCGCGAGCGCGGCGAGAGCGACGAGCGCGACGTAGAGGTCGCGCTGGAACTCGTCCATCTCGGTGAACCGAGGCTGGAAGGCCACGGCGAGCAGGAATCCGGTGAGGATCTGCGTTCCGGTCTGCATCACCCGGAGCTCCTGCAGCAGCTCGACCCAGTTGCGGTCAGCGCGCTCGTTCACGGTCTCGTCACGGCCGTCGACGCGGTCGTCCTGATCGAGCGGCAGCGGGAGGTGTTCTGCGGGATCCATCACGCCAGTCTCACGGGGAGTGCTCGAGTCTGTCCAGACTCTTGCATCTCAGCGGATCAGCCGGTGGCATCCTCTTCCCGCAGGCGCGGCACTGTGCGCCGTTCGGGACGCAGCCCCGCCTTGTCGGCGTAGAACTCGCGGATCCTGTTCATGTCCGTAGTGACGTCTCCCGTGAGATCGATCGTGGGGCCCAGCCCGGAGGTCATCGTCGTGCGGTCGACGAACCCGAGCGTCAGCGGCATCCCGGTCTCGCGGGAGATGCGGTAGAAGCCGGACTTCCAGTAGTCGTTGCCTCCGCGCGTGCCGTCGGGGGTGATCACGAGTCCGAAGACCGCTCCGGTGTTCACCTGATCGACGACGTCCTTCACGACGCGCGCAGGATCCGCTCGATCGACGGCGATGCCGCCGATGCTGCGCATGATGGGCCCGCGCCAGCCGCGGAACAGGCTGCTCTTGCCCAGCCAGTGGATCTCGATGCCCAACCGCCACGCGATCGCCAGCATCAGCACGAAGTCCCAGTTGGAGGTGTGCGGGGCGCCGATCAGTATCGTCGGCCGGGAGGGAGGGGCCTCACTCGTGAGCGTCCAGCGGCTGAACGTCCAGAAGAGGCGGGCGAGGAGTCGTCTGAGCACTCGTCCACCGTAGAGCAGAGGGCTGTCGATTCACCGGACGGCGATTTCGTGCCACCGCCTCGCAGCAGGCGTAGCATCGAGGGATGGTCAAGTCACAGGAGTCCACAGAGCAGGACGCGCCGACGGTGCTCCAGCCCCTGCCTGGCACGCCCAACCTGCTCGAAGGAGACGCCGCCGGGTACTGCTCCGGCGGCGTCTGCCACTTCTCCGCTCCCAAGAACCCGTAAGGGCGCTCGAGCCGTCGCTCCGCGGCAGACGCCGCCGTCGACACTCAGTGTCCGGCGTGCATGCCCTCGGCCACGTCGTCATCCGGCTTGCGGATGAACGCGCTCAGGGCGACGGCCGCCAGCGAGATGATCGCGGCGATCAGGAACGCCATGCGCGCACCGGGGGCGCCTGCGGTCGCCGTCGAGAGGCCCTCGTTCTCGCCCGCGTGCAGGATGGCCGAGTAGGTGACGGTCAGGATGGCGACGCCCGCGGCTCCACCGACCTGCTGGAGGGTGTTCAGCACCGCGGAGCCGTGCGAGTACAGAGACCGCTGCAACGAACCGAGCGACGCCGAGAAGATCGGCGTGAACGACATCGCGAGTCCGACCGACATCGCCGCCTGCACGATGATGAGCACCCACCACAGCGTGGTCTCGCCGACCGTCGAGTAGTAGAACAGCGCTGACGAGACGAGGATCGTGCCGGGGATCAGCAGCGGACGTGTGCCACGCGCGTCGTAGATGCGGCCCATGACCGGCCCGAGAAGACCCATCAGCACCGAGCCCGGCAGCAGGATGAGGCCGGACTGGAACGCGTTCAGACCGGCGACGTTCTGCAGGTACTGCGGCAGCAGCGTGAGCGTGCCGAACATCGACAGCGCGAGGATCGTCATGATGATGACCGACAGGGTGAAGTTCACCGAACGGAACACGCGCAGGTCGAGCAGTGCGTCGTCGACCTTCTGCAGCACCAGCTGACGCCAGACGAACAGGGCGAGCGCGACCGCGCCGACGACGAGTGCCGTGATGCCGGCCGCCTCGCCGGAACCGCCCTCGCCACCGAACTGGCTGAGACCGAAGACGAGCCCGCCGAAGCCGAGCGCCGCGAGCGGGATGGAGAGGACGTCGAGCGGGACCTTGCGGGTCTCGCCGAGGTTCGTCATCCACTTGGCGCCGATCGCGAGGGCGACGAGGGCGATCGGGAGGATGATCGCGAACAGTGCGCGCCAGTTGAACGCCTCGAGCACGGCGCCGGCCAGGGTCGGGCCGATCGCGGGAGCGAGCGAGATGACGAGACCGACCCGGCCCATCATGCGGCCGCGCGAACGCGGCGGCACGACGTTCATGATCGTGGTCATGAGCAGGGGCATCATGATGCCGGTGCCGGCGGCCTGGATCACACGACCGGCGAGCAGCACTTCGAACCCGGGCGCGACGAGCGCGACCAGCGTTCCCAGCGAGAACGCCGACATCGCGGCAATGAAGACCTGGCGGGTCGTGAACCGCTGCAGCACGAATCCCGTGGTCGGGATGACGACGGCC
The DNA here is from genome assembly GCA_963518515.1 of uncultured Microbacterium sp. Classification (GTDB taxonomy): domain Bacteria; phylum Actinomycetota; class Actinomycetes; order Actinomycetales; family Microbacteriaceae; genus Microbacterium. The sequence continues at coordinate 214,174 of CAUQIW010000005.1, forward strand.
ATGGTCAGCAGGAACGCGCTGGTCAGCCACTGCCCGAGCTCGGGCGGGATGCCGAGATCGGTGTTGAGATGAGGGATCGCGATCCCCATCGTCGTCTCGTTCAGGATGGCGACGAAGGCGGCCACGAGGAGCAGCCAGATCACACGCATCTCGCTGCGGGGGATGTCGCCGTTCGAGGCTGCGGGGGTGGAGGCTGCGGGGGGAGTGGTGATCGATCCGGTATCGACGGCGGACATGCGGCCTCCAAGGCGACAGAAAGAGAGGGAGGTGCGCGAGCGCGCGGGAACCATTCAGCGTAACGGTGCCGGGTGACATTTCATTCCGCATCCGGAAGATATTCGTGTGCCCCACGCGTCGGGCCACCGGCGCGACCCCGACCCGGCCGCGGCTGGCTACGCTGGCGGGATGAGCATGGGTGGGATGGGCGGCGGCGGTCGTGGCGGCTTCCGGGGCATGGATGAAGACGCGCAGCGGCGGATGAACGCGGAGGCGCCGCGGATCAGCGGCCTCGGCGCCAGGGCGGTCGCACTCTTCAGGCCCTACCGGATGCGGATCTTCTTCACCGGCATCCTCGTGATCGTCGGTGCCGGCATCGCCGTGATCCCTCCGCTCCTCGTGCAGCGGATCTTCGACGACGGGCTCTTCCCCGTCGATGGCGGAGGACCGCACCTGCAGCTGCTGATCTGGCTGGTCGTCGCGATGGTGGGGCTCTTCCTGCTCTCGGCCGCGCTCGGGGTCGCTCAGACCTGGTTGACCTCGACCGTCGGCAACAGCGTCACGGGCGACCTGAGGGTGCGGCTCTTCGAGCACCTCCAGGCGATGGAGCTCGGCTTCTTCACGCGCACCAAGACGGGAGTCATCCAGTCGCGGCTGCAGAACGACGTCGGCGGGGTGTCCGGCGTGCTCACGAACACCGTCACCAGCATCCTCGGCAACGTCGTGACGGTGATCGCGTCCCTCGTCGCGATGATCCTCATCGACTGGCGGCTCACTCTGATCGCCGTCGTCCTGATGCCCTTCCTCATCATCGTGCAGCGGCGGGTGGGGCAGGTGCGGGCGCGCATCGCCGGCGAGACGCAGGAGTCGCTGTCTGAGCTCACCTCGATCACGCAGGAGACGCTGAGCGTGTCGGGGATGCTGCTGTCGAAGGCGTTCAACCGCCAACGCGCCGAATCGCAGCGCTACCAGGCCGAGAACCGCAACCAGGTGAAGCTGCAGGTGCGCCGGGCGATGAGCGGCCAGGGATTCTTCGCGGTGGTGCAGGTGCTCATGGCCAGCGTCCCCGCTGTCGTCTACCTCGTGTCCGGCTACCTGATCGCCGGAGGGACGGGTGCCATCACCGCCGGCACGGTCGTCGCGTTCACCACCGTGCAGGCGCGGCTGCTGCAGCCCCTCATGGGGCTCATGCGCGTCTCCCTCGACCTGCAGACGTCGTCGGCGCTCTTCGCGCGCATCTTCGAGTATCTCGACCTGGTGCCGGAGATCACCGACGCTCCCGACGCCATTCCGGTCTCCGCGGCGCCGGGACCGCGGGGTCTCATCGAGTTCGACGAGGTCGTCTTCCGCTACCCAGACGCCGCGCCGGACGCCCGTCCGACCCTCCAGGGCGTCTCGTTCGTCGCCGAGCCCGGTCACCACGTCGCCTTCGTCGGCCCCTCGGGGGCGGGCAAGACGACGGTGCTGTACCTCGCGCCTCGTCTGTACGAGGCCGACGGCGGCGCCGTGCTGCTGGCGGGCGCCGACGTGCGCACCCTGACCCAGGAGTCGATCATCGATCAGGTGGGCATCGTCTCGCAGGAGACGTACCTCTTCCACGCGACGATCAGGGAGAACCTGCTCTATGCGAAGCCGGATGCGACGGAGGAGGAGGTCATCGCGGCGTGCACCGCCGCGAACATCCACCACATCATCGCCGGCTTCGAGCAGGGGTACGACACCGTCGTCGGCGAGCGCGGATATCGTCTGTCCGGCGGCGAGAAGCAGCGCATCGCGATCGCCCGCGTGCTGCTCAAGGATCCGCCGATCCTCCTTCTCGACGAGGCGACCTCGGCGCTCGACACCGTCTCGGAGCGCGTCGTGCAGGAGGCACTCGACGAGGCCGCCAAGGGGCGCACCACCCTCACGATCGCGCATCGGCTGTCGACGGTGATCGGCGCCGATGTGATCCACGTGGTCGAGGCGGGACAGATCGTCGAATCGGGCACCCATGCCGAGCTGCTCGCCATGGGCGGGCTGTACGCCGAGCTGGCGGCGCAGCAGGTCGCGGCCTCGCGGATTCTCGACACCGAGGGTGCGGTCGAAGCGAAGCAGACCGCCGCGGGCCCCGCATCGCTCGCCGAGCGCAGGGCCGATCGGGCGCCCGAGGACTCGGCGGGAGCGGATGCCGTCGCCACCCTCACCGCTCCCGTGCCCCTGCTGGACCGGGCGCGCGCCGACGACCGCGTCTACCCCGGCGAGGTGTGACCTCCGCCCGACAGCGGATCAGTGGACGCTGAGACCACCGTCGATGAACAGCGACTGCCCGGTCACGTAGGAGGAGCCTGCCGCCGCGAGGAAGACGGCCGCCGCGGAGAAGTCCGCAGGCAGCCCGTTGCGCCCGATCATCGTGCGCGCCGCGAGCGCCGCGACCTGCTCGGGATCCTCCTGCAGGCGGGCGTTGAGCGGGGTCAGCACGAATCCAGGGACCAGAGTGTTGCTCGTCACCCCGGTGCCACCCCAGGCCTCCGCCTCGGAGCGCATCAGCGACTCGACGGCGCCCTTCGAGACGCCATAGACGCCGCTCCCGACGAAGGCACGATGCGCCTGCTGCGAGCTCACGTGGATGAGGCGTCCGTAGCCGCGTTCGGCCATGCCGGGCGCATAGCGCTGGCCGAGCAGGAACGGGGCGAGCGCATTCACCGTCATGGTGGAGTCCCAGTCCGCCTCCGTGATGTCGGCGAACGGAGGGCGGATGTTGATCCCCGCCGAGTTCACGAGGATGTCCGGTTCGCCGAACGGCACGGCGGCCGCCTCGGCGACCGCGCGGATCCCCGCCCGGCTGCTCAGATCGCCGATGACCCCGGCGGCACGGCATCCGTCGTCCGTGAGCGCGGCGACCGTCTCGGCGATCCTCGCCTCGCCGCGGGCGACGATCACCGTCGATGCTCCCGCACGGGCGAGCGCCGTCGCGATGCCGCGGCCGATCCCCGAGCTGCCGCCCGTCACCACGGCGGTGCGCCCGGCGAGGGAGAACAGCTCGGCCAGATAGTCGTTCATCGGCATCCTGTCGTGATCACCAGGCGAGGCCTGCGGCGAGGGTCGGATCGGGGCGGGCGTCGGCGAACTCCGGCAGCGACTGCAGCTCGGCGATGAACGCGGCGACCTCGGCGGCGTAGGAGGGGTCGTCGTGGCCGGCCGCGATGTCGAGCAGGGGCGGCAGGTCCATCGCGAGGATCAGATCGAGCCTGGCGGTCACCGCGGCGTGCGCCCCGGCCTCGTGCAGCACCCGGATGCCACCGCGCAGGGCGGCCAGGTAGTCGCGCAGCACGGGAAGCCGCGCCCTTCCCTGGGTGATCGAGGTGCCGTCCGCTCGCAGGCGCCACTGCACGACGGTGTCGGGGATCACATCGAAGGAGCGCGCCCTGGTGTACATCAGCTGCGCGACGATCTGGTCCTCATAGGCGACGCCCTCGGGAAAGCGCAGATCGCTCCAGAACTCGGTGCGGCTGATCTTCGACCAGGCGACGATGTTGGCGCTCGCTCGCGGATGGTCGACGATGGTGGTCGCGCGCCGCTCCGGTGAGGTGGCGGCGGCCACCCAGGGCTGCACGCGACCCGCGACGTACCGATCGCCGTCGAAGCGTGTGCGCACGTAGGCGCCGGCCGCGAAGTCGCTGCCGGTGTCGTCGAGCACTCCGGTGAGGCGCTCGATCGCCGTGGGCGTGAGCTCGTCGTCGCCGTCGAGGAATCCGACGAGCGGGGTGTCCACGAGGTCGAGTCCGACGTTGCGCGCCGCGCCGAGGCCGCGCGAGGCCTCGTGCGTGATCATGCGGAACCGGCGATCCGCGCCGGCGGCCGCGGCGAAGATCGCCGCGGTGTCGTCGGCGGATCCGTCGTCGATGAGGATCGCCTGCCACCGCGCCTCGGTCTGCGCACGCAGGGAGTCGAGGGCCGCAGGGACGAAGCCGGCGATGTCGCGTCCGGGGACGATCATGGTCACGATCGGGGCGGCTGCGGTCACCCGCTGAGTCTATGGCCGCGGCGTCGCGGCGGAGTCGGTGGCGGTGCCTGCCTCACGGCGCGGCGACCGCCCGCACGGCATCCGCGACCAGAGCCGCCAGCTGCTCGGGTGCGTCGGGGGAGAGAGGCGAGCGCCCGAAGGTGATGCGCACCGAGGTCTGCGCCACGGCGGGGTCGATGCCGCAGGCCAGGAGCACGTGCGACGGCTCGTCGCTTCCCGCCGCGCAGGCGGATCCGCTGGAGGTCACGACGCCGCGGCGCTCCAGTTCCAGCAGCACGGCCTCGCCGCTCACGCCCGCGAACGTGAGGCTCGCGGTGGCCGGCAGGCGGTGCACAGGATCTCCCGTGAGCGCGGCCTGCGGAACTGCGGCGAGGACAGCGGCGATGAATCGCCGGGTCGTGGCGCCGATCGCCGCCGCCAGCGACCCGCGTTCGGCCTCCGCGAGCTCCAGTGCGGTGGCGAGCGCCACCGCACCCGCGACGTTCTCGGTTCCTGAGCGGCGCCCGCGCTCCTGCCCGCCGCCGTGCAGCAGCGGCTCGATGGGCACGCGGCCGCGCACCGCCAGCACGCCGATGCCCTTCGGCGCGCCGAGCTTGTGTCCGGCGAGGGAGACCGCATCGGCTCCCAGGTCGCGCAGCGGAAGCCAGCCGGCGGACTGCACCGCATCGACGTGCAGCGGCACCTTCGCCGCGCGGGTCACGGCCGAGAGGGTCGCGACATCCTGCACCGTTCCGATCTCGTTGTTGGCATGCCCGATCGAGACCAGCGCGGTCTCGTCGCGCAGCGAGCCGGCCAGAGCGCTCGGCGTGATCCGTCCGCAGCCGTCGACGGGGATCGCGGTCACGTCGACGCCGTGGAACCGGCGCAGGAACGCCGCGGATTCGAGGATCGACTCGTGTTCGATCGGCGAGACCGCGAGGTGCCGTCGACCGGATGCGAGGGCCGCGAGGACTATGCCCTTCACCGCGAGGTTGTTCGCCTCGGTGCCGCCGCCCGTGAAGACCACGTCTCCCGCGCGCATGCCCAGCACCGTGGCCACGCGTGACCTGGCGTCGTCGAGCGCGCTCGCCGCGGCCTCTCCGACCGTGTGACGGCTCGACGGGTTGCCGAACACCCCGGCGAGGTACGGGGCCATGGCCTCCTGCACCTCGGGGCGCACCGGGGAGGTCGCGGCATGATCGAGGTAGAGCATGTCAGTCGATCCGCACGTCCAGGCCGAGATCGAGCGCACGGGCCGAGTGGGTGAGAGCGCCGACGGAGATCACGTCGACGCCGGTCTTCGCGATCTCCGCGACGGTGTCGAGGTCGACCCCGCCCGACGCCTCGACCGTCGCGCGGTCGCCGATCAGAGCCACCCCGGCGCGCAGCTCGTCGAGCGAGAAGTTGTCGAGCAGCACGGTATGCGCTCCTCCGTCGAGCACCGCAGGGATCTGGTCGAGGTGATCGACCTCGACGACCACATGGGTCGTGTGGGGCAGCCGTGAGAACGCGTCGCGCAGCGCGGTGGCGAGGTCGAGGCCCGAGCGCTTCAGCACCGCGAGGTGGTTGTCCTTGGCCATGACGGCGTCGGAGAGCGAGTGGCGGTGATTGTGGCCGCCGCCGGACACGACCGCATGACGCTCGAACGCCCGAAGGCCCGGCGTCGTCTTGCGGGTGTCGGCGATCCGCGCCGCCGTGCCGTCGACCCGGGCGACGAAGGCGGCGGTCATCGTCGCTATGCCGCTCATACGCTGCGTGAAGTTCAGGGCGATGCGCTCAGCGGTGAGGATTCCCCGTGCCGACCCCGAGACAGAGGCGAGCACATCGCCGCGCTCGAACTCATCGCCGTCGCCGACATGCACGTCGACGGTGAGGCTCGGGTCGGTCAGCGCGAAGGCGGCGCTGAACACCGCGCCACCGCTGAACACGCCGGGCTCGCGCGCGACGAGATCGGCGGTCGCCGTGGCATCCGCGGGCAGCAGGGTCGTGCTCGTGAGGTCGCCCCAGGGCGCATCCTCCTCGAGGGCGGCGCCGACGACACGGGTGATGAGGGCGGGGGTGAGCATCAGACGGTCTCCAGCAGCGGTGAGTCGACGAGGTCGAGGTGGTGCGCGCCGACGGATTCGGTGCGAGCGAGCGCGGCGGATGCCGTCGCCTCGGCGAGGATCAGCAGGTTCGCGTCCTCATGATCGGCGCGGGTCAGCGCGCGACGTGGTTCCGATGCCCACCGCTGCACCGTGGCGAGCGCATGCTCGAGCGCGTCGGCCCGTCGGAGGAGTCCGACGTCGTTCCACATCAGCGTCTGCAGCGCGCCGCGGGTGAACGGCGCGACCGCCGTGTCGTCGTGCCGCGCGGGCATCGAGCGCGCGGGCAGATCGGAGGGCGCGGGTGAGTGCACCGGCCACGGTGCCCCGATCGCGGCGGCCGCCCTGGCCCCGAACACCGCTCCCTCGAGCAGCGAGTTCGATGCGAGGCGATTCGCGCCGTGCACGCCGGTGCGCGCGACCTCGCCGACCGCGAAGAGACGAGGGATCGATGTCCGCCCGTGCAGATCGGTGACGACGCCGCCCATCAGGTAGTGCGCGGCCGGCGTCACGGGGATCGGGTCCGATGACCAGTCGAGACCGCGTTCGCGGGTCACCCGGTCGATGGTGGGGAACCTGTCGGCCAGCCGGCGGGCGCCGATCATGGTGGCATCCAGTCGCACGGGGCCCCCTTGCGCTGCCGCCCGACGAGCGATCGCGCGGGCGACGACGTCGCGCGGTGCGAGCTCTCCGTCCGGGTGGCTGTCGAACGTGAATCGGCGTCCGTCGTCGTCGAGGAGGGTCGCCCCCTCGCCGCGCACCGCCTCGGAGACGAGGAACGCCGCACCCGACGCGAGGATCGTGGGATGGAACTGCACGAACTCGAGATCCGCCACCTCGGCGCCGGCCCGCAGCGCCGCCGCGATGCCGTCGCCGGTCGCGCCGGACGGATTGGTGGTGTGGGCGTAGAGCCGGCCGGCGCCCCCCGTCGCGAGGATGACCGCCTCCGCATCGATCTCCGTCACGACGTCGTCGATGAGCATGCGGAGCCCGCGTACAGGTGCCGCAGTGCCGTCCGCGTGCGTGCCCCGGACGAGGTCGAGGAGGAAGGCGTGCTCCACCACCGCGATGCCGGACCGGCGCACGCAGGCGATCAGCGCGAGCGAGATCGCCGATCCTGTCGCATCCCCTCCGGCGTGCACGATGCGGGCATGGCTGTGCGCCGCCTCGCGACCGAGCAGTAGCTCGCCGTCGCTCGACCGGTCGAACGCGACGCCGCGGGCGATCAGCTCGGCGATCCGAGCGGCACCGTCGCTCACCAGCACCTCGACCGCCTCGGGGTCGGACAGTCCTGCTCCGGCCGCGATCGTGTCCGACGCGTGGTGGGCGGGGGAGTCGCCCCGGCCGTAGACGCCGGCGACGCCTCCCTGGGCGAGTCCGGTGCAGCCGTCTCCGAGAGATCCCTTCGTGACGAGGGTCACGCGGTGCCCGAGCTCGTGGGCGTGCAGGGCGGCGGTGAGGCCCGCGACCCCTGAGCCGACCACGACGACGTTCATCGTGCGCTCGCCGCCACGGGAGGCTTGGCCGCCAGCATCCGCTCCAGAGCCACGCGCGCGGGATCGGCGACGTCCGCGGAGACCGTGATGCGGTTCACCGTGCGGCCGGCGACCAGTTCTTCCAGCACCCAGGCGAGGTAGCCGGGATGGATGCGGTACATCGTCGAGCAGGGGCAGACGACCGGGTCGAGGCAGAAGATCTCGTGCTGCGGGAACTGCGCGGCGAGACGCCGGACCAGGTTGATCTCGGTGCCGATGGCGAAGGTGGTCGGTTCGGTCGCCTCTGCTATCGCGCGGCGGATGTACTCGGTCGAGCCCGCCTCGTCTGCAGCATCGACAACCTCCATCGGGCACTCGGGGTGCACGATCACGCGCACGCCGGGGTGCTCCGCCCTGGCCTGGTCGATCTGGGCGACCGAGAATCGACGATGCACCGAGCAGAAGCCGTGCCACAGGATCACCCGCGAGTCGACGAGCTCCGCAGCCGACGAGCCGCCCAGCGCCCTGCGCGGATTCCACATCGGCATGCGCTCGAGCGGCACCCCCATCGCCTTCGCCGTGTTGCGACCCAGGTGCTGATCGGGGAAGAAGAGCACCCGACGCCCTCGCTCGAAGGCCCACTCGAGCACCGTCTGCGCATTCGATGACGTGCACACGATCCCGCCGTGGCGCCCGACGAAGCCCTTGATCGCCGCGGAGGAGTTCATGTACGTGACGGGGATCACCGGGACCCGGCCGTCGTCGTCCGGCGTGTCGAGATCGCCCAGCACCTCGGCGAGCTGCTCCCAGCAGTCCTCGACCTGATCGATGTCGGCCATGTCGGCCATCGAGCATCCCGCGGCGAGGTTCGGCAGGATCACGGCCTGGTCCTGCCCGGAGAGCAGGTCGGCGGTCTCGGCCATGAAGTGCACGCCGCAGAACACGATGGCCTCGGCATCCGGTCGCCCCTTCGCCGCCGTGGCCAGCTGGAACGAATCGCCGACGTAGTCCGCGTGCCTGACCACCTCCTCGCGCTGGTAGAAGTGCCCGAGGATCACGACGCGGTCGCCCAGCGTCACCTTGGCCGCCCGGATGCGTGCATCGAGGTTGTCTTCGTCGGCCTCGCGGTACGCCGCGGGGAGCTCTCCCTGCCGTGGCGAGCCCGTGGGGATCACATCGCCCATCGACGACCCGGGGCCGTAGCCGGGGCGCGTGTCGAAGTCCCAGGGGCCGACGGCCAGGTCGGTGCTGCACGTGGCGTCGGTCGACGCGCCGGTGACGATCGCCCGGATGGCATGGTCGACGGAGGGGTCCGTGCTCGCTGCGGCGTTCAGGCCGGCGGTCGGCACTGCGGGGGTCGGAACGAAGGTGATGCTCATCGCGTGCTCGTTTCTTCGGGGCCGAGAGGGCCGTGGTCGGCCAGCTCCACGTCGGTGTTGTGTCGGTAGAGGCGCGCGGGTCGATGGCTTCCCGTGCGGAAGCGGTCGGTCGACAGCAGAGTGCCCGTCGCCTCGACCTGGCGGCGGAAGTTGGCGGGGTCGAGGTGTCGGCCGAGGATGGCCTCATACGCCTCTCGGAGCTCGGCCAGGGTGAACTCGGCGGGGAGGAACCCGTGGGCGACGCGGCTGTAGCCGACCTTGTTGCGAAGGCGCCACAGCGCGTAGTCGATGATCGCGGTGTGATCGAAGGCGAGCGCCGGCAGATCGCCGACCTCGAACCAGCTCACGTTCTCGGGTGCCAGGCCCGACGCGCGGTGCGCGGCGCTCTGCGCGTCGACGTCGTCCTGCCGCAGAAGCGCCCAGTAGACGATCGACACGACGCGGGTGGGGGAGCGGTCGACCGCACCGAACGCGTAGAGCTGCTCGAGGTAGCTGGGCGTCAGGCCGGTGGTCTCGGCCAGGGTGCGCGCCGCCGCGTCGACCGGCGACTCCGTGGCCGTGAGCCAGCCACCGGGCAGGGCCCACTGCCCCGCATACGGCTCGCGGGTGCGCAGCACCAGCGGCAGGGCGAGAACGGGATCGCCCTGATCCGAGCGGCGCAGCGTGAGGATCACCGTCGACACGGCGACATCGATGCCCGAGCTTTGAGTCATATAAACCTTAACCTCCTGCTCCGATCTTAGTGTCATCTGTACCCTTAGTGCATCTCCATGACGCCGCTAGACTGGGCGCACAACTGAAGACAGGCCGAACGACCCCCGCGGGAGAGCCCCGGCGAACGCAGCCGGGCACCGAAGGAGCAAGCCTCCCCGCCAATCTCTCAGGTACCCCTACCGCGCGGTTCCGGCCACTCTGAAAAGCGATTTCAAGCGAAGCGAGAAATCGGGTTGAGCGAGGCCGCCGCAGGCGCCCGAGTCGAAACCCCGGTGAGATGCGTCCCGCGTGTCTCCCCGTCTCCACCCTCTTCCTTCGCGAAGTGATCCGCCGACGGTGAAAGCCCCCTCATGGGGTGAAGCTCTCAGGCTCATGACAGAGGGGGAGTTCCGAGGAACCGCGATGGCGCCGTTCCTCCCGACCCATCCCGGGAGAACTCCATGTCAGACCCCCGTTACACCCCGCTCAGAGAACGCCACGAGGCGCTCGGCGCCTCGTTCACCGACTTCGGCGGGTGGCAGATGCCGGTGCGCTACACCTCGGACCTCGCCGAGCACCACGCCGTGCGTCAGGCCGCGGGTCTCTTCGACATCTCGCACATGGCGGAGTTCCTGATCACGGGGACCCACGCGGGGGACTTCCTCGACTTCTCCCTCGCCGGGCGCATCTCGGCGATGGCCGTGGGCAAAGCGAAGTACTCCCTGATGCTCGCCGACGACGGAGGCATCATCGACGACGTCATCGCCTACCGTCTGGCCGAGGATCGGTACCTCGTGATCGCGAACGCGGGCAACCGGGGCTTCGTGGATTCGGCGTTCGCCTCGAGGGTGCGCGCCTTCCCCTCGATCCTCGAGCGCCAGCAGCCCGCGCGGACCGCCGACGAGGAGCGCAGCTTCGCGGGCTTCATCGGCGACAGAGGAGTCGACGTCGAGGACGTGTCAGACGAATTCGCGCTGCTGGCCGTGCAGGGACCCGTCGCGCAGGCGATCGTCGCCGCCACCGAGGGGATCACCGACCTCAGCACGCCCTGGGACGAGCAGAAGTACTACGCCTGGGCGGACGCGCGGTTCCTCGAGGCGCCGCTGCTCATCGCCCGGACGGGGTACACGGGCGAGGACGGCTTCGAGCTGCTCGTGCGCTCGGCCGACGCGGCGGCGCTCTGGGATGCGCTGATGGCGGCCGGCGAGCCGCTCGGCCTCGTTCCGGCCGGCCTGGCCGCGAGGGACACCCTGCGACTCGAGGCCGGGATGCCTCTGTACGGCCACGAGCTGACTCGAGGCACCAAGCCCGCGCAGGCCGGTCTCGGCAGGGTGGTCGTGCTCGACAAGGACGACTTCGTCGGCAAGGCGGCGCTCGCCGCCGCGACCGTGCCCGCTCCCGACGATGTGCCCGCACCCGTGCTGGTCGGGCTCATCGCCGAGGGGCGCCGCGCAGGACGTGCCGGCTACACCGTGGTGTCCGCGGACGGAACCGCACTCGGTGAGATCACGAGCGGCGCACTCAGCCCCACGCTCGGACACCCGATCGCCATGGCCTACGTGAACCCCGCCGCTGCGGCGGAGGGCACCGAACTCTTCATCGATGTGCGGGGCACCCGCATTCCCGCGACCGTGACCGCACTGCCTTTCTACCGGAGGACGAAATGACCGATCTCAACGCACTCAGCTACACCGAAGAGCACGAATGGATCGCCACCGATCCTTCGACAGGCTCAGGAACCCAGGGGGCGGAAGGCTCAGGAACCCAGGGGGCGGAAGGCTCAGGAACCCAGGTCGTCGCGGTCGGCATCACCGACTTCGCCGCCGAGAAGCTCGGAGATGTCGTCTTCGTCGAGCTCCCCGCCGTGGGAACCCAGATCTCCGCAGGCGCCGTCGTGGGTGAGATCGAGTCGACCAAATCGGTCGGCGAGCTCTACGCCCCCGTGGCGGGTGAGGTCGTAGAGATCAACGACGCCGTCGTCGACGACCCCTCGCTCGTCAACGCCGAGCCCTTCGAGGGCGGATGGCTGATCAAGGTCGCCGTCGCCGAGGGTGCTCTCGACGGTCTGCTCACCCGCGACGCGTACGTCGCACTCACGGAGGGCTGATCCGCACGTGGTCTCTTTCGCCGATCGTCACATCGGAACCACCGACGCGTCGCAGCGTCAGATGCTGTCCGCTCTCGGATTCGAGTCCGACCTCGAGGGCTGGGAGCCCGTCGAGGCGCTGATGCGCCAGGCGGTGCCCTCCTCGATCTTCACCGCGGCCTCGTCCGACAGCGTCATCCCCAGCGCCGCGAGTGAGACCGAGGCGCTGGCCGAACTGCGTTCGCTGGCCTCGCAGAACACGGTGAACCGGCCGATGATCGGCCTCGGGTACTACGGCACGATCACCCCTCAGGTGATCCAGCGCAACGTGCTCGAGAACCCGTCGTGGTACACCGCGTACACCCCGTACCAGCCCGAGATCTCGCAAGGGCGCCTCGAGGCGCTCATCAACTTCCAGACCATGGTCTCCGAGCTCACCGGCCTGTCGACCGCGAACGCGTCGATGCTCGACGAGTCGACGGCCGTCGCCGAGGGGATGCTGCTGGCGCGCCGCGCCTCGAAGGCGACGTCGAACGTGTTCGCCGTCGATGCCGATGCCCTTCCTCAGACGAAGGTGCTGCTGCAGACGAGGGCCGAGGCGGTGGGCATCGATCTCGTCGAGGTCGACTTCACCGCGGGCTCCGAGCTGCCCGCCGAGCTGTTCGGCGTCTTCGTGCAGTATCCCGGAGCCTCTGGACGCGTCTGGGATCCGTCCTCGGTGATCGATGCGGCACACCTCGCCGGAGGTCTGGCCGTCGTCGCGGCCGACCTGCTCGCACTCACCCTGATCGCATCGCCCGGATCGCTCGGAGCAGACGTGGCGGTCGGCACGACGCAGCGCTTCGGTGTGCCGATGGGCTTCGGCGGACCCCACGCGGGGTACATGGCGGTGCGGGCGGGGCTCGAGCGTCAGCTCCCCGGCCGTCTCGTGGGCGTCTCGGTCGACGCCGACGGCAAGCCCGCCTACCGTCTCTCGCTGCAGACGCGCGAGCAGCACATCCGCCGGGAGAAGGCCACCAGCAACATCTGCACCGCGCAGGTGCTGCTCGCCGTGATGGCCTCGATGTACGCCGTCTATCACGGTCCCGACGGGCTCAAGGCGATCGCGACCGAGACGGCGGCCAAGACGGCGCTGCTGCGCGACTGGCTCGCGGGAGCGGGGGCGGAGATCCTCCACGACTCGTTCTTCGACACGCTGCGCGTCGCGGTGCCTGGGCGCGCCGCAGACCTCGTGTCGCGCGCGCATGACGAGCACGGCATCCTGCTGCACGCGGTCGACGCCGACACGATCGGCATCTCGGTCGACGAGACCACCACCGTCGCCGAGCTGCACCGCGTCGCGACGGTCTTCGGCGGCTCGGAGCAGCGCGCGTTCGGGTTCATCGCGGGAGGCGCACGCGGAGCCCTGCCCGACGCCCTGCTGCGTCAGGACGAGTACCTCACGCACCCGGTCTTCCACGCGCACCGCAGCGAGACCGCCATGATGCGATACCTGAAGTCGCTCGCCGACCGCGACTACGCGCTCGACCGGGGAATGATCCCGCTCGGCTCGTGCACGATGAAGCTCAACGCCGCGACCGAGATGGCGGCGATCACCTGGCCGGAATTCGCCGGCATCCACCCCTTCGCTCCCGCCTCGGACGTCGAGGGATACCTGACCCTCGTCGACCAGCTCGAGGCGTGGCTGGCGGAGGTGACGGGGTACGACGCCGTCTCGCTGCAGCCGAACGCCGGTTCGCAGGGGGAGCTCGCCGGTCTGCTCGCGATCCGAGGGTACCACCTCGACAACGGCGACGATCAGCGCACGGTGTGCCTGATCCCGTCGTCCGCGCACGGCACCAACGCGGCATCGGCGGTGCTCGCGGGCATGAAGGTCGTGGTCGTGGCGTGCGACGAGCTCGGCAACGTCGACCTCGACGACCTCAGGGCGAAGATCGAGACCCACGCCGACCAGCTCTCGGCGCTCATGATCACGTACCCGTCGACGCACGGCGTGTACGAGCAGGACGTCATCGAGATCACGACCGCCGTGCACGACGCGGGTGGTCAGGTCTACGTCGACGGCGCGAACCTCAACGCCCTGCTCGGCTACGCGCGCTTCGGCGACCTCGGCGGCGACGTCTCGCACCTCAACCTGCACAAGACTTTCGCCATCCCGCACGGCGGCGGGGGGCCGGGCATCGGCCCGGTGGCGGCGAAGGCGCACCTGGCGCGCTTCCTGCCCTCGCACCCCATGGCGCAGCGCGCCGAGCACGCCGGAGGATTCGTCTTCGAGGGCGGTCCGGTGTCGGGCGCACCGTACGGCTCGGCGGGCGTCCTTCCGATCTCCTGGGCCTACGTCCGGATGATGGGCGCCGACGGCCTGCGGCGAGCCACGGCGGCCGCGGTGCTGTCGGCGAACTACATCGCGGCGCGCCTGCAGGAGCACTACCCGGTGCTCTACGCGGGAGAGAACGGTCGGGTCGCGCACGAGTGCATCCTCGACCTGCGCCCCCTCAGAGAGGCGACGGGCATCACCGTCGACGATGTGGCCAAGCGTCTGATCGACTACGGCTTCCACGCTCCGACCATGTCGTTCCCGGTCGCGGGAACGCTGATGGTCGAGCCGACGGAGTCGGAGGACATCGGCGAGATCGAGCGCTTCATCGAGGCGATGATCATGATCAGGGCCGAGGCGGATGCCGTGGCCGCCGGGCGGTGGCCCGCGGGCGACAACCCCCTCTCCAACGCGCCGCACACCGCGGTGTCGCTGATTGCGGGGGAGTGGGATCACACCTACACGCGGGAGGACGCCGCCTACCCGGTGCACGCGCTGATCGCCGGCAAGTACTGGCCTCCTGTCAGGCGCATCGATCAGGCATACGGCGACCGCAACCTCATGTGCGCGTGCCCGCCGATCGAGGCCTTCGCCTGATCCGGGCCCACCCACGCAGAACGGCGCCGCACCCACCGAGGGATGCGGCGCCGTTCTGCGTCGTGCGGCCGCGGCCCGCTTCGCCGCCTGTTTCCCTGCGTGTTACGCGGATGTTACCGATGGTCACCACTCAGTAACGGTTCATTAGCCGAGTGCGATGCGCTCTGAGCGCCGGGTTACGCTCAACTATCCCTACGCGTTCGACGATGAGCGCGCAGCCTGATGAATACCCGTCCAACAGGAGGACACACAGTGAAGCGCAACAAGATCGCCCTTGCGGGCACCGCGCTGTTCGCGATCGGCGCCCTGGCGCTCGCGGGCTGCGCGAGCGGTGGCGGCGACAACACGGACGGCGGCAGCGCCGGCGGCGAAGTCGACGCAGACGCAATCATCACGACCAACGGCTCGGAGCCCGAGAACCCGCTGATCCCGACCAACACCAACGAGGTCGGCGGCGG
>CAUQIW010000006.1:0-224230 GCA_963518515.1 uncultured Microbacterium sp.
GCCGACCCGCTCAGTGCTCTTCTGCGACCGCGAGCTGGATGTAGACCGCGGTGAGGACGGTGAAGACGTATGCCTGGAGAACGGCGACCAGAATCTCGAAGAGGGTGAAGGCACCGCCGAAGGCGAGGGTTCCCACACCGAGAGCGGCCCAGCCGCCACCTGCGGTGAAGAAGAAGAACTGGGTGGCCGCGAAGCACAGCACCAGGAGCATGTGGCCGACGACCATGTTCATCAGGAGTCGGAGCATCAGGGTGACGGGCCGGATGATGAAGGTCGAGAGGAACTCGATCGGCGTCACGATGATGTAGACCGGCCACGGGACGCCGGCCGGGAAGAGCGCGTTCTTGAAGAAGCCGAGAGGGCTCTTCTTGATGCCCGCGTAGATGAAGGTGACGTAGCTCACGAGGGCGAGCGTCAGAGGAACGGCGGCGATGCTCGTTCCGGCGATGTTCAGGAACGGGATGACACCCGTGATGTTCATGAACAGCACCATGAAGAAGATCGTGGTGAGGATCGGCAGGAACCGGTCGCCGTCCTTGCGTCCGAGCAGGTCGTGGGCGATGTTGCCGCGGACGAAGTCCAGGCCCATCTCCACCACGCTCTGGAAGCGACCGGGGACGATCTTCATCCGTCGGGTTCCGAGAACCAGGATCAGCACGACCACGATGACCGAGAGCAGCTGCACCAGGTGGATCCGGTGGACGGGGATGACCCCGAACGCGTTGAAGAGGATCTCCGGGAAGAACTCGTCGATCGAAGGTCCGTGGAACTCGCCGTCAGAGGCGAGTTTGGGCAACAGGGTCGCAGCAAGATTGAACAGCGCGGGCTCCAGCTTCGGGGCACCGGTCAGAACCGGGGCGACGATGGTCGGTGTGCTTCAAGCGCAAGCGCTCGCGAGGAGCGGCGGGCACGGTCTCAACACTATCAGATCTGAGGGTTCCCTAAGACGCGGACGGCCCTTCGTGGCCGCCGTCGACGGCGGGCTTGGGTGCTCCGGGCGCACGATCCTCCGGCACCTCGGTCGGCAGCGTGGTGTCGCTGACGTGGGGCAGCCGCATCTGCGAGAGCACGATCACGTCGATCACGAGCGACATGAGCACGCCGGCGACGATGGAGAGGAAGAACACCAGCCCGTTCAGCCACGGCTGGCCGCTGAGCACGATCATCACCACAAGGAACACGCCGAGCTTCAGGAGCCAGCCGCCCAGCACGATCGCGAAGAAGAACTGCACGTAGAGGGGGTCGCCGTACCAGCGGTTGGCGACGAGGATGCTGATCCCCGTGATCGCGAGGAACAGGGCGGAGAGGAGCACACCCAGCAGCCCGCTGACGAGCCCCTCCCCCTGCCCGACGAGGAAGCCGACGAGCGCGGCGACGACCGCGAGCGCCGCGGTGGCGACGGCCGACCAGATCAGGGTGCGTCGAAGGATCGGCGTACTGGATACGGGACTGGGGCTCACGAGGACTCCACGGGTTTCTGATCGGGTTCGGCGGTCGCCGGCCTGCGGCGAGAAGGACTCAGGGTGATGACGAGGCAGGCGGCGATGCCGACGACGCCGAATGCGACGCCCGGCAGGTACTGGCCGGGCCAGTCCTCTCGGGCCCCCACGTACATCAGGAGGACGGCGAAGGAGATCACGGCCGTCCAGGCGTAGAAGATGAGAACAGCGTCGCGATCGCGGTGACCGAGATCGAGCATGCGGTGGTGCAGATGCTTGCGATCGGGCGAGAACGGGGACTTCCCGGCGTGCATGCGGCGGAGCACCGCGAGGCCGAAGTCGAGCAGCGGCAGGAGCACGACCAGCAGCGGGAGCAGCACGGGGATGAACGCTCCCAGCAGCTGGGAGCGGCCGAGTCGCTCGGGGTCGAGTGCCGAGGGCTCGAGCTGACCCGTGACGGCGATGGCCGACGTCGCCATCAGCAGACCCAGCACGAGTGCACCGGAGTCGCCCATGAAGAGCTTCGCGGGGCTCCAGTTGAACGGCAGGAAACCCACGCAGGCGCCGATGAGCACGGCCGCGAGGAAGGAAGCGAGGTTGAAGTAGCTCGACGCGCCCGTGTCACGGGTGAGGATGTACGAGTAGGCGAAGAAGACGCCGTTCGCGATCAGGCAGACGCCGGCGACCAGGCCGTCGAGACCGTCGATGAAGTTCACCGCGTTCATGACGATGACGATCGCGAAGATGGTGATGGTGATGCTCAGCCAGCTCGAGAACACGATGAGGTCGCCGAACGGCAGCGACAGGATCTGCAGTCCCCCTCCGACCGTGATGATGGCCGCCGCGAGGAACTGCGCGCCCAGCTTGATCATCCAATCGAGATCCCACAGATCGTCGACCACGCCGATGATCGCGATCAGGAGCGCCGCGGCGAGGATCGCCCACATCGTGCGGGGCGGCATCCACATGGTGGCGAAGAACGGATTCGCGGCCGAGATCCCGATCGCGATCGCGATGCCGCCGAAGATGGCCACGCCGCCGAGGCGGGGCTTCGGGGTGGTGTGCACATCGCGCTCGCGGATGGCGGGGTACAGCTTGAAGCGGAGGCTCAGCTTGAGGACCACCCAGGTCAGGACGAAGGTGATCGCCGCCGTCACGAGGACCGTGAGGAGATACTGGGTCACGAATCCTCGTCCGCTTCCGCGGGCGGCGCCTCGGGTTCGAGCAGGTCTCCGAGCACCTCCTCGAGCCTCTCCCTGCTGACCGCTCCCTGACGGAGGATGCGCACTCCCCCGGTGGGCAGCTGCATTCCGCGAGGAACGAGCGATGTGGCATCGACGATGGTCGAGGCGATCCCGTCCTTGCTCATGCCGTCTGCGAGATACACGGCGACGCGATCGCCGAGCATCTTCTCGGCGTCGAACGCGGAGATGGCCGAGGCGCGACCGGTGAGGTTGGCGCTGGACACCGCGAGAGGCCCGGTCTCCGCCAGCAGCTCGAGCGCGACACGCCCCTCGGGCATGCGCACCGCGACGGTGCCCTGCGTCTCGCCGAGATCCCACACGAGCGACGGCTGTGCGGGCAGGACGATGGTGAGTCCGCCGGGCCAGAAGGCGTCGACGAGCCTCTGCACGGGCTCAGGCACCGACTCCGCGAGCGCGTAGAGGGTCTCCTTCGTGCCGATCAGCACGGGTGGCGGCTGATCGCGGCCGCGACCCTTCGCATCGAGCAGACGCTGCACCGCGGTCGGGGAGAACGCATCGGCAGCGACGCCGTAGACGGTGTCGGTGGGCATGACGATGAGCTCGCCGCGACCGATCGCCTGACGCGCGTGACGCATACCGGCGAGAAGCTGACCCTCGTCGCCGCAATCGAAGATGGAGGACATGACGATCCGATTCTAGTCGTCGACCGCCTGAGCGGTCGGTGGGTCAGGGGCGCAGAGCGGTCGTCGCCCTGTCGCGCAGCGTGAGGTCGCGGTGAGTGGCGGCTGCCCGCCATCCGTCGCGGGTGAGGATGCTGCGGATCTCCTCCCCCTGCAGCTCGCCGTGCTCGATGACGAGGAGCCCCCCCTGGTGCAGGAGCTCGAGGGCGCGGATGCTGAGGACGCGCACGATGTCGAGACCGTCCTCTCCCCCGTAGAGAGCCATCGACGGGTCGTACAGTCGCACCTCGGGATCGCGCGGCACCGCCGCGTCCGGCACGTACGGAGGATTCGAGATCACCACCGACACGGTGCCGTCGAGGTCGGGAAACGCGTGCGCTAGGTCGTCGTTCACGAGTGTGAGGTTCGCCACTCCCGCAGTGTTCCGCACCGCCCACGGGTAGGCATCCGGCGACAGCTCCGCCGCGAAGATCCGGGAGTGGGGCACCTCGGTCGCCATGGCCAGCGCGATGGCCCCGCTTCCGGTACCGAGGTCGACGCCGATGGGCTCGGGCGCCGCCGAGCCGAGCAGAGCATCGATCGCGTACTGCACCACGGTCTCGGTCTCGGGTCGCGGCACGAAGACGCCGGGTCCGACGGCGAGCTCGAGGTGACGGAACGGTGCGGTCCCGGTGATGTGCTGCAGGGGCTCCCTCACGGAGCGTCGGGCGACGAGAGCATCGAAGGCGCCCGCGGATTCGTCGGAGATCGCATCGCCTCTGATCACGGCGGCCTGCACCTCGCCGCGGCGCGCTCCGATGACGTGCCCCGCGAGGAGTTCCGCGTCGACGAGCGGATCCGAGACGCCGGCCTCCGCGAGTCGTCGAGCGGCGGCGTGCACCGCGGATGCGAGGGAGATGTCGGGCATGACAACAAGCGTAGGGCCGAGAAGGCGTCATATTGCCCGACCCCCTGGGGGGCTCGCCTAGGCTGGACGCGCAGTCACCCCGTACAGGAAGGCTCTCCCATGCCCGGTATCCACTCCGACATCACCTCCGCTTTCGGCAACACCCCGCTGGTGCGCCTGAACCGGGTCACCGAGGGCCTCGGCGCGACGGTGCTCGCCAAACTCGAGTTCTACAATCCGGCGTCGAGCGTGAAGGACCGACTCGGCATCGCGATCGTCGATGCGGCGGAGGCGTCGGGAGAGTTGCAGCCCGGCGGCACGATCGTCGAGGCGACGAGCGGCAACACCGGGATCGCGCTGGCGATGGTCGGCGCGGCGCGCGGCTACAAGGTGATCCTCACGATGCCCGCGTCGATGTCGAAGGAGCGGCGCATGCTCCTCAAGGCGTTCGGTGCCGAGCTCGTGCTCACCGACCCGACGAAGGGCATGACGCACGCGATCTCCGAGGCCGAGGCCATCGCCGCCCGCACGCCCGGCGCCGTGCTGGCCAAGCAGTTCGCCAACGAGGCGAATCCCGCGATCCACCGCCGGACCACCGCCGAGGAGATCCTCCGCGACACGGAGGGCTCCGTCGACTACCTCGTCGCGGGCATCGGCACCGGCGGAACCATCACCGGGGTAGGCCAGGTGCTCAAGGAGCGCGTCCCTGGTGTTCAGATCGTCGCCGTCGAGCCCAAGGACTCCCCCATCCTGACCGAGGGACACCCCGGGCCGCACAAGATCCAGGGCATCGGACCGAACTTCGTGCCGCCCATCCTCGACCGCGACGTCCTCGACGAGGTCATCGACGTCACCTTCGACGACGCCATCCGAGTCGCTCGGGAGACGGCGAGCCGAGAGGGCATCCTCGTGGGCATGTCGAGCGGTGCCGCGATCTGGGCCGCCCTGCAGGTCGCGGCGCGTCCGGAAGCCGCGGGGAAGACCATCGTCGTCATCATCCCGTCGTTCGGCGAGCGCTACCTCTCGACCGCCCTGTACGAGCATCTGGTCGAATCCTGATCCGCCCGATGGGCATGATCGGCAGGATGCGCGAGGACATCATGTCCGCGCGCATGCACGACCCCGCGGCACGCAGCGCCCCGGAGGTCGCTCTGCTGTACCCGGGGCTGCACGCGATCTGGGCGCATCGCGTCTCGCACACGCTGTGGCGACGGGGCCTGCGTCTTCCCGCACGGGCGTTGTCGCAGGTCTCTCGCTGGCTGACCGGTATCGAGATCCACCCCGGTGCGATCATCGGCCGGCGCTTCTTCATCGACCACGGAATGGGCGTCGTGATCGGCGAGACCGCCGAGATCGGCGACGACGTGATGCTGTATCACGGGGTCACGCTCGGTGGCCGCACGCGGGATGCGGGCAAACGGCACCCCACCCTCGAAGACGGCGTGGCCGTGGGAGCAGGAGCGAAGATCCTCGGCCCCATCACGATCGGCGCGGGATCGGTCGTCGGCGCGAACGCCGTCGTGACCCGTGACGCCCCGGCCGACAGCATCCTCGTCGGGGTGCCGGCGAAGCCGCGGTCCCGCGTCTCGGGTGAGGACACGCGCGCCCTGCTGACGGCGCCCGAGTACTCGATCTGACCGCGGCGTCGATCGCGTCAGCGGGCGTCGCGCCGGTCGCGCCTGCCTCTTGCCCCCTTCTCCCCCTTGAGGAAGATGAGGGGCAGCAGGACGCTGCCGATCGCTGTGACGAGCCAGACGATCACCGCGCCGAGGATCCAGCCCACCGGGTCGACGATGCGGAGTCCGCCGATGGGCAGCAGCACCACGATGATCAGGGCGATCAGCGTCGACACGATCCCGATGCCTCCCACCAGCACAGGTGCGTAGCGGTCGGCTATCCGACTCACGAGCGGAGCGAGGATGCTCTGCACGACCGCGAAGATGAGGATGCAGACGACGAACCCCCACCATCGGTCCCACTGGATGCGGAAACCGTCGAGCAGCAGGTCGGCGACGATCAGGCCGAGCGCGGCGGAGGCGACGTACATCAGCGCGCGGAACAGGAAGGTGATCACGCGGTGAGCATAGCGCGAGGACCGAGCGCCGTGATGGCGCTCGGTCCTCGGGTGCGGTCGGTTGGCGGCCGATCGCCTCTCCGATCGACTACTGGGCGACGAAGAACGGGATCGCGCCGGTCAGGATGCCGACGGTGAGCATCACCAGGGAGACGATCACGGCACGCCAGAGCACCTTGCGGTGGTGATCGCCGAGGTTGACGCTCGCGAGCGACACGAGCAGCAGGATCGCGGGCACCAGCGGGCTCTGCAGGTGGACGGGCTGACCGGTGATCGACGCGCGAGCCATCGCGACCGGATCGATGCCGTAGGCCTCGGCGCTCTGCGCCAGGACGGGCAGGATGCCGAAGTAGAAGGCGTCGTTCGACATGAAGAACGTGAACGGGATAGACAGCACCCCGGTGATCGGCGCGAGGAAGGGTCCGAGCGCCGGGGGCAGCACGTTCGTGATCCAGGTGGCCATCGCATCGACCATGCCGGTGCCCGAGAGCACTCCCACGAGCACACCGGCGGCGATGACCATCGAGACGACGCCCACGATGCTGGGGGCGTGCGCGACGATCTCGGACGCCTGGTCCTTGATGCCGCGGAAGTTGACGACGAGCGCGACACCGGCGCCGACCATGAAGATGTACGGCAGCGGCATGATGTCGATGACGAGCAGGACCATGACTGCGAGCGTCAGGGCGAGGTTGAACCAGATCAGCTTCGGACGCAGGGTCGGACGCGCGGGGTCGAGCATCGTGTCGGCCATGGCGGTGTCCGCGGGATCGACCGACGCGGCATCGACCGAGCCGTGACCTCCGGCGACGACCACGATGTTGCCGGTGCGCAGTGCGGCCCTGGCGCCGGGCTTGGCGTCGGATCCCTGGAAGATCTTCGGGACGGAGGAGAACACTCCGCCGTCGGCACCCGTCAGGCGTCCGTCGGTGTCGAGGCGGCCCAGGCGCTTGCGCTCACCGAGCCCGAGGAACCACGCGAATGCGAGCGTCACGACGATGCCCACGCCCAGAGCGGGGAGCATCGGCACGAAGATGTCGGTCGGCTGCAGCCCGAGGGCGGTCGCGGCGCGCACGGTCGGTCCGCCCCACGGCACGATGTTCAGGGTGCCGTTCATGAGGCCGGCCACGCAGGTCAGCACGACGGGGCTCATGCCGAGCCGCAGGTAGATCGGCAGCATCGCCGACGTCGTGATGATGAAGGTGGTCGACCCGTCGCCGTCGAGCGACACCGCTCCGGCGAGGATCGCCGTTCCCAGCACCACCTTCGCCGGGTCGTCGCCGAGCACGCGGGTGATGACGCGGATGAGCGGATCGAAGAGGCCGACGTCGATCATGATGCCGAAGAACATGATCGCGAACATCAGCAGCGCGGCCGTCGGGGCCATCGTCGCGATGGAGTCGAGGACCATGTCGCCGAGGCCGAGTCCCGCGCCTGCGAAGAGGCCGAAGGCGGTGGGCACCAGGATGAGCGCCACCATGGGGGTGAGCCGCTTGGTCATGATGAGCGTCATGAAGACGAGCACCATCGTGAAGCCGAGCAGGACGAGCACCCATTCCGGGGGCACGAAAGCCACGTCGTACGTGGGCGCCTCCTCCGCGGCCGCGATGAGGGCGGTGACTGCGTGAGACATGGGGTGACTCCTTCGTCGTGGTCCCGTCGTCGTCGACGGACCTGTCGAGACTAGGGAATGCAGGGCGCCGGGGTGCGGTATGCCGCATTCCCGCCGGTTGTGCGCGTAGCGTGAGTTCTGCGCATATTGCGCGAAGGGAGTACGGTGACCGGAATGAGCCCTCCCCGTCTGCGCCTCGCGACCCGCGCGCTGCTGCTGCATCTGGCGACCGTGACACTCGTCGTGGCGCTCTGCACGGGGATCTACCTCCTGCTCGCCGTCCAGCAGCTGCGCGCAGAGGCCCAGTCGATGGCCCTGGGCATCGCGCGGACCATCGCCGAGGACCCTCAGGTGCGCTCCGAGGTCGCGCGGATCTCCGGCGCGGCCGCGGATCCCGATGCCGACGAGCTGCGCGACGGCGAGCTGCAGCGCACCGCGCTGGCGGTCTCCGAGCGCACGGGGGCCCTCTTCGTGGTGATCGCCGACGACCACGGCATCCGTCTCGCCCATCCGACCCCCTCCCGGATCGGCGAGGAGGTGAGCACGCCCTTCGAGGAGGTGCTGAAGGGCAACGAGGTCGTGGACTGGCAGGCGGGCACCCTCGGCGACTCCGCCAGAGCGAAGGTGCCGGTGCGCGACGACGACGGCGTGCCGGTGGGCGAGGTCAGCGTCGGCTTCGAGAGGGCGGGAGTCTTCGACGACCTGCCGCCGCTGCTCGCCGTGATCGCCCTCACCGCGCTCGGTGCCGTGAGCCTCGCCATCCTCGCCTTCCTGCTGCTGCGGCGTCGGTGGGAGCGTCTCACGCTGGGTGTGCAGCCCGAAGAGCTCGTGGCGCTCGTGCAGAATCAGACCGCCGTGCTCAACGGCGTGGAGGACGGAGTGCTCGCGGTCGACGTCGACGGCATCGTGCGCGTCAGCAACGACGCGGCCTCTCGTCTGCTCGGCCTGCACTCCCCCGTCGGCAGCGCTCTGGCCGATCTCGACCTCCCTGCGGCGGTGCGCGACGCGGCCACGGGCACCTCGCCCCGCACGAGCACCGCCGTCGTCTCCGACCGCGTCCTCTACCTCGACTCGCGTCCCGTGGTGCGCGACGGTCGCACGCTGGGCGACGTCGTGATCATCCGCGATCGCACCGATCTCGTGGCCCTGACCGAGCGCCTCGAGACCGTGCGCACCATGACCGCCGCGCTGCGCGTGCAACGGCACGAGTTCGCCAACCGCATGCACGTCGCCGCGGGACTCATCGACGCCGATCGGATCTCCGACGCCCGCGACTTCCTCGGGGAGCTCGTGGAGCGCGGTTCGGTCGCCTTCCCCGTCACAGGGGCCGACCGGCTGACCGATCCCTTCCTCCACTCGTTCCTCGGCGCCAAGGGCGTGGAGGCGGGTGAGCGAGGCGTGGCGCTGCGCATCGCGGAGGACACGCAGCTGCTGGGAAGGGTGACGGAGGCGGAGGACATCGCCGCCGTGCTGGGCAATCTTGTCGACAACGCCGTCACCGCCGCCGCGACGAGCGAGCGGCAGCCGCGCTGGGTCGAGATCGCCGTGCTCGACGACGGCGCCTCGGTCATCTTCACGGTCGCGGATTCCGGCGACGGACTGGGAGACGCCGACCCGACCGAGCCGCTCACGTCTGCGGACGGTCCGACCGAGTCCGACCGGGTGCACGGGCACGGCCTCGGTCTGCCCCTCGCGCGCGAGATCGCACGGCGCAGCGGAGGCGAGCTCTGGGTGATCGACCCCGGCGGAGACGGGCACGGTGCGGTCTTCGGAGCCCGGCTCGACGGCGCCGTGCAGCCGATCGACGATCCGAAGGAGATGCCATGACCGACCGACTGACGGTGCTCGTCCTCGACGACGACTTCCGGGTGGGTCTGCTGCACAGGGGGATCGTCGACGAGCATGCCGCGTTCACCGCTCAGGAGCCCGTCAGGACGATCGCCGAGGCGCGCGAGCGCATCAGGACGACCCGCCCCGATCTGCTCATCGCCGACGTGTTCCTCCCCGACGGCGACGGCATCGCACTGGTCCGTGAGGCGGGGGTCGACAGCATCCTCATCTCCGCCGCCGACGACGCGCCGACCGTGCGACGGGCGCTCAGATCGGGAGCGCTCGGCTACCTGGTCAAGCCGTTCGAGGCGCGGGCGCTGTCTGGTCTCCTCGATCGCTACTCGCGCTACCGGAACCTCGTCGCGGGCGACCGGCCGCTGCGACAGGACGATGTCGATCGCGCGCTGGCTATCCTGCACGGCGCGGGTGAGCCGGTGTCGCTCTCGCGATCGGCGACGGAGCAGCTCGTGCTCGCCGCCCTCGGCGACGGAGAATCGTCGGCCGCCGAGGTCGGAGAGCGCGTCGGCATCTCGCGGGCCACGGCCCAGCGCCATCTGGCCGCTCTCGCCGCCCGCACCGTCGTCGAGGTGAGGCTGCGCTACGGCGCGACGGGTCGCCCCGAGCATCGCTACGCCGTGCGCGGCTGATGCGCTGCGAGGTCTGGGATCAGGACTCGCTGCCGACCGCGGCGAGTCGCGCCTCTTCATCGGCCTGGATCGCGCTGATGACGATGGGCTCGAGCGCGCCGTCCATCACCTGATCGAGGTTGTAGGCCTTGAATCCGGTGCGGTGGTCGGCGATGCGGTTCTCGGGGAAGTTGTAGGTGCGGATGCGCTCGGAGCGGTCCATCCCCCGGATCTGCGACTTGCGCGCGTCCGATGCCGCAGCGTCGAGCTCCTCCTGCTGCTTGGCGAGCAGGCGGGCGCGCAGCACGCGCATGGCGGCCTCGCGGTTCTGCAGCTGCGACTTCTCGTTCTGCATCGACACCACGATGCCGCTCGGCAGGTGGGTGATGCGCACCGCGGAGTCGGTGGTGTTCACCGACTGTCCTCCCGGTCCCGAGGAGCGGAAGACGTCGATCTTGAGGTCGTTCTGATTGATCGCGATCTCGTCCGGCTCATCGACCTCGGGAAAGACGAGCACGCCCGTGGTCGAGGTGTGGATGCGTCCCTGCGACTCCGTGGCGGGAACGCGCTGCACCCGGTGCACCCCGCCCTCGTACTTGAGATGCGCCCAGACGCCCTGTGCCGGATCGGTCGACGATCCCTTGATCGCGACCTGGACGTCCTTGTAGCCGCCGAGGTCGGACTCGTTGCGCTCGAGCAGCTCGGTCTTCCAGCCCTTCGACGCGGCGTACTGCACGTACATGCGCAGCAGGTCGGCCGCGAACAGCGCCGACTCGGCGCCGCCCTCACCCGCCTTGATCTCCATGATCACGTCACGGGCGTCATCGGGGTCGCGAGGGATCAGCAGACGACGCAGCCGCTCCTGAGAGGCCTGCACGGCCTCCTCGAGAGCAGGCACCTCGTCGGCGAACGCGTCGTCCTCGCGGGCGAGTTCGCGGGCGGCCTCGAGGTCGTCCGTGGCCGCGACCCAGGCCTCATGCGCGGAGACGATCCGCGAGAGCTCGGCGTAGCGGCGATTGACGCGCTTCGCGCGCGCCGCATCGGCGTGCACCGCCGGGTCGGAGAGCTCCTCCTGCACCCGGCGGTGTTCGTCGATCAGAGTCTGGACGGACTCGAACACGGCGGCTCCGCTCAGCGGATGTTGCTGTCGTGGCCGTGACCGCCGTTGGGAAGCGTCGGGATGGCCTTCTGCATCTGCACGAGGAACTCCACGTTCGAGTGGGTCTCCTTGAGCTTGCCGAGCACGACCTCGAGCGCCTGCTGCTGGTCGAGGCCCGCGAGGGCGCGACGCAGCTTCCAGGTGATCTTGACCTCGTCGGCCGAGAGCAGCATCTCCTCGCGGCGGGTGCTCGACGCGTTGACGTCGACGGCGGGGAAGATGCGCTTGTCGGCGAGCTGACGAGACAGGCGCAGCTCGCTGTTGCCCGTGCCCTTGAACTCCTCGAAGATGACCTCGTCCATCTTGGATCCGGTCTCGACGAGCGCCGTGGCGAGGATCGTGAGCGATCCGCCGTTCTCGATGTTGCGCGCGGCGCCGAAGAAGCGCTTGGGCGGGTAGAGCGCCGAGGCGTCGACGCCACCGGACAGCACGCGGCCGGAGGCCGGCGTCGCCAGGTTGTAGGCGCGGCCGAGACGGGTGATCGAGTCGAGCAGCACGACGACGTCGCGACCGAGCTCGACCAGGCGCTTGGCGCGCTCGATCGCAAGCTCGGCGACCGTGGTGTGGTCCTCCGCCGGGCGGTCGAAGGTCGAGGCGATGACCTCGCCCTTGACCGTGCGCTCCATGTCGGTGACCTCTTCGGGGCGCTCGTCGACGAGCACGACCATGAGGTGCACCTCGGGGTTGTTCTGAGCGATCGCATTGGCGATCTGCTGCAGGACGATGGTCTTACCGGCCTTGGGCGGCGCGACGATGAGTCCACGCTGTCCCTTGCCCACGGGGGCGACCAGGTCGATGATGCGCTGGGTCAGCTTCTCGGGTGCCGTCTCGAGACGCAGTCGCTCCTGCGGGTAGAGCGGCGTGAGCTTGCCGAACTCGACGCGGGTGGCCGCATCGTCGATCGAGAGGCCGTTGATCGAGTCGACCTTCACGAGCGCGTTGTACTTCTGACGCCCCTGCTGCTCGCCCTCACGGGGCTGCTTGATCGATCCGACGATCGCGTCGCCCTTGCGCAGGTTGTACTTCTTCACCTGTCCGAGCGAGACGTAGACGTCGCTGGGGCCGGCGAGGTAGCCGGTGGTGCGGACGAAGGCGTAGTTGTCGAGGACGTCGAGGATGCCGGCGATCGGGATCAGGACGTCGTCCTCACCGATCTCGGTGTCGAACTCGTCGGTCGGCGCTCCGGTGCGGCGCTTGTTGCGCTGACGGTTGCGGCCGTTCGCCGACTGGTCGTCGTCGGCGGGAGCGCTCTGCTGCTCCGCGGCCGGACCGTTGCCGTTCGCGTTGCTGTTGCCGTTGCCGTTCGCGTTGCCGTTCTGACCGCGTCCGCGGTTGCGGCTGCGGTTGCGGCTACGACCGCGGCCGCCCTGCTCGTCACCGTCTCCGTTGTCGGCGTTGTCGCCGTTCGAGGCGGGAGCCGCCTCGGTCGGCGCGGTCTCGGCCTGCTGCTCTGCGGCCGGAGCGTCGGTCGCGGGCTTCTTGGCGGTACGGCGTCCGCGACCCGACTTCTTGGGCTCGTCGGCGGAGTCGCCGCCGTCGGTCGCAGCGGACGGCGACTGGTCAGAGGACTGCTGCTCGGCCGACTTCTGGTCGGACGACTTCTGGTCGGACGACGACGTCGCCTGAGCGTCGGCCGCGGCCGGAGCGTTCGACGATGCGGAGGTCTCGGCACCCGAGTCGGTGCCCGCGGGCGCCTGGTCCGCGTCGGCCTTCTTGGCCCGGCTGCGACGGGGCGCCTTCGCCTTCGGCGCGGACTCGCCGGCCTCGCCGGACTCCGCGGCCGGAGCGGAAGACGCGTCGGCGGCCGGAGCGTCGGTGGCGGTCGCCTTCGACGCGGTCGAGCGCGAGGTGCTGGTCTTGGGGGCCGACGACGTGTCGCCCTCAGCCGCGGCTGCCGCCTTCTCGGCCTTGGCCGCGGCGGTGGCCGTGGTCGCCCTGCGCGGTGCGCGCTTGCGCGGCGGTGCCGCCTCTGCGGTGTCGGATGCCGCGGAGTTCGCGGCCGTGCTCTGGGCGGAGGCTGCGGATGCGGCCTGATCGTTCTGGGTCTCGGAGAAATTCTCCACGAGTACTCCCTCTTTGGTCTCGGAGACATGAGCGGCACGCGCACAACGGGTGCTGCGCGCGATCGCACGGGATGACGCTCGGCGACATCCGGCCCCTGCACTGTGCTCTCGACGAGAGCGGGATTCTCACCGACAACCCGACTCCGAAAGGAATAAGGCTCTCAGGAAGAGCAGTGCATCAGGGGTTCACGTGCGGGTATTGCAGAGTTGCAATGGGGACAGATTCACGCGAGTGCGTGGAGCCCTCCGCTCGATTCCCCACTGTACCACCACGCACGTCGACGGCGAGCAGCAGCGCCTCCCACGGGGTGTCGGTGACGGATTCGGCGAGCTCCACGGCATCCTGACGGCTGCCCGGCCCATCGGCGAGCACCAGCACGCTGGGCCCGGCTCCCGAGACCACCGCGGCGAAGCCGGCGGCTCTGAGCGCCTGCACGAGCCGCTGGGTCTCGGGCATCGCCTCGGCTCGATAGTCCTGATGCAGCCGGTCGGCTGTGGCGTCGAAGAGCAGCTCCGGACTCTGCATCAGAGCCGCGATGAGCAGCGCGGAGCGCGAGACGTTGAACACGGCGTCCGCCGTCGACACGTGCGGCGGCTGCAGAGAGCGCGCCGCCGAGGTCGACATCGTGTACGACGGGACGAGCACCAGCGGCGCGACGCCGCGATGCACGAGCAGCTTCTTGTGCTGCGGACCGCGTTCGCCCACCCAGGCGATCGTCAGGCCCCCGAAGAGGGCGGGGGCGACGTTGTCGGGATGCCCCTCGATCTCGGTCGCGAGACGCAGCATGTCGGCATCCGCGATCTCGACCTCGCCCTCCAGCAGCCCCTTCGCGGCGAGGATACCGGCGGTCACCGCTGCGCCGGACGATCCGAGTCCTCGGCCGTGCGGCACGCCGTTGGTCGCGACGATGCGCAGACCGGGAAGCGGACGCCCGAGATCGGCGTACACGTGCGCGATGGTGCGGACGATGAGGTTCGAGGCGTCACGGGGGATCTCGCTCGCTCCCGATCCTGTGACCTCGATCTCCAGCTGCCCAGGGGCGAGCTGCGTCACCTCGAGGGTGTCGTAGATGCTCAGCGCGAGGCCCAGCGTGTCGAATCCGGGGCCGAGGTTGGCGCTGGTCGCGGGGACCGTCACCTCGACGGTGCGCCCTTCGGCCATCGTCACTCGCCTTCCACGCGCAGCACGGACATCACGCGCTCGACGACCGAGCTGTCGGCGAGCGCATCGACCGTCGCGCTCAGCGCGGCGTCGGTCGCCCGGTGCGTTCCGATGACGAGTCGCGCGGTGGGCTCGTCCTCGCCGTCGACCGTCTGCACCACCGTGGCGACGGAGACGTCGCCGTCGCTGAGGATGCCGGCGACCGTGGCGAGCACGCCGGGGGCATCGGAGACCTCGAGCGTGATCTGGTACCTGGTGGTCACGTGTCCGATCGGCACGA
Organism: uncultured Microbacterium sp.; assembly: GCA_963518515.1. Classification (GTDB taxonomy): domain Bacteria; phylum Actinomycetota; class Actinomycetes; order Actinomycetales; family Microbacteriaceae; genus Microbacterium. The sequence continues at coordinate 15,017 of CAUQIW010000006.1, forward strand.
CCGGAAGGTTCGCCCTGGTGGACTCCCCCACGCCGACGCCGCCGGCGATGTGACGACGGGCTGCCGAGACGACGTCGCCCAGCACGGCCGACGCGGTCTGCACGCCGCCGGCACCCGCGCCGTAGAACATCAGCGAGCCCGCGGCCTCCGCCTCGACGAAGACGGCGTTGTTGGCGCCGTGCACCGTGGCCAGCGGGTGCGACTGCGGCACCAGGGCCGGGTAGACGCGCACCGAGATCGACTCGGTCCCCTGCGCCTCGAGCCGCTCGCAGACGGCCAGGAGCTTGATGACGAAGCCGGCGGAGCGCGCCTCGTCGATCATGGAGGCGGTGATCGACGTGATGCCCTCGCGGTGCACGGCGTCGAGCGGCACGGCGGTGTGGAACGCGAGGCTGGCGAGGATCGCGGCCTTCTGCGCCGCGTCGTACCCCTCGACGTCGGCGGTGGGGTCTGCCTCGGCGTATCCCAGTCGCTGGGCGTCGGCGAGGACGTCGGCGAAGTCGGCGCCCTCGGTGTCCATGCGGTCGAGGATGTAGTTCGTGGTGCCGTTGACGATGCCCATGATGCGCACGACGCGGTCGCCGGCGAGCGAGTCGCGCAGAGGGCGGATGATCGGGATGGCACCCGCCGCGGCGGCCTCGTAGTACACCGATGCGCCCACGCGGTCGGCGGCCTCGAAGAGCTCGGGACCGTGGGTGGCGAGCAGCGCCTTGTTGGCGGTGACGACGTCTGCGCCCGAGCCGATCGCCTGGAGGATGCTCGTCCTGGCCGGCTCGATGCCTCCCATGAGCTCGATCACGATGTCGGAGCCCACGATCAGCGACTCGGCGTCGGTCGTGAACAGGTCCTTCGGGTGGTCGGTCTCGCGGGGCGCGTCGACGTCGCGCACCGCGATGCCCGCCAGTTCGAGGGCGGCGCCTGCACGGTCGGCGAGCTCGTCGCCGTGCCGCAGCAGCAGCGCGGCCACCTGCGAGCCGACCGCTCCGGCGCCCAGCAGCGCCACGCGAAGTCGTCGGTACTCAGTCGTCATTGCATCTCCTTGAGAGGGTGGTTCAGTCGTGTGCGTCCGCGCGGGGCGCGCCGCGCTGTCAGTGGCGGATCTCGGACGCCGGCGCGATGCCGGCATCCCGCGAGAGGACGTCGGCGATGGTCTCTCCGCGGACGATGACCGTCGAGCGCCCGTCGCGGAGGGCGACGATCGGAGGCCGGGGAACGTGGTTGTAGTTGCTGGCGAGGGGCGCGCAGTAGGCGCCGGTCGCCGGCACGGCGAGCAGATCCCCGGGGGCGACGTCGGAGGGGAGGTACTCGTGGTCGACGACGATGTCACCCGACTCGCAGTGCTTCCCCACCACTCGACTGAGCTGCGGGCCTCCCGACCCCGCCCGAGAAGCGAGTCGCGCTGAGAACTGGGCGCCGTAGAGCGCCGGCCGTGCGTTGTCGCTCATGCCGCCGTCGACGCTGATGTAGCGGCGACTCGCACCGGAGTCCAGGGCGACGTCCTTCGTCGTGCCGACCTCGTAGATCGTGACGCCCGCGGTGCCGACGATCGCACGCCCCGGCTCGAACGACAAGGCGGGCACCGCGATGCCGCGGGCGGCGCACCCCTCGGCGACCGCCGTGACGATCTCGCCGGCGAGGGTCTCGATCGGCGTGGGGTCGTCGACGCTCGTATAGGCGATGCCGAAGCCACCGCCGAGATTCAGCTGCGGCACGGGGCCACCCTCGAGGAGTGCGGCGTGCAGCTCGAGCACTCTCGACGCGGATTCGCGGAATCCCGCGACACCGAAGATCTGCGACCCGATGTGGCAGTGCAGTCCGGCGAACTCGATGCCGGGGATCTCCCTGATGCGCGCGACGGCCTGCTCGGCCTCCGCGAGCGGGAAGCCGAACTTCTGATCCTCGTGCGCCGTGGCCAGGAACTCGTGGGTCTCGGCGTGCACGCCGCTGATGACGCGGACGAGAACCCGCTGCACCACGTCGGCTCTCGCCGTGATCGCGGCGAGGCGCTCGATCTCGATGGCGCTGTCGACGATGATCGTGCCCACGCCCACCTCGACCGCGCGCTCGAGCTCGGCGACCGACTTGTTGTTGCCGTGGAAGCCGAGCGAGCCCGGAGCCACGCCCGCGGCGAGTGCGACCTCGAGCTCGCCGCCCGTGCACACATCGATGCGGAGCCCCTCGTCGATCACCCAGCGCGCCACCGCGGTCGTCAGCAGAGCCTTGCCCGCGTAGTAGACCTGGGCGGTCGTGCCGACATCGGCGGCCGCATCGTCGAAGGAGACGCGGAAGGCCCTGGCACGGGCGCGCACCTCGTCCTCGTCGAGCACGAGCAGCGGGGTGCCGTAGGTGCGCGCGAGTTCCGTGGCGGAGATTCCCGCCACCCGGATGACGCCCTCGGCGTCTCGTTCGGCGGATGCCGGCCAGACGGCATCCGGGAGATCGTTCGCATCCTGAGGCGCGACGAGCCATTCCGGGGCGAGCGAGTCGGCAGGGGGAAGCACGGAGCACCAATCATGGGTCGGGTCTCGGGGCGCGAACGCGCTCCGCGAGGATGACCCGATTCTAGGGCACCGCCTCTTCCGGCCCTGTCACGGTGACACCCCGCGTCAACCCCCTGCGTGCGCACGCCGTCACCTCCTAAGGTGGGTCGTGATGAGCACTGAATCGAAGCCCGATGCCGATCGCCCCGGTCTGATCCCGCGGGTGAGCGCCGCCGCGATCCGATGGGCGCTGATGCGTCGCCCGGTGAGGGCGTTCCTGCTCTACTCCGAGCGCCGCGGTCCCATGCTCGCCGACAGCGTGACGTACCGGGCGCTGTTCAGCGTGTTCGCGGCCGTGCTGCTGGGGTTCTCGATCGCCGCGCTGTGGCTGGCGGGCAATCCCGATGCGTGGCGCGCGATCATCGACTCCGTGCAGTCGGTGGTTCCCGGTCTGATCGGCGAGGACGGCGTGGTCGATCCGGCCGATCTGCGCGAGCCGATCTCGCTCTCGATCGCCGGAGCGGTGTCGATCGTCGCCCTGACCGGATCGGCACTGGCCGCGGTGGGGTCGCTGCGCAGCGCCGTGCGCATCCTCGCCGGCACAGGGCAAGGCGACGTCCTCTTCATCTGGGTAATGCTGCGCAACCTGATCCTGGCGATCGGCGTCGGGCTCTCCTTCGTCGCCGCGGCCGCGATCACCTTCATCGGCCGTCTCGGCATCACCTGGATCAGCGGCCTCATCGGGGTCGCTGATGATTCCCCTGTGGCCACGTGGAGCATCCGCATCGTGTCGCTGCTCGTGGTGCTCGCGCTCGACACCGCGCTGATCGCCGGCGTCTTCCGCTTCCTCTCCGGTCTGCACGTCTCGGCACGATCTCTGTGGACCGGAGCGCTGCTGGGTGGAGTGGGCCTGCTCGTCCTGCAGGAGCTGTCCGGGCTCTTCATCGGCGGGGCGACGAGCAATCCGCTGCTCGCCTCGTTCGCCTCTCTGCTCGCACTGCTGATCTGGCTGAACCTCTCGACGCAGGTGATCCTCATCGCCAGCGCCTACATCGTGACCTCGGAGGACGAGCGCCACGACCGGGTGCACGCGCGATTCTCGGCGACGACCTTCCCCCAGCGTCGTGTGCAGCGCGCCGAGGTCGACGTCACGATCGCGACCGCAGAGCTCCGTGCGGCGCAGAAGGCCGAGCGCGAGTTCCGCGAAGGCACCCCGTCGGCCGACTGACGATCACCGCGTGGGGCACACGCCCTTCTCGAGCAGGCTCGCGTCGGTGGCGATCGCGCCATCGACATCGACGTCGATGACCGCTTCGGTGCCGTCGATCGCCAGGCCCGTGAGCGTGATGCCCGCAGGCAGCTGATCGGCGATGCAGATGCGCTGGGTCTCGGTGACCCGATCACCCAGGGAACCGAGAGACGAGTCGACCTGATCGGCATCGACCTCGAGGCCCCCGATCGACAGCCCGACGGGGGTGAGCTCCAGGTCGCCCTCGGCCACGCTCGGCGTCAGGGTGAGAGAGATCGGGATGGGGATGCCGAGCACCGTCACCGAGCCCGACACGGTGGCGTTCGGGGACTCGAGCGTCACGGTCTCGATGGGCAGTTCGGAGGCAGCGAGCAGAGTGGTGAACTCGGTCTCGTCGATGCGGATCGTGCCTGCGGCTCCGGCCAGGTCTCCCCCTCGCAGCGGCACCCCCGTGGCGACGACGTCGACCGCGCCGGTGATGCCCTCGAGCGTCACGGAGTCGGACGACAGGTGCAGGCGGTCGAGGGTGCCACCGATGAGCTGCGGGATCAGGATGCCGTCGGCCTCGACCGCCATCTCCTGATCGGCCGGCAGATCGAGCTGGTCGATGACGAGCGATCGCACCACGCCGGGCAGCACGGCGCGCGCGACCATCTCGGCGGCGACGGCCAGCAGAGCCAGCACGACCACCGTGATCAGCAGCACCCACGGCCACCGCCTGCGCCTGCGCGGCGCCGAGGCGACCGCATCCGCGCCGCGCATCTCACCGGGGATGACGAGCGTCGGATGCTCGGAATCGGCCGCCGGGTACGGGAGGGTGTGATTGTCGTCGCTCATGTTGCCATCCTGCCGCACCTCCACGGACAGGCGCCCGGCCGGGCGCTACATGCGCTCGGGCGCCGACACTCCCAGCAGCTCGAGTCCGTTGCGGAAGACCTGGCCTGCGGCGTCGTTCAGCCACAGGCGAGTGCGGTGCACGCTCTCGACCGGTGCATCTCCGAGCGGGATCACTCGGCAGTTGTCGTACCAGCGGTGATAGAGGCCCGCGAGCTCCTCGAGGTAGCGTGCCACCCGGTGCGGCTCGCGCACCTCGGCCGCGAAGGCGACGATGCGCGGGAACTCCTGAAGAGCACCGAGCAGAGCGGCTTCGGTCTCGTGCGTCAGGGTCTCGGGCGCGAACTCCGAGCGATCCACACCGGAATCCGCGGCGTTCCGCGCGACGTTGTGCGTGCGGGCGTGCGCGTACTGCACGTAGAACACGGGGTTGTCGTTCGTGCGCTTCTGCAGCAGCTCAGGGTCGAGGGCGAGCGGCGAATCGGCGGGCGAGCGCTCGAGCGAGTACCGCAGTGCGTCGGTGCCCAGCCACTCGCGGAGGTCGTCCATCTCGATGATGTTGCCGGCGCGCTTGCTCAGCCTCGCCCCGCCCACCGACACGAGCTGGCCGATGAGTACCTCGACGTTCTTCTCGGGGTCCTCCCCCGCCGCTCCCGCGATCGCCTTGAGGCGATGCACGTAGCCGTGGTGATCGGCGCCGAGGAGGTAGAGCTTGTACTCGAAGCCGCGGTCGCCCTTGTTGAGGTAGTAGGCCGCGTCGGCAGCGAAGTAGGTGTACTCGCCGTTGGAGCGACGGATGACACGGTCCTTGTCGTCACCGAAATCGGTCGTGCGCACCCACACCGCACCGTCCTCATCGAAGACATGGCCCTGCTCGCGAAGGCGCTCGACGGCCTGATCGACGTAGCTGACGCCGTCGGCGTTCTTCTCGTGCAGGATGCGCTCGGAGAACCAGACGTCGAAGTCGACGTTGAACTTCGAGAGCGACTGCCTCTGCTCCTCGAGCTGGTACTCGTAGGCGAGCTCACGGGCGACCACCAGCTGCTCGGCATCCGCGAGGTCGAGCAGGTCGGGGCGCGCCTCGAGCACACGGCCGGCCAGGTCGCCGATGTAGCTTCCGGCGTATCCGCCCTCCGGAGTCGGCTCCCCCTTCGCCGCTGCCAGGACGGACGCGGCGAACCGCTCCATCTGCACGCCCGCGTCATTGATGTAGTACTCGCGGGCCACTGTCGCACCCGATGCCGACAGCACGCGGGCGATCGCGTCGCCGAGGGCAGCCCAACGGGTGTGACCGATGTGCAGAGGGCCGGTCGGGTTCGCGCTCACGAACTCGATGTTGATGCTGCGGCCCTTCTGGGTGTCGTTGTGGCCGAAGCTCGCGCCCGCCTCGACGATGACCTTCGCCAGTGCGCCGGCGGCAGCCGCATCGAGGCGGATGTTGATGAAACCGGGGCCCGCGATCTCGACGCTGTCGACGCCCTCGACCCGCGTCAGACCGTCGGCGATCTGCTGGGCGAGCTCGCGGGGGTTCGTGCCCAGCTGCTTCGCCAGACGCATCGCGATGTTCGACGCCCAATCGCCGTGATCACGATTGCGCGGACGCTCGAGCACGATGTCGGATGCGGCGAGCGCGAGAGGCTCGCCGGGGCGTCGTTCCTCGGCGATGGGTGCGAGGACGGCGAGGAGGGCTGCGGCGAGCGTTTCAGGGTTCATAGGCCTCTCAGTTTACGGCGAGTGCCGCGCCGGAATTTGCGGGGAGCGCATCGTGATCTACAGTCATGCCATGAAGGCCGCTTCCGCCCGCTACCGTCTGCCCGTCGCGGGTGTCGCCGTCGCCGTCATCCTCGCCGTCGCCGCGGTGGCCCTCGGGGTCCTCAGGCCGTGGGATCCGGCACCCTCGTCTGCGCCCGTCGGAGCGGCCTCCGCATCGGAGAACACCGGTGCGGTGTCGATCGAGCCCGCTCCCCTGCTTCTGCCCGAGCATCCGACCGTGCTCGTCTTCGGCGATTCGTGGACGTACGGTTCGGCGGCCACGGAGCCCACGCTCGGCTACGCGTACCAGCTGGCCGATCTGATCGACGGCGAGACCATCGTGAACGGCGTGCGCGGCAGCGGATACCTCCGCCCGGGAATCGACGGCCCGTCGTTCGGAGACCGCATCGCCGCCCTCGATCCCACCCTGACGCCCGACCTCATCGTGATCCAGGGGTCGATCAATGACCGCGATCTGGTGCCGGCGGGCTATCGCGAGGCCGTGACAGCTGCCTGGGACGCGATGGCCGCGAAGTATCCGGAGGCGACGATCGTCATCCTCGGTCCTGCACCGCACGAGCTCCCCGTGGGTGAGGGGACCGCGCGGATCGACTCCGATCTGGGGGCCCTCGCCGCGGAACGCGGTTGGTGGTACATCTCCCCCATCTCCCAGAACTGGATCACCACCCAGAACTACCTCTCGGTGATCGACGTCGACCTCGGACGCCAGCACCCCTCCACCGACGGACACCGCTACCTCGCAGAGAAGCTGGCCGCGGCTCTCACCCAGTTGGGCGACGCGCCGGTCACCGAGGCAGGCGGGTCGGAGACCACCCCCGAGCAGTGATATTGTCGATCGGTACGCCTCCGTAGCTCAGTGGATAGAGCGCCGGTTTCCGGTACCGTAGGTCGCAGGTTCGACTCCTGTCGGGGGCACAGCGGGTTGTACGCGGATGGTATGCAAGTACGTACGCGTAACCCCCAAGTACGAGAAAAGCCGCCTGGTTTCAGGCGGCTTTTCTCGTTGATGCTCGTTTTCAATGTCGGCTCGTGGGCGCGATACCCGATGTCGGCGCAAGAAAGGCTCGAAGGCCGACGCCGTAACCAATTCCGGGCATGCTGGCGCCGACCTTCGAGCCGGTGGTGTGAGTGTTACTGACCTGTGGTCGGCTATCTGCGCACGGGGTTGCGTCGCGCTCGGCCACGCTGGTGGGTCACGCGCTGCAAGGCCGAGCTACGACGCGGCTTGCGCTGCTTGGCGCGGGGAGCCTCGACTCCGGCCTCGTAGTCGTCGCCGTCTTCAGTCTTCTGCGCGGCGAAGTCGATGATCTTGTCGAGGTTCGCCGCGGCGACGGTCATCGTGGCGAGGAAGTACTGGGCTACGGTGCCGCGTAGGCGCCGGCGGGAGCCGTCCTCGAGCGCGTGGGTGCCGCCGTCCTTGAGGTACGCGTTGAAGGACTCGACGCTGTTCCGGCCGTGGCCGTACATCTCGCGCCACTCCTTGGAACCGTACTGGTACTCCTGAGCGAACTTGCCTCCCGCTTCTGCGGGGAACGTCGTGCTCGTCTTGTTGTCGCAGACCTTCGCAGGTCCTTCGACCGGTCGCCGGATGATGGTGAGCGGCACTTTGCCGGATGCCAGATTCGTCGGCTTACGCGGGCAGATGGCGGTGGGCGAGTTGCCAGCTGCGGGGCACATCCAGGGTGTGCGGCCCTTCGCGTCCGGCAGCTCCTTCCGACTGAAGAGATACGGGGCGCGCGCCGACACGTCACTGTGCCACTGTTCCAGGCGGGACTGAGCTCGGCCGGCGCGCTGCGACTTCGTCAGCGAACGGTTCTTGTCGTCGGCGTCCTCGCCGGCCCGGTAGCGCTTGCTCGCGTCGATGAGCGTCTGCGGCATCGAGGCGCAGTACCAGTTGCCGTCGACCATGATGGCCCCTGCGAAGCTGTCTTGGTAGCCGAGAAAGTTCTTGTGGTAATCCATGACGAGCTTCGCACCGGTGGAGCGAAGGTAGTTCTGAAGGTCGGCTTCCTTCGCGCCTGGAAGGTACGCGCGGTCCCCGATGACGTGGTCGAGCTGGAGACCGCGGCTCACGATGTTCTCGAACATCGCTCGTGCCGCTTTGCCCGGTCCGAACGCCGGGGCGTGATGTCCGATGCCGACAACGATGTGTGGGATATCCTCCGGACGCGTCGGGTCATTGCTCGTGAGAACTCCCAGCTCCAGTTCGTAGGCGTACTTCATCTTCCTGATGGACGTCTTGCCATCATCAGAGTGGTCATCGGATTCCCGCGCCCAGAACGCCGCGTCGGGTTCGATGGAGACGGTCTCCTCAGCTCCGAGATTGGAAAGTCGGGTGACGCCAACACCTCGCGCATGGACGCGAACAGCCGTCGCGTCGATGGTGACGGAGACCTTATCGGAGCGCAGGCGCTTGGGCATCCACAGGTAGGTGGCGTGCAGGAGCAGGTTCATCAGCTCGTCGGCGCGGTGCGCGCGGACGGAGAGCACCTCGGCGATCTCTTCGCGACCCGCGCGGACGCCGTCCCACTCCTCCTTCTGGAGGCGGCGATGCCTGTTGAAGATGGGGTGATAGTCGATGAGGCTCATGATGCGATTGGTCGACCGGCGTGCGCGCTCATACCAGCCGTCAGGGCTGACTGTCGCATCAAGGCTGATGCCGAGAATGGCGGCTGTCTCGGGCGTCAACCGTTCGGTGATGATGTCCCGCAGCTTCTTGAGCTGCAGGGGCTGGTGCTCCCAGGCGAGCACCAGCCACAGGATGAGGATCCCTCGCATGGGCACAGAAGCCGGCCTGCCCCCTCGGTTGGAAGGATGAACTTCCTGGTCCCACTGGGCGAGCATCTCAGGAATGCCGACGCTGTCGATGAGCTTGGCGCATTGCTGCACCATTCCGGTCGCGACCGGCCCGCGAGCACGAGGGTTGAACAGCATCTCCTCGAGCTCAGCGCTGTCGTCGAGGAAGAGATCGTTCTTCTTCGGCTTATCCGTTCTCATCGGCCCGCACCCGTCATGCGGAGCGCCTCGTAGCACCGGTCGGCGGGCTGAGGCCGCACGTAGCTCATCGCGCGACGAAGGGAATCGGTGGAGGTCATCCCGGATGCGGGCAGGAGCGCGGCGAGAGGTGTTCCGGCTTCGAGGTGTGCGACCAGCCAGGTCATCCGCAACCGTGCCGCGGTGGGCTTGATGTCGCCCGTCGACACCCGCAGCAGGTGCCGCATCGCACCCTTCCGGTCAGTCGCGTGGGGTGCAACGATCAGCGCGTTCGCCGAGTTCTGGGCGACCACGCTGGCAAAGCACTCGGCCCAGCGGTCGACAACTGGAACGATGCGACCGTCGCGTGCGACGCGAACGGCGAAAATCCCGTCGAGATCGAGGAGGTCGTTGCCGCGCACGGCGAGGATCTCGCCGGAGGTCAGGCCGCACCCGACGGCAAGGGTGAAGATCGCTATGCACGCTGCTCGCTGATGGTCGGTGCGCTGGTAGTTCGCCCAGTGCTGGAAGGTGCCGAGTTCCTCGTCGGAATACGGCCGCTCCGGGGCGGACGCGGTCGAGACGGCCCTCCTCTCGACCGCTGACGCCATGCCGGCCAGGCGACGAAGCATCTTGCGTTCCCGCTCCGCCATGACCGGCAGGATCTCTCTAGCGCGGTCGACGGTGTAGACGTCGATGATGTCTTCGGACAGAGCCTGGTCGAGCTCCACCATGCCGGTCTGCACGATCCAATCCCCGAAGAACGCGAGCGACCGCTGGTGCTCCTCGATCTGGCGCCTACTCATATGGGCGCATCGTTCGCCGATGGTTTCTTCGACGAAGGGTCGAACACGGGACCAGGTCGTCGGAGCGAGCATGGGACTGTAGCGGGCGTTGGTCGGTGCAGAGCAGTTGGTCATGCCGTCCGTGTGCGCGGCACTTTGCATCGTCCGCGAGAATATGACCTCTATACCCACGAATCGTTCAGATGTGACTTGAAGTGTCACGATCATTGAGATGATGGTTACATGCCCACGACTCGATCTGCTCCCCGGACCTACGCACCCAATCCCGGACGGTTCGGTCACCACGGCGCGCGGCGGACCTGGAGCAGGCTCCCCGACGACCCCGTGGAACGGGCGCGAAGTCGGGCAGCACAACTTCAAGACTCCGCTGTGGGGCTGGTGCTCGCCGGCCTCAAGGCCAGGCGGTACAAACGTGCAGATCTTCTTGAGCGGACCGGGTGGGGCCGGGAACGGTTGTCGCGTCTGATGAATGGGAACACGCCAGCAGGCGTGGACGATCTGATGCTTCTGCTCGACGCCGCGGGCATCCCGTTCTCGATGGTCGCGTGGCCCGCATCCGAAGAGCGGCATCGAGAACGGCAACGACTCACCGACGTCCGTGATTACCTGACGCAGGCGCAACAGAAGGTGCAGGAAGATATCGCTCGAATCGAGCGAGAGCGCCCAACGACTTGATCCCCGCCGCGTACGTCAGGTCCTGAAGCGGCACCCCCTCAGACATCCGCCGCACAAGCCATGTCGCACGCATCCGCTGCGGCATCGGTCGAATCTGGTCCCCCTGGGTCACACGGACGAAGTCGCCGATCTTGTTCTTGTACCAACGAACACCTGGAACGAACAGCGGACCGGAGTCGGCGCTGGCGACGAGTTCAGCAAGGGTGACGCACCACTCTTCGTCGAGGCGAACAACACGTTCGCGCGGGCCGACGACATGCACCCGCGCGCCATCCTCCCCGACGTCCCGCGCAGTCACCGCGCAGACCTCGGATGCGGCGAGTCCCGCCCCTACGCCCAGAGCGAGCAGTGCCCACGCGTCCCGTCGTCGGCTTTCGCGTTGTACGGCCGCCCACAGGCGTAGCTCCGCAACCTCGAGACCCGTGTAGGGCGCGCTCGGCTCCGAACCGTACAGCGGGGGCAGCGACCGCTCCGCGACTCCGAGCTCCTCCGCAACCCGAAGCAACACAGCCCGTCGCCGACCGAGCGAGGCTTCGGAACGCATCGGCAGTTGCTGAACAGCAACTGCGATCACGTCTCTCCGAAAGAGGAACTCCCGCTCCAACGGCAACCCCGAAACCACATGCCCCCACCGCGCGTGGTGCTGCACCGCGGCCAACAGATCAGCTCTGCGATACGACAGCCTCCGCCCGACATCGGAGACCACGTTCTCGGCGAACCGAAGCGCATCCGCCTCAGGCAGACTGACTTCCGCGTCCTTCACGGACGGCTTCGGCGACGTCATGATCCACTCCCCTGCACTCGAGCTCGGCACCTGCGACTCCGCAACCGTAGAACTCCCGCTCGCGAACACGTCGCATCAACTGCGAGCATGCACGCCGCCCGCGGCGCGTCACTCCGAGAGATCAGGACCGCGCATGCATAACGCATGCACACATCACACAAGACCTCCAGATCGGGACGAGACCGCGGCCCCTGGTGGATCAACTATGAGAAGGTCGCGGAGTACGCGCACACTCTCGGACGCCTACCGCGCCTCAGCGACGGCATCCCCCAGGGCATCGTCGGGTGGGCGGCTAGCCAGCGGCGAGCGACGACCCTGACCGCCGACCAAAAGGCCGCGCTCGCGGCCCTGCCCGGGTGGAGCGAACACCCGCGCGCAGACGCCTGGGAAGAGCGAGCAGAAGACCTGCGTTGCTTCATCGCGACCGAAGGCCGGACGCCCCGAGTCCGCGGCGTACTACCGGGAGAGTCCGCTCTCGCTCACTGGTTCTCGCGTCAGCGCGTCGCAGAGGCGAACGGTCGACTCACCCCGGAACGATTGCGACTCCTGACGTACGCGACTCGAACTCTTTGACTCGTCTACATGCCCCGTGACGTGGGCATATCCACGTAGTGGGCGGCGACAAGAGCTCGACGTCCGACGGGTCGCGAGCCTTGGACGAGACGGGCACGAGCGGAACCTGGTGATCCTGGCTGGCACCCTCGGGCGGACGGAGGCTGAGGTCCTGGACGCCGCAGCGTCGCTTCGGTTGCTGATGCTGCACACATCCGACCGCGTCGACCTCTTTCCGGCGTTCCAGCTCCAGGACGGGAGGTTGTCGCAGGGCTGAAGGAGGTACTCCAAGTGCTTCGTACCGGGGTGAACGCCCCTTGGACATGGGCTCGATGGTTGAACACCGAGGTGCCCGAGGAGGACCCGCCCCGCAATATCACTGTGCCCTCGAGGGGCGGTTCGACGAAGCGATCCGCGACGCGAGGCACGACGCCTGGGCGTGGAGTTCATGACGCCACAGCGGCGTGCACTTTCGGGCCGCTCGGCGCGCACCGGCGTTTCATGGAGCGCGCGGTGCCATCTTCAGACTGCAACGGCACCGCGCGCGTATTCACTCGGTTCCGATGGACTTGTCGATGTTCTCTCGAACGGAGTCCACGTGCGACTCCACGCCTTCGGGGGCGATCTTCTTGACGAAGTTGGCGCCTGCGTCGAGAACAGAGTCGCTCACAGTCTCCGCTTTCTCGCTGTGAAGGACCTCTTCGATCTTCTCCTTGTTCTGCTCGAGGAAGTCCTTGCCCTTGTTGACGAGGTCATCGATTCCCATGACTCGCTCCTTTCCGCCCAATAGGCGTTTTGTGGTTTCTGCGTCGCAACTCGGCGCAGCCTAGAGACCGTCTGGGACGGCAGTACAGAAGATGATGGCCAAGATGCTGGCAACGAGAAAAGCGCCCACGTTCCACCACGAGCTCGGCACGTAGCCGTCGGGCCTTCGGGGTCGGAAGAAGACATCAAGGCGCTCGGAAGGATGGGGTACGACTGGATCGGCGATGGATAGGGTTGTTGCGCAACCTTCACCGGTACCGGGCTCCTGGTCGTGTTCGAGGAGATCGTTCGGGAGGGCCGCCCCCAGGGGCGGGGCCACCGGCGCAGCTATGGTGCCTTCGGACGGCAGAACTCCGCGCCGCATATGTCGCGCCTCCTCAAGGTCGTGTGAATCTGGCGATGCGGTTCTGGGGCTAGGGGGCAGGATTCCCAATCCCGCCCCCTCCCGCTCAGACGTGCGAGTGGACGGGACAGGGCAGGAGTCCCCACGCTTGCCCTCACCCCGTCGAGCTCGAAGACCGAGCGGGCTCCCTCCGCGTGGGGCGGAGGGAGATTCATGTGGCATCAGCATCGCCGTGACCCGATAACGACCACGGCTCACCGGGCTGCTCGGCCAACGGGAGCGCCACCGACCGCTTGCCGAGCGAGCCCTGCATCAAGCAGCGCTTCATTGGCGAGCTTTCGTTTGCGCTCGATGGAGTGCCCGATCTCACGCGCCAGTGCGGGATGCGCCTGCACGAGTTGGTCGATGACGTGTACCGGGACGACGAGGACGGTAACAACGGTCTTGGCAACCGAGGCGGCTACTGAGGGTTCTCGAGTGAGTGCTGTCTGACCAATGAAGTCCCCGATCTCCACGTCCGCGAGATCGATAGGACCGATGGCGGTCTCGATGGATGTTCTTACGACACCCTCGATGACGAATCGAATCTCTCTGGGCACCTCGCCCGCTGCTTGTAGAAGCTCGCCCAATCCATACCGTTCGACTTTCGCTGTGTTGGCGACCAGCTCCCGCTCCGCCTCGCTGGCACGCAGCGTAGGGGCGACAACGTCCAACGCTTGGCTCAGGAAGGCGGGTTCAGACACGGGATCGGATCCGTCACCATCCAAGGCCATGCCGCGCCTGCGTGCCGCGTACCAAAGCCAGGACAAGTAAAGGCTCACGCTCTCGGAGGAGACTGCCGCGCTCGTTACTGGGAGAGTCACCTTATAACCGCCAGCTCCCGAGTACTCCGCCTCTACCGGATGGTCATGTGAGCGCGATGGAAGCGCCTCCCCGATGTCGAGCAGAAGGCGGATCACCTCGTGCGGTGGATCGTCTGTACCGAACTTGAGGCTGACGCTCGAGCGATAGACCGTTTCAGGCAGACTCTTGTTAGTGAAAGATGCGCCGGAAAGCGAGGAGTTCGGCACGACCTGAATACCGGAGCCGGTATCGATGTGCACGGCGCGCCAGTTGACCTCGACGACTCGGCCCTCGACGCCACCGACCTCGAGCCAATCACCGATTTTGAACGGCTGTTCGAACAGCAGAAGCAACCCCGAGATTACCCCGCCGACTGCGTTCTGAAGCGCGAGGCCGATGACGATGGAGGTGACCCCCAGTGCAGCGATAAGGCCCCCGACATCCGCTCCCCACACCCACTGGAAGAGGAAGCCGAGACCGACGATGACCAGGACCAGGCGCGCAATCTCCACGAAGATTGAGGGGATCCGTTCCCGCCACGAGCCCACTTCAGCTTGCGAGAAGAGCGCGACGTTGAAAGCGCTAAGCACAAGAAGGATCACGAGGAATCCGAGAACCGTCGCAACAACGCGCGCCCACACCTGCTCTGTGTCGGAACGCGAGGCCATAGAGAGGAGCGCGAGCACACCTGACGTTGGGACTACCCAGTTCCTCAGGAGTCTCAGCGGCTTGACGGCTGCGTGGCCGCGCCGCGCCAATGCGCCGATGAGTTCGGTAAGGACTACCAGGAGGGTGGGAACTCCAACCGCTACGACTATCGCCCATCCCAGCCAATCGCCGCTCAGTTGAACGTTCATGCCAGTCGCCAGACGATCTGGGTGGAGCCGTTCAGGTCTACGGTCCCGGCCTCTTCGAAGCCGACTGAGTCCTGCAGCCGATCTCGGACCGCCTGGCTCACGTAGACGCCGGGGGTGTCGGTGACGCTACGCACTCGGTAAGCGAGGCTGACTGCATCGCCCCACAAATCGTAGGCAAGCGTGGTGCGGGCGACGAGGCCGCTCGTGACTGTCCCAGTGTCCACTCCTGCCCGAAGATCGATACTGGTGCCGTGCTGAGAATTGAATCTCTGCACCACTTGGCGCATGTCATTTGCGAAGTCGACTGCCCGTCGAACGTTATCTACACGCGGGACGATGAGGCCGGATGAGGCCAGATACCCTCCCCGCAGCGTGCGCACCTTCTCCACGCCAGCAGCCTGCGCAGCTTCGTCGAACCCACGCATGAGAACGTTCAGCTGAGTGATCTCCTGTTCGCCGGTAAGCGAAGCGGCGAAGTCATCGAAGCCGATGAGTTCCGCGTAGACGACGGAGACGTTCTCATGTTCCTCGGAGATGCTCTCCTCACCCTTCTTGTATCGCTCGGCGACCGTGGACGGCATAAGCGTGAGAAGCAGCTTCTGGTTCTCTTCACGCTGAGCCTCAATGAGGTCTTGCTTGATACGGAGACCAGCTGCCATGTCATTGAACGCCATGCCAAGGTCACCGAATTCGTCACGATTTCCTTGTGGCACTTGAACAGTCAAGTCCCCTCCAGCGATCCGGTGGACAGCATCGACCAAACGACGGACCGGACGGGCGAACACCTGCGCGAGCAGCAGGGATGCGATGGAAACGGCGAGCAGAATCGCAAGAGTGGAAAGGACGAGGTTACGTGTGAACTCCGTCACGGGCTGAAAAGCCTCATCAGCATCGATGTGCGCAACGATGACCCAGTCCAAGCCTTCGATATCCACGGGCGCATACGCGACCAAGCTGTTGGAATTTGTGTAGTCGCCGGCCACGACAGTTCCGGTTCGGCCGGAAATGGCACGCCGAACTCCGGCGAAGTCGACCGGTTGCAACTGCACCGTTCCATTGACTTGGACGATGCGCTTGGCGACATCAGGCGAAGTGCCGGTTGCCACCACGGCGTCGACATAACTTGCAGGGTCCTGGATCAACAGACGGGAGACGCTTCGCATCAACAGGTCCTTCCCGGCCAGGTAGACCTCGCCGGTGTCCCCCAGTCCCTGCGATGCCCATTGAGAGTCGCCGGTCATGACGCTGTTGATCTGTTCTACCGGGATCTGAACCGCGATGGCACCGACTATGTCGGTTGCCTTGCCTACAGGCGAGATGACCCATGCCGTGGGAACGTTGAGCGAAGGAAGGTAGCGTTCGAAGTCGGTCGTCATCACCTCGTCGAGGCTGCCGTTTCTCATGACCGCATCGAAAGCCTGCGTCAGCGCGGTCTCCCCGTAGGGCTCTTCACGCATGTTCACGCCTAAATCGACGCTCTTGTATGCCGAGAAGACGACGTTCGCACTCTTGTCCAGAACGAGAACGTCCTCGTATCCGAGTTCGTCAACAAGCCCAGTAAAATAGTCTCCGTACTCAGCATTCGCGGCTGACCACGCGCTGCCATCACCGGCATCGTCCAACGCGAGCCCGGCGTCATAGTCGTCGTAGGCGCGGTTTGCGACGTAGCGCGCCTGCAGATAAATCCCCGCGGGTGTGGCGGGCACGAAAGCCTCTGGTTCGTAGTCCAGACCGGAGCGCGCTTCCAGCGCGGGAACGAAAGAGGATTCATAGAACTCGCGGACCGACTCGCGATCACCCTCTGAAACGGACCCTTCGTTCAACTGCTGAAAACCGGAGACGAATGCCTCGGCCGCTTGGACAGCGCTGGCGTTCCGCGAGTCGAGACGCACGCCCTGTTGCAGGCTACCGATCTCTCGTTCGATAGCTTCGGCACGAAGATCCCGAATGCTCGTGAGCTGCTCGAACGCGGCTGCACGCAAGGACTCTCGCCCGTTCACGAAGCCGATGACTCCGACGATCACCGACGAGATAAGACTGACCAAGAGCAGCATGACAAGCAGCTTCGACTGGATGCTGAACGCCGGTCGCCGCCAACCTCTTTTCGAAGGCTTGGCTGGAACGTCCGCGGGCGCGTCACTCATATTGGCTCGGGCTCTCTGTGCGTGAGACTGTGCTCGGTAGGTGTTTGCGAGGTTCGGGTAATGCCCTGAAGTCGTCATCGTCGCCCGGGCACGGCGGATACAGCACGCGGAACGCGTAGTCCGCATAGTCCGGATCACGCTGCGCCAGAGCGTCGCGCAGTCGTTGATAGCCGTCGACGCGAGCACGATTGTCAGCCGGGATGACCGGCGAGTGTCGAAGGTTGGCGTCGACGATAAGTGGCATGTCACCCAGGACCTGCCGCGCGACGCCACTACCGGCCGAGGACCACACGTGTTCCAAGAACTGCCTCAAGGCACGACGCCACGCGGCGGAATCCCCGGACTCAGCACTCGCGGACATGCGATCCACCAGCGTCAGCGCTAACTGAAGCTCCGGGTCGCTGAATCTCGAAGCAGCTCGACGTATGAGAAAAGCACCCTGATACCCCAAAAGTCCGACTGTCTCCGCGTAAACCGATGCGCCCGTGAGCGACACTTTCGTGTACCGCCCGGGTTGAGTAACGATGAGACCGATACGAGCCAGCCGGACGATTGCTTCTCGAATGGGCGTTCGGGAGATGCCCAGCCACGTCTGCAATTCGACAAGGTGCAACGTCTCGCCAGGTTCCAGCGTCCCATCACAGATCGCGGAACTGATAGCGCCGAAAGCGACATCGCTGAGAGATTCCGTGTCTGTCGCTAGATCGACGCCACTCGCCGGAACGACCATTTCGCCACCCCTCAGGTCTTCTGGTGCAACCGGTATTCCGGCACATCAGTCAGACTTGCGGTGATAGCAGCTGGAGGGAATGCCCCGTGGCCGGTGTGGCCGCCTGAGCTCGGGATGTGGCCAGATCGGTGCGGTCGCGGATAGTGAGCCGCTACACGGCTGCGGCGTCGCGAACCTTTGATCCGATTCTGTGCTGGGAGGGGGATCGGCCGAGAGCGGTCGTGAACATCTTGCGCAAGGTCGCTCCGGATGCGTAACCCACGCATCTGGCGATCTCGTCCACGTCGAGCGTCGTGGTCTCCAGCAGAAGCTGCGCCTCCTGCAGGCGCAGAGAGGCCAGCCAGCGTCCGGGCGTCGTGCCGGCTTCCGCTTGGAACCGCCGGGTGAAGCTACGGGGGGAAAGATGCGCGTGTGCCGCGAGCTCCTCGATGCTGTGCGTCTGTGTCAGATCAGACGCCATGTATTCCAGAACTCTCGAAATGCCATCACCGGCATCACGAGGCACCGGACGTTCCACGAACTGTCTCTGACCGCCTTCCCGGTGAGGGGACACGACCATGTACTGAGCGAGTACGTTCGCGACGTTTGCACCTAGCTCGCGACGTACGACATGCAGGCTTGCGTCAACCCCAGCCGCGGTTCCAGCGCTGGTCACGAGGTTGCCGTCTTCGACATACAGAGCGTCGTCGCGGACACGGGCCAGCGGGTGAAGAGCACGGAGAGCGTCGATGTACTTCCAGTGGGTGACGCATGACCGCCCGTCGAGGAGACCAGCGGCTCCAAGAATGAATGCTCCCGAGCAGATGCTCAGAATTGTCTTGCCCTGATCTGCTGCTCGACGCAGCGCACGCAACAGCTCAGGTGGATAGTCATCGCGCATGCCCGCAGCAGGGACCGCAATGAGGTCAGCCTCCTCGAAGGCGGAGAAATCGAATGGCGCTGAGACTGTGACACCCGCGCCGGTCGACACGGCCTGGCCCGCAGTGGCAGCGCAGACTCGGAAATCGAAGTGGGGAATGGCTGGATCATCCCGTTTCCCGCCGAAGACTTCACAGATGACGCCGAACTCGAACAGGGCAAGCCCGTCAATTATTGGGACTGCGACCGTACGCAACATCTGCCAAGCATATGCGGCGACTCCAATCGGACCTTCGAAGCAGGTAAGGGCTTCTTCCTAGCTCCGCTGACCTCGTTCGATTCTCCGGAGCCTAGTGCCCAACTTCTTGCACTACTTGTCGTCGCTGCGGATGACAGCTTCTAGCCGACTGAGCTCGTCCAGCCGCCCAGGATCATCAGACAATTTTTGTTGACCATCCCTCGTAGCTACTTCCCGGAGCTCATAGAGAACGGGGCATGACGGGGAACGCGATTTGCGCGACGGTTCGATGGTAACGGTATGTTCATCGCATTGGCACCGGTACATCTCCGGTCGCTCGAGGGTCGTCAGCGCATCAACTGGCGGAGCGGTCACCCTCGCAAGCCCCAACCAAGGGAACAGTCATGACAGGAACCGCACGGAAGGCCGTCGCTGAAGCGATTGCGACCTTCCTCTTCGTCCTCAGCATCATCGCCGCCGTGAATAGTGAAAGTCCGCTCACACCGCTCGCCATCGGGTTTACGCTTGCTGTGTTGGTGTACTCCACGGGTCACATTTCAGGTGCGCATCTCAACCCGGCCGTGTCCGTGGGAGTCTTCCTTCGCGGCGGCCTCAGCATCACCGACTTCGTCGCCTACCTTGTCGCGCAGTTCGTCGGCGGCGCGCTGGCGGCTCTGGCTAGCCTCGCAGTGTGGCCGGCTGGCGGTGAGGCTCAGGTCATCGAGGTAGGTCCGGCGTTCTTCGTCGAGGCACTGTTCTCGCTGATCCTCGTATGGGTCGTGCTCAACACCGCAACTTCAAAGGACACGGAAGGGAACTCCTTCTACGGTCTCGCAATTGGAGCAACCGTGTTCGTCGGGGCTGCAACGGTCGGGTCCATATCAGGTGGTGGCTTCAACCCGGCAGTGGCACTCGGCCTTTCCGTCGGCGGCTACTTCGACTGGGCCTCACTGTGGCTCTATATCGTCGCGCCCGTCCTCGGCGGGGTGATTGCTGCGGTCCTTTTCCGCATCCTCAATTCGGATGACGCAAAGAAAATCGGCGCGTAGCGGTCTCTTTGCAGGCCCGGTTCTATTGCAGCTTCCGGGCCTGCAATCATCGCTCCAGCCCGTTAATCATCACAGCAGAAGGTGCCGTACGCACGCAGTTCGGTCCAGACGGGGTTGCCATACAGCGTCCGGATCATGACAGCATCGCGCAGGCGTCGGCGACTCCGAGACCCTCCCTTCAGACGCCCTGGACAACCCGGGCTGGGACTAGTATCGGGTCCGAGGGCGGTCAGCTTCGCTCGGCGAATCACGACGCAATGCGTGGTTGGTTTCCCCGACGAAGACCCGATTATTCAGGCCGCCCCGGCGGAAGTCTCCGGTCTCCGCCGCGGCCGCGGATCCGGATCCACGTTGAACACTCATCACGAAGTAGGACTGCAATGGCTCGCGACGCCGAAACGAATCGACTAGACCGTGAACGTGCCCGCGAGAAGATCATCCGAGCAGCCGTCGCGCTCTTCGACGAGCAGGGCATCACGGGGGCCAGCGTCGCCCAGATCAGCCAACGTGCGGGCGTTGCCCAGGGGCTTCCGAACTACTACTTTGGCAGCAAAGACAAACTCATATCCGCGATTATCGAACGCTGGTTCGAATCCGAGTTCGCCACCAATGATGTTCCCTCCGAAGGAGATGCGCTCATTGAGGAGCTTATCGACGACACTTTCCTCGCGACCGGCGCGGCTCTGCCTCTGCAACGAGTGGTGGCCGCGATGAAAGTACAGCCCCACACCCATCAACTGTTCGCACAGGTGGAGAAGGGCTTCACTGGCCGGATGACGCATAAGGAGGATGGCATCCGCGAGGCCTTCACGGAGCGTGGAGCCGCCGACCCGGCGCTGGAGGAGATCATGCTGCGCACAACTCTCGACGGTGTGATCTCGGCGGAAGCCGCGTACGGAGGCTCCCTCCCCCTCGAGGAATCCCGTCGCTGGGTATACGACCAATACGATCTGCCCGAGCCAGGAGAAGCGCTGCCGATTGATGCGACGCCGCGCGGGGATGATCCACGATTGCGAGCCTCGCTCACCTGAGGTGCACGACGGGGCTGATTCGAGGCAGCTCGTCTACGAGAGATGTTCTGTTTCGTCACCATCAACCATGTGCCGAGGCCCCATGCACGAGGTGCGCGGGGATCCGCAAGGACGATATCTCTCACTAGTGAAGATCGCACTTGCGGCGGAAGCGAAGCATCGTCCAGCAGCGAATACGTAGCCAGAGGACCGTTCGGCGGTAAAGGCCCGCCCCCTATCCGTGGATTCGATAGACTCGGCCCGCGAAGCCTCGTCAAGATTCCGCTCCCCCGGATCTTCTGTCGAGGCTTCGTTTCTCTCCGAATCGCGCTGGCGACGCTTCGCACAACCGCCGCCTCCTCGGAGAGTCGGCCAAGCGTAGGGTGCTCGAGTCAGTCTGCATCCAGGCCTGTGGGACTCGCGTCGACGAATTTCTCGGCTGGCGGGGCACGGCCGAGACGCGAGCAAAGCGTATTCTGTTGAACCACACCATTGCCTAGTCCCGCCCCCGGAGCCGGAGGAGTTCAGGCGAAGCCGGCGTCATGCTCGCCTCGCTGCCGTGCTCCCTTCTCCCATGAGCGACAGCGAAGATTCCTTGACGAGCAGACGCTGACGGAATATTCTTCGCTCGGAGCGGTGATATCGCGGGCGGGGGCCTTGTTCGCAGGCCGTTCTCGAGCCTTCCGCCGAGCAGGGGTCTGGGGATACCGGTGGAGCGGAGGGCTCTCCCGACTTTCGGATCAGCTCAGGCTATATGCGCGCTACGTCCCGCCTTCTCCCGCCGGTGGAAACACACTGTCGCCGGCGGTTCGCGGGTCGACCGGGTATCGCTTCGATGAGGCTACCGTGTCGTCATAGCTGGTGAAGGCGGAGGAACGCTTCCTGAGCAGCAGGGGCATCGCGTTCGAGAATTGCCCGGCGAGTCATCTGATACCAGTGGTCGCGGTCGTGAACAGTACCCATCGCTGGGCGGGCAGACCGCAGGTTGCGTTCAGCGATGAGCGCCGTCTCGTTCATCACGCGTTGCAGCACCGCGTTTTCAGTACGGGCGGTCATGAACTTGACGAAGCGCCGTGCAGCGAGGAACAACTCTCCGTTGTCGCCCGCGGCGTTCGCCGCGATGAGCGAATCCAGAGTCTGCACCGCGGTGGCCACATCGTCGTCGCTGAGACGCGGGACGGCGATTCGGATTGCGGTGGCTGCCTGATGACCGGTGAACTGGAGAGTGTCGTGGACGTCCTGTTCACTTACTTCGGAAACCCTCGTGAACCTGTTGACGACAGTCTCAACTAAACCGATTCGAGCAAGCCGTTGAAGTGCTTCACGCACGGGTGTGCGCGACACCTCGTATCTCGTAGCGAGCTGGGCGTCCCGAAGGATCTCTCCAGGCTGAAGAACACCGTCGATGATCTCCCGGCTGAGGCGGTCGAAGACGGCGTCCGCGAGGGTGTTCGACTCGGCCTTCAGAGCAGTTCGCTCGTATAACGACATGAAGGGTCCTTCCCGCGTTCCACCGTAGCGACCACTCGCTGGGCGATGGCTTCGTGGATGACGGGCGCGCGTTGATGTGATCCGCCGACCGGGCGGTTCGTCCGCGGATTCGAGAGGCGACCATCCGACTTGGAACGGCTGTGAGCTCGCCTCACGGCGCCATCCGACTGATGGCCCCGGGGCGGTCTCAGTACGACTCGGCTCTATCGAGAGTCTTTTGCGTCAGTTTCATTGCGCGAGCCTGAGATTGAGTCTCGGAATCGCCCGTCGCGTCCTTGAACTCGGACATCGCCCAGTCCCCGACCCGAATTCTCGACGATCTCCTTTGCACGAACGATTGCTTCCTTCTGGGTATCGAAGTGCGCGGACGCGCGTTCATGATCCTCTTTGACGACGTCCCACCCACCAGCTTTGTTGGGAACGACGTAGCGATCCTCATCATTCTTTGCCATGCGCACACCGTAACGGTCGTCACCGCGGGACAGCAATAGCGAAGAGACGAGTGCTCGCAGCACCCCCGCTCGAGGGAGGCGGTGCACCGGCGGCAAGCACGGAAGCTTCGGGCGTTACCCCTCTTGTGAGGTCTTGACGGTACCAGCGCAGCAATGAATATCGATATATTTAGACCTGATGCTTCTTCCCCCACGCCTTGCACTGCCTCGATGACCCCGCGACGAACAGCGCGACGGGGGTGGTCGGCCTTGCTCGCTCTGGCGTTGGTTGCGGTTATTGCGGTCGCTCTTCCAGTCGTTCCTGAGCAGGCGGCGGCGGAGCCCGTCACTGTCTCTTACATCGACCGTCTTGGGTGCGGCACGGACGACGCAGCCGTCACGCCAATCTTCAGCTGGGCCGGCGGCGGCGCAGTCACGAGCGGGGCGGCATACACCGGAACGACGTCGGCGTCCGCCTACCCGACGCTCACGGGCTCTTTCACTGCGGTGAGTGGAGCCCCGACGTACACTACGTACTCGCCAGCGGGGTACGGGTCGGACTTCCAATACCGCGGCACTGGGGCGCTTGGATTCGCACCTGTCACTCCTGGTCTCGGAGCGACACTCACAATTTCCCTTCCCCACCCTCAGGCGCTCCAGTTCACGGTGGGCGGCATCCAGTTGCCGTCCCGCCTGCAGGTGAGTGGAACCGGTCCGGGAGGCGTTGTCATTCCGTCGGCTGTCGCACGGTCGACCGCTCCCGGCAGCGCCACGGCCAGCGGGTCTGGGACATCGGTCCTGGTGACCGGTGCCGTCGACAACGGCAGCGGCGACGGCAACCCGCGGGACGCGGCGGACGTTTGGTTTGCGTCTCCGGTCACAGAGATCACGCTCACACTGAGCACTACCGGCGGCGGGACGGACGCCGGGTTCCTGGTGACCGCACCGATGGCCTGCCAGTCAGGTACAGTCCTCACCACAGCGTCGGTTGGCGCGGCGGTCGTAGACGCCGGCTCGGGCACCGTGACTCATCAGATGTCGATGGTCACGACCGTTCGCAACTCGACAACGGCATCAGGTGCCGTCCTTTATCCCTCGGTCTCCGTTCCACTGCGCACCGCGCTGGAAGCCCAAGGAATAACTCTCCAAGCCGTGTCCCCGACGTCGGCCTCCGATGAAGCGTGCACACCCGTGATTGGGCTCGACGGTTCCGGACCGCTGATTGCCTCCGGCGCAACAAGCCTGCCTCCCGGCGGCGAGTGCGCACTGGAGTGGACGGCGACCGTGTCGATGCCCCAATCGAACGCGGATCGAGTCGTCGATATCGTTTCGGCGGTACGCAGCTCCGAAACTCCCGCAGCCCGGCTCAAGTCGCAGACGACGACGTCACTCACGTTCCCCGGGCTCACCTCAGCCCTGTCCATATCAGACTCAGGGTCGTCCCAAGCGGAGCCGGGACAGCAGATCGCCCGTACCGCAACAATCACCAACAACGGCACCGGCGCCGCACTCGACGCGGCCTACTCCCTGGAAGCTTCCGCCGACACCACCCTCTCTGGCTTGCCCGCCGAATGTGCGTCCGATGGATCGAGCGCGCTCTGTTCGGTGGGCAACGTAGCGCCCGGGTCGTCGGTCACCATCAATTACAGGCTGGCCATCGCCGGATCTGCACCACCCGGATCGGCTGCCACCATCGAGGCGGAGGCTACTTCTACAGCCCAAGAGACGCCGGCGACCTTTGCCTATGGCATCACTATCGTCGCACCCGTCGCACCGCCGGTGAACCCACCGGTAGAGCCGCCCGTGTCACCTCCGAACCAAAGACCACGCCCACCAACGCCTACCCCGACTCCATCGCCGACACCTCCTCCGGTCGCCCCTCCCGAGGTGCCGACGACCGTTCCCCCCGGACCCACCTCGCCACCACCCCCGCCCCGCAACACTCCCTTCACGATGTCCCTGGCCTTCGCCGGAGGCGAGATCCAGCCCGGAACCGTATCCACCCTGCGCGGGACCCTCGGACCCGCCGGTGAACAGCCAGCAACAATTTCGCTCGCAGGCCGCGTCAACCAGGGAATGGTGTACCGACTCGTACGCATCCTTATCGACGGCGAGGACGCCAACGCGTGCGAGCCGCGAAGTCGAGAGTTCACGTGCACCGTGACACTTCAGTCCGGCCAACGAGCCCAGATCGAAGTCC
Organism: uncultured Microbacterium sp.; assembly: GCA_963518515.1. Classification (GTDB taxonomy): domain Bacteria; phylum Actinomycetota; class Actinomycetes; order Actinomycetales; family Microbacteriaceae; genus Microbacterium. The sequence goes on from CAUQIW010000006.1 coordinate 40,102, forward strand.
GTCTGTTCGCTGACGCTCTGAACTCCCCTGACCAGGCTGTGCAACAACTGACTCTGAACACCGGTGACGGCGCAGGTGACAACAGCCGAACCGTAACGACAGCCATAGCCTCCGATAGCAGCGACACCGACGACTGGACGTCCGCGTTCACCCTGGACATGTCCACGCTCGAAGGTGCATTTCTTCCGCTCACCGCCATGATGCTGCTCGCGCTTGCCGCGTCGGTGACCGAACGGCGACGACCATGACTCGACCTGGAGCACGACGATGACTGACACCTCCCCGAAGCAACGCCGCAACCCTGCCCCGCTCATCCTCGCCGTAGTAGGAATCGTCCTCGTCGTGTACTACGTCATCGTGTCGCTTTCAGGCGTACTCGAGACCAACACCGATGTTCCCGTCCGCGGCGACAATGAAGCGTCCGAGAGCAGCTACCTGACGCTACGGATCTCGACCCAAGAGATCGACCTGACGAACCGCGTCGTCAAAGCGAATGTCATCCCCATCCCTCACGGATCCCTCGTGGGTCAGAAGGCCGGCGAGATCTCCCGAAACCTGCGCATCGAGGTATCCAGCGCCGGCATCACGACCTCGGTGGTCACGTTCCCCGGCGAGTCCATCGTCGACCCCACCTCGCTCTCACTGGCCCTACAACGCGGTGACAGCGCCTACCCGTTCGACACCCCCTACGCTGACTTCCAACTCAGCGTGCAGGACGACGAGACGGGGCGCGCAGTACCCTTCGAGATCGAATTGAGTAACTCGGCTCGGCCCTGGGTACTGACAGCCGACCGCGGCGTCGAGACCTCGGAGGGCACCCGGACTCTTGTACCGGTCACCATCGACGGGTCACGCGACCTCCTGAGCATCACATTGGTCAGCTTCTACGTGCTCGCGATCCTTCTCACTACGCTCATGGCCGTCGTCATCATCGGCAGCGCGATCCTGCGTCGCAAGCTCGAGTTCTCCAACGTCATTTGGCTCTCGGCCACGCTCCTCTCGTTCCCCGCGCTGCGCGGATCTATGCCCGGAGCTCCACCCATCGGCACGGCTATGGACTTCATCGTGCTGTTCCCATGTCTCGTCCTCATCGCCGGCATGCTGCTATGGACAGGCATCTACATGCTCTGGCGCGAAAGCTCGGTGCTTCGACGGCGAACGCTCGAACAAGAAGAGGCCGACGAAGCCGCAGCGGCCGGAGCCGCGGCCTCCGCAGCAGCCAGCGCAGCGGACTGACAACAGCAGCCACAGCTCCGAGGTGCTCTCGACACCTCAGGGACGTCTCTCACAGTGCTGTGCGCTGCTCCCGGTCCGCCATAGCAGAGGATCAGAATGGCAGCACCATCTGGATCCGGACGGGCAGCTCGCTGATCCTTCAGTTCTCGCGCGGACGCCGGGCCGCGATGAACAGAGACTGCGCCGACGCATTAGCAACGACGGCGAACTGGCCCGACGGCATGCACCTCGTGCCCGAACCGCCGGAGCACACGGTCGCCAACCGCAGCATCATCGCCTGCATTCGTTTCCCTCTCAGACAACGACCGGATCGTGAGCGTCCTCATCCAAACGACCACTCGAGTGGTCGTCTACGCCGACTCCCATCACGCGATTGAACCGGAGTTCGAGCCGCCCTGGATCACCCACAGCGAATGGGATCCAGAAGCCGCACTCCCGGATCTCTGACGCACGGCCACAAGGCGAAGACGTGCGGCCGCGTGAGGTCAGGCTCTACGCCATGTGGATATGACGCGAGGCCTCCAGAACCGAACATCGGAAGGCCCCCCGCTGATCCCTAAGAGGATGAGCAGGGGCCTTCCAACCGGCTCGTCGGAGCCAAGCGTTAAGTCAGGCGTGGCGTCGGCGGCGCAGGGTCATCAGTACGGCACCGGCCACGGTCAGCAGCACGGCGACACCGGCGAGAACCCCTGCCGTGATGGCGCTGCCACCGGTGATGGCCAGTCCCGGGTCGATGGTCAGCTCGTTCTGCAGCGAGACCTCGGCGGTGGTGCCGGTATCGCCGAGCAGGGTGATGACCGCGTCGGCGCTTCCCGCGGTGGTGTCCACGGTGATGGTGTCGGCGTCGGCGTCGGCGGTCCAGTCGGCACCGACCCAGCGGACCTGGTCGGCGAGGGTCGTGGCGTGCTCCTTCACCTGGATGGGAGTGCCCTGGGGGATGTCCTCGATGACCTCGGTGCGACCGGCGACGAGGTTCACGTCGCGGGTCTGCTCGTCTCCGAGCAGGTCGGTCCAGGTCAGCGTGACGGGGAACTCCGTTGCCGCGGATCGGGCCGCGCCGTCACCGGTGAGCGACTTCGTGACCGCGAGGTTTCCGAGGGTCGCGACGGCGGTGTTGACGAGGGCCACCTCGGCCGTGTCCGCGGCGCCGATGGTCACGACGGCTGCGGTGTCCTCGACGGTGGTGACACGGTCGCCGTCCCAGGCGGGGTCCGCCCAGGTGAAGCGCGGGCTGTCGTCGAGGACGGTCTCGGTGAGGGTGACTTCGGTGCCGTGCGACAGCTGCTCGCTGAATTCGACCGGGGCGCCGTCGGTGGGGACGGTGATCTCGGTCGAGCGGACACTGTCGCCGTCGGTCCAGGTGGCCGTCACGGTCACCGATTCCGGACGCTCGGCATCAGTTTCGGCGAGACCGAGGATGGTCTTGCTGAGGGAGAACGTGCCGGGTGCCCAGGTGGCTTCGTTGACGACGGTGACGAGGTTGACGTCGCTCTGCTGGTCGGACACGGTCACGGTCGCGGAACCGTCACCTGCGTCGACGACACCCGTGCCACCGATGGTGATGGACCCCCAGATGACGGTTGCGATCTCCGGCTGTGCACCTTCGGTGATGGTCACCACGGTGCCGGCCGGGAGGTCGACGCCGAGCGGAGTGGGCTCGGTGGCGGTAATCATCAGGTCGCGGGACTGTTCGACACCGTCCTCGTCCGTCCAGGTGGCCTGGACGGGGAACTCGGTCGACGGGTCGACCTCTCCGGCGGATTCACCGGCGACACCCTTGAGGATGCTGATCCCGGCGGTGGAGGTGGCGGCGAAGTTCTCCAGAGACACGGTGGCCTCGGAGTCGCGGCCGATGGTGACGAGGGCGGACTGCCCGTCGACGCTCACTCCGGTGCCCGCCCAGATCGGCTCGCTCCAGGCGATGCTGGACCCGTCCGTGAGGGGCGTTTCGGTGAGGGTGACCTCGGTGCCGACCAGGAGGTTCACTCCCAATGACACGGGGGTGCCGTCGGTGGGAACTGTCAGCGTCGCGGTCCCCGGGGTGCCTTCTTCGTCCCAGGTGGCGGTGACGGTGACGGCGTCGGGAACGGCGGGGTTGTCGGCCTGCGGGCCGGTGACGGTCTTCACGACGAAGAACGAGCCGACGGACCGCTCGACGCTGTTCGTGACGGTGACGGCTGCAGGCTCGGTCGCGTTCGCCGCGGACACGACGACACTGGCCGGGCTGAAGACCGGGGTCCCCCACGTCAGCTGGTCATCGTCTGCGGGACGCGTCTCCGTGAAGGTGGCGGTCGCGCCGATGGGTAGATCGTTCAGGACGATGGGTTCGCCGGCGGTGAGGTCGACGATCCGTGCCGGCTGGGCGGGGACGGTGGCGCCGAGGGCGGTCGTGTCGATCTGCGCGGTGACGCGGTAGGTGCGCTCCGCATCGACGAGGTCTGCTGCTCCGCCTTCGACGTTCTTGACCAAGCTGACCGAGCCGAGGAGTGCCTCGTTGGTCAGTGCGACGGACACGTTGGTTCCTGGGCTGATAGACGCGGTCGCGACAGTGCCGTCCTCGCTGACCTCAAGGCCAGGTCCCTCGGTGAACACCGGGGTTCCGAAGGTCACGCCGGGGATGGTGGGGAAGGTGGGTTCGGTGAGTTGGACCGTCCACCCGGTTCCGCGGGCGTTGAGCCCGGTCACCGGTGCGCCCGTGAGGGGCACCTGCAGGTCGTACTCGTTGTGCGTCACACCGGTCGGGTCGATCTCGCGGACGTGGACCGTGAACGCCGCATCCGCGGGAACAAGCGCCGCGCCAGTGGTGTCGGCGAGGATCTTGTCGATGGCGACGGATCCGCGGGTGACTCCCTGGCCGGTGCCGCTTCCGGTGTTGTTCTGCGTGGTGGTGGTGGTGAAGTTGATCCCCGAGCCGGTCAGCGCGTTTGTGTATGCGGTGCCGGGGGCGTCCATGCCGCCGCTGGCCGTGCACGTCGTGTACGTGATGGCGTACTCGTATTCGCGGGTGAAGCCGTCGCTCGTTCCCGTGGGGATAGGCAGATCGGTGGCAGCGATCTCGAAGGTGAGCTCGTTGCCGTCGAGGGTGACGTCGGTGACGTCGGAGAGGTTGACGGTCGCAAGACCGCCACCCTGGACCTGGTCGCGTGCCTCGACGCGCAGGCCGAGCCGCGAGGCGAGGCCGCCCGTCGGGTCGCCCGCTTCACAGACCGCGAGAGAGGCGGAGAACGCGTCGGTCAAGCTCAGCGACCCGCCGAGGTTCTCAATCATCTGGCCGGGGATGCGCGCCGTCCAGTTCAGCGTCGTCTGCGGCATGTGCGCGACACCGTCAAGGGTGACCGCAGTCCTGTTGATCTGCCCGCTCTTGCCCTGGGCGCGTCCGGGGACGGAGGCCTCGGTGCCGGCGACCTGACCATCGATGTCGACCTCGTTCGTGTAGGCGGTGCCGCCTGCGGGAAGGTCGTCTTCGGTGACACAGGTCGTGTATGTGATGACGTACCGGTAGTCCGACGCGCGGAACTGTAGCCCGTCATCGGCGATGTCGAACCGCACCTGGAAGCCCTGCGCGTCGGACGAGACTGTCGTCGCGGTCAGGCGCGAGGTGATGTTCTGCTGCAGCTGGTTGCTGGGCCCGTACCGTTCGGTGACCTGCAGGCCGCTGATGGTATCCGTGCAGAGCTCGTGGCCGAGGCCGAGTGCTTCTGTCATCGTGAAGCCGGTCTTGCCGACCAGCTGATCTCCGGGGACGGTGACCGTCCAGGCGATCTTCCCGTTACGGTCGGCGCCGCCCAGCACGGTGCCGGACTTGGTCAGGTTCTGCTGCCACCCGAAGTTCTGCACCTCGCCGATCCCGAGACCGGCGTCGCCCCATCCTTCGATCTGGGCGGAGTTGTCGTAGGTGGTGCCCTCGGGGTCGATCTGACCGTCCGGGGTGCAGGTCTGGTACGTCACCCGGTAGGTGACGTTCGCGTCGAAGCCCGCCTCGGGAGCGGTGAGGACGACATCGAACTCCGTCGCGCCGGCTGCGGGAGCGGTGGCGACCAGGGACGTGACATCGACGACGGTCGATCCGCGCACGGTCTCGACCTTGAGGCCCGTCGGGGTGCACAGCTGGTGCCCCGCGCCGAGCGTGTCGCGCAGGGTGACGGTGTCCTGTCCGACCATGTTCGCGCCGGGAATGTCGACCGTCCACGTCATCGACCAGTTGTTCTGGTTCATGACACCCGACTTCGACACCTCACCGGGAAGGTCGATACCGTCATCGATGCCGCCGGTGCCCGGAAGGTCGACCAGGACCGCCGTGCCGTTGAGGTCGAACTCGACCTCGTCCGCGGTCGTCGCCTGGACAGCCTGAACCTCGAACTGCCAGGCACCCTGCACGAGCTCCGGCGTCGCCTCAACCGCATCCGTCAGCTCACACGTCGCGATCCCGGTCGCCGGGTCAGTGAGACAGTTACCCCACACGACAGGGTTGCCCTGGTCATCGGAGCCGATGAGCTGGAACGGTACAGCTTCCGGGAAGGAGAACTCCGGCGGCAACCCGATGGTGAACGTGTCGCCCGCCTGAGGATCCGCATCGCTCGCATCCCAGCTTCCGGACACGAGGAGAGTGTCCCCCACTGTCGGCTGCGCATCTGCGGGAGAGATCGACACCGCACCGACCACGATCCCCGCGTTCGGTGCCGCGTACGCCGCCGTCGGCATCGCGACCAGTGTGACCAGAGCGATCCCCAGTGCCGCGACCGCCGCGACGATGCGCCGCAGCCTCACAGGAAATCGTTTCAGCGCGCTCGACAATGACATGTATGAGTCCCCCTCCAGGCACGCCACAAACCTGCATGCCCCGACGGGCATACAGAAGCAGTCGACGCTCCCCGTGTCGCAGCACCGATTGGCACCGCACCTTCATACTGTCAGCGTTCATACAGCTTCGGCAAACGCGACGGCCTGAAAGAGGGAACCAGTTCCTTTCGGTATGCAGGGAGGTAGTGCGCGGAGGTGCCAGTCACCGACGGGAGTACCGCGCGACGTGGTCTCCATCGAGTCACTCAAGTTCGCGCTCCCGCGAGCGCGGAGGTCGAAGCACCTGCTCGAGCGGGCGACAGTCCTGCTCTGTGGGCGCGAGATAGCTCGCAGGACGCCGCCCTCAGCACCCGCGAGTACCTTCTGCATGGCGCATTCGACCGCGACCGCACTCGAAGTCAGACCACGCGCATAGGCCGGCCATGACCACATCCATCAACATCCACCCGTTCCCCCTGTTCATCACCGTCAACGAGATGTGGGAGTCCGAAGCATGGGGCGGGCTCCACTCCACCCTGGACATGCCCAATGAGACGCTCTTGCCTGTCACAGAGTTCGCGAACTCGAACGACATCCAGTACCTGAGCGAGAACGTCCAACTGGACCACCGCGTGAACACGGACGCCCTTCCCACGGCCAACGGTCTGCTGGTCTGGGAGTACAGCGCAGAACAGCTCGAGGTCGTCCTTCGTCTCGCAGAGGTGTTCGGCGTGCGAGCGGTGGACGTCGCCGCCCTCATCGCTCACCAGATCTTCCCTGATCTGGGCGTGTTCGACTCCGCTGGGAGCCCAGTCTCCAATGCCCGAGCGCTGCCGAAACATGACCGCCCCAACCAGGCGTCCTTCCACCGGGAGCACGGCTTCCCGCTCTCCGTGCCCGCTCCGGCCTGGTTCCCGAAGCGCGGCGTGCCGAAGAGCATCGCATTCTCCGGGCTCTAGAACTGACGGCACGAACAAGGCGTCCATCTCACCGTTCAGTTGGCCCGATAACGAAACGGTCGCCCCTTCATGGGGCGACCGTTTCATTGTTGAGTCTCGTCAGGATGTTCCGCAGAGCCTCTGACGAGGCTTCAGCGGTGCATCGACTCGTGCTCGCGTGAGCGGTCCGTGAAGGCGCTCACGATGCGGGCATTCGCGCCGACGATGGCCAGAAGCGAGGAAACGGCCTGGGCCGTCGCGCCCTTCACGAGCGCGCCGCTGAGGCGCTGCTCGCGTACTGTGGCGTGCGTGGCGGTGAATGCTCGACGTCCGGCAAGGTAGGCGTTCGTCCAGGCTTCTGACATGTATGGGTGGCGCTGCTCGTGACGCAGTTCTGTGGACGTGCGGGCTCGCTCGGCGGCTGGGAGCGTGAACGAACCGCGTGCAGCGATGAGGGCGTCGAGCTCGAGTCGCGCCTCGGCACGCTCGGCCGGAGAGGATCCGCCGGTGTCTCTCGTGCGCTTTACCGCGTCCTTCAAACGGTGAGGCATCGAATCCTGGTACCAGATCCCCTCCACGAGTACCGCCCCGTCTACGACCTCTTGAACACCGAGCCTGTGTGTGGGGTAGTCAGCGACGATGTCCGCTCCCAGCGCTCGCAACGGCCGGACAAAGAGTTCGCGACGCACAGCCGTGTAGGCGCGGTCAACGACCACGAACCCGAGAGCGCCCGTTCGCTCGCCGACGTGTTCGAGCATCTCCATGGCAGCGCGCGCTCCGCCCTGGCCGGGAACGTGAGTGTTGAACCCCACGACGATGTTCGGTACCAGTCCGGGGCGCGTCGGGTCCGGCGAGATGAGCACGGCGAGCTCGTCTTCCCATCCGTACCCGGAGTCTTGGTTCGCGAACAGCGACGGTCCGGTCACGAAGAATCCGGCGTCGGGCTCCGCGGATACTCGGGCGGAGTCCGCGAGCGCTGACACCCGATTCAGACTGATGCCCTTCGTGCGAGCGCGGCGGAAACGCGAGTCGACGGCAACGTTCACCCGGTCGCCCCGGCAGTCGACCGGCAGCGTGTTGTACTGAGCTCCCAGCAGCCTGTTCGCGACCTCGACGAGTCGCTGACGCTTTGTCTCCAGCTCATCTGCGCGCACCGCACGATCCTCGATGACGGCATCCCACTCCCCCTTGGTGAGTCGCTGACGGGACGGCAGGGGCTGGGAGTCGATGACATCGAGCAGGCGCGCCATGGCTCGACGTACGCGCCGGCGTCGCTGCTCACATCCGAGCGCGACGAATGCGTGGTCGAGGCCGATCAGCAGCCGAGTGCGCGGGGTGAGCCTCTCGCCCAGAAGCGTCGCCACCGCGGCCGGCGAGGGCGCCGTGCCTTCCAAGCCGAGAGCGACCATCGCCGTCAGGAGAACGCGGTCGGGAAGCGAGACGACCGCCGCGGCGACTCCATCCTCCGCACGCCATGCTTCGAATGCGGAGACGATTCCGGAGTCGTCGACGAGCGCAAGAGCATCCTGGATCAGCGCAGCGGGCGCGGGCGGTGGGCGGTGGGCCAACGCAGTCGCGGTCATCATGACGGGGAAGCGACGTTCGTGAGGCGTGCACAGGTTCGTCTCGGTGCTAGTGGGTCGGCTCGGCGCAGGGCACTGGAGCAGACGGTTGCTGGAGTGAGCGGGGCGGGCGGCGTTCGCTGAATTGTTCATGACAGATAGGTGCGCGGCACACTCACCGTTCCTGCGAACATGTGGCGCCAATAGCCATTCAACACAGTTATGTGATTCTGCGTGTCACATGTGGCCCCTTGTCGGGCCATCAGGCATGAGCGTTCGCAGTTGATGCGACCGGACCACGCGTCATCGGTGAGACACCGGCAAGCTGGCTGAGACGAACCAGTCGCGACACGAACAGGAGTGCGTCATGCAGGTACTCGAGCACGCGGACACCATAGTCCTCCCCGACCTGAGAGTCGCCATCTGCGGCGACTGGCACGGAAACGCGGGATGGGTGCGTACCCTCGCCCCCGCCATCCATCACCTCGCCCCCGACGTCGCCACCGTGTTCCAACTGGGCGACTGGTGGATGAACACCGCCGACGCAGACACCGCGCTCGCCGACGCCGGGATCACACGAGTCCTGGTGACCCTCGGAAACCACGAGCCGTGGCCGGAAGTGACCGCCGCGCTCAATACACACCCCGGCTCCGCCGTGCGCGTCTCCGACATCACCTGGCTCCTGCCACGCCCATTCCGATTCGAGGCGGGAGGACGCACAGTGCTCTCCCTCGGCGGCGCCGCCTCCGTCGACCGAACATGGCGAACGCCCGGCCGCAGCTGGTGGCCAGACGAGATCGTCACGGAGGACAACGTCGCTGCCGCGAACAGTGGCGGCACCGTCGACGTCATGCTCACCCACGAAGGACCCGCCGGCACACCAGTGAACGCCGTCCGAGAAGTGCTACGCACCAACCCCATGGGCTTCCCACCAGACGCACTCAAGGAATCCGCGCTCTCCCGAGCGCGCATCGCAGAAGTCTGGAATGCCACCCACCCCTCACTCCTTCTCCACGGACACATGCACGTCGCAGGAGGAGGCATCGCCCCGGACGGGCGACGCGTCAGCAGCCTCGGACGCGACACCCACGAAGGCAACCTCGCGTTCCTCGACCTCAAGACCCTAAGGCTGAACACCCCCACCCTCAAACAGATCCGCGCGGCAGCCGAACATGGTCACTGAGTGCTGCCGTTGGGCGCGTGCCTTCCTGCTGTTTGTGTTCGCAACCGTCCCCGTAACCGCATCCCCGCGAACGGGAGCTGGATCATGACCGATGAAGAGATCAACCCATGGGCCGCCATCATCGGCCCCTGCTACACCGCAACGTCCATCGCACGCGAGCTCGGATGGACCGCACAGGACGTTCATAGCGCCGCCGCGTCACTCGTCCTCTTGGAGTTGGTGACCGACGACGGCGCCACCCTCTACCCCGCGTTCCAACTCTGCAACGGACACCCGGTCGAAGGGCTGACCGAGGTGCTTCGCATCCTGCGCACCGGCGTCAACTCGCCCTGGACCTGGGCTCAGTGGCTGAACACCGCGCTCACCGACGAAGACAGAGAGCGACAACCCAGCGCCATCGAAGACCTACGGGCAGGACGTCTCGAAGACGTTCTTCGCGAAGCTCAACACGACGCGTGGGCGTGGAGTTCGTAGCGCGCACGAAGCACCCGCCTACAGCGTTCGACTCACCTCTTCAGAGGATCCGCACGCCCGTAGGGCCAAATCTCCCATCCGCACTTCTTTCCGAGCTCACCGAAGCACCCCTGCACCCCGAGCCGATGCATGACGAACCACCACACATCAAGTTCGTGAGCGATTGCCGCGCTCACGCGCCGGAGGAACACCTCGAACTCCGCGTCGCCCCCAGCCGGCGCCCCGCCAAGCCCCTGCGCGACCTCTAGTTCCAGCCGATCCCAGTACTGCGCTGGCGCATCGAACGCGCTGCGGCTCCCCGTGGCGAGGATGTCGAGGTAGTGGAAGCGCCCGGAGCGACCGTAACGAGAGAGCGTGGCGAACAGATAGGGCAAGAACGTGCTCGACTGAATACGCTCGATGAGTGTCGAGACGTATCCGTTGGCGACGGCGTCGCGTTGACGTTCAGCCGCCGTGGTGAGTAACCGATCCACCACTTGGTCGATATCGTGGCCCCAACCTTTCATGGTGGCTAGTGACGGCCAGGCACCCTGCTGCTCGACAGATGCGCACCCCAGGAAGATTTTGGCAGTCTTCTCCACTCCGATGCTGCCAAGCGTGAAAACAGCGTCGGAATGAACGACGGGCTCACGCATGTCGGAAATGGCCGCCACGGCATCCCGCATGAGGTTCTGAGCGGACTGAGCTTCAGAGATCAGCGCGAAACCCTGTTCCGTCGATAACGCGGGGTGAAGACCGGATTCGGGCATGTCCTGAGCGTAGAGCCGATGGGCACTCGCAGATCAGTAAGCCGGCCCATGTTCCTCTGAAGGCCAGGTGCCGTCGAGACGAATTTCGGCGCACGTCATCGCTCGCGCCATTGACTCCGAAACTACTGCACACCCTCAGAAGCCGCGGCGATAGTGGGCGACTAGTTGCCCTGCAGTGCGCGAGTCGCCATGTACTCTTCCGCGGCGGGTTCCAGCTTGAAGTCGAGCAGCTCAACGGAGTGCGCCTTCAAGACCTCACGCACCTCAGTTGGTGTGGTGCGGAAGTACTCCCGGCGCAGGTTGATCTGGTTGATGCGCCGTTCCGCGAAGTGCTGGTGAAGCATCGTTTCGATGCTGACGGCGTCGTCGGCAAAGAACAGGGCGTGGACGTCGAACCGGAAGGGCACCGACGCGTCTCCGAGTTCGTTGACCCGATCCATCGGCTCGAGGCGTCGGGTGAGGCCGATCTTCACCACGTCGGGACCGAACGAGCCGACATTGCTGATGACGTAGACGTACCCGGCGCGGATGTTCGCCGCACGGTAGTCGACGTTCTCGATGGCGTGTTCGACATCGGCGAGGCGTGCCCGCATGCGCTCCGCACCTTCGAGGTCACCGTTGGCTTCGAGGGCGGCGATGGTGTTCGCGTAGTGCCCGCGCTCCTTCTCGAGGCGCGCCTTCTCCGCAGCGAGTTCCTTCTCCGCCTTGCGCTGCTCTCGAAGTTCCTCACGATGCGCGCGGTCTGCTTCCTTCTCTTCTTGAACGGCGCGGAGGTGTCGGTTGGCGAGTTCGAGCTCGCGGAGACGAAGCTGGTGGAAGTACGACGTGATGCTCAGGTCGATCATCGTGCCGAGGCGGGCGATCTGCTCCTGCGCCGTGGTGAGGCGCTTCTGAGCGGTGGCGAGGTTCCCGGCGCGGACAGCCTTGACGCAGTTCTCGGCTTCGGCGTTGTAAGAGCGGAGCATGAGCTTCGACATGTCCCGAACAAACTTGGCGCCCTTGGCCGTGCTGTTGTTGAAGGTGAAGTTGCTCGTCGCCTGCGTGGCCCGGCCGGCGCGGACGGCCGTCTTGATGTCTGCGCGCAGTGCTTCGAGCTGCGTGGCCAAGGCGACCGAGTCCTCGGCGGGATGCTCGTAGTCGTAGAGACCGAGTTCCTGGACCTCGACGGCTCCGCGCAGGTCCAGGAGCGAGGCTTGCGTTGACGCGATGTCCGCTTGACGCGATGCGAGCTCCGCCGAGGCGGCTGCGACCTGTCCGCGAACGCCATCGACTTCCTGGTTCAAGTGGCGCTTCAGATCATCCAGGGCGGCCACCTCCTGGAGCCCGTACTGGTCGATGAGCCCCTGAAGCCGAGCGACCTCCGAACGCAACTTCTCGGCATGCTTGCGAGCGCCTACGAGCGGGATGTTCTCCAGGACCAGCGTGTTGTGGGCGCCGCTCGACGAGGGCACAGGTTCAGCCGAGGCTGCAGGCGCAGCGATCTGCTCAGGGCGCTGGTCGACTGCGGTCTGTGCTGTGAGTGCGCGGGCCTCGGCACGGGTTCGCGCCAACGGCGCGACGGACTGCGCGCCGCCGGCGAACACATGATCCGTCCACGCGGCGCCATCCCAGTATCGTTGCTCGAACTTCCCAGACGGGTCTGGATGCCAACCGGCCTGCGCCGTCTGTTCACTCACTCGCTCAACGTAGCGCACGACATACACGACAAGCCGACTGCGACGGCCCCGCGCCGATAAGGTCGAGCCATGCAACACCACCCTCGGCCCGAAAGAGGTCTCATCCGCGTTCCAGTTACGGACGCCGACGAGCTCAACGCCTCACGGGTTCTCACCGAGAGGCTGCGACAAGTTGATGAGCTCCTTGAGCGCTACGCGACCATCGCTCAACTTCGAGCGAAGCCCACCTCGGAGCTCGGCGACGACGACCGACAGACGAGCTGGCTCCACCTGAGCCACTACGTCGCGTCCTGCATGTCGATGGCCACCGACAACCTGGCGGCCACCAAGCAGCTGCTCCTTACAGATGAAGAACAGCTCGAGCACCGCGTCACCGCGCACTTCCCCCTGCTGCGTGCCGCTCTCGAGTCCGCCTCCACGGCGCTATGGCTGCTCCGACCAGACGTTCAACGCGACCGCATCATCCGACTCCTCCAGCTCCGCACGACCGACATCGACTACGACCTGACCCTCATCAAGGCCGCGGCGAAGCTCGCTGACCTCAGCACGCCCCAGGGAAGATCAGCCTCGCAAGCTGCAATCCGCGGAGGGGTCGCTCGCCGGAAGCGCCACGTGCACCAGATGGCGAAGATCGCCGAAGCTGAAGGCATCAGCGCCGACGAATACGTCCGCGGTGCGCCCGGGCACAGTGTCATTGTCGAGCAAGCGACCGACTACCCAGACCTCAACGGCAAGTACGCGTCCACCGTCTGGCGACTCATCTCGGGGCTCACCCACCCCTCCCCGCTCCGCATGATGAGCACGAGCAAGCACGGCGACACCGTCGACAACGAAGACGGAACCCTCTACGTCGTCGCGTCGATGAACCTCGCACACACGACCAACGCCCTCCTCGCGGCGATGATGACGTATCGGCATGCCACCGAGACTCTCGCTGCGCGCGTCGCGCGCGTTCACCACCGACCGGGTGCCGCCTGACTCACGCGGAGGCCAGCACGGACTCGTGGTGGTCACGCTCTCTGAGGCTGAGACAAAGTAGAGGATTACAGCTCGGCCTGTAGAGGATCGACCCCGCTTCGCCGCTCGAATTCCCCCGGAATCACGCGGCGAAATACCATCCGCGTACAACCCACAGCATCCACGAGAAAAGCCGCCTGGTTCCAGGCGGCTTTTCTCGTCGATGGGCTCGGCGCCTGAGCAGGCGAAGTCGGCGTCTGCCGAAGCCCGGCGCCGGTCAGCGCACGATCGCCCAGCCGTGAGCGGCGAGTGAGCCGGTGTGTGATCGCGTGGCAGGGTCAGCCGCCAGCAACTCCCCGCGTGTCAGGGAGACCGCATCGTCGCCGAGGTTCAGTGCGATCGTGAGCCGCTGGTCACCGAGCTCGACGTCTACCTCCAGATGCTCGTTGGTGAGCACCCTGGGCTCAGAGGTCGTCGCCCGATGCAGCCACGGGTGGCGGCGGCGCAGCCCGACAAGCTCGGCGTGCAGGGCTGCGAGGCCGAGGTCCGGCGTCTGCAGAGCGTCGGGGCCGCCGGCGGGGAACTCGGGCCGGATGGCGTCGTCTCCGCCTGCTCGTTCCTCTTTGACCCCTCGGAAGCCCCACTCGTCGCCGGCGTAGACCGTCGGGGTGCCTCCGAGCATGGCGAGGAGCACGACAGCGTGTGGGAGGTGCCGCGAGTCGGTTATGGTCGTGGCGATCCGGTTCACGTCGTGATTCCCGATGAAGGTCGCGGGAACGAATTCCCGAAGCATCTCGCTGTGGCGCGTCAGTGCCCACGCCAGCTCCCAGAAGTTGCGGTCTTCGATGCTCGACCAGATCGCTTTCCACAACTCATATTGGGTGACGCTGTCGACCGTGCTCTCCCGGACGAACTCGGTGTAGTCCCCGTGGATGACTTCCGCCTCGAACCAGGCCTCCGGGTGCGTGCGCCTCACCTCGGGAAGCACCGACGCCCAGAAGCGCGTGGGCACTCGGTATGCGGCGTCCAGCCTCCACGCGTCGACGCCTCGATCGAGCCAGTGCCTCATTACGTCGACCACCAGACGCTCGGTCTCGGGGTGTGCATGATCGAGTTCCACCAGGGCGTCGTGGCCCTCGAACGGAACCAGTCCGCCGTTGTCGTCTCGCTTCAGAACCTCTGAGCCGCTGGAGGCGAGAGGATGCTCGCGCCCGACGTGGTTGAAGACGCCGTCCAGTTGCACGCGCAATCCGCGGGCGTGTGCCTGAGTGACGAGGGTGTCGAAGTCAGCATCATCACCCAATCGCGGGTCGATGCGGTAATGGTCCACGGTGTCGTATCCGTGGGTCGATGATGCGAAGATCGGCCCCAGTGCGATCCCGGATGCTCCGAGCTCGATCACATGATCCAGCCACGGGATGAGCCGCAGGAGGCGATGCTCGTCCACGGATCCTGATTCTGCGGCGGTCTGAGGGAACGCGCCCACGAATCCCAACGGGTAGAGGCGCCACCAGATGGCGTGCGCAACCCACTCCGGCTCGCGGTGGTCGACGGTGCGGTCGGTGTCGGTCATGGTCTGACGGTACCCGGGAACTTGGCGCTCAGACCGACTGGGTCCGCATCGCGCGCAGTCGTCGCTCCCACGACTGCGTCGCCATCTGCGCGATGTCACTCGTTGATCCAGCCCTGCATGTCGTTCCACACCGCCGCGAGGGCATCTTCGAGCGGGGCGTCCGAGGGACCTTCGAGCCATCTGTCCAACGCGAGGTCGAAACAGGTCACGGCGAAGGCAGCCAGCGCGTGCGCTTTCCCGAGGTCGATGCCGCGTCTATTCAAGGACTGTTCGATGGCGCGCGCGAGGTAGTGACTGCGGAGAAGATCTCGCTCGAGCAGCGCCGGTTCACTGTGGACGATGCCGTGCCGACGCGCGATCTGCTCTCGCCAGCCCTGGATACCTCGGCATGCGGCGGCGAGTCCCGCGCGCACTGTGGCGGTTCCGCCGCGCCCCTCAGGGACGGAGGCCATGAAATCGCTCACCGCGTGAGGAAACTCACGATCTCGGAGGAACAAGACATCGCGTTTGTCGGAGAAGTGACGAAAGAACGTCCTCGTGGTCAGACCCGCCGCCTCGGCGATCTGAGGAACGGTGGTCGCCGTGTACCCCTGTGCTGCGAACAGGGTCATCGCCGCGGCTTCCAGGCGCAGCGCAGCATCCGGTGACCATCGAGGCATGAAGCCATGATGACACGAACTGTCGTAAGCTGGGGACGACGACATGCCATGTCATCAGAATCGGAGCGCGGAAGAGCATGAGCGACAACACTGCGGCATGGATCGAATCACCCTATGCAGATCTGCGGGTGCATGCAGCCCCCATGCCGAAGACGGGGCCGGAGCAGTTGCTCGTCGAGGTGCGCGCGGTGGCAGTCAATCCGCTCGACGCGATCATCCAGTCCAACGGCACCGTCATGTACGGATGGTTGCAGTACCCGGTGGTCCTCGGTGAAGACGTCGCGGGAGTCGTCGTCGAAACCGGTGCCGACGTGAAGGACTTCGTCATCGGAGATCGCGTCGTCGCGTACGCGATGGGCCTGGAGAAGGGGCGCGACGCCGTCGCCGAGAGTGGTTTCCAGACATACGTCACCGTCGACGCGAGTATGGCCGCCGCTCTGCCGGCCACTGTCGCGTTCGCAGATGGGGTAGTGCTGCCATTGGCGGTCTCGACCGCGGCAGCCGGTCTGTTCGAGAAGGCCCAACTGGGGCTGGACTACTCACGTTTGGTAGATGCGGCCGCGCGCGATGAGGTCGTCGTGGTCTGGGGCGGCGCGACAGCCGTCGGCGGCAACGCGATCCAACTCGCCCGAGCAGCCGGCTATCGGGTCATCACGACGGCCTCCGCCAGGAATCACGACCAGATGAGGCGACTGGGAGCTGAAGCCGTCTTCGACTATCGCGACCCGAAAGCCGTGGATCACATCATCGAAGAGGTCGGCGGCTCCGTAGTGGCGGGCATTCTCGCCGTCGCGGTGGGGTCGGCCGAGCCCTCTCTCAGGATCGCGCGCGCGACCGGGGCCACGAAGATCGCGATGGCCAGCCCTCCCGTCTCGTTCTACGAGCAGCCTCGCCGTCGCGGGCTCTCTCTCGCACGCATCCGTCTCTTCGTGGAGCTCGGAACACGAACGGCGCTCCTGCAAGTGAGCAGTCGCGCCCGCGGGATCAGAGCATCGTTCATCTGGGGAAGCGCCATCGCCACGTCACCTGTGGGCCAGGCCATCTGGGGCGGCTACCTCCCTGCCGCCCTCGCCTCAGGCAGCCACCACCTCTACCCGGAAGCCCGAGTCGAGGGCGAGGACCTCGCGACGATCCAAGCAGTGATCGACACCCTGCGCCGTGGTGTATCTGCGCAGAAGCTCGTGGTGACGCTGTGCCCCGCAGCCACGAGCTGATGACCTCTGCGGACAACAGGAGATCTAGAGTTCTCGCATGACCGTGACTCACATCGTCCTTCTCCGTTGGGCGACCGACGATGACATCGTCAAGGACGAGCTCCGCGCCGCCGTGCAAGGTCTCGCAGAGCAGATCGATGAGATCGACAGCCTCACGGAGGGACCGAGCACGAGTCCCGAGGGCCTCGAGGCCGGTTTCGAGTACGGCTTCGTCATCGCCTTCGCGAGCCACGAGGCTCGTGACGTCTACCTCGACCACCCCGCGCATCTGCCGGTCGCCGCGCTCATCCAGCGAGGGTCGGCTCAGGTGCTCGTCTTCGACATCTGATCGTCGGGCGGAGACAGGCGCGATCCGACAGACTCGGCATGAGCGAGGATCGCCGCCGCCACCTCTGGCGCCGCCGACCGCTGCACCACGTGACGGCGTCGTCCGATCTCCACGAGCGACACGCCCCGCTCCCCCGCCAGTCGACGACACCACCCTGGCCCGGCGACCGGGTCGCGGCCTCCCCTCACGACCAGGACCGGAACCACGAGCGCACGCATCCGCTCGCGGGTCCGGTAGGCGAGCATGTGCCTGACCTGTGTCAGATACCAGCGCGGCCCGCATCGCAGGTAGTCAGTGAACACGATGACGTTCGTCGCGGGGCCCTCCCCGAGGGTGTCCACGGCGAGCGCTCTCGCCTGCGCGAGCAGCGTCGGATGCCGATCGTCGGCCACAGGACCGATCGCGATGACCGACCCGACGAGCGGGGGATGCCGCGCGGCGAGCTCCACCGCCCACTGCGCTCCCATCGAATGACCGACGAGGGTGAGTGGCGCGTCGATCGAGGCCGCCCACGGGGCGAGGACGTGCGCCAGTGCATGCGCCATCTCCTCGATGTCGACGTCGCGGCCGGGTTTCGGCAGTCCCCCGAAGCCCGGCAGATCGACCGAGATGACGCGCACCGAGCGCGCCAGTTCGCGGTGCAGGCGATCGAAGTACCGGTGCGACATCCCGATCCCGTGCACGAGCACGACCGCAGAGCGTGCCGCCGGTGTCGGCGGCACGCTCTCGATGATGCGGAAGTGCAGGTCTCCCCGCACGGAGCGCGCTCGGCGCGTTCGCGGCGGTCGCCCCCTCTTGGTCGGCGCGGTGATCACTCCCTCTTCGTCTTGTCCTGGAAAGCCCCCGCGGCCTTCTCGACGATGTTAGGAAGCTCGGTGGTGCCGTAGAACCTCGAGTCGGGATGCGTGGGCGGCGGCATCTCCGCGGTCGTCGTGGGGCCCTCGTGATAGCTGAACTCGCCCAGACCGTCGGGGGTCGGGCCGCTGGCCCACGTCCCCTCCGCGGCTGCCGGACCGTCGCTGAAGTTGAGGTACTGGTACGACACGTCGCGGTGCTCCTTGTTCAGCGGGAAGTTGCTCGGCACGGGGAGCTTCTCCGCACCCTCGGCCTTGAGCTCCTCGACAGCCGCGAGCCACTGGTTCTGATGCATCGTGTCGCGGGCGAGCAGGAAGCCCAGCAGATCGCGCACACCGTGGTCATCGGTCATGTGGTACAGCCGAGCGACCTGCACCCTGCCCTGCATCTCGGCGTTGGCGTTCGCCGTGAAGTCGGCCAGCAAGTTGCCGCTCGACGTGATGTACGAGCCCTGCCACGGATTGCCGTTGCTGTCGACCGGGCGCGCTCCCGCGCCGGCCACGATCCCCTGCTGCACGTCGGTGCCGCCGATGATGGCCGCCACGGTCGGGTCGTCCTGCACCGCATCCTCCGTGATGCCGAGCGGGGACTTCTCGAGGAGCTGGGCGATCATGATCGCGAGCATCTCGACGTGTCCCATCTCCTCGGCGCCGATCCCGAACACGAGGTCGCGGTACTTCCCGGGGATGTGCATGTTCCAGGCCTGGAACTGGTACTGCATCGCGACCGTGATCTCTCCGTACTGGCCGCCCAGCACCTCCTGCAGCTTTCTCGCGTAGACCGCGTCGGGTGCTTCGGGGCGTGCCGAATACTGAAGTTCTTGGCGATGGAAGAACATGCTGTCACCTCTCTGATCGTTTCTCCGGTCTCCAGAGCTACCCGTCGCGCGGATGCCGGATCAGGGGCTTTCCATCTGCGGATGCGGCGAGGATAATCCGCGCGCGGACCCGAGGACGGCGTCCGCTCGGCCGCGCGGCACTGTGCAGTGCGTGTCGCGAGATGTCAAGAGCCTCCGGTTCGTCGGCACCCCTTCGTACGCTCGCCTCATGTTCGACACCGTGCAGACGCCATCGACCACACCCGCTCAGAACGACGATCACTCGACGCAGCTTCGCCTGGTCGACCGTCTGGCAGAGCTGGCGGCCGTGGTGCGGGCCTGCCCCGGTCTGCACGTCCGGTACTCGAAGGGACCGGATGACGACGGGCGCCGCACGAGCGTCGACACCGAGAGCGGGCTCGAGCTTCCCGGCCTCTCGGTGAACCCTCTCGACGCCGAGGACTGGTGGACGCGACCTCTGGAGGACTGGCTCGCTCGTCAGCTCACCCAGTACCGGCATCTCGCCGAGAAGGATCCCGACCGCATGGCGTGGATCCTGCACGGAGAGGTGTGCGGCCGTGGTCCCGACTGCGAGCCGCTGCTGCGCGACATCGTGCCGGTTGCCGTGCTGACCGAGGATCTGCTCGAGGAGGCGCGGATCAGATACGAGCAGAGCTTCGACGCCGGACACGGACCGGCGGACGACGCCGCCCGCTCGACGGATCAGCGGTGGTCGCGATGAGCCGGATGCGGTCGATCTCCGAGGTCCGCCCCGGCTTCTTCCGCCTGTGCGTGGCCGACGTCAACTGCTACCTGGTGAAGACCGATGACGGTCTCGTCCTGTTCGATGCCGGTCTCCCCGCCACGAGAGGAGTTCTCCGCGTGCTCCTGCGGCACCTGGGCGCTCGGGAGTCCGACATCGACGCGGTGGTGCTCACGCACGGGCATTTCGACCACGTGGGTCTCGCGCGCACCCTTCGCGCAGGCGGTGCCCGCGTGCTGGTGCACGCAGGGGATGCGCGTCTCGCGCGGCATCCGTACAGCTACCGCCCCGCGGTCGCACGCGTGCCCTATCTCCTGACCCATCCCCGTGGCGTTCCGCTCATCGCGCGCATGGCCGTCGCCGGCGCCCTCGGGGTCCGAGGGGTCGACGCCGCAGGTCGCGTGCACCACGGTCACGCGATCGACGCACCCGGCGCACCGATCGCTCTGCTGACGCCAGGGCACACCGACGGCCACTGCGCCTATCTCTTCGAGGACGAAGGGATCCTGATCTCGGGGGACGCACTCGTCACACTCGACCCGTACACCGGGGAGGCGGGCCCGCAGATCGTCGCTCGGGCGGCCACGGCCGACGCCGCCGAGGCGATGCGCTCTCTCGACGTGCTCTCCGACACCGGCGCCGGAGTGGTGCTGCCCGGCCACGGCGTGCCCTTCTTCGACGGCGCGCGGGCCGCAGCTCACGAGGCGCGGGTGCGGGGTCCGCACTGACCCGGCGGCCGTCGCCGCACGGCGCGGTTCAACCGATATACCGTTATTTAGCGTGACTCGGCCAATCCGTAGAGGGAGCGCCTCCGAACTCGCAGTATGACGCTATCCCCCTCCGCGCCATCGCTCTCACTGTCTCGTCTCGTCGCCGCAGTCCGGGCGGCGGTGCCGCAGCTCGCCACCTTCGGCGGCGTGGGCCTCATCGCCTTCATCGTCGACGTCGGCGGCTACAACCTGCTGCGCGCGACCATCATGCCCGACCAGGTGATCTGGGCGAAGGTGGTCTCCGTCGCCGTCGCGACCGGCGTCGCTTGGCTCGGCCATCGCTACGTCACCTTCCGCACCACCCGCCGGCCGTCGGCCGCGAAAGAGCTGCTGCTGTTCTTGCTCGCGAACGGCGGCGGACTGCTCATCGCCTCGGGATGCCTGTTTCTCTCGCACTACGTGCTCGGACTCACCTCCGCCCTCGCTGACAACATCTCCGGCAACGTCGTCGGTCTGATTCTCGGAACGCTCTTCCGTTACTTCACGTACCGATTCCTCGTCTTCCGGACGCCTCAGGAGGCCACACCGTGATTCGCATGACCTCACTCTTCACCCCTCGCTTCGAGAGCGATCCGGCTCCCGGCCCGCTGCTCACGCCGGCTCCCGATCAGGCGCCGGCACCGGACAGCGTGCCCAATCGCGAGGTGCTCGACCCCGATCTCGTCGACTCGGCGCAGAACGCCGCATCCGTCGACTGGGCGTCGGTGGTGGGATACAGCGCACTGATCGCGGTGGCGATCGGACTCACGCTCGTCGCCGTCACCACGCTGTGGTGGATGCTCTACGCCTGGCGCTCGAAGTCGACGTACGACAGCACGGCCTTCTCGAAGCAGCCGCTCGCTCCGCGCCACACCTTCACGCTGCTGGTGCCCGGTCGCCACGAGGAGGAGGTCATGGGGCAGACGCTCGACGCTCTCGCGGCGCAGACGCATCCCGACGTGCAGATCATCGCGATCGTCGGAGACGACGATCCGGGAACCGAAGCCGTCGTCCGAGCCGCCGCCGCACGGCATCCCGACCGCATCGAGGTCGTCGTCGACGACAGCGTGCCGAAGAACAAGCCCAAGGCGCTCAACCGCGCGCTCCCCTACGCCGGCGGAGACATCATCGGGGTCTTCGACGCCGAGGACGAGGTGCACCCCGAGCTTCTGCGCCACATCGACTCCCGCTTCTCCGAGACCGATGCCACCGTCGTGCAGGGCGGCGTGCAGCTGATGAACTTCCGCACGACCTGGTGGTCGCTGCGCAACGTGCTCGAGTACTACTTCTGGTTCCGCTCGCGCCTGCACTTCCACGCCGGAGCGAACTTCATCCCGCTCGGCGGCAACACCGTCTTCATCAGGCGCGACGCGCTCGAGCGCAACGACGGCTGGGATGCCGAGTGCCTCGCCGAGGACTGCGAGCTCGGCGTGCGGCTCTCGAGCCAGGGCGAGAAGGTGGTCGTGGCCTACAGCCCCGAGTACGTGACCCGGGAGGAGACCCCGGGAACCCTCACCTCCTTCTACAAGCAGCGCACCCGCTGGAATCAGGGCTTCCTGCAGGTCCTGCGCAAGGGAGAGTGGAAGTCCCTGCCGACCCGCGGGCAGCGGCTCTTCGCGAGATACATGCTCGCGATGCCCTTCCTGCAGGCGGCCACCGGTCTCCTCATCCCCCTTTCGGTGTTCCTCATCCTCGTGGTCAAGGTCCCGACGTTCGTCGCGCTGCTGACCTTCATCCCGCTGGCTCCCACGCTCGTCACCGTGGCCGTCGAGATAGCCGGTCTCGGCGAATTCGGCAGGCTCTACGGCCAGAAGGTGCGTGCGATCGACTACGTGCGCCTCGTGCTGGGCACGATCCCCTTCCAGGTGCTGCTCGCGCTCGCCGCCATCCGAGCCGTCTTCCGCGAGCTCCGCGGCGAGCGCGGCTGGGAGAAGACGGAGCACACCGGGGCGCACCGCGACGACGACGGCGGCGCCGCGACGCCGGCCACGTCGACGATCCGCGAGGAGGTGCACGCATGAGCACCACACTCGAGAGGCCGTCATCGGTCGAGGTCGGCACACAGGCGGCCTCCGACGAGAGCATCCGCCCTCCCCGCGGCCCGAAGGCGTTCGCGCGTCGCGCGGGCGACTGGCTGCGGCTGCACGGACGCGACCTCCTCTGGCTGGCCCCCGTGCTGCTCATCAGCGCGATCATCAACTTCCTCAACGTGGCCGGTTCCCCTCAGCGCATCGACGACGAGGGCACCTATACGGCACAGGCATGGGCCGTGACCCACCTCGGTGAGCTCGCGCACTACACGTACTGGTACGACCACCCTCCGCTCGGGTGGCTGCAGATCGCGGGATACACCCAGCTCACCGGAGCGTTCGATCGCTGGGACATCGCCGTGCTCGCCGGACGCGAGGCGGTGCTCGTCGCAGCCCTCATCTCGGTCGTGCTGCTGTGGGCGCTCGCTCGCCGACTGGGCATGTCGCGCGGTGCCGCGGCCGCCGCCGGCCTGCTGTTCGCACTGTCACCCCTCGCCGTGCAGTTCCACCGCACGGTCTACCTCGACAACGTCGCGGTGCCCTGGCTCCTGCTCGCGTTCTTCCTCGCGACCAACCGTCGCGGCCAGCTCGCCGCCTTCGCAGGGTCGGCCGCAGCCTTCGGGATCGCGGTGCTGACGAAGGAGACCTTCCTCCTCGCGCTCCCCATCCTCATCTGGGTGATGATCCGCGCGTCTCGCAAGGAGACCCGTCGCTACACGCTGTCGGTGGCCGGGAGCATCCTCGTCCTCATCGGCGGCAGCTACCTCCTGCTCGCGGCGGTCAAGGGCGAACTGCTCAGCGGCGCGGGACGTGTGAGCCTCATCGAGGGCATCACCTTCCAGTTGGGTTCGCGCGAGGGCAGCGGATCGATCACCGATCCTGAGTCGCTGATCAACCGCACGCTGGGCATGTGGTGGCAGCTCGACCCGGTGTTCATCGTCGCGAGCCTGCTCGCCGCCACCGCCGCGATCTTCATGCCGCGATTCCGCCCCTACGCGCTGCTCCTCTTGGCCATGACGCTGTTCATGTTCCGCCCAGGCGGCTACCTGCCCGTTCCCTACGTCATCATGCTGCTGCCGTTCGGCGCCCTGCTGATCGCCGGGGTCACCGACACGGCCGTCCGGCGCCTCCGTCGACCCGGTGCTTCGCGCCGGGGCCTCGCCGTCGCCGCCATCTCGATCGCCGCCATCGGCGGTGTCGTCGCTGTCCCCCTGTGGACGGCGCAGCTGCGAGGCTTCGTGCTGGCCGACCTCGACGAGCCCCTGCGCGGTGCGCAGAACTGGCTCATCGAGAACGCCTCCACCGACCAGCGCGTGATCGTCGACGACGCGATGTGGGTCGACATCGTCAAGGCCGGCTGGGACCGCGACAACGTGATCTGGTACTACAAGCTCGACACCGATCCCGCTGTCGCAGCCCAGTCGCCCAACGGCTGGCGCGACGCCGACTACGTGATCACCACGGATTCGATGCGGACATTCCCCGGTGCGTTCCCGCAGGTGCAGGAGGCCATCGACAACTCGGTGGTCGTCGCATCGTTCGGGTCGGGACCGCAGGCCGTCGAGGTCCGCCGTGTCACGATCGACGGCGCGGAACAGGCGGCGATCACGCTGCAGGATGCCGTCGACAGCCGCGCCGAGCTCGGCTCGCAGCTCGTGACCAACCCCGAGGTGGCGCTGACCGACGCCGATCGCGACCGATTGGTCGCGGGACAGGTCGACGCCAGGATCATCGCCGTTCTCGCCACGCTCGCGGGTTCCGGGTCGGTCACCGTGTCGGGCTTCCCGATCATTCAGGGTGAGAGCGACATGTCCTTCCGGCAGGTCGCGATCTCCGCGATCGGCGGCTCACCCGCGGTCGTCGACGGCGAACTCAGCGCCGATGCCCGCACGCTCGTCGATTCCCTCACCGGCACGTACGAGCCCGCCGACGTCGACATCTCCGGCGACAGCATCGTGCTGCGCTACTCCCTCTCGCTGCAGCCCTCGCTGCCGTGACCCAGACCTCCACCATCCCCCATCCAAGGAGCACATCATGAAGAATTCACGATTCCCGCACCTGAAGATCGCCCTCGCCACCGGTGCCACGGCGCTGCTCGTGACGGTTGCCGCGCCGCTTCCCGCCATGGCGGCCTCGGGCACGGCGTCCACCGCGGCGCCGACCGCCGTCTCCGCGCAGGCGGGCTGGCTGCGTCTGGGCCATCTCTCCCCCGACACCAAGTCGGTCGACGTGAAGGTGGCCGCTGTGAGCGGCGGCTCGACGCTGTTCGAGCTGAACGGCGTCGGCTACGGCGATGTCTCGCCCTACCAGGAGCTCCCGGCCGGCACGTACACCGTGAGCATGGTGCCTGCGGGTGCCTCCGGCTCGAGCATCCCGGTGATCTCCGAGACCGTCACGATCGATCCGGGCACCGCGACCACCGTGGCGGCCTACGGTCCGACCGCAGACCTGCAGGTCCGTGCTTTCGATGACGATCTGACCGAACCCGCGGCGGGCGCTGCCCGTATCCGGCTCATCCAGGCGTCGACGATCACGCCGGAGGTCGACGTGACGACGGCAGCAGGAGACGCGATCGCGAAGGACGCCAAGGCGGGCTCCGCCACCGGATATGCGGAGATCCCCGCGGGCGACTGGCTGCTGGATCTCGCGGGCGACGGCGTCGCGGACACGGCTGACGTCTCGGTCTCACCCGGAAGCGTCACGACGCTGTTCGTGCTCGACACCTCGAGCGGCGGACTCACGATCCTGCCCGTGCTCGACAGCTCGTCGGTCGGCGACGTGCCCGACGGCGGGGTCGACACCGGTGGCGGGTTCCTCGCCGCGACCGACTCGGCGAGCAGCACTCCGGCGAAGCTCAAGGGGCCGGTGCTCTGATGCGCCGGAAGACCCTGATCGGCGTCGTCGCGGGGGCGGTGGTGGTGACCGCAGGAGCGGCCGCGATCGCCGTCGGCGTGACGTCGTCGGATCACGGCCCTCCCGAGGCCGGCTCGACATCGACACCTCTCCCCGCCACCGACACGGAGGCGCCGGAACTCGACGCGCCTGCGCTCGCCTCGTCGTTCCTCGACGAGTGGGTCGAGGACGGGCGTGTCATCCGACATGACGAGGGCGGAGACACCGTGAGCGAGGGGCAGGCGTACGGCCTCTTCGCCGCGCTGATCGCCGATGACGAAGACCGGTTCGACGAGATCTGGGAATGGACTCAGAACGAGCTCGTCCGCTCGGACGGCCTGATGGCGTGGAGATGGGACGACGGCGGCATCGTCGACGACGAGCCCGCCTCCGACGCCGATCTCGACGCGGCTCGCGCACTGGTCCTCGCGGGTGACCGCTTCGGCCGCGACGACCTGCGACAGGACGGCGTCGACCTCGCGACCGTGATCGCCGACCGCATGACCGTCGAGACCGACCGCGGTCGCATCCTCCTCCCAGGACTCTGGGCCGCCGACCGGCAGCCGTACGCCTACAACCCGAGCTACGCCTCGCCGGTGGCGTTCGACGTGCTGGGCGCGGCCACCGGCGACCCGCGATGGGCCGAGCTCCAGGCGGGCAGCGCCGACGTGACGGCCGAGATCCTCACCGCCACGGATCTGCCTCCCGACTGGGCGCAGATCCACACCGACGGTCTGATCGAGCCGATGCCCGGTCCTCTCGGAGAGGGAGATCCCGTGCAGTACGGCTTCGACGCTCCCCGCATGCTGCTGCGATACGCCGAGGCATGCACGCCGGCCGACGTCGCTCTGGCCGGGCTGCCGTTCGCCACGCTCGACCGCGAGCAGGACGTCGCCGCCCGCCTCGACCTCGGCGGTGGAGCGCTCGTCGCAGAGCAGTCGCCTCTGGGCCTCACCGCCAGGGCGGCCGCCGCCCAGGCGTCACAGGACCCCGCCGCCGCGGCCGCCGATCTCGAGCGCGCCGCGCAGCTCTCGACCGAGTACCCGACCTACTACGGGTCAGCGTGGGTGATGCTCGCGACAGCGATGCTCTCGGGCGACGCGCTCGGCGGCTGCGCGACGGGAGCGGTCTGATGTCTCGCGCCGGTTCCGCTCGCGCGACGGGAGCAGCAGGTGTCGCGCTCGCGCTCGCGCTGCTCCTGAGCGCGTGCAGCGGCTCCGGCGCGCCTGCCGTGCAGCCCTCGGCCCCGGCCGAGGCACCGTCGGGGTTCTCGGCCGGCGGTCTTCAGGATCCGTCGACCCCGGCCCCCGAGGCGAGCGACGCGGCGCCCGTGCGCGTGCAGATCCCCGCGATCGGCGTGGACTCGACCCTGGAGGACCTGGCTCTCGACACGACCGGACGCCTCGGAGCGCCCGTCGACTACGACCTCGCGGGCTGGTACGCCGGTGGCGTCTCTCCCGGCGAGATCGGACCGGCGATCATCGCCGGACACGTGGATTCCCCCACGGCGCCGGCCGTGTTCGCGGGCATCGGCTCGCTGACGCCCGGGGACGAGATCGTGGTGACGATGTCGGACGGCGCGGATCTGACCTTCGAGGTGAGCGGCACCGCGCAGTCCGCGAAGGCGGAGTTCCCCACCGACTCGGTCTACAGCAATGTGCCCACCCCCGAGCTGCGCCTGATCACCTGCGGAGGGATCTTCGATGCCTCCACCGGTCACTATCTCGACAACCTCATCGTCTTCGCCCGCCTGAGCGTCTGACACCTGCGAAAGGAACCCCATGAACGAGACTCTCGTCATCATCCCGACCTTCAACGAGATCGAGAACCTCGAGGCGATCATCGACCGGGTTCTGGCGTCCGCCGACGCCGACATCCTCGTCGTCGACGACGCGTCGCCCGACGGGACGGGCGTGCTGGCGGACTCGCTCGCCGCACGGCATCCGCAGGTCAACGTCCTGCACCGCACGGAGAAGAACGGTCTCGGCGGTGCGTATCTCGCCGGGTTCGCCTGGGGACTCGAGCGCGACTACTGGGCTCTCGTCGAGATGGACGCCGACGGCTCGCATCGACCGGAGGAGCTGCCCAGGCTCGTCGACCAGCTCATCGATCACGACCTCGTGCTGGGGTCGCGCTGGGTGCCGGGTGGGCGGGTGGTCAACTGGTCGCGGCACCGCGAGATCCTGAGCCGCGGAGGCAACCTGTACGCGAGACTCGCGCTCGGTATCGATGTGCGCGACTCGACCGGCGGATACCGGGTCTTCAGCGCCGCCGCGCTGCGTCGCATCGATCTGCTGCACGTGGCGTCGCAGGGCTACTGCTTCCAGGTCGATCTGCTCTGGCGCGCCCTCGAGCGCGGACTCCGCGTCGTCGAGGTGCCCATCACCTTCGTCGAGCGCGTGCACGGAGAATCCAAGATGAGCGGATCGATCGTCTCGGAGTCCCTCGCGCTCGTCACCTGGTGGGGACTGCGTCGCCGACTCACCGCGATCGGGCTCTTCCTCCGCCACGGCCGGCGCCTGCGCTCGGTGCGCGCCCTGTCGCACCGGATGCTGCCGCCCGTGCGCTCCTGACGATCAGCCTCGGCGAGGCCGTCGGGAGGAGCCCTCGTCGCGCCCATCGCCCGGTGCCGGCGACGGAGCCGGCGATCCACCGGCAGCGCCGAGCGAGATCGTCGAGAGCAGACCGAGCGACAGGAAGGCCGCAGCCGTCCAGGCCGCGTACCGGGTGCCGTCGCTGAACGCGGCCTTCGCGTCGTCGGCGATGGCAGCCGTCGATGGCTGCGCTTCGAGGCCGGCGATGGCACCGCCCGCGCTGTCGACGACCGACGCGACGATCTGATCGCGCTGCTCCACGGGCACGCCTCTCTCGTCCAGCGCGGAGGAGAGGATGCCGGCGGTGCTGGTGAACAGCACGGTGCCGAGGATGGCCACGCCGAGAGCTGCTCCGAGCTGACGTGAGGTCGATTGCGTGCCGGACGCCGCTCCGCTGTCCTCGACGGGGACCTCGGCCAGCACCACTCCGGTGAGCTGGGCCGTCGCGAGACCCACTCCGAGTCCGTACACGAACAGGAACGGGATCAGCGGCACCCACGAGGCGTCTGGTCCGATGGTGAAGCCGACTCCCGCGACGCCGATGATCTCCGCAGCGAGACCGGCGCGCACCACCCAGACCGGCGCGATCTTTCCGCTCGACGCCCCGGCGATGCCGCTGGCGATGAACGAGCCTCCGGCGAGCGCGAGCAGCAGGAGCCCTGTCTGCAGCGCATCGAACCCGAGTACGAACTGCAGCCAGAGGGGCAGGGCGAGGATGATCCCGAACTCACCCAGCGAGACGACGGTCGCGGCGATGTTGCCGTTGCGGAAGGAGCGGATGGAGAACAGCCGCAGGGCCAGCAGCGTGGACTTCCCCCTTCGCTCACGATGGAGTCCCCACGCGATGAAGCCCACGAGCGCCACCACGGCGAGCGCGAAGGCGAACGGGATCGGTGAGAGATCGAAGGGCCAGCTCCAGTCGCCGAGCTGCGGGCGCTCGTCGACGAGCCACCAGCCGTAGGTGCGTCCCTCGATCAGACCGAAGACGAGGCTGCCCATCGCGACGACCGAGAGCAGCGCGCCGACCACGTCGATCCTCGCGGTGCGGTCGCTGCGCGATTCGGCCACCGTCGCGAGAACGCCGATGACGATGATGATGCCGAGCGGGATGTTGATGCCGAACGCCCATCGCCAGGAGAACGCCGTGGTCAGCCATCCCCCCAGCAGCGGTCCGACGGCGGCCATCCCGCCGATGGTCGATCCCCACACGGCGAAGGCGATGCCGCGCTCGCGTCCACGGAAGGTCGCGTTGATGATCGACAGCGTCGTGGGGAGGATCATCGCGCCACCCACGCCCTGAGCGAGACGCGCGAGGATCAGCATCCCTCCGTCCGGAGCCAGCGCCGCGAGCACGGACGAGGCGGCGAACACCAGAACGCCGATCAGCAGCACCCGTCGTCGACCGAAGCGGTCGGCCAGACTTCCGAAGACGAGCAGCAGTGCGGCGAACACCAGGGTGTACGACTCCTGCACCCACTGCACCTCGGTCGATGTGATGCCGAGGTCGTCGACGATCGCCGGGATGGCGACGTTGACGATCGTCGAATCGACGATGATCAGCGACACCGCGATGCTGATGAAGATCAGCCCGATCCAGCGCAGGCGTGTGTACCGTTCCATGATCACTAGCTTAGCTAGGTAATAGACAGGGTGGTGATTTTTCAGGAAGAAAGGATGCATCCCCCTTCGAGGGCCACGACCCGATGACCGTCGTCGACCAACGACGGGTCGTGCGAGACGCAGACCACGGCCGCACCGTGCGCCGCCTCGTCGAGCAGCACGGAGCGGATGCGCAGCGCGGACCGCGCGTCGAGGCCGGTGGTGGGCTCGTCGAGAAGAAGCAGATCTGCTGCCGCCGCCAGCCCCTGGGCGAGGAGGGTGCGCTGCTGCTGACCTCCCGACAGGGACGAGAACGGCCGGTCGGCCAGGGCAGTGATCCCCATCCGCTCGAGAGACTCCGCCACGAGATCCCGCGCGAGGGAGTCCATCCGGCGCCAGGCGCCCAGCCTCCCCCATGCGCCGACGCACACGACGTCGCCGACCGACACGGGCAGTCGCTCGGGCACCGCAGCGCGCTGCGGGACGAACGCCATGACCCCTCTCACCGAGCGGCTTCCCGAAGACGGCGCACGGGTGCCGGCGATCGTCTCGAGCAGGGTCGATTTGCCCGCCCCATTGGGGCCTGTGATGACAGTGAGCGTGCCCGGCGCGATGTCCAGATCGACGTCGGCGAGGATATCCCGTCCGTCGATCGCCACGCGGACCCCGGCCAGCGCTACCGACGCACCAGGGCGGTGAGGGTGAAGAACCATGTCTCCACCATACGAGTTTGATAATCATTATCAAAAAGCCCTAGGCTCGCTGATCGTGACCACTTCTGCCGCGCTGAGCCTCACGCCGTTCGGGCTCGACTTCTTCCAGCGCGGGCTGCTGGGTGGCGCGCTCGTGGCGATCCTCTGCGGAGTCATCGGCACCTGGGTGGTCATCCGCGGGATGGCCTTCCTCGGAGAGGCCCTCGCTCACGGAATGCTGCCCGGAGTCGCACTCGCCACCGTGCTGGGGTTGCCGGTGCTCGCCGGTGGCGCACTCAGCGCGGTCGCGATGAGCATCGGGATCGGCGCTCTCCAGCGTCGCGCCCGACTGTCGTACGACACCAGCATCGGACTGCTCTTCGTGTCGATGCTCGCGCTCGGGGTGATCATCATCTCCCACTCCGGGAGCTTCGCCACGGATGCCACGGCGATCCTCTTCGGCGACATCCTGGCCATCGATCAGGGCGATCTCATCCTGCTGTCCGGAGCGATGGCCCTGGGCGTCACCGCCGCCGCACTGTTCCACCGCTCGTTCGTCGCCCTGGCTCTCGACAGCCGGATCGCCTTCGTGCTGGGTCTCCGCCCGCGCCTCGCCCAGGCGGCCCTCGTCGGCCTCGTCACCCTTGCCGTCGTCGCCTCGTACCAGGCCGTGGGGTCGATGCTCGTCGTCGGTCTGCTGCTGGCACCCGCCGTCGCGGCCGGCCAGTGGACCACCCGCATCCCCGCGCGCATGGTCCTCGCCTGCGCCTTCGGCATCGCGGCCGTCTTCATCGGACTGCTCACCTCGTGGTACGCGGCGACGGCGGCCGGAGCGTCGGTCGCCGCCGCCGCCATCCTGCTCGCCTGCCTCTCCTGGACCGCTCGCACCAGCCTTCGCGCGCTCCGAGACCGGCGCCCCGCATGATCCCCTCCGGAAAGGACCCCGTGCGACACCGCATCCTCACTCTGACCATCGCCAGTGCTCTTCTCCTCTCGCTCGCCTCATGTGCAGCCACGCCCGCCGACGTGGAGCCCGCCTCGGGGGCGCAGGATGCCGAGGAGGGCGCAGGACACGGCGCCGTCGCGGGAGCGGAGGAGACCGCGGAACCGCAGCTCGGACTGACGTCGATCTCGACCGACGGCGTCGTCGCCCACCTCGATCTGCTCGACGAGAGCGTCTCCCCGATCGGCGAGATCAGCGCGACCACCGGCATGACGACCGACGGCCGCTATCTGTTCGCGACGACCGGGGACGGCGTCGAGATCGTCGACAGCGGGGTGTGGACCTGGGATCACGTCGATCACTTCCACTACTACCGCGCGGCCCCCGCACTGCTCGGGGCTGTGCCAGGAGAGGGCGCCGCGACCGTCGCGACCACGAATCTCTCGACCACGGGGGGCACGGGGATCTCGTTCGCCGGATCAGGCGACGCCGTGCTGCTCGACACGGAGGCGCTGTCGAAGGGCGAGATCAGAGAGTCGTTCCGCATGGAGCGCGAACCCCACGACGGCCTCGTGGTTCCGGTCGGCTCCTTCGCGCTGGTGACCGAAGCGTCGGACGGCGTCGCGACCTCGGTCGTCGGCTACTCGGCCGACGGCGCCCGCACCCCGATCGACGAGCCGTGCCTCGACCCGGCGGGAACGATCACGACCAGGGTCGGCGCGGTGATCGGGTGCGCGGACGGCGCGCTCCTGGCCTCGATCGTCGACGGCGCGCTGCAGATCGAGCGCATCCCCTACCCCGAGGGCGCGGCCGCCGGACCGGTCTCGTCCTTCGATAATCGAGAAGGCCGCCCCACCGTCGCCGGTCTCGCGGACGAGACCCGCATCTGGCTCCTCGACACCCGAGGCCGCTCCTGGTCGCTGCTGACCGCGCCCACCGCGCTGGTGCAGGTGACAGCGGTCGACGACGAGGACGGCCGTCTTCTCGCTCTGGCCAAGGACGGGCGCGTGCTCGTGCTCGACGGCGACGACGGAGCGCTGATCGCCGAAACCCCGCCTCTGGTCGCGGAGTCGCTCTCGGGCGGAGCGACCCCGAGGCTCATCGCCGACCAGCAGCGCGCGTACCTCAGCGCCCCGACGGAGCGGCTGCTGTACGAGATCGACTACGCCGACGGTGCGCGCATCGCCCGCACCTTCGAGACCGACACCGACCCGGCGTTCGTCGCCGAGACAGGACGCTGACATGCGCCTCCCCCGTTCTCTCGCGGCAGCGGCCCTCGTCTGCGTCACCGCCTCCTCGCTGGTGGCCTGCGCATCGGCCGAGGACGATCGGCCGCTCGTGGTCGTGTCCACCAACATCCTCGGCGACGTCGTCGAGGAGCTCGTGGGCGACCAGGTGCAGGTGGTGACCCTGATGAAGCCGAACGCGGACCCGCACTCCTTCGAGATCTCCGCTCGCGATGCGGCGACGCTGAGGAGCGCCGACCTCCTGGTCTCCAACGGGCTCGGACTCGAAGAAGGGCTTCAGCAGCACCTCGATGCGGCATCCGCCGCCGACGTGCCGACCTTCGTGGCGGGAGATGCGATCGACGTCCTCGAGTACAGCGACGGCGATGCCGCGGGCATGCCGGACTCGCACTTCTGGACCGACCCCGCTCGCATGCGCGACGTGGTCCAAGCCCTCGAGCCCCGACTCGCCGACATCGACGGCGTCGACGTCGCAGACCTCGAGACCGACGTCGACGCGTATCTCGCGCAGCTCGACGAGCTCGAGCAGGAGATGACGACCGCGTTCGGCAGCATCCCCGACGAGCGGCGCGCGCTGGTGACGAACCACCACGTGTTCGGCTACCTCGCGCAGCGGTTCGAGTTCGAGATCGTCGGCGCCGTGATCCCTGGGGGCACGACACTCGCCGCTCCCTCGGCATCCGACCTCGCCGACCTCGTCGACGCCGTCGAGGAGACAGGCGTTCCCGCGATCTTCGCCGAGCCCTCCTCCCCCGACCGGCTCGTGCAGGCGCTCGCCAGCGAGGCCGACGTGCACGTCGACGTGATCGAGCTCTACACCGAGTCGCTGACCGATGACGACGGCGGCGCCCCGGACTACCTGACCATGATGCGCGTCAACACCGAGCGCATCACCTCCGGTCTCAGCCCCTGAGACCACACCACAAGAAGAAGGAAGCACCCCGAATGAGAACCCTCTCCCCCCTGCGTCGAGCGCTGATCGGCGCCGCATCCGTCGGCGCGATCGTGACGCTCGCATCATGCTCATCCTCGCCCGCCGCGGATTCCGCCCCCACGAATGCGGCCTCCGATTCGTCCTCGACCAAGGATGTGGGCCCCCGTGTCGCGATCTCGTACGAGGGCGGCATCCTCGTGCTCGACGGCGACACCCTCGAGACCGTCGCCGACTTCGAGTCCGAGCCCTTCACCCGCCTGAACCCCGCCGGTGACGACCGTCATGTCATGGTGACCATGAGCGAGGGCTTCCAGGTGCTCGACACCGGCGCCGGCTCGTCGGAGGACGCCGCGCTGACGGACACCGTGTTCGACGCCGACACCCCCGGCCACGTGGTGCGGCACGCGGGCAAGACCGTGCTCTACGCCGACGGAACGAGCGACACCACGATCTTCGACACCGCCGACCTCGCGGCCGCCGACGGCCTCCCCGAGGTGCAGACGATCGAGGGCACCGACGCCCACCACGGCGTCTCCGTCGTGCTCGAGGACGGCACCTTCCTCACCACGGTGGGTGACGCCGACGGCCGCAACGGCATCGTCGTGACGGACGCCGAGGGCGCGGAGATCGCGAGTTCCGACCAGTGCCCCGGAGTGCACGGCGAAGGCACCGCCGCCGATGAGGCCGTCGTGTTCGGCTGCGAGGACGGCGCTCTCGTCTACTCCGACGGCGAGATCACGAAGCTCTCCGCACCCGACCAGCCGTACGGCCGCATGGGCAACGCCTACGTCAGCGACACGAGCCCCATCGTCGTCGGCGACTACAAGGACGACGTGGATGCCGAGGGCTACCTGCTCGGCGCGGTCACTCTGATCGATACGGTCGCCAAGACGCTCGAGGTCGTCGAGCTGCCCGAGGGCGCCGAGTACACGTTCCGCGACGTCGCCCGCGGCCCCGAGGACCTCGCCTACATCCTCGGCACCGACGGCTCGATCCACGTGCTCGACCCCGAATCCGGCGAGATCACGACCAGCTACCCCGTGATCGAGGCATGGGAGGGGCCAGCCGAGTGGCAGGACGCCCACCCCGCGATCGTGGTCTCCGGCGACATCGCCTACGTGACCGAGCCGGCGGCGAACAGCGTGCACGCCGTCGACCTGACGAGCGGCGAGGTGCTGGCCAGCGCAGAGCTCGACGTGACGCCGAACGAGATCGCCCCCGCACGGGGCTGATCCGGGAGCACGAGGGGGTGAGCGCCGTCGGGCGCCCACCCCCTTCTTCCTCGCCCGTCCCAGATGCCCTCGCGGACGTCATCTCGCGTGACTACCCTGGGTGGATGGGAAGACTGCTCTACGGGGCATCCGCCGATCCGATTCTGATCGAGGACCGTGCCCTGGCTCATCTCAAGGTCGTAATCGCCACCAAGCTGCGGCGACACGAGAGCTTCACGCTCAGCTGGATCCATAAGGACGGCGAGGCCCCCGGCCGTTCCACGATCTGGCTGCATCCCTCGATCCCACTGCGTTTCGTCTTCGACGAGACCGAGTCGCCCGAGCTGAACCGGCTGTGGGTCGAGACGCTGATGCACACGCTCAGCAGCACAGGCGGCGTCTGCCTCGTCGACGAGATCATCGATCCCGAGCTCCCCGAGATCGAGTGATCCACGGTTCGCGCCTAGGTTCGACCCTCATTGAGTTGTGCACAATCGAATTGCGTGCAATAGTTGTGACATGCCCGTGACCGATGAGATGGTGTGCTTCTCGCTGTACTCCGCCGCCCGCGCCACGACGCAGGCCTATCGCTCGCTGCTCGCCCCCTGGGGGCTGACGTATCCGCAGTACCTCGTGCTCGCGATCCTCTGGAACGAGGGCGATCAGACCATCGGGTCGTTGGGCGAGACCATGCAGCTCGATTCGGGAACGCTCTCGCCTCTGGTGCGCCGGCTCGAGTCCGCGGGCTATCTCGCCCGCACCCGCAGCGCCACCGACGAACGCGTCGTGATCGTGCAGCTCACCGAGGCGGGCACGGCGCTGCGCACCGAGGTCGCACCGATCTTCGCCAGGGTGGCCGAACTCGCCGGCGTCACCGACGACGACCGCAGGCATCGGCTGATCGCCGAGCTCAAAGACCTCACCGCCCTGCTTCATCAGGCCGCACCGGCCTCCTGACCCCGGCCACGGCCTCCCCCGATTCACCCGCAGAACAACCCGGAAGGAATCCACACGATGGAAGCTCTCTACACCGCCGAGGCACTCGCCACCGGAGCCGGCCGCAACGGCCGCGTCGTCACCGGAGAAGGTCGACTCGACTTCGACCTCGCCGCCCCCAAGGAGCTCGGAGGCAGCGGCGACGGAGCGAACCCCGAGCAGCTGTTCGCCGCCGGCTACGCCGCATGCTTCCACTCGGCGCTGCAGTCGGTCGCCCGCGCGCAGAAGATCGCCATCGCCGACACCTCGGTCGGCGCACGCGTGCAGATCGGGTCGAACGGCGAGGGCGGCTTCGGCCTGGCCGTTCAGCTCGAGGTCGTCATCCCCGACCTGCCGCACGAGCAGGCACAGGCTCTCGCCGATGCCGCTCACCAGGTCTGCCCCTACTCGAACGCCACCCGCGGCAACATCCAGGTCGACATCACCGTCTCCGACGACTGACGCTCCGGCCATAGACCGCAGCACCCGACCGCGACACTCGACCGCACACCGAACGACCGATCCCCCAGGAGAAACCATGCGCACCCTCATCCACGAGACCTTCGGAGAACCCGACGCCGTCCTCACAGTCGAGGATCGACCTGTACCCGACCCCGGCCCCGGCCAGGTTCGCCTGAAGATCGTCCTCTCCCCCATCCACAACCACGACCTGTGGACGGTGCGCGGAACCTACGGCTTCAAGCCCGAGCTGCCCGCGGCGTCGGGCACGGAGGCGCTGGGAATCGTCGACGCGCTCGGAGAGGGTGTCGACGGCCTCTCCATCGGCCAGCGCGTCGCGAGCGGCGGCACGTTCGGCGCCTGGGCGGAGTACGTCGTCGCTAACGCCGCGGGACTCATCCCGGTGCCCGACTCGCTCTCGGACGAGAGCGCGGCGCAGCTGGTGTCGATGCCGTTCAGCACCATCAGCCTCCTGCAGTTCCTCGGCGCGGTGAAGGGCGACTGGATCGTGCAGAACGCGGCGAACGGAGCCGTGGGTCGGATGCTCGCACAGCTCGGCGCCGCACGAGGCGTCAACGTGATCGGCCTCGTCCGTCGCGCAGCCGGCGTCGACGAGCTGCGCGAGCAGGGCATCTCGAACGTCGTGTCCACCGATCAGGACGACTGGCGCGACCAGGTCGCCGCGATCACCGGCGGCGCGCACATCGCCTTCGGGGTCGACTCCGTCGGCGGCTCGTCGGCGGGCGACGTGCTGTCGCTCCTCGGGGAGAACGGCACCCTCGTCGCCTTCGGTGCGATGAACTCGCCGGTGATGGAGATCGCCTCCTCCGACGTGATCTTCAAGCAGGCCACGGTCAAGGGATTCTGGGGCAGCAAGGTCATCCAGAACACGGATGCCGCCACCAGGGCGACGCTGTTCGGAGAGCTCATCCAGCGGGTCGGCGACGGCACTCTGACCCTTCCGGTCGCCGCGGTGTTCGACCCGGCGGATGCGGCCGAGGCGGTTCGCGCCAGCAACACCGCCGGACGAGTGGGCAAGGTGCTCTTCCGGTTCTGAGACGGCTCCCCGCGAGACGCAAAGGGTTACTTGACAACGGCAATTAATGCCGAATACGCTGACGGTGCTTCCTCGAATCGATCGAACACACCGGAGTGCGATGACCGACACCTTGCGTCTCAGCTGGGATTATCCCGCCACCACCTGGGAGGAGGCCACCCCGCTCGGCAACGGGCGGATCGGGGCCATGGCCTTCGGTGGAGAAGACGCCCGCTATCAGCTCAACGACTCGACGATCTGGTCGGGCACGCCGGACGGCCCGGCCAGGGCTCTCGCCGACGTCACGGCGAACGGCGCGGGCCCCGAGCGACTGCAGTCGGTGCGCGAGGCGCTGGATGCCGGCGACGTGCGCACCGCCGAAGAGCTGCTGATGGCCTTCGAGGGTCCGTACTCGCAGGAGTTCCTGCCCCTGGGAGATCTGCAGCTGACCCTCAGGGCGGCCGAGGCGGACGCCTCCTCCCCGCCTGAGCGTGCGTCGTCGGCCACGCGGGTCCTCGACATCGATCGCGCGGTGCTGACCGAGACGATCCGGATCTCGGGCGCAGAGGTCGAGCGACGCTCCTGGGTGTCGGCGCCGGCGCAGGCCCTCATCATCGAGCTGACGTCGAGCTCGGCGTTCGACGTCGATCTCGCCCTCTCGACCCCTCTTCGCGGACAGAGCCGCTCGTCGGCTGCGGGCGACGCGCTGCTGCTCGATGTGCAGGTGCCGATCGACGGCGCGCCGTTGCACGAAGCCCTGGTCGAACCCGGTCATCGCTACGCGGACGACGACGACCCCGCGGAGTGGGACGCCTTCGCCTCGGTGGCGCTGTCCGTCGACTCCGACGGCTCCGTGTCGACCGATGGCGGGCGGACGACCATCCGCCGGGCCCGCCGAGCACTGATCGCCGTCTCGACCGCGTCGCGGGCCGAGTCCTGGTGGGCCGACGCCTCCGGCGCCTGGCGCACGGAATCCCGAGACGTCATCCGTGACCGCGCTCGGCGGAGAGCGGACGCGGCCGCGCACCGCGACCCGGTCGAGCTGGCCGACGAGCATGTCGTCGATCGCCGCCATGCGACCAGGGCGCGCGTCACCGTCGGCGGTCGACGGGAGGGAGTGTGGAACGTCGAGCGCGACGTGCTGCGCGGAGACGATCCACTGCTTCGAGCCACCGTGGCGGCCGAGTACGGCGCCTATCTGCTGGCCTCCAGCTCTCGCGCCGGCAGCCCGCCGGCGAATCTCCAGGGCATCTGGAACGACCAGCTGCGCCCCGCGTGGTCGTCGAACTACACGATCAACATAAACACGGAGATGAACTACTGGGCGGCGCCCGTGCTGCACGGCCCCGAGGTCCTCGAGCCGCTCATCTCTCTGGTCGAGCTGCTTGCACGCAACGGCGCCCCGGTGGCGCGCGAGCTCTACGGCGCCCGCGGATGGGTCGCGCATCACAACTCGGACATGTGGGGGTGGACGCTGCCGGTCGGCAACGGACGCGGCGCCGCGAGCTGGGCCATCTGGATGATGGGCGGCGTGTGGCTGACCCACAACCTGTGGGACGCGTACGAGTTCGGCGGCGACAGGGAGCTCCTGCGATCGCGCATCTGGCCGCTCATGCGCGGTGCCGTGGAGTTCTGCCTCGACTGGCTGGTGGCCGATGCCGACGGCGTGCTGCAGGCATCGCCGTCCACGGCACCCGAGAACTCCTATGTCGGCCCCGACGGTCTGCCGACGCCCCTCGGCCTGACCGCGGCCTCTGACCTCAGCCTCATCGGCTCGCTGTTCGAGCGCGCGCTCGTCGCCATCGACGATCTCGATCTCGATGACGCGCTCGAAGCGGAGATCCGCGCGGCGCTGGCGGCTCTCGCACCGCTCGGCATCGGCTCCGACGGCCGGCTGCTGGAGTGGTCGGCGGAGGTGGTCGAGCACGAGCCGCTGCACCGCCACCTCTCCCCCGTGGTCGGCCTCTACCCGCTCGACTCGGTGACGCCCGAGCGCACCCCCGAACTGTTCGACGCCTCGGTGCGCACGGTCGACGCCCGGGGCCCCGGCGCCATGGGATGGTCGTGGGCATGGAAGATCGCGCTCCGCGCACGCGCGCGTCAGGGTGACATCGCCGCGGAGCTGCTCGACGAGGCGCTGACCCCGTTCGACGGCGACGCCACGCGGCACGGCCCGGTCGACGGCTCGGAATGGGGCGGCCTGCTGCCCAACCTCTTCAGCACGCATCCGCCGTTCCAGATCGACGGCAATCTCGGCTTTCCCGCCGCGATCGTCGAGCTGATCGTGCAGAGTCACGGCGGTGCGATCCGACTCCTCCCCGCTCTGCCCGAGACGTGGACTCATGGTCGTGCGCACGGCATCGCGGTGCGCCCCGGCCTGCTGCTCGATCTCGAGTGGCATGACGGCGACGTCGCACGGGCGACGCTGCACAACCCCGGCGAGGTCGACCGCGTGGTCGTCGTCGAGCACGGCGGTCGACAGCGGAGCGTCGAGATCGACGCCGGATCGTCGGTCGACGTGTCGATCCTCCGACACCTGGATGCGGCAGCCGCCGCCGTCGGCGGCTCCGATGCGCGGTGACCTCAGCACGGTCGACGTCGCCACCACGCAGACCGAGCCGGACGACTTCGACGCCTTCTGGGCCGACACGATCGCGCAGACGGCGAGCCTCCCGCTCGACCTCACCGTCACCGCGCATCCCACCCGCCTGACGCAGATCGACGTCTTCGACGTCACGTTCCGCGGCTACGGAGGAACGCGGATCCACGCGTGGCTGCGCACGCCTCGCGGCGCCCCCGGCCCGATGCCCGGTGTCGTGCAGTTCTTCGGATACGGCAACGGCCGGGGGCACGCTCTGCGCGACCTGCGCTGGGCGAGCGCCGGATACGCCCACCTCGTCGTCGACGCACGCGGCCAGGGTCACGGCGACACCGACGACGACCACGCCGACGGAGGCCCATCGGCCGGGGGGTTCCTCACCCGGGGCATCCGCTCGCCTCAGGAGTACTACTACCGCAGGGTGTACGCCGACGCGGTGCGCGCTGTCGCGGCCCTGCGCGCCATCGACATCGTCGACTCGGCCAGGGTCGGCACGGTCGGAGCCAGCCAGGGCGGCGGCATCGCCCTGGCGATCGCGGGGCTCGTTCCCGACCTGTCGTTCGTGATCGTGCAGGCGCCGTTCCTCTGCGAGCTCTCGCACGCGGCGACGCTGAGCGCCGAGTACCCCTACGCGCTGCTCACCCAGTACTTCGCCGATCGACGCACGGACACCGCCGCGGCCCTCGACACCCTGCGCTACTTCGACGGGGTCAATCACGCCAAGCGCGCGAACGCGCCGGCGCTCCTCAGCACCGGGATGCTCGACGGCATCGCCCCGCCGTCCACCGTGCTGCCGGCGTTCACCGCCTACGGCGGCGACAAGCAGGTGGTCCTCTGGCCCTACAACGGGCACGAGGCGGGTGGCGATCTCGACGAGGAGAACGCGCTGGAGTTCGCGGCGGCCCGTGTCGGCGCCGACGATCCGGCGTGGACCGCAGCCGATTCGCTACGATAGCCGACACCCGACACGAAGGTTCCGATGCATCACGACACCGCCGCGCGCACCACTCTCATCCGCTCGGCGTCCGACGCGGGATCGAGGGTCTTCGAGACGATCCTCACCCGCAGCCCGATCAGTCGGATCGACATCGCGCGCCAGACCGGGCTCTCGCAGGCGGCCGTCACGAAGGCCGTCGCACCCCTCGTCGCCGCGGGCCTCGTCGACTCGCCGCCCGCATCGCACCGTGACGGAACACCGGGGCGCCCTGTCACGCCGGTGTCGATCGTGCTCGAGTCGATGGTGATGATCGGCGTCAAGGTCAACGTCGACGAGGTCATCGCCGTCGCCACCGACCTCGCCACGACCGTGCTCGCCACCGAGCGGCGCGCGCTGCCCGCCGACGATCCGCACACCGTCATCGACGCCATCCTCGATGTCATCCCCGCGCTCGAGGTCGGCCTGGGCGAGCGCGCCTCGGCGATCGCCGGCATCGGGGTCGCCGTCTCGGGCGACGTCGACAGCCTCGCCGGCGTCGTGCGCGAGTCGAACATCATGGGCTGGGCAGACCTGCCTCTCGCCGCGCTCCTGCAGGAGCATCTGCCGTGGCCCGTCACGATCGAGAACGACGTGCACGCCCTCACCATCGGCGAGCACTGGTTCGGCGTGGGCCTCGGCACCGCGTCGTTCGCCATCGTGACGATCGGCCGCGGAATCGGAAGCGGCCTGCACCTCAACGGCCAGGTCGTCACCGGTGCCTTCGGAGTCTCAGGCGAGATCGGGCATCTGCCACTCGCCGACGCCGCCCTCGTGTGTCCCTGCGGCCGCCGAGGATGCGTCGAGGCAGCGGCCTCGACCGGCGCCATCGAGGCCGCGGTCTCGGAGGCACTCGGGCGCCCCGTGGGCATCGCGGAGGCGGTGGCACTGGCTCATGCCGGAGACCCCGAGGCCGACGGCGCGTTCCGCGAGGCCGCCAGGATCATCGGCACCGCGATCGCCACGCTGGTGAACCTCACCGGCCCCGAGCTCGTCATCATCGGCGGCGAGGGCGTGTCGAACTTCGATCTCTTCGAGAAGACGCTCAGCGACGCCTTCGAGGCTCACGCGTTCGGCGCCGCGGCCCGCTGCCGCATCGTGACGCGTCCCCACACCTTCGAGGACTGGGCGCGAGGGGCATCCGCCGCCGCCATCCAGTCGCTCGTGCGCTGACCTTCGGCGTCGGCGCCCCAGCGGGGTGGCCGATGAGGCGAGCGGATGTCGCGGCGCACCGCCGCGGCATCCGCTCGTTCCGCATGCCCTCCCGCATCCGCGGTTCCGGCATCCGTCATTCCCCTACGTCGCGTGCCGTGCACGCAGAAGTGCGCGGGACGGACAGCCGCCCCGCGCACTTCTGTTCGTCGATCAGATGGCTTCGTACATGCCCTGCAGCAACTCCAGGTAGCGCGCGAGGCCGAGACCCTCGAGTCCGTTCACATACGAATCCCACGCCGCATCGTCCGCGACGTCGCGCTGGCCGGTGACGAACTCGGCCTGCGCCTGGGTGACGTACGCGGCGATGTTCGTCTGCAGCTCGGCGAGCTCACCCGATGTCTCGAGGTCCGGCCACAGCTTCTCGATCGGGAAGACCACGCTCTCGTCGGGCTTGAACGCGTCGTACTCCTGCGTCGCGTACAGGAGGCGACGCTCGTAGCCGTCCGGGGTGTAGATGTCCTCCGGCACGACCTGCGAGTTGCGGAACTCCAGCGAGTCCCAGTACTGCGACATCGAGCGCCAGGCGGCGTTGGACGTCTCGTCGTACGTGAGCGGGCGGAACGTCGGGTCGAGCTCGGGGTCGAGCGCGAGGTCGCCCTCGACGGCCGGCACCCAGGCCTCGCCCTCCGGGCCCATCGACGCCCTGATCTGCCCCTCGTCGGTCGCGAGGTAGTCGAGGAGCTTGATCGCCTGGATGCGCTCCTCGTCCGACGACTTGTTCGTCAGTGCGAACATGCCGGACGGGTTCACCGGCGACCGCCAGCTCGCGAGCTGCGTTCCGTCCGGCCCCGCCACGGGTGCGACGGCGTCGTAGTTCTTGTCGCGCCCGTCAGGAGAATCCGCCGAGACGAACACGTACGGGT
Source organism: uncultured Microbacterium sp. (assembly GCA_963518515.1). GTDB lineage: Bacteria > Actinomycetota > Actinomycetes > Actinomycetales > Microbacteriaceae > Microbacterium. Next base: position 82,876 of record CAUQIW010000006.1, read on the forward strand.
GCAGAGTCACCGCCGATCCGAGGATCTGCGGCCCTGCACTGTCTCCGAGAGCCTTCAGCGCGTCGCCGTTCTGGGTGAACGCCGCGGTGTCGAGCAGGCCTTCGGCGGCGAGCGACGTCACGTACTCGACGCCCTGACGCCAGCCGTCGCTGGTGGCCGCGAGCGCCACCTTGCCGTCCTCGAGCACGAGCGGCGGCGGCGCTGCCGGGCCGCCGACCGGGGCGTAGGTGAACGCGTTCATGAAGTAGTTGATGATCGGCTCCGACGCCGAGCCGCTGAGCGGCACCTCGTCGGCGATGCCGTTGCCGTTGGGGTCGTCGTTCTTGAACGCGCGCAGCACCTCACGGAGCTCCTCCGTGTTCGTGGGCTGCTCGAGACCGAGGTTGTCGAGCCAGGTCGTGTTCATCCAGAGCTTCGACGGATAGCTGCAATGGAAGCACTCGCTCCACTGGGTGACCGCGTAGATGTGGCCGTCGGGCGCCGTCATCGACTGCTCCCAGTCCGGCTTCTCCTCGAACCGCTCCTTGAGGTTCGGCGCGTACTCGTCGATCAGATCCTCGAGGGGCATCAGCACGCCCTGCTGGCCGTACTTGAGGATCTCGCTGCGCGAGAAGGCGTCGACCCACGGCACGAGGAAGTACGCGTCGGGGTAGTCACCGCTGGCGAGCGAGATCTGGCGCTTCTCCCCCGCGACGCTGCCGTCGTAGGTGGTGGTCTGCCAGTCGAAGTCGATGCCGAACTTCTTCTCGACCTCCTGGGTGAACAGATTGTCCTTGAGCGAGCCGTTGTCGCCCTGCGGACCGAACGCGACGAGCTGACCGTTGTCTTCGCTCGGTGCGGTGCAGGCCGCGAGGCTGAGGCCCAGGGCGACGACGCTCACTGCGGCGATCGCTCCTCGTGTGGTGCTGTGTCTCATTGCCGGAATCTCCTTTGACCGGGTAGTGCGTGCGGGGGGATGTGAGTCTGTGTGCGAGCGGATCAGCCCTTGACGGCGCCGACCATGATGCCCTTGCTGAAGTGCTTGGCCACGAACGGGTACACGATGAGCATCGGCACCGTCGCGATGATGACGGTCGAGAACTTCAGCAGGTCGGCCAGCTCTCGACGTTCGAGCTGCGCGGCGAGATCGCCGCCGCCGCCCGTGTCGTTGAGGATGAGGATGCCTCTGAGCACCAGCTGCAGGGGCTGCAGGTCGGCGCTTCGCAGATAGAGCAGCGCGTCGAAGTACGAGTTCCACTGCATGATCGCGTACATCAGGGCGATCACCGCGATGAGCGGCTTGGCGAGCGGCAGGACGATCGTCCACAGGATGCGCAGCTCGCTCGCGCCGTCCAGCTGCGCGGCCTCGTACACCTCGTCGGGGATGGACGAGCGGAAGAAGACCATCGCGATGATGACCTGCCACACGCCGATCGCGTTCGGCAGCAGCATCGACCAGCGGGTGTCGAGGAGGCCCAGGGACTGCACCACGATGTACATCGGGATGACGCCGCCGGAGAAGAGCATCGTGAAGACGACGCCGCCCGTGAGCACCTTGCGCCCGAACAGGTTCGACCGGGAGAGCGGATAGGCGATCGCGACGGTGCCCGCGACGCTGATGAGGGTGCCGAGCACGGTGTAGAACACCGAGTTGCCGAATCCGCGCAGGATGGCGGGGTTGCCCAGCGCCTCGGTGTAACCGCGCAGGGTGAAGTCGACGGGCCAGAAGAGCACTCGGCCGGACGAGACCGCCTGCGGGCTCGACAGCGAGCTGGCCACGATGTTGAGCAGAGGCAGCAGCACGACGAGGAGGAAGACGCTCAGCAGGATGTACGCGGAGATCACGAACACGCGATCGGCGCGGGTCTCCTTGACCTTGACGCCGGCATACTTCGACCGCCTGCGGCGTGGCTTGCCGGGGCCTGAGCCGACGACGATCTCCTCGGTGAGAAGAGGCTGTTCCCTGAATACGGTGGTCACCACAACCCGCTTCCTGTGACGCGCTTGGATATGCCGTTGACGACCAGCAGCAGCACGAGACTGATCACGGCGTTGAAGAGGCCGATGGTGGCTCCGAGACTGAAGTTGGCGTTGAGGATGCCGGTCTTGTAGACGTACGTGGGGATGATCTCGGATGTCGACAGGTTGAGGGCGTTCTGCAGGAGGAACGCCTTCTCGAAGCCGATCGCCATGATGTTGCCCACGCCGAGGATCAGGATGATCGATGCGGTGGGCAGCAGGGACGGCAGATCGACGTACCAGATCTTCTGCAGTCGGGTCGCGCCGTCGATCTTGGCCGCCTCGTAGAGAGAGGTGTCGACCGAGGCGAGCGCGGCGAGGTAGATCACCGCCGAATACCCCGTCGTGGTCCAGATGTCGGTCGCCACGTAGATGTGGCGGAAGAAGTCGGCGTTCGCGAGCAGGTCGACCTGGCCGGCGCCGAAGAAGCTGAACGTGCGCCCGAGAAGGCCGACCCGCGGCGACAGCAGCAGGATCGTCATCGACACGATCACCACGGTCGAGATGAAGTAGGGAGCGTAGGTGACGAGCTGCACGGTGCGCTTGAAGAAGCGCAGCCTGACCTCGTTCAGCATGATCGCGAGGATGATCGGCAGCGGGAAGCTGGCGAGCAGCGTGTACACCGCGAGACCGAACGTGTTGCCGATGAGGCGCGGGAACACCGGGTTGCGGAATAGCGCGGTGAAGTTGTCGAATCCGACCCACGGGCTTCCCCACACCCCGTCGATCGGGTTGTAGTTCTTGAACGCGATCACCGCGTTCACCATCGGCACGTAGCGGAAGACGATGAACCAGATCACCGGCAGGAGCAGCAGCAGGTAGAGCTGCCAGTATCGCCGCAGACTGCGCGCGAACCGTGAGCGCAGCGTGGTGCTGCGGGGTGTCAGGATGCTGCGAGGTATCGGCGTCGAGACCTCGTCAGAGAGTGCCTGCTCAGCACTGAGCTTCATATCGCCCTCCAAGGGCAGAGTTACTTTACGTCGTAATAAAATCATGTCGAGAGTCAAAAGTAAACGCCGACTTCGGAACTCGTCGGATTCCCGACTTCGCTTGCACCTCCATCACAAACGTGGTTTATTGACGTTGTCAAGTAACTACCGGAGGGTCTCCATCCCATGACTTCCCGTGCCGACACCGTCGTCGCACTCCGCGCCTCAGGCGTCTCGTTCGTCCTCGAGCTCACCTCGCCCATTCCGCGCGTGCTGCACTGGGGCGCCGATCTCGGCGAGATCGACGCCGAGGCGGCGGCGACGCTCGCCCTGACGGCGGGCCCCGCGCTGCTGAACAACTCCCCCGATGTGCCCCGCGTCTTCTCGGCCATGCCCACGGAGTTCGAGGGGTGGTCGGGCACACCGGCGATCTCCGGCAACGCCCAGGGCCGGGCCACCACCCCGCGTCCGCGACTGGTGAGCCACGAGGTCGCGAGCACTCCCGACGCTCGGGGCGGAGCCGTCGATCTCGACTTCGAAGACGCTGTCACCGGACTCCGCACCCGGATGCGCTACCTGCTCGACGAGCACGGCGTGCTCTCCGTCGACTTCTCGGTCGTGCGAGACGCCTCACTGAGCCCGCGATCCGGCAGCCTCCCCTACACGCTCGACGGCCTGCTCGCGCTGCTCCCCCTGCCCGAGCGCGCGACCGAGATCCTCGACTTCACCGGCAAGTGGTGCAGGGAGCGCTCACCCCAGCGCTCCCCCTTCGGCTTCGGCACTCACCTGCGAGACGTGCGCCGCGGCAAGCCGGGGCATGACTCCCCCTTCCTGCTGGCGGCCGGCACCGCCGGGTTCGGTTTCGGACACGGCGAGGTGTGGGCGGTACACCTCGCCTGGAGCGGCGACCAGCGCTACCTGGCGGAGCGTCTGCCGGAGGGCGCGGGTGCCCTCTCCTCCGTCATCGGCGCGGGCGAGACGCTGCACTCGGGAGAGATCATCCTCGACGACGGCGACCGCTACGACGCTCCGACCGCCGTGTTCGTCTGGTCGGATCACGGACTCGACGCGCTCACCGCTCGTCTCCATCAGCGTCTGCGGTCGCGGCCGTCGCATCCCCGCGCGCCCAGGCCGCTCGTGCTCAACACCTGGGAGGCCGTGTATTTCGACCACGACCTCGACCGGCTGTCCGCCCTGATCGAGAAGGCCGCGCAGGTCGGGGTCGAGCGCATCGTCCTCGACGACGGGTGGTTCCGCGGAAGGCGCGAGGCGGATGCCGGGCTCGGCGACTGGTACGTCGATGACGACGTCTGGCCGCAGGGGCTCGGACCTCTGGTCGACCTCGTGCGCGCCCGCGGGATGCAGTTCGGACTCTGGTTCGAGCCCGAGATGATCAACCTCGACTCCGACCTCGCCAGGGCGCACCCGGAGTGGGTCCTCGGTCCCTCGGAGGGCCTGGGCCCGGCATCGCGCTCGCAGTTCGTCCTCGACATCGCGCGACCTGAGGCGTTCGACTACCTGCTCGAGCGCATCGACGCTCTCGTGAGCGAGCACTCCATCGACTACCTGAAGTGGGACCACAACCGCGATCTCCTCGAGGCGGTGAGTCGGGAGCCCGACGGCGACCGACCCAGCGTGCACCGTCAGACCCGCGCGCTCTACCGGCTGCTCGACGAACTGCGGCTGCGGCACCCCGACCTCGAGATCGAGACCTGCTCGGGCGGAGGAGGCCGTATCGACCTCGGCATCCTCGACCACACCGATCGGGTGTGGGCGTCGGACTGCAACGATCCGGTCGAGCGCCTGCAGATCGAGCGCTGGACCCGCACCATCGTGCCCCCCGAGCTGATCGGGTCCCACCTGGGCGCCGCCCGCTCGCACACCACCGCGCGCACCACCGACCTGTCGTTCCGGCTCATCACCGCGCTCACGGCGCATGCAGGGATCGAGCAGGATCTCACCGCGGTCGACGACGATCAGCTGGCGATGATCGCGAGATGGACCAGCCTGTACCGCGAGTTCCGACCTCTGCTGCACAGCGGCCGAGTGGTGAACGCCGACCTCGCGGACGAGGCGACGTCACTCGCGGGAGTCATCTCTCAGGACGGCTCGAACGCCCTCTTCACGTGGAGCAGGGTCGGCACGTCCGCCGCCGGGCAGTCGGGCAGGGTGCGCTTCCCCGGGCTCGACGCCGCCTCACGCTACGAGGTGCGCATCCGTGACGATCTCGGAGCGGCCAGCCGCCATCAGGGCGACGGACCTAACTGGGTCGATCAGGCCGCCGTGATGGCCCTCGCTCTGCCCGGCTCCGTGCTCGTGGACGCCGGGCTGCCGCTGCCCACTCTGAACCCGCAGCAGGCGATGCTCATCGAGGTCCGCCGCACGCACGACTGACCGACAGGTCTTCCTTCCCCACCCACGACAGAGAAGTCGAACGAGAGGAAAGCAATGAGAACCCATCGACAGAAGAGGCGAACAGCCTCGATCACGGCGGCACTCGCCGTGACGGCGCTGGCCCTGAGCCTCGCCCCGGGGGCGAGCTGGGCCGAGACCGGCGACCCCGACACCACCGCGCCCGAGACGACGGAGACCCCGACGCCGACGGAGACGCCCACCGCGCCCGCGGAGCAGGAGACGGAGGCCCCGGTCGGGACCGAGACTCCCGCACCGGAGACCTCGGCCGCACCGCCGGCCGATGTCGCGCCACCGGCGAAGGACGCCCGCACCACGCCCCCGGCCGACGACGGCATCTCGCCGCTCTCCGCCAAGCCCTACATGGGCTGGAGCAGCTACAGCATGCAGGTGTTCGAAGGCGGCCAATGGATCTCCGCCGATCAGATCACAGCCCAGTCCGACGCGATGCACGACAAGCTGCAGAAGTACGGCTACGAGTACATCAACATCGACGCGGGATGGAATGCGGGGCAGGACGGCAACGGTCGGCCCATCCCCAGCACGACGCTCTTCCCCGACGGCCTCGATGCCGTCATCGACCACGTGCACGACAACGGGCAGAAGGTCGGCCTCTACTTCATCCCCGGCATGAGCCTGGAGACGGCTCAGGCTGCGCTCCCGATCGCGAACGCCCCCGGCTGCACCACGGAGAACCTGCTCAAGCAGCCTCTGCAGCAGGGTGACTACTGGGGATACGGGTACCGGATCGACTTCGACAAACCCTGCGCGCAGAAGTACATCGACTCGATCGCCGACCTGCTCGGCGAGTGGGGTGTGGACTTCGTCAAGTTCGACAGCGTGACCCCGGGCTCCGGGGTGAACGACCTGTCGATGGACGCTCGTGAAGAGGTCGCCGCCTGGTCGCAGGCGCTCGAGCGCAACGACATCTGGTTCGAGCTCTCCTGGGCGGTCGACATCAAGTACGCCGACTACTGGAAGCAGCACGCCGACGGCTGGCGCATCGACTGGGACGTCGAGTGCTACTGCGGCGACGAGGCGCTGACGTCGTGGGAGAACGTCGCGCGACTCATGCCGAAGCTGTCGGACTGGTGGCGCCATGCCGGCCCCGCGGGCTGGAACGACCTCGACTCGCTGAACGTCGGCAACGGCAGGATGGACGGGCTCACGCGCGATGAGCGCCGCACGGCGACCACGCTGTGGGCGACGTCGGCCGCCCCCTTCTACCTGGGCAACGACCTCACGAATCTCGACGAGTACGGCATGGAGCTGCTGACGAACCGCGAGGTCATCGCGGTCAACCAGGCCGGCGTCCCCGCGCGCCCTGTCTCGATGTCGACGAAGCAGCAGGTCTGGTACGCACTGAACCCCGACGGCACGTACACCGTGGCGATCTACAACCTCGGCCGCACCGACACGGACATCACCGCGAACTGGGCGGACATCGGCCTCGACGGCTCCGCCAAGGTGCGCGATCTGTGGGCCGGGAAGAACCTCGGCAGCTTCGGCGAGGGCTTCACCGCAGAGAGCGTGCCGATCCATGGCGTGCGTCTGCTGAAGGTGACGCCGGAGAAGAAGTCCGTCCTCACCGTCAACGACGACGCCCTGCGCGTGTCGTATGAGGGAGAGTGGACGCGCAACTCCGGATACGAGGTGCCCGCCGCCTCGCAGCCGTTCACCGTCGCCGTGTCCGACACCCCCGGTGGCGGACAGCCGACGCCCCCGGCCACCACCGCCGAGGTCACTCTGAACGACGACGACTCGAGGATCGCCCTCAGCGGACCGTGGGCGTACAGCGGCAACCGCGGCATGGGCGACCACGCCGACGACGTGCACTACGTCGAGCCGAACGGCTCGTCGTTCGAGTACACCTTCCAGGGCACGGGCATCAAGTACGTCACTGAGACGCACGAGTCGCAGGGCGACGTCGAGATCTATCTCGACGGTCAGCTGGTCGACACGGTGAGCACCTACCGCGCTGCGGCGGACGGCCGCGGCGTGCAGCAGGTGGTCTACAGCGTGGCCGACCTGCCCAGCGGCACGCACACCCTGCGCGGGGTCAAGAAGTCGGGGCAGTTCATGCTCCTCGACAAGCTGGTGGTGACCCTCGACAGCCAGTTGAGCACGACCTCAGGAGCGTTCAACAAGGCGGATCCCGCCGACATCACCGTCGACGTGCTGCGCGATCCCGGCGAGCTCGCCTCGATCAGCGCCGCGGGTGCCGAACTCGTGCGTGGGACCGACTACACGGTGACGGGCAGCACCGTGACCCTGAGCTCTGCGTACCTCGCGACCCTCGCGGTGGGCGACGTCGTGCTCGACTTCGGGTTCACCGGCGACCACCTCGACGACGTGCACGCCACGGTGAACGACGGGGACGCGGTCTCGATGACGTTCCGCGGCACCGGCGTCTCGTGGATCGGCCCGAAGTCGGCGGATCAGGGCACGGCCGACGTCTACATCGACGGCAAGAAGGTCGACACGGTCGACGTGCACAGCGACACCCGCGTCTCGAATCAGGTGCTGTTCTCGGTGTCGGATCTGAAGGACAAGGAGCACACGATCACGATCGTGAAGGCGTCGGGAGACGTGCTGCGCACCGATGTCTTCGCCTACACGATCAAGAAGGCCAACTGATCGGAGCGGTGACGCCATAGCGCCTGAGGGGCGGGTCCTGGGACCCGCCCCTCAGGTCTTCGCCCAGGCATCCGCGAGCGACGATCGGCATCGGCCCGCTCGGATGCCCGAGCTCAGATGCGTCCCCGCACGGGTGTCCGCTCGGCGGGGTCACCCGCCTCGGGCATCGTCATCTCGGCCCTCACTCCCAGCAGGCGAACCTCCCGGTCACCGTCGAGTGTCGCGCCCAGCGCCACGGCGGCGGCGATGACGTCATCCCTGCTGTGCGTGGGGGCGGGCAGCTTGCGACCGAATGTCTTCGTCTCGAAGGGCGCGTAGCGCACCTTCAGATGCACCCGCACGACATCGCGGCCCTCGGCGGCGCAGTCGTCGAACGCCGATCCGGCGAGTTCGACCAGAGCCGCCTCGACCTCGCTCGGCGTGGTGAGGTTCTCCTGGAAGGTGTTCTCGCGGCTGTGGCTGCGCGCCACCCACGGGGTGTCGTCGACCACGGACGGCCCGAGTCCCGATCCCAGCCCGTGGTACCAGACACCCATCTTGGGGCCGAACTCGGCGACCAGGGTGGCCTCAGCGGCATCCGCGAGCTGCTGTACGGTCTCGATGCCGTGGGTCGCGAGCCGCTTCTGCACCTTCGGGCCGACTCCCCACAGCTCCCTGGTCGCCTTCTGGCCCATCACCTCGAACCAGTTGTCCGCGGTGAGGCGGAACATCCCTCGGGGCTTGCCGAACTCGGTCGCGATCTTGGCGCGCACCTTGTTGTCGCCGATCCCGACCGAGCAGTGCAGACCCGTCGCCTCGAGCACCGCGTTCCTGGCCTGGACGGCGATCGCCTCCGGGTCCTCAGTCGTCACGCCGAGGAAGCACTCGTCCCATCCGATCACCTCGAGCACCACCCCGGGCAGCGCGCGCAGCGTCGACATCACCTCTGTCGATGCGGCCTCGTACGCCCCGTGGTCGACGGGGAGGAACACCGCGTTCTCCGGCGCCTTGCGCGCGGCGATCTTCAGCGGCATCCCCGAGCCGATCCCGAACACCCTCGCCTCGTACGACGCGGTCGAGACGACAGCACGCTCGGTGGGATCACCTCGACCGCCGACGATCACCGGCACCCCGACGAGCTCGGGGCGACGCAGCACCTCGACCGCGGCGATGAACTGATCCATGTCCACGTGCAGCACCCAGTCGGTCATGCAGACGAGTGTGGCGCGTCACCGCGCCGTTGTCACCCCTGCACGGGCACTCGGCGCACGCAGCGGGCGGCGCTCAGGCGATGGCGAGGGCGATCGCGGTGGCGATGATCGCGAGCAGGGGCAGCGTGCCCTGCAGAGCGGCAGCGCGCACCTTGGTGCGGTCGGAGAGAACGAGCACGAGAGCGGCCGCGACCATCATGCCGGTGCCGGCGAAGACGAGTGTCAGACCGATCGTGCTCTGCCCGATGATCGTGAATCCCACGCCGAGCAGCGCGGTCAGGGCGAGGAAGAGGTTGTAGAAGCCCTGGTTGAAGGCGAGGGACTTCATCGTGATGGCATCGGCCTCCGAGGCGACGCCGAAGATCTTGCGCGTCTCCGGCTCCGTCCACTTCAGGGACTCGAGCGCGAAGATGAAGACGTGGAAGGCGGCCGCAGCCGCGGCGAGGACGAGTCCGACGATGAGCATGGTCTGATTCTGCCGCTCGCGGTCACCCGCACCAAATGCCGCGTCGGCCGCTAGAGCAGGAAGATCGGGAGCAGTCCGGGATTGTGCGCGTGCACGAGCACCGCGAAGACGACCGCGTCGAACAGCAGGTGCACGGTCACCACGTACGCGAGCGAGTGAGTGCGCAGGAAGATGAATCCCTGGAGGAGCGCGAACGGGATCGTGAGCACCGGCCCCCACTCGCGATATCCGAGCTCCCAGAGGAACGACACGAACACGACCATCTGCAGGAGGTTCGCCACCACGTCGGGGAAGTGACGGCGCAGCAGGGCGAACACCGTGCAGATGAAGAACAGCTCGTCCCAGATGCCCACGGCTCCCACGCCGACGAACAGACGGGCGATGAGCTCGGGCGAATCGACCACCGGCCAGTTCTGGTACACGCCGCTGCTGATGAAGTAGAACGGCAGGATCAGCCAGCCGAGCACGAGCACGGCGATCAGCCATCCCCACTGCAGTCGCCCCCAGCGTCTACCGGTCCGCCAGGGGAAGCCGATCGCCCGGTCGCGGTAGACGAAGCGCGACACGAGGTACGGCACCACGACAGCTCCTCCGAGCGCCAGGGTGAATCGCAGCATCGCGAGGTTGTCGAGCTCAGCCGCCAGCGGGATCACGCTGACGATGAGCATCCCCAGGGCGATCAGCGAGAGATCCTTGGTGAGAGAGGGCGGCCGCTCGCTGCCGACGAGGCGGGCGGTCTCGAGCCGCGACCCGGCGCGGACCGGTTCGGGCGAACGCCGATCGCGTCGTTCCACCCACCACGCGACGACCAGGCCCAGGGCCAACAGCACCCAGCCGAGCCAGGCGATCTCCGCCACGAAGAACGCGGGAGCCGCGGCGCACACGAGGAATGCGGGCACGACGGCCGGCGTGAGCACGGCGGAGTGCGAGGCTGCGACCCGCGGGGGCGACGCGGTCACGCCCTGGATCTCCGTCGATAGACGAGGTCGCGGATGTCGCGCCCCTTGGCGATGCCCTTGCGCTCGAACGCGGTCATCACGCGTCCCTCGAATCGGTCGGCCCACTCGCCGTCGAACGCCCGCTCCAGGGCGGGGTCGGCGTCGAGCACCTCCCGCATCTGCAGCGCGTAGTCCTCCCAGTCGGTCGCGAGACGCAGCAGGCCGCCGTCGCGCAGCGCACGGGCGGCCGTGCCACCGAACCCCGACCGCACGAGGCGACGCTTGGTGTGCTTCTTCTTGTGCCAGGGATCGGGGAAGAAGATCCACACCTCTGCGGCCGCCGCCTCGGGGAGATACGACGAGAGCACCTCGGGGGCGTTGGCCTCGACGACGCGCAGATTGCGGGCGCCCTCGCGGTCCGCGTCGAGCATCGTGCGGGCGAGCCCCGCACGGAAGACCTCGACGGCGAGGAAGTCGTCTTCCGGCCTCGTGGAGGCCGCCGCCACGATGGCATGCCCCTGCCCCGAGCCGATCTCCACGAAGAGACCCGCCTCGCGCCCGTACTCAGATGCCGGGTCGAGCCGCGCCTCGGGGTGCACCGACGTCCACGCGACATCGCGCGGCACATCCAGCAGATAGTGCGGCGCGAGATCTTCGAAGGCGCGCTCCTGAGCGTCGGACATGCGCCCGCTGCGGCGCACGAACGACACCGGCTCATCACGGAAGGTACGGGGTTCGGGCATGTTCCCAGGGTAGTCGGGGTGGTCGCGCGCGAGAGTCCGTCTCGGTCGTGGCGCGATCAGGGGGCGGGTGCGGTCACGAAGTCGATCAGCTCTTCGACTCGGCCCAGCAGAGCGGGCTCGAGGTCGCGGTAGGTGTGCACCTTCGACAGGATGTGCTGCCACGCGCGACCGGTGTCCCCCTGGTCCTCGTGGGGCCAGCCGAAGGCACGGCAGATGCCGGTCTTCCAGTCGGTGCCCCGCGAGATCTCTGGCCATCTCTCAATCCCCAGCGCGCGGGGAGTGACGCACTGCCACACGTCGATGTAGGGATGCCCCACGATGCGCAGGTGGCGCCCGTGCGGGCCGCGCGAGATCGCCTCCGCGATCCGGGACTCCTTCGACCCCTTCACCAGGTGGTCGACGAGCACGCCGTAGCGTCTCGACGCGCTCGGCGGCTCCTGCTCGAGCATCTCCTCGAGCAGATCGAGCCCCTGGAGGAACTCGACCACGACGCCCTCGACGCGGAGGTCGGCGCCCCACACCTTCTCGACGAGCTCGGCATCGTGCTTGCCCTCGACCAGGATCCGGCTGGGCAGCGCGACGCGGGCTCGCTGATCGGCGACGACGAACGATCCGGATGCCGTGCGGCGGGGTCCCTGCGACTTCGGCGCAGGCGCACCGAGCCGAACGGGCGCGCCGTCGATGAGGAACCCTCCGCCCAGGGGGAAGAGCCGGGTGCGACCCAGACGGTCCTCCAGGGCGACGGTGCCGCCCTGGACCCTGGTCACCGCGCCGCAGAACCCGTCGTCCGCGACCTCCACGACCAGGTCCACCTCGGCGGGGACCGTCGGCACCGGCTTCGCGGCGCGCTCCCGCCATCCGCTCGCGAGCACATCCGAACCGTACCTGTCGTCCATGCCTTCCAGCGTATGTGTCTCCGCTGAGGGCGAACGGTCATACCGGCCCTGATGCTGTCGCGTGTCGGACTCTGTGCATAGACTCGTGCCATGATGCTCGGCTGCCGCTCGGAGGGATCTGCATGACGAATCGGTGGCTCACGCTGGCCGCGACGACCGCGCTGGTGGCCGCAGGGATCCTGTCGTCCTCCGCCGCGTCGGCGACCGACCCGCTCACGCTCGATTCCGGTTACGTCACCGACGATGCCGGAGTGCTCAGCCCCGACGAGGAGGCGACCGTCGAGGCGCGCCTTCAGGAGCTCACCGAGAACTCGAGCGCCGACCTGTTCGTGGTGCTCGTCGACGAGTTCACCGCGCCCGAGGACAACAAGGACTGGGCGGACACCGTCGCCGAGGGCAACAACCTCGGATCCGATCAGTACCTCCTGGCGATCGCCGTCGACGGCCGCAGCTACTACATCTCCGCGGCCCCCGACGGACCGCTCAGCGATGCGAAGCTCGACGACGTCGAGGACAAGATCCAGTCCCTCGCCGCTCAGGAGGACTGGGAGGGTGCGATCGTGCTCGCGGCCGACGAGATCCAGGGCGACGGAGGAGCCGGCGCGATCCGCGCGACACTGATCGTCGTCGGAGTCGTGGCTCTCGGTCTGATCGTCTGGCTCGTCGTCGCCCTGGTGCGGCGCGCCCGACGCAACGCCGAGATCCGCAGGCGCGGGGCCATGCCGGAGAAGGCCGACCCGAACGATCCGTTCTCCACTCTCACCGACGAGCAGGTCGAGACCCAGGCGGGTGCCGCGCTCGTGCAGGCCGACGACGCCATCACCTCCAGCCGCGAGGAGCTCGGCTTCGCCGTGGCGCAGTTCGGCGATGCGGCGACGGCAGAGTTCAGCGGAGCGCTCGAGGTCGCGAAGGCGAAGATGTCCGAGGCGTTCGACCTCAGACAGAAGCTCGACGATGAGATCGAGGACACCGTCTTCGACCGCCGCGCCTGGCACATCCGCATCATCCAACTCTGCGATGAGATCGACGACGTGCTCGACGACAACACCGAGGCGTTCGACGCACTGCGTCGGCTCGAGGAGAACGCTCCGCAGGAGCTCGAGCGCGTGCGCGCGGAGCGAGCCGCACTGCAGTCGACCCTCGCCGGCGCCGCACCCGCGCTCGCATCGCTCTCCGAGGTCTACGACCCTGCCGCGCTCAGCACCGTCGCCGACAACCCCGCTCAGGCACAGGAGCGCGCGGCCCTCGCCGACCGCTCGATCGAGGCGGCCGCCCAGGCGATCGCCGGCGGACGTGCCGGAGAAGCCGCGTTCGCGATCCGCACCGCGGAGCAGGCGGTGGCCCAGGCCGGTCAGCTGGTGCAGTCGATCACCGCGCTCGGTGGCGAGCTGAGCAGCATAGAGCAGCGGGCTCAGGCGCTGATCGCCGAGCTCCAGGCAGACATCGCGACGGCGCAGCAGCTCCCCGATTCGACCGGCACCATCTCGCCGATCGCCGCCACCACCGCCCAGCAGCTCCAGGCCGCTCAGGCCGGACTCACCGGAACGTCGCGCAGCCCGCGGCGAGTGCTCGATGCCCTGACGACGGCGAACATGCAGATCGATGCGGCGATCGCGCAGGGCACGCAGGCGGCGGAGCGGGCTCGTCGGGTGCAGCACATGCTCGAGCAGACGCTCGCCCAGGCGGGCTCCGAGATCCGCGCGGCGCGCGAGTATATCGAGACCCGCCGCGGCTCCGTCGGCTCCACGGCGCGCACCCGGCTGTCACAGGCCGAGGCGGCGCTCACGCAGGCCCTGGATCTCAGAGCAGCGAACCCCGAGGCGGCGCTGGCCGAGTCGGGCAGAGCCCTCGATCTCGCCCGCCAGGCCACCGCGTCGGCGCAGGCGGATGTCGAGTCCATGAACCCGAGCCGCTATCAGAGCGGCGGCTGGGGGCAGGGCAGCGTCTTCGGCGGCTCGAACTCCGGCGGCTCCGGAATCGGCGGCGACATCCTGGGCGGCATCATCGGCGGACTCCTGTCCGGCGGAGGCGGAGGCTCGTCGCGCAGCAGCAGCTGGCGCTCCGGCGGCGGAAGCGGATACCGCAGTTCGGGCTTCGGCGGCGGCGGGCGCTCCAGCAGCCGCTCGAGCAGCCGTTCCAGCGGACGCAGCGGCCGTTCAGGAGGTCGACGCTTCTGACCTCCTCCGACTCCACACACAGATCTCGACGACGACCCTCTGAAAGGAACAACGCATGACCAAGCAGTCCATCTTCGGACGTATCTCGACCCTCGTCCGCGCGAACATCAACTCCCTCCTCGATTCTGCCGAAGACCCGCAGAAGATGATCGACCAGCTCGTCCGCGACTACACGAACAGCATCGCGGACGCCGAGTCGGCCATCGCCGAGACGATCGGCAACCTGCGTCTGCTCGAGCGCGACCATGAAGAGGACGTGCAGGCGGCGACGGAGTGGGGCAACAAGGCCCTCGCCGCCAGCCGCAAGGCCGACGAGATGCGCAACTCGGGCGATGCCGGCGACGCCGACAAGTTCGACAACCTCGCCAAGATCGCTCTGCAGCGACAGATCAGCGCCGAGCGCGAGGCCACCGGCGCCGAGCCGCAGATCGCGGCCCAGACCGAGATCGTCGACAAGCTCAAGAGCGGCCTCAACGGCATGAAGGACAAGCTGGGCGAGCTGAAGAACAAGCGCAGCGAGCTGCTCGCGCGCGCCAAGGTCGCCGAGGCTCAGACCAAGGTGCAGGACGCGGTCTCGTCGATCAACGTCCTCGACCCGACCAGCGAGCTCGGACGCTTCGAAGACAAGGTCCGCCGCCAGGAGGCACTCGCCCAGGGCAAGATCGAGCTCGCGGCCTCGAGCCTCGACGCTCAGTTCGAGAGCCTCGAAGACCTCGGTGAGCTCACCGAGGTCGAGGCGCGTCTGGCCGAGCTGAAGGCCGGAAGCACCGCTCCTCGTCAGGCGCTCGAAGGCTCCTGACCCTCTCGACGGATGCCCCGGACCACCGTGTCCGGGGCATCGGTCCTTCTCCCGTTGGAGGCCCCGATGGTGCGATTCCTCGTCGTCCCGCAGTGGCAGGGATCCCCTGCACCGCGTGCGATGCTCCTCGTCGACGGAGCGTCCGCGATAGCCGGCGATCTGCCGCGCGCGGCGACCGCCGTGCTCGACGTGCCGGTCGAGGCGGGAGAATCCCTCGGAACCGGGGTCCGTCGTCTGAGCGCTCTGCTCCACACCCGTGAACTCGTGCGCGAGAGCATGACGGTCGACACGATCGTCATCGGAGGCGACTGCAGCGTCACCGTCGCCGCTGTCGCCGGGCTTCCCGGCGGCACCGACGACCTCGCCGTGGTCTGGTGCGACGCTCATCCCGACCTGCACACGCCCGAAACATCGCCCTCCGGCGCGTTCGCCGGCATGGCTCTGCGCGCGATCCTGGGCGAGGGCGAGCCTCAGCTCACCCTGTCGCCCGGCATCTCGCGTGACCGTGTGATCACCGTCGGCGTCCGCACCCTCGACGATGCGGAGGTCGCCGAGGCCGACGCTCTCACCGCGCTCCTGACGACAGACCTCGATGACGTCGAGGCGCTCGCATCCGCCGTCGAGGCCACCGGTGCGGCGAGGGTGTGGGTGCACATCGACGTCGACGTGCTCGATCCCGCCGAACTCGCCGGAGTCTCCTCACCCGAGCCTTTCGGCCTCTCACCCGCAGCACTGAGCGCCGCAATCAGAGCTCTCCGCCAGCGCGTGCCGCTGGCCGGTGCGACGATCTCGGGGTTCGCGCCACGCTCCCCTGCCGACGCCGTCGACGATCTCGGGGCGCTGCTGCGCCTCGTCGGAGCGGTCGCATGACCGCTGATTGGCGTCCGGCCGCCGAGCGCGCGCTGGCCAGGGGCCGCCGCCTCGACCGCCGCATCCCCTCGTTCCTGCTGCGCTCCCCCATCAGCCGCCTCGGCTACTGGTGGGGTACGGCCGTCGGCTGGACATGGGGGTCCCTGTGGAGCACGGGTCGCGTCGAACGCCGCTCCGGGCTCTGGGTCTTCCGCGGGATGCCCGCCTGGACATTCAACCGCGGCGGGGTCTGCGTCGGCGGCTGCTTCCTGACCGGAGACGTCCGGCCGTCCGACGCGGTGCTGCGACATGAGGCGGTGCACAAGGAGCAGTGGCTGCGCTACGGAGCTCTGCTGCCGCTGCTCTACCTCTTTGCAGGGCGGAATGCCCTGACGAACCGCTTCGAGATCGAGGCCGGTCTGGAAGACGGCAACTACGTCCGACGCGCGCGGCCTCAGCGCTCGGAGGAGAGCAGCCCGAACCGCTCCGGCGCGTAGATCTGCGTCGGCAGCACCTCGAGCTTCTCGGTCAGGTGGTCGACGATGTCGGCGGTACCGAGATATCCCGCGAGCAGCGTGACTCTCGTGTCGAACTCGTCATCGCAGAGCATCTCGTCGGCCCACGCGCACACGGCACGGGCGAGCGCCTGCCCCGGAGCACAGGAGCGGCTCGTTCCCGGAGCACCGGAACGCTGCCCGCGAGCGAGCCAGGTCACGGTCATCCGGCCCGGCGCATCGATGACGCCGATGTCCGACGCGTCCGACACCTCGATGAAGATGCGGCCCGACGCGCACAACGGCAGGGCCGCGAGGAAGATCTCGAGTTCAGCGAGCGAATTCTCATCCGCCGCGACGAGGTGGTGCGAACGACGACGTGCGGCACGGCGCTCTGCGCGCGTGCTGCGGGTCTCGACCGAGGTGCTCATGATGAGTCCATCGTACACCCCGGAGAAGGGTTGCCTAACCTTGGTCGTCGACTTCTTCCACGAGCACGGCGCGCAGCGCAGCGAGCTCGTCGTCCGTGAGCCCATTGGCCTGGAGGTACCCGGCGGCCGACCCCCATCGCTCATCGATGTCCTCGAGCAGCGCCCGCATCACCGGCGCCGGCGACTGCGTCGCCAAGGCGATCGCATGCACGGCCTCCGGGTGCTCCGACTTCAGGTACGCGGCGATGCGGCGCGACCTCTCGGGCGGCAGCTGCGACTCGGTGAGGGCGTAGTCCGCGATGATCGCCTCCCTGTCCGCCCCGACGGCGGCGAGAGCGAGGGCGACGGTGACACCGGTGCGATCCTTGCCGACCGTGCAGTGCACGAGCGTCGACTCCCCCGAGGCGATGATGCGGATGGCCGAGACCAGACGCTCACCGCTCTCTTCGAGCAGATGGAGGTAGAGCTCCTCCAGGCTCGTGTCGCGTTCGAAGAACGAGCGCACCGACCCGAGGAACAACGGCAGGTGCGTCGTCCTCGGCCCATCGATCGCGCTCGGCTCCCCCGCGACCTCCTCACCGTCGCGCAGGTCCACGATATGCGTGACGCGGCGCCGCAGCTCGTCAGCCCCGTCGGGGGTCGCCCCCGACAGCTGCCCCGAACGCAGCAGGACTCCGGATCGGATCCTGCCGCCGGCTGCGGGCATCCCGCCCACGTCCCGGACGTTGTTGACGCCCTGCACGACGACAGCGGTCACGCCTGCCCCTTCGAGGCGCGCGGCGTCACCGGGTAGCGACCGGCGATGACGATGCGGTTGAAGGCGTTGATCGACACGCACGCCCAGCTCAGAGCCGCATACTCCTTCTCCGTGAAGACACTGCCCACGCGGTCGTAGACCTCGTCGGAGATCCCCTCCTCCGAGATGAACGTGAACGCCTCGGCGAGTTCGAGCGCCGCCCGCTCACGATCGCTGAAGACACCGCTCTCGCGCCAGCTCGCGATCTGCATCATGGTGTCGGCGTCGAGCCCGGCGGCGACGGCCCTGTCGACGTGGATGCGGGTGCAGTAGCTGCACCCGTTGAGCTGCGAGCAATGCAGCATGACGAGCTCCTTGAGGCGGTCCTCGATGCCGTTCGCGGCGCAGATCTGGCCGACAGTCTTCGACAGCGCGTCGAGCGCCTGGTATGCGGCGGGCTCGGTCTTGGACAGGTGCACTCGCAACTCGCTCATGAGTCAATGATACGGCGGGATGCCGCCCGATCGGCGTCCACAGGAGGACGGCCGCGAATGCATTGTGAGAATCTGAGCGCACATTGTTCGAGCGATATGACAGTCTCGTAGATCTTGCTGATTGGCAGTCTGCTCCCGCATTTCCCGGACGGGTCGGATGCAGAGCAGAATAATCTCGTGGCGACCGACATCAGCGAGTTCAGCTATCTTCCCGCGCAGGCCGAAGCCCTCGGCGTCCCCGTACCGACGGCGGAGCGCGTGACCCTCACCCTGCCGGACGGACGCCGCATCAGCGCTCTGCGCATCGGAGGAGAGAGCCCGCGCATCACGCTTCTGCACGGAGCGGGGCTGAACGCCCACACCTGGGACACCACGGTGCTCGCGCTGAGCGAATCCGCACTCGTGATCGACCTCGCCGGTCACGGGGACTCGTCATGGCGCTCGGACGCGGATTACTCCCCCCGCACCCTCGCCGCAGACGTCGCGGCAGCGCTGGACGCCTGGACCGATTCTGCCCAGCTCGTCGTGGGCCAGTCGCTCGGCGGCCTCACGGCTGCGGCGCTCGCGGCGCAGCGGCCGGACCTCGTCGCGGCGCTGATCGTCGTCGACATCACGCCCGGCATCGACACCTCGGCGGGCCCCGCGGCGCTCCGCGAGTTCTATGCGGGCCCCACCGACTTCGCATCGCGCGACGAGCTCGTCGACCGGGCGATCTCCTTCGGTTTCGGCGGCGCACGCCCCGACACCGAGCGCGGCGTCTTCTTCAACACCCGGGTCCGCCCCGATGGACGCGTCGAATGGAAGCACCACTTCGCCCATCTCGCAGCCCAGGCCCTCGCCGCTCACGCACCGGGCGATGCGGCATCTCCGTCGTTGCTGCACACGACCGGCTGGGATGACCTGGCCACGGCCACGGCACCCATCACCCTGGTGCGAGGAACCGCGGGATTCGTGAGCGAAGAGGATGCCGCGGAGTTCAGCCGCCGGCTCCCGCTCGCGCGCGTGGTCTCGCTCGCGGCGACCCACAACGTGCAGGAGTCGGCTCCCTCCGAGCTGGCGGCGCTGATCGCCTCCACCGCTGCTCGATTGTGACGCCCGGTTCCGCGAACCGCCCCTCACCCACCATCCATCCCTAGGCTCGTCCCACCGGCACACAGCAACTGCCGCACCGAGAGGAAACACACCATGTTCCGACGCACGCGACGTCTCGCGCTGATCTCCGCGATCGCGGCGAGCGCCGTCATCCTGAGCGCATGCTCCGGCGCCGCAGAGCCCGAGGCCACGACCACCTCGTCGACCCCCGATCCCGATGCCACCCTGCAGGTCGGACTCGTCCTCGAGCCGACGAACCTCGACATCCGGCGCACGAGCGGTGCGGCGCTCGAGCAGATCCTGATCGACAACATCTACGAGGGCCTCGTCAGCCGCGACGAGGAGAACCAGATCGTCCCGAGACTCGCCTCGGACTACACGGTGTCGGACGACGGACTCAGCTACACGTTCACGCTGAACGACGGGATCACGTTCCACAACGGCACCGCGCTCACGTCAGCAGACGTCGTCGCCTCGTACGAGGCCGTGCGCACGGACTCCACGCTGCAGGGCAACGAGGAGTTCGCCTCCGTCGCGTCGATCACCGCCCCCGACCCGACGACGGTGCAGATCGTGCTGACCGCGCCGAACCAGAACTTCCTGTTCGCGCTCACCGGCCCGGCCGGCCTCGTCTTCCAGACCGGTGACACCACCGACCTGAAGACGGCCGAGAACGGCACGGGTCCCTTCACCCTCACACGCTGGAACAAGGGCAGCGCGATCACGTTCGCCCGCTACGACGCGTACTGGGGCGAGCCGGCGGGCGTCGCCGAGGTCGAGTTCCAGTACATCCCCGACTTCACGGCCGGGGTGAACACCGCTCTCGACGGCGGCGTGCAGGTGCTGACGGCTGTCGACCCGAACCTCGCACCCCAGCTCGAGGATTCCGGCGACTTCACCCTGACCACCGGCCGCACGACAGACAAGGGCACGCTCGCGTTCAACAACGCCAAGGCGCCTCTCGACGACGTTCGGGTGCGCGAGGCACTGCGACTGGCGATCGACCACGAGGGTCTCGTCGAAGCCGTGGGCGCCGGGTCCACTCTGTACGGGCCCATCCCCGAGCTCGACCCCGGCTACGAAGACCTCTCGGACGTCGTCAGCTACGACCCCGAGAAGGCCAAGGAGCTGCTCGCCGAGGCCGGCCAGGAGGATCTCGAGCTGACGCTCACCATTCCGAGCTTCTACGGAACGACCGTGCCCAAGGTGCTCATCTCCGACTTCCAGAAGGTCGGCGTGACCCTCAAGGTGAAGTCCGTCGAGTTCCCCACCTGGCTCGAGGACGTCTACACGAACCACGACTACGACCTGAGCTTCGTGCTGCACGTCGAGCCGCGAGACTTCGGGAACTTCGCGAACCCCGAGTACTACTTCGGCTATGACAACGCCGAGGTGCAGGAGCTCTACACCGAGGCCCTGGCCGAGGTCGATCCCGACGCGTCGGCCGACCTGCTCGCCGAAGCCGCGCGCATCGTGTCGGAGGACCACGCGGCGGACTGGCTGTACAACGGGGCCACGATCACCGCCGTCAGTCCCCTGGTGTCCGGGTTCCCCGAGGACTCGATCAACTCGCGCATCGACCTGGCAGGCGTCACCGTCTCCACCGAGAAGTGACGGCGGCGCATCCGTCGTGATCCGCTACGTGCTCGTCCGAGGAGCCCTGCTCATCGCAGGGCTCCTCGTGTCGAGCCTGCTGATCTTCCTCACGCTGAGAGTCTTCCCCGGTGACGTCGCACAGCTCATCGCCGGCACTCAGGCCTCGCCGTCCGAGGTCGAGGCGCTCCGCGAGTCCCTGGGGCTCAACAGACCGCTTCCCGAGCAGTACGCCGAGTGGATCGCGGGAATCTTCCGCGGCGACCTCGGCACCTCCCTGCTGTCCGGCGCCTCGGTCGGCGAGGAGCTCGCGCTCAAGGCGCAGGTGACGGTTCCGCTCGGCCTCATGTCGCTGCTCATCGCCGTGCTCATCGCCGTGCCCTTCGGCATCCTCGCCGCACTGCAGCGCGGACGCCGCACCGGTACGGCACTCAGCGTGGGCGCCCAGACCCTCGCCGCTGTTCCCGTCGTCTGGGCGGGCATGATGCTCATCGTCGTGTTCTCGGTGTGGCTGGGATGGCTGCCGCCGCAGGGATTCCCGCGCACCGGCTGGAGCACCCCCGGAAAGGCGATCGAGTCGCTCCTGCTCCCCGCGCTCACCATCGGGATCGTCGAGGGCGCGATGCTCATGCGCTTCGTCCGCAGCGCCACCCTCCAGGCTGCGGGCCAGGATTTCGTCCGCACGGCCGCGGCGAAGGGGCTCACTCGCACGCGCGCCCTGATCTCGCACGGCATCCCGGCGGTCGGCCTGTCGATCATCACGGTGCTGGGCCTGCAGGTGGCTGGCATCATCGTCGGATCGGTCGTCATCGAGCAGCTCTTCACTCTTCCCGGAATCGGGCGCATGCTCGTGGCCGACGTCGGCACGCGCGACCTCATCAAGGTCCAGAGCGAGCTGCTCGTTCTCACCGGCTTCGTCCTGGTCGTCGGATTCCTGGTCGATCTGCTGCACCGCACGATCGATCCTCGGCAGAGGGAGACGGCATGATGCCCCGGTGGCTCGGAAGACTGTGGCGCACCGCGACGGGGCGGTTCGGCCTGATCGTCGTCGCCCTCGTCGCGCTCACCGCCCTCGTGTCGCTGGTGTGGACGCCCTTCGATCCTCAGAACTCCGACCTCGGCGACAGGTGGGCCGTTCCCGGATGGCCGCATCTGCTGGGGACGGACGACACGGGTCGCGACATCCTGAGCCTGATCATGGCCGGCGCTCGCACCACGGTGTTCGTGAGCGTGGGGGCCGGCATCGTCGCGACGCTCGTCGGCATCGCTCTGGCGGCGCTGGGAGCGCTGACCGCCCGGTGGATGCGCGAGACCGTGGCGGTGCTCGTCGACATCCTCATCGCCTTCCCCGTGCTGCTGATCGCCATGATGATCTCCTCGGTGTGGGGCGGGTCGCTGTGGGTCGTGATCTGGGCGGTGGGCATCGGGTTCGGCGTGAACATCGCCAGAGTCACCCGACCCGAGCTTCGACGGGTGCAGCAGAGCGATTTCGTGCTCGCAGCCCGCGCCTCCGGCCTCACCGAGGGGCAGAGCCTCGTGAGGCACCTGCTGCCCAATGTCGCGCCGGTGTTCATCGTGCAGCTGTCCTGGTCGATGGCCGTCGCCGTGCTCGCGGAAGCAGGGCTGTCGTATCTGGGATTCGGAGCCTCGGTCGTCGAACCGAGCTGGGGGCTGCTGCTGGCCGATCTGCAGCGCTACATCGGCATCCACCCGCTCTCGGTGATCTGGCCGGGACTCGCCATCACCCTCACGGTTCTCGCACTCAATCTCCTCGGTGACGGCCTGCGCGAGGCCACCGACCCGACCCTCCGCCACCGGTCGGCGGAGATCCACACCCCGGCGGTGGTCGCATGAGCCTCGAGGTGAACGACCTCGTGATCACGATCGACGGACGACCTGTCGTCGACGGGATCTCCTTCGAGGTCCCGCAGGGCTCGCGCCTCGGCCTCATCGGCGAGTCGGGATCGGGCAAGTCGCTCACCGCGCTCGCGGTGCTGGGGCTCCTCCCCGAGGGCGCCGAGGCGAGCGGCAGCATCCGCTGGAACGGCCGCGAGCTGATCGGCATGGCGGACAGGGATCTCGCGCGGCTGCGCGGGGACGAGATCGGGATCGTCTTCCAAGAACCTCGGACGGCGCTCAATCCGATCCGCACCGTGGGTAGGCAGATCGCGGAGTCCATCCGCATCCACGAGGGGATCAGCCGTCGGGAGGCGCGCGTGCGTGCCATCGCGGAGGCCGCGCGGGTGCGGCTGCCCGACCCCGAGTCGATCGTCGATCGCTACCCCCACCAGCTCTCCGGCGGCCAGCGACAACGTGTGGCGATCGCGATGGCCCTCGCCTGCCGCCCGCGGCTGCTCATCGCCGACGAGCCGACCACCGCGCTCGATGTCACGATCCAGGCCGAGATCCTCGCGCTCCTGCTGGCTCTCGTCGAGGATCAGGACATGTCGCTGGTCTTCATCACCCACGATCTCGCGGTGCTGGCCCAGGTCGCGACCGACGGTGTCGTGCTCGAGCACGGCAGGGTGGTCGAAGCCGCTCCGGTCTCGACGCTCCTCACCGCCCCCGCGTCACCGGTCACTCAGGGTCTGCTGCGTGACGCCACCGCGACCCTCTGGCGGCCCCGAGGAGGCGACGCATGAGCCTGATCGAGGCGCGCGCGCTGCGACGCGACTTCGTGGTGCCCAGACGCGCGATGTTCGAGCCCACGCGCAGACAGACGGCGCTCGAGGCGACCGACCTCGATGTCGTCGAGGGCAGTGCCCTGGGCATCATCGGCGAGTCGGGTTCGGGCAAGTCGACCCTCATCCGCCTGCTCCTGGGACTCGACCGCCCGACGTCCGGCACCGTGCACCTGGATGGGCGGCCGGTGGACGCCACGGCGTCCGCTCGCTCGCTGCACTGGCTCCGGAAGCAGACCGGACTGGTGTTCCAGGATCCGTACGCCTCGCTCGACCCGCGGATGACGGCAGCTCAGATCATCGGGGAGCCGCTCTGGGCGCTGCGGATCGACGGCGACCACAGAGCCAGGGTCTCCGAGGTGATCGAGCAGGTGGGCCTCGAGCAGGCGATGGCCGATCGCTACCCGCACGAGTTCTCGGGTGGGCAACGACAGCGCATCGCCCTGGCGCGCGCGATCGTGCACCGGCCCCGCATCCTCGTTGGCGACGAACCGCTCTCGGCCCTGGACGTGACGGTGCGGGCCCAGATCCTCGAGCTGCTCGTCGAGCTGCGACGCACGACCGACCTCACCCTCATCCTGGTGTCGCACGACATCGGAGTGGTGCAGAACCTCTGCGACACCGTCGCGGTCATGAAGGACGGGCGCATCGTCGAACAGGGATCGACCGCGCAGGTGCTGCTCCATCCGACGCAGGAGTACACGCGGACGCTGCTCGCCGCCATCCCCGTGATCCCCGGCCCGCACGACTGAACGTCTCGGCGCCCGAGACGCTCACCGACCGCCGAGGGAGCCGAAGAGCTTCCGCCGCTTGTGGGGCCGCAACGCCCTCCGCATATAGACGGTGCCGAGGTCGCGACCGAACTTGTGCCCGACCCTTCCCATGCGCCCCGCCTCGACGAAGCCGAGCTTGGCGTGCAGACGGATCGAGGCCTCCGCCTTGCTGTCGCTGATGACTGCGACCATCTCGCGTGTTCCCAGCTGCTCGCACGCGTCGATCAGCGCCTGCAGCAGAGCGGCGCCGAGGCCCTTACCGCCGGCGCCCGGCCCGAGATAGATCGAGTCCTCGACGGTGTAGCGGTACGCGTTCTTGCCCGCCCACGGCTGGGCCAGCGAATAGCCGAGCACCACACCGGAGGGCGACACCGCCACAAGGAAGGGCAGCCCGAGCTTGGTGAGCAGCGCGAACTTGTCGCGCCAGTACGGGATGCTGCTGCGCCGCTCATCGAGGGTCACCACCGAGTTGCTGACGAAGTGGTTGTAGATCTCTCTCACGTACGGCAGGTCGCCCGCACGCGCGGGCCGGATCGAGAAGGCGAAGACCTCGGGTTCGGGCTGTGCGCGCAGATGGCGCGGCAGCACGCGGCGACGGTCCCCTGGCTCGAACTGCATGCGTTCAGCTTAGAGGCGGCTCCCCCTCGACCCGCCAGTCGATCGCCGCGGCACCGAGGGACTCGAGAAGCGCGTCGGCGCGGGAGAAGGGCCGGGAGCCGAAGAAGCCCCGGCGCGCCGAGAGCGGCGAGGGGTGCGCGGACGCGATGACCGGGGTGTCGCCGAGCAGAGGCTGGAGTCCAGCCGCGTCCCTGCCCCACAGGATCGCGACGAGCGGCTGGTCCCTCGCGACGAGTGTGCGGATGGCGAGCTCGGTGACCTTCTCCCACCCCCAGCCCCGATGCGATGCCGCGTCGCCCGGTCGCACCGTGAGCACCCTGTTCAGCAGCAGCACCCCCTGATCGCTCCACGCGGTCAGATCGCCGTGCTCCGCCGGGGGGATGCCGAGGTCGCTCTCGCGCTCCCGGTAGATGTTGACCAGGCTGCGCGGCAGAGGTCGCACGTGACGGTCCACCGCGAACGAGAGCCCGATCGGATGCCCCGGCGTCGGATAGGGGTCCTGGCCGGTGATGAGCACGCGCACCTCGGACAGCGGTCGCTGGAAGGCCCGCAGCACGTGCTCGCCCGCAGGCAGATAGCCACGACCGGCGGCCTGCTCGGCGCGCAGCTTCTCTCCCAGAGCGGTGATCACGTCCTGCACCGGCTCGAGCGCCTCGGCCCAGCCCGCATCGATGAGCCCGTCCTCCGCGAGCGCGGCGAGGCTCCGCGAGGGCATCGCTCAGCCGACCGCTCGCGGGCGCAGCGGTCCCCGAGCCAGAAGGTGGTTCGCGGACTGGGCGACGGGTCGCATCGTGATCAGGTCGAGGTTCACGTGCGCCGGCGCGTCGAGCGCGTACGCGATCACGTCGGCGACGTCCTCGGCCAGCAGCGGCGCCTCGACACCCGAGTAGACGGCTTCCGCGGCCACCGAGTCGCCTCCGAGACGGTTCAGGGTGAACTCCTCGGTGTGCACCATGCCGGGAGCGACCTCTGCCACCCTGATCGGCTCGCCGTTGAGCTCGAGACGCAGCGCGTGCACGAGCATCGACTGCGCGGCCTTGGCGGCGTTGTACCCGCCTCCGCCCGCATAGGCGACCTGTGCGGCGGTCGAGGTCACGAAGAGGGTGTCGGCGTGGCCGTCCTCTGCTGCCGCACGACGAAGCAGCGGCAGAAGGCCTGCCACGAGTCGCTGGCTCGACAGCACGTTGGCGTCGTACATCCACTGCCAGTCGGCGACCGACGCGTCCTCGATGCGGTCCGTGCCGCGCGCACCGCCGGCCACCTGCACCAGAGCGTGCACCGGGCCAGAAGCCTCGAGCTCCGCGATGAGCGCGGCCACCGCATCCGAATCCGTCAGATCGCACGCGATGGCGGATGCTCCGGTCTCCTCGGCCAGCGCGGCCAGACGAGACGCGCGACGCGCGACCCCGACCACCTCCCAGCCCTTGGCGCGCAGCGCGCGCACCGTCGCCTCTCCGATACCCGAGCTCGCACCGGTCACCACTGCACGCCTGTTCACCATGCCTCCACCGTACGATGTTCCGGCGGCGAACGCGGCGCACACACTGTCCACCGGGATTTCGCCGACATCCCGTGCACGGGATCGCCCGGGTAGCCGAACGGAGTATCCCTTCGAACGACCGCCCGTCAACCCCGTCGCCTCCCTCGGCGCAGTCCCGCAGAGTGGGGTCGTATCCGATATCCCCATCGACAGGAGCACTCCATGGCTGACGAAGACCGCGGCCTCCGCGCCGGCGACGACCGCGCCGACGACACACGCATCAGCACCGATCCCGAGGCGATCCAGCCGATCCGCGACGGTGAGGCGACATCGTTCGCCGATCCGTCGGACGACCCCGCCCAGGCCGAGTGGGAGCGCACGATCGCGGCGGACTCCGGAGCAGACCTCGACACCCGGACCGCGACCGGGGCGGACCCCGACGAGCTGCCCGCAGACGATGACGAGGTTCCTCGCGAGGACCAGCCGATCAGCGAACTTCAGCCGGAGAGTCAGGAGTCGGACCCGCTTCTGGCGGAGCTCGGCGACGACGGAGAGGGCGACCTCTCGGTCAACGACGTCTGATCCGTCGCCGGCTCCTCGGACCGGGACCTCGCCTCCCCGGCGAGGACGACCGCGACGCCCGCACCGCAGAGCGCGAAGCCCGCGATCGTGACCAGGGTCAACGGCTCTCCGAGAAGCACGGCTCCGCCGAGCGAGGTGGCCGGCGCGATGAGGAACAGCAGCGCCTGCAGCACCGTGATCCCCACTCTGCGAAGGAGCCACCAGTACAGGCCGTAGGCCGCCAGCGTGGGGAACACGGCTGTCAGCACGACCGCCAGCCAGAACGATGCGGATGCGGGAGAAGCCAGCGTGCCCGAGACGGCCGCGATCGCGAGGAGCAGCACGGCGGTGACCGTGACGTGGACGGTCAGCGTGACCAGCACGCCGGTCTCGACCGCGGACCTCCGCTGAAGGATGGTCCCGACGATCAGGCACACCATCGCCGCGGCCGGCAGCAGATAGGCGAGGGGTTCGGCGTCGGAGGCACCGAACTGCGAGTGCACGACCAGCATCACGCCGACGGCGCCGACGCCGAGTCCGAGCCACTGCGATCCGCGCACGCGAAGCCCCAGGAGCGGTCCGACCAACGCCGCGACGACGAGCGGCTGCACCGCGTCGATCAGAGCGACGGTGCCGGTGGCGATGCGGGCGGCGACGGCGGCGTAGACGGCGATGCAGTATCCGAACTGCGCGAACAGGCCGATCGTCGCCTGCACGCCGATCTCGCGACGGGTCACGCGTCTCGCAGCGCCCGAGAGCGTCGTGACGAGGAGGAGCATCACTGCCAGCGGCGCGAACCGCCACACCAGAAGCGTCACCGGTGAGATGTCGACGGTGGCGAAGGCCGGGATGATGAATCCCGAGCTCCAGGTCACGACGAAGACCACCGCCGCCGCCACCGTGACACCCGCATGAAGTATACCGATCTGTTTACTCATGTCCTCGACTATACAGATTGGTATAGTCGAGGACATGACCTCGTCCGTTCCGGATCTCGCTCCCCTGACCCCCGGCGGCCGCCGGGTCCTCGACGCGGCCTCGCGACTCTTCTACGAACGAGGCATCCATGCGGTGGGCGTCGACACCATCGCCGAGGCGGCGGGCGTCACGAAGAAGACGCTGTACGACCGTTTCGGGTCGAAGGAGGCGCTCGTCGTCTCGTATCTGCAGCACCGAGACGCGCGGTGGCGCGACCACGTCGCCGAGCATCTCGCCCGCGTTCCCGAACCCGGAGTCGATCGGGTGCTCGGCATCTTCGACGCGGCGATCAGCTGGTCCGACGCCAACAGTCCGAAGGGGTGCAGCGCCATCAACGCCCGCGCCGAGATCGGCGACGGCTCGAAGGACCACCCCGTCTTCCCCGAGGTGACTCGACAGAAGTCCTGGCTGCTCGGGGTCTTCGACGACCTGTGCACGGAGGCGGGCCTCAGGGATCCGCAGGCGACGGCCAAGGCGATGATGCTGCTGTACGAGGGCGCCATCGTGACGGTGGGGATGGAGACATTCTCCGAGCCGTTCATCATCGCGCGCCGGTGGGCCGCGACGCTGCTCGCGCAGGGCTGATCGGCGCTCTCGTCCGCTGTGAGGATCTCGGCGGAGTTCATTACGTCACATTTCCCGCCCACTGTTGACAGCTGCCGATATTCCGTACTGTCGCATGCAACGGCACCAGCCGGATCGACCTTCCAACAGTTCCAGGGGGAACACATGTCCGCACCCGAGACCTGGCGTTTCGAGACCAAGCAGATCCACTCCGGCGCTGCTCCCGACCCCGTGACCAAGGCCCGCGCGACGCCGATCTACCAGACGACGTCGTACGTCTTCGACAGCGCCGACCACGCGGCGAACCTGTTCGCCCTCGCGGAGTTCGGCAACATCTACACCCGCATCCAGAACCCGACCCAGGACGTGCTGGAGCAGCGCCTCGCGGCGCTCGAGGGGGGCACCGGCGCCCTCGTCCTCTCCAGCGGCCAGGCGGCGTCGACCTTCGCCGTGCTCAACATCGCGCAGGCGGGCGACCACATCGTCTCGTCGAGCTCGATCTACGGCGGCACGTACAACCTCTTCAAGTACACGCTCGCGAAGCTGGGCATCGAGGTCACGTTCGTCGAGAACCAGGACGACCCCGAGGAATGGCGCCGCGCGCTGCGCCCGAACACGAAGCTGTTCTTCGCGGAGACCATCGGCAATCCGCAGATCAACATCCTCGACATCCGCGCCGTCGCAGACGTGGCCCACGAGGGCGGTGTGCCCCTGATCGTCGACAACACGATCGCGACGCCGTACCTGATCCGTCCCTTCGAGCACGGCGCGGACATCGTGGTGCACTCGGTCACCAAGTTCCTCGGCGGGCACGGCACCACGATCGGCGGCGTCATCATCGACGGCGGCTCCTTCGAGTGGTCGAAGAACGTCGAGAAGTTCCCCGGACTCACCGAGCCCGACCCGTCGTACCACGGCGCCAGCTACACCGCCGCCGTCGGCGACCCGCTCGCATACATCATCAAGGCGCGAGTGCAGCTGCTGCGCGACCTCGGCTCGGCGATCGCACCGCAGAGCGCCTGGAACCTCATCCAGGGCATCGAGACGCTGTCCCTGCGCATCGAACGCCACGTGCAGAACGCACAGGACATCGCCGAGTGGCTCGACAGCCGTGACGACGTCGCCTCGGTGAACTACTCCGGCCTGCCCTCCTCGCCGTGGTATGCCAAGGCGAACGAGTACGCCCCGAAGGGCGTCGGAGCGGTGCTCTCGTTCGAGCTCAAGGGCGGGGTCGAGGCGGGCCGCGAGTTCGTCAACAGCCTCTCGCTGTTCAGCCACCTCGCGAACATCGGCGACGTGCGCTCGCTCGTCATCCACCCTGCGTCGACCACGCACGCGCAGCTCACTCCGGAACAGCAGCTCACGGCGGGCGTGACGCCGGGACTCGTGCGTCTGTCGGTCGGCATCGAGAACGTCGAGGACCTGAAGGCGGACCTCGACCAGGCACTCGCGGCCGCACGACGCGTGTCCGAGGCCGCTCGCGCCTGACACCCGTCGTCAGATCGATGCCCCGGGCTGCTGCTCGGGGCATCGTCATGTCCGGAGCCTGAACCCGCGTCGGCATCCGATCCCTCGCGTCCCGGCGCGCCCCGAGGCGTAACGTTCGTCCCGGTCGCCGCCCGCCAGGCGACAATGGGAAGCATGGACTGGCAGACGACCTCGGAAGACACGGTGCCCTCTGCGCCCGTGACGGAGGCCGACGTCCGTCTGCTCCGCGCACGACCGCCCGCGACCGGAGCCTGGCGGGACGGCGATCCGGTCGGCGGCCGCAGCTTCGCGACCTCGGGGCCGTTCCGCACCGAGAGCGGCGCCGAGCTGCCGGGCATCCGCCTGGCGTTCGAGACGTGGGGCGAGCTCAACGCCGCCCGGGACAACGCCATCCTGGTCCTGCATGCCCTCACCGGCGACAGCCATGTCCGAGGAGATGCGGGCGCCGGGCACCCGACGGCCGGCTGGTGGGAGTCGATCACCGGTCCGGGAGCCCCGCTCGACACCGACCGCTGGTTCGTCATCGCTCCGAACATGCTCGGCGGATGCCAGGGATCGACCGGCCCCGCCAGCATCGCCCCCTCGGGGTACGAGTGGGCCTCGCGCTTCCCGTACCTGACCATCCGCGATCAGGTCGCCGCGCAGGTGCGGCTCGCCGACAGCCTCGGAATCGATGCCTGGGCCGCGGTCATCGGCGGGTCCATGGGAGGCATGCACGCCCTCGAATGGGCGATCACGCATCCTGAGCGCGTCGAGCGCCTGGCCGTGCTCTCCTCTCCCCCGGTCACCACGGCTGATCAGATCGCTCTGAACACCGTGCAGCTCGAGACGATCCGCATGGATCCCCGGTTCCAGGGCGGCGAGTACTACGACCTCGCCGACGGCGACGGACCGCACAGAGGACTCGCTCTCGCCCGCCGTATGGCGCTGCTGAACTACCGCAGCCCCATCGAGCTCAACCAGCGCTTCCAGCGCTCGTGGCAGTCGGGCGTCTCACCGCTCGGCCACGGCGGCCGGTTCGCCGTGGAGTCCTACCTCGACTTCCACGGCAACAAGTTCACCCGCCGCTTCGATGCCAACAGCTACGTCACCCTCGTCGAGGCGATGAACTCGCACGACGTCGGCCGGGATCGGGGCGGCGTCGAAGAGGCGCTCCGCACGGTCACGGCGACCACGCTGGTACTGGGCATCGACAGCGACAGGCTCTTCCCGGTCGACGGACAGCACCGCATCGCGCGCAGCATCCCGAACACGCTGCACGGCGCGGATGCCGTCGTGCTCACGAGCGACTTCGGCCACGACGGCTTCCTCATCGAGACCGAGGCCGTCGGAGGTCATCTGCGCAGGCTGCTCGCGCACTAGTCTCCGATGAGCCGCCACGGCAGCGAGCCGGTCTCGAGACGCAGGGAATCCCACTCGAAGGCCACCCCCTCGGCCGAACGCGTCACCGTGGTGGCGAACAGCTGTGCGACGCCGGCCGCGGCGAGCACCGCGTCGGCGGTCTCGAACCGACTGAGCCGATCGAGGGTGATCCAGGTCGGAGGGAACAGCATCCACTCGCCCCTGCCGTGCCTGGCGAGGGCATCGGCAGGAGTGAGCCACTCCGCCGCCTCGACCTCACCTTCCGACAGGGAGAGCTCCTGGTCGGCGTCCGGCGCGAGCGCCAGGAAGAACCAGGTGCGGATGCGCACAGGAGCCTCTCGCGGCGGCTCCCATCTCGAGAGGACGACCACATCGGAGACGACGACCCCGACCTCCTCGACGGTCTCCCTCATCGCGGCGCGCGCGGCGTCGTCGGACTCGTCGGCGCCGGATCGCCGGTCGCTCTGCTCGACCTTGCCTCCCGGGAAGACCCACGCGCCCGCGAACGAGCCTCGCTCGGGACGGCGCATCAGCAGCACCTCGAAGCCGGCGGTGCCGGGGCGCAGGAGCACCACGGTGCCTGCGACGGGGATGTCCTCTGCGGGGCTGCTCACCCCTGCACTCTATGACGCGGCGAAGGCCGTCGCCGTCGCGCGGCGACGGTCGACACGGTACGACAGCAGGGCGATGAGCAGCCCGGCGACGGCGAGCGCCGCTCCCGTCCACGAGGGGGCGACGTAGCCCCAGCCGGCCGCGATCACGAGTCCGCCGAGGAACGCACCCAGGCTGTTGCCGATGTTGAGAGCGGAGTGGTTGAGAGCAGCGGCGATCGACTGGTTGTCCCCTGCGACGTCCATGAGCCGCGTCTGGATCGTCGGGCTCAGCACCGCGGAGACGAAGCCGACGACGAACACGAAGACACCGAGCGTGATGATCCAGAAGGCGAGCATCGCGAGCAGGGCGAAGACGACCGCCATCGCCGCCAGGCCGAAGAGCAGCGTGCGGCGCAGATCGATGTCGGCGAGGTGGCCACCGACGAGGTTGCCGACCGTCATGCCGAGCCCCATGAGCACGAGCACGATCGGCACGGCCCACTCGGGTGATCCCGCGACGTCGGTGACCAGGGGCGCGATGTAGCTGTAGACCGCGAAGAAGCCGCCGAAGCCGATGGCCCCCACGCCGAGCGTGAACCAGACCTGAGGGATGCGGAAGACGCCCAGCTCCTGGCGCATCGTGCGACCGGGAGAGCCGGGGTGATGCGGCACGAGGAACGCGATGCACACGGTCGCCGCCGCGAAGACGAGTGCCACCACGGCGAAGGCGGCCCTCCAGCCGAACTGCTGGCCGAGGAAGGTGCCGAGGGGCACGCCGACGACGTTCGCGAGCGTGAGCCCGGTGAGGATGAACGCGACGCCCTTGGCGCGGTTGCCCGGCCCCATCACGTCCGCCGCGACGAGAGCGCCGATGCCGAAGTACGCGCCGTGCGGCAGACCGGCGAGGAATCGTGACGCACCGACGAGCTCGAACGTCGGGAGCACCACGGTGAGCGCGTTGAAGACGGTGAGGGCCAGCGCGAGCACGATCATGACCCGATGGCGGGGAAAGCGTGCGACGAATCCCGCGATGGTCGGGGCGCCGACGACCACTCCCAGCGCATACAGCGAGATGAGCCAGCCGGCCTGGCTCAAGGCGTCTTCACGGCTGGTCGCCCAGAGCGACGGCAGCAGCTCCTGCGCGATGTTCGGAAGCAGGCCCATGACGACGAACTCGGTCATGCCGATTCCGAAGCTGCCTATGGCGAGAGAGAGGAGCGCCCACTTCGCCGCACCCCTCGATTCAGTCGAGGGATTCACCGGTCAATTCTACGGGGCCGCGAACGCGCCGGGTGTCGCGCCGAGGATCCGGCGGAAGTGGCGCGTGAGGTGCGCCTGATCGAAGAAGCCCGCCTCTGCTGCGACGGACGCGGCAGGGGCGCCACCGATGAGCAGCCGCCGCGCGAGATCCACCCGCCGGCTCAGCACGTACTGGTGCGGCGCGAGGCCGTACGTCTGCGAGAAGGCCCTCGTCAGGTGACGAGGATGCACCGTCAGCTCGGCGGCGACCTCGGCGATCGTGAACGACTCGGTGAATCTCTCATCCAGCATTCTCCGCAGTCGGCGTGCGAGAGGCGCGTCGCCGCGCGACGGTGCGGCCGACCCCAGGTGAGCGAGGAGCAGCCCCTGCAGCGCGAGGATCCAGTGCTCGGCGGCCAGGACGTCACCCGGCTCGGCGAGGGCCCCGTGCACGCGGCGGGCCGCGGCGAACGCCCGCCCGTCGTGCACCGTCGGACGAGCGACCGACAGTCCGGCCGCGTGCGGCGGCAGCCATCCGCTGTCCAGGTACACCACGCGCTTGCGATAGATCAGCCCGTCGACCGCGGAGCGACCGTTGTGCGAGATCCCCGGCGGCAGGAGGGTCACGGCTCCCGGTGCCGCGATGTGCGCAGACCTCCCGAGGTCGTATGACACCGCCCCCTCGTCGACGAGCATCACGGTCCACCCGTCGTGGGCATGTCGCGGATACGCGTGGGCGAACGCCGCATGGTAGACCTCGCGCACCGAGGGCACCTCGGGGTTCCACGCGCGCAGGAGTTCGGGCATGTGAAGAACGTACAAGACGATAGGGCGGCAGGAACGCGATCGTGGATCCATGACGATCGCACCGCCCCTGACCGACCGCACCGCCGACGCGCCCCGATTCGACACGAAGGTCGTCGTCCTCCTGCGCGACGACCTCGCAGCGTGGCAGGAGCTCAACGTCACCGCGTTCCTGATGACCGGCGTGGCCGTGAGTTCACCCGGCCTGACCGGAGAGGCCTACGTCGATGCCGACGGCACGGCGTATCTGCCGATGCTGCGCCAGCCGGTGCTCGTGATGACGGGAACCGGCGCTCTGCTGCAGACCGTTCGTGCCAAAGCCGTGGCCCGCCCCGATGCATCGATCGCGATCTACACGCGGCAGCTCTTCGCCACCGGGCACGACGACGCCAACCGCGCTGCGGTCGCGGAGGTCGCAGGCACCGACCTCGACCTCGTCGGCGTCGCGGTGCGCGGTCCCCGCAATGTCGTGGACCGCATGGTCAAAGGCGCCCGCCTGCACGACTGAGGGCGGAGTCAGTCGGCGTCCTCGATGGCAGCCTCGAGCCGCTCGATCTTCGCGTCGAGCTCACCCTCGTACCCGGGACGGATGTCGGCCTTCAGCACCAGCGACACTCGCGAGCCGAAGGGCATCACGGCCTCGGTCGCACGCTTGACGACATCCATCACCGTGTCCCAGTCGGGGCCCTCGACCTCGGTGAACATGCTCGTGGTGCGGTGCGGCAGTCCCGACTCGCGCACGACGCGCACGGCGGCGGCCACGGCGTCGTGCACCGAGGCATCGGAACGGTCGGAGCCGTCGGCGGGCGTGCCGCTGGGGGCGACGGAGAAGGCGATCAGCATGGGTTCACTCCTGTGTGCGGGATGGGGTTCGGTGAGAGGGTACTCTCGCGAGCGCGCGCACCCCGACGACGAGGAGCACGACGAGCACGAGATTGCGGACCGTGAGGATGACGATGGGCAGGGGCTCTGCACGCAGCAGCCCGTCGTACGTGAGCGGGTACACGAGGCAGGTGAGTGCGCACAGGGCGAGCACCAGGGAGGCCGGCAGCGCGGCCCTGCGGCGATCGAGCACGAGCCAGAGGATGATCGGGGCGAGCAGCCACACCTGGAACTGCGGCGATCCCACCTTGTTCGCCACGATGAGCGCGGCGACGAGCGAGAGCGACAGCGGCGGGAACAGACGGGCGAAGGATGCTCCGCGCGTCGTCTTCACCGCGCCGACGGCGGCGATCGCGACGACGAGCAGCGCCATCAGAGGAGTGAGCGCTGCGCTGACCGCATCCGCCCCCTGCGCCGAGATCTGGAACGTCAGGATGTCGTAGCTGTACTCGAGACGCGCGGCTCCCGTGATCGCGAGCCACAGGAAGGGCGTCGCCGCGACGGCCTCGATCTGCAGACCGCGACCGGTCTGCTGCGTCAGGAAGCCGAACACCTCGTCGTCGGCGCCCAGCAGCAGCAGACCGACCACGATCGCCGCCGTCACGGCGCCGGCCGAGAGCACGACGGCGAGCCGTGCTCTGAGCGCCAGGAGCGCCGCGATCACCAGCGCGCCCGGCCAGATCTTGATCCACGCGCCGAGGGTGAGCAGCCCGGCGGCGATCGCGGGGCGACGGATGAGCCAGAGCCCGCCGACGATCGCGATCGGCACCGTGATCGCGTCGATGCGATACAGCGCGATCGGTCCGAGGAGCACGAGCGCGGTGAGCCAGAACCATGCGGCCGTCGTGCGGGTGCGGCCGAGCCCGCCCGCCGACGATCGCTTCAGCAGTGCTCCGAAGGCGAGGGCGTCGAGCACCGTCACCAGAAGAGCCCAGGCGATCAGGTAGGCGCCGGAGGCGCCCAGGACCCCGATGAGCGGGACGGAGAGGACCTTCGCGACGAGCATCGGCACGAGGGCGAGCTGCGGGTACACCCACGTCTCGGTCACGCCCATGACGGGGCCGCCGCTCAGAGCCGCCGTCGACCACGGCTCGTAGACCAGCACGACGTCGCCCATCGGCTGGCTCGGATAGATCCACCCGGCGACCGCCACCGCCAGGTGCGCGAGGCAGAAGGCGAGCCAGAGGGTCGCTCCGTGCGCGCCGCCCGCGCGGGTCACGCGAGGATGCCCGCGAAGGCGTGCGGAAGCGCCTCGGCGACGTCGAGCGCGACGATCGGATGCCCGGGCTCACCGTTCTCCCCCGCACCGGAGGCGAGCCGACCCGCGAAGCCGTGCAGCCAGGCGCCGGCCGCCGCCACCTCGGCGATCGGTGCGTCGGGGTTCGCGGCGAGCAGCGCACCCAGCACGCCACCCAGCACGTCTCCCGTGCCGGCCGTCGCCAGCCATCCGGTACCGGCCGTCACCCTGATCACGGTGCCGTCCGGGGCCGCGATGGTCGTCCGCGCTCCCTTCAACAGGATCACGGCCTCGAGCATCTCGGCCGTGCGGGACACCGCCCAGACCGGGTCGACATCCGCGTCGGCGGGCATACCGAGCCGCGCCTGCAGTCGGGCGAACTCCCGCGCGTGCGGCGTGAGCAGCAGTGGGGCGCGCCCGGCGGGTGCGTGATCGCCGCCGTCGTCGCCGGACACCGGCGGCGCCTGATCCGTGCCGGCTCCCGCCGCGGCATCCGTGCTGCTGCTCGCCGCGAGATCGAGCGCGCCGGCGTCGACCACCACCGCGACCTCGCCGCGCAGTATCTCCCGCAGCTCGGCGTCCTCCTCCGAGGTTCGGCTCGACGGATCGGTGCCGGATCCGATGACCCAGGCGCCCACTCTGGCGCCCTCGGCCCGAGCGGCCACGACCGTCTCGGGTCGGCGCGCGAGCACGGCATCCGCCGCGCGTCCTTCTCCGATGTACCGCACGAAACCGGCTCCCGCCCGCCACGCCGCCTCGACGCCGAGCACCGCAGCACCGGGGTACGCGCTCGAGCCCGTGCGCAGCCCCACCACGCCACGGGAGTACTTGTCATCGGCCTCGGCGGGCACCCGGAGGAATCGAGCGGTGTCACCGCGGGACCATTCGCGCACATCGACCATGCGTCCACGTTACTGCGGCGACCCTTGATGCTCTCCCGCCCGCTAGCGTCGGAGTGTGAGCATTCTCTTCTCCCCGATGACCATCCGTTCCCTCACCGTGCGCAATCGTCTGTGGGTGTCGCCCATGTGCATGTACAGCGCCGTCGACGGGGTCGTGCAGGAGTGGCATCACACCCACCTCGCGCAGTTCGCCTCGGGCGGAGCAGGCCTCATCGTGGCCGAGGCGACCTCGGTCGTCCCCGAGGGCCGCATCACGCCCCGCGACGCGGGCATCTGGAACGACGAGCAGCGCGATGCCTGGGCGCCGATCGTCGACGCCATCCATGCTCGGGGCGCGGCCGCGGGCATCCAGCTCGCGCATGCCGGCCGCAAGGCGTCGACGTGGTGGCCATGGGCCGACGAGCGCGGCTCCGTCTCCGCCGACGAGGGCGGCTGGACCACCACCGCACCGTCGGCCGTCGCCTTCGAGGGATTCGCCACACCGGCCGCCCTCGACTCCGAGGGCATCGATGCCGTGGTCGACGGGTTCGCCGACGCGGCTCGACGCTCGCTGGACGCGGGATTCGACGTCCTCGAGGTCCATGGCGCGCACGGCTACCTGCTGCACCAGTTCCTCTCTCCGCTGTCGAACCGGCGTGATGACGAGTACGGCGGGTCGCTGGAGAATCGGGCGCGACTGCTGCTCAGGGTCGTCGAAGCCATCCGCGCCGTCGCCGGCGACGAGGTGCCGCTGTTCGTGCGCATCTCGGCGACCGACCACGCAGAGGGCGGCTTCACCCCCGAAGAGGCGGCGATCGTCGGCGATTGGGTGTCCGAGCGCGGAGCCGACCTGATCGACGTGTCGAGCGGCGGACTGGTCGCCCACCAGCAGATCAGCGTCTTCCCGGGCTACCAGGTGCCACTCGCCGAGACCGTCCGTCAGGGCGGACGCATCCCGGTCGCAGCGGTCGGCCTCATCACCGCGGCCGCCCAGGCCGAGCAGGTGCTCGCCGAGGGGGCGGCGGACGCGATCTTCGCCGGCCGCGAGTGGCTGCGTGACCCGCATTTCGCGCTGCGCGCCGCGCACGAGCTCGGCTCAGAGATCGCGTGGCCCCCGCAGTACGAGCGCGCGCACTGGCGCTGAGTCGCGGACGCCGACACACCTCGCCGCCGCTGAGGTCGCAGAGAGGCCGCCCACCCCGTTTCCGGGATGGGCGGCCTCTTCGTCTTCCTGCGTGCGCGTCTTCCTGCGTTCGCGTCTTCCCGCGGACCGTCAGTGACCGCGGATGCGACGGGTCGCGTCCTGCACCTCGCCGACCAGCTCCTCCAGGATGTCCTCGAGGAACAGCACGGCGGTCGTCTCGCCCTGAGCGTCGCGGACCTTGGCGAGGTGACGCCCGGCGCGGCGCATGACCGCGAGAGCATCCTCGAGATCCGTGTCCTCCTGCACCGGCACCATGTGGTGGATGCGCTTCGCGGGAATCGGCTCGACGAGCTTCTCGGCGGCACTCGGCCCCTCGGAGGCCCGCAGGATGTCCTTGAGGTGCACGTAGCCGACCGGCACGGCGTCACCGTCGACGATCACGTAGCGCGAGAACCCGTAACGGGCCACGGCCTTCTCGATGTCGTCGGGCGTCGTCGTCTGGGGCAGCGTGACGAGGTCGCTCAGCGGCACCGCCACGTCGCGCGCCTTCTTGTCGGAGAACTCGACCGCCGCGGCGACGGTTCCCGCAGTGTCGGTCAGCACGCCCTCGCGGCGGGACTGGTCGACGATGGTCGCGACCTCCTCGAGCGTGAAGGTCGATGCCGCCTCGTTCTTGGGCTCCACACGGAAGAGCCGCAGCACCCCGTTGGCCGCCGCGTTCAGCAGCCAGATCACGGGCATGAAGACCTTCGACACCCACACGAGCGGCGGAGCGAGGATCAACACGGCCCGATCGGGCACCGAGAAGGCGAGGTTCTTCGGGACCATCTCGCCGAACACCACATGCAGGAACGAGACGATGAGCAGAGCGATCGTGAAGGAGACCGCATCCACCACCCCGTCCGACCAGCCGAGCGCGTGCAGAGGCGTCGCGAGCAGATGGTGGATCGCCGGCTCGGAGACGTTCAGGATCAGCAGCGAGCAGATCGTGATGCCGAGCTGCGAGGTCGCGAGCATCAGCGTCGCGTGCTCCATCGCATACAAAGCGGTCTTGGCAGCCCGCGAACCGCGTTCGGCCCGCGGCTCGATCTGCGATCGCCGGGCAGAGATGACGGCGAACTCGGCGCCGACGAAGAACGCGTTGGCGATCAGCAGCACGACCAGCCAGGCCAGGCCTCCCCAGTCGCTCATCGGGTCACCACCTCTCCCGGCTGATCCGGATCGGGAACATAGCGGACGCGGTCGACGCGGCGGCCGTCCATGCGGACCACCTGAAGGGTGCCGCTGTCGAGAGGCACCTCGTCGCCGACCGAGGGAACCCGCTCGAGCACGCTCATGACATAGCCGCCGACGGTGTCGTACACGTCACCCTCCGGCACCTCGACTCCCGCCCTCTGACGCAGCTCGTCGGGGCGTAGCTCGCCGGGGAAGGTGACCCCGTCACGTCCGCGGATGACTCCCGCACGTGTGCGATCGTGCTCGTCGGCGACCTCGCCGACGAGCTCCTCGACCAGGTCCTCGAGCGTCACGAGTCCCGCCGTGCCGCCGTACTCGTCGACCACGACCGCCAGCTGGTAGCCGCGGGCACGCAGCTCGGAGATGAGGGCGTCGACGTGCACGGTCTCGGGCACTCGGAGGGGGTCGGTCGAGAGCGCACCAACGGGCACCTCCGCGCGGCGCTCGCGGGGAACCGAGATCGCCGCCTTGAGGTGCACGACACCCGTGATGTCGTCGAGGTCGTCGTCGTAGACCGGGAAGCGGCTGTGTCCTGTGCGCCGAGCGAGCTGGATGACGTCATCCGCGGAGTCACCGGCGGCGAGCGCGTGCATGCTCGGTCGGGCGGTCATGACGTCGGCGGCCGTCAGGCGCGAGAACGTGAGCGTGCGGTCGAGCAGCGTGGCGGTGTCGGCCTCGAGCAGGCCGGCGCTCGCGGAGCGGCGCACGAGCGACGAGAGCTCCTCGGCGCTGCGGGCACCCGAGAGCTCTTCCTTCGGCTCGATGCCCATGCTCCGCAGCACTCCGTTCGCGCTCCCGTTCAGCACCACGATGGCCGGCTTGAAGACGGTCGTGAAGGCGGTCTGGAAGGGGATCACGAGCTTGGCCGTCTGACGCGGCAGCGCCAGGGCGAAGTTCTTGGGGACGAGCTCCCCCAGGATCATCGACAGCACGGTGGCGACGAGCATCGCCACGATCGTCGCGATGGGTCCGACCGCTGCTTCGGGGATGCTCCAGGCGACGAGGGTCGGGCGCAGCAGATTGGAGAGCGCCGGCTCCATCGTGTATCCGGTGAGCAGCGTCGTCAGCGTGATGCCGAGCTGCGCCGACGAGAGATGTGTGGAGGTGTGCCGGAGAGCGCCGATCGTGAGCGCGAG
The DNA here is from genome assembly GCA_963518515.1 of uncultured Microbacterium sp. Classification (GTDB taxonomy): domain Bacteria; phylum Actinomycetota; class Actinomycetes; order Actinomycetales; family Microbacteriaceae; genus Microbacterium. The sequence goes on from CAUQIW010000006.1 coordinate 123,407, forward strand.
CCGGGATTCGCCTCTGGCCTGACGGGCCTCGAGATCTGCGCGGTCGAGATTGACCAGCGCGAACTCGCTCGCGACGAACAGTCCGGTACCGACCGTGAGCAGGAGCCCCACGCCCAGCAGGATGTAATCCATCAGCGGTTCCCCTCCGGACGGAAGGGCGGGCGGTGGGGCGATGTACTACAACTGGGAGGGTCGTCCATGGTGATCACGATTGTACAGAATCCCCCGGGGCGGCTCGCGAGCGATCGGCGCTGTGCTCCGCCGTCGCGCCGCGCTCTGTGACATCCGCGCCACCCCCTCACGCCCGCGCTGCACCTTCCGGCATCCGCGCCACCCCCTCACACCCGCGCTGCACTTTTCGGCCTCCGCGCCACCCATCGATGCAGCGGATGCCGAAAACTAGCGCGCGGGTATGCGGCCCGGCCACCACCGGCCCCGCGACACACGCCTTAGCCGCCCGTGCTACACCTTTGGCGCCCGCTGCAGTCCTCGGCATCCGTGCTGCACCTTTCGACATCCGCGCCACCCATCGATGCAGCGGGTGCCGAAAAGTGGCGCACGCGCGCGAGCGTTGGAAAAGTGGCGCGCACGCGCGCGATGGGTGGCCGTCGCATCGCGGGTGGCCGACTCGAACGATCTCACCGCCACACTGCGCCGGGAGGCGGTGGAGGTTGGGATGACGGCAATCCGTCTCCCGCGAGGATGTCGTAGAGCAGGCGAGGCCGCGCGAGCGCGGGGGTTCGCCAGCGCGAGAACCCGCTGACCATTCGACGCAGCTCGTCGCCCCTGTCCTTCTCGGCGATGAGGACCTCTTCGGGCGTCCGACCCCGCAGCAGGACCGGATCGAGATACTTTCCGATCCCGTCGAACTCGCCCGCATGATCTTGGTCGGGGAAGTAGAAATCGGTGCAGGCGGTCGAGCCGCTCAGCAACCGGAATGACCGCTGAAGAACCGGGCGTGGGAAGCCGAGACGGTCGATCAGCACTCTGCTCTGTGATTCGCGGACGGAGTCCGACTCGGCCGAAGCGAAAGAGACGACGCGCTCCGTCCTCGCCGGAGCGATCGCTCCGGCGGCCGCGACAAGTGTCTGCAGCTGATCGATGGTCACCAGCGCCCCGCCTTCTCGTCGAATCCACGCGGCCTGATCGGCGGCCGTGACCGCCGCGATGAAGGGCAGCATCATCGCGAGATCGATGACGGTCTGCGCCGGCGTCGTCACGAAGTGCGATCCGAGCGGCAGCACATCGATGTCTTCGATCCCGATCGCATGACGCCGGAACAGACCGGACGACCGGCCCCCACCCGCCCGTGGAATCCGCGTGTCGATGCGCTCGGGCCAGCGTCCGAGGATGTCGATCCCCCAGTGCGCCGCAGCGGCGAAGTGCGACAGGACGACGGGTGCCCGCGCCCGCTCGAGCGCCTCGCCCACTCGCACGCGATGCTGCTCGATCGGACGGAGAGCGCGCCATTCCCCCGCGTCCGCGAACGTCCCTGGTGCGACACGTACGACGTCACCAGCTCCGAGAGCCCGACGGACGAGCCGGTAGTCGAGTTCGTCGGGGCGACGATCGCGTCGGCGGTGGAGCGTGACCGGCATGGGCGGATTCGAGAGCATCACCCGATGATCGCTGTGCCGGCACACCACTGCGACGTCCGCACCACGTGCGCCCCGTCATCGAGCACAAGCAAGTCGTTCGTGCGCATGTGCAGGACGAGTGGCCCATTGCCTTCACCGCGAGCGTGCAGGCGATGAAGGCCACAATTGCGGTCCCGCGCTGCACCTTTCGGCATCCGCGCCACCCATCGATGCAGCGGATGCCGAAAAGTGGCGCGCGGGTACGCGACCCGCCACCACCGGCCCCGCGACACACGCTTCGGCGCCCCCGCTACACCTTTCGGCGCACGCTGCAGTCCTCGGCATCCGCGCTGCACTTTTCGGCATCCGCGCCACCCATCGATGCAGCGGATGCCGAAAACTGGCGCGCAGGCGCATGCAACACCGCGGGCAGCCGCGTGAACGCACGCGCGAGCGGCGGCCGACCGCGCGCTACCAGCTGACCGGGAGCGCCTTGCCCTCTTCGTATCCCGCCGCCGACTGCAGACCGACGACTGCGCGGTCGTGGAACTCCGGCACGGACGATGCTCCGGCATAGGTGAACGACGATCGCACGCCCGAGGTGATCATGTCGAGCAGGTCCTCGATGCCGGGACGCAGCGGATCGAGATAGATCCTCGACGAGGAGATACCCTCGGCGAACAGCTCCTTGCGCGCACGGTCGTACGCGTCCAGGCGTCCGAACCTCGCCTGCACGGCCTTGGTCGATGCCATCCCCCATGACTCCTTGTACAGACGCCCATCGGCGTCGCGCTGGAGCTCGCCCGGCGCCTCGATCGTTCCCGCGAACCACGAGCCGACCATGACAGAGGCCGCGCCCGCCGCGAGCGCGAGCGCGACATCGCGCGGGTACCGCACTCCCCCGTCCGCCCAGACGTGAGCGCCCACCCGGCGGGCGGCATCCGCCGTCTCGAGCACCGCCGAGAACTGCGGTCGACCGACCGCGGTCATCATGCGCGTGGTGCACATGGCGCCGGGGCCCACGCCGACCTTGAGGATCGACGCGCCGGCGTCGACCAGGTCGTGCACACCCGCCGCCGTGACGATGTTCCCCGCGACGAGCGGGATGCCGAGATCGAGCTTCGCCACCGCGTCCAGCGCGCGCAGCATCCCCTCCTGGTGGCCGTGGGCCGTGTCGACGACGAGCACGTCGACACCCGCTGCCGCCAGCGCCCTGGCCTTGGACGCGACGTCGCCGTTGATGCCCACCGCCGCGGCCACTGCCAGTCGGCCCTCCGCATCGAGCGCGGGACCGTACAGGGTCGACCGCAGCGCGCTGCGGGCGCTGAGCGTGCCGACGAGGTGGCCGTGGTGCACGATGGTGACGATCTCGACACCCGCCTCGGTGATCACGTCGAACGCGTGTCGGCCGGAGCCGATGTCATCCGCATCGAGCGACGGCGTGCCGGTGTGCACCAGGTCTCCCAGTCGTGCATCAGGCAGCGCGGTGGCCAAGCGCGATGCCGGCAGCACGCCCACGATCCGGTCCGCGTCGTAGGGCGAGGCCCCCGAGGCGACGACGATGCCGTGACCGGCAGCCGACGGCAGCAGCCCGAGTGCATCGGCGACCGTCGCCTCCGGCGGCAGCACGAGCGGCGTGTCCCAGCGCACGGGCTGCGCCTTGACGTCTCGGATGGCGGCGTCGAGCTCCTGCAGAGGCAGATCCTGCGGCAGCACCGCGAGTCCGCCGCGACGGGCTAGCACCGCGGCGAGACGCGGCCCCGTCACCGAGTTCATGTTCGAGGCGACGAGCGGCAGCGTCGCCGGGGTGCCGTCCTGCGGCGACAGGTCGACCTCCAGACGGCTCGTCACCGCGGATCGCCGTGGCACGAGGAACACGTCCGAATAGGTGAGATCGACAGTGGGTGACGCGCCGGAGAACTCCATACCTCCACGGTACTCAGATCGCAGCACTCAGGGCGCCGGGCTTCGACGATTCCTCCGGGAAACACGTTAGGCTTGTTGCTCGAGAGTGTGCGCGCCCGAACGCGTCCTGCGTCGTGGTCTGCACATGTGAGCTTCAGCGATGAAAGAGGGCGATCGAGCGTGTCGAACCAGGTGACCGGCGTCGGGGGCGACGGGGGGTTCGGAGCCAATTCCTGGCTCGTGGAAGAGCTCTACGAGCAGTTCAAGGAGAACCGCGATTCCGTGGACAAGGAATGGTGGCCGATCCTCGAGAAGTACCAGCCGGAGCAGGCCACTGACGCCGCCCCGGCTGCGGCACCGAGCCAGACGGAGACCGCTCACCCCGTGACGGCCCCGATCCCCGTGATCGGCGCACAGCCGGTGGCCCGCACCACCACGAAGCCCGCTGCCGCGGCTCCCATCCCCGCGCAGGCTCCGAAGCCCGCGGCGAAGGAGCCGGTGGATGCCGCCGAAGAGGACAAGGTCACCCCGCTGCGCGGGCTGCCCAAGACCCTCGCGGCGAACATGGACGAGTCGCTCACCGTCCCGACCGCGACGAGCGTGCGCACCGTGCCCGCCAAGCTGATGATCGACAACCGCATCGTCATCAACAACCACATGTCCCGCACCCGCGGCGGCAAGATCAGCTTCACGCATCTGATCGGCTGGGCGCTCATCCGCACTCTCGACGAGTTCCGCAGCCAGAACGTCTTCTACGCCGAGATCGACGGCAAGCCCTCGGTCGTCGCCCCGGCGCATGTGAACCTCGGCATCGCGATCGACCTTCCGAAGCCTGACGGAACCCGTGCGCTCATGGTTCCGAGCATCAAGCGCGCCGACACGATGTCCTTCAGCGAATACCTGATCGCCTACGAGGACCTCGTCACTCGCGCTCGCAACAACAAGCTCACGGCGGCCGACTTCCAGGGCACCACCGTCTCGCTGACGAACCCCGGCGGCATCGGCACCGTGCATTCCGTGCCGCGCTTGATGAAGGGCCAGGGCTGCATCATCGGCGCCGGTGCTCTCGAGTACCCCGCCGAGTTCCAGGGCGCGAGTGCGAAGACGCTCAACGAACTGGCGATCGGCAAGACGATCACGCTCACCAGCACCTACGACCACAGGGTCATCCAGGGTGCGGGATCGGGTGAGTTCCTCAAGAAGGTGCACGAGCTGCTCATCGGGCAGCGCGGGTTCTACGACGACATCTTCGCCGCGTTGCGCATCCCCTACCAGCCCATCCGCTGGAACCCCGACATCGCCGTCGACCTCGCCGAGCGGGTCGACAAGCAGGCTCGCGTGCAGGAGCTCATCAACTCCTTCCGCGTGCGCGGCCACCTCATGGCCGACATCGATCCCCTGGAGTACGTCCAGCGCTCGCACCCCGACCTCGAGATCGAGAGCCACGGCCTCACGTTCTGGGATCTCGATCGCGAGTTCGTCACCGGCGGATTCGGCGGGCGGCGCGTGGCCAAGCTGCGCGACATCCTCGGAGTTCTCCGTGACTCCTACTGCCGCACGCTCGGCATCGAGTACATGCACATCCAGGACCCGGAGCAGCGGCGCTGGTTCCAGGAGAAGGTGGAGGTCAAGTACCAGAAGCCCGGTCACGACGAGCAGCTGCGGGTGCTCCGCAAGCTCAACGAGGCCGAGGCCTTCGAGACCTTCCTGCAGACCAAGTTCGTGGGCCAGAAGCGCTTCTCGCTCGAGGGCGGAGAATCGCTGGTCCCGTTGCTCGACGAGATCCTCCAGGGTGCCGCGACCTCAGGGCTCGAGGGTGCGGCCATCGGCATGGCGCACCGCGGGCGTCTGAACGTACTGACCAACATCGCCGGGAAGACCTACGGCCAGGTCTTCCAGGAGTTCGAGGGAACCCAGACTCCTGGCAACCGCCGCGGATCGGGTGACGTCAAGTACCACCTTGGCACACAGGGCACGTTCGTCGCAGACGACAAGTCCGAGCTCCCCGTGTACCTCGCCGCGAACCCCTCCCACCTCGAGACCGTCGACGGCGTGCTCGAGGGCATCGTGCGCGCCAAGCAGGACCGCAAGCCCTACGGCACGTTCACCTGGCTGCCCATCCTCGTCCACGGTGACGCGGCATTCGCGGGCCAGGGCGTCGTCGTCGAGACGCTCCAGATGTCGCAGCTGCGCGGCTACCGCACCGGCGGAACCATCCACGTCGTGGTCAACAACCAGGTCGGCTTCACCACGCTGCCCAACGACTCCCGCACCTCGGTCTACGCCACGGATGTCGCCAAGACGATCCAGTCACCCGTCCTGCACGTGAACGGCGACGACCCCGAGGCCGTCATCCACGTGGCGCAGCTCGCGTTCGAGTACCGCGAGAAGTTCCACCGCGACGTCGTCATCGACCTCGTCTGCTACCGCCGGCGCGGCCACAACGAGGGAGACGACCCCTCGATGACGCAGCCGCTGATGACCGACCTGATCCAGGCAAAGCGCTCGGTGCGAAAGCTCTACACCGAGTCGCTCGTCGGACGAGGCGACATCACCGAGGAGGAGTACGACGAGGCCAAGGCCGACTTCCAGAACCGCCTGGAGATCGCCTTCGCCGAGACGCACGCCGCCGAGACCGGCACCACGCCGGTCGTCCAGGAGCTTCCTCCCGTCGACGAGCAGGTCGGGGCTCCGGAGATCACCGGTGTGCCGAACGAGGTCATCCAGCTCATCGGCGACGCCTTCGTCAACAAGCCGGAGGGCTTCACCGTGCACTCGAAGCTGCAGCAGCAGCTCGAGAAGCGTCTCGACATGAGCCGCAACGGCAACATCGACTGGGGATTCGGAGAGCTTCTCGCATTCGGGTCGCTTCTCGTTGAGGGAACCCCAGTGCGCCTCGCCGGCCAGGACTCGCGTCGGGGAACCTTCGTGCAGCGTCATGCGACCCTGCACGACCGCGCCAACGGTCAGGAATGGCTGCCGCTGTCGAATCTCTCCGACTCGCAGGGACGCTTCTTCATCTACGACTCGCTGCTCAGCGAGTACGCCGCTCTCGGCTTCGAGTACGGCTACTCGGTCGAGGCACCCGAGGCTCTGGTGCTGTGGGAGGCGCAGTTCGGCGACTTCGTCAACGGCGCTCAGTCGGTCATCGACGAGTACATCTCCGCCGCCGAGCAGAAGTGGGGCCAGCAGTCCAGCGTCACGCTGCTGCTGCCGCACGGCTACGAGGGCCAGGGCCCCGACCACTCGTCGTCTCGCATCGAGCGCTTCCTGCAGATGTGCGCGCAGGACAACATGATCGTCGCCCGGCCGTCGACGCCCGCGTCGTACTTCCATCTGCTGCGCCGCCAGGCCTACGCACGTCCTCGCAAGCCGCTGATCGTGTTCACGCCGAAGGCGATGCTTCGTCTGCGTGGTGCGACGAGCCCCGTCGAGGCGTTCACGACCGGACGCTTCGAGCCCGTCATCGACGACTCGCGCGACCTCGACCGCTCCGCGGTCAAGCGGGTCCTCGTGCACTCGGGCAAGGTCCACTGGGATCTCCGCTCGGAGCTCGAGAAGAACCCGAACCCCGAGATCGCTCTCGTCCGGCTCGAGCAGCTGTACCCGACTCCGATCGAGCGCTTGAAGGAGATCACCGACTCCTACCCGAACGCCGAACTCGTGTGGGTCCAGGAGGAGCCGGAGAACCAGGGCGCCTGGCCGTTCCTCGCACTGGCCTTCGCGGACGTCCCGGGCGACCGCACCTTCCGTCAGATCACGCGCCCCGCGTCCGCATCGCCGGCGACGGGCTCGTCGAAGGTGCACGCGGCCGAACAGGCGAAGCTCCTGCGCGACGCACTGACGACCGCCTGAGACCGACCGGAACGAGAAGAGGGGCGGGTCCGCGGACCCGCCCCTCTTCTCGTTCCGGTCGCCACCGTGCGGGCGGCAGGACGCGTCAGTACCAGATACCCAGCAGCGGTGCCTCGGCGGTGCGCAGGGCATCGTCCAGCGAGGCGGCGGTCTCCGCGGAGGCCTGCACCCTGCCCGCGGCGCGCAGACGCATGGCGCCCACTCCCCCGAGGTACAGCGACGACAGCGCACCGACGCCGAGGGTGACATCGGGCTCGGCGTCGCTCGGACCGACGGTGGCGGTGCCGTCGGCATCCGTCGTGAGCCGCCACGTCCCCTCGGCGAAGCCGAGAGGGTCCTCGACCGCGAGCACGAGGTCGAGCGGCGCGCGATACGTGCGCGCGCCGAGTGTCGCCGGAACGTCCAGGATGCGCAGCCAGCCGTGGTCGTGCAGCGTGAAGTCGACGGCGCGCTGGTCCGCGACGAGCCAGCTGATCGGATCGTCCACCGGCCGCAGGTCGACCGTCACCTTCGACACGAGATCATGCTGCAGCGCGAAGCGCCACAACGCAGCCAGAGCGTCGTCCGTGGTCGCCGTCAGGTGGCGCACATCCATGTCGGCACGGAAGCTCCCCTGCACCTCCTTGAGCGAGTAGACCATCACACCGCGCACCGCTCCGTCGTGGTCGATGAAGCGCACGCCGCGCACGGCGCGCGGAGCCTTGTGGCCTTCCGAGAGTCCGGCCATCTCGCGCCAGCGCGCATCCCAGCCCGCGATCTGACCTGCACGCTGGGTGCGCGCCGTCTCGTGCAGCTCGCCGAGCTCGCGCTGCAGCGTCTCGCGGTCGATGTACTCGACGCGGCCGGCGGCGACCGGACCGCTCCATCCTGCCCGCGTGGCGTCGACCGACACCCGGGCGACAGGGATGGCCGAGGCGAAGCCGTAGCGCTCGTAGATGGTCGCCTCGGACGCCGTCAGCCCGGCGATGGCGGCGCCGGATGCGGATGCGGCTCGAAGCTCGCCCTCGAGGAGGTTTCGGGCGATGCCGCGTCGTCGATGCGTGCCCGACACCGTGACCGCGCTGATCGCCCACATGCCGATCTCGCCCCCCGGCACGGTCAGCGGCGTCATCCACGAGTTCACCGTGGCGACGGGCAGCGCTCCCTCGGCGGCATCCGACTCGAACACGCCGATGTTCCGCCGCTCGGAGAGCGACGCCCGGTCCGCCCCGATCTGCTCCGGCGTGGGTTCGGAGTCGAGGAACCCGCGGGCCTCCGCCCTGAGGAACGCCTCGGTGTCGGCATCCGAATCATCGTCGATCAGACGATAGATCAGACCCTGAGCGGCCAGGCGCTCGAGGGACTGGGGATCAACGGGTACGGCTCGCTCGTCGGTCATCCCTCCACCCTACGGGCAGCCGGAGACGCGCACGTGATCAGTGCTGCGAGGCCTGGACCTCGCGCAGCCGGGCGAACACCTGGTCGCGGAGCTCTTCCGGCGCGGTCTCCTTGCAGGCCCTCGCGACGACCTCGGTGAGGGTCGTCGCGACGAGCGCCTCATCCCGACAGGACGGACAGTTCTCGAGATGCTCACGGATCTCCGTGTGCTCGGTCTTGCACACCTCGTTGCGGAGGTATTCCTCAAGGTCCTGACGGGCCTTCGTGCAACCGCAGTCGCTCATTTCTTGCTCCTCGTCGGATCGGCCGCGGCGATTCCCCGTTCAGCGGCATAGTCGGCCAACAGCTCCCGCAGCATCCGCCTGCCTCGATGCAGGCGGCTCATCACGGTGCCGATGGGCGTCTTCATGATGTCGGCAATCTCCTGGTAGGCGAATCCCTCGACGTCCGCGAGGTACACCGCCAACCGGAAGTCCTCCGGCACAGCCTGCAGCGCATCCTTGACGACGGATGCAGGCATGTGGTCGATCGCCTCGGCCTCGGCCGAGCGTCCGTGCGACGCCGTCGTCGACTCCGCTCCGCCCAGCTGCCAGTCCTCGAGCTCGTCGATCGTGCCTTGGAAGGGCTCGCGCTGCTTCTTGCGATAGATGTTGATGTAGGTGTTCGTGAGGATGCGGTAAAGCCACGCCTTGAGGTTCGTGCCCTGCGCGAAGCTCGACCACGAGCCGTAGGCCTTGACGAACGTCTCCTGCACGAGATCTGCGGCGTCGGCGGGGTTGCGGGTCATGCGCATGGCAGCGGCGTACAGCTGGTCCATGAAGGGGATCGCCTGGTCCTCGAATTCGCGTCGAGGGTCGCTCACGGCGTCTGTGGCTACGGTGTCATCCATCACGGGCCAGTCTAGGCCGCTGATGTCCACCGCCCCGCGTTCCAGCGTGCCGATCATGCTCTCTCCTTCTTCGCGCCACTCGCCCATTCCAGGAGGCGGGGACGCGCGTTCACTAAGGTGGAAACCGATGAGCGCCAACAGGTATTCCCCCAGCCCTGTCCAGGGCGTCTACAACGCGCCGACCGCGACCGACGCCGTGCACGCCACGGTCACGATCCCCGGCTCGAAATCGCTGACGAATCGCGAACTCATCATCGCCGCGATCGCCGACGGTCCCGGCCGGCTGATCTCGCCGCTGCACTCCGACGACTCCCGCCGAATGATCGACGCTCTGCGCGCACTCGGCACCGGGATCGAGGAGATAGACGCGGGAGGCGAGTTCGGTCCCGACCTCGCCATCACCCCCGCACCCCTCGCCGGCGGAACCACCGTCGACTGCGGTCAGGCGGGCACGGTGATGCGCTTCATCGCACCGCTGGCGGGTCTCGCCCAGCGCGACGTGCACCTGACCGCCCACGAGACCGCCCTGCACCGCCCGATGGGCGGGCTGATCAGCGCGCTCCGCGACCTCGGCGTCGACATCGACGACGGAGGGACCTGGGCGCTGCCGTTCACGGTGCGAGGGCATGGACGCATCCGAGGAGGTCGAGTCGAGATCGACGCCTCCGCGTCGAGCCAGTTCGTCTCCGGCCTACTGCTGGCGGCTCCCCGCTTCGACGTCGGCCTGCACCTCGTGCACACGGGCGAGCACCTCCCCAGCCTCCCTCACATCGACATGACCATCGAGGCGCTGAGTCGTCGCGGTATCCGCATCGAGCGACCGGCGACCGGCGAATGGCTCGTCGAGGCCGGGGTGCCTCGCGCCAAGGAGATCGCGATCGAGCCCGACCTCTCCAATGCCGCGCCGTTCCTCGCCGCCGCGCTGGTGGCAGGCGGTTCCGTCGCCGTCACAGGCTGGCCGGTGCATTCCACGCAGCCGGGCGCGCTTCTCCCTGAGATCCTCCAGGCGATGGGCGCCCATGTCAGCCGCCACAGCGGAACCATGACCGTGCGAGCGGGCTCCGAGATCACGGGGCTCGAGCTCGATCTGTCGGCGGCGAGCGAGCTCACCCCGACGCTGGTGGGGCTCGCGGCATTCGCTTCGGGGCCGACCACGATCCGCGGCATCGGGCACATCCGTCTGCACGAGACCGATCGCATCGCGGTGCTCATCCACAACATCCGCGCACTGGGCGGCGAGGCCGAAGAGCTCTCCGACGGCCTCAGGATCATCCCTCGCCCGCTGAACGGAGGCATCTGGGCCGCCTTCCACGATCACCGCATGGCGACCACCGGCGCGCTGATCGGACTTCGGGTGCCCGGCGTCGAGATCGACGACATCGGCACGACCGCGAAGACCCTTCCGGAGTTCACGCTGCTGTGGGAGCGGATGCTGCGGGGCGCGTCCGCGTGAGCTGGCTCGACGACAGCGACGGCCCCGAAGACGACTTCGAGGAGTACGACGAGAGCAGCTTCCGCACCCGGCCGAACCCGAAGGCGAACCGCCCGCGCACCAAGCGCCGCCCGGCGCACGACGACGCCCAGATCGGTCGCATCCTCGGAGTCGATCGTGGCCGGTACTCCGTGCTGATCGGCGAAGACACCGCCGAGGAGCACACGATCACCGGTGTCAGAGCGCGTGAGCTGCGCCGGATGCCGATCGTCACCGGCGACCAGGCTCGCGTCGTCGGCGACACCTCGGGCGACGAGGGCACACTGAGTCGCATCGTCGGGATCCTCGACCGCACATCGCTGCTGCGTCGCAGTGCGGACGACACGGATCAGGTCGAGCGCGTGATCGTCGCGAACGCCGACCAGATGCTCGTCGTGGTCGCCGCCGCCGACCCCGAGCCGCGCGCCCGGCTCGTCGACCGCTATCTCGTCGCCGCGCTCGATGCCGGCATCCGTCCGCTCCTCGTGATCACGAAGACCGATCTGGCCGATCCCTCGGAGTTCCTCTCGCACTTCGAGGGCCTCGACCTCCGCGTCTTCACCAGCGCGCACGAGCAGATGCCGCTCGACGAGATCGGCGAGGCGCTCGTCGGACATTCCACGGTGTTCGTGGGTCACTCCGGCGTCGGCAAGTCCACGCTCGTGAATGCGCTGGTGCCGAGCGCACTGCGGGCCACCGGCCACGTGAACCAGGTGACGGGCCGCGGGCGGCACACCTCCTCGTCGACCGTCTCGCTGCGCTACCAGGGGCCGACTGGCACGGGATGGGTCATCGACACCCCCGGCGTGCGCTCCTTCGGCCTCGGTCATGTCGAGCCTGCCAACATCCTCGCGGCCTTCACCGAACTGGCGCTGATCGCCGAGGACTGCCCCCGCGGATGCACGCACCTCGCGGACGCGCCGGACTGCGCTCTGATCGAGGCCGCAGAGCGCGGCGACCTGGGCGAGACCGGTCGCGCGCGCCTGGACTCGCTGCAGAGGCTTCTGCAGACCTTCGCGGACAAGGCGGAGCAGACGCCCGGCAGATAGGCTTGATCCGTGACCGAACGCCTGGAAACTGGATCAGCCGCCCCCGATTTCGCCCTCCTCGACCAGGACGGCGCGACGGTTCGCCTCGACGACCTCCGAGGTCAGAAGACCGTGCTCTACTTCTACCCCGCCGCCATGACGCCGGGATGCACGACTCAGGCCTGCGACTTCCGCGACAGCATCTCGTCTCTCCAGGGCGCCGGCTATCGGGTGATCGGCATCTCGAGGGACGAGCCGAGCACGCTCGCCGCGTTCCGCGAGCGCGACGGGCTCACGTTCACACTGCTCAGCGACCCCGACCATGCGGTGCACTCGGCGTACGGGGCGTGGGGCGAGAAGATGAACTACGGCAAGAAGATCGAAGGCGTCCTCCGGTCGACCTTCGTCCTCGACGAGGAGGGCATCGTCACCCTCGCGCAGTACAACGTGAAGGCCACCGGTCACGTCGCTCGACTGCGCACGCTGCTCGGCATCGACGCCTGACGGCCGCCGGCGGCCTCACTCGGCCGGACGACGGTTCTCGGCGCTGCTGCTGGCGATCAGCAGCACGAAGCCCAGCACGGCGGGAGTCCCCACAGCGAGGGTGAACTCCCACGGGATCGGCTGCAGCGTCAACGACGCCAGAGCGAGCGCCACCGCGAGCACCTGCAGCACCACACCACCGGAGCGTGCCCACGAGCGCCCCGCCCTGGTGCCGACGGCGAATGCCCCGAGAGCCACCGCTCCGATCAGCGTGAGGACTATGAGAGCGAGCGCCGTCGGGATGACGGCGGCCTGACCGCCGCCGAGCCCGACGACCTCGATGATCGCGAACGCCAGGAGCGCGAGCCCCTCGAGAGCGAGCACTGCCGCGGCAGCGAGAGCCAGGCCCGGTGAACGCACGATGTGTCTCCTGAGAATCGAGTGATAAGGGAGCAAACCCTTGATTTCCGCGGTTTCATGTAACAGAATAGACAGCGTCATGTGCTCCCACAGCGGCGTGGGGCGGGCATTCGCTCGCATCACAAATCACGGGCATCCGTCCGTATCTCAACAGGGTAGCTGAACCCGAACTGCCACCCGAAATCCGAGTCGTCGCGTTGCGACATCTCTTGAAATCCACACCGAGGAGCCCCCATGGATTGGCGCGACAAGGCCGCCTGCTTGACTGTCGACCCCGAGCTGTTCTTCCCCGTCGGGAACACCGGCCCGGCAGTCGATCAGATCGAGAAGGCGAAGACCGTCTGCGCCACCTGCACGGTCACCGAGATCTGCCTGCAGTACGCCCTCGAGACCAGCCAGGACTCGGGCGTATGGGGCGGCCTCTCCGAAGACGAGCGCCGCGCTCTGAAGCGCCGCGCCGCACGGGCCCGCCGCGCCTCCTGACGCAAGAGAAGCGGCCGAGGACGTGATCGTCCTCGGCCGCTTCTTCGTGTGCGCTGGACGCGGTCTCAGGCGGTGAGCCATCGCAGCGGGATGTCGATCACCACCTCGGTGCCCTCACCGTCCCTGCCGTGCCATTCGATCGAGCCGCTGAGCTCTCCCTGGATCAGGGTGCGGATGATCTGGGTGCCGAGTCCCTGACCGATACGCCCCTCGGGCAGACCGTGGCCGGTGTCGCGGACCACGACCCGCAGGTTCTCCTCGGTGCGCTCGGCGTCGATGGTCACGAGACCTTCCTGACCGGCGAGGCCATGCTCCACCGCGTTGGTGACGACCTCGGTGAGGGCGAGCGCGAGCGGCGTGGCGTACTCGCTCGGAAGCACACCGAATCGCCCCGTCGACTGCGTCTTCGCTCGCGTGTTGGGCGCGGAGGCGACCTCGGCGACGAGCTTCAGCACGCGGTGGAAGACCTCGTCGAAGTCGACCTTCTGGGTCAGTCCCTGCGCGAGGGTGTCGTGCACGACCGCGATCGAATCCACACGCCTCATCGCCTGGGTGAGCGCGTCCCTCGCCTCGTCGGAGTGCGTGCGTCGCGCCTGGATGCGCAGCAGCGAGGCGACGGTCTGCAGGTTGTTCTTCACCCGGTGATGGATCTCGCGGATCGTGGCGTCCTTGGTGATCAGCTCCTGCTCCTGATGGCGCAGCTCCGACACGTCGCGGCACAGCAGGATCGCCCCGATGCGGGTGCCGTGGGCCTTGAGCGGGATCGCGCGCAACGACACCGTGACACCTCGCGCCTCGATATCGGTGCGCCACGGCGCGCGCCCGGTGACGACGACCGGCAGCGACTCGTCGACCTGCCGTGACGGCGGCACCAGCCGGGTCGTGACCTCGGCGAGCGACTGCCCCTCGAGCTCGTCGTCGAAGCCCATGCGATTGAAGGCGGAGAGGGCGTTCGGGCTGGCGAAGGTGGTGATGCCGTCGACGTCGATGCGGATCAGCCCGTCCGAGGCACGAGGGGCTCCGCGGCGCGGCGAGGTGGGAGCGGCCGGATCGGGGAAGGTGCCGTCGGCGATCATGCGGAAGATGTCGTTCGCGCACTCGTCGAAGGTGATCTGCTGCCGTGACGGCGTGCGCGCCTCGCCGAGGTTCGTGTGTCGCGTGACGACGCCGATCACCGAGCGCGCCTGTCCCGCGTGCGCGCGATCGTTGACGATCGGCACGGCGCGCACCCTGGTGGGCGTCTCCTCGAACCAGTCCGGTGACGAGGAGTCGACGATCTCCGCGGAGTCGAACGCGCCATGCACCTGTGTGCGCCACTGCGGACGCACCCTTTCACCGACGATGTCGCGATAGAAGAGCGTGGCGGCACCGCTGGGGCGCGCATGGGCCACGGCGACGAACGAGGCGTCCTCGGTCTGGACCCAGACCACGATGTCCGCTGATGCGAGGTCTGCGAGCAGCTGTCCATCACCGGCGAGGCGATGCAGCCACTCGACGTCGTTGTCGCTCAGGCGACCCTGGGCATGGGCGAGATCACTGAGGGTTGACACCCCACCAGCCTAGAGTGCGCCGGCTCAGAGCACCGCCAGCGACGCCGCCCTCCACCGTCGGTCGAGTCCCTCCAGCCGGACCGCGACCGCCCGGGTGCGTCCGGGGCCGGCCACGACGATGACGGCTTCGACGATGCCGTCGACGGGTTCGGTGGCGCGGATCGAGCGGATCTCGAACGTCGGGCGCGCCGGCGAGACTCCCCGCGCGCTGCGCGCCCTCGCCGACAGGTTCGCCCGCGTCACCAGATTGCGGTACGCGTCTTCGTTGAACCACCGTGCGAGCTGGTCCACCTCCCTGACACCGGCGAGCACCTCCAGGACCCCCTGTGTGAGACTGCGCAACAACGGCTCCGGGTCGGGGAGCTCGGCTCGAGGCGTCGGCTGCGGTGCGAAATACTCGTGAAGCGACATGATCGGAACTTTCCATCCTGGGGGGACTGCGCTCAGTGAAGCACGTGCGGGATGGGCCGCCGGCCGAGTTCCGCGACGAATGTGGATAACTCGTACATCGGACTCCGCACTCCTCTACGGTGGGGCGCGTGCACTGGGACCGGCTGTTCGAAGATCTCGAGGGTCAGCTCGCCTCCGAGTGGGAGAACGAGCGCGCGGCGCTCGACGCCGAGTCCGAGAGGCTGCGCATCTCACGGCTCGAGCTGCGCAGTCGGCTGCGCGCACTGTGCGCCGACAGGGCGCTCGCCACCGTCGACCTCCCGGCCGGGACCCGCACACTGCTGCGTCTGCTCACGCTCGGAGCGGACTGGATGGCGGCGACCCCGGTCGAAGCGGAGGGCGCGCTCTCCGTCCCGTCGACGCTGATACTCCCCCTGCACGCGATCGGCGGGCTCTCTCTCGACCACGGCACGCTCCTGGCCAGTCTCGAGACCTCGGCCGCCGCGGCCGTCTCACCTCTGCGGGAGCGGATGACTCTGGGCTTCGTCCTGCGCGACCTCGCCCGACGCCGTGTCGCGGCGAGGATCGTCACCGTCGACGGCCGGCACCTCCACGGCACGATCGACCGAGCTGGAGCGGATCACCTGGATCTCGCGCTCCATGATTCCGGCACCGCCCGCACCGCCAGAGCCGTGCGCGGTTTCCGGATGCTGCCCTTCGCCGCGCTGGCAAGCGTCCAGACGACGGGAGATCAGGTTCCCTGAGCGCGCCTGGCGCCCCACACCTCCGGGAAGCTCGCCTCGTTGGCCTGGCGCCACAGCGCCATGCGCCTCGCCTCCTCGGACTGCTCCGCCAGATACTCCTCGAGGCTCGTCTCCTCGACTCGCCAGCGAGCCGGCGACCCCAGCTTCGAGCCGCGCAGGCGGCCCTGGTATATCAGCTCGATGACCTCGTCGACCTCGATGCTCAGCAGCTCGGCCACCTGACCGGGCGCGAGATAGCGCGAAGCGGCTGGGGGGATGTCCGACATGACCCCATTCTCCCCCCACGTCGCGTGTTCGCCTATCGCATGAGACCGCTGTGGATAACTCCGACGGTCGTCGAGCCATATCTGTGACCATGTCGCCATGACCATGCACTCCAGATCTCGTCGAGCGTTCTGGGGCGATGCCCGCTTCCTCATCGGCCTCGCACTCGTTGCGCTGTCGATCGGAGGGGTGTGGCTGGTCGTCTCCACAGCCGGGGCCACGACGCCGATGCTGCAGGCGACGCGCACGATCGTGGAGGGTGAGCCGCTGGCGTCAGGGGACTTCCAGGTGGTCGAGGTGAACCTCGCCGGGCTCACCGGCGACTACCTCGGGCCTCAGGATCTCCGGCCGGGTGACGTGGCGGCGCGCACCGTCACCGAGGGAGAGCTAATCCCCGCGACGGCCGCCGCCGATCCCGCGCAGACGCGCACGACCACGATCGTGGTGGAGAGCGGCACCGGCATTCCGAAGGAGGTCGTCGCCGGAACGGTCGTCGAACTGTGGTCCGCCCCGCCGCTCGATGACGGACGGACCTTCGAGAGCCCTCGGATCCTCGTCACCGATGTGATCGTCTCTGCCGTCATCGACTCGGAGGCGATGCTGGCGAGCGACGGGACAAGCGTGGAGGTGGTGATCGATCGCGCGGATGTCGCAGACGTCCTCGCGGCGATCACCGGCGGCTCCGTCCTGTCGATCGTTCCGGTCGGGGCCGCTCAGTGATCTCCGTGATCGTCGCGCTCGATGAGCCGCGAGCATCCGAACTCGCCGGGGAGCTCGAGCTGGAGGGCATCACCGTCGTCGCCGTCGTGCCTCCGACGACCGCACCGGCGCTGCCCCCGGGGATCGACGCCGCGATCGTCGCGACGTCGAGAGCCGTGCTGACCCCCGACCTCGTCGCCGCGTGCGACAGGGCAGGCGTCAGGGTCGTCGCACTGGGAGAGGCCGAGAGCAGGATGCTGGCGCGGCTCGGCCTCGCGCCCGCGCTGCCGGCCGCGGCTACAGGCTGGCAGGTCGCCGCGGCCATCGCGACGGACTCTCCCGCCTCGGCCGCGCGAATGCGGTCGACCCCGCACCGCGTGACGGTCGTCTGGGGTCCGCACGGTGCTCCCGGTCGGTCGACGATCGCCATCCAGTACGCCGTCGAGCTCTCACGCCGGGGCCGGCGCACAGCGCTCGTCGACGCCGACACCGTGGCACCATCGCTCTCGCTGCTGCTCGGGATGAGCGACGACGCGCCGGGGATCGCCGCGGCCTGCCGTCGGGCGGAGCTGGGCGCTCTCGACTCCGCGGAGCTCTCGCGTCTCTCGGCCACTCTCGTCAGCAGCGGAGGCGAGATCGACGTGCTCTGCGGGATCAATCGGCCGACCCGCTGGCCCGAGCTGTCCGAAGCCCGCCTCACGGCGACGCTGCGGGAGTGCCGCATCTGGTCGGAGCGCACCGTGGTCGACGTCGCGAGCGCGTTCGATGCCGATGACGAGGCGACGTACGACCTCACCGGGCCGAGGAGGCACGCGGCGACCGTCGCCGCGGTGCGCGAGGCCGACGACATCGTCGCCGTCGCCGCCGGAGACCCGCTCGGCATCAGCCGCTTCCTGCGAGACCATTCGGAGCTTCGGCGCCTCTCCTCCCCCACCCCGATCACCGTCGTCGTCAACCAGGTGCGGCCCGGTCCTCTGGGCCTCGACGCCCGTGGTCAGATCAGGCGCACGCTCGAGCGGTTCGCAGGCATCGAGGACGTCGTCTTCCTGCCGTCCGATCAGCGGGCCGCCGACGCCGCGCTCCTGCATGCGCGACCCATGGCCGACGTCACCCCGCGGTCTCCGCTGGTCGCCGCGATACGGCGACTTGCCGCATCGCACGATCCGTCGCCGCCGGCTACTGCCGATAGCTCGAGAGGAAGTTCCCGAGACGTTCGACGGCTTCTGCCAGCACGCGCGGCTCGGGGAGCGTGACCAGACGGAGGTGATCGGGCGTGGGCCAGTTGAACCCGGTGCCCTGCACCAGCAGGATGTGCTCCGACACGAGCAGATCGTAGACGAGCTTCGCGTCGTCTCTGATCTCGTGCACGTTCGGGTCGAGTCGGGGGAACGCGTAGAGCGCACCCATGGGCTTGACGCAGGACACGCCGGGGATCGCCTCGAGACCCTCCCAGGCGATGTCACGCTGCTCGTGAAGCCGTCCGCTCGAGGAGATCAGGGCATCGATCGACTGCACGCCGCCGAGGGCGGCCTGCACCGCGTGCTGCGCCGGCACGTTGGGGCAGAGTCGGGTGGACGCGAGGAGGTTGATGCCCTCGAGGAACCCCTTCGCATGCGCCTGCGGCCCCGTGATGACGAGCCAGCCGGAGCGGTACCCGGCGACCCGATAGGTCTTCGAGAGGCCGTTGAACGTCAGGCACAGGAGGTCGGGCGCCAGCGTCGCGGTCGGGATGTGCACGGCGCCGTCGAACAGGATCCGGTCGTAGATCTCGTCTGAGAGCAGGAGCAGCTCGTGCTCGCGCGCGATCTGCACCATGCCCTCGAGGATCTCCCTGCTGTAGACCACCCCCGTGGGGTTGTTCGGGTTGATGATCACGAGCGCCTTGGTACGCGGCGTGATCTTCGATCGGATGTCCTCGAGATCGGGCTGCCAGCCGTTGTCCTCGTCGCAGAGATAGTGCACCGGCGTGCCGTCCGCCAGGCTCGTCATCGCCGTCCACAGCGGATAGTCGGGCGCGGGGATCAGCACCTCGTCGCCTTCGTCGAGCAGGGCCTGCATGGTCATCGTGATGAGCTCGGAGACGCCGTTGCCCAGGAACACGTCCTCGGGACCGAAACGCGGGAACTCCTCGATCTCCTCGTACCGGCTGACCACTGCACGGCGTGCGGAGACGATGCCCTTGCTGTCGCTGTATCCGTGAGCGGTCGGCAGCGCCGCCAGCATGTCGTGGACGATCTGATGCGGCGCCTCGAAGCCGAAGATCGCCGGGTTGCCCGTGTTGAGCTTGAGGATCCGGTGCCCCTCGGCCTCCAGCCGCGCCGCCTCGACGAGCGTGTTCCCACGGATCTCGTACAGGACGTTCTTGAGCTTCGACGACTGGTCGAAGTGGCGCTTTGGAGTCATTGCGCAAGCCTACAGAACGAGAAGAGGGGCCGATCCCACCGGGATCGGCCCCTCTTCTCGTGGAGGACTACTTCTTCTTCTTGCCCTGCGCGCGCCGCTCCTCGCGGTTGGCCGGCGCGGGAGCCTGGGCCTCGGTGCGCTGGCCGAATGCTCCGCGCGGACCCTGCGCCGCCTCGGGCTGCTCCTCCGGGGCCGTGCGCGCCGCCGTCGCCTTGCGCATCCGCTCCGTCGCCGCCTGCTGCACCTGACCGCGGTCGTTGCGGACCTCGACCTCTCCCGCGTCGTTGGCCGCCGAGTACTCGAGTCGCTGCTCGCCCCCGCCCTCCGCGAGTCCCTTGGCCTCGACCTCGGCGGTCTGGGAATCGGCAGCACGCCGTACCTCGACCTCGAGGTTGTAGAGGTAGCCGACCGACTCCTCCTTGATCTGCCCCATCATCGACTGGAACATCGCGTACCCCTCGCGCTGGTACTCGATGAGCGGGTCGCGCTGCGCCATGGCGCGGAGGCCGATGCCGTCCTTGAGGTAGTCCATCTCGTACAGGTGGTCGCGCCAGCGGCGGTCGAGCACCTGCAGCACCACGCGACGCTCGAGCTCACGGGTCGCCGCCTCTCCGAGGGACTCCTCGCGGGTCTCGTAGGCGATCTTCGCATCCGAGAGCAGCTCGCGTGTCAGCCCGTCTGCGGTGATGCCGCCCTTGCGGCCGGCGGCCTCCGAGACGACCTCGTCGATCGTGACGCTGACCGGGTAGAGGGTCTTGAGCTCGGTCCAGAGCGCGTCGAAGTCCCAGCTCTCGTTGTGGCCCTCGCCGGTGTGATCGCGGACGACGCCGGAGATGGCGTCCTCGATGAAGTGCTGCACGCGGTCGGCGATGTCATCACCCTGCAGGATGTGTCGGCGGTCGGCGTAGATCGTCTCGCGCTGACGGTTCAGGACGTCGTCGTACTTCAGGACGTTCTTGCGCATCTCGGCGTTGCGGGACTCGACCTGCGACTGCGCACTGCGGATCGCACGGGAGACCAGACCCGACTCGATCGGCACGTCGTCGGGGAAGTTCGTGCGGGACAGGATGGCTTCTGCGGCGCCCGACTGGAACAGTCGCATGAGATCGTCGGTGAGGCTCAGGTAGAAACGGCTCTCGCCCGGGTCGCCCTGACGCCCCGACCGACCGCGGAGCTGGTTGTCGATGCGGCGCGATTCGTGGCGCTCGGTGCCCAGGACGTACAGACCGCCGGCCTCGATGACCTTCGCGGCCTCCTCGGAGACGACCGACTTCATCGCCTCATACGTCTCGTCCCACGCGACCTCGTACTCCTCCGGCGTCTCCACCGGGTCGAGACCCTTGCCCTTGAGGTCCTGCACCGCGAGGAACTCGGCGTTGCCGCCGAGCATGATGTCGGTGCCTCGACCTGCCATGTTGGTGGCCACGGTGACGGCGCCGAGGCGACCAGCTCTGGCGACGATCTCGGCCTCGCGCGCATGGTTCTTCGCGTTCAGGACCTCGTGCTTGACGCCCTTCTTCGCGAGCAGGCGCGACAGGTACTCGCTCTTCTCGACGCTCACCGTTCCGACCAGCACGGGCTGCCCGGCGGCATGGCGCTCGACGATGTCCTCGACGACCTGGGCGAACTTCGCGGTCTCGTTCTTGTAGACGAGGTCGGACTGGTCCTTGCGGACCATCGGCCGGTTGGTCGGGATGGGGATCACGCCGAGCTTGTAGGTCGACATGAACTCCGCCGCCTCGGTCTCGGCGGTACCCGTCATGCCCGCGAGCTTGTCGTACAGGCGGAAGTAGTTCTGCAGGGTCACCGTGGCGAGCGTCTGGTTCTCGGCCTTCACCGGAACGGCTTCCTTGGCCTCGATGGCCTGGTGGATGCCCTCGTTGTAACGACGACCGACGAGGATGCGACCGGTGTGCTCGTCGACGATCATCACCTCGTCGTTCATGACGACGTAGTCGGTGTCCTTCTTGAACAGGGCCAGAGCCTTGATCGAGTTGTTGAGGAAGGAGATCAGCGGAGTGTTCGCCGACTCGTAGAGGTTGTCGATGCCGAGGTAGTCCTCGACCTTCTCGATGCCGGGCTCGAGCACGCCGACGGTGCGCTTCTTCTCGTCGACCTCATAGTCGACGCCGGCCTCGAGCGTGCGGGCGATCTTCGCGAACTCCGCGAACCAGCGGTTCGCCTCGCCCGACGAGGGTCCGGAGATGATGAGCGGCGTGCGAGCCTCATCGATGAGGATCGAGTCGACCTCGTCGACGATCGCGAAGTAGTGCTCGCGCTGCACGAGGTCTTCTTTCCTCCACGCCATGTTGTCGCGGAGATAGTCGAAGCCGAACTCGTTGTTCGTGCCGTAGGTGATGTCGCAGGCGTACTGCTCGCGCCGCACCGCAGGGGTCTGCCCGGAGACGATGATGCCGGTGGTCATTCCGAGAGCGCGGTACACGCGACCCATGAGCTCGGCCTGGTAGCTGGCGAGGAAGTCGTTCACCGTGATGACGTGCACGCCCTCGCCGGCGATCGCGTTGAGGTAGGCGGGGAAGGTGGCGACGAGCGTCTTGCCCTCACCGGTCTTCATCTCGGCGATGTTCCCGAGGTGCAGCGCCGCGCCTCCCATGATCTGCACGTCGTAGGCCCGCATGCCGAGCGTGCGCTTGGCGGCCTCGCGGACAGCGGCGAAGGCCTCGGGCATCAGCTTGTCGAGCGTCTCACCGGCCGCGTAGCGCTCGCGCAGTTCGACCGTCTCGTTGCGCAGCTCGTCGTCCGTGAGCTTGGAGATGTCCTCTTCCAGCGCGTTCACGGCCTTCACCACCTGGTTCAGGCGACGGATGACCCGTCCCTCTCCGGCGCGCAGCAGCTTCTCAAGAGGATTGGCCACAGATACATCTCCCTGTCGATGGTTCCGGCTCCGCCACCGATCGGGCGCGCGCCAGGCATACATCGCCATGTTACCGGGCCGTGACCTCAACGTCGCCTGCATGGCGCGGCGCCCGACCCGTTTCCCGGTATGTATATTGAGCGACGACACAGGAGGTCTCATGTCCGTTCGTCAGGGTCTGCTCGCGATCCTCGCGCAGGGTCCGTGCTACGGCCATCAGCTGCGCCACGAGTTCGACCGTCGTACCGGATCGACCCGTCCTCTGAACGTGGGGCAGATCTACAACACCCTCGAGCGACTCGAACGCGACGGGTTCGTGACGCGGGGAACCGCCGACGCTCAGGGGCACATCCACTGGACGATCACCGAGGACGGGGCCGCCGAGGTCGGCAGGTGGCTCTCCACCCCCGTCGATCGCGGCCAGGTCGGCCGTGACGAGCTCGCCACGAAGCTCGCGATGGCGGTCACGCTCCCCGGCGTCGATGCGACGGCGCTGATCCACGCGCAGAGGAAGGCCTCTATGCGGCAGCGTGACGAGCTGCTCCAGGTCAGGTCGTCGAGGGAGGACGACAGCGCCGAGGGTCTCGCCTGGTCGATGGTCGTCGACGCGATGGTGTTCGCCGCCGATGCGGAGCTGACGTGGCTCGAGCACGTCGAGAGCAGGCTCGCGGGCAGGGAGGCCGGAGCGTGGGCCCTCGAACCCGCGTCGGAGCGTCCGAAGCGCGGTCGCCCGGCACGCGCCCTCATCTGATCGTCTGGTCTCCCGTTCGCCTGAAGCGGATGCACAGCCGGGCGCGCCCCCGGGGAAACTAGGATCGTGTCATGGCTGGAATATGGGGCAGACGCAAGCGCGAGCAGGAAGAACTGGCCGCACAGGACGCCGATCTGGCACGTCGTGCGGAGCAGGCGCTGGTCGCCGCAGACGAGCGCATCCGCTCGACGTCCGATGAGCTCGAGTTCGCGGAGGCCGAGCTCGGCGCGTCTCTCACCGGCGACCTCAGGAAGGCTCTGAGTGCGGTGCGCACGCACCTCGGCGAGGCCTTCCAGCTGCATCAGCTCAATCACGATGAGATCCCCGACACCCCGGAGGAGCTGCGCACTCGCAACGCGCGCATCATCCAGCTGTGCGACTGGGCTCAGGACCTTCTCGACGAGAAGACCTCGATCCTGGCGGAGTCGGTCTCCAAGGTGCGGCGAGCTCCCGAGATCATCGCCCAGGTGCGAGCGGATGCCGAGGCGCTGAGCGCGCGCATCCCGCACACCAACGAGTCGGTGGCCCGCCTCTCGGCCAGGTACTCGGAGTCCGCGATGCATCAGATCACGGCGAGCGCCCAGGAGGCGGAGCAGCTCATCGCCTTCGCGACACACGGCGCCGCGGTCTCGGAGCGTCGTCGCGCCGCCAAGCAGAACGAGGAGGCGAACCTCGCTCTGGAGACCGCCACAGAAGCCACCCGTCGCGCCTCCGCGCTGCTCGACGCC
Organism: uncultured Microbacterium sp.; assembly: GCA_963518515.1. GTDB lineage: Bacteria > Actinomycetota > Actinomycetes > Actinomycetales > Microbacteriaceae > Microbacterium. The sequence continues at coordinate 147,319 of CAUQIW010000006.1, forward strand.
GTCGAGGACTTCGAGATCGAGGCCCTGCGCGCCGAGTCGACCCTTGCCGAAGTCGTGGCCGACTCCCGCGGCGACCTCATCGCAGCGAGGACAGCGCCCCAGGTGCCCGCCGTCGCCACGGCCGTGACCGCGCTGCAGGAGGCATTGAGCGCCCTCTCCCCCGCCGGAACGCCGGGTGACCCCTTCGCCGAGCTCTCGCAGTTGCGCGCCGCGAACACCGCGCTGGACGATGCGATCGCCACGGCGCGTCATCGCGCGCAGAACCCGCTGCCGAGCATCCCGCAGGTGCAGCACGCGATCGACGATGCCGACCGCCAGCTGGGAGTCGCACGAGGACTCATCGCCGGGCACCGCGGCTGGATCGGCGCCGACGCCCGTACCCGGCTCGCCGAGGCGGAGCGTCTGCGGGTCGACCTCTCGGATCTGCTGCCCGCGGAGGACACGCGCGAACAGGCGCTCGCCAGCGCCCGCCGGGTCGCGCACCTCGCCTCGGAGGCCCTGCAGCTCGCCCAGCGCGACATCGACTCGTCCCGTCCGCAGGACGACGGCTGGGGCGGCGGAGGCGGCTGGGGCGGCGGCGGGGGCCGTCGCGGCGGTGGAGGCGGCGACATCGCCTCGGGAATCCTCGGCGGACTCGTCATCGGCAGCCTCCTTGACGGCATCTTCGACTGAGTCGACCGCCGCACCCGTCAGAACGGCCCGGCCCCCCATCGGGGACCGGGCCGTTCTGCGCGTCGGATCAGGACGCGAGAGCCTCCGTGGGCGGGGCCTGGGCGCTCAGCGCGATCACGCCGTAGTCCCAGCCCTTGCGGCGGTAGACGACGCTCGGGTGATCGGTTCGGACATCGACGAACAGGAAGAAGTCGTGTCCGACGAGTTCCATGCGATCGACGGCCTCTTCGACCGTCATCCACTCGGCGTCGAAACTCTTCGTGCGGATGACGACGGGCGAGTATGCCTCTTCCTCGTCGTTCTGCACCGGGACCGTGCCTGTGGCGACGGCCTCCAGCAGGTCGGCGGAGGCGGGCTGCACGTCGATGCCCTCGAGGGATCCGCTCTCCTTCTCGAAGTGCGCGCCGCGGGGATGCTGCCGCCCGTCGACCCTCTTCTCCTTCGCGCGGCGCAGCTGCTCCGCCATCTTGTCGACCGCGAGGTCGAGGGCCACGAACTTGTCGCCGTCTGTGGCTTCGGCTCGTACGACCGGCCCTGTGCTGATCAGCGTCAGCTCGACGGTCTCCTCGGGAACATGGCCGTTGCGATACACCCGGTGGGTGACCTTCACGTCCAGTCGCTGCGCCCGCGATGCGAACGTCTGGATCCTGGCGATCTTCTCCTCGACAACGGTTCGGAAGCGATCAGTGATACCCACTCCGACGCCAACGATGCTTGTTTCCATTGCTGCCTCCTTGTCCCGGTCCTCCCGGCCAAGGGCGGACCGTGGTCGCCTTGTGGCCTCAACCGTAGTCCGCATGCCGACGGAAGTCACGGTTCATTTGCGCCGTGTTCCCGATGCGTCGGCGATGCGTTCACCGTGACGGGGTGTCTCTGCCAGGGCCACTGCGGATAGGATGCGGAACCCCGCGGCGGAGGCCGCGCGCGCCGCCTCGTCGAAGGTCGCCCCGGTGGTCATCACGTCGTCCACGAGCACCAGCGCGGCCCCGTCGCCGCGCCAGCGGGTGCGCATGCTCCCCCGCACGTTCTGGGCCCTCGCGGCGGCGTCGAGGCCGCGCTGGTCGCCTCGCACGCCCGTCGTGGTGAGCAGTCGCACCGCGGGAGATCCTGCCCGGGAGATCAGCAGATCGGGTACCCGGTAGCCCCGTCGACGAAAGGCCGCGCGCGACGTCGGCACCGGAACCGCCATCGCGTCGTCGACCACCGCGAGCTCGTCATGGAGCGTGTCCGCGAGAGCCCGGCCGAGCGGTCGGGCCAGCATGGTCTCTCCCTGGTCTTTGAGTCTGCGGATGCAGCGTGCGGCGACGGAATCGAAGGCGAACACGGAGCGCACGCGGAGACCGCCCGGAGTCCGCGTCTCGAGGTCGGCGGGCGTCAGCAGGCCGCGGCACCCGTCGCACAGGAGCGTTCCGGGCAGGTCGCAGCCCGCGCACGTCGCCGCGAGCAGGAAGGCAAGGATCTCGGCCCCGAGCGCGCGGCCTGGCGAATCGGTCGGCATACCTCGATCGTGTCTCGTCCCGGCTTCTCCGCGTCTCCGCAGCGCCTTCCTGCTCCACGGACGAGCGGATCAGCCTCCATCGATGCGATGTGCAGAAGGAGTTCCGGGAAGTGCATAGAGTCCCTGGACGTCGGCTCAGCGTCCGGCTCGGGTCGCGAGCACGATGACTCCCGTCGTCGATTCGCTCCACGCCGAACCGCTGCGTGCGAACACGGCGCCGTCGGCTCCGAGGATCCGGATGCCGGCCGCGCCCCTGGAGCCGGCGATCGACACGGCCCCGGGCGGCGCGACCTCCGACGTCCCCGTTCCGCCGACGATCTGCGTGAGCACCACCCGGTCCTCGAGGTCGACGAGGACGCCGAGGCGGTCGGAGCCCAGCCAGACGAGCCCTGAGGCTGCGCCCGCGATCTGCACGAGGGGCTCCGGCTCGCCGAGCTCGGACGGCACGCCTGTGTCGTCGCGGATGACCGCGGCGACCACCATCCAGCGCTCTCCGCCGACCGCCACGATCGCGGCGACCCTGGCGCCGTCCGCCGACACCCTCAGCGCGGAGATCTCCGAGGCATCGGGCCAGGCTCCGGTGATGGTGCGCGGCGCCGCGTCCGGTCCGGTCGCGACGACCGCCGACGGAACGTTCGACGGCACCGTCCAGGTGTAGTCGAAGGGGTCCATCGAGGGCCGGATCAGCGAGTCACGAGCATCGAGCTCATCGAGCTGTCCGCCGCCGGCGAGATAGACGTGCCGGTCGCCGAGCTGAACGGCGGCGTGGGAGTTGTCCGACGCGACGTCGATGGCGAGGATCGGTTCCGTGAGCGCCAGGATCTCCTCGGTGACGCCGGGGATGGGCGTCACCTCGCTCCCCACCAGAGTCCCGAACTCGCCGCTCTTCAGCACCAGCGTGCCCGCGTCCGGCGGATCCTCCACGAGTTTCACGACGCCGGCGTCGAGAGTGCGTCCGTCGATCGTGAACCGCACCTGGTTGATCTGCACGCCCGCCGCCGTCAGCGTGGCCTGCATCTGGGTGCGCATGCGCGCGAGGGTCGTCTGATCGAGGCTCGCCGCAGCGCGGTTGAGCGCGACATCGGCGACCTGATCGGCGTCGATCGGCACGGCGTCACGAGCGAGCTGCACCCCCGGCGGGAACGCGCTCTGCACCGCGGGGTCGAGCCACGGGCTCGGCGCCCCTCCGATCAGCGATTGCGCGATCGTCGTCGCGATCGTGGCGCGCCGCGGGAACCACCGCACATCGGGCACGAGTCGCTCCCACGACTGGTCGTAGTACTGCAGCGCGTAGTCGTCGTACACCCGTGGGAACCGCGACTGGTCGATCACGACCCCGTCCGGTGCCTCCGCGATACGCCACTGCCCCGCGCTCTTCACGACGACGAAGGCCGACGTCGATGCACCGGACGCCTCGGAATACGCCCCGGTGCCGTCGACGCTGGCGACCTGATCGAACTTCACGCGCACATCGGCGGTGTCGCCGTCGGAGGCGTCGTTCTCGTCCTCGACGGTGGAGGAGAACGACCTCGTCGCGGAGCTGATGTCGATCGAGACGCCCGTGGTCGGCCGCCAGTTCGCCGCGAACTGCGGGGTGAGGAACGTGCGGGCGGTGTCCCAGTTGTCGGCAGGCGTGATCGCCGCCTCCATGAATCCCTCGACGATGCTGATGGGTCCCGCGTCCTCCACCGGCCCTGACGCGAGAGGGAGGAAGTCGGGATCCTGAGGAGACGCACCGAGAGGCAGCCCCGACTGCACGTCGCCGGCGGTCGGAAGTCCGGCGCAGGCCGACAGCATCAGGGCTGCGGTCGCGACAGCGACTGCGCGCAGGGCGCGACGCATCTTCGCGGTCATTCGAGGCTCCCTCGGTCGAACAGCTCCGCCGGCAGGTCGGCGAGCTGGATCGGCTGGGTGGTGTCGCCGATCTCCGACAGCGGATCCTGAGGCTCGATCGGGATGGGAGACGGCCCGTCGAGCGCATCGCCGCGGCGAGGCAGGGTCAGGACGAAGTTCGAGCCCACCCCCAGCTCGGACCACACGGCGAGGGTGCCGCCGTGCAGCGACGCGTCGCCGAGCGCGATCGACAGCCCGAGACCGGTGCCCCCGATCGTGCGCTGCCGCGAGGGGTCGGCACGCCAGAACCGATCGAACACCCTCTGGGCGTCCGCCGGCTCCATACCCAGTCCGAAGTCCCTGACCCCTGCGGCGACCGCATGCTGGTTGCTGTCGACGGTGACGATCACCGGGCGCCCCTCTCCATGCTCGATGGCGTTGCCGATGAGGTTGCGCAGCACACGGCGCACGCGTCGGGGATCCATGTCGACCGGCGAGTACCCGCCGGGCGCGACGAGTCGCAGCTGCGTGCCTCGCCCGTCGGCGAGTGGCTGCATCTGCTCGATGATGTCCTCGGCGAGGTGGGCGAGGCTCGTCGCCTCCAGCTCGAGCTGCACGGACCCCGCGTCGTAGCGACTGATCTCCAGCAGGTCCGTGAGAAGCGTCTCGAAGCGCTGCACCTGGGCGTGCAGGAGCTCGGTGGTGCGCGCCGTCGTCGGGTCGAACTCCTCGCGCTGGTCGTTGAGCATGTCGGCGGCGAGACGGATCGTGGTGAGCGGAGTCCTGAGCTCGTGCGAGACGTCGGACACGAAGCGCTGCTGCACGAGGGACAGCTCGCCCAGTTCCTTGATCTGCGACTCGATGCTGTCGGCCATCGCGTTGAACGAGCGGCCGAGGGTCGCGAGCTCATCTTCGCCGTGCACGTCGATGCGCACCTCGAGGTCGCCTGCGGCGAGTCGTGCACTGGTCTCCGCCGCCTCCACGATCGGGGTCGAGACGGTGCGGAGCACGATGAAGGAGATCGCCGCGACGATCGCCACCAGTCCGATGCCGGCGATCCAGAGGGTGCGCTGCACGAAGGCGAGCGTCTGGTCGGCGTCGGCCAGGTCGTACGCGAAGTACACCTCGAACGAGCCCGCCTCGGGAACCTGCAGCTGCTGGCCGACGATGATCCCCGGCACCCCTCGACCACCGACATCGACCGACACCGACTGCCACGACTGCCTGTCGTCGAACTCCTTCACCCTGTTCTGCAGCGCGGGACTGATGATGTTGAAGCTGAGCCCCGCGGTGAAGCCGTTGAGCGGTGCCGCATCCGGGTCCTGATCGATGCGTGCTCCGGCGAGTCCTTCCGAGGTCGAATTGCGCCCGAGATCCTCCTGCACCGTGTCCCACAGCTCCTGCAGGGCCGTGGGACTGTCGCCGAGCGCCGTGGCGTCGAGCGTCGTCTGCGCCTGGTTGATCGATCGAGCAGCGTCTTCGAGCGCCTCGTTCTTGCGGGATTCGAAGAGGTCGTTCTGGATGACGAGCGCCATCGTCACGCAGGTGATGAGGATCGCCGTCGAGGTCAGGAGCAGCGTGATCGAGACGGTGCGGAACCGCAGCGAGCGTCGCCAGAGTGCGCCGAGCACGGTCGGCCAGCCCCGCCAGTCGCGCAGGACGGCGACCGCCGTGGTGGTCGTCTCTGTCGCGGCCATGCTCCGCTAGCCGACGCTCCCGGCGCGGTAGCCGACGCCTCGCACCGTCATGACGATCTTCGGGTTGTCCGGGTCGATCTCGACCTTGGCCCTGAGGCGCTGCACATGCACGTTCACCAGCCGCGTGTCGGCCTTGTAGTGGTATCCCCACACCTGCTCGAGGAGCATCTCGCGAGAGAAGACCTGCTGCGGCTTCGCGGCGAGGGCCACCAGCAGCTGGAACTCCAGCGGTGTGAGAGCGATGGCCGTGGTGCCCCTGCGCACCTCGTGCGCGTCGACGTCAACGGTGAGATCTCCCACGCGCAGCTGCTCGCCGGAGGTCTGGGCCGCGGGGCGCAGCCGGGTGCGGATGCGCGCCACCAGCTCCTTCGGATTGAAGGGCTTGACGATGTAGTCGTCCGCGCCCACCTCGAGACCGCGCACCACATCGGCCGTGTCCGTGCGCGCGGTGAGCATGATGATCGGAACACCGGACTCCGCGCGGATGCGCGTGCAGATCTCGATGCCGTCCATGCCGGGGAGCATCAGGTCGAGGAGCACGAGATCGGGGCGCTGAGCGCGCCACTCATCGACCGCCCGCGCACCGTCTGCGCAGAACACGGGTTCGAAGCCCTCGGTGCGCAGCACGATGCCGATCATCTCGGCGAGCGCGGTGTCGTCGTCGACCACAAGAATGCGTGAGGTCATAACTGTTACCTTATGGCACTCAGTCCCACGGCTTCGCGTCCACGCCTGCGACGCGTGTTGTGACACGATGGGAGCGCACGACGGAGGGAGTGCCGGTGAGCGGCCAGATGTGGACCCCTGCCCCGAAGAAGGGCATCATCCCCCTGCATCCCCTGACCTTCGGGATGCTGCTGACGCGATCGTTCTCCGCGCTCCGACACAACCCGAAGGTGCTGTTCGGCTTCGGCGTCGTGATCCAGCTCGCCGTCGTCGTGATCAGCGCGTCGGTCATGGGATTCGTGTTCGTCACGACCTTCACCCGGCTCGAGTCGCTCTCGCCGGCATCCGAGGACTTCGAGGCCGTGTTCGCCGGCACGATCGCGATGAACATCGTCGCGGGCCTCGCGGTGGGCATCGCCTCCGTCGCTTTCACCGCCCTCATGCAGGGCGTCGTCGCGGCGGAGATCGGGCTCGCGGCCATCGGCGTGAAGGCGAGCCTCGGCACCCTCTGGCGCAAGATGATCCCGTCGTTCTGGCGACTCGCGGGGTTCGCCTCCCTCTCGGTGGTCTTCATCTTCGGCGTGATCGTGATCGTGTTCCTCGTCATCGCGGCCTTCGTCGCCGGTGGACTCGGCGATTCCGCGGCACTCATCGGCGGCATGGTCATCGTGATCGTTCTCATCGTGCTGGCGACGATCCCGCTGGTCGTCTGGCTCACGACGAAGCTCCTCCTCGTCCCCTCGATCCTCGTGCTCGAGCGCGCCACCTTCCGGGGTGCGCTCGTGCGGTCCTGGCGCCTCACGCGCGGGCGATTCTGGGTCGCCTGGGGAGTGACCTTCCTGATCGGGCTCATCATGGGCATCGCGATGCAGGTGGTGAGCATTCCGGTCTCGCTGCTGAGCTCGATGCTCGGCGGAGTCATCGCCCCGACCGGCGCGACCGACACCGGAGCGATCATGGGCTTCGTCTTCGCCCTGCTCATCCCGCAGATACTGCTGCTCGTGCTGCAGGCGATCTCTCTCGTCGTGCAGAGCTCGGCAGGCACCCTCGTCTACATCGACAGCCGCATGAGGTATGAAGGCCTCGATCAGGACCTGATCTCGCACATCGAGCGGCGCGACCTCGGCTGGACGGACGAGCAGCTCGGCGATCCGTTCGCGGTGGATGAGAGCCGGGCCGTCACCAGCGCCCCTCCGCCCCGCCAGGTGCCGGAGTGGGCGGCGATGTCGACCGGATACGAGGGCCAGGCCTACCCGGCGCCCTACGGGTACCCGATGCCGCAGTCCTCGACGCCGTACCCGCAGCAGCCGTACGCCGGGCAGCCCCCGTACGGCGCACAGCAGCCGTTCCCGGCTCAGCCTCCCTACGCCGCCCCGCAGCCGTACCCGGCTCAGCCTCCCTACGCCGCCGAGCCGCCCGCCGCAGCGCAGCCCCCGTACACCGCGCCTCCCGCGTATCAGCCGCCTCCCGCCGGTGGGACGATCGGCGGCGACGGTCGCGGCAGCGACGGCGACGGGTCGGCATGATCCTGCCTCTCGATCCCCTCATCCCCGACGGCGACGAGGCCAGGCGCTGGGCGGAGAAGGAGCTCTCGAATCCGCGCTACGCCGATGCGAAGCCGACCTGGTTCGACCTCCTGGCACGCGACATCGGCCGATTCCTCGCAGATCTCTTCAGCTCCGACAACGGCGCGAACGTGGGTCCCTCCGCTCTCATCATCGTGAGCATCGTCATCTTCGCCGCGCTCGTCACCGCCCTCATCATCTGGGGCAGGCCCCGCCGGGCGCAGGCCGTTCGCCGACAGCTCGGCGACCTGCTCGGCGCCGACGACGATCGCTCCGCCGCACAGCTCAGGGCAGACGCCGATCGCAGCGCTCGAAACGGCGAATGGGACGAGGCGACGATCCTCCGTTTCCGCGCTCTCGCGCGCGGACTCCTCGAGAGGGATCTGATCGATCCCTCCCCCGGCGCGACCGCCCAGGCGATAGCCAGGGAGGTCGTGCGCGTGTTCCCCGCCGAGGCCGACGCAGTGCGCAGCGCGGCGGTGTCGTTCGACGACGTGCGCTATCTGCGCCACCCGTCGACGCAGGAGCGCTACGCCGAGCTCGCGGCGACCGACGACCGACTGGCCGCCCTCCGCGCAGAGACGGCCGTACTCGCGTGAGCACGACGGAGCAGAGGGATCCGTCCGCGGCGACGGCCGGGCCGTCGGACGGGCGGCGGCGTCTGCGCGCGCTGGGCGGGTGGGCCGCGGTCGCGGCGCTCGTGCTCGTCGGCGTCTTCGTGGCGGTGCAGGTCAGCGTGCAGATGCCGTCGCAGCGCGGCGCGCTCGATCCCGAGAGCGTCGGCGACTCGGGTGCCATGGCGCTCGCCCAGCTGCTCGAGGATCAGGGCGTCGAGGTGTCGGTGCACCGCTCCCGTGCCGAGGCCCGTGCGGCGCTCGACGACGGCTCCACGCTGGTGATGGCGAACCCGTTCACTCTGACGGACGAAGGGCTGACCGAGCTCATGGAACCCGCCGACCGGGTGGTCTTCCTCTCGACCAGCACGCACCTGCTCAGTGTCCTGGACATCGGCGAGAACGCCTCGCCGGATTCCGCCCCGGTGTCGGCCTCCTGCGATGTCCCCGAGTTCGCCGACGTCGGGACCATCCGTCCCGACCGCCTGTTCGCGCCCGGTGATGGGGTCGACGGATGCTTCGGCTCCGACGACGCCGCTGCCGTGCTCGTCGACGACGACGACGGCCTGGAGCGCGCGGTGGTCGAGGGCGCCAGGCTCTTCACGAACGCCTATCTCGCCGAGGACGGCAACGCCGCACTCGGGCTCGCGCTCCTCGGGCAGACCGAGCGGGTCGTCTGGTACGTGCCGAGCTACGAGGACTCCGACATCGAGGGCGAGATGCCGGACACTCTCGGTTCGCTCACCCCGGCATGGGTCACGCCGGCGATCCTCCTGCTCATGCTCGCCGGCATCGCGGCCGCGCTCTGGCGAGGACAGAGGTTCGGCCCGCTCGTCGCGGAGACGCTGCCGGTCACGGTGCGCGCGTCGGAGACGATGCAGGGACGCGCCAGGTTGACCGCCAAGGCCGCCGATTCCGCGCACGCCGCGGAGGCGATCCGCGACGGCAGCATGCGTCGACTGGCCAAGAAGCTGGGCCTCGATGCGCGCTCCGGCGCCGACGAGATCGCCGACGCGGCATCCGATCGTCTGCGGATCCCGCGTGGCACTCTCCAGGCGCTCCTCGCGGGTGCTCTGCCCGTCGATGACGACGGGCTGATCGAACTCGCCCGCAGGCTCCGCGAGCTGGAGACCGCCGTCGACGGATCCACGCATACCCACCGGGGGCGGGAATGACCACCGCCCGCGCCATCCACTGTCCACTCCCCCGAACGGAAGCCGAGGCCACCCCGTGACCGCTGAGAACTTCACCGACGCCGAGCTGCGTCAGTCCATGCACCGCGTACGCACCGAGGTCGACAAGGCGGTCGTCGGGCAGGCGGGCACCGTGACCGGCCTGCTGGTGTCGCTGCTCGCGCGCGGACATGTGCTCCTCGAAGGTGTTCCCGGTGTGGCGAAGACGCTCGTCGTGCGCTCGTTCGCCCGCGCGCTGGGCCTCGACACCAAGCGCGTGCAGTTCACCCCTGATCTGATGCCCGGCGACGTCACGGGCTCGCTCGTCTACGACGCCCGCACGGGAGAGTTCGACTTCCGCGCCGGCCCCGTCTTCACCAACATCCTGCTCGCCGACGAGATCAACCGCACCCCTCCCAAGACGCAGGCCGCGCTGCTCGAGGCCATGGAGGAGCGACAGGTCTCCGCCGACGGCACGAGTCGCACGCTGCCGGATCCCTTCCTCGTCGCCGCGACCCAGAACCCGATCGAGCACGAGGGCACCTACTCGCTGCCCGAGGCGCAGCTCGACCGCTTCCTCATGAAGCTCGTGGTCGGCATGCCGGAGCGGGACGCCGAGGTGTCCGTGCTGCGCAAGCACGCGTCCGGCTTCTCGCCGCGCGAGCTCACCGGGGTCGAGCCCACCGTCACGGCCGAGGAGATCCGCGCGGCGCAGGCGGCCGCAGGTCGCGTCGAGGTCACCGACGACGTGCTGGGATACGTCGTCGACCTGGCGAGGGCGACCCGCCAGTCGCCCTCGGTGGAGCTCGGCGCCAGCCCTCGCGCGTCGACCGGCCTCCTCGCCGCCGCCAAGGCCTGGGCCTGGTTGAACGCGTCGACTGCGGTGACGCCCGATCACGTGCAGACGATGCTCGTGCCGGTATGGCGGCACCGCCTCCAGCTCCGACCCGACGCGCAGATGGAGGGAGTGTCGGCGGATGCCGTGCTGACCTCCGTCGTGCAGCAGACCAGGGTGCCGATCTAGATGTTCGTCACAGGCCGCGTCGCTCTCGCGCTCGCCGTCGGCGTCGTCCCGCTGGTCCTCGCAGGGCTCGCGGGATACTCGGCGTACGCGGCGCTGGGCATCTGGGTCGGTCTGTGCTTCGTGCTCGTGGTGGTCGATGTCGTGTCCGCACCGAGCCCTCGCTCCGTGGTCGTCACCCGCCGCGTGCCGTCGAGAACGCGCCTGGGCGAACCCGTGCCCGTCAGCGTCGCGGTGCAGAACCAGGGAAGCCGCACCCTTAACGCCCTGATCCGCGACGCCTGGCAGCCCACGGCCGGTGCGGATGCCGGCCGTCAGCGACTCATCGTCCCTCCCGGCGAGCGACGCCGCGTCGCCATCCCGCTGCTGCCTCGGCGTCGCGGCGAACTGGTGAGCGAGTTCGTGATGATCCGCTCGACCGGTCCGCTCGGCCTCGCCGGCCGCCAGGCGCGGCACACGGTCCGCGGCACCGTGAGAGTGCTGCCGGCCTTCTCGTCTCGCAAGCACCTGCCGTCTCGGCTCGCACGCCTGCGCGAGCTCGACGGCAACACGAGTCTGCAGGTGCGCGGTCAGGGCACCGAGTTCGATTCCCTGAGGGAGTACGTCCGCGGCGACGACGTGCGCTCGATCGACTGGCGGGCGACCGCGCGTGCCGGCACGACGATGTTGCGTACCTGGCGGCCCGAGCGCGACCGGCACGTCGTCATCATCATCGACACCGGCCGCACGGCGGCCGCACGCGTCGGCGACGGCACGCGCGTCGACGCCGCACTCGAGGCGTCACTGCTGCTGGCGGCTCTGGCCGCTCGAGCCGGTGATCACGTGCACCTGCTCATGTACGACCGCGTGGTGCGCGCCAGGGTCACCGGCGTCGAGGGCAACGCGCTCCTCCCCGCGCTGACCGACGCGATGGCGCCGGTGCACGCACGACTCGTCGACACCGACTGGCGCGGCGCGTTCGGTGCCGTGCGCTCTCTCACGACGAGGCCGTCGCTCATCGTGGTTCTCACGGCGCAGGATGCCGCCGAGTCGGCCAGGGGCTTCCTCGGCGCCTTCCCCGATGCCTCTCGCGCCACGACGATCCTCGTCGGCTCCGTCACGGACGACGGGATCGCCGATCTCGCCCAGCAGCGGGGATCGCGCGAGGAGATCTATCTCGCCGCGGCCGCCGAGCGCACGATGCGCGACGCCGAGAACGTGGCGGATGCCGTCAGGCGAGCGGGCGGCGAGGCGATCGCCGCCGACCCGGAGGCTCTTCCTCCGCGCATCGCCGACCGCTACATCGAGCTGAAGGCCGCCGGCCGACTCTGACCGCCGGCCGACTCTGACCGCACCGGGCATGACAGCGCGGGGTGAGTGCCGTCAGCCCGCGACGAGCCGAGGGGTTCCCGCCTCGTACTCCACGAGGTCGCCGCGCTCGCCCCGACGATAGGCGCGCCCGCCGATGACGAGCATGTAGATCAGGAAGACGGCCAGGGCGGCCGCGCCGATGCCGATCTTGATCGGCCAGGGCAGCGCCCATCCGGTCACGAAGCCCTCGACGAGACCGGAGAGGAACAGCGCGAAGACCAGTCCGATCGCCACCGTCGCCAGCGAGCGCCCCTCGGCGGCGAGCGACTCCCCCCGCGACCGGTGCCCGGGCGACACCCACGACCAGAACAGGTGGAGTCCGCCTGCCGCCGCCACGAAGATCGAGGTCATCTCCAGCATCCCGTGCGGCAGGATGTACAGGATCATCAGGTCGGCCTTGTCGTGGGCGGCCATGACCGCCCCCGAGACACCCAGTCCCATCGCGTTCTGCACGAGGGCGTAGATCGGCCAGATCCCGGTCACACCGAAGATCACGCACTGCAGGGCGATCCAGGCGTTGTTCGTCCAGACCATCCCCATGAAGACCGCGGCGGGATTCTCCGTGTAATAGCCGGTGAAGCTCTCGTCGGCGTACTGCTCGAGCAGATCGGGAGGGCCGAGCGTGGCGATCAGAGCCGGGTCGGACGATATCCAGGTCGCGGTGCCCACGACCACGCCGGTGAACGCGATCGCGATCACGAGCGTCGTCCAGCGCAGGCGGTAGAGCGCCGCCGGAAGCTGGCTCGAGAAGAAGCGCGCGGTCAGGGTGAGGATGCTGTCCGAGGCACCGGTGAGACGCAGACGGGCCCGCACGAGGATCGTCGACAGGTACGACCCCTGGGGCGATTCGCCCACCGAGGTCTTCAGCTCGGCGAGGTCGGCGGACGCGGCGCGGTACCGGACGATCAGCTCGTCGACTCCGGCGCCGTCGAGCCGCGCACGGCTCAGCTGTTCCAGCCGCTCCCACTCGGCGCGGCGTGCATCTGTCAGCGCATCGGCATCCACCTGATTTACTGTACTCATGTCTGCCCCGCTCGATGCCTCCGACGAGGTGCTGTCCGGCGAAGCCGTCGCGATCGACGTGCAGCCGATCGGATTCGTGTTGAGGGCCGCCGGCGCCATCATCGACATGCTGCTGGCCTTCGGGGTGTTCGTCCTGTGGATCTTCCTGCGGATCTGGCTGCTCGACGTCGGGATCCTCGACGAGGCGACCGATCGCATCGCCACCGTGGTCGCCCTGGTGGTGAGCTTCGTGGTGCTGCCGATCACGATGGAGGTCGCCCTCAAGGGGCGCAGCCTCGGAAAGCTTGCCGTCGGCGGGCGGATCGTGCGCATCGACGGCGGCGCTCCCGGCTTCCGGCATGCGTTCATCCGCGCGCTCCTCGGAGTGCTGGAGGTCTTCATGACCTTCGGCGGGATCGCGGTGCTGGCCGGCGCCTTCAGCTCGCGCTCCCAGCGTCTCGGCGACATGGTCGCCGGCACCTACAGCCAGCGCGTGCGCACCCCGCGGCTCGACTCGACCGTTCCGGTGCTCCCGCCGTCACTCGCCGGCTGGGCGCAGATCGCCGACGTCGCCCGGCTGCCGGATCGGCTCGCCCGGCGGATATCGCAGTTCCTGGTGAGTGCGCCGCGCATGCTCCCTGGGGCACGCCTACGGGTCGCGCAGGACCTCTTGGCCGAAGCCTCCGCCTTCGTCTCCCCTGTTCCCGCCGCAGGCCCCGAGGAGATCCTGGTGGGCATCACCGTCATCCGTCGGGAGCGTGAGCGCCGTGCGCTGCAGAACGCGGATCGTCGTGCCGAGAAGCTCACCGGGCGACGCGTCGGGGTCTGAGCCTCGATGCATGCTCAGCCCGGCGGCGTGAGCCGCTGCCGGACCCGGCGTCAGGCGCGCAGTGCTTCGTGGCGGATGACCAGCCATCCGGCCGGCACGGACAGCCTGTCGGCATGTTGGGCGCACAGGTCGTGCGCGTGCGCCTGGCGGGCGATCCCGAGCGGACCGAGCGCCGCCATCTGATCGCCGTAGTCGTAGGTGAGCGTCGCCACCGCTTCACGCGCGCAGCCGACCTTCGAGCAGAGTCTTGCGTCCATTCCCGCAAGGTTATGTCCGTCGCCCGCCGAAGCAGGGATGCCGCGCCTGGAAGACCCGACTCGGCCTAGACTTTCGGTTATGCCCCGTCGTTCGCGCACCTCTGCCGCACCCCGCCGCGGTGCTCGACACGGTCGGCACGGGCGCCTCGGCCGCAGCGAAGTCGTACGGCCTCCTCTCGCCCCGCTCGACGGGCGCATCGACCGGTTCGACCTCACCGTCGGAACGGCGGTCGAGTTCCTCCGCGGCAGCTGGCCCGAGTTGCAGGAGGTGCGTTTCGAGATCGGAGCCATGCCGGCATTCGATGCCACGGACGAGGTGCCGCGCTGGTACCTCGACAGGGAGTCGCGGCGCATCGTGCTGTTTCGCCTGCCGATCGAGCGCATGCTCCCTCCGGGGCACGACGACGCGGCTCATCGACGGATGGCGATCGAGAGCGCCGTGTTCCGCGCGGCTGCCGAATACGTGGGTCGCGAGCCCTGGGATGTCGGCGGCCACGAGCACTGAGCACCGCACCCGGTGGTCGAGGTCTCCCGCGGACCCCTAGACCGATCGAGGAACCGCGACGATCAGGGGTAGACGGTGATGCTCTGCTGCGCGCCTGCCGTCGGCCACACCGGCCACGCCGCGAGCGCCCCCTGGGCGATCATCGACACCGTCGCGTGCACGGGAACGGACGTCGCCACCCGGTAGACCGTGCGCGGATCGACATCGACGGCAGCCGACGATCCGGGGGGCACGGTCACCTCGATCGGAGTGCCGCCGTCGACCGGTTCCACGGTGACCGCGGCGTCGGCGTCCTCGTCGTTGGCGAGCACCAGACGAGCGGCCGGCCCCTCGGGCACCGAGACCAGCACGTCGTCGGAGATCTCGGGCGCCGGAGCGAGCCAGGCGAAGTCCGTCGAAGGTCCAGCGCCGTCCTGCTCACGCACGGCGGCGAGGACGGGGGCATCCGAGTCGACGTGCACGGTGTACGTGCCCGGCTCGAGGGTGGACAGCGAGACCTGCGTGGGCTCGTCGGCCACGAGCGGGAACGTGAACTCACTCGATGCCGAGGTCTCGCCCAGCGCTCGAGCCGTGACGACCGCCTCGGAATCGACACCGGGCGACATCAGACGCAGCACCACGGAGTCGGCGCCGTCATCCGGGCTCTCGATGACCTGGACCCCCGGGATGACAGGGTGCTTCTGCGGCGCGGCGACCGCATCCTGCAGATCGATGCCTGCGGGGTCGAGTGTGCGTGTCAGCGACGACTGCAGCACGGCGCGCACCGGCGAGCCGGTGGCGGTGACCTTGACCACGGGTGACTCGGCGCCGGACGCGATCGAGGTGAGCGGGAGGGCCGTCTGCGATCCGGCCGGCACGATGACCGATGTGGAGCTGCGCACGGTGCCGAACACCGCGAGCGACACGGTCGACGGCACCGCGCCGGGATTGGTCAGGACGACGAGGTCCTCGGTTCCCGTCGCGACGCTGCCCCCGAGAAGCCAGGACTCTGTGGCGGCGGGACGGCACGGGGCCGCCGCCAGGCCGAAGAGGTCGGAGGCGCCGAGCGTCACCGACTCGGTCGCACCGATGAGCGGCGCGACGCGGCCCTCGACGGCGCCGACGAGCCGATCGGGACCGGAGCCGCCGACGAGGTCGGGCGCGTCGAGGCCCGACGAAGCGGGTGCGCCGTCAGAGCCGTCGGCCGTCAGTCTGGTGCCGGCGGCCGAGACCATCTCGAGCGGCCTCGACGGCGTGCGGCCGATGGCGCGGAAGTCTCCGTTGCACACCAGCACGGTGTCGCCGGGCAGCGGGGTGACCTGCGCCTGCGCGGGCTCGAGAGCGACGGTGGGGAAGGGCGCGGTGACGGCCAGTACCGTTCCCACGACGCATGCCGCGGCGATCACGGCTCCGGTGACGACACGAGCGCTCGTCGCCGCCACTCGGAACGCTCGGTTGCCGTTCATCGCTCCTCCTCCGTGCGCGGTGCGGGTGGCTGCACGTCGTCGCCGTGACGCACCTCTCGGTGCTCCCCGGCGGCGTTCTCGAAGTGATGCCCGCCGTCGTGTGCGGTCTGCGAGCTCTCCGCGGCCTCGGCTGTGCCGTCGAGGTCGGCGGCGCGCTCACCGCCGGCATCGTCCGCACCGCCGTCGGACGTGGAGTCGACGACCTCGTCACCCACGGCATCCGCCGAACGGGGGTCGGTGCCCTCGGGGTCGGATGCGTGCCCCTGAGCGGGGATCCCGTCTCGGTCGTCGTCGAGTTCCTCGGCGTGCCGTGGAAGGACGAGGGGCTCGTCGGGTGCGCGTCCGACGATCCTCGACGTGGCCCGTGCCGCTCGCCGCGAGGCTCGTGTGGGGATCGCCAGCAGCAGCGCGGCGATGACGATCACGAGCTGCAGCGTCACGACCAGTCGCGCGGTCCCCTGCTGCGTCGATGTGAGCGAGGCACGGTCGGCGGGCTCGGCCTCGAGTCGGTACAGCACTCCGCGATCGGTCGACCCGGCCTGCACGAAGCCGGCGCGCTGATCGAGTGCCGTCACGGCCGCCGTGCCGAGCGAGCGGGCACGGTCGGACGAGTCATCCGGCACCGTGGCCAGCAGGACGTAGCTGATCCCCGCCGCGCCGAGATCGGCGGCGGCGTCGAAGTCTCGCGCCGACAGCAGATCGACGGACAGCGTCGAGATGTCCTGCCCCTGCACCCGCGTGGCGGTGGAGAGGATCGTCGTCTGGGCGCCCAGCGTCTCGCCCGCGCCCCAGGCGACCTCGACGGCGAGCCCGCCGTCGTCGGTCGGGGTGAGCACGAGAGTGCCGATCGGGCGGTCCTCCCCGGCCTGCGCCGCGACGTAGGCAGGCAGAGTCGACGAGGGGCCGTCCGTCAGGGCTGAGCGGTCGAGGTGGAAGGCCGCGAGCGCAGGCACCGCGCAGACCGCCACGGCGAGTCCGGCGACGGCGGCACCCGCGAGGCGTATCCGCGGCATGGTGAGCGCGGTGTCGAGCGTCACGAGCGCAGCACCCGTCAGGCCGATCCAGGCGAGGCTGAGTGCGGCCCCCGGCCAGATGGCGACGGGAGTGCCCTGCGCGAAGGACACCGAGATGCCGACGGCGAGGAACGCCGTCGCGAGGCCGACGAGCGTCACGACGATGAGGGTGATCCCGGCCCGCCAGCGGGGAGCCACGGTCGACACCAGCGCGAGAAGGGCGAGCGGTGCGAGCAGCAGCGCGACCCATGGAGCCAGCTCCGGTCCGAGGACCGCCGCCCAGCCCGACAGATCGCCGCTCGGGAATCCGAATGCCAGGGCGAGCCGCCCTGCGGCATCCGCCGCGGCCTGAGGGCCGGCCCAGATGAGGCCCGGGTCGGCGAGAAGAGCGAGGAGGCTGCCGTGTCGCAGCTGCCAGAGGACCAGCGGGGCGAACATGGCGACCGCGGGCACGGGAACCCAGAGGAGTCGGACCGCACCGCGGATGCGCGCACCGGCGAGCGTGATGCCGAGCGCCACCACCCACAGCAGGAGAAGCGCGGGAGCCAGCGAGGGCGCGCACGCGGCGACCCCGGCGAACAACAGGGACGCGGCTCCCGCCGCACCCCACGAGCGGTGGGCGACGACGGCCGTGTGGAACAGCCACGGAAGCATCAGGTGCACCAGCACCCCGGTCGGGCGGCCGTCGACGAGCGCCGTGAGGAAGGTCGGTGCGAGCGCCCAGACGATGCCGGCGAAGATGCGCAGGCCCGCCCGGTCGGTGACGCGTGTCGCGGCGAACCATCCCCCGAGCACGGCCAGCGGCAGGGCGAGCACCCACAGCAGCACGAGCGCGAACGAAGGACCGCCCGGCCACAGCGACCCGAGCACGGCGATCACCGCGGCGAAGGGATCGGCGGGACCGACGACGTCGACGCCCAGTCCGCGCACACCCCAGGCGGCGTCGTTCCACAGCGCGGCGACGGTCGTGCGCAACGGCAGCAGCGCGCCGCCGCCCAGCACGGGCCATGCCAGGAGCGTGGTGAAGCTGGCGACGCTCACCGCGAGTGCGGCGATCACCGCCCATGCTCCGCCACCGGAGAAGAAATGCAGCTCGCTCACGGCACCGTGCTCGCTGCCGTGTCCGTCGTCCAGTCGGCGTCGCAGGTCGTAGCGGCTCACACGCAGCGGAGCGATGCTCGACCAGCTCGACGTGCGGAACTGCTTGATCCTGCGCCGCGCGGCGATGACGGCACCGACCCTGACCATGACGGTGAGCGCGGCGGCCCATTCCGGGGCCACGGCCTCCGGCCGCTTGCCGATCAGGTCGGTGATCGAGCGCCACAGCGCGAGAGGCAGCAGTGCGAGCCAGTGCAGAGGCACGGCGAACGTCGGGGCGTAGGCGAGTCGGCGGTGCAGCTGGGCGACACGCGTCGCGTACGCCCGCCTGGTTCTGCCGACCGGCAGCGCCGCCGGCCCGTCCGGGGCGGCGAAGAGCCGGGCGGAAGGAGCGAGGACGACTCGACCTCCGCCGAGGCGCGCCCGGACTCCGAGGTCCAGTCCTTCGTCCGCTCCGGCGAGCGCCGTATCGGGTCGAAGCGCGTCCCGCACCTCGCTGCGGATCAGGAGGCCGCGGATGTCGGCTCCGAGCGCCTCATCCCGACCGTCGTGCTGTCCCTGATCGAGCTCGCCTCCGGCGAGTTCGACGGAGCGCCCGAGCCCCGTCATGCTCACGCCCAGGGAGACGATCTCGCGATCGTTGTCGGTGTTCACCAGCTTGGGTGCGACGATGGCGGCCGACGGCGACTTCTCGAGCGTCCCGACCAGTC
The DNA here is from genome assembly GCA_963518515.1 of uncultured Microbacterium sp. GTDB lineage: Bacteria > Actinomycetota > Actinomycetes > Actinomycetales > Microbacteriaceae > Microbacterium. The sequence continues at coordinate 166,266 of CAUQIW010000006.1, forward strand.
GCTCGAGAGCGCGCGGATGCGGGGCGGTGTCGTGGGCCAGGAGCCAGAGAGCACTACCGGGGGCGACGCGCGGCCTCGCGAGCTCGATCGCCTCCGCGTACGACGTGCTCGTCCGCGCCTCGATGATCCCCTCGACCGTGCGCGCGACCGTGTCGCTCTCGCGGGCGGTGGTGGCGTCGCCGCACATCACGAGGGTGATGGCCGCGGGCGGAGTCGTCTGCGAGCGCAACGCGTCGAGTGTTCGGAGCAGCTGCGCGCGAGCGGACGAACCGGGGCGCGCGACGATGATGGCATGAACTCGGGCTGGCATGGCGTGGTCAGCCTATGCGGGGCGATGCTGTTGCACGGCGAGCGCTCGCGGCGTGGCCGCCAAGCGGTGCGGAAGTCGTCAGCTCGCGCGGCGCTTCAGCTTGCGGCGCTCGCGCTCGGAGAGACCGCCCCAGATGCCGAACCGCTCGTCGTTGTTGAGCGCGTACTCGAGGCACTCGCCGCGCACATCGCACGAGGTGCAGATGCGCTTCGCGTCTCGGGTCGAGCCGCCCTTCTCGGGGAAGAACGCCTCGGGATCGGTCTGCGAGCAGAGCGCATCGGTCTGCCATGCGAGAGTGTGGTCGTCGTCGGCCTCGACCTTTCGAACCCCGGGGACCCCGAGGTTGATCGGATCGACGAACCAGTTCTCCGGTACGTCTGAACGGTAACCCGTCATGTCGATCTCCAACCCCTGTTTCCGCCCCCTCGGCGGGCCGTACTCAACTAATTACACCCGTGTCATTCGGATCGGTCAAGTCGCGGATCGTAAACCCTCAACGAAGTCTTGAAGGTTCTTGAGCGTTCGTCGGCGTGTCGCGCCGGAACGGCGGGGATTACGGCGAAGCAGTCAGCGGCCGGCGCCCGAGCGCCCGGGCGTGGCGACGAAGGCCTCGCCGACACCGGCGATCGTGAGCGACCCCTCGTCGGCTGACGCGAACGCCGCGGTACCCACGGCGACCTCGACGGCATCCGCCGCGTCGGCCCGCACCGTCACCGTGCCCGCGGTGACGAGGACCATCGTGGGGCCGACGACGGGGATCACGACGTCCTCGCCGGTCAGTGCGATGCGGCTCAGGGCGAAGTCCTCGATCGGAACCGGGTACTCGGTGACCGCCCCGTCGTCGGAGGGCCGGATCACCGGCACCTCTCCGGCGGTGGTGTCGAGGATGGACAGCAGCTGGGGGACGTCGATCCGCTTCGGAGTCAGGCCGCCGCGCAGCACGTTGTCGCTCGCCGCCATGATCTCGACGCCGAGACCCGAGATGTAGGCGTGCAGCAGACCGGCGCGCAGGAACACGCCCTCGCCTCGCTTCAGCACGACATGGTTCATGAGGAGGGCGACGACCACGCCGGGGTCGCCCGGATACGTCTCCGAGATGGCCGCGACGGCCCGCAGGGTCGCATCCCACTCCCCCGATCCGCTGTCGCTCGCCGCCGCCTCTCGCACGGCATCGATGATCTCGTCGACCTCGGCCTGCGCGTCTCCCGACAGCAGCCAGCCGATCGTGTCGCGCAGCACATCGCCCTCGGCGAGCAACCGCCTCCGCAGCGCTGTGGGGCCCGCCCCTTCACCGAGGGTGATGAGGAGCCGCATCGTGTGCTCGACGCGGCGCAGGCCGCTCAGGGATTCGAAGCGCTCGCTCAGCGCGACGATCAACTCCGGCTTGTGGTTGTCATCGCGGTAGTTGCGGTCGGGGTGCCCGGCGTCGAGGTGGGACTCGCGCGCCCAGCCCTCGCGGGCCTGCTCCCGCGTCGGGTGCACCTGGATCGACAACGGAGATGCCGCGGCCAGCAGCTTGAGCAGGTAGGGCAGCGATCCTCCGGTGATCTCGTCGAGGGTTCCGCCGCCCGCCACATCGGCCGGATCTCCGGGGTGATCGCCGAACCAGACCTCGGCCTCTGGCGCATCTGACGGCGCCCTCCTCTCGAGGTCGGCGAGAAGGGTCGTCGATCCCCAGGCGTAGTCGCGGGGCACGTTCGAGAGGCTCAGCAGCATGCCACCAGCGTATTGGCACAGCCGCGACGGGCGCCGCACCCCCGGTTCAGCTGTGTCCACGCTCCGCGCGGTAGCCTGAACGCGATGGCGCAGTACACCAAGCACCCAGTGTCGGCCCCGCCCGCCGCGCCGGAGCGCGAGTCGACGGGGCATCTTCTGCTGCGCGGATACATCACGCTCGTGCTGATCGCGACCTTCGCGCACTCGGCCGTGTACAACCTGCTGGGCGAGATCGGCGCCGTCATCACGCTCGGCGCGCTCATCCTCGCGACGCTGGCGATCGGCATCCCCCTGCTCGCGCGCAACCGTCCGCAGGCCTTCGCCTGGAGACGTCTGCCCTGGTCCGCGACCGCATACACCGTGCTCGCTCTGGTCTCGGTCGCCTGGTCGCAGTGGCGCGGGGCGACGATCCTCACCTGGGCGCTTCTCGCCGGCGTGACGGTGAACGCGCTCTTCATCGCGCATGTGCTCAGCTGGCACGAGATCGTCAGGGCGCTCGCCTCGGCCTTCAAATGGATCCTCGGGCTGTCACTCGCGATCGAGCTGTGGGTCGAGCTCGTCGTGCACGGTCCGATCCTGCCGAACTTCTTCGTGCGTCCGGAGGGCGAGATCGACGCGCACTGGTACTGGGTGCGGGGCAACCTCTTCGACGGCGAGCGGATCCAGGGCATCGTCGGCAACTCGAACATGCTCGCCATCATCAGCCTGTTCGCCATCCTCACGTTCGGCGTGCTGTACGCCGCACGCACTCGGTGGCGCACCACGCTCGCGCTGTGGGGCCTGCTTGCCGCCTTCTTCCTCGTGCGCGCGGGGTCGGCGACCGCCTACGCGTGCGCCGCGGCGGCCGCGGTCGTGCTCGTCGTCGCTCTCCTCATGCGACGGACGAAGACGCCCGGCGCTCGTACCCGGCTCTACGTGATCGTCATCGGTGGTGCCGTCGTGCTGGGTGCGGCCGTGTGGCTGCTGCAGAAGCCTCTGCTCGCGCTGCTCGGGCGCAGCGCCGACCTGACAGGCAGATCCGACAAGATCTGGGAGAAGGTGCTCGAGCGGGCCGCCGAGCATCCGCTCTTCGGCAACGGATTCTCCAGCCCCTGGGTGCCGTTCGACCCCGCTTTCGCCGGCTGGATCGAAGATCACGGCATCACGGTGTTCCACGCGCACAACATGTGGCTCGATGTGCTGATGCAGCTCGGTGTGCTGGGTGTCGTGCTGATGGCCCTGGCGTATCTGGGTCTGCTGTGGCGCTCGTGGTTCTTCGCGATCGACCGGCCCCGGTGGGACCTGTCGTCGGACCGCCCGTATTCGGCGATCACGCTGCTGCCCAGCATGATCACCGTCGTCCTGCTGGTGCAGGGACTCACGGAGTCGACGCCGATCATGCTGTGGGGCTGGATGCTGCTGGTCGTCCTCTCGTTCAAGATCAAGGCCGTGCCTCTCGTGGGCGTCGGCGAACGAGACCGCGTGATCGAGCGCGGCGAGCGCGTCCGGCGGGTTCCGTGACCCGCACGCGCACCCTCTCGGGTCTGCTCGGTTCGGCGGAGTTCGCGCGCGCCTTCACGATCGCCGTGCTGACCGCGGTGCTCGGAGCGTTCACGATCGAGCGGATGACCTCACCGGTGACGCTCGCGACGGTGATCGCCGTGCTCTGCGCGCTCGGCGCCTGCATCCTCTGGGTGCGTCGTGAAGAGCTCTCGCTGCTGCGGATCGCACCCTCGTCGCTGCTCGCCTTCCTCGCCTGGGCGCTCGTCAGCCTGGTGTGGACGACGGACAGGTCGGACACCCTCTTCGGATGGATGGCTCTGTTCGGCTTCGCGTTCCTCGCGATCACGGTGGGGCACATCCGAGACACCCTGCAGACGGTGCGCGCGCTCGGCGACGCCCTGCGAGGTCTGCTCGTCGTCTCGCTGGGACTCGAGGTCCTCTCCGGAGTGCTCCTCGACATGCCCTTCGCCTTTCTCGGCATCGAGGGCAACATCGCACTCGGCGGGCCGATCCAGGGGGTCTTCGGCAGCCGCAACATGCTCGGGTTCATCGCCGTCATCGCCCTGATCACCTTCGTCGTCGAGTGGAGGGCGCAATCGGTGACGGCGATCCTCGCCGTTCCGTCGATCTCGCTGGCGGCACTGCTCGCCTTCTTCTCGTCCTCCCCCACCGTGCTCGTGCTCGCTGCGGCGGTCGGCGTCGCGACGCTGGCCCTCACGATCGTCCGACATGCTCCGCCTGAGCGCCGCACGGGCGTGCAATGGACCCTCGGCGTGCTGGTGACGCTCGCGCTGATCGCGGCGTTCGCGCTCCGCCATGTCATCATCGCGGTGCTCGATGCCGGATCCGACTTCTCGATCAGGGCGACGCTGTGGAACACGATCCTCGACTTCGTGTCGCTGCAGCCCATCCAGGGCTGGGGCTGGTTCGGTCCGTGGGCGCGCGGCGAGTATCCGTTCACGTACATCAACTTCCTGCTCGACGACCGGCACCAGAGCGGCCTCAACGGCTACTTCGACGTCCTGCTGCAGCTCGGCGCCGCCGGCCTCGTGCTCTTCCTCCTGCTCGGCGGTGTCGCGACCGTGCGGTCGTGGCTCGTCGCGAGCGTTCGCCGCTCCGTCGTCTACGCCTGGACGCCGCTCATGCTCGTCACCCTGGCCGTCGACTCGATGTTCGAGAGCTTCACGCTCTCGGGGGCAGGGTGGTTCATGCTCGTGCTGTGCGCGCTCAGGGCGGGGCAGTCGCGGTCGTGGCGCGAGAACATCGATGCGGCGCACACGGGGGCGATACCCACTCTGCGCTCGGAGCGCTGACGCTCGCGGGCACGCTCGAAGGATTCCGAAGTCCGCCGGGTAGGCTGGTGTCTGCTCGCGGCGTCCCGCGGGCCCACAGCCTCCGGAGATCTCACCTCGTGACACACGTCCCCTTCGACCCGGCGTCCGCGACGATCGTCATCGTCACGTTCAACCGCTCGCATCTTCTCACCGGCCTGCTCGAGAGCATCACCACGATGGATCCGAAGCCCGGCCACGTCGTGATCATCGACAACGCCTCCTCCGACGACACGACAGAGGTCGTCGAGTCCTTCCGAGAGCGCCTCGGCACCGAGATCGTCTACCGGCGGCTCGAGACGAACACCGGCGGCTCCGGCGGGTTCAGCGAAGGCATGCGCACCGCGTACGAGCTCGGGTCCGAATGGATCTGGATGATGGACGACGACGTCGAGGTGGTGCCGGACGGCCTCGCCAAGATGGGCAAGTGGGCTCCGCGGTTCAAGAGCATCCAGGGACGACGCTACGACTACGACGGCAGCGAGTTCTACTGGCAGTACCGGATCGCCGAGCGCATGGGCATCCCCATCCCGTTCGCTCCCTCGGGATTCGACGCGTCCGGGTACAAGGAGATGAACAGCGGATGCTTCGAGGGCATGTTCATCCACCGATCGATCGTGCAGCAGATCGGCCTGCCCGACCACCGCTTCTTCATCTACTGGGATGACCAGATGTACGGGTGGCTCGCGTCCCGTCGCACCACCGCCGTCATCGTCGACGAGTTCGTGCTGCGCCGCACCCGCGAGATCAAGCAGTGGGACATGGGCATCCGCCACATGAACGCGTCGAGCAACGCCTACCGCTTCTACATCATGCGCAACCGCGCGTACATCAAGCACTACTACCGCGTGCACGGCAACTACAACCCGCTGCTGTTCGGACTCGGCACCTCGATGACGTTCGCGAAGGAGCTCATCCGGCTCTTCTTCGTCGAGCGCACCCTGCGCGGCACCAGCAACCTGTTCCGCGGGCTGAAGGAGGGGCGCCGACTCGGTCGCGACCGCTCCTGGCAGCCGATGGCTCCCCTGGAGGCGTGACGAGCATGACCGACGAGCAGCAGCCCGAAGTGCAGTGGGCGCCGATCGAACCGAAGCCGAAGAACCCCGGCCGACTCTGGCTGATCGTCGGGCTCGTCGTGGCCGCGCTGGTCATCGTCGCTGTGCTCCTGTTCTTCCTCCTCCCTCGCGGCGAGTCCGCCGCTCCCGGCGAGACGGCGTCGCCGACCCCCTCGGCCTCGGCGACCGCATCGGCGACGCCGGCGCCCACCGATTCCGCCGCGCCTTCGGAGGAGCCGGATCCCTCGATGACTCCGATCACCACGCCTCCCCCGGTGCCGGATCCCAGTGTCGACGCCTTCCGGGGCCAGGTGCAGGGATGGCTCGATGATGCTCGGACCGGACTCGACATCGCCTCCGAGACCAGTGGTCAGGATGCCCTCTCGGTCATCGAGAGTCTGCAGGCCGATGCCCAGCGGCTCGGCGAGACCGCCGCGCCGAGCTCCATCGCGACGGAGTGGCAGGATGCGGTCGGCGCGTACTACCAGCGGCTGACCGACCTGCGCACTGCGGTGTCCGGCGGATCAGATTCCGGTCCGGCCATCGATGCGGCACGGTCGGCAGCCGAGGAACTGCGCGGACTCGTCGGGCTCTGACTCTCCGGCCTGTCGCGCGGAGATCGGACCGGCTGCGACGGAGCCGCGGCGCTACGCTTCGTTCGCTTCCAGCCGTCGAAGGCGCTCCTCGTAGTGAGCCGCGAGCTCGAGTCTTATCCGGGCTCGCTCGTGCTCCAGTCGAGCCTGCGCGAGGCCATCGCCGTCTCCCTGAGCTCCGTCGTCAAGTCGCCCGCGCAGCCACTCGAAGCGCTCTTCAAGTGCTGCGACCTGGGGCGCAAGGCGGTCGAACTCCGACCTGATGTACGAGAAATCGGCCTGGTTGCCTCCCAACCGGGCTTCGTAGTCCTGGTGAACCGCGTCAAGACGGGCGGTCAGTGGTTCCATACGGGCGTCCACTTCGGCGGACACTCGTCGCGCGATGGCAGCATCGAGTCGGCGACGGAATCGGTTCAGCATCGGGGTCCTCAATCATTCGGGTGATTGTGCGTGTCGGGTAGTCGGGCGGTCGAGTGTGTGGGGCGTTCGGTCAGCGGTGGTAGGTGATCCGCCCGGAATCGATCCACCGTCGGATCAGTACCGATTCGAGGTCGATCCTGTGCTCTGCGCCGACCGCGGAGGGATCCCCGTATGCGTGGTTCCAGGAGACCTGGCCGGGCGCGTCCACGAAGGAGAAGCCGCAGGCGTCGATCTGCGCCTCCGGAAACAGCCGCGTCGCCATCCAGAGCATCACAGTGCCTGTGGTGGCCCATTGACCGCCTGCTCGCGGGTCTGCGCCGATCGCGTCACCCAGCGGCAGCACGACCTCGCGGTTGGGCATGGTCACGATGCCGAGGTCACGCGGCCAGAAGTCCGGCAGCTTCGGGTTCTCCCACAGAAGACGGCCAGGCTCGATCATGAGGTAGAGACGATCGGTGTAGCCGTCGAAGAACCAGGGCGTGGGCCTGACGCCACGATTGAACACGACGATGTCGGCGCGTCGCCCGACAGCCGGCTCTCCCTCCGGATCATCGACCCGAAAGCCGTTGACTCTGAAGACCAGATCTGCGGAGTCGATCCGCTCAGCGCGTTCGCTCGAAGGGTCGAGCGGCTGGTTTCCCACCACGGCGATCCGCCGCACGGTTTCGACGGATGCGTAGGTCGACGCCAGCGGGCGGAGCCGATCGTAGAAGGCGGTCTCTTCAGCCGTCGTCTGCTCGCCGTCGACGAGCCCCGTGTCGTGCCCCATAGACACTCAGCCTAGGGTAAGGCGCGGCCGCCGCCCAGCTGACCGGCCGCCGCCATGGCCGACGCGTCTAGAGTTGTCCGCGTGACTTCCGACCAGATCATCGAGCTCTCCACCGCCTCCATCGGCACCGATTCGCCGGTCTTCACGATCGCCGAGATGTCGGGCAACCACAACGGCGACCTGGATCGCGCGTTGGCGATCGTCGATGCGGTCGCGGGAACCGGCGCCCGTGCACTGAAGATCCAGACGTACACCGCCGACACCCTCACGATCGACTCCGACCGACCGGCCTTCCGCGTGAAGAGCGATCACAGCCTGTGGGGCGATCGCAACCTGTACTCGCTGTACCAGGAGGCGCACACTCCGTGGGAATGGCATGCGGAGATCTTCCGTCGCGCGCGCTCTCACGGCCTGATCCCGTTCTCGACACCGTTCGACACCACGTCGGTGGAGTTCCTCGAAGGCCTCGGAGTCGAGCTGTACAAGACCGCCTCCGCCGAGATCGTCGACCTCCCTCTGTTGCGCGAGGTCGCGAGGACCGGCAAGCCAATGATCGTGTCGACGGGCATGGCGACCCTCTCGGAGATCGACGCCGCGGTCACGGCCGCACGGAACGCGGGATGCACTCAGCTGGTGCTGCTCGCATGCACGGCCGCCTATCCCGCCATTCCTGAAGAGGCCCGGCTCGGCAACATCCGCGCGCTGCGCGACGCGTTCGACGTTCCCGTCGGCCTGTCGGATCACACGCTGGGCATCGGGGTCGCCGTCGCGGCTGCAGCCCTCGGAGCCGTGGTCATAGAGAAGCATGTGACACTGGACCGTGCCGATGGCGGGGTCGACTCCGACTTCTCGCTGACTGCCGCCGAATTCGGCGGGCTCGTCGTGGCTTCCGAACAGGCTCGCATCGCTGCGTCCAGCGGCGTCTCGTTCGGGCCGACCGAGCAGGAGCAGGCGGTTCTGGCGCTGCGGAGGTCACTGTTCGTGGTCGCTGACGTACGGGCCGGAGATCCGGTCACCGCCGAGAACGTCCGTTCGATCCGCCCCGCCGGCGGCCTTCGTCCCGACGAATTCTCCCTCGTCACCGGCAGGACCTTCACTCGCGACATCGAACGGGGAACTCCTCTGACCTGGGACCTCCTCTGAATCCGTCAGCCGGCCGCCAACCGCCATTTCGCGCTGGTGAGAAAGCCTGACGGGTTCGCAGGGAGGTGGGGCAGGTAGCCGGCTCTTCGGAACAGACGCGTCGACGCCTCATTCTCCCTGCGGACGACAGCGAGCATTCTGACGGGTGACGGGATGTCGAGTGCGCGCTCGGCCGCGGTCAGCACACCGGATGCGAGACCACGACCACGCGCGTGCGGAGCGACGGTGATGGACACCTCCCAGTCGGCATCCCCCCGATGGTCCCACCGACATGTCGCGACCGGGACACCGGCGGATTCGATGACCAGGAGGCGTCGCGCTTCGTCTGCGAGCGTCCGCGTGAGCCACGACAGGTGCGGGTTCCACTCGACTTCCTCGGAGTCTCTGGATGCTTCTCGGGTCGTTCTGTCGTTGCGCCAGTCGAACAGGATCCGGGCGTCGTCGATGGTCGCCGAACGTGCGACGAGCTCGAGTTCGAGGCCGGGCTCGGATGCGGGAGGATCCTCCAGCAGCTGCTCCCACGCGGATACGATCCTCCAGGTTCCGAGGCCGTCCACCGCGGCGGTCAGTCGCGTCGCCTGCGAGCGGAGCGAGTCATGCGCCGCCAGCGGCTCGGCGAGCGCGGCGACTCGATCCTCGATCTCCGCGTGAGGCGGCTCTCCCAAGCCGATGGCGAGGTGACGCGACACCATCTCGCGGTAGCCTCCACGCTGATTGTCCACGGCGCAGACGAGTGCCATCGGTGCCCCCATGCAGGCGAAGTCCCAGACGGACGTACCGGCTGCCGTCACGACGAGGTCATGGTGCGTCGCGAGAGCGGGGAGGTCTGCGACGAAGCCGATGAGATCCACATCGTGGGACGAGGCGACGGCGGCGGCCCGCACATCGTCCCTGTCTCGTGTGTCGACGACCGTCACGCGCAGGCGGCGGTCGATGCGCTCCAGAGCGCGCAGTACGCGAGCAGTGAGTCCCTGGGGGTCGGTGCCGCCCATCACGATGAGCAATCGCGGCGACTCGGACCGGGTTCGATGCGCCCCTCGCTGGCGAAGGACCTGATCGCGGATCACCGCGAGGTCTATGCCGGCCATCTGGACCCTGCTGCGTCCCGGCTCTGCGAACGACCGCTCTCCCCCGAGAGTCCCATCGATGGCGATGTCGGCATCGCGGACTCCGTACACACCGTCCTGCATGTTGCTCGTCAGCGCTGCGCTGCCCGTCATGCTCGGCACATCCCAGTAGCTGTCCAGATGCACCACGTCGGCGCTCCTCGAGGCCGAGAGCAGCGTGTCTGCGAGCGCCGCTCCGTGCTCGGAGACGACCTGCACCCCAGGGGATATCAGTCGCGCGGCCGCGACGGCGCCCTCGCCGATCTCACCGACCACACTCGCAGCCCACCCCCTGCGTCGCGCGGCATCAGCGAGAGCGACCGTCCGCACGAGATGCCCCATGCCGAAATCGCCACCGGCGTTGCAGTGCAGAAGCACTCGTCTTTCTCGCATCACCCATCCGTCCTCCCGGGCTCGCCGACACCCACCCGATAGAATAGGCCGGGCGCGGAGCACCCCCGATCATCGCGCACCACCCGAACGCTGAGGAGACAGAGTGTCGGTTCTCGAGGGCTCGAACATCCTCATCACCGGCGGCACCGGGTCGTTCGGCAAGGCTTTCATCAGCCATGCCCTCGCCCACATCAACCCCCGCCGCCTCGTCATCTTCTCGCGCGACGAGTTGAAGCAGTACGAGGTGCGGCAGCAGTTCGGCGACGATCCGCGTCTGCGCTGGTTCATCGGCGACATCCGCGACGAGCGGAGACTGGCCAGGGCGCTGCACGGCATCGATTACGTCGTCCACGCCGCCGCCCTCAAGCAGGTCGACACGGCGGAGTACAACCCGTTCGAGTTCGTCAAGACGAACGTCCTCGGGAGTCAGAACGTGATCGAGGCGTCCATCGACGCGGGCGTGAAGCGGGTCGTCGCGCTGTCGACCGACAAGGCGTCCAGCCCGATCAATCTGTACGGGGCGACCAAGCTCACCGCCGACAAGCTCTTCATCACCGGGAACCACTACGCAGCCGCGTACGACACCAGATTCGCTGTGGTGAGGTACGGGAACGTCATGGGATCGCGCGGGTCCGTGATCCCCTTCTTCGCCAAGTTGGGCGCCGAAGGCAAGCCGCTGCCGATCACCGATCTGCGGTGCACTCGCTTCTTCATCACGCTGCCTCAAGCCGTCGAGATGGTCGTCGACACCTTCGAGCTCATGCAGGGTGGCGAATTGCTCGTGCCCAGGATCCCCTCGATGCGGGTTACCGATCTCGCTCACGCCGTCGCCCCTGGCGCGGATCTCGTCGATGTCGGCCTCCGTCCCGGCGAGAAGCTGCACGAGGAGATGATCAGCCCCGAAGAGGGCCGGCGTGCGGTCGTCGTGCGTGACGGCAAGTACTTCATCATCCAGCCCGACCTCGCGTCCTGGGGATATCAGGTGCCGAGGGACTCCGTGCCTGTTCCCGAGGGATTCGCCTATCGCTCGGACAGCAACGATCAGTGGTACTCGCAGAGCGAGATCGCGGCGATCATCGAGGCAGGCATCTGATCATGCTTCCGTACGGACGGCAGTCCATCTCGGAGGCTGACATCCAAGCGGTCGTCGACGTCCTGCGCGGCGACTGGCTCACGACAGGGCCCGCCGTCGCAGCTTTCGAAGCCCGGCTCGGTGAGATCGCAGGAGGGCACCGCGCGGTGACGGCCACATCGGGCACGGCGGCGCTCCACATGGCGTACGCGGCCGCCGGTGTATCGCCCGGCGACTCCGTGGTGTCGACGCCCATGACCTTCATCGCGACCACCGCGATGGCGTCCATGCTGGGTGCGGAGATCGTGTTCGCCGACATCGAGGAGGACACGGGGCTGATCGATCCCGCAGCGGTCGATGCCCTCGCCGATGAACGCACCAAGGTGATCGCCGCTGTCGATTATGCAGGGCACCCCGCCGACTACGACCGCCTCGCCGCCACTGCCGCGCGCACCGGAGCACTCGTGCTCGACGATGCCGCGCATTCGATCGGCAGCAGCTACAAGGGACGTCCGGTGGGGGATCTCGCCGATCTCACGACGTTCTCCTTCTTCCCCACGAAGAACCTCACCACCGGCGAAGGCGGGGCGGTGGTCGCGAAGAACGCTCAGCTCGCGCAACGGGCGCATGAGTTCCATTTCATCGGACTCGTGCGCGATTCCGAGCGATTCCAGGTGACCTCCGAGGGACCGTGGCACCAGGAGGTCCACGAGTTCGGTGTCAACTACCGCCTCTCCGACATCGCCTGCGCCCTGGGCCTCGCGCAGCTCGCACGACTCGAAGACTTCAAACGACGACGCCGCGAGATCACCGAGCGCTACGACGCCGCGTTGTCGAGCATCGATGGGATCCGACGCCCCGTGCAGCGAGACGATGTGGACATCATCCGACACCTGTATCCGATCCGCGTGCTCGAGTCGCGGCGTCGGGAGGTGTTCGACCGCATGCGAGCGTCCGGCATCGGCGTCCAGGTCAACTACATGCCTGTGTACTGGCACCCCGTGTACGCCGACGCCGGCTATCGACGCGGCATGTGTCCGAAAGCCGAAGCCTTCTACTCGGAAGAGCTCTCGCTGCCGATCCATCCCGAACTGACTGATGCACAGGTGGATCAGGTCGTCGAGGAGCTCATCAAGGCGCTCAAGTGAGTCGACGCGTCGGCATCATCACCCAGGCCAGGATGACGAGCACTCGCCTTCCCGGCAAGGTGCTGATCGAGGCCGGGGGTCGCAGCCTGCTCGGCCACCACCTGGATCGTCTCGCCGCGACGGATCTCGACATCATCGTCGCCACCACGACCAACCCCTCCGACGACCCCATCGTCGCAGCCGCCGAGGCACACGGCGCGACGGTCTTCCGCGGGAGCGAGCACGATGTCCTCGCGCGGTTCGCGGGGGCGGCCTCCACTGCCCATCTCGACACGGTGATCAGGGTGACGTCCGATTGCCCGCTGATCGACCCTGAGCTCATCCTGCAGGGCCTCGCGCGCTATGAAGACCTTGAAGACCCTCGCGCCCACGTGTCGAACGTGCTGGTGCGCACCTTCCCGCGCGGGTTCGACTTCGAGGTCTTCTCTGCGGCCGCGCTCCGAGAAGCAGATGAGTGTGCGGATCGGCCTGCCGAGCGCGAGCACGTCACCCCCTACCTCTACAATGATCGATCCGGCCGTACCCGGCTGCACGCCGTGACGCAGACGCGCGACGCATCGGGTTATCGCGTGACGGTGGACACCGAAGACGACCTCGTACTCGTCAGAGCGCTGATCGAGCGGCATCGCGCGGCTGCACTCGATGCTGCGGAGATCATCGGCGTCCTCGACGCTCACCCCGAGCTCGCTCAGATCAATGCTCACATCGAGCAGAAGAAACTCGGAGAATAGCGCTCCGGTCAGGACTATCCGACTTAGCCGTTGTTGTAGTCGGCGTTGTATCTGTCGAGCACCTCGGAGATCGGAGCATCGAGGACGAGGGCTCCCTTGTCGAGGTAGAGTCCGCGAGTGCAGAAGCGTCGCAGATCGCGTTCGTTGTGACTCACGAAGAACAGCGTGCGTCCCTCGCTCAGCAGCTCGTCGATGCGTTTGTAGCACTTCTCGCGGAAGGCCTTGTCTCCGACCGCCAGCACCTCGTCCACGAGCAGGATCGGCTCATCGAGCTGCGAGACGACGGAGAACGCGAGACGCACCTTCATCCCGTTCGAGAGGTGCTTGTACGGCGTGTCCTCGAAGCCGGCGAGCTCTGCGAACTCGATGATGCCGTCGTATCGCCGCGACACCTCGTCGCGCGACATGCCGTGGAGTCCTGCCGTGAGACGCACGTTCTCACGGACGGTGAGATCGCCGACGAATCCGCCGGTGATCTCGATGAGCGGTGCGACTCCGCCGTTGACGGCGACAGTGCCCTCGTCCGACAGGAGCACGCCCGCCACCAGACGCAGCAGGGTCGACTTGCCCTGGCCGTTGCGTCCGACGACTCCGATGGACTCCCCCGGCTGCACGGAGAACGAGACGTCGCGCAGAGCCCAGAACTCGCCGGGACGAGAACGACGGGATGCTCCGGAGAAGAGGTCCTTGAAGCTCCGTCGACCTCGACGATTGCGGCGGAACCGGACTCCGAGTCCCTCGACTTCGATCGCGGCGTGCATCACAGCTCCTTCAGCACGGGTCGCTCGAGCGAACGGAAGGTCCACATGCCGAGGGCGAGGATCAGCACGCACATGATCGCGCTGATCAGCACGGGGATCGGCTCCCAGAGCTCCGGGAAGAACCCGACGCGGTAGAGCGTGAAGATCCCCGCGAGCGGATTGAACGCACCGATGGTGTGGAACGGCTCGGGAAGGTCGCGGAAGCTGTAGATGACCGGCGAGGCGTAGAACAGCGCTCGGAGGATCAGGGCGGTGGTGCGCTCGAGGTCGGTGTAGAGGACGCACAGTGGGGCGACGAGGAGGCCCAGTCCGACGAGCAGGACGGTCTGCATGATCATGGCCACCGGGAACCAGAGCAGCCCCCAGTTCACCGTCGCTCCGCTGAACACGGCGAAGAGCACGAGCACCGGCAGGGAGAAGAGGAACTCGATCCCCTTGCTCAGCACGATCCGATTGACCCAGATCGAACGCGGGATCGCCGTGGAGCGCACGAGCCGGGAGTCCTTGCGGAACGCCCGGGTGAAGTCGGAGACCGAGGTGTTGAACCACACCCAGGGAAGGAGCGCGACGATGAGGAAGACGATGTACGGGTCTTCACCGACGCTGCGTCGGAACACCTGCGTGAAGACGAACCAGTAGATCGCGCTCATCACCAGCGGGTCCAGTACAGACCAGAGGTACCCGAGGAAGCTCGTGGCGTATCGGACCTTCAGGTCTCTCGCCGAGAGCAGCCACAGGGAATGCACATAACGTCGGGGCGTTCCCGGCGCCCCGACCGCATCGTGACTCACAGTGTCGATCTTAGGCGAGCGTGTTGTTCCACATCGACAGCGCCGACCCGATGGCCATGTGCATGTCGAGGTACTGGTACGTGCCGAGGCGCCCGCCGAAGTGCACGCCGCTCTCGCCCTTGGCCAGGTCGCGGTACGCCAGAAGACCGTCGCGGTCGGCGGGAGTGTTCACCGGATAGTAGGGCTCGTCCTCGCGGTCGGCGAAGCGTGAGAACTCGCGCATGATGACCGTCTTGTCGGAGTTGTAGATGTCCTTGCGCTCCGGGTGGAAGTGCTTGAACTCGTGGATGCGCGTGTACGGCACATCCATGTCCGGGTAGTTCATGACCGGCGTGCCCTGGAAGTCGCCGATCTTCAGCACCTCCTGCTCGAAGTCGAGCGTGCGCCAGCTGAGCGCGCCCTCGGCGTAGTCGAAGTACCGATCGACCGCGCCGGTGTAGACGACGGGAAGCTGTCCGACGGTCGCCTTCTTGTTCAACGGCTGCGATTCGTCGAAGTAGTCGACGTTCAGCTTCACCTCGATGTTGGGGTGATCAGCCATGCGCTCGATCCACGCGGTGTACCCGTCGGTGGGAAGACCCTCCCACGTGTCGTTGAAGTAGCGGTTGTCATAGGTGTAGCGCACGGGCAGCCGGCTGATGATGTCACCGGAGAGCTTGTGAGGGTCGGTCTGCCACTGCTTGGCGGTGTAGTCGCGGAAGAACGCCTCGAAGAGCGGGCGTCCGACGAGGGCGATGCCCTTCTCCTCGAAGTTCGTGGCGTTGCTGACGTCGAACTCCCCCGCCTGCTCCTTCACGAGGGCACGGGCCTGATCGGGCGTGTAGGCCGAATTGAAGAACTGGTTGATCGTGCCGAGGTTCACGGGCATCGGGAACACTGTGCCCTTGTGCGTGGTGTAGACGCGGTGCACGTAGTTCGTGAAGCTCGTGAAGCGGTTCACGTACTCCCAGACCGTCGCATTCGAGGTGTGGAACAGGTGCGCGCCGTAGCGATGCACCTCGATCCCGGTCTCCGGTTCGGCCTCGCTGTAGGCGTTGCCGCCGATG
This sequence comes from uncultured Microbacterium sp., assembly GCA_963518515.1. Lineage (GTDB taxonomy): Bacteria > Actinomycetota > Actinomycetes > Actinomycetales > Microbacteriaceae > Microbacterium. Next base: position 182,133 of record CAUQIW010000006.1, read on the forward strand.
TGGTGTCGACGGTCGATGACCGTGACCTTGCGGCCGGCTTCAGCGGCGCGCTCTGCGATGGTGAGGCCGAAAAAGCCCGATCCGACGACGAGGAGATCCATATTGCTGCTTTCTGCCCGATGGGCTCAGATATCCGCGCGTCGCGCGCGGCACACAGCAGATCACTCTACCCGGCGCCGTCTCGACACAACCTGTCAGCCGGCGTCCGCAGCCGTGTATCGATCGATGGCGAGCATCTCTCCGAGCATCGGCGCGAGCGTGCGGCCGTAGGAGTCTGAGACGTGATTGTCGTCGAGGAACACCGCGATGTTGCCGACAGAGCCTCGGCACACGCCTTCCGGGCAGAGCCACGGCCGGAAGTCCACACCTGTGACCCCGTCCCTTGCTATGAAGGCATCCAGATCCTCCCCCAGGGCGAAACCGATGTCATCGACGTCGCAGGACTCCGCATCCATGCCCGGGGCGGTCTCCGATGCCTCGAGTGCGCATTCGTACATGTCGAAGTCGAACCGGGGATTGTCTCTCACTGCGATGACCTCGATCCCCTGCGCGATCAGCATGTCCGCGATCTCCCGCACTCCCTCCACCAGCACCTCCGGCGCCCCAGGCGCGGCTCTCGTCACGACCAGGTAGACCGCCTCGGGCTGCAGGCGCATCGCGTAATCGACTGCGGCGGAACGCCACTCGTCGCAGGGAGGGCCGGCCGCGGACCACGTAGGCGCTCCGATCCCCAAAGAGCAGCCACCCTTGAGCAGTGCGATGACCCCCCATCCCTGCTCGTCGGCAAGGACAGCGAGAGGGGACATCAGCTGCTGCGCATGGGAGTCACCGATGACGAGGACGCGCCGGTTGCCTGAATCCCCGGCGCCTTCTGTCTGTGCACAGCTGTCGGTCAACTCCGGCTCGACAGGCTTTATCTCCGCACTGCACGAGTGGCCGAGATCCACCCACTCATCATCGAGCGCAGTCGGTCGAGGGATCAAAGGAAGATCGACTCCCGCAAGATCGATCGGCGTGTCGACCTGGGCTGCGCCCGGATATCCGCCGGACGAACTCGCCACGAGTGCCGCTTCTCGATTCTCGATCGTGATCTGCCACGCCGCGAGGGGGACGGCAGCGGCCACCACTGCAGACACGATGGTGAGACCGCCGAGGCGGCGGGATCTTTCAAGGGCGACCGAGTCACGAATGGGGCGCTCCACCAACGCTGAGAGCAACCGGGCGAGGGCGAAGGAGATCAGCACGATCCCGAGACCGGCCAACCAGCCCGGCTCCGACCGATCGGAGACGACCATCCAGGTAACGAGCACCGGCCAATGCACGAGGTACAGAGCGTACGCATCACGCGAGACGTAGCGGAGTGGAGCGGACTCGAGCAGCGCGCCGGGACCGCCGCGTGCACGGTCTCGGCCCGCCACGATGATCAGTGCCGTGCACGAGATCGGCCACAGAGCGAGATAGCCGGGAAAGCCGCCCTGGACATCGAGGATGATGCCGCACAGGACGATGCCGACCACACCGGTCCACCCGAGCAGTGCCGCGATCGACGGCGGAACTCGAACGAACGGCATCACGAGTGCGACGAGTGAACCGGCGGCGAACTCCCAAAGTCGAGTACGGGTGTCGAAGTACGCGAAGGACTGCTCCCGTACCGTCTCGACGATCGAGAATCCCAGCGAGGCGGCGAAGATCGTTCCGAACACGACGACGAGCGCCGGAACGAGGAGATGCCGACGTCCGCGGAGCAGCGACCACACGACTGCGATGATCAGAGGCCAGAGGACGAACACCTGGCCCTGCACCGACAGCGACCAGAAGTGCTGGAAAGGGCTCGGTGTCACCGAAGCCCTCGCGTAGTAGTCGACTTCGGTGAGCGCCAGCGTCCAGTTCTCCACATAGAAGATGCTCGACCACGCTTCGCTCCAGATGCGGGGCCACTCGGTCTGCGGATACAGGAGCAGTGCCGCTGCGATCACCCCGACGATCGTCACCGCAGCCGCGGGAATCAGCCGGCGGAACCGACGCAACCAGAAGTCACCGAGGGCCAGTGGTTGCTCGGAATGCGCACGGCGCACGAAGGACGCGGTGAGGAAGAAGGCCGACACCATGAGGAAGACATCTACGCCGCCGGAGACCCGGCCCAGCCACACGTGATAGACAACGACCAACAGGATGGCGAGCGCACGAAGCCCATCGATGTCGGCTCGGTATCCGGTCGGTCGACCGGATACCGGAGCGTTGCCGCGGCGGATCGATTGCGTCAATGTCATGAGAAGAACGGCATGCTGGTGGGAAGCCTCGTGGACGATCGTTCGGGGCGATCATCTGCCTCGGACAGCCTAACCCGTGGCTCCGAGCAGCCGGTCAGCAGCTCCTTCGATCTCAGGAGCGAGCATTCTCACATATTCGAGATTCAGGTGGTCTGCGTCGAAGTAGACGGGCACTCCGCCCACCGACGAATAGCAGGTCTCGTCATCACAGAATCGATCTGTCAGATCGAGGACGCTGACCGAGGGTGATAACAGGGACTCACCGGCGATGACGAGCGGGTCCACGGGATGCGCCTGTGCGCGAGGACGCGCACAGCTCATCGGATCTTCGGGATTGAGGATGAGACAGTCCGCCCCTCGGACTTCGGCGTTGAAAGGAGGATCCGCCAGCACCAGCACCTTGCTACCCGCGTCGGTCCAGCGGGTCCAATAGTTCTGCAGGCCTTGGGACATCTGCTCCAACTGCGAGCGCTCGGTGCCATCGTCCACGAGCTGAAGCCGTGAGGCCATGGCTGTCACGACGAGGTCGGGCTCGTCCTCGGCGACCGCTTCTGCGAGATCGCGCGACCATTCTCTGCATCGTTCGACGTCCGCAGCGCCCCATTCGCTGCGGAAGCCGGTGAACTCCACGTCCGCGACGGGGCAGCCACCGTAGAAGCTGGTGTCGACGATCCACCCCTCATCTTCGGCGATGTCGAAGATCGCGCCCTGCCATTGCTGCGCGTGCGAATCACCGACCAGCCAGACACGCGTGGGATTCTCGGCACCTCGGGAGAAATCGCACTCGTGCGTCGTCTTCAGATCGCCGTAGGTGAGGATCTGCAGGAACTCGCCGCATTCTTCCGGAGTGTAGAAGTACTCGTTCTTCGAGGTCATCACCGTGTAGTCCGGCGGCCCGAAAGGATCGTCGCAGTCTGCACCAGGGGCGAGTGCCGATGGACCTTCGCAGGATGAGACCTCGACCTCTTCCGGAGGCCCGTCCGCCTCGGTCTTCGCATTGTACGCAACGAGCACTCCCGCGACCGATGCAGCGATCGCGAGAATCCCGACGAGCATGAGAATCAAGGCCCGCCGCGTGGACGCACGCCAATACGCCCAGTTCTGCCCCTTGTCCTCCACGAACCGCTTGGTCAGTGCAGCGAGGACCAGAGCGAGCGTCAGGACTCCGAACTTGGAGAGCGTCGTCGACTCGCCTCCCATGACGAACGGAGCTGCGACGATCAACGGCCAGTGCCAGAGGTACAGCGAATAAGACACTCCTCCGAGCCATTGGATCGGTCGCCACGCGGTCACCTTGGCATGCCAGAGCGGGTGGTGCGAGTTACCAACGAGGATGACTGCGGCCGTACCCACAACGGGGACCAGCGCCATGTAGCCGGGGAAGGGCGTCGCGTGGTCATAGGTGAGGGCGGCAAGACCGATGAGAAGGAACCCGATGAGGCTGCCTCCGTTTGCGATCGCGCGACTGATCGGTAGGCGTGCGCCGATCAACGCGACGGCGCCACCGACGGCGAACTCCCATCCCCGGGTGAAGGTGGCGAAGTACGCCTGCGCGGGGGCCACAACCGTGTAGATGACGCTCGCCCCGAAAGAGAGCAGCCCGACCACTGCGACCATCGAGATCAACGCAGTCGAGGTCCTCGCTCTCAACCCACGCCGCGTTCCCGCCGTCGCGGTGGTTCGCGCGATCGCCACTGCTGCGAGGAGCAGCAGCGGCCAGACGATGTAAAACTGCTCCTCCACCGACAAAGACCAGTAGTGCTGAACGAGGCTCGCCGCGTCATTGAGGGCGCTGTAGTTCACCGACATCGCAGCCAGGAACCAGTTCTCGACATAACCGGCGCTTGCCAGGATCTCCCAGGCGCTTCTTCCCCATCGCGGGTACGGCAGGAAGGCGACGAGAAGCACCAGCGATGCGGCGAGCACCAGGAAGGCGGCCGGCAGAAGGCGCCTGATCCTTCGTGCATAGAACGCCCCCAGCCGCATTCCCCCCGTTCGGGTCATCTCGCCGACGAGATGACCTGTAATGAGGAACCCGGAGATCACGAAGAAGACATCGACTCCGACGTAACCGCCGGTCAGGCGCACCGGCCACAGGTGGTTGAGGACGACCAGCGCGATGGCGAGGGCGCGCAGCGCTTGGATGTCTGTGCGGAAGACTCGTGCTCTCGGTGCCTGTGTCACTGTCTCGGCGCTTCGCAGCTGCGCGCTCACGAGGTCAGATAGGCACGCAGCAGCTCATCGCCGACTCCGGGAACGAAACCGGTGGAGCGGACACGATCGAGAGCGAGCTCGCTATTCAGCGGGCGTGGAGCGACCGGCGCGGTCGCCGAAGCGAAGTAGTCGTCGGTGGAGACACCGGTGACTCGTGACGAGTCATGCCCGCCGAGCTCGAACACCCGGCGCGCTATGTCTGCCCACGTCACCGTCGATCCGTCCGACGTGAGGTTGTAGACCCCGAAGGGCTGACGGGTTGACACGAGATGATGGATCAGCCGTGCGATCTCCGATGCGAAGGTCAGGCGCCCGCGCTGGTCGTCGACCACCTTCGGGTCCACACCCTTGTCGGCGAGAGCGGCCATCGTGCGCACGAAATTGTTTCCTGCGCCGATCACCCAGGACGTTCTGACGATGTAATGACGAGGAGCGGTCGCCACCGCGATGTCTCCGGCGGCCTTCGACTGACCGTAGACGCCGAGGGGACAGACGGCAGCATCCTCCGAGTACGGTCCTTCCAGAGAACCGTCGAAGACGTAGTCACTCGACACGTGTACGAGTGTGATCCCGTTCTCTGCGGCGATACGCGCCAGCGCGGCAGGTCCGTTCGCGTTGACCTTCCAGGCGTCCCGTCGGCCATCCGGGGTCTCCGCTCGGTCGACTGCAGTGAAGGCCGCGGCGTTGATGATCGTGTCGTAATCACGCCAGCGTCGTGAGGAGTGCAGGTCAGGAGCACCGAGGTCGAAGTCGTCTCGCGTCGTCCACTCGACGCTCGACTCGCCCTCGAGAACGGCGCGCAGTGCTGTCCCGAGCTGGCCGTTCGCACCGACGACGAGTGTCTTCCGCGCGGGCACAGGCGCGACTTCCGAGAGTCGTGGATGGGCCAGATCCTTGGGCGAGACCTCCGCCTCGGAGAGGGGAATCGGCCACTCGACGCCAGCGGTCTCGTCGGCGAGATTCAGGAACGAGTATGTCGCCTCAGGAGACCAGTGGTCGTTCACGAGATAGGTGTATGCGGTGTCGGGCTCGAGCGTCTGGTACGAGTTACCGACACCGCGGGGAACGAAGATCGCCTTCGAGGGATCCAGCTCGGCGGTGAACACGGCACCGAAGCTCGGGCCCTCGCGCAGGTCGACCCACGCGCCGAAGATCCGTCCGGTGGCGACCGACACCCATTTGTCCCATGGCTCGGCGTGGATCCCACGCGTCGTGCCCACTGCGTCGTTGAAGGAGACGTTGTTCTGGACCGGTCCGAAATCAGGCAGACCGAGCGCCGTCATCTTCTCACGTTGCCAGTTCTCCTTGAACCAACCCCGGGAGTCACCGTGCACTGGCAGATCGAAGATCACCAGACCCGGGATCGCCGTCTCCTCGTGGCTCAAGGACTTGCCGAACTCGAAATCACTCACGTCGTATCACTGCCCCTTCGACGCGTAGAACGCCTCGGTCTTGTCCTTCGACGGCGCCCACCACGGCTCGTTCTCTCGGTACCAGCGGATGGTAGCGGCGAGCCCGGATTCGAAGTCTGCGAACTCGGGCATCCAGCCGAGTTCGGTACGGAGTTTCGTCGAGTCGATCGCGTAGCGCAGGTCGTGTCCGGCTCTGTCCGTCACGTGATCGTAGGCGTCGCGCGGCTGACCCATCTCCTCGAGGATCAGCTCGACGACTTCCTTGTTGTTACGCTCCCCGTCGGCGCCGATCAGGTAGGTATCCCCGATCCGCCCCTTGTCCAGGATCGTGAGGACAGCTGAAGAGTGGTCATTCGCGTGGATCCAGTCACGCACGTTCTCGCCCGCACCGTAGAGCTTCGGCCGGATGCCGCGGATGACGTTGGTGATCTGACGCGGGATGAACTTCTCGACGTGCTGATAGGGCCCGTAGTTGTTCGAGCAGTTCGAGATCGTGGCCCGAACGCCGAAGGACCGTACCCACGCACGCACGAGCAGATCGCTGCCCGCCTTGGTCGAGGAGTAGGGCGAAGACGGGTTGTACGGAGTCTGCTCGGTGAACCGCTCCGGATCGTCGAGCTCGAGATCGCCGTACACCTCGTCGGTCGAGATGTGGTGGAAGCGGGTCTCGTGCTTCCGCGCGGCCTCGAGCAGCGTGTAGGTGCCGACGATGTTGGTGTCGAGGAAAGGACGCGGGCTGTGCAGCGAGTTGTCGTTGTGCGATTCGGCAGCGTAGTGCACGACGGCGTCCGCCTGTGCCGTGAGCTGATCGACGACCTCGGCATCGGTGATGTCGCCGTGGACGAGCGAGACCCGATTCTCTGGGAGGCCCGCCAACGATTCACGATTCCCGGCGTAGGTGAGGGCATCGAGCACCGTCACCGTGTGGTCGGTGTTCGCCACGACGTAGTGGACGAAGTTGGATCCGATGAAACCGGCACCGCCGGTGACGAGGATGTTCGACATCAACGACCTCTTTCCAGGATCTCGAGCAGATAAGTTCCGTAACCCGACTTGACCAGCTTCTCGGCGCGGGTCCGAAGTTCGTCGTCCGTGAGGAACCCCTGGCGCCAGGCGACTTCCTCCGGGACGCCGATGCGCAGGCCGGTGCGGCGCTCCATCGTTCGAACGTAGTCTCCGGCATCCGACATCTGATCGAACGTGCCGGTGTCGAGCCAGGCCGTTCCTCGCGGGAGCACCTCGACCTGCAGATCGCCGCGCTCGAGGTACGCACGATTGACGTCGGTGATCTCATATTCGCCGCGAGCGCTGGGCTCGAGGGTGCGCGCGATCTCGACGACGTCGTTGTCGTAGAAATAGAGACCGGGGACGGCATAGTTGCTCTTCGGCTCCGCAGGCTTCTCCTCGAGAGAGATCGCGCGGCCGTCCTTGTCGAACTCGACCACGCCGTACGCACCGGGCTCGGCCACCCAGTAGGCGAAGACAGCCCCGCCCTCGACGTCGGTGTAGCGCTTGAGCTGCGTTCCGAGTCCGGGCCCGTAGAGCAGGTTGTCACCGAGCACGAGCGCCACCTTGTCGTCGCCGATGAAGTCGGCACCGATCACGAAGGCCTGCGCGAGGCCGTCCGGAGAAGGCTGCTGCGCGAAGGTGAGCGAGACTCCGAACTGCGAGCCGTCACCGAGGAGCCGCTCGAACTGCTCCGCATCGTGCGGCGTCGTGATGATGAGGATGTCTCGGATGCCGGCGAGCATCAGCGTCGACAGCGGGTAGTAGACCATTGGCTTGTCGTACACGGGAATGAGCTGCTTCGAGATGCCGATCGTGATCGGATGCAGTCTGGTTCCGGAGCCGCCAGCGAGAATTATGCCTTTCACCCCCATATCGTGCCACACCTGGGCTGGGAGCCTGTGCGGCAAGATTTACATCCGTCACATTGATCACACTGGCACCGCCAGTATATTTCCGCCACAATGAGCAGGTGACCGGCTCAAAATCCCCCCACTGGCGCAGCCTCTTCGCTGGCGCCGCGGCGATCGTCTTCGCTGCCTCTCTTCTCGTAGCGAGCCCTGCGAGCGCGGCCCCCGCCGTGTCCGCGCCGACCGGGGCCGCGCCGCCCGTCAGCTCATCGTCAGCGACGGCTGCCACCGCCCCCGTCAAGACGGGCATGAGGAAGATGGCCGATCTGTCCCAGTTCAGGGCCGGGAGCATCATCTCCGACTCGGTCTTCTTCAACCGGTCGACGATGTTAGCCGATCAACTCGACACTTTCTTCCGCAGTAAGGGCGGCACGTGCCGGTCAGGCTACACATGCCTTAAGGACTACCGACAGAACACGCCGAACCGAGCGGCCGATCAGTACTGCAACGGCTACTCCGGGGCCGCCAACGAGTCTGCAGCCACGATCATCACCAAAGTGTCGCAGTCATGCGGCATCAACCCGCAGGTGCTCGTGGTGATGCTGCAGAAGGAGCAGGGGCTCATCACGCACACCTGGCCGAGCCAGTGGCGGTTCGATATGGCCCTGGGCCAGGGATGCCCAGACACCGCTCCATGCGACCCCGCATACGCCGGTTTCTTCTACCAGATCTACGGTGCTGCGCGACAGATGAACATCTACGCCGAAGGCCGCTGGTTCCAGTACTACGCACCAGGCAAGACGTGGAACATCCGCTACAACCCGAACGCGAACTGCGGTGCAGGGCCCGTCTACGTCGAGAACACGGCTACGGCCGCGCTGTACTACTACACGCCCTACCAGCCGAACCGCGCGGCCCTCAACGCCGGGTACGGCGAGGGTGACGGGTGCTCAGCGTATGGGAACCGCAACTTCTATCAGTACTTCACCGATTGGTTTGGCAGCACGCAATTCGGCTCGCCCCTTGTCCACGCTGCGGGTCAATCCGACATCTACCTCGTCTCGGCTGGAGTAAAGCACCGCGTTGCGACGCTGGAGGACCTCACGGTATTTCGGTCTCGTTTCGGCGCAGTGTCAGACGTGCCCGCGTCATACGTCAACGGTCTCCCCACCGGCAACGATGCCACCCGTTACGTACACGATCAGCGGAACGGGACCCTGTTCGTCCTCGATCCCGACGGAACGAAGCACCGTTTCGCGAACGCTGACCAGATCACGCGATTCGGATACGCGTTCAACTCCTACATCAACATGGCGCCGTCTCTTCTCGACCAGTTCCCGACCGGCGCGGACGTGACCAACTTCTTCCGCGTCTGGGATGGGCCTGACCTCTACCTGTACGACGCCGGCGCGAAGCGCCACATAGCGTCTTACACGATGTGGCAATCCATCTCCCGAGGAACCTCAGGCTATGTAGCTTTCATGCCGAGCACCGTGGCCAGGGCACTGCCGACCGGGCCTGTCGTTATCGAGCCGAACACTCTCATCCGTCCAGCATCGACGGGCGATGTGTACTTGCTTCTGGGCAGCAACACCCTCCTGCACATCCCCAGCTTCGCCCTGGCTGCCGAGTTCGGTGCAACGAGATACGTCATCCTCCCTGACGCCTCAGTGAGCGGAACCCCCCGGGCCAACGGCAGCCTCACCCCCATAGTTCAGTGCGGTGCCGCGACGAAGATCGCCGCGGGCGGAAAGATTCACGCTGTGAACGGTGGCGACTTCGGAGGTATCGTTCCGACAAAGCTGTCCACTCAGGACTGCAGCGCATTCTCTTCATCCACCTCCACGTACGCCACACCTTTGTTCCTCCAGGCGACGGGGCAGCCCGAGGTCTACGCGATAGGCGGGGGCAAGCTCAAGCACGTCCGCAGCTACGCGCAGCTTCAGACTTTGAACGGATCACGCCCGCTTTCCATCATCAGCTGGTCGCGGGCAACCACGACCGAACTTGGCATCGGGTCACCATATCTGGGCGACAAGGAGTTCGTGAGATTCGCCGGGCAAGGAGAGGTGTACCAGTACACGGGTGGCGAGCTTCGTCACGTACGCGAATATTCGACACTGCTGAGCCTGAATGGTGGTCGCGCCCCGGCGATCGTCTCGCTTCAAGCAGCCTGGCTGCCCGACTACAAGATCGGCTCCCCCATTCTGGCGAACGGCTCGTTCGTTCAGTTCGACGGGCAGGCCGAGGTGTACTCCCACACAGACGGCCAGCTCCGTCACGTGCAGTCCTATGCCTCGTTGATTCGGATGGGCAATGGGCGGGTGCCGACGATCCTGAAGCTCCCGGCGACCTTTAAAGTCGGGTATTCGATCGGCACCCCGATCCCCTGAACAGGAGATGGCTGCCGTTTGTGGGATCGTAGAAGCATGAACTCTGCGAATGATCAGACTTTGGTCATCGTGCCGGCCTGGAATGAAGCCAGGAACGTGGGCACGACTGTCACGGAGATCCTCAGTGCGGACCCCTCCTACGACGTGCTCGTCATCGATGATGGATCGACCGACAGCACAGCCGCAGCGGCGAGGCGGGCCGGCGCCCGAGTGATGACGCTTCCCTTCAACCTGGGAGTCGGCGGGGCGATGCGCACCGGCTTCACCTACGCTCAGCGAATGGGATATCAGCGCGCCATCCAGGTGGATGCGGACGGTCAGCACAACCCGGCGGATATACATCGGGTGCTTGAGGGACTCGCGGTGGCCGATATCTCGATCGGAGCGCGCTTCGCGGACGTCGGCGATTATTCGGTCAAGGGCCCCCGACGCTGGGCGATGGTCTTCCTCGCCAGTACGGTATCGAGGGTCGCCAAGACTCGCCTGACCGACGTGACCAGCGGGTTCCGAGCGGCCAATCGCAGAGCGATCGACCAGTATGTCGACTACTATCCCGCCGAATACCTGGGCGACACGATCGATTCGCTGGTCGCAGCCTGTCACGCGGGTCTGACGGCGACGCAGGTTCCTGTCGCCATGCGGCCCCGTGCGTTCGGCACCCCGAGTCAGGGGCCGCTCGGTGCCTCCGCCTATCTTCTGCGATCGGTGTTCGCGCTCGGGCTTGCAATCGTCAGGGGCTCACTCACACGGCCCAAGTCCGCCTCGGAGGTGGCCCCAGCATGATCATCTTCGTCGGCATCGCGCTCGCACTGGTGATACTCGTCCTCGTCCTCTGGATGCTCGTCGCCAGACGAATTCGTGAGAAGTACGCGGTGATGTGGATAGTGATCGCATTGTGCGTGCTCATTCTGGGCCTCTTTCCCCAGCTGCTCCTCTGGGCTACGGAGACTCTCGGTGTTCAGGTCCCCGCCAACCTGCTGTTCTCGCTCGCGATAGTGCTCCTGCTCGGCGTCTCTCTTCACCTCTCCTGGGAGATCAGCCAGGCTGAGGACGAGATCCGCCGCGTCGCCGAAGAAGCCGCTCTGTCCCGCACGCAGATCGAGGTGCTCACGGAGCGGATCGAGGCGCTAGAAGCGCGCCTTCGGGAAGATCGAGACTCCCCCTCCTCGCCCTCCGCATGATGGCGCCGATAGGCTCGGGCGGCACTGGTGTCTGGGCCGTGGTCACCGTGTTCCGTCCCGAATTAGTCCCGCCCATCCTCGAACAGGTGGCACCGCAGGTCGACGGCGTCATCGTCGTCGATGACGGAAGCGGACCCGAGTACAATCCGACCCTCGAATCGATGCGGCGATCGGGCTCCGTCATCGTGCAGCTCGACCATAACTCTGGCATCGCAGCGGCGCTGAACACAGGAATCGATCAGGCTCGCAAGGCTGGTGCGCGAGCGGTCGTCACGTTCGACCAGGACTCTGCGATCTCGCACAGCTTCGTGTCTGAGCTGCTCGACGCCCGCGTGCGCGCGGAGACGAATGCCCGGGACATCGGCCCCGTCGTCCCTGAGTTCTTCGCCGGCGTGAGCCAGGCCGGTTCGCCGGCAGGACCGTCGACCATACTCGCCGCGCATGCCATCCAGTCGGGCATGCTCATCCCGATGACCATTCTGGACAAGGTCGGACAGATGGACGAGTCGCTGTTCATCGACCTGGTCGACACCGATTTCGAACTGCGATGCGCTGACGCCGGACTCCCCTGCATCATCGCCCCAGGTCTCCGACTGAAGCACAGCCTCGGCGCTCGCTACCGCGTCCGAGGAGCGCTGGGTACGGTGTTGCCTGTGCTGACTCTCAGCACGCCGTTCCGCTACTACTACCGTGCCCGAAACCGGATTGTCATCGGCAGGCGCCACCGCGGTCACCGGAGCCGGCTCTTGCGCGAGAACTTCGCAGATCAGACCTATTTCCTGATCGCCGTCGCGCTGTCGTCCCCTCGACGAGCGATGTGGAAGATCATCCGCCAGGGAAAGATCGACGCGCGCCGCGGAAACTCCGGCGCTATGCCGACCTCGTTGCGATCACTCGCCTCCCAGATCAGCTGGCGAGCGGACCGTCAACCGGACTGAGATCTTCGCCCGGTCCGTCTATTCGACGGTATGCACCGAGCGCGGGGCCGGACAGCACCGCAAGAGCTGAAAACTCGGATGCCGCGACACCGAGGGCGATCACTTCGGCCGACCCCAACACCGAGCCCGTGATCATGACGGTGAGTCCCACCCCGGCAGCGGTGATCGTCGATGCCAGCACGACGCGCACACGATCCGCCGGAATCAGCAGGTTTCGTATCATCGGTGTTGCCATCGAGATGCAGAAGAAGGCTACCCCGAAAAGGATGCAGGGAACGGGAGCGGCGGCCACTTTGGCGCCGAAGAGGAGCGCCGTCGCCCATGGTCCCAGTGCGGCGATGCCGACGCCGCCGACCACGCCAAGGACCACGTGAGCGGTGAGGGCGAGTCTGTGGCGGGCCTGCGGATCGACGGCGGATCGATCGAGCACCCAAGCCTGGAGCGCGTTGCCGACCGCGACGACGAGAAGCGTGCCGATTCGATACGCGCGATCAGCCGAGGCGAAACCGCTGGCGTCAGGCGCGCTGAGACCTGCGGTAGCGATGGGAATCGAGGTGGAACCGTAAGCGTTGCCGGTCGCGTCGATGACTGCTGTCGGGGCGAGGCGCCTGATGATGCGCGTGAAAGCCGCGGAATGGTGACCTTCGCGCCAGCGGGAATGCGCGTTCAGCCACGCATGGATAGCGTAGGCAGGGAGACACATAGCCATCAGAAGGATCGGGTATGCGAGAACCGATCCCCAGATCGCGATGACAGGAAAAGCGAAGAACGACGCCGCGAGTTTCGGCAGCGCATCGAAGATCATGAGGCCCCGCGCATCCCCCTGACCGATGCAGAACCACGCGGGGGTCAGCCCGGAAGCGGTCATGGCCACGGCGACCGCAATCGTCTCCACACGATACACCGGACCCGAGACGAGGGCGGCGACGATACCCGCCACCGGGACGAAGACGACCACGAGAACCAGCCGCGAGCGCAGACTCTCGTGGAGGATCTTTGCCCGCTCGCCCAGCGAGGCGCTACGCGCCACGCGCACCGGCCCCAGGATTCCCCAGCCGAACAGAACGGCGACCATACCGAGGATTCCGATGGACTGACCTGCGGAGAAGTTCGCCCAGCCTTCGTCTCCGACGACGCGTGAGATCACCGGAAGTATGATGAAGGGAGCGAGCGCAGAAAGAACGGGTGCGCCTGTGAAGCCCACGAGCCTGAGCATGAGTGACCGCATCCAGACCAGTCTATGCGAACACCATGTTTACGAAGAGAGTCCAGAGACTTGAGCGAGAGAGTCACCGTCAGCGTCTGCATGGCGACATATAACGGCGCCCTCTACCTGCGTGAGCAGCTCGAGTCGATTATCTCTCAGCTCGCGCCCGGAGATGAGCTGATAGTCGTCGATGATGCAAGTTCGGATCAGTCCGTCGAGCTCATCGAATCGCTCGGTATCGACCAGATCACTGTGCATCGCAATGAGAGCAATCTCGGCTACGTGCGATCCTTCGAGAAGGCCATGACGCTCGCAAGAGGCGATGTTCTACTCCTCTCGGATCAGGACGATGTTTGGACGGACGGGAGGCGAGATGAGCTCGTACGAGCGACGGAGCAGAAGGCTGTGGCGGCGTCGAACCTTGTTCTACTCGACTCCGGCGAGTGGCTGCGGTCACCGTTGACCGGACGACCCTGGGTGCTCCGGTCGAGCGCTTCCACTCACTCCGTGCGCAACGAACTGCGGATCCTGCTCGGCGACGCACCATACTTCGGATGCGCGATGGCACTTCGACGGGACGCCCTTGCTCTGGTGCTGCCTTTCCCTCCGTATCTGACGGAGTCCCACGACCTCTGGATAGCCACGGTCGCCAATGCGGCGGATGAGATGGCTCACGTCGACCGTCCAGGTGTCCGCCGACGTGTGCACGAGGGGAACGCCTCCACGCCTCGCCCGCGCGGCGTGATCGCATCCCTGAGATCTCGAATGCTGCTGCTCAGACTCTGGGGAACAGCGCGCAGAAGGCTGCGTGCGCGCTCCGTCTAGGCCGCGATGGCGGCCGGTCGGAGATCTCCCCTCGCGAGCCGAACGAAACGGCGTTCCACCAACACCCAGCTGAGCCACCCGAGCGCGAAGGTGACAAGAGCGGTGATGAAGATGTAGATCAGCATCCCGAACGCTGCCCCGCCGAGGATCACGACCAACTGCTGAACCGGCCATGCGTAGATGTAGAAGCCGTAAGACACGTCGTTCCTCGCGACCCACGACGGCTGCGGGATCACGGTGGACAGGTACAGCAACGCGTAGCCGAGGATCGGTGCGGCGATCGGGCCACCAACGATGGGTACGAAAACCATGAGCACGGCGGCTGCCGGGATGCAGGCGATGCCGAACCACGGAGCGATCCCCCACCGGTGAACGATGAGATAGACGAGCGACCCGCCGAGGAAGTAGGGCAGCAGTCGCGTGAAGAGGCCGAAGTCCTCATCGAGTCCGCCGGTGATGCCGGCGGCCGTCGCGGCCCGAACAAGCACTGCGGCGACCCAGAGGCCGCCGACGAACAAGAGAGATCGTCGATATATGGCGAGCCCGCCGAGCAACCACACAACGAGATAGCAGAGGAACTCGAAGTACAGGGTCCAGAGCGACCCGTTCCATGCATTCGGATAGGGCACGTTCGAGAGGGAGGACCCAATCTGGTAATGATCGATATGGAGGAAGAAATTTCCCCATATGTACTCGAGCGGAGTCGGCGCGGTGACGAGAAAGCCCTCAAGCGACCCTTGAGTGAGTAGCTGTCCCAAGGGAGCGAACACGAAGGCCGTGGCGACGAGGCATACGATAAACGCCGGCATGATCCTCGCAACGCGATGCACGAGAAAGGCTCCAGCGTCGGAGCGGAAACGGGAACGAGTGATCAGAAAGCCGCTGATGACGAAGAACCCGATGACCGCCCATCCCCCGAGGTTCTCGCCATTAAAACCCGGGCTGTCCGTGCGACCGACGATGTAGTAGCCATGCGCGACAAGGACCAGAAAAGCGAGAACCAGACGGAAGAGGTTGAGGCTGTTCGCTCGATAAGGGAATTCGAAGCGCTCTCTGAGACGCAGCGCCGTCACTTCAGCAGGTTCCGCTTGCTCATCTCGTCGAGCGACCGCTGGTAGCCGTCTTCCTCGATCGGCTCGGTGAGCACCCATTCGACGAAGGTTCGCACACCCTCACGGAAGTCGGTCTTCGGGCTGAAGCCGAGCACCTCCTCGAGGCGACGGGTGTCAGCGACGTTGTGCCTGATGTCACCGAGACGGTAGTTACCGGAGATGCGCGTGGGCACCTCGCGTCCGAAGGCGGCGAAGAGCGCGGCGACGACTTCATTGACGGTCGTCGCGACCCCGGATCCGACGTTGAAGGTCTGACCGGCCGCGCGGGCATCGGTCGCTGCGAGGTAGGTGGCTTCGACCACATCGTCGATGTAGACGAAGTCACGGCTCTCCTCACCGTCTTCGAAGATGTTGATGTCCTTGCCCTGTCGGATCAGGGTCGAGAAGATCGACAGGATCCCGGTGTACGGGTTCTTGAGGGACTGCCCGGGGCCGTACACGTTCTGGTATCGGACGGAGACTCCCTCCTTGCCGATCGTCGGCGCGACCGTCATCACCAGCGATTCCTGCATCTGCTTCGTGATCCCGTAGACGCTCGAGGGGTGCAGCTTCGCCTGCTCATCGGTCGCCACCAATTCGAGGGGACCTTCGCCGGGGTGATGCACGTCGAAGTCACCCGCTGCCATCTCGGCGTCGGCGCGGTGACTCGGGTACACGAGGCGCCCGTCCTCGGTCTGGTACGCGCCTTCACCGTAGATCGAGCGTGACGAGGCGATGACCACGCGCCGTACTGAGTTCTCCTCGTTGGCGAGCAGATCGAGGAGCTTGGCGGTTCCTCCGACGTTGGCCTCGACGTAGCGATCGATCTCGTACATCGACTGGCCGGTGCCGGTCTCGGCGGCCAGGTGCACCACGATGGTCGCTCCATCGAGGGCTCGCCGCAGATCGTCGACCGAGGTGACGGTTCCCTCGATCACCGAGGCAATGCCGTCGAGCGAACGGAGAAGAGGCGAGGTCGTCTGAGGGTCGTCCCCGTGCACCTGTGCGATCAGGGAGTCCAGGACCGTGACGGAATGCCCGTCCCGCGCGAATCGGGCGGCGAGGCGCGTGCCGATGAAGCCCGCTCCCCCAGTAATCAGCACATGCTCAGGCATAGTAGAGCCTCCAGAAGTCCATCGTCGGCGAGACGTTCACGCCGGGGGGCGCGCTCAGAGAGCGAAGATGTGCGCCAGCGTCGATTGTAGTCCAGCGCGGTTCCCGTGCCGGAGGACGCCCGGAAGCTCGGTGATCGCGTGCAGCCGAGACATGACGCGCAGCCGAGCGACCAGAGCCGTGCGGCGCCAGCTCAACCGCTGGGCAAGAGCACGGGCCTGACGGTAGTAGGAGCGCTCATCACGGAAACGACGTCCGTCCAACAACGTCTTCTGCGAAGCGCTGGAACCATGCCTCCGGTAAGAGAACGCGATCTCCGGAGCGTACACGAGCGAGCCGCCCTCGAACGCGATGTCCATGAGGAGCGCGAGGTCCTGAATGATCGGCAGTCCGTCACGGAAATCGATCCGCTTCAGGGTCTCTGTGCGGAACGTGAGCGAAGGCCAGTACAGCCAATCGCCCCGGATGAGACTCGTCGCCATCCTCTCGCCACGGAGCACCGCAATGCCCTCGTGTGGTCGAGGAGCAAGGATTCCGCGCTTCACACGATCGACGAGCGGGTTCGTCTCCCTACCGTGCTCATCGATGACGATCACTCCGGGCTGGATCACGTCGGCATCGGGCACTCGCGCCGTGATGCCTCCAATGACCTCCAGATAATTGGGGTGCATCAGGTCGTCGCATCCGAGGATGGTGACGAACGTGCTGGTGGCCCTGCGAATCGTCTCCCGATAGTTCTCGGTGATCCCCAGGTTGACCTCGTTGCGCACGTATTCGACGCGCGGATCATCCAGGTTACTGAAGTACTCGGCAACGCTGGGATCCGGATAGCAGTCGTCGATGACGACCACGCGCCAATCCTCGGCGGTCTGGGCTCGTACCGAGTCGATGGTCTCGTACAGCAGCCCGGGCTCGCCCCAGAACGGGACGAAGATCTCGTGCGTCATCTGTTCCCCCCGCAGGACGTGATCTGGAACAACTTTGCGTTCCCCTTCGCTTCGACGAGCCTGACGTAGGGCGAATCGTCGAGTCCCTCGAGGCCCGAGTAGTCATCCGGGTTCTCCTGGAAGTCGCCGTCCTCGCTGAAATCCAGGACGTAGTCGACGCCGGTCTCGTCCAGCGCCTTGCAGACCGACGGCGAATCGCCCTGTGTCGCAAGACGAGTGTTGATCGTCTCTGCGTCCTCGGACAGATCCATCAGGAGGTGCGGCATGAGGACCTTTCGCCCGCTGAGTCCATATGCGAAGGATGCGCCCGTCCACGGGTCAGCGGCGATGACGGCATCCTCCGGGACCAGGTCGGGAAGTTCAGCGATGAGCGCGATCTCATCCGGCGACAGAATCGGGCCACCGGCGCGCACCTCATAGGTGAACTCGATGTCCGCGGCCGCCTGACGGATGGCAGCCCCCTGCGACACAACCGTGATGACGATCACCACGAGCACGGATGCCAGCACCGGGAGACGCGTCTCCAGGCGGCGCACCTGAAGGAAGCTGCTCCGCCGGAGGACCCAGGAGGCGATGACGGAAGCACCCAGGGTCGCGAGCGGCAGCACGGCGATGACCCAGATCGATGCGAGCCGCGGGACGTTGTTGTACCAGGGCGCAGTGAACCAGAATCGAAGCGTCTCCCACGGCGAGCCCGCGACGATGACATACAGGACCGAGCCGACGATCGCCATCCCGAGGACCGTCCAGCGTCCGTATCCGCCTCGGCGGATCACGCCGTAGCCACCGGCGAGCGCGAGTACAGCGACGATGATCGCGACCGGGTACTGGTAGACCCCCGCAGCGGCCACCTCACCGATTGCCTGCGGCAGAGTTTCGATGACGGGCCAGTAGATCTGGCTTCCCGGCGGCCTCACGAGCGTAAGAAGAACTGCACCAGCGGCCAAGTACCCCGCGGCCACGACGACGACGAGCGTTCGCGTGCGAAGCGCATTCGTGCTTGTAAACCAATGGATCAGACGTGCGACCACGAACGGCACTGACAGTGCCACGACGGCCATCAGCGCGCCGGGGTGGGCGACGGATACACCCGGAACCACGAGGATGAGCAGGAGAGTGACGTCCAGGCGGCGGCGGACGGTGCCCGGTCTCAAAAGCTGCCATGCCAGAGCCAGCGCGACAGGAGCGATCGCGAGTCCCAGGAACAGAGGGTAGAGAACTCCGTAGTGGAGAGGGAGGAACGGGAAGGCGGGGAACGCGGCGGAGAGCGCTCCAGCGGCCGCGGTGACCCGACGGCCTCGTCCCAGGAGCGTCCGAGCCAGGAAGACCGCGCTCAAGGGCCAGACGACAGCAGCGACGACAATAATGGTCGCGTTGGCGACGGATGCGATGGAGGCACCTGAGATGCTCACGATCAGAGAGACCAGTGCATGCCAACCAGAGGGGTAGAACGGAATTCCATCGGGCGACGTCATGCTTCCCAGCCACAGCGGCGAGGCGTTTCCGGTGTCGAGTATGTACTGCACACCGTTGAGATGGAAGAAGTTGTCGTAGCGCTGGGAGATGAACTCGGGGTTGCCGATGCTGCGAGCGAGGACGAACGCGATGACAAGAGCCGGGACCGCGAGGGATAGGAGCGTGGTCCAGTCGATGGATCCCCTCACGCGCAGGGAAAGGCGTGTCCTCGGCATCACGAATCGCGACCATGCAGCGGCCGCGAGAGCTGCGACGACCGTGAGGACGGCCACGGGGAAAACACCCCACCTGAGCCCGACGAAAGGCGCTCCGAGAGCGGCGACGGCCACCAGCGAGACGGTGATGGCGGGTGCGAGAGCCACGAGGCGGAGACCTCGCTGGCGCAGAAGGAGCGCGACGATGAGTCCGGGAACAGCGAGTACGACCGCGGTCAGAGCGACGACAGGCAGGGCGCCGAGCCAGCTCACGCGTTCTCCACCTCTGGGTACCGGATCTGGGGGTTGAACGTAATCCCCTTGAGCCACTTGCCGAGGAGCTTGGCGCGCAGATCCAGCGGCACCCGGCCTCTGTGGAGACTCACGAAGAGCCGCGCGCCGAACTCGATGAAGTACAGGAGACCGCGGTGGTGAAGCTGCCACGACGCCTCGTTTCGCACTCCGTACGCGAACTTCCAGAGGCTCTTGCGATCCACCATCGCGAAGTTCACGCCGCGGTTGTCGCCCATGTCGTGGACGACGACGCTGTCCATGACCTGCACCCCGGGGCAGCGCGCGGTGAGGCGCAACGTGTACTCGCGGTCATCGAACCAGATGAAGTATTCGGAGTACGGGAGTCCGTACTCCGCGATCGCCCAGCGAGGGATGAGCACCGAGACGAACGAGCACGCCGTGACCATGACGTTCTTCTGGCCCTTGACCAGCAGCCGCCCCCAGTCCCACGTCGGCACAGGATTGTTCATCTCGCAGATGCTGCCGTCTGTGAACTCCACCACGGAGCAGGCGAAGGGAACTTCCCCTCCGAGCTCTGCGACGGCGCCGTCGAAACCGGAGATCAGCGATGCCAGCGCCTCGGGCTTCGGGTAGCAGTCATCGTCCATGATCCAGACGTGGTCTGCTCCGGAGGCGTAGCCACGGAGCATCCCCTCGGAGAAGCCCCCCGCTCCCCCGGAGTTCGTCTCCATGGTCACGACCTCGAGCGGGACCGTCGTCTCGAGCTCCGCGAGATACTCCGCAGTGCCGTCCGTCGACGCGTTGTCGATCACGAAAAGCGTCTCGACGGGGTGCGTCTGGGCTTCGATCGACGCGATCACCGTCTTGAGCTTCTCCAGCCGATTGAAAGTGACGACGACTCCCGCAACGCTCACCACGAGCCCACCTCTTCCTTGAACCATGAACTCGCCGACTGCTCGGCGAGCAGCTTCTTCTCGGCCTTGCGCTCTCTGCGCCACAGAGCCTCCCGGGCAGCTTCGTCGAAGAGCGGCACGACCGCCTGCGCAAGCCCGCGAGCCGCGAGCCGCGCGTACCGTGGAACGAGCGCCGACTCGGGGATGATGTCGCTCTGCGCACCGACGTCGGTCGAGATGACGGGGACACCGTGCGCGATCGCCTCGAGCGTCGTCAGCGTCAACCCCTCGTTGTGAGAGGAAACGACCAGAACGTCAGCGTCGTCCAGGGTGGAAGCCACCGGGATCCTCGAGGTGCGCCGCTCGATGTCGTCGGTCAGACCCTCCGCCTTGATGATGTCGTTCACCCAGCCCGAGAGCTCGCCGTCTCCATGGAGGATGAAGCGCAGCTTGTGCCCCTGCTTCTTGAGTCGATGGGCCATTTCGATGAAGACCTCCGGCGCCTTCTGGCGTGCCATGCGGCCCACGAAGGCGACAGTGAAGGGGTTTCCGTCGATGCGTGGCTTGAAGACCGCATCCTTGGGCTTCACCGTGAGGCCACCGAGCGGAGCCATGACGACTCGTTCCGCCGGCACGCGCTGAACCTCAGTCATCCACCGCGCGAGGCTGGGCGAGATGACATGGTGCTTCGTCATCGAGCGGGAGGCGATGACACTGCTCAGCGGATATCCTCCACCGGTGTACTCGACGATATGGGTGCTGTCGACGATCGGGATCCCCGGTCGCGACGCTGCGATCCACGCCACCCGGTCGTACAACCACTGGTTGTGGTGGATGACGACACCTCGCACATCGAACGTGCGCAGGAGCGCGCGAAGCAAGGGTTCGACGCCGGGTGTCTGGGAGTCGACCGTCGGCTCGGAGAAGGGGATCAGCAGCGCACCCTCGAGCTCCGGACGGGTGACCCAGGGCTGATGGGAGTCGCGGTTCGTGAGCACGATGGGTAGAAAGCCCGCCTCTTTCACGATCCTCACGGTCTCGAACGCCCACAGTTCCGCACCACCGAGCTCGAACCAGTGGAGACCTAGGATGACCGCCTTCGGCGCGCCCTCAGGAGCCGGCGCGGCCGGGACGATCACGTCGTCCTCGTGCGCCCCGCCCGGATGGAACTCCCGCTCGTAATGCCGAGGCTCGATCGGGGTCGTGATCCTTCGGCGGAACCTCAGAAGGGAGGCATCGCGCGCATCGTCGTAGAGGAGCGGCGCGCGAGACTTCACCCAGCGGGCGATGGTGCCGACCAGTCCCCGGCGCGGGTGCCGATACGGGTCGGCGTTCAGGACGTCATCCGTGGAGACGTGCAGGTGGCGCGTGGCGCCGGACGTGAGCGCTGCCGACACGGCCTCGGTCTCTTCGGGCTCTCGTCGTTCCTGTCCTACTGTGCTCACGATCTCGAAGGTGTCGGTCCGTCTGCGGTTGTTCCGCGACAAGCCGCTGAAGGTGGTGTCGTCGGTCGTCCGGGGCGCCGTCTCGACCGAGCCGTCGTAGAGATGCACACGAAGAGTGCGCTCCGGTGCCATCAGCGCATGGAAGTTGAGTGCTCCCACCAGGAGGCGGCGCTCACGAGGAGAGAGATCTGCACCGGTATCGGGATCCGCGAAGCGGAAGAGCGCTGGCTGATCGAGAGCTTGGAGAAGTGTCACGGATACAGTGTGCTTTCGGATCGATGGTCGCAGAGGCCTCCGTGATCCTACCAGCGACGAGACCGGTCACCCTGGGTCGGCACTGAGGCACGCGGCAGGGCGAGTCCCACCGATCTGCCAGGCACGGGGCCCGGAGGCTCGTATGATTGCTGTCGGTGCGCGCGAGACGGTCTGCGCATACGGAAGGTGGGATCGCGGTGCAACAGGCTCGCACAGTCGACGACCAGAGGATGACGACCCCCGGTGCGAACCGAGGTCTGCTCGAGGTCTTCCGACAGCGCCATCTCCTCGCGCTCATCGTGCGCAAGGAAGTGCAGATCAGGTACCGGGGATCGATCTTCGGGTGGCTCTGGTCGTACGTGAAGCCGCTGGTGCAGTTCGTCGTGTTCTTCGTCGCCATCGGCGTGTTCCTCGGCATGAACGGACGGGTCGACTACTTCCCCATCTACCTGCTGTCGGGTATCACCGTCGTCACCTTCTTCAACGAGGCGTTCTCGAACGGAACACGCTCGCTGGTGGACAACGCCCCCCTGATCAAGAAGATCTACCTGCCTCGCGAGATGTTCCCCGTGGCGAGCATGCTGATAGCCGCCGTCAACACGGTGCCTCAGATCATCGTCGTCGTCGGCATCTCGTTGTTCTTCGGCTGGTCTCCGACGTTGACGTCAATCGCAGCCATCCTTCTCGCACTCGTGATCATCGCGGTGCTGGCGAGCGGCCTCGGCCTGTTCTTCGGGTCGATCAACGTCACCTTCCGCGACGCTCAGAGCTTCGTGGAGATCATCACGATGGTGGCGATCTGGGCCTCCCCCGTGATGTACGAGTGGACCCAGGTGGCCAGCGCAGCACCCGAGTGGCTGTTCGTGCTCTATCGCTTGAACCCCATCACCGCGGCCGTAGAGCTGTTCCACTACGGGATCTGGTGGCCGCTCGGCCCCGGCAATGCATCCGTTATCCCCGATGTCTGGATGTACGGACTCATCGCGCTCGTCACCTCGTTCATCGCGCTGATCATCGGTCAGCTCGTCTTCCGCCGGCTGGAGGGCCGTTTTGCCCAAGACCTCTGAGGTGAAGCCGCTGCCGCGGATCATCGTCGACGACCTGCACAAGAGCTTCAAGCTGAGACATACCCACTCCATCAAGGAGACCGCGCTCGCTGCGATCAGGCGCAAGCCGCTCACGACCGACTTCCATGCCCTCGACGGCGTCTCGTTCGTGATCGAGCCGGGTGAATCCGTCGCGCTGCTCGGATTCAACGGCTCGGGCAAGTCGACCATGCTGAAGATGATCTCGGGTGTGCTGGAGCCCGATTCCGGCTCGGTGCTCACCCGAGGCAGGGTCGCCGGACTCATCGAGGTCGGTGCGGGATTCCACCCGGATCTGTCAGGGCGCGAGAACATCTTCCTCAATGCCGCGATCCTCGGTATGACAAAGAAGGAGACCGAGGCCCGGTACGACGAGATCGTCGCATTCAGCGAGATCGAGCAGTTCATCGACACCGAGGTGAAGCACTACTCCTCCGGGATGTTCCTGCGGCTCGCATTCTCCGTCGCCATCCACACGGAGATGGATGTGCTCCTGATCGACGAGATCCTCTCGGTCGGTGACGAGCCGTTCCAGAAGAAGTGTCTCACCCGCGTGCGCGAGCTGCACGCTCAGGGCAAGACGCTCGTCGTCGTCAGTCATGACCTCGACATGATCTCGAACCTCTGCGACCGTGGAATTCTGCTGCAGAACGGCAAGGTCCGCTTCGACGGCGCCAGCCGAGACGCTGTCGAAGTCATGCGCTCTTGATCTGATCTGCTCGGTTCTGCCGGTCAGAGGTCCGCGTGCAGGCTCCACACGCGTTCGGCCGCACCATCCCAGGAGAACGCCTTCGCTCTGTCGGCGGCCATCACGCTCAGTCGACGCGAGCCCGAACCCACCGCATCGGCCACGGCACCCGAGATCTCCTCAGGGCCGACGATCGCACCCCCGTCGGCGATCACATCGCGGTGCACTCCGCTGTCCGCCGCCACGATCGGCACGCCGAGGGTCATCGCCTCGAGCACGCGCCAGGGCCAGGCCGTAGATGCACTCGTCGCCACGAGGGCGGATGCTCCTGCGAAGATCGCCGCGCGATCCTCGCTCGACAGCGTCGTGCGCACGTGCGCACGGGATTCGGGCAGACCAGCGGCCGCGGCGATCTCGGCGAGCTTCGGCTCCGAGCCTTCGGGAGCGTCGAGCACCACGGCATCCTTGTCGGCAGCGGCAGCGGCTCGGAATCCGGCGGCCAGCGACTCCGCAGAACCGGTGAGCACCACGTAGCCCGAAGGCAGCGTCAGGGACTTCCGCCGCCAGGCCGCGTCGAGGGGCACCACGAAACCGGACGGCGCGGCTCCCGAGATGACGCGGATACGCTCCCCCAGCTTCGCGATCTCCGCCAGCCTGACAGCGATCGCGTGGCTCGGCACGACGACGGCATCCGCATGCTTGACCGCGCGCTTCAGCATGCCGCGCTGCCACGCGACCGTGGTCTTCGGAAGAGTCTCCGGAGCCTCCCACGGCAGCAGATCCCACAGCGTCACGGTGGTCTGGTCGTGATCGTGCACGCGATCGTGACGCACCAGCGGAGCCATCAGCGATGCGGAGTGGATGAGTCCGCCGCCGACGCCCGGCACGATGCCCATCTGCCATGAACCGGCGAGTTCGCGACGGGCGAGTGAGAGCCTGCGCACCTCGGAGATCCCTGGCACCATGACCTCGGCGCCGGCCGGCACGATCGCGTCGACGAAGCATCCGGAGGGAGCGGTGGCGACGAGACCTGCGGCCAGATCGACCGCCGCCGACGCGTGGTCCGCGTCGACGACGTGCACCAGCTGATCAAGAACAACACGCAGCCGAGCACCCATGCCCCCAGAGTAATCGCCACGCCGCTGAGAACTCGGCAGCGTGACCGTGTGCGACGGCGATTGTCGTGCAGACGCACGGGAGCGGTGCCGCTTCGTGCTTGAATGCAGGGGTGAGTGACGGACGCCTCCCGGTACGTCGCCGTTGGCTGCGATGGACCATCGGCGTGATAGTGACATTCCTCGTGCTCGCGATCGGCTGGGTGGGCATCCGCGGGATCGGGGCGGTGAACGAACTGCAGCAGGTCGCCACCCTGTCGAAGACGCTGAAGGCGGCCATCGGCGATGGCGACATCGAGAAGTCGACATCGCTGTCCGACCGGATCGCGCATCACGCCAGTTCGGCGCACGACCTCACCTCCGACCCCGTGTGGCGGGCATTCGGCTTCGTACCCTGGCTGGGGCCGAACTTCTCGGCGGTCGGCGACGTCGCCGAGATCGCGGACGACGTCGCGTCAGATGCTCTCCTTCCGGTGCTCAAGGCCGCAGGAAGCCTGAACCTTGCCAGTCTCGGGCTCTCCGGCGGTGCGATCGACCTCGCTCCCTTCGCAGAGATCGAGCCCCCTCTCGCCGAGGCGAGCGCCACTCTCGACGCCGCCGAGACCACCGCGCTGCAGATCGATGCCGACGCGACGCTCCCCCCGCTCGCCGACGCGGTGCGCGAGATGCGGTCCACGGTGACACAGGCCGCCACCGTGGTGGGCTCCCTGCACGGCGCGTCCGCACTGCTCCCCAGCATGCTGGGTGCCCAAGGGCCGCGGAACTACGTGATCGCGATGCAGAACAACGCAGAGCTCCGATCGTCCGGCGGGATCATCGGGGCGATCGCGCTGCTGCATGCCGAGGGCGGAAGGGTCAGTCTCGTGCAGCAGGCGTCGACCCTGGACTTCCCGGCGCTCGACACCGCGCTTCCCGTCAGCGAGTCGACGATGGCGCTCTTCGAGGACAGGCCGGGCAGGTTCCTGCAGAACATCACCAGCATCCCGGACTTCACGGAGGCGGGACCGACCATCGCCGCTCGCTGGCAGCAGCGCTTCGGCACCCCGATCGACGGGGTGATCGCCGTGGATGCCGTGATGACCGAGAACCTCCTCGCCGCCACCGGACCGCTGACCTTCGGCCCCTTCACCGCGACCGCCGACAACGTCGTGAGCCTGCTCCTGTCGGAGATCTATCTCACGATCCCCGACCCTGCCACGCAGGACCAGGTCTTCGCACAGGCGGCTTCTGCGCTGTTCGGG
This sequence comes from uncultured Microbacterium sp., assembly GCA_963518515.1. Taxonomy (GTDB): domain Bacteria; phylum Actinomycetota; class Actinomycetes; order Actinomycetales; family Microbacteriaceae; genus Microbacterium. Next base: position 208,227 of record CAUQIW010000006.1, read on the forward strand.
GCCGCACTGTCGACGGCCGATCCCAAGGACCTGCTGTCCGCCCTCTCGAAATCGGCCGACCAGGGGCGAATCCGCATCTGGAGTTCTCACGAGGAGGAAGAGTCCTTGCTCGCGGCCTCGTCTCTGGGAGGCACTCTCGCCGCGGACGACACTCAGACGCATGTCGGTGTGCTCTTCAACGACACGACCGGCGCGAAGATGGACTACTACACCGACGCCGACATCTCGACGTCGATCGGATCATGCCAGGGCGAGCCGACCACGCAGGTGCGCGTCACCTGGACGAACAACGCGCCGACGGATGCCGCCACCTCCCTGCCGCCCTACGTCACGGGCGGCGGCTTCGGCGGGGTCGAGCCGGGCTCTGTGCGCACGCTGATCACCGTGTACGGCCCCGAAGGCGCCACACCGTCTCACATCGACAGGGACGGAGCGGAGGAAGGCGTGCAGACGGCCCTTCTGGGCGAGCGCTCCGCGGTGCAGCAGGAGGTGCTCCTCGCTCCGGGAGAGTCGTCGACCATCACCGTCGAATTCCAGGGAACGGGCGCCGGACGGCGGCTCACCGTCGTGGATCACACCCCGATGATCGACGGTCCGGACACGACACGCGAAGAACTGCGTTGCGCTTCGTGACTTTCCCGATCCCATGATGTAGTGTCATCCTCACTGGGGAATATCTGAGTTCTGCAATTCTGTCGTGGGGACAGGATGAGCTCACGCAGTCGAATGCAGGGGTGTATTCGGAGGCGATTCCGCGTGTATATCTGGGGATACAACATGCTGAAGAAACTGGCTGCTATCAGCCTCACCGTCGGCGCACTCGTGCTCATCGCACCCGTTGCCGCCACCGCCGCGCCGGCAGCACCGGCCGAATCCGACTCGTACTCGAGCACTCCTCGTGTAGCCGTCGATGATCCGATCATCGACATCTGCGAGGTCTCGACCGTCGTCTTCGGCGCAGGATACTTCCTGCCGTCCGAGAACGTCGGCGTCTCCGTGTCGGGTCAGAACGCCGGCGACGCGACGGTGTCGGGCACGACAGCAGCGGAGGATGGCAGCCTCGTGCTGACGTTCCGTCCGCCGTCTGACGGCGAGGGTACGTACTCCCTCGCATTCAGCGGCTCGCGTTCGTACACGGCGACGATCACGGTCTCGCACGGTCACGACGCGGCGGTCAGCTGCGACCACGATCCCGGGGTCGCCGCAGCGGGAACGGAGCTTCCGCTCACGGGCGGCGGACTCGAGCTCGCCCTCACCGGTGGCAGCGTGTCGCCGTGGATGCTGGGCGGCGGAGCAGCTGCTCTGGTCGCAGGCGGCGTTCTCGTCGCCACCGGCATCTCGCGCCGCAAGCGCGCATAGGTCTGATTCCCGCTTCGCGGGGGTCGACTGGACGACGGTGATCCCTCCCCCTCCGATCACCGTCGTCTGGTGAGTCCGGTGTCACACCGGAGGCCCACGACCGTCACCTTCCCGGTGGCGATCGTGGGTTTTTTCATGTCGCCCCCCGGGTCGCTGAGCCTGTCGAAGCGTGCGGTCAGGACCCTTCGACAAGCTCAGGGACCCAGGCAGGTCCGCCACCAGCGGTCACGGCCCTTCGACAAGCTCAGGGACCCAGGCAGGTCCACCACCAGCGGTCACGGCCCTTCGACAGGCTCAGGGACCCAGACAGGTCCACCAGCCCATGGGTCGCTGAGCCTGTCGAAGCGTGCGGTCACGGCCCTTCGACAGGCTCAGGGATCCAAGCAGGGCCAGGGAACCGGGCGGGCTCAGGGAATCGGGCGATCACCTAGGTCACGGGGTCGGCGCCGGGGTCTCCGTCGGCGGGTGGAGCGCCTGCTGCACCATCTGGTGGATGTACGCGTAATCCGGGTCGTGCTCCCCCACCCCGTTCTCCGGCGTGAGCTCGATCGTCGTGATCTGCTGCTCCTTCGCCTTCATCATCAGATCGAAGAACTCGGGCAGCTTGTCCCGCGGCAGGTCGGTGTCGATCAGCGCTGTACCCGCGTCTGCCACCTCGTTGAAGCGCGTGAGCACCGTCTGCGGGGTGAACTGCGCCAAAATCGCGGTCTGCAGCTGGCGCTGCCGCTGCATCCGATCCCAGTCGCTCGTCGTGTACCGCGACCGCGCGTACCACTGCGCGGTGTCGCCGTCCATGATCTGCTCGCCCGGTTCGATCCAGCCGATCGCCCAGGCATCCACGTCATAGGGGTCGGTGCCCTCCGGCGGTCCGCCCTTCGGAAGACGCTCCGTGGCCGTGATCTTCACACCGCCGAGCGCATCGACGAGATCGGCGAAGCCATGCATGTCGACGAAGACGTAGTACGGGATCTCGATCCCCAGCACACCCTCGGCCGCATCCTTCGTGGCCTCGATACCGGGGTCGGATCCCTGCGCAGCGGCATCGGGGTACAGGTTCGAGCCGTTGTCCTCGCGGCACACCTCCGCGGCGTTGCGAACGTGGTTCATCCAGCCGTTCCACCCGCAGGAGTTCGACTGGTGGCCCTCGAAGCCGTCGGGGTAGAGCTCGCGCATCGGGCTCCCCTCGCTGAAGGGGGCGTTCGGCAGCTCACGCGGGATGCCGGTGATCGTCACGGCACCCGTGGTGGCGTTCACCGAGACCACGGAGATGCTGTCGTATCGCATCGAGTCACGCCCGTCGCCGCTGTCGGCCCCGAGCAGGAGGATGTTGTAGTAGCCGTCGCTCGGCGGCAGGCTGGGCCCGCTCTGACCGAAGATCGAACTGATGGTGCTGCGCGCCGAGCCGACGATCGACGCCGCGTATCCGGCACCTGTGCCGACGAGCCCGAGCAGCAGCAGAGCGACGAGCGGGATCGCGAACTTCGATGCCCCGGGGATCTTCACCAGCCGCACAAGGCGCAGGACATCGAAGGTCAGCACGATCCACAGCACGACGTAGCCGACGAGCAGCGCCTGCACGAGAGTGAGCAGGATCGTCGCGAAGAGTCCGGCACCCAGTGTCAGCCACAGCAGAACCGGTTGCGCGAACAGCGCAAGCCCCACTGTGACGATCACCAGGAACCACGCCGTCAGGGTGGCGCCGAGACCGAAACGGCCGAGCCTCCGGTTGCCCGCGAGCACCTGAGCGGATCCGGGGACGAGCAGGTTCATCAGCACGAGCCACCAGCCGCGCTTCGTCATCACCCCGGCGTCCGACGAGTCGGGGCGGCGGAGGGGGCGCGTCTCGATCAGCGGCCGCGTCGAGCCACGCGGCGGGGCCAGGGTCACAGGGAGCCCTTCAGCCGTTCGTTCTTCTCTTCGACCTGGGCCTCGAGGTCGAGCGCGTAGGCCTCGACGCGGTCGGCGAGATCATCGTCCGAGGTGCCGAGGATCCGAGCCGCGAGAAGCCCGGCATTGCGCGCTCCGGCGATCGAGACGGTCGCCACGGGGATGCCCGCAGGCATCTGCACGATCGACAGCAACGAGTCCATGCCGTCGAGGTACGCGAGAGGGACCGGAACGCCGATCACGGGCAGTGCCGTCATCGATGCCAGCATGCCCGGGAGGTGAGCCGCTCCCCCGGCACCGGCGATGATGGCTCTGAGGCCGCGACCTCGGGCCTCGCGGGCGTACTGGACCAGCTTCTCGGGAGTCCGGTGAGCGGAGACGACCTCCACCTCGTGCGGGATCCCGAAGTCGGTGAGCGCCTGCGAGGCGTCACTCATCACGCGCCAGTCCGAGTCGGATCCCATGACGACGCCCACGAGAGGCGCGGAGGAGGAGTGCAATGGCTCAGTCACCCACTCAGGCTACGGTCTGGGGCTGGGAGATCCCCCGAACGGCACACCTCTCGATGGCGCCGGTCAGTCGAAATGCGCAGCAGCCGCCCGAGCCTCGTAGACCGCGTCATCGAGGTCGGCGCCCGAGACGTTGACGTGCCCGACCTTGCGACCGGGCCGCGGCGCCTTGCCGTAGGTGTGGATCTTGGCGGTCGGGTGGTCGACCATGGCGCCGGCGAAACGCGCATCGAGCGTTCCGTCCTGGGGCCCGCCGAGGATGTTCACCATCACCGACCAGGGTGCGCGAGGCGAGGCGTCGCCGAGGGGCAGATCGGCGACCGCACGAAGGTGCTGCTCGAACTGCCCGGTGACCGCGCCGTCCTGGCTCCAGTGCCCGCTGTTGTGCGGGCGCATGGCCAGTTCGTTCACGAGGATGCGCTCGTCATCGGTCTCGAAGAGCTCGACCGCGAGCATCCCGGTGACCTGCAGTCCTTCTGCGATCGACCGTCCGATCGTCTCGGCCACCTCGACGAGACGATCGTTCGCCGCGGGTGCGGGAGCGATCACCTCGGCGCACACGCCATCGCGCTGCACGGTCTCGACGACCGGGTACGCCACCATGTCTCCGCCTGGTCGACGAGCCACCTGCTGTGCCAGCTCTCGCACGAAGGGCACGAGCTCCTCGACCAGGAGCGCCTCCCCCTCTGCGAGCGCCTCGAACCAGTCCTGTGCGTCGGATGCCGCCCGCACGACGCGCACGCCCTTGCCGTCGTAGCCGCCTCGGGGAGTCTTCACGACGCCCCTCCCGTCATGGGCATCGAGGAACGTCTGAAGCTCCGCGGAGTCGCGAACCGGCGCCCAGTCGGGCTGCGGAACACCCAGCTCCGCAAGGCGCGCCCGCATGACGAGCTTGTCCTGGGCGAACTGCAGGGCATCGGGACCGGGGTGCACCTTCGTGCCGTCGGCCACGAGCGCTCTGAGGACCCCCTGCGGCACGTGCTCATGATCGAAGGTGACGACGTCGACGTCCTTCACGAACTCCCGGACGGTCTCGATGTCGTGATAATCGCCGACAGCGGTCGCAGCCAGTTGGGCGGACATCCCCTCCGACTCCGCCAGCACCCGCAGGTCGAGGCCGAGTTCGACCGCCGGAGCGATCATCATCCTGGCCAGCTGTCCTCCACCGATCACGCCCACACGCAGAGCCATGTGCCGCCTCCTTCGTCGTGACCATTCTTCCGCATCGCGAGCACGCCGGTCACCGCGTCGCCCGCGGCACGGTCGGTCAGTAGCCGGCGGACGAATCCTGAGTGGATTGGGCATCGCGGTGAGCGAGGATCTGACTGACCTCGATCTGATCGGCGAGCGTCTCGTGCACGAGAGTGATGTTCGGCACATTGGCCAGCCGCAGCGGTTCGTCCACGCCGTTCGACAGCGTGATGGTTCCGACCCCCCACATGCGCTGCACGATTCCGCGTCTGACCCCGATCGAATAGCCGCGAGCGTGCGACATCTCCCGGCGGTTGCGCGAGCCGAGACCGTTGTTGACGATGACCCGTCGAGTGGTGAGGGTCACGGATCGTGAGTACCAGAGCATGTACGGGATGACCACGAGCAGCAGCACCACCGCGCCCGCCGCGCTGAGGAGCATCCAGTTCTCGAACGGCGACGGCAGGTTGTCGAAGAAGTACGCTGTGGCCCCGAACACGGCGATGAGGACCAGAGCAGACCAGAAGAGCCGTCGCGCATGCCCGCGGAAGCGCGCGATCAGCAGCTCTTCGGTCGGCACGCCGGGCGGTGGCATCGTCGGCCGTCCGCCGAGAGTCACTGGCTGGGTCACTCTCCCATTGTGCACGCGCCCGCCGACATCGCTCGCCGCGTGCGTCGGGCGTGTCGTTCACCCACCATTGGGCGCGTCAGGGCGTGGCGGGGCGGACGTGAACGACGTCACCGGCGGCGACGGAGTGATCCGCTCCCTCATCGTCGCGCACCACCAGCCGCCCATCGGAGTCGAGCGCCACCGCTCTGCCGTCGAGAACACGGTCTCCGGGCAGCGACACCCGCACGTCTCTCCCGATCGTGGCGCAGCGGGCGGTCACTGCGGCATGCACGCCGCTCGACACAGCATCGCCGGCGGCGGCGAGCGCCCCCAGCAGGGAATCGAGTTCTCTGAGGTACTGCGACACCAGACGGTCGACGTCGGCCTGCGCTCCGAGCATCGCGAACGACGTGGCCGTGGGGACGGGAAGCTGGGATGCCGTCATGGCGATGTTGATGCCGGTGCCGACGATCACGGCGTCGGCCGTCGCCTCGGCGAGGATGCCGCAGATCTTGCCTCCGTCGACGAGCACGTCGTTGGGCCATTTCACCTCGACGGCGCGATCGGGAAGCTGTGCGGCCACCGCGTCCGCCATGGCGACACCGGCGATGAGCGGGATCCAGCCGCGGACATCCGCTGATTCCGGCAGGGTGCGCAGCAGCACGGACACGGCGATCGACGCCCCCCGCGGCGCGGTCCAGACGCGCCCGAGTCGACCGCGACCCGCCGTCTGATCGTCGGTCAGCACGACCGAGAGGTGCGGCCATTCGTCGCCGTCCCCGGCATGATCGCGCAGGACGGTGTTGGTCGAGTCGGCCCGGTTCAAGACCTCGAGACGCGAGGCGACCGCGCCGGTGAGCGGGAGCTGCACTCAGTCCTCCTCGTCAGGACCTTCGTCGTCGGCGTGGGTGAGGTCACTGCGCACGGCGCCCATCTCATGCGCGTGCCATGTCTCCCACTCGATCATGAGGCGCTCGATCGCGGCGTGGAACTTCGCGGTGGCGACGCCCGGTGTCGTGTCCCCGAAGTAGTGCTGCACCCACATGCGCAGTCTGGCCGTGGCGGCTTCGTCGAGTCGCACCCGCTCGACCTCGGCGACCGCGTCGCGCGCACCGTCGACGGTCAGCCACTCGCAGTCGGACAGATACCCGTTGGTGTCGACCTCCGCACGCTCGTCGGCGGGGCGCGTGATCATCAGCGGCTTGCCGACCGCGAGGCGGTCGTAGACCATGGCCGAGATGTCGACGATGGCGACGTCGGCCGCGGCGAGCTGCCATCCGAGGTCGGCGCCGTCGTCGTAGACGTGCTGAGCACGGGAATCGGCGGCGTTCGCCGCGGCGATCGCCGCGATGATGCGGCGATGCGCATCGCCGTACTCGTCGTCCACCACACCGCTGCGCGGGTGCGGTCGATAGATCACGCGGTGCCGCCCCGATGCCAGCAGAGCCGTGACCAGCGCCTCACCGTGGGTCGCGATCGACCCGTAATGGGCGCTCGGGCGGTCTCCCTCCCACGTCGGCGCATAGAGCACGACCACACGCTCGTCGGGCGTGTAGGGCAGCGTGCCCGAGTAGTGATCGGCCTGCGGACGGCCGATCTCGATCGTGCGCCGATCGATGTCGTAGTCCCAGAGAGTGCGTGAGAGACGGTCGCGCGCGGCCTGGCCAGCCACCAGTGCGTAGTCGTACGCCTTGTACTGGTTGGTGGTCATGTACATCTTGTCCGACTCGCCATGGTTGATGAACACGTGCCAGCGGCGCCCGTAGCGGAACATCTGGAAGTTGCGGGTGTTCTGATTCACGTACAGCACGACACGGATGTCCTGCGAGGCGATGAACTGCTCGAGGTCGCGCACCGTGGGCACGAACGCCACCGGAGGAGCATCCTCCTCCAGCAGCTTCTCGGCCCCCGCGGCGGCTCGCGCGAGCACGACCACGGGCCAGCGCTTCGCGAGTTCGGCGAGCGGACGGTACCACTGACGCATCTGGTACATGTTGACGGCGCCGTCGGCGAAGTAGACGGCCACCTGATAGCGCCCCGCCGGATGCGGATCCGCTTCGGCGAGCCGCCGGCGCACCCGCTGCACCGAGGAACGCGAGGCGAGGGCGCGCTTGAGCAGACGGTACGCCTTCTTCGCATCGGACACAGTGACCATCCCTCCAGGATACCGAGTGGCCCGAGCGGCCGAGGGGAACCCCGTCATCCGCCGGCCGGTGGGGAATCAGCGAACCTCCGAGCACCGCATGCCATGATCGTCATGTGCCTGACAACGAGACCCCGCAGCCCGTGATGGGGGTGTCCTTCGTCATGCCGGTGCTCAACGAACGCGCCTACCTCGAGCACGCCGTGGCCTCGGTGCTGGCGCAGCAGCTGTTGGTGCCGGCCGAGCTCATCCTGGCCCTGGGCCCCTCGACCGACGGCACGACCGAGCTCGCCCGGCGTCTGGCCGCTCAGGACGACCGGATCCGACTCGTCGACAACCCCGCGGCGCATATCCCGGTGGGGCTGAACGCCGCCATCCGCGCCGGCAGGTACTCGACGATCATCCGGGTCGACGCCCATTCGGAGCTGTCTCCCGGATACGCCACACGGGCCCTGGCCACCCTCGAGCGCACGGGCTCGGCGAACGTCGGCGGGGTGATGCACGCCGACGGCCGATCCCCTTTCCAGAAGGCCGTCGCCCGCCTCTACAACTCCCCCGTCGGGCTCGGCGGCGGGGCGTACCACGGCGGCACGCAGGAGGGCGAGGCGGAGTCCGCCTACCTCGGTGTGATGCGCCGTGACGTGCTCGACGAGGTCGGGCTCTTCGACGAGTCGATCAGGCGGGGCGAGGACTGGGAGCTCAACCTCCGCATCCGTCAGGCCGGTCACCGCGTGTGGTTCGATCCCGAGCTCTCGGTCACCTACTGGCCACGGGAGAGCTGGATCCGTCTCGCGCGGCAGTTCCGAGCGACCGGGGCGTGGCGCGGAGAGCTTGTCCGCCGGTTCCCGCGCAGCAACGGCATCCGCTACTTCGCGCCCCCTGCGCTCGTGATCCTCGTTCTCCTGGCCGCGGTCGTCGGCATCCTGCAACTGACCGGCGTGCTCGCCGGCGCTGCATCCGTGATCTTCTCGGTGATCGTCTACCTGCCGCTCGTCGCGTACCTGCTGCTCGTCATCGCCGTCGCGGCCGCTCCGCGCGGTGGCAGTCTCCGCCAGCGGGTGTGGACGCTCGCCGTGCTGCCGACGATGCACCTCTCCTGGGGCGTCGGCTTCATCGGCGGTGTGCTGCGCGGGGCGCGAGACACCGTCGACGCATCGCGTCTCGGCACGCGCAACACGCCGCTTCCCTGACTCGCCCGGCGGCGCGCGACAGGCGTCGCCCGGGTCAGCGGGTGACGAACCCCTGGTCGAGGATGCGGTCGACCACCCGCTCGGCCGCGCGACCGTCATCCCGGACGTTGAACTGTGCGTTCCAGGCCGCGTAGCGATCGGCGAAGATCTGCTGATGATCCTCGTCGGCGAGAGCCGTCACGAGCTCATCCTGGGTCTGCACCAGCGGACCAGGCGCACGCGAGGCCAGATCGAAGTAGAAGCCCCTGAGCTCTCCGCGGTAGTGGTCGAGGTCGGGCACGAGGAAGTACATCGGCTTGCCGGTGACGCTGAAGTCGAACATCACCGACGAGTAGTCGGTGATCAGGGCATCGGCGGCCAGCAGCAGCTTCGCGGTCTCGGGGTAGCCGGTCACGTCGATCACCCGCGCGCCCGAACGGTCGCGATCGGTGTCGATCGTGCGGGAGTGCCCGCGCACCAGCACGACCGCATCCGTCTGACGCGCCAGTTCTTCCGGATCGATGAAGTCGACCATGGCCTTGCGATCATCGCGCCAGGTGGGTGCGTAGAGCAGCACCCGCTCGTTCTCGGCGATGCCGAGCGCCTCTCTGATCGGCGTCGCGTCGCCCGTCACCAGAGCATCGTTGCGCGGGTATCCCTCGACCCAGATCGGGCGGCCGAAGAACGCGTAGGCCTTGCGCAGGATCCGCTCGGAGTAGGTGTTCTGAGCGAGCAGCACGTTCCAGCGGCGCGACTCCTTGATCACGGCGGCCATGCGCCGGGGATCGAAACCGGGCCGATGCAGCGCGAGGCGCTTCAACGGCGTGCCGTGCCAGGTCTGCAGCACCCGCTGACCGGGCTTGCGGTCGAAACGCCGACGCAGCCAGTCGTTGACGACCAGCAGACGCGCCGCCGCTCGCGCGCGCCACCACTCCGGGCTGCCCTCGACCACGGCGATGGCGCCGTCAGGCACCGCGACCGACAGATCGACGACGCTCCAATACCGCGTGACGCCGGGCGCCTCTGCGGCCAGGGCACGGTCGATCGCTCGAGGGTTGCACCCGACGCTGCGGCCGTAGAAGCTCTCGAAGAACACGGCGTTCTCGCTCGGCCCCGTGTAGGAGACGTATCGCCCCTCGAGGGTCGCCTGCCCCTCCGGGGTCTCGTAGACGGGATCGACGGGAGCGGCGATCCGCGCGGTCGCACCGGTGACCTCGATGCGCACCCCCTCGAGGACCTGCATCGCGAGGGACACCTCGTCGAGATCGGCGTCGGGGATGCGGATCTCATAGTCTCCGGCCGGCAGCGGAAGCTCGGCACCGCCCCATCGTGACGCGCGGAGAGGGAACGCCGCCTTCCAGGTCTTGCCGCCGCCCGTGATCCGGGCCTCGACGCGAGCTCGCGGTCCGACCAGCTCGGCACTGCCGGGCCGCGGGCCTGCCCCTGCGATGATCAGCGTCTCTGCCGCCTCATCGATTCGGGCCGTGGTCATCGTGCTCCCTTCGGCGCGGGGATTCCCCGTGCTCGGATCGTCTCGTACACCCGACGGGTGTTGCGCCCGTCGCGGAACGCGTGCATCTCCGCGCTGAGCGTAGCGGACTGCCGCGCCCTCTTCGCGAAGAGGTGCTCGTCGCCGAGCAGCGCGCTCAGCTGCTCGACGAGCGCGTCCCAGTCTCGTGCGGCATCGTCGCCCGCGACATCCTCGAAGCGACCGTAGAAGCCGCGTGTGCGCGCATACTGCTCGGCGTCCGGGGCGAGGAACAGCACGGGCATCGCGAGCAGCCCGACGTCGTACGCCAGTGACGAGTAGTCGGTGACGAGCACGTCGACCGCCGGCAGCACGGGGGTCACGTCGGCCAGCAGGCCTGAGCCGAGCATCCGCACCCGTCGAGTGGGCAGCGGAGGTGCGTACCCGCCTTCTCCCAGGGGATGCGAGCGGATCAGCAGAACGGAATCGGTCGCCTCGAGCGCGCGGATTATGCGCACCCAGTGCGCCGCAGACGGTACGGCAGGATCCGCGGCGCCGTCTCGCCAGGTGGGCGCATAGAGGATCACCCGCGAACCGGTGGGCAGGTCGGGAAGCACCGCCCGCAGCAGAGCGGATGCTCGTTCGCGCCGCTCCTCGCCGAGGCCGGCGGACAGCACGTCGACTCGGGGCTCTCCCGTCACCACGACACGATCGGAGGGAAGCCCGAAGGCCGACTCGAGGCGTCCTCTCGATCGGTCGGATGCCGCGGGGAGGACACGGATGCGCTGCGCCGCGCGTCGATAGAGCAGTCCGATCAGAAGCCTGAGCAGTGGCGCGCCGGGGACGGCGGGCACCTGAGTGGTGGCCGGCGAGTCGAGGCCGATGCGCTTGAGAGGGATCCCGTGCCAGAGCTGCACCACGAACCCCCCGGAGTCCGCATAGCGGCTCACATCGCCCAGTCCGTGCGTCACGACGATGACGCCCGCGCGGGCGGTCGCCCACCAGCCGCGCAGACCGTTCTTGCGCACCGTGCGGATGCCGAGGGCCGCCGCATCTCGATCCTCGCGCTCGGAGGAGGTCAGCCAGATCGTGTCGTGGCCCTCGCCTGCGACGAGCGTGTGCAGGGCGAGTGCTCCGTCGCCGATTCCGGCTCCGCAGCCGAACACCCAGCGGCGTCCTCGAGGGACGAGCATCGTTCCCACGCGCCCCACGAGATAGAGCGGGATCCGGAGCAGCTTGGCCGCATTGCCGGAGCCGAAGGAGAAGGACGCCACCCCGCGAGCCTATCGCGGGGTGGCGTCCTTCTCTGCGAGAGCCTTCGTCCGGTATCAGCCGGCGAGGACGCCCAGGGTCACATCGGCCTCGTACTCCTTGCCTCCGCGGATGTAGGTGACCTTCGCCTCGCTGCCGCCCGCAGCCGCCCGCACCTGGGCGGTGAGGTCGCTGGCGCTGGTGATGGGCACGCCGTTGAAGGCGGTCACGATGTCGTCGGCCTTCAGGCCGGCGGCGGCAGCGGCGCCACCCTGGGTCGGTTCGGCGATGTACGCTCCTGCGACCTCTGCGCCTTCGACGCCGGACGCGTCGCGCACCTGAGCACCGAGCAGACCGTGCGTGGCTGCACCGTCGGCGATGATCTCCTCGGACACGCGCTGGGCGATGTTCGACGGGATGGCGAAGCCGATTCCGATCGAACCGCCTTCCTCCGAGCCGCCGGAGCTCGCGATGGCCACATTGATGCCGATCAGCTCACCCTTGCTGTTCACCAGCGCACCACCGGAGTTGCCGTGGTTGATCGCGGCATCGGTCTGGATCACCGCGATCGAGATCGACTCCGACGACTGCTGAGACGTGTTGCCGGGGAGGTCGAACTGGAAAGGACCGCCCTCCTGGCCATCCTCCGGTGCCTGCTCCTGCTCCGGGGCGTCTTCCGACGTCGAGTCGGGCAGAGCCGACGAGGCGATCTGGATGCTGCGGTTCAGCGCGCTGACGATGCCCGTGGTGACCGAGTTCGAGAGTCCGAGCGGAGCACCGAGCGCCACGGCGGTGTCGCCCACGTTGAGCTCCGACGAGTCGGCGAACGACATCGGCTCGAGGTCTGTGGCACCGGTGAGCTTGATGACCGCAAGATCGTAGATCGGGTCGGTGCCGACGACGGTCGCGTCGAAGATCCGGCCGTCGGAGGTGGTGACCCGGATGGTGGGGTCTGCGACCGCTCCACCGAGCGTCACGACGTGGGTGTTCGTCAGCACGTAGCCGTCATCGCTGATGATGACGCCCGAGCCGCTGCCGGCCTCACTCGAGCCCGCGACCTCGATCGTGACGACCGAGGGCAGGGCGGCGGTGGCGACGGCCGTGGTCTCGTTCACGGATCCGGGGTTGTTCACCGTGACGGTGTCCGGCCCCTGGGCGACGCCGGTCGACGTCTGATTCGTGATGCCGTCGAGGATCGCTCCTCCGCCGAAACCGGCGACACCGCCCACGAGGGCTGCCGCCACGACGATGGCCGCGAACTTCACGCCGGCGCGGGGCTTCTCCTTGACGGGCGTCCCGTCGACGGGCGCGGACGAGGCGAGAGGCGACTGCGCGGCAGTGTGCAGGCCGAACGCCGCGCCGGGAGAGGTGGCCGTGGCCTGAGCCGACGGGTGCGGTGCGGCGGGGTCCTGCTGCCCTGGCACTGCATAGGACGGCTGCGGCACGGTCGGCGCGGCGTGTCCGCTGCGGTCGTAGCCGGCGGGCGCTTCGAAACCCGAGCCGTGGACGGCGCGATCCGGGGTCGGAGAGGCCTGGGGTGCCGAGGTGAACGTCGGGGGCATCTCGTGCCCCTGACCGACGACGCCGGGGTGGGTGGGGTGCGCGGCGGCGTTCGTCGTCGAACGGTCGACGGCCTCTGCTGCCTGGGTGGACGGCACGGCGTCGTTCGACGCGAATGCCGGGGTGTTCTGGGTGTCGTCTTCGTTCATGGTGTGTGCTCCTTCAACAACGCCCTCTCAGAGTGACGCCTGTTGCTGTGCGTTTCGTATGGCGAAGATGGGTTTCCCCTATGCCCTTAGCCTGTTCTTCATGAGTGTCATCCCCGGCGCATGGCGGCGCACCGCAGCGGGAGCAGGCCTGCTCTCGACGGACGGAACTGTCGCCCCCACCATTTTCGCAGAGATGTCCGCCGCGGCGGCGCGATTCGGCGCGATCAATCTCGGTCAGGGCTTTCCCGATGAGGACGGGCCCGCGGAGGTTCTCCGGGCTGCGCAGACGGCCATAGCCGACGGCGCCAACCAGTACCCGCCGGGTCGAGGGACCTCAGACCTGAGGGCGGCGATCAGTGAGCACCAGCAGCGCTTCTACGGTCTGACGGTCGATCCGGAGCGCGAGGTCATCGTGACGGCCGGTGCCACAGAGGCTCTCGCCGCGAGTCTGCTCGCCCTGATCGACGGCCCGGATGACGAGGTCGTCGTCTTCGAGCCGTATTACGACTCGTACGCGGCCGCCGTCGCGTTGGCCGGCGCGACGCTGCGCACGGTGCCGTTGCGGGCGCCGGACTTCCAGCCCGATCTCGACCAGCTCGCCGCCGCGGTCGGCGAGCGGACACGGATCATCCTCGTCAACGACCCGCACAACCCGACCGGCGCGATCTTCAGCGAAGAGGTCCTCACCGAGGTGGTGCGGCTCGCGAACCTGCACGATGCGATCATCGTCACCGACGAGGTCTACGAGCACCTCTCCTTCCACGCGCCGCACCGGCCGATCGCCACGATCCCCGGAGCCGCCGGGCGCACTCTGACGATCTCCTCGGCGGGGAAGACCTTCTCCACGACCGGGTGGAAGATCGGCTGGGTGCACGGACCCGCCGATCTCATCACCGCTGTCCTGACCGTCAAGCAGTACCTCACCTACGTCAACGGCTCTCCGTTCCAGCCTGCGGTGGCGGTCGGGCTGCGGCTCGGCGACGACTTCTTCTCGGGTGCCGCCGCCGCACTCCAGCGCAAGCAGGCGATTCTCGGGGACGGTCTGCAGTCGGCCGGCTTCACCGTGTTCGCCCCGCAGGGCGGTTACTTCACCGTGGCCGACGCCACGGATCTCGGTGGAGCGGATGCGGCGGAGTTCTGCCGCACGCTGCCCGAGCGAGCGGGGGTCGTCGCCATCCCTCTGACCGCCTTCGTGTCAGAACCCCGCCGCTCCGAGTACGCGGGACTCGTGCGGTTCGCGGCGTGCAAGCGCGTCGATGTGCTCGAAGAGGCGGTGTCGCGACTCTCGTCGCGCCTGTGACGGAGGACCGGGGTCGGGTCACCGGGGTCAGCGCGGAGTGACCGTGTACCGGCGAACCCGCAACGACGGATTGGCCGCCCGGACGCGTTCGATGGTCGCCCGCTCGAGCCCGGCGATGGCCATGCCCTCGGTGATCCCCACCCCCGCGATGACGACTCCCTGCGGATCGATGATCTGCGAGTGCCCCACTCCGACCGGTGTCGGGTGATCTGCGGCCACGACGTAGGCGGTGTTCTCGATGGCGCGCGCCGCGAGCAGTGTCGTCCAGTGATGCTCCTTGAGCGGGCCGCGCACCCATTCGGCCGGGACGACGAGCGCATCGGCGCCCGCATCCATCAGGGTGCGAGCGACCTCGGGAAAACGGAGGTCGTAGCAGGTCATGAGTCCGAAGCGCAGACCGGCCACGTCGAAGGTCGCCGGAGCGCCCAGGTCGCCCGGCTCTATCCAGTCGGACTCGGTCTGGCCGAAGGCGTCGTAGAGATGCTGCTTGCGGTAGGTGGCGATGATGCCGTCGCCGCGCACGGCCACGAGAGTGTTGCGCACGTGCTGGTCGTCGGAGGCGTTCTCCACGAGCCCCGCGACGATCACCACCCCGTACTCCCCCGCGAGTCCGATCAGCGTCGACACGAATGCGCCGTCGAGCGTCTCGGCGTTCTCAGTGAGGGTCTCGTCCATCGGATCGACGAAGTAGCTCGAGTATTCGGGGAACACGACGAGACGAGCGCCTCGTGCCGCGGCATCCGCTGTGAGTGCACCGATGCGCTCGAGGTTGTCATGGCGCGACGCCGTGGGGGCGAACTGGCAGACGGCGACCGCGACCGCAGAGCTGGAAGACATGCCCTCATCTTCTCGCATCCGCTCAGGACCGCCCTCGATTCGCGCGCACCTCAAACCCGTGTTAGGCTATAACTCGTGCCGCGGGGTGGAGCAGTTCGGTAGCTCGCCGGGCTCATAACCCGGAGGTCGCAGGTTCAAATCCTGTCCCCGCAACGAGAATGCGACACAAGAAAGGCCCCTGATCAGGAGAAATCCCGATCGGGGGCCTTTTGCATGTCCGGCACGGATGCCTTCGGCTGCTTCGTCCGGACGCGCCTTTTCGCGTCGTCGCGGGCCGGCCCCCCCACACTGCGCGCCGTGCGCCTTGCGCCTTGCGCCTTGCGCCTTGCGTCACGCCGTACGCCGTGCGTCACACCGCCGGGTCACGCTGCAATTTTCGGCATCCGCGCCACCGATCGACGTAGCGGATGCCGAAAAGTGGCGCGAGGGACAAGGCCACGTCTGCCCCACGGCCCCGTCGCCCCCACGGCCCGGTCGCACTCTCTGTCCCGTCACCCGTGGCCCAGTCGCAGTCACGGCCACAGTGGCACTCGTACCGCGGTCAGTCTCACGAGACAGCCTTCCTCCCACG
>CAUQIW010000007.1:0-215539 GCA_963518515.1 uncultured Microbacterium sp.
CCCCACTCCCTCCACTCCATCTCCCCCACTCCCTCCACTCCATCTCCCCCACTCCGTGACGGATGACGGAGAACCGGTCGATCCACGGAGAGACCGACACAGAACCTCCGTGGATCGTCCGATCCTCCGCGTTTCGTCGGCCGAAGACCCCGTCTGCACAGCGGGCCCGAGGGCCGCCGTCCTCCCCATTCACCGGGATCCGCTCGACCTCCCGACCCGAGTGCGGCACGGTGGTCGGATGCTCTCCCCTGTCGACACGATCACGCGCATGGGTGGCCTCGCCCTCGGCTCACGGCTGCAGCAGCTCGGGTTCAGCCGCCAGGCGCTATCGACGCATGTGGACAGAGGCTCGATACTCCGACTCCGAGCCGGCGTGTTCGCAGCACCTCCGGTAGCCGAGTCGCTCCGCAGTGCGATCGCACACGGCGGAGCGCTGACCTGCGCGAGCGTGCTCAGAGAACACGGGATCTGGGTGCTCCCGCCCGCCGACGGTCCGCATGTGTGGCTCGCGCCGCACCGGCATCCGCTCGCTCATCCCGAGTGCACCTGCACGACCCACTATTACGCCGGCACCCCTCCACTCGGCGTGGTGAGCGTCGAGGTAGCGCTGGTGCATCTGCACCGATGCGCGGGAGATGAGGCGTTCTTCGCCGCTTTCGAGTCCGCGTGGAGACTCGGCATGCTGTCGGCGCGGAGCAGGAGCAGAGTACGCGCGGCACTGCCGCGACGAGCGCAGTGGCTCATCGAGATCGCTCGACCGGATGCGGACAGCGGCCTCGAGTCGCTGCTGCGTCTGCGGATGCACCTGCTGGGGATCCGCCTCGACTGCCAGGTGTCGATCGACGGAGTGGGGAGGGTCGATTTCGTCATGGCCGGGCGTCTGATCATCGAGGCCGACGGCAAGGACAACCATGCGCGAGACCTGCGCCACAAGGACCTCGTGCGGGATGCTGCGGCATCGCGACTCGGTTTCGAGACCGTGCGCTTCGACTACGCCCAGATCGTCCACGACTGGGCGTCCGTCAGCGCGGCGATCCTGGGAGCCCTGCATCGCCTCGATCGGAGGACGACATGACGCACAGATGACGCCGACGGACCGATGGCACGATGGCACGACGGATGGGCGCGACAGATGGGCGCGACAGATGGGCACGACGGATGGGCACGACGGATCGCGGAGAGCCGGACGATCCACGGAGAAAATGACACCGAATCTTCGTGCATCGTCCGGCGCTCCGCGAATCGTCCGTCGAGCTCTGGGCGGGCGGCAGGGTCTGAGCACCCCCGCCCACCCCACGCCGTGACGGGCGGCCGACCTCAGAGTCCGAGCGCGTGCGCCGCGGCCTGCGCTCGAGCGACGAGCTCGGCACGCTGCTCGGCCACGCGTACCGGCGCTGTCCCGCCGACCCCCGTGCGGGAGGCCACAGAGCCCTCGATGGTCAGCACCTCTCGGACCTCGGGCACCAGGTGCGGCGACACCGAGATCAGGAGCTCGTCGGATGCATCCTCGAGGCCGATCCCCTGCTCCTCGCAGGCTCGGACGAGCGCACCCGAGATCTCGTGCGCATCGCGGAACGGCACCCGTCGCTTGACGAGCCACTCGGCGACATCGGTCGCCAGCGAGAACCCCTGGGGGGCGAGCGCCGCCATCCGCTCGGTGTCGAAGCGCAGGGTCGCGATCATGCCGGCGAAGGCCGGAAGGACGACCTCGAGGGTCTGCACCGAGTCGAAGACGGGCTCCTTGTCCTCCTGCAGATCGCGGTTGTACGCGAGCGGCAGTCCCTTGAGGGTCGCCAGCAGCCCCGACAGATTGCCGATCAGGCGACCTGACTTGCCACGGGCGAGCTCGGCGATGTCCGGGTTCTTCTTCTGCGGCATGATGCTCGAACCGGTCGAGTAGCTGTCGTGCAGCGTGACGAAGCCGAACTCGCGAGTGTTCCAGAGGATGATCTCCTCGCTGAGGCGAGACAGGTCCACGCCCGTCATCGCCGTGATGAAGGCGAACTCCGCCACGACGTCGCGGGCCGCGGTGCCGTCGAGAGAGTTCTCCGCCGGGCGGTCGAGGCCGAGCTCCGTCGCCACGAGAGCGGGGTCGAGACCCAGCGTCGATCCGGCCAGCGCTCCCCCGCCGTACGGCGAGACGCCGGCACGGCGCCGCCAGTCGACGAGGCGCTCGAGCTCGCGCACGAGCGGCCACCCGTGGGCCAGCAGGTGATGGGCGAGCAGCACGGGCTGAGCGTGCTGCAGATGCGTGCGCCCGGGCAGGATCGCCTCGGGGTGCGCCTCGGCCTGTGCGACGAGCGCGTCGATGACCCTCAGCAGATCGCGTGCGATGACCTGTGCGTGATCGATCAGGTACATGCGCACGAGCGTGGCGATCTGATCATTGCGGCTGCGGCCCGCGCGCAGGCGTCCGCCGAGCTCCGGCCCGAGCTCGGCGATCAGCGCCTGCTCGAGCGCGCCGTGCACGTCCTCGTCCGACGGCGCGGGCAGCAGAGTGCCGTCGGCGACCTTGCGGGCGACGGCGTCCAGGCCCTCGTGCATGCGCTCCGCCTCGTCCGGCTCGAGGTAGCCCGCTGCGGCGAGCGCCGTCGCATGAGCGTGCGAACCGGCGATGTCGTAGGGAGCGAGGATCCAGTCGAAGTGCGTCGAGCGGCTGAGTTCGACGAGTTCGGGCGACGGCCCGCTCGCGAACCGCGCGCCCCAGAGCGCTCCCTCGTTCGTCGCGGAGCCCTTCGAGTCCGTGGGATCGACCATCAGGCGTCCTTCCTCTCGAGCAGCCACACGAGCAGCGCCTTCTGGGCGTGCAGACGGTTCTCCGCCTCGTCCCACACGACGCTCTGCGCGCCGTCGATGACCTCGGAGTCGACCTCGTAGCCGCGGTCGGCGGGCAGGCAGTGGATGAAGATCGCCTCGGAGTCGGCGATGGTCATGGTCTCGGGCGTCACCTTGTAGGCGCCGAGGTCACGGATGCGCGCGAGCTTCTCCTCCTCCTTGCCCATCGACACCCACGTGTCGGTGACGACGACATCGGCCCCGGCCGCCGCCTCCACGGGATCGGTGTGGAGCGTGATCGATCCACCGGTCTCCGCCGCACGACGATCAGCCGCCTCGACGATGTCCGCGCGCGGCGAGTAGTCCGCCGGAGACGCGATGCGCACGTGCATCCCCGCCGTCACGCCCGCGAGCGCATAGGAATGGGCCATGTTGCTCCGACCGTCGCCGAAGAACGTGAGCGTCAGCCCCTTCAGGTCTCCCTTGTGCTCACGGATCGTGAGCAGGTCGGCGAGCAGCTGGCAGGGGTGGAAGTCGTCGGACAACGCGTTGACGACCGGCACCCTGGTCCCCTCCGCCATCTCCTCGAGCCCTGACTGCGCATAGGTGCGCCACACGATCGCGGCCACCTGACGCTCGAGCACCCTCGCCGTGTCCGACGGCGTCTCCTTGCCGCCGAGCTGACTGCTGGCGGTCGAGATGATGAGCGGAGAGCCGCCGAGGTCCGCGATGCCCACCGCGAACGAGACCCGGGTACGGGTCGACGACTTGTCGAAGATGACGGCGACGGTCTGCGGACCGGCGAGCGCCTTGTTCGCCCAGCGATCCTTCTTCAGCTCGATGGCGAGATCGAGGATCTCAGCCTGCTCGGCGGGGGTCAGATCGTCGTCACGCAGCAGGTGGCGGGTCATGCGGGGGCCTTTCCGGATTCGAGGAGGGATGCTTCGACATCGGCGAGTGACGCGGCGAACAGCTCTCGGAACTCGGCCAGCTCTGCGTCTCCGATGGTGAGCGCTGGCGCGAGGCGCACGGTCTCGGGATTGGCCGCGTTCACGATGAGGCCGCGCTCCTGAGCGGCGGCCACGACCTCATTCGCGACGGGTGCGCTCAGGGCGACGCCGACGAGCAGACCGCGACCACGCACACCCGCGATCAGCGACGAGTCGAGCCCGGTGACGATCTCACGCAGCTCCTCACCCCGACGGGCGGCATTGTCGACGAGACCGGCCCGCTCGATCTCCGTGAGCACCGCATCGGCCACCGCCGTCGCCAGCGGGTTGCCTCCGAACGTCGACCCGTGAGAACCGGGCGTGAACAGATCGCTGGCTGCCCCGTATGTCACGAGCGCCCCGATCGGGAACCCTCCGCCGATGCCTTTCGCGAGCGTGATGGCGTCGGGCGTGATGCCCTCGTGGCTGAATCCGAACCATGCGCCTGTGCGTCCGGCGCCGGTCTGGATCTCATCCACGATCAGCAGCGCCCCGTGCGCCAGGGTCAGCGAACGGGCGGCCGCGAGGTAGCCCTCCGGAAGCTCGACGACTCCCGCCTCGCCCTGGATGGGCTCGACGATCACCGCGGCCACCCGGTCGTCCATCGCTGCCTCGAGCGCCTCGATCGTCGCGGGGATGTGCTCGACTCCCCCGGGCATCGGCTCGAACGGCGCACGCATCGCCGCCTTCGCGGTGAGCGCGAGCGAACCCATGGTGCGCCCGTGGAAGCCGTTCTCGAGGGCGATGATGCGCGGCTTGTCGGAGCCGCCGTGCAGTCGCGCCAGCTTGAAGGCGGCCTCGTTCGCCTCGGCCCCGGAGTTCGAGAAGAACACCCGACCGTCGATGCCCGCACCGGCGAGCCGCTTGAGCCGTGCCGCGAGGGCGAGCTGCGAGGGGGTCGCGAAGTAGTTCGAGACGTGAGCGAGGGTCGCCGCCTGTTTCGAGACGGCCTCGACGAACACGGGGTGAGCGTGTCCGAGCGACGTCACCGCGATGCCGGCGAGGAAGTCGAGATGGCGCCTGCCCTCGGAATCCCAGAGGTACGAGCCCTCTCCACGGGTCAGCATGGCCAACCGCGCCCCCGCGTTCAGCACCAGGTGCTGCGCTGCGTCATCCTGCCACGTGCTCATGCTTTCGTCCCTGCGCTTCCCAGAACCACTTCGGTCCCGATTCCCTTGCTGGTGAACAGTTCGACGAGCACCGAGTGCGGCACCCGTCCGTCGATGATCGCCGCGGCATCGACATGACCCTCTACCGCGTCGAGGCACGCCCGCATCTTCGGGATCATCCCCGATTCGAGCGTCGGCAGCATCTCGATCAGCGCCTCAGAGGTGAGATGCGAGACGAGCGAGTCGCGGTTCGGCCAGTCGGCGTAGAGACCCGGCACATCGGTGAGGATGACCAGCTTTCGGGCCTTCAACGCGACGGCCAGCGCGGCCGCCGCGGCGTCGGCGTTCACGTTGAGCGACTGACCGGGATGGTCGAGATCCGGCGCGATGCTCGACACGACGGGCACCCGCCCCGCGGCGAGATGATCGAGCACCGGGGTCGGATCGACCTCGACGACATCGCCGACCCGTCCGAGATCGATCTCCTCGCCGTCGACGATGACCCCGCGGCGACGCCCGCCGAACAGGCCGGCGTCCTCTCCGCTGAGCCCCGTGGCGATCGGCCCGTGCGAGTTGATCTTCGATACGAGCTGCGGATTGACCTGGCCGGTCAGCACCATGCGCACGACGCCGATCGCCTCGGTGTTCGTGACGCGATAGCCGCCCTTGAACTCGCTCGGTATCTCGAGTCGCTGCAGCATGTCGGAGATCTGGGGGCCGCCGCCGTGCACGACGACCGGCAGGACGCCCACGTACCGCAGGTAGGCGATGTCCTGCGCGAATGCCTCCTGCAGCTCCTCCGACACCATGGCGTTGCCGCCGTACTTGACGACGACGATCTGGTCGCGGAACCGCTTGAGCCATGGCAGCGATTCGATGAGCGTCGCGGCCTTCACCGCTGCGACGTCGGGCGAGGTGTCCTGGATGTCGGTCATGAGGCGTAGGCGCTGTTCTCGTGGACGTAATCGTGGGTGAGGTCGTTGGTGAGGATCGTGGCGGTCGCCTCGCCGATCTTCAGGTCGATCACGAGATGCATCGCGCGCGGCGTGAGATCGACCTCCTCACGAGGACGATCGGGGCCTCCCTCGCTGCACACCCGGATGCCGTTCATCCAGACATCCACGTCATAGGGATCGAACTGCGCCCCCGTGGTGCCGATCGCGGCGAGGACCCGGCCCCAGTTGGGGTCGTTGCCGAAGATGGCCGCCTTGAACAGGTTGTTGCGAGCGACGGAGCGGCCCACCTCGACGGCTTCGGACTCCGAGACGGCGTGCTGCACCTCGATGGTGATGTCGTGGCTCGCGCCCTCGGCGTCGCGCTGCAGCTGCGAGGCCAGATCCTGGCAGAGCTCGGCGAGGGCGGCCGAGAACTCCTCGAGGTCGGGGACGACGCCCGATGCGCCGCTGGCGAGCAGCGTCACCTGGTCGTTGGTCGACATGCAGCCGTCAGAATCCAGCCGATCGAAGGTCGTGCCGGTCGCGGCGCGCAGCGCCGAATCCGCCTCGAGCGGCTCGAGCACGGCATCCGTCGTGATGACCACGAGCATCGTCGCGAGGCCGGGAGCGAGCATCCCCGCGCCCTTGGCCATGCCGCCGATCGTCCATCCGCCGCGCGTGATCTGGGCGGTCTTGGGCACCGTGTCCGTCGTCATGATGGCCCGGGCCGCGAGCTCGCCGCCCTCGTCGGACAGCTCGGCGATCGCCTGCTCGGTGCCCGCCAGGACCTTGGCCCTGAACACCTCGTCTCCCACTCCGATCAGTCCCGTCGAGCAGATCAGCACATCGCCGGCACTCACCCCCAGCAGTTCTGCGGCCTTCTCGGCGGTCTGGTGCGTCGTCTGGAAGCCGAAGCTGCCGGTGAAGCAGTTCGCCCCGCCGGAGTTCAGCACCACGGCCTCGACGACGCGATCGGCGACCACCTGCTGCGACCAGATGATCGGGTTGGCCTTGGCGCGATTGCTCGTGAACACCGCCGCGCCGACCTTGCGCGGCCCACGGTTGACCACCACCGCGACGTCGGGCATGCCGGTCGACTTGAGATCGGCGGCGACTCCGGCCGCCTCGAATCCTGCGGGGGCGGTGACGCTCACGGCGCGACTCCGTTCACTGAGAGGGCGCGGGACTCCGGAAGCCCCAGCGCGAGGTTCATGGACTGGATCGCTGCACCCGCCGTGCCCTTGACGAGGTTGTCGACCGCGGTGACGACGGTGACGCGGTTCGCAGCCCGATCGATGGCGAGGCCGATCAGAGCGGTGTTCGCGCCCAGGACGTCTGCGGTACGCGGGAATTCACCCTCTGGCAGAAGCTGCACGAAAATCTCGTCGCCGTAGGCGTCCTGCCAGGCGGCGCGGATCTGCTCGTCGCTGACACCGTCGACGATCGGAGCGGACGAGGTCGCGAGGATCCCCCGCGCCATCGGCACGAGCACCGGCGTGAAGGAGATGCGGATCGCCTCCGCGCTCGCGCCCGAAGCTGCGGCGAGCGCCTGCCCCCCGGTCGTTGAGCGAGCGGAGCGAGACGAAACGCCCGAAGCTGCGGCGAGCGCCTGCCGGATCTCGGGGATGTGCCGATGGGTGCCGCCGACCGCGTACGGATTCGCCGATCCGAGGATCTCGCTCGCGAGGAGGTTCGTCTTGAGGCTCTTGCCCGCTCCGGACGGGCCGACGGCGAGAACGGCGACGATGTCGGAGGCATCGATGACGCCCGCCGCGACGCCGGGCGCGAGACTCAGACTCACGGTCGATGCGTTGCAGCCGGGAGCGGCGATCCTCGTCGCTCCGCGCAGGTTCTCGCGCTGCTTGCCCGCGCCGACGAGCAGTTCCGGAACGCCGTACTCCCACGGCTCGTGGAACGCTCCGCCGTAGAAGGCGTCCCACGAGTCCTGCGAGGTCAGCCGGTGATCCGCGCCCGCGTCGATCACCAGCGGGGTGTCGCCGAGCGCATCGGTGTACTGCCCAGACTGTCCGTGCGGCAGGGCGAGGAACACGATGTCGTGACCGGCCAGCGTCTCGGGTGTGGTGTCCTGCAGGGTCAGGTGCGCGAGAGAGCGCAGGTGCGGCTGGTGCTGCACGAGAGGCTGTCCGGCGTTCGAATGGGCCGTGACCGTGCGGATCTCGATGTCGGGATGAGCGGCGAGAAGGCGCAGGATCTCGCCGCCCGCATAGCCGGATGCGCCGGAGACGGCGACGGAATACGTCATTGTTCTACCTTAACGGTCGGGTCCGGTTCGAACTCGGAGTCGAACTCGGGCTGCAGTGTCGGAAGCCGGGGCGGCGACACCGGCACTCGACCGCCACGCGCGGAGGCGGGCAGAAGCGCAGGGTCGCCTACAGTCGGCGGCCGCTGCGGCGTCGGCGCACGTCGATGACACGGAGAACCCGGGTCAGGGAGGTGATGGGGGCCGAAGGCATGCGGCGACGATAGCGCGCCCCTCGCGGCATTCGCAAATCCGCTACGTCACACGGGTCGCAGGGTCAGCCGAGCCGACGCAGAAGGTGCTCCTCCTCCGCCCGCGAGAGCCCGGCGCGACGCGGCCGGTCCACTCCGCGCTCCCGCTCGTCGCGTATGACTGCGGCGATCGTGTCGTCGAGCGGCCTCAGCGACCCTCCGGCCGCGTGGTAGCGCGCGTTCGATCGCGACATGAACCCCGGCATGTCGGCCGGCAGCCAGAGCGGGAGCGACTTCTCCCCCGCCCAGTGCGCGACGCCGTTGTCCGCGAGCCACTCGTCGTCTGCTTCGACCGTCGCGCCTCCGTGTCCGGAGGCCCGGCGCACCCCGCCCAGCACCTCGGGGAGCGGATGACGATCTCCGACCGCGTTCATCACACCGGTCGCGGTCGTGGTCGTGACGAAGTCCGCCAGGTCGTCGACGTCGATGACCTGCGCCCCGCGGCCCGCGGTGACCGGGACCAGCACGGCGTCGTCCTCGGCTCGGAGGAAGGCGGCCGCCCAGTACCCGAAGCGATCGCTGGGGTCCCCCTCGCCCACGATGAGACCCGGCCGCACGATCAGGGCACGCTCGCCGAGCGCGGCGACCGCCTGCTCGGCCGCGACCTTCTGCGCGCCGTACTCGTACTCGTCGCCGGGCGCTGCGGGTGGGTGCAGTGGCGCGCTCTCATCCGCTCCCTCTGCGGAGTCGTCGGCGTACACCGACACCGACGACAGATAGGTCCAGCGCGCCGCGCGATCGCCGAGCGCCCCGACGGCCGCCGCGACATGGTCGGCGCGAGACGAGACGTCGACCACGTGGTCCCAGTCCCGACCCGAGACCATGTCGTACGCGTGCGCGTCGTCGCGGTCGGCCACCACCAGGCTCGCGCCCTCGGGAGACGGTCGCCCGCCCCGTGCGAGGCACATCACGGTCGCGCCCTCGAGCAGCATCCGTCGAGCGATACGGCCGGAGAGCCATCCGGTTCCACCGAGGATCAGCACGTCTGTCATGCGCCCATGCCACCAGCATCCGCCCCCGAGGGGAAGCCCATTGCGCTGACGGCGGATCCGCGATGCCCCGGCGCCCCGCGAGAGGCGCCGAGGCATCGTGTCAGTCGCGGATGGCCGCTCCGAAGCGCTCGGTCGCGACCGCGACCCCGGCGAGCTTGGCCTCGGTGGCCTCCGCGGCGGTGAGCGTGCGGTCGTCCGCGCGGAAGCGCAGAGCGAAGGTCAGGCTCTTGGCACCGGCGGGAAGACCGTCGCCGCGGTAGTCGTCGACGAGTCGGATCGCTTCGAGCAGCGCGCCGGCGCCCTCCTGCAGCGCGGCGCCAACCTCGCCCGCGGGCACGTCGGCCGACAGCACGAGCGAGACGTCCTGCGTCGCCGCGGGGAAGGTCGACAGAGACGGGGCAACAGCGCGTGCTCCTCCGAGCGCGAGCACACCGTCGAGGTCGAGCTCGACCACGGTCGCACGTCCCGGCAGGTCGGCGCCCGCGGCTACGTCGGGGTGCAGCTCTCCGAGATATCCCACCTCGACGCCGTGGACACGGAGCGAGCCCGTGCGTCCGGGGTGAAGGGCTGCACGCTGCGCCTGCTCCACGTCGATGTCGACGCCGGCCACCGAACCGATCACGCGCAGGGCGTCCAGCGCCTCGGAGAGACCGGATGCCTCGGCGGCACGCCCCGGCTGCCTGGCCGAGACGTTGCCCGTGAGAAGCAGGGCGACATGCCGCTTCTGCGGGGGGATCGACGCGTTCAGCGCGGCGAGGGTCTCGTCCGACGGACGCTCACCCAGCGGGGGGACGTCGTCGGTGCCGTAGACGACGCCGGCCTCGGGAAGGAACACGGTCCCGGTCTCGAACAGCGCGAGGTCGGTGAGTCCACGGGAGATGTTGCGGTGGGCGGTCTGCAGCAGGCCGGGGATGAGCGAGCGTCGCAGGAACGGCGCCGAGCCGTCGAGGGGATTGGCCAGGCGGATGCCGGCGAGATGCTCGCCAGATGCCGAGCCGTGCAGATCGTTCTCGGCCTCGGTCGTGAACGGGAACGAGGGCGTCTCGACGAACCCGGCGGCCGCCAGAGCGTCGGCGGTACGACGTCGCCCCTGCTGCAGGGCCGTGAGCCCACGGCCGGAGGGCGGAGTGGGCAGCACCGAGGGGATGCGGTCGAGCCCGTGGATGCGCGCGACCTCCTCGGCGAGCGACCAGCGGTCGGTGAGGTCGGGGCGCCAGGTCGGCCGGATGACGGTCCATCCCGCATCCGAGGCGGTGACCTCAGCGCCGATGGTCGTCAGCGCTCCCTCGATCTCGTCGTCCGAGTAGTCGACGCCGATGAGGGCCTGCACGAATCCGCTCGGCAGCTCGATCTCTGAGACGAACACCTCGGCGAACAGCGCGCCGCCCTCGTCGGTCAGAGTGCCGCCGGCGAGCTCGACCATGAGGTCGGCCGCACGCCGGGCCGCCACGAACGGGATGAGCGGGTCGACACCGCGCTCGAACCGCTTCGACGCCTCACTGGGCAGCTTGTGCCGGCGCGCGGTGCGCGCGATCGTCGTCTGGTCGAAGTTCGCGGCCTCGATGAGCACGGTCCGCGTCGTGTCGCTCATCTCGGTGGTGCCGCCGCCCATGACGCCGGCCAGTCCGATCGGGCCGGATTCGTCGGTGATGAGCAGGTCCTCGACGTGCAGCGTGCGCTCCTGACCGTCGAGCGTGGTCATCTTCTCGCCCTGGGTCGCGCGGCGCACCGTGATGCCGCCGGAGAGCTTGTCGAGGTCGTAGCCGTGCAGGGGCTGTCCGAGCTCGAGCATCACGTAGTTGGTGATGTCGATCAGGATCCCCAGCGAGCGCATGCCCGCGAGCGCGAGCCGCGCGATCATCCACGGCGGGGTCGGCCGAGCGGGATCCACGTCGCGCACCACGCGGGTGACGAACTCGTTCACGCCCACTCGTCCGCGCACGGGTGCCCGGTCGTCGATGATCGCCGTGTGGCCGGAGCCGGGCTGGAGCTCGGCGAAGTCGCGCTCCGCAGGATCGCGGAAGGTCGCGCCGGTGGCGTGCGAGTACTCACGGGCGACCCCTCGGAGCGAGAAGGCGTAGCCGCGATCGGGCGTGACGTTGATCTCGACCGCCACGTCGTCGAGGCCGAGCAGCGTGATTGCGTCGGTTCCCACCGGCGCGTCGATGCCGAGGTCGGACAGCACGAGGATCCCGTTGTGCTCCTCACCGAGACCGAGCTCGCGAGCCGACGCGATCATCCCGTCGGACACATGTCCGTAGGTCTTGCGCGCGGCGATCGGGAACGGTCCGGGTAGCACCGCGCCGGGCAGGGTCACGACGACCTTGTCTCCGGCGACGAAGTTGTGCGCGCCGCAGACGATCCCTCGGATGTCGTGGTCGGTCCCTGAGCCTGTCGAAGGGCCGACGTCGACCTGGCACCAGTTGATGGTCTTGCCGTTGGACTGCGGCTCAGCCTCGAGCGAGACGACCTGGCCGACGACGACGGGGCCGGAGATGTCGAAGCGGTGCACGTCCTCCTCTTCGAAGCCGACGGTGACCATCGCCGCGAGCACGTCCTCCGGCGTCGCATCCGCTGCCAGATCGACGTACTCACGCAGCCACGAAAGCGGGACGCGCATCACACCACCATCCCGTACTGCTCGCTGAATCGGACATCGCCCTCGGCCATGTCGCGCATGTCCTGGACGTCGCTGCGGAACATCAGGCCGCGTTCCACACCCATGCCGAACGCGAATCCGCTGTACACGTCGGGATCGATCCCCGCGGCGCGGAGGACGTTCGGGTTCACCATGCCGCAGCCGCCCCACTCGATCCATCCGGCACCGCCCTTGAAGGTCGGGTGCCAGAGATCGAGCTCGGCGGAGGGCTCGGTGAAGGGGAAGAAGTTGGTGCGGAACCGGGTCTTCGCCTCGGGTCCGAAGAGCTGACGCGCGACATGGTCGAGGGTGCCCTTGAGATGGGCCATGGAGATGCCCTTGTCGATGACCAGTCCTTCGAACTGCGTGAAGACGGGCAGGTGCGTCGCGTCGAACTCGTCGGTGCGGTAGACGCGTCCGGGGCAGAGCACGTAGATCGGCAGCTCGCGGTCGAGCATCGATCGCACCTGCACGGGGCTGGTGTGCGTGCGCATCACGAGGTGGCGCGACGGCGGATCGACGTAGAACGTGTCCTGCTCCTGGCGGGCGGGGTGGTCGACGTCGAAGTTCAGGGCGTCGAAGTTGAACCACTCGTGCTCGAGCTCCGGTCCTTCTGCGATCTCCCATCCCATGCCGACGAAGATGTCGGAGATCTGCTCGCTGAGCAGGGTGAGCGGATGCCGCGCCCCCACCCGGGTGCGCGAGGGCACCGCCGTGATGTCGATGCGCTCGGATTCGAGACGCGCGGCCACCTCGGCGGCGGCGAGCTCCGCCTCCTTGGCGGCGAGGGCCTTGGTCACCTGGCCGCGGCCCTGACCGACCAGCTTGCCGAAGGCGGCCTTGTTCTCGGGAGCGACCTGACGCATCGAGGCGTTCAGGACGGCGAGGGGCGAACCGTCGGCGACGTGGGCGGCTCGTGCCGCCTTCAGCTCGGCGGTGTCGGCGGCGTCGGCGATGGCTTCGAGGGCCGCCGCGACGGCGGCTTCGACCGCTTCCGGGGTGATTTCGGGAGACTCAGACACGAGAGTCGAGTCTACCGGGGCACGGGACGTGCCCCGGTAGACATCAGGTTCCCAGAGGTCCCCCACCTAGACCGCTTCCGCCCTTCTGGAGGGCGATCAGCTCGGTGTTCGTGCCGTCCTGGTGGGCGCGCGGGTCGTCGCCTCCGGCTGCTGCGGCTCCTCGCACCTTGGGCGAGCGGCGCGTGCGGATCTCGAGGTACCGGGCGACGCCCGAAAGGATGAGGCACATCACGATGTAGATGCCGCCGATGACGAAGGCCGACTGCAGCACGGGGCGACCCTGCTGCGAGGTGAGCTGCTTGGCGAAGTACAGCAGCTCGGGGTAGGTGATGATGAAGCCCAGCGCGGTGTCCTTCAGCGTCACCACCAGCTGCGCGACGATGACCGGCAGCATGGCCCTGATCGCCTGAGGCAGCAGGATCAGACGCATCACGCCGCTCTTGCGGAGACCGATCGCATAGCCGGCCTCCTTCTGTCCGCGCGGCAGCGATTCGACTCCAGCGCGGATGACCTCGGCGAGGACCGAGCCGTTGTAGACCATCAGCGCGAGCACGACGGCCCAGTACGGCTCCATCTTCACGCCGAGCACGGGGAGGCCGTAGTACAGGAGCATCATCAGCACGAGCACCGGGACGGCGCGGAAGAACTCCGTGACGACGGTCACGGGGATCCGTACCCAGGCGTGCTCGGACATCCGGCCGATCGCGAGGACGAATCCGAGGATGAGGCTCAACAGGCCGGCGAGCGCGAATGCGGCCAGGGTGCGTCCGAGGGCTCCGAAGATCTGGGTCCACACCGCACCGAAGCTGAAGACGTACCACCGCGAGGCGTCGAACTGACCGGTCTCGTAGAAGCGGAAGCCGATGAAGCCGAGGAGGGCCAGGACGACGACGACCGTCGCCACTCCCACCAGCCGGTTCCGGAGGATCGCCTTCGGGCCGGGGACGTCGTACAGGACGGAAGTCATCGCGCGATCCTCCACTTGTTCTCGAGGTAGCGCTGCAGCCAGCTGAGAAGCAGGACGAGCGCGACGAAGATGACCGCGACCCAGAGGAGCACGACGAGCGCGTTCTCGCCTCGTTCGCTGAGGTAGGAGCGGATGGCGCCGAGCTCGAGCACCGAGAAGCCGGCGGCGACGGTGGTGTTCTTGAGCAGCGCGATGAACACGCTCATCATGGGCGGGACGACGGAGCGGAACGCCTGCGGCAGCACCACGAGTCCCATCACCTGGCCGAACGGGAGACCGATCGCTCTGGCGGCCTCGGCCTGCCCCACCGGGACCGTGTTGATGCCGGCGCGCAGCACCTCCGCGACGTAGGTCGCGGTGTAGATGCCGATCGCGATGATGCCGAGCACCGTGGTGCTGAGCTTCGGCAGCCCGAGCTGCGGGTATCCGAAGATGAAGAAGAAGAAGACGAGTGTCAGCGGAGTGTTCCTGATCAGGTTCACGTAGAGCGTGCCCACGCCACGGGCCACCGGAACGGGAGACACGCGCATGGCCCCGACGATGATGCCGAGGACCAGCGCGATCACCGCGCCGCCGAAGAAGATCAGCAGGGTGCTGCCGAGAGCACGACCCCACAGATCGGTATTGCCGAAGATGACATCCACGTCGGCTTCCCTTCAGGATTGAGGAGGGGGTGGCTGCGAGCAGCCACCCCCTCGAATGTGTCAGTCGACAGCCGGCTGGGAGACTTCGATGCCGGACGAACCGAGGTTCTTGTCGAAGATCGCCTGCCAGATGTCGCCGCCGTCGGTGAACATCGTGTTGATGAACTCCTGCAGGGCTGCGTCATCCTTGGCGAGTCCGACGCCGTAGCGCTCCTCGGTGAAGGGCTCTCCGACGACCTTGAGGTTGTCGGGATCCTGCGCCGCGTAGCCGATGAGGATCGCCTGGTCGGTCGTGACCGCCTGGACCTCGCCCGAGAGCAGCGCCTCGACGCATGCCGAGTACAGGTCGAACTCCTTGGTCGGCACCTCGGGGTAGTTGGTGCGGATGTTCTGGATCGGGGTCGATCCGGTGGCCGAGCAGACGGTGGTGTCTGCGTTCAGGTCGGCTTCGCTCTCGATGTCGCTGTCGCTGCCGACGAGCAGGCCCTGACCCGTGATGAAGTACGGCCCGGCGAAGGAGATCTGCTCCTTGCGCTTGTCGGTGATCGAGTAGGTGCCGACGTAGTAGTCGATGTCGCCGTTCACGAGCGCCTGCTCGCGGTTCGCCGATGCGATCGCCTTGAACTCGATCTTGTCCTCGTCGTAGCCGAGCGATGCGGCGATCCAGCGCGCGATGTCGACGTCGAATCCGGTGCGCTCGTTCGTCGTCACGTCGAGGTAGCCGAGCCCTGGCTGGTCCTCCTTGACGCCGATGACGACCTTGTCGGCCTCCTTGATGGCGTCGAACGTGGGGCTGCCCTCGAGCTGGACGTCGTCGGCGACCTCGAACCAGGTCGAGTCCTCTCCGCCTTCGTCGCCCCCGGTGCCTCCGCCGGGGTTCGACGGGCTGCCGCTGTTGCAGGCGGTCAGGGCGAGCAGCGCTGCCGCCGCGATCCCGATTCCTGCCAGTGTCCGTGTGCGTCGCATGTGCGTCTCCTTCTTGTGCTGTGGATGGAGGGTCTGGGTGCGCTCGGCGCGTCGTCGCAGGCCGAGCGCGTGGGCTCAGTGCGTGAGCAGCTTCGAGAGGAAGTCCTTGGCGCGATCGCTGCTCGGGTTCGTGAAGAACTCCTCCGGCGTGGCCTCCTCGACGATGTGACCGTCGGCCATGAAGACGACGCGGTCGGCCGCCTTGCGTGCGAAGCCCATCTCGTGCGTCACGACGATCATGGTCATGCCCTCGTGGGCCAGTTCCACCATGACGTCGAGCACCTCGTTGATCATCTCGGGGTCGAGGGCGCTGGTCGGCTCATCGAACAGCATGACCTTCGGCTGCATGGCGAGAGCGCGCGCGATGGCGACGCGCTGCTGCTGGCCTCCCGAGAGCTGCGCCGGCAGCTTGGACGCCTGCTTGGCGACGCCGACGCGCTCGAGAAGCGCCATCGCCTCCTTCTCGGCTGCGGCCTTCTTCAGTCCGCGGACCTTGATCGGGCCGAGCGTGACGTTCTCGAGGATCGTGAGGTGAGCGAAGAGGTTGAACGACTGGAACACCATCCCGACGTCGGCGCGCAGCGTCGCGAGGCCCTTGCCCTCGGCAGGCAGCGCCTTTCCGTCGATGCTGATCGTTCCGCTCGTGATGGTCTCGAGGCGGTTGATCGTGCGGCAGAGCGTCGACTTGCCCGAGCCGGAGGGCCCGATCACCACGACGACCTCACCCGAGTTGACGGTGAGGTTGATGTCGGTGAGAGCCTGGAAGTCGCCGTAGTGCTTCTGAACGTTGTCCACAACGACGAGGGGCTTACCAGTGGTCATCATTTCTCCAAACTAGTCATGTCGACCACGCGGCTGCGTGCAACGGCGCCGAGATTTACACGTTCGTAATCACGCCGGAGCGCCGATTCCGCACGGGAGTGGGAGTGCCCCACGGTCTGCCCCCGCAGACCGTGGGGGCGTTCCTGCTGCCGGTCGACTCCCCCAGCTGAGCCGAGGCGGCGTGCCTCCGATCGGCTGTGATCGCGTGCCGCACCGATGAGGGTGCCGAGTTCTCGCATGCAGGCATGGCGTGAGCTCTCTGGCATCGGAATTCCTCGTCGAATCGTGCGCGATCCTGATCAGAGTGTCAGACGGGAGTGCGACCTCGGAGACTTCTTGAGGGTTTCTTGAGGGTGATCAGTCGCGCTGTTCGCGGTAGAAGTCGATCGCCCCCGGATGCAGGATGACGGGCCCGGTGAAGATCGCCTGCCGCCGATCGAGCAGCGCGGCTGCGGGAACCCGCTGCGCGATCCTCGTGCGGGCGTCGAAGAGGCCGGAGAGGACGTCGCGCACGACGCCGTCCGGTGTCGCCGCCGCGGTCACCAGGTAGTTGGGCACGGCCATCGTCGGCTGCGACTGCTCCAGCCCGTAGAGACCGATCGGCAGGTCCGACGGTCGATAGGCATGGGAGTAGCGCTCGTTCACCTCGCTGACCCAGCTCTGCTCGATCGGAAGCAGACGCACCGGAGAGGTCTCGGCGAGCTCGGCGATACCCGGGGTCGGGATGCCTCCCACCCAGAAGAAGCCGTCGATCTCGCCGGCTGCCATCGCCGCGATCGACTCCCCGAGATCCAGTCGCGGATCGTCGACCGACGCGATGTCGACGCCCGCGACGTCGAGGATCCGCGCGGCGATCACATTGACCCCGGAGTTCTCCGCTCCGAGCGAGACCACACGTCCCGCCAGGTCCCCGACGTCATCGATGTCGGACTCCGCTCGTACGACCACGTGGACGTACTCGTCATAGAGCCTGGCGACGGCTCGCACGTCGAGCGGCTCGTCGAACGCGCCGACGCCCGCGACCGCATCCGCCGCGGCATCCCCCTGGGCGAAACCGAGGAGGGCCTCCCCCGAGCTCACGCGCAGCAGGTTGTCGACCGAGCCCGCTGTCTCCTCCGCGACGAGCTGCACGCCCAGCCTCTCCGAGAGATCATCGGCGATCTGCTCTCCATAGGCGAAGTACACGCCGTCCGCTCCCCCGCCGGCGATCGTCTGGCGTCCCTCGGACCAGCCGTCCGACCGTGCAGCGCACGCGGCGAGCGAGAGCGCGAGACCCAGGGCGGCGGTGATCGCGATTCCGCGGCGCAGTGCGCCCGCAGTACGGAATGAGGGCCTCATACGCGGTCTCCCTCGGTGGCCGCGTCCACGCCGCCCTCGAGCGCGTAGTCCGGCAGGATGAACGTGACGAGCAGCCCTCCGTCATCGGGGGTCGAGACGACCAGCTCGCCGCCCACCGACGACAGGAGGTCGGTCGCGATGGCGAGTCCGAGGCCGGAGCCGGTGACGCTGTCGTCCCTGTCACCGCGCCAGAACCGGTCGGTCGCGAACGCCGCCTGCTCGCGTGTCAGGCCGGGCCCGTGATCGCGCACGGTGATGCGGCAGTACCGGGCGTCGTGCAGAATGCCGATGTCGACGACCGACCGCTCAGGCGAGTACTTGACGGCATTGTCGATGACCGCGTCCAGCGCGCTCTCGACGATCGTCCGGTCGGTGACGCTCATGACCGTCTCCTCCCCCGAGGTCCGCATCGCGATGCCGCGCTGCCCCGCCACCTCGCGCCAGGCCTCCGTGCGCCTTGCGACCAGGGTCGTGAGATCGACGGCAGAGATGGTCGAATCGCCTCGACCGCCGCGCGCGAGGCCCAGGAGCGTCTCGAGGATGCGCGCCATCCGACGCCCCTCCTCGCGGGTCTCCTCGACATCGTGGCGCCACTCGCGTCCGAGACCGGTCGCGAGGTGCTCGACGCGCAGCAGCAGCGCGTTGAGCGGGTTGCGCAGCTCGTGCGACGCGTTGAGGGCGAACTCCTGCTGGCGGGTCATGACCCTCTCGATCTCGTCGGCCATGCCGTTGAAGACGCGCGTCATGCGTCGGAGCTCCGGCGGGCCGGTGTCCTCCGAGACCCGGGCATCCATCTCACCGCGCTCGATCGCCACCATCGCCTCATCGAGACGTCTGACGGGTGCGAGCACCCACCGGGCCAGCCTGAACACCAGCAGGATGCCGAGCACGACCGACACGAGCGCGACGAACGTCAGGACCAGGATCTGCTGGAGGATCTGCGTGCGCGGCGCGGCGCCGTCGGCGGAGACCATCACCGCACCGATGACGTCGCCGTCGTCGAACACCGGCTCGACCAGCGAGGCGTCGGCGACGCTCCAGGGGAACACCGGCCCCGGAGCCTCCGCACGGCGCCCGGAGAGAGCCAGGCGCACCCGCTCCGCCTCCTGCTCCGGCAGCACCTCCGTGGTGCCGCTGCCCGCCCAGATGCTGGCCGCGAGGTCGAAGACGACCACATCGATCCCGTACACCTCGGTGAATCGCCGGGCCTCCGCGTCGATCACCGTCGCGCTGCCCGATCTCAGCGCCTGCCTGGCGCTCGTCACGAAATACCCGAGGTCGCCGAGCTGCTCGGCGTAGAACTCCTGCTGGATGCTGCGGGTCGTGCTCCATGCGGTCGCACCGCCGAGCGTCAGGAGGATCGCGACGAGAGGAACGAGGAAGACGACGATCAGACGCCTGCGCATGCCGTGTTATCCCGCCAGCCGGTATCCGACGCCCCGCACCGT
The DNA here is from genome assembly GCA_963518515.1 of uncultured Microbacterium sp. Lineage (GTDB taxonomy): Bacteria > Actinomycetota > Actinomycetes > Actinomycetales > Microbacteriaceae > Microbacterium. The sequence continues at coordinate 19,157 of CAUQIW010000007.1, forward strand.
CTCGATGAGCGGCCTCTGCCCTGCCTTCTTCCTGATCGCCCCGACGTGCACCTCGAGGGAGTGGCCGAAGCCCCGCCAGTCGGTGTTCCAGACCTCTCGGATCAGCCTCTCCTTCGGCACCGCCACCCCGGGGTATCGGGCGAGGACCGCGACGATGTCGAACTCCTTGCGGGTGAGCTCGATCGGCGCCAGGTCGATCAGCACCTGCCGGGACACGAGGTCGATCTGCACCGCGCCGTCCTGCAGCTTCACCCGCGCCTCGGCGTCGGGGCGCACGGGACGGGAGCGTCGTGTGACGGCCTCGATTCGAGCGAGGAGCTCGTGCACGTCATACGGCTTGACCACGAAATCGTCCGCACCGGCGCGAAGACCCTTGATGCGCTCGGTGACCTGGTTGCGTGCCGTGACGATCACGATCGGCACGTCGGATCTGCCGCGGATGCGCCGGCAGAGATCGATGCCGTCGACGTCGGGCAGTCCCAGGTCGAGGAGCACCACCTCCGTGTCGGCTCCGAGCAGCTCCAGAGCGGATGCTCCGTCCGCCGCGTGCACCGAGGCATAGCCGGAGCGGGCGAGGAAGGCCTCGAGCGCAGCGGCCACGCGCGCGTCGTCTTCCACGATCAGAATCTGCATCGACTCTGGTCCCCTCTTCCCCGGTGAGCAGGCACAAACCTACCAGCCGCCCGGCGGCGCCTTCGACGTGGTGATCAGTCGGAGGCGGCCGCACGCTGGGCGAAGGCGCTCTCGTACAGGCAGACGCTCGCCGCGGTCGCGAGGTTCAGCGACTCGGCCCGGCCGAAGATCGGCAGCTTGAGCACCTGATCCGCCAGCGCGAGCGCATCGTCCTCGAGTCCCCGCGCCTCGTTGCCGAAGAGCCATGCCGTGGGTTCGGCGAGCACGCCGTCGGCGCGGGCCCGCAGCAGGTCATCGCCCTTGACGTCGGCCGCGAGAATCCGCAGACCGGCCTCGTGCGCGCGATCGATCACATCCGGGAGTTCGGCGCCGACGGAGATCGGCAGGTGGAACAGCGACCCGGTCGTGGCGCGCACCACCTTGGGGTTGTAGGGGTCGACCGTGCGGCCCGTGAGGACCACGGCGTCGGCGCCCGCGGCATCCGCCGCCCTGATGATGGTGCCGAGATTGCCCGGGTCGCGCACCTCTTCGCAGATCGCGACGAGGCGGGGGGATGCCGCGAAGATGTCACGCACCGAGGTGGGGGTCTGACGCACCACGGCGACGAGCCCCTGAGGGGTGACGGTGTCGGCCATGGCATTGAGCACGTACTCGGTGACGTACTCGACGTCGATGTCCGCATCGGCGGCCGCAGAGCGGATGTCGGGGTGCTTCTCCCAGCCCGTGGGCGTCGCGAAGAGCTCCACGATCGCGTCGGGACTGTAGGTGAGGGCCTCGCGCACCGCCTGAGGTCCCTCGAGAAGGTAGAGGCCTGTCTCGGTCCGCGCACTGCGCTTGGTCAGCTTGGCGACGGCACGGACTCGGGGGGACCGGGGGTTCTCGAGCACGGTCTCAGTCTAGAGACCCGAGGTGCGTGCGCACGCCAACCGCGCGGGAACGCCAGAGGGCGCCCTCCCGAAGGAGAGCGCCCTCTGAACGGGAGAACTGCTTACGCAGCCGACTTCGGAGCGTTGACGTCAGAAGGCAGCGCCTTCTTGGCCGCCTCGACGAGAGTCGTGAAGGTCGCCGCGTCGTTGACCGCGAGGTCTGCGAGCATGCGACGGTCGACGGTGATGCCTGCGAGACCGAGACCCTGGATGAGACGGTTGTAGGTCATGCCGTTCTGGCGGGCAGCGGCGTTGATGCGCTGGATCCACAGACGACGGAAGTCGCCCTTGCGCTTGCGACGGTCACGGTACGAGTAGACCAGCGAGTGGATGACCTGCTCTTTGGCCTTGCGGTACAGACGCGAACGCTGACCGCGGTAGCCCTTTGCGCGCTCGAGGATGACCCGACGCTTCTTGTGGGCGTTTACCGCCCGCTTGACTCTTGCCATTTTCCTGTGTTCCTATCGTGCGTCGGGCGCGTCAGCGGCCGAGAAGCTTCTTGGCAGTCTTGGTGTCAGCCTTCGACAGCACCTGGTCCTGGTTCAGGCGGCGCGTGCGACGGCTCGACTTGTGCTCGAGGTTGTGGCGCATACCGGCCTGCTGCTTCTTCAGCTTGCCGCTGCCGGTGATCTTGAAGCGCTTCTTCGCACCCGAGTGGGTCTTCTGCTTCGGCATCTTCTCTTCCTTCGTAATGCGCCTTCTCAGGCGACGGTGTCAACCCGCGGTGCGGGAGTCTGTGGGGCGGATCACTCCGCGGCGGCCTCGACAGGCGCGTCGGCGTCGGTCTTCGCATCGCGCGTGGCCTGCTTGTTCGCTGCGCGCTGCGCGTCGCGAACCGCGTTCTGCTCCTGCTTGGCCTCGGACTTGCTCTTCAGCGGAGCCACGATCATCACCATGTTGCGACCGTCGATGGTCGGGTTCGACTCGACGGTCCCGAGCTCCGCGACATCCTCCGCGAACTTGCGCAGCAGACGCACACCCTGCTCGGGGCGCGACTGCTCGCGACCGCGGAAGAGGATCATGGCCTTGACCTTGTCTCCGGCCTTGAGGAAGCCCTCGGCGCGCTTGAGCTTGGTCGTGTAGTCGTGCGCCTCGATCTTCAGACGGAAGCGGACTTCCTTGAGGATCGTGTTCGCCTGATTACGGCGAGCTTCCTTCTCCTTCTGGGCGGCCTCGTACTTGAACTTGCCGTAGTCCATGATCTTGACCACTGGCGGCTTCGAGTTGGGGGCGACCTCTACGAGGTCGAGATCGGCTTCCTGCGCAAGGCGCAACGCGGCCTCGATGCGGACGACGCCGATCTGCTCACCCGCGGGACCGACGAGGCGGACCTCGGGGACGCGGATGCGCTCATTGGTGCGGGGATCGCTGATGCGGAACTCCTTAGACGATGTGATTCGGCCACCGGGATGCTGTCTGCATCCTGGGCGAAACAGGAATCGTCCCCCACCCGCCGGCATTCAGATGCCGGCTCCGCACCCTACCTGCCGGCTCTGTCTCTCGACACGATCCGGCGGAGTGCAAGACCCGGTAGCCTGGAACGGCAAGCGCGGGTGGGAAGTGAATCCTCTTTCGTACCGGAGCATGACGCTCCGGAGCCCGACACAGTCTAACAGAAGGCAAGGCGAAGTGACGAACCAGGTACCGGATGATGCTGCACGCGAGCGCGAAGAGCGCTGGGCACGTCAGGAGGAGGCGGCATCGTCCGCCACGCGAGACATCGCAGACGTACCGGCCGTCGAGGTGATCACCACCGCCGCCGTGCACCTCATGAGTGCCGCCGCCGTCAAGCTCGGCCTCGCCGACGACCCGGATGCCGCGGCCCAGATCGACCTCGACGAGGCCCGCAAGCTCATCAACACGCTGGCCGGCCTGATCACCGCGGGCGCACCGGAGATCAGCGACATGCACGCGCGATCCCTGCGCGACGGACTGCGTTCGCTGCAGCTCGCCTTCCGTGAGGCCTCGAGCATCCCCGACCCGATCGGCAAGGGGCCAGGCGAGAAGTGGACGGGTCCGGTCAACTAAGCCGCCGCCCCTGTCGAACTACTGACGCCGGCATCCGTCGCCGGCGTCAGGCGGAGCGTCGCAGCTTGACCGTCAGCGAATCGGCGAGCACCGCGATGCGATCGTCGGATGCCCAGCGCTGCGCGAGTCGCGAGAGCACGGCATCGAGGACCTCGCGCTCGAGGCCGTCCACGAGCTCCAGGATCACGATGAGCTCCGGCCCGCGCAGCCGGGCGTCCGGATCGCCGGGGGCGACGGCCACGTCGATCACGGCGAGCTCGTGCGCGACGCTCTCCTGCAGCGCGCCGAACACCTCGGGCGAGAGGAAGCTCGGCTCCCAGGAATGCCCCTGTGCGACGGCCCACACAGCGGGGCGGCGCAACACGAACTCGGTCTCGGAGGTGGGATCGAGGACGATGAGATCCGTCTCCTCGGCGGACGCCGCGAGTGCCGCGCGCCCCGCCTCGACCGGAATGGGGCGAGCCGTCGGATCCCACTGCTGCATGGCCTGCACCGAGGAGAACACCGGCTGCACCGTGCGACCGTCGGGAGCGGCCACCGTCACGATGGAGAGCTCCTGCGTCTTGTCGACCGTCAGCCCACTCGGGGCTACCCCTTCTTCGCCCTTCTCCGCGATCAGCGGGATCAGGACCCTGGCCGCTCGGAAAGCGTCGACGACCTCCGCCTGGGAGCCTTCGCCGCGACGGAACCTCAGAAGGGCGTCGAGCAGAGCAGGGTCGGCCGAGCCGTCATCTCCGGCATGCGGGTTCGCCTCGAAACCGCGGCCTGCCCAGGGAACGCCCGCGGAGTCGCCCGGCGCATCGGCACCGTGATCGTGATGCGGACCGCCCGCGCCGTCGTCAGCGCCGTGCGACATCAATCCCCTGCGACGTCCAGCGCCTCGGCGAGGGTGAACGCCCCCGCATAGAGCGCCTTGCCGACGATCGCGCCCTCGATGCCGAGCGGCACGAGTTCGCGGAGCGCGGCGATGTCATCGAGGTTTGAGATGCCGCCGGAGGCGACGACGGGCTTCGGGGTGCGCCCGGCGACCTCTCGGAGCAGTTCGAGGTTCGGGCCCTTCAGCGTGCCGTCCTTGGTGACGTCGGTCAGCACGTAGCGGCTGCAGCCGGCATCCTCGAGGCGCTCGAGCACCTCCCAGAGGTCGCCGCCCTCCTGCGTCCAGCCACGAGCGGCGAGCGTGGTGCCGCGCACGTCGAGTCCGACCGCGATGGCTTCGCCGTAGCGACCGATCACATCGGCGGCCCACTCGGGGTTCTCCAGGGCAGCGGTACCGAGGTTGATGCGAGTGGCGCCGCTCTCGAGCGCGGCTTCGAGCGATGCGTCGTCCCGGATCCCGCCCGACAGCTCGACGTTCACGTTCTTGAACTGCTTGATCACCTTGCGGAGGATGGCCCCGTTACTCCCGCGGCCGAAGGCGGCGTCCAGGTCGACGAGATGGATCCACTCGGCACCCTGCGACACCCACTCCCCCGCGGCGTCGAGCGGGTCGCCGTAGCTCGTCTCGGTTCCGGCCTCGCCCTGCGTGAGGCGGACCGCCTTCCCTCCGGCGACGTCGACAGCCGGAAGGAGAGTGAGCGAGGGGGACTGCGCGAAGTCGTTCATGACGTCCTCAGGTGAGATGGGAGCGGCCGATTGGTCGGCACGCGAATCGACACTAGCCCGCGTCTCGTCCGGGTTCAAAATGGATGACGGCGGTGAACGCACGGCGCCACACGGTAGCCTCGAACACACTCGTATTCGGTCGGTGAGGAGTTGATCAATGGTGCGCGACGCAGACATGCGCGGCAGCGGGCCGTTGCGACGGCGCAACCCGCCGCTTCCCGATGCTTCGGACGCCGCGCCTAAAGGTGTCGCTGCGGACGCCTCCGATCCGGGCAGCGCTCCGACTCTCCCGAGCATCCAGCCCCCGCCCGCGCCCAGAGCACCCGACGACGCGACGGCCACTCCCCCCACCGTGCCGGTGCTCCTGCCTCCGGCGACGACGCAGCCTCGCGCATCATCCGAGACCATGACGCCCTCTCCCACGACCCGTGCCGACGCAGCCCGTGCCGACGCGGCCCGTGCGGCGACGCCGGTCCCTGACAGTCGGCCCGCCGCTCCTGCCCGCCCGGCGTCACCGCCCGCTGCACCCGTCACCCCCGCCGACGTGCCTCAGACCCGTGCATCCGCAGCGCCGCCGGCGCCCGCAGCAGCGCCTGCGCCCGCAGCAGTGCCTGCGCCCGCAGCGATGCCTGCCCCGGCGCGCACCGATCTCCCGCCGCAGCCGATGCCGTCGGCACCCGAGCCGCCCGCCCCGACAACCGCAGAGGGCCCCGCAGCACCGGTCGGGCCGGCCGCACCCGTGGTCCCGACAGCTCCCGCGGTGCCCGCCACTCCCGGCGGTCCGGCGGGGCCGGCGGCAGCACCGTCAGCCCCCGCCGTCACCCCGGCCGCACCCGCCGCCGCCCCGGCAGCACCGTCAGCCCCCGCAGCCGCACGCGTGCCGGCGCCCCGGGACTCCCGACCTGCTGTGCCCGCTCCCGACACCTCGTCCCGCCGGCAGCAGCGCGAGCAGGGAATCGAACGCCGGTCGTTCCTGCAGCAGGAACCGCGGGAGGAACCCGCTCGTCGCGGCGGCAGAGGCATGCTGAACCGGGTCGGCTTCTCGCTCGGTCCGAACGCGCAGGAGCGCGCGACGCGCGACGACGAGCACGCCGTGAGCCGCCATTGGCCCGGCCCTCGCACCGTCGCCGTGGTGAACGGCAAGGGGGGTGCGGGCAAGACGCCTGCCACCGTTCTCCTGTCTGCGGTCTTCGCGCAGTACGGCGGCGCCGGTGTTCTCGCCTGGGATAACAACCAGACCCGCGGCACGCTCGGCTGGCGCACCGAGGCGGGCCCGCACGACCGCACTCTTCTCGAGCTCCTCCCCGAGACCGAGCGGCTGCTGGGCGCGCGCGGCCAGTCCGCCGACCTCGCGCACTTCGTGCATCACCAGCCGCAGGAGAAGTACGACGTCCTGCGCTCGAAGCCGATCAGACTCGCTCACGAGAACCGTCTCCGCCCGGAGGACGTCGACGCCATCCACGCGATCGCCGCGAAGTTCTATCGGCTGATCATCATCGATTCGGGCAACGACGAGTCCGACCCGATGTGGCTGCGCATGATCGACCTCGCGGATCAGATCGTCGTGGCAACGACCACCCGCGACGACCACGCCGAGGCCGGCGCACTCCTGCTCGAGGCGCTGGAGGACCGCGACGAGCGATCCGCTCGTCTGGCGCGCGAATCGGTGGTCGTCGTCAGTCAGGCCGACCCCAAGGCATCGGGCCCCGATGTGGCAGAGGTCATGGCGGGCTATCAGCCCCTCGCCAGGGAGGTCGTGCACATCCCGTTCGACAGGGAGATGGTCGACGGCCATCTGCGACTGCGAGCTCTGACCGCATCGACGCAGCGCGCGTGGCTCTCCGCCGCGGCGGCTGTCGCGAGGGGATTCTGAGCAGCGACGGCAGACTCAGCGCGACGCGAGAGCATCGCGGGCGCGCGAAGAGCGCGCGGTCAGCTCCGCAGTGAGCCCACCCAGTTGCGCAGCAGCTGGATGCCCGCCTCACCGGACTTCTCCGGGTGGAACTGCGTCGCCGACAGCGGCCCGTTCTCGACTGCCGCGAGGAAGGGATCGCCGTGCGTCGCCCAGGTGACCACCGGCTGCGGGAACGGCGGGATGACGTCGAGCTCCCAGGCCTGCGCGGCGTAGGAGTGCACGAAGTAGAAGCGCTCGTCTTCGATGCCCTTGAAGAGCACAGAGTCGGCACCGGGCTCGACGGTGTTCCATCCCATGTGCGGCAGGACCGGAGCATTGAGCTCGGTGACCACGCCCGGCCACTCTCCGAGGCCCTCGCTGTCGTGACCGCGCTCGACGCCCCGCTCGAACAGCACCTGCATCCCGACGCAGATGCCGAGCACGGGTCGCCCGCCGGCGAGCCGCCTGTCGATGATCTCGTCGCCGCCGTGCGCGTGCAGAGCGTCGCGGACCGCCTGGAAGGCGCCGACACCCGGCACGAGCAGGCCGTCGGCCTCGAGTGCTTCCCCCCGATCTCGGGTGAGCACGGCGTCTGCTCCTGCGGCCACGAGGGCTTTCACCGCGGAGTGCACGTTGCCCGACTCGTAGTCGAAGACGGCGACCTTCGGCGCTCCGCTCACAGCGCGCCCTTGGTCGAGGGGATGCCGTCGACGAGCGGGTCGAACGCCTTAGCCTGACGGAACGCACGAGCGAACGCCTTGTACTCGGCCTCGGCGATGTGGTGAGGGTCCCGCCCGCCGAGCACGCGGATGTGCACGGTCAGTCCGGCGTTGAAGGTGATCGCCTCGAACGAGTGGCGCACGAGCGCTCCCGTGAAGTGGCCGCCGATGAGGTGGTGCTCGAACCCGGCGGGCTCGCCGTCGTGCACGAGGTAAGGGCGGCCCGAGATGTCGACGACAGCCTGAGCGAGCGCCTCGTCCAGCGGCACCAGAGCGTCTCCATATCGCGCGATGCCCGACTTGTCGCCGAGCGCCTCGCGGATCGCCTGGCCCAGCACGATGGAGATGTCCTCGACGGTGTGGTGCGCGTCGATGTGGGTGTCGCCGGAGGCGCGCACCGTCAGATCGGTGAGCGAGTGCTTCGCGAACGCGGTCAGCATGTGATCGAAGAAGGGGACCGAGGTGTCGATGCGGCTCGCACCCGTGCCGTCGAGGTTGAGCTCGAGTTCGACCGTGGACTCCGAGGTGCTGCGCACGCGGCTCGCGGTGCGGGGGGCGCGGTCAGTGCTGGTCATGATGCCGATCCTATCGAGGCGAGGGCGTCGAGGAACGCGGTGGTCTCGGCCTCTGTGCCGGCCGTGACCCTCAGGTGGCCGGGAATGCCGACGTCGCGGATCAGCACCCCTCGCTCGTACAGCTGCTGCCAGACGGCCTGCGGGTCGGCGACTCCGCCGAACAGCACGAAGTTCGACCACGACTCGTGCGGAGCGTAGCCCAGAGCCTCGAGCGTCGCGGAGATCCGATCGCGCTGCTCGACGATCTCCTCGACCATTCCGAGCATGACATCCGAGTTGCGCAGGGCCGCAACCGCCGCCGCCTGGGTGAGCACGCTCAGGTGGTACGGAAGACGCACGAGACGCAGCGCGTCGATGAACGCCGGGTCGGCGGCGAGGTAGCCGACCCGAGCACCCGCGAAGGCGAACGCCTTGCTCATCGTGCGCGAGACCGCGAGTCGCGGCCTGCCCTCGAGCAGCGTGAGCGCCGACGGAGCATCCTTCGGCGCGAACTCCTGATACGCCTCGTCGACGACCACGACCCCGCGCGACGCCTCGTAGACGGCCGCGATGACGTCGAGTCCCATGGGCGTTCCCGTGGGGTTGTTCGGAGAGCACAGCAGGATCACGTCGGGATCGACGTCCTCGATCTGGGCGACCGCCTCCTCCGGCGTGATCGTGTAGTCGGGCTGACGCGCTCCGGGAATCCACCGCGCCCCCGTTCCCTGCGCGAGCAAGGGGTACATCGAGTAGGTCGGCGCGAATCCGAACACCGTGCGTCCGGGGCCGGCGAAGGCCTGCAGGATGTGCTGCAGCACCTCGTTCGATCCGTTGCCCGCCCAGATCTGGCTCGCTTCAAGGCCGTGGCCGAGGTACTCGGCGAAGGCCTCTCTCAGCGCCGTGAACTCCCTGTCGGGGTAGCGGTTCACATCTCGCAACGCCACGGCGATGTCGTCGAGGATGTCGCTGGCGACAGCATCCGGCACGGGATGCGTGTTCTCGTTGACGTTCAAGGCGATGGGCAGCGGCGCCTGCGGAGCCCCGTAGGGCGTGAGTCCGCGAAGGTCGTCGCGGAGGGGGAGGTCGGCGAGCGAAGCAGTCACCCTTCCCATGGTAGGCGGCGAAAGGCGATCATCGCTCCGAGTGACGCCCGGCATCGGCCCGGCGACGCGTCTGAGCCGAGACCGCTACTCCGAGTACTGCGCCGGGATGGCCAGTTCCTGGCCGATCTGCAGTGCCCCACCCTGCAGCATGTTCAGACGAGTGATGTCGCCGATGACCTCGCGGGGGTCGGCGCCGGGGGCGATGCTCTCGGCGATCGACCACAGGGTGTCGCCGGGCATTACGGCCACCGTCGCGAACGATGCGGGGGCGACGTCGTCGTTCGAGGCGATCGCGCTGCCTCCGCTGAGGGCGGCGAAGCCGATGCCGGCGGCGAGCGGCAGCGCCGCGATGGCGAGGACCGCACGGCGACCGCGCGCCGTCAGCCGGAGCCGCGTCGACGGACGAGCCGGGACGATCGCTGCGTTGCTGAAGGTGATGGTGCTCATGTGGTGCTCCTCTTCATCTACCGCTCTGCGAGCGGTGAAGTTGGCGTAGCGTTCGCATCCGCGACTCGGCCGGGAGTCATGAATGCGAAGCTACGTACCGAAGTTATCTTCGAATTCGAACATCTGTCAAGCGTTCTTCGAAACCTGACCCCGTTTTCTCACGACACGCTCGAACAGATCTTCTGGATTCGCGCGTTTCTCGGATACGGTTTCGATAGGAACACCCCACCACGGGCCTCCGACATTCGAATCGAGACGTCGGATCGCACACCTGAGGAGCATGATGAGCGACAACTCCGCCCCCGAGTACGAGGTGCAGCGCACGCGTCGCCGCAAGAGCCTCAGTGCGAAGCAGATGGCGATCCTCGAGGTGATCCAGAACTCGATCAGCCGCCACGGTTACCCGCCGAGCATGCGCGAGATCGGCGACGCGGTGGGGCTCAAGTCCCTGTCGAGCGTGACCCATCAGCTCGGCCAGCTTGAGCTCAGCGGCTATCTGCGTCGCGACCCCGGCAAGACGCGGGCGATGGAGGTGCTCATCGATCTGCCAGGAGCGAGCGGCGAGAACCCCGCCGACGTCGCGACTCCGGTCGGCGACGCCGCACTGGTGCCCCTGGTCGGCCGCATCGCGGCGGGCGTCCCGATCACAGCCGACCAGCAGGTCGAGGAGATCTTCCCGCTCCCGCGTCAGCTCGTCGGCAAGGGCGATCTCTTCATGCTCAAGGTCTCCGGCGAGTCGATGATCGACGCGGCCATCTGCGACGGCGACTGGGTCGTCGTGCGGTCGCAGCACAGCGCGGAGAACGGGGAGATCGTCGCCGCGATGCTCGACGGGGAGGCCACGGTCAAGGTGCTCCGCCGCCGTGACGGACACACCTGGCTCCTCCCCCGCAACTCCGCCTTCGAGCCCATCATGGGCGATGAGGCCGTCGTGCTCGGGAAGATCGTCGCGGTGCTCAGAGCCGTCTGATCGCGCTCGAGATCCCCCAGGTACGCCTCGAACTCGCCGGTCGGCGGATCGCCGCGCAGCGCGAGGAAGCTGACGATGCCCGCATCGAGGAACTCGCGGATCAGTGCGGCGGCTCCCGCATAGCTGTTCCCGACGCAGGTCAGGTGCGCGAGCGGTTCGACGTCGGTGTGCTCGCGGGTGAAGCGCAGCAGGTCGAGCGACCGTCCGCCGCTCGACCCGCCGGCGCCGTAGGTCACGGAGAGGAACTCGGGTCCCGCGGCGGCGAGTCGGCGCACGGTCTCGTGCAGCGCGTCATCGCTCGACTCCGACCGAGGCGGATACAGCTCGAACGAGAACGGCACTCGGGGGTGTCGACGGTCTCCGTCGCTGCGGACATGTTGTGTCGCGGTGACCGGCCGCACCCTCTGTGACGCCGTGCGCCACCCCGCGCGTAGGCTCGATGCATGTCGTCGCGGTTCGGAACCTGGAACTCCCCCTTCTCCCCGTCGTCCATCGCCGCAGCCTCACCCCGGATCGACGGTTCGGCCTTCGTCGCGGACGAGATCTGGTGGGGAGAATCGGTCCCCTCCGAGCGAGGGCGGATGACGGTGCGCAGCTCCACCGGTGCCGAGGTTCTCCCCTCGCCGTGGAGCGCGCGATCCCGAGTGCACGAATACGGAGGCGGGTCGTGGACGGCGGGCGACGACGGCGTGCTCTACTTCGTCTCCGCCGACGATCAGCGCGTCTACCGGGTGTCTCCCGGAGCGGCCCCCTCGCCGCTCACCCCCGCGGGCCCTGCGCATGGCGGCCTGAGGCTGCAGGACGGTCGCCTGCTCGCAGTGCGCGAGGACCTGGATGACGATCCGCATCGCCGCGGCATCGTCGAGATCCCGCTCGACGGCTCGGCGTCCGCCGATGCATCCGCCGTCCGCGTGATCGCCGAGGGCGACGGCTTCTTCGCCCATCCCGCGCTCTCCCCCGACGGCACGCGCGTCGCCTGGGTCGAGTGGGACGGCAGGCGGATGCCGTGGCAGCGGGCGTCGCTGGTCATCGCCGACCTCGACCACGACACCCGCAGCACGATGGTCTCGCGCGCGGCGCTGCAGCCGGAGTGGGTGAGCGACGGAGAGCTGCTGTTCGCCGACGACCCCCACGGACGGTGGGAGCTGCATCGGCTCACGGTCGATGGCGCGAGTCCGACGGGAGACGCCTCGATCATCGCCGCCGGAGACGACGCCGACACCGGATACGGTCTGTGGGTGCTGGGTAACCGCTGGTACCGGCCGCTCGACGACGGCCGTATCGTCGCGGTGCGCACGAACGGGCGCGACGAGGTCGTCGTCATCGCGCCGAACGGAGAGGTGAGGCGACTGCAGGTCCCCTGCGACGGCCATGTGAGCATCGACGACGCCGACGGCTCTCGGGTGCTGCTCTCGGGCAGCAGCTCGATCGCGTCACCGGGCGTCTGGAGCGTCGACGTCGACTCCGGGGCGGTCGAGACCATCAGCGGCGGCGAACCTGCGGACCCGGAGTGGATGCCCGCGGCGAGACCGCTCGTCGTCGACGGAGCTCACGGGCCCGTGCACGCCTTCGCCTACGCTCCCGCGAATCCGCTGTCCTCCGCCCCGGCGACGGAGCTGCCGCCGTACATCGTCTTCGTGCACGGCGGACCGACCGCCCATGTCACCGGCGCGGCATCCGCGGCCATCGCCTTCTACACGAGCCGCGGCATCGGGGTGCTCGACGTCAACTACGCGGGCTCGAGCGGCTACGGCCGCGCCTACCGCGAGCGCCTCGACGGCCGCTGGGGGGTCGCCGACGTCGACGACGTCATCGCCGCCGCCGAAGGGCTCGTCGAGGCCGAACTCGCCGACCCCGACCGGATCGCCATCCGCGGCAGTTCGGCCGGCGGCTGGACCGTGCTGTCGGCGCTGGTGCGCCGCGGCACGTTCGCGGCGGGTATCAGCCGATACGGCGTGACCGACCTGCGGATGCTCACCCAGCACTCCCCCGACTTCGAGGCGCACTACATCGAGGGCCTGGTTGGCCGTCTGCCCGAGGGCGAACAGCTCTACATCGACCGGTCTCCCCTGACGCACGTCGACGCCATCGACGTGCCCGTGCTGCTGATGCAGGGCGCGGAGGATCGCGTGGTGCCGCCGAGTCAGTCCGAGGCCGTGCGCGATGCGCTGGCCGCGCGCGGCGTCGATCACGAATACGTGGTCTACCCCGGCGAGGGGCACGGCTTCCGCTCGGCGGAGACCATCGTCGACGCCCTCGAGCGCGAACTCGCGTTCCTGGGGCGGGTCTTCGGCTTCACGCCGGCGTGATCACTCGCCCGTGCGGTTGCGCAGACGCATGGCCCTGTCGGCCTCGCGCGTGTCCTGACGCTCGCGCAGGGTCTGGCGCTTGTCGTACTCGCGCTTGCCCTTCGCGAGAGCGATCTCGACCTTCGCCCGGCCGTCCGAGAAGTAGAGCTTCAGGGGGATCAGCGTGTAGCCGCCGGCCGAGACCGCGTGCTGGAGCTTCGTGATCTCCTCGCGGTGCAGCAGCAGCTTGCGCACGCGCTTCGCCGTGTGATTGGTCCAGTGCCCCTGCGAGTACTCGGGGATGTGCACGGAGTCGAGGAAGATCTCGTTGCCCTTGACGAACGCGTAGCCGTCACTGAGGTTCGCGCGTCCCTGACGCAGTGACTTGACCTCGGTGCCGGTGAGCACCATCCCCGCCTCGTACGACTTCTCGATGTTGTAGTCGTGACGTGCGCGACGATTGGTCGCGATGACCTTCTCCCCGCGTTCCCTGGGCATGATTCTCTCCTGATCCGCGCCGTGGTGCGTTTCTCGACCCGAAGAGGTCGCACGGCAGCCTGTCAGTCTATACCGGTGGCCGAGTCAGGTGCGCAGCCAGCGGCGGATCGCGAACCCGGCGGAGAGCGCGGCGAGCACGACGCCGATGCCGATCAACGCGGGCACCACGAGGAACGCATCCTGCATGCCGATCCACGTCGTGATGAACGGCACTCGTCCGCGCAGATACCCGTTGACGCCGAAGTGCACGCCACCGAGCACCGCGGCGCTCGCGAGCACGGAGCCGAGGAAGGCCGCGAACACGCCCTCGAGCACGAACGGGGTCTGGATGAAGCGGTTCGACGCCCCCACCAGCCTCATGATCCCGATCTCCTTGCGTCTCGCGTACGCCGACAATCGGATGGTCGTGCCGATCAGCAGGATGGCCGCGATCAGCATCAGCACGGCGATCCCCACCGCTATATACGTCGCCACGGTGAGTGCGGAGAACAGCGGTTCGAGGTACTGCAGCTGATCGGTGACCTGCTCCACCCCCTCGACGCCGCTGAAGGCCTCGGCGATCACCTGCGACTGCCCTGGGTCCTTCATCGTGACGAAGAAGACCTCGAACGCCTGATCGGGCGTGATCACGCTGGCCTGCTCCTCGCCGAGCTGATCGACGAGCTTCGCGTACGTGGCTTCCTTGCTGTCGAAGGCGATCTCGCTGATCAGCGGCGCGAGCGCGTCGCCCTTGAGCTGGGCGCGCACCGCGTTGACCTGGTCCTCGTTCGCTCCCCCGTCGATGCAGGTCGGCGATTCCGAGATCGTCGAGCACATGTACACCGCGACCTGGGCGCGCTCGGTCCAGTACCCGCGCATCGTTCCGATCTGCGCCTGCATGAGGATCGCCGCACCGACGAAGGTCAGCGACACGAACGTGACGAGCACCACGGAGATGACCATCGAGATGTTGCGCCTGAGGCCCCCGAGCGCCTCGGCGAGGATGAGTCCGATTCTCACGAGGTCGGCCCCACTTCTTCCGACCCCTCATCCGACAGACCCAGACGATCGGCGACGCCGAGCTCGGCGACGTTCACATCGGGCAGGACGATGGGGTGGGTTCCCGGTGTCGCAGCGTCGTTGACCAGTTCGTCCTGGCGCGGCTCTATCGGCGCGGCCTGGGCCTCGGGGGTCTCGGATGCCGACGGCACGGCGTCCGCCGCCGCTGCCGCCGCGCGGCGCTGAGTGCTGAGCTCCTCGGCGAGGGCGGCGCGCACGATCGAGAGGTCTGCGGTCTGGCGCTGCACCTCCTGCACGGCGGTGAGGGCGGCCGCCGCAGCGGCCCCGCGGACCTCTTCGGGCACGAGCCTGGGGATGTTCGAGGTGTCGCCGTATCCTCCGTGCACCTCGTCGCGCACCATCACACCGTCGCGGAGCTCGATCACGCGACGCCGCATCTGGTCGACGAAGCCGGCCTCGTGGGTGGCCATCAGCACCGTCGTGCCGCCGGCGTTGATGCGCGCGAGCAGTTGCATGATGTCGACGGAGGTGGCGGGATCGAGGTTTCCGGTCGGCTCATCGGCGAGCAGCACCTGAGGACGGTTCACGAGCGCTCGGGCGATCGCGACGCGCTGCTGCTCACCACCGGAGAGCTCGTGCGGCATCCGCTTCTGCTTGCCGTCGAGTCCGACGAGGGCCAGGGCCTCCGGCACGGCCTGCTGGATGAAGCCGCGCGACGAACCCGTGACCTGCAGCGTGAAGGCGACGTTCTGGTGCACGGTCTTCGAGGGCAGCAGTCGGAAGTCCTGGAAGACGGAGCCGATGTGGCGGCGGAAATAGGGGACCTTGCGGTTCGCGAGCGAACGGAGGTCGCGTCCGAGCACGGCGACGCGCCCTGTGGTGGGGACGTCCTCGCGCAGGATGAGTCGCAGACATGACGACTTCCCCGATCCCGAGGCACCCACCAGGAAGACGAACTCCCCGCGCTGCACCTCGAAATCGACGCCGGACAGAGCGGGCCTCGCGGTCCCGCGATAGCGTTTCGTGACGTTCTCGAACCGAATCATGGCGGTTCGAGCCTAGACGCGCAGATTCGCCTGTCTGCGAGCGACACCCCGCGGTCTCGTCCGCGTCGCACCGCACTGATATACATGAAGATGCTGATCCCCGCGCATCGTGGGGACGACTATCCCAGGGGGCAACATGACGACGCCAGCAGGCTGGTACGACGACGGATCCGGACGCCAGCGCTGGTGGGACGGCACTCAGTGGACCGAGCACTTCGCTCCCGCAGTCGAGCCCGAGGCGCCGGCCGCCACCGAGGCCGCAGCCTCGGAGACCTCGGCGTGGGATTCCTCCGCATCCGATGCCTCCTCGGCTTCGTACTCCTCCTCCGCGGACTCCTCTCCTGTCGACTCCTCTTCTTTCGACTCCTCTCCTGTCGACTCCTCTGCTGCGGATGTCTCGCCGACACAGGACTCCGCCGCGGCATCCACCGCAGAGACCTCTCCGTGGGCGGACTCCACGCCCTACGGATCGTCGGATGCCGCCGCGCAGCCGACGTCCGACGTCACCGCGGCCCCTGCGGGAGAGACCGAGGCCGCCGGCAGGTGGGATGCTCCGGCATCCGCCTCATCGGCCGCTGCTGAGGGGACACCCGACTCCGCTCCGTCGTGGTCGTCGCCGGGCTCCGAGACTCCGTCGAGCGACGCACCGCAGTCGCCGTCGTTCACCGCCCCCGGCGAGGCCCCTGCGGCTTCGGGAAGCGATCTGCCTCCCTATGCGCAGTCCGCTCCCACCTACCCCGGTGCCGCGCCGGCCTACCAGCCGCCGTCGTACCCGGGTTCCTCGGCTCCCGGGGCACCAGGGCAGCAGCAGGGCTACTCCGCGCCGGCCGGCGGTTACCCGGGCGCCGCGCCGTCGTACCCCGCACAGGGCGGGTACCAGAACGGTGCCCCCGGCTACGCCGCTCAGGGCGGATACTCCGGTGGATACGCCCCGGCGCCGACCGGTCCGGTGAAGCCGTCTCTCGTCGGCATCATCGGCCTGAGCATCGCCGGCCTCGGAACCATCCTGTCGTGCATCCCCGTCACGTTCGTCTTCGGCTGGATCCTGCTCGCTGCCGGCTTCATCGTCTCGCTCATCTCGCTGTTCCTCAAGGGAAAGAAGTGGCCGGGCATCTCGGGCATGATCCTGTCCGTCGTCGGCACGGTCATCGCGGTGGTCATGGCCTTCGTCTTCGCGATCAGTGCGGTCGACAGCTTCGTCCGCGACCTGCCGACCGCGCCTCCCACGATCGATTCCAGCCAGGGCACCGACGAGGGAACCGACGACGGCACCGACTCCCCGCTCGGATCGGGCGAGGTGGTCGAGGGCGAGGTCGGCACCCCCTTCACGGTCACGCAGATCTCGGGCTCGAGCGAGGTCACGATCTCGTCGGCCACCTGGTCGGCGACCGACGGCAGCAGCGTTCCCACCACCAACGGCGGCTACGTGACCATCGAGGTCACGTGGACGGGCCTGGAGGGCACCAGCTACATCAACCCGTTCTACGTGCAGATGCGCACGGCCGACGGCGCAGAGGGCACCTTCGACTACTACGTCGACGGGATCGTCTCGCAGGAGCTCGCCGCAGGCGAGACGCTCACCGGCACGATGACCTTCGACATCGCGCAGAGCGAGACCTACACGGTCAGCTTCACCGACGAGTACCTCGAAGAGGTCGCCACCGTGACGGTCACTCCCGCCGCGGGCTGACACGACTCGAGATCGAGCGCCGTCGACGATGCGAATCGTCGGCGGCGCTTCGTCATATTCGGGGCATCGCCCCAGCGGGTGCGCATCACCGCAGCGTGCTGGCGCTTCAGGCACGCCACCGTATCGCGCGCCACTTTTCGGCATCCGCGCCACAGATAGATGCAGCGGATGCCGAAAGATGCAGCGCGACTACTGGTCGACGGGGACAGCACCATCCCTCAGGGGCGCCACCTCATCAGGCGCCGCACATCAGCAGGCGCTCCCCGCCAGCGGCGGCGCTACCTCACCGGCGCGCTATCGCAGCGGGAGCGCCACTTATCGGCATCCGCGCCACAAATCGATGCAGCGGATGCCGAAAGAAGCAGCGCGACTATGGCGTCGCGGTATCCCCTCACTGCGCGGGCCACCTCAGCGGCCGCGCCACTTATCGGCATGCGCGCCACAAATAGATGCAGCGGATGCCGAAAGATGCAGCGCGCCGCCGACGGAGACGTGTGCCGCGAGCCGAGCGAGTCGGCCCGCCGCGGATCAGTCCTCTTCTGGACGCTTGCGCCAGCGGATGCCGGCGGAGATGAACCCGTCGAGGTCGCCGTCGAACACGGCCGCGGGGTTGCCCGACTCGTGTCCGGTGCGAAGATCCTTGACCAGCTGCTGCCCGTAGAGGAAGTACGAGCGCATCTGGTCGCCCCAGCTCGCCGTGATGTTCCCGGCGAGCTCCTTCTTCTTGGCCGCCTCCTGCTCCTTCTGCTGCAGCAGCAGTCGGGTCTGCAGCACGCGCATGGCCGCGGCACGGTTCTGGATCTGCGACTTCTCGTTCTGCATCGAGACGACGATGCCGGTCGGAAGGTGCGTGAGCCGCACAGCGGAGTCGGTCGTGTTGACCGACTGCCCACCAGGACCGGACGAGCGGAAGACGTCGACGCGGATGTCGCTCTCTGGGATGTCGACCTCGGTGGCCTCCTCCATGAGCGGGATGACCTCGACCGCGGCGAAAGACGTCTGGCGCTTGTCGGCCGAGCCGAAGGGGCTGATGCGCGCGAGGCGGTGGGTCCCCGCCTCGACCGAGACGGTGCCGAAGGCATACGGAGCGTCGATCTCGAAGGTGGCCGACTTGATGCCTGCGCCCTCTGCATACGACGTGTCCATCACCTTGACGGGGTACTTGTGGCGCTCGGCCCAGCGCAGGTACATGCGCATGAGCATCTCGGCGAAGTCTGTGGCGTCGTCGCCTCCGGCGCCGGAGCGGATGGTGATGATCGCCGACCGCTCGTCGTACTCGCCGTCGAGCAGCGTCTGCACCTCGAGCTGGTTGATGATCTCGGTGAGCGCGGTGAGCTCGTTGCGGGCCTCGACGGCCGAGTCCTCGTCGCCCATCTCGTTGGCCAGCTCGACCAGCACCTCGAGGTCGTCGAGGCGGCGTCCGATGCCCTCGACCCGCGCCAGCGCGGACTGCCGGTGGCTGAGGGCGCTGGTCACCTTCTGCGCGCGCTCGGTGTCGTCCCAGAGATCTGGCGCACCGGCTTCCTCGCTCAGGCGTGCGATGTCGGAACGGAGGGAATCGACGTCGATGACCTCGCGGATGTCACCGTAGGTGAGTCGCAGGGCCTGGATGTCGGAGGAGAGATCGAGTTCGAGCATGTCGCGTACAGCCTAACGTGCCGCCTCGCGCGGCGGGTACGAAGCCCCATCGCCGATCAGGTGTCCGTGCATCTCGTTCGCGCGGAGCGCGCGGCGGATCGGGAGTAGCGTGATCCGGGTGAGCAGTGCGTCGACGGTCCTCCGGCAGTTCGGGCCCATGGTGTACCTGCCGACGATCCTCTTCTCGCTCGGCGAGGGCGCGGTCATCCCGCTGATTCCCGTCATCGCCGCGTCGATGGGTGCCGACATCGCGTTCGCCGCCCTCGTGACGTCCGCGCTGGTGGTCGGCCAGCTCTGCGGCAACCTCCCGGCAGGATGGGCGGTGTCCCGTGTCGGCGAGCGCGTCACGATGGTGGTCGCCGGCGGGGTGTCGATCGTCGCGGCTGTGGGGATGGTGCTCGCGCCGTCGCTGGCCGTGCTCGCGGCATCCGTCTTCCTCCTGGGCTTCTGCGCCGCGGCCTTCGGCCTCGCCCGTCACGCCTTCATGACGACCCGTGTGCCCATCGCGTTCCGCGCCCGTGCGCTGTCGCTGCTCGGGGGCAGCTTCCGCCTCGGGGTGTTCGTCGGTCCCTTCGTGGCCGCCGGGCTGCTGCAGCTGTTCGACTCCGAGGCCGCGGCCATCTGGTTCTTCCTCGGATGCCTGAGCCTGATGGTGCTGCTGCTCATCTTCGGCCCTGATCCCGAGAAGAGGCCGATCCCTCCCACGGCGGTGCGCACCGCGGCCCTCGCAGAGGACTCCGGCGAGGCCGTCACCGGATCGATCCCCGTCGCCGAGCGCCCGGGCGTCTTCCGCACGATGTGGCAGCAGCGGTCGGTGCTCAGTCGCCTCGGGCTCGCCGCCGCCTCGCTGTCGGCGGTGCGATCGGCGCGCCAGGTCGTGCTGCCGCTCTGGGGACTGTCGCTGGGGCTCGATGCCTCGACGATCGCCCTCGTGGTCGGAGTGTCTGGAGCCATCGACTTCGCCCTCTTCTATGCGAGCGGCCAGGTCATGGACCGCTTCGGCAGACTGTGGGCGGCGATGCCGGCGATGGTCCTGATGGGATCGGGTTTCCTCGCGCTCTCGCTCACCCACGACGTCGAGGCCGCAGTGCTCTGGTACGGGATGTTCGCCGCGGTGCTCGGCGTCGGCAACGGACTGTCGAGCGGCATCCTGCTTACGCTCGGCGCCGACGTCGCCCCCGAGCGTGACCCCGCCGCTTTCCTCGGATCATGGCGCACGCTCACCGACGCCGGAGGAGCGATCGCGCCCCTGTTGGTGTCCGGCATCATCGCCCTGGCGTCGCTGCCGATCGCGGCGGCGGTGGTGGGCGTCATCGGGCTGGTCGGCGCCGGAGGCTTCATCCGCTGGATCCCCCGCTTCTCACCCCGCGCGCCGCGGAACAGTCCGGAGGCGCCATGATCGGCGATCCCGCAGGCGTCGATGCGCACGAGTCCGCGCCGGGCGCCGGTGCCCTCGCCGCCGACATGCATCGCCTCGTCGCGGAGTACGACCCGTCGAGCGACCGAGAGCGCGCCTCCCACGCGGATTTCGCGAGATTCTTCCCCGACGAACACGGACCGGTCGGGCGCGACGACGGACCCGACCATGCGACCGCGTCCGCTCTCGTCTTCGACACCTCGCTGAGTCGCACGCTGCTGGTCTTCCACCGCAAGGGGCGCTTCTGGGTGCAGCCAGGCGGGCACCTCGAAGCGGGCGACCGATCGATCCTTGATGCGGCGCTCCGCGAGCTGCGTGAGGAGACGGGAGTGGCGGCGTCGGTCGACGGACCTCTCGTCTACGACCTCGACCATCATTCCCTCTCCTCTGCGTTCGGACGCTGCGCCTCACACCTCGACGTCGGCGTCGCGATCGTCGTCGACGCCGATCACCAGCTCGTCGTCAGCGACGAATCGGATGACGTGCGTTGGTGGCCGCTCGACGGACTGCCCGAGGATGTGCCAGACGGATTCGCTGATCGCGTGCGCGGCCTGCGCGAACGCGTGATCCGCTCACGCGCCTGAAGCGATCGGCCTCTTCCCTGTCACCGCACGGCGGTGCGGCTCGTCGCGGTCGCTTCGAGCCGCACCCCTTGCGGCACGAAGAACGAGAGCAGCGGCGGATGCCAGTCGGTCGCGATCCGCACGCGCGCCGAGAGCCCGTCCGGCGCCGTGGCCGACTCGAGCGTCGCCGTCCCCGGCATCGACTGGAGCAGGGCGACGGCCTGCTCCTCGACGCCGGCGTCGGAGAGCTCGGCCCGCGCGGAGTCCGCGTCGATCACGAGCGTGAATCCGTCGGATCCGGCGAGCGCCGCGGCATCCGCCAGGGAATCGAGACGTTTCTGGGCGAGGTAGAGGTCCGTCGCACACACGCACACGAAGATCAGCGCCAGGGCGAGGACCGCGTAGCCGAGGGTGAGCAGAAGCACGCTGCCCTCGTCGTCGTAGCGGTCCGAGACCGCGTGTCCTCGCGCGACCGGCTTCATCCGCCCCACAGCCTCGACACCTTCTGCACCGCGGTTCCCTCGACGGTGATCGAGGCGGCCTCATCGAGCCCGAAGATCGGAGGGATCAACGGCAGCCTGACCTGTGCGGTGATGACGATCGTGATCACCGCGCCGGCGGAGGGACAGTCGGCACCAGTCGGCATACAGCTCGTCGACACCTCGAGAGAGTCCTCGTCGACGCCGTACTCGGCGGTGACGGCCGAGAGCACCTGCTCAGCGCGGACGGCCGCCGCGTCGGCATCGGGAGCCAGCGCGATGACGCGAGCCGTGTGGCGAGCGGCCGCCTCGACTCCCAGCGTCTGCTCCTGGATCGCCCCCAGCGCGATCACGAGATAGACGATCGGGACCAGCAGTATGACGCCGACGGTGATGAACTCGAGCGCGGCCGAGCCGTCGTCATCCATCGCCCAATGATTCCGCCGGCGCATGCGCCTCCACCTCCAGCCCCTGCGGCAGACCCAGCAGCCCGATCACCGGAAGCGTCGTGAGCACGCGGACCTCGATCGTCGCCTGCCCCTGGACGTCCGTCTCGGCGATGGAGACCCCGCCGGCATACTCGGCGCCCACGGCCAGCGTGATCGTCGATCGGGCCCGCTCCGCTCCCTCCTCGAGGGTGGTGTCGGCCAGTGCGGCGAAGTAGGCACCCTCGACCGCGGCGTCGTGCACGACGTTGCGCACATAGACGGCGAGCGCGAGCTGCAGCACCGCCAACGTGAGCACCGTCAGGAGCGAACCGACGAGCACGAACTCGACGGGGCTCGATCCGCGATCGTCTTCGAGAAGGCGGCTGCCGGAGAACCGGTTCACACGTCGCGCACCGGCGGAACTCATAGCCCCGATACGCGCTGGATCGCCTGTTCGAACAGTGCGCTCAGCGCAGGTCCGGCGACCGCCCAGATCAGGACGACGAGTCCGGCCGTCATCAAGGTGACGAGCACCCACCCTGGGACGTCCCCGCGCTCGTCTGCGATGAGCGCTCGAACCCATGCTCGCCGGTCTTGCCACCACCGGGCCCGTCTCCGGCCTGTCATGTCGTGCAGTCGTTCCGTCATGGTCGCCCTTTCATGAAGCTCCGCCGGTGCCGAGCATCCTCGCAAACTCCCCGCGATCGACGTCGAAGTTATCCACAGGCGCAGAGGGCGCGATGGGCCAACCGTGAATCTCGCATGAATGCCAATCCGATATACCGACGGCTCCGAAGAGACGGAGGCAGAGTGTGTCGAAGCGGGACTCGCGAAGAATGCGTCCTCCAGTTTCGTGTCCTGCACGACGCCGTGACTGCAGAACTCGCGCATCCAATGAAGGAGCACCCGTAGACATGTCATCCCCGCTCAAACGATCACTCGCAGCACTGGGCGTCATCGCCCTCAGCGCCGCGGGTGTCGTCCTCACCGGCCTCCCAGCTCAGGCACTGCCCTCCTCCGCGACGATCGGCGCACCCGATTGCAGCGTCCCCGCTGCCGCGACCGTGACCATCACCGTCGACAACGCCGCGGACGATGATACGGATCTCACCTACAAGGTCGTGCAGGACCTGGGAACGGTCCTCTTCGACAACGTCACCCTCGCCCCCGGCGACAGCGACGAATACGTTCTGCCGGTCCTCGAAGACGCCTCCACGACGTTCCAGGTCATCGACGTGAACGGCGGGGTCATCGCAGGCTCCGTGCAGACGGCCAACTGCACGCCGAACTCGAGCCCGGCCGCAGTGGCCACGATCGGGGAGGCCAGCTGTCTGCTTCCGACCGGTGGCATCATCCCCCCGTCCCCCGGCTTCCTCTGGACCTTCGACAACACGGCAGGCACAGGACCCGCGGACTACGAGTTCGTGAAGAACGACACCGTCGTCGAGAGCGGCACCCTCGCCGCCGGCGAGACCCGGTCGTACGCGGCGTCGCTCACTCCGAATGAGAGCGGCACCTCGGCGATCCGATCCGTCGACGCGGCGGGTGATCCCGTCACACTCGCCACAGGTGCTTTCGACCTCGACTGCGAACCAGGACCGGCTCCCACCGGCTTCGTCACCGACGCCTCCTGCGAGATCCCCACCGGCGGCATCCTGGTGCCGACCATCCCCGGTGTCGAGTACACCTTCGACAACTCGCTCGGTACCTCCGACGCCCCGTACGCCTTCCTCGACGGCGAGACCGTCATCGAGAGCGGCACCGTGGCCGAGGGCGACACGCGGGTCCGATCGGTGTCTCTCACGGAGGACGTGGAGACCGTCGTGCAGGTGGTGACGGAGGATGCAGACGGCAACACCGTCGTCCTCGACGCCAAGACCGTCACGCTCGACTGCGTCGCCAACACCCCGGTGATCACCGCTCCGACGGACGGCTCAACGGTCACGACGCCGACGACGATCATCGGCGGCACGGGTGATGCCGGCGAGACGATCACCATCGTCATCGAGCCTGCAGAGCGCGCAGCCGCCGACGAGAGCCCCGCTTTCGCGGCGGCCGCAATCGAGACTCCGGCCACGCTGACGACCACCGGGCAGCCGGACGGAACGTTCGCCCTTCCCGTCGAGCTCGCCGACGGCGACTACACCGTCACCGCGACGGCCACTCGCGCAGCCAGCGCGAGCGGCGTCGTCCCGGCCAGCACCTCCGGCCCCTCGGCGCCGGTCGACTTCTCGGTCGCCATCGTGACGCCTCCGACCGACCCCGGCACCGGCGGAGGCGGCGGTGGCGGCGGCGGAACAGGCAACGGCGGTGGTGGCGACTCGCTCGCCGACACCGGAGTCGACACCGCGCAGGTCAGCGGTTTCGCCGCCCTTGCCGGCCTGCTCCTGCTCGTCGGCGCTGCGGTGACCTCGATCGCCCGACGTCGCTCGGCCTGATCGGCGCGCAGCCAGCCCGGATCCATCCGGACCACAGCCCCGCCGCGCGCGATCCGCGCGTGGCGGGGCTGTGTCGTCGACGGGGGTCGCCTCGCTGTGCGGCTGAGTCTCACGCTCAGCCGATGCCGAGTCGCAGGATGAACAGGCCGGGATAGATCGCGAAGAGCACCGACATCGGCAGGATGAGGAAGACGAGCGGCAGGAGCATGAGTATCTCCTTGCGCCCCGCCTGCTCGATCAGCACGCGCTTGGCGTCTTCCCGCGCGTCGCCGGCCTGAGCGTGCAGTACGCCGGCCAGCGGGGCACCGTGCTCGATCGCGGCGACGACCTGATCGATGGCCCGCGTGAGACCCGGGAGATCGAGGCGCGCCGCCATCTCTCCCAGCGCGTCCGACAGCGGAGACCCGGTGCTCACCGCGAGGACGACTCGCCGGATCTCCCCGGACAACTCGCCAGACCCCGCCGCGGCGATCCGGCGCAGAGAATCCAGAAAGCCCTCTCCCGCCGACAGGCAGAGCGCGAGGAACTCGAGTGTCGTCGGCAGTTCGTCGGTGAGCCGCGTGCGACGAGCTCTCGTCCGCGAGGTGAGCTGCACGTCGTAGCCGATCGCCGCCGCGGCGCCCGCGAGGAGGGGGATGACCGCTGTCGCCGGTGTCAGGCGTCCCGCCAACGCGAGGAGGATGACGCCGAGCGCGCCGACGGCCGTTCCGCCGACCATCCACCCCAGCTGTCTCCCGCGGAACGACATCGGATCGATGGCGGACCCGGCCTGTCCGAGCCTGCGGCGCAGCGCATCTCCACCGCCGAGGATCCGGTCGAACACGGCCATGGCACGAGCCCACGGCGTCAGGGCCGCGACAGGCATGGTCCCGACGTGCGGGAGCGCGCTGCGAGGGAGATCGACGTCGGACACCACGTCGCGCACGTACGGGGCGATGCGCAGCGCCAACGGCGCGGCCGACCAGCGAGGCAGCACCGAGAGAACGCAGAGCAGACCGGCAGCCACGCCTCCCCCGCAGAGGATGGCCACGGCGATCGCCGAGAGAGGATTCATCCGAACCACCGCCCCGGCTCCGGCAGCCGGCCGACCCTGATCATGATGCGATACGCCACGACGGACACCGCCGCTCCCAGACAGATGACGAGCACGCCCTCGGGCGTCCCGTACGCATCCGCACCCTCCGGACGCAGCACCAGCAGGCCCAGGATCACCCATGGCGCGACGGCTCCGAGAAGCGCAGCCCCGCGGATCCACGACTGGCGAGCCTCGACCTCACCGCGAAGTGCCGCATCCGCGCGCACCGAGGCGGACAGGGAGCGCAGCACCCCGGTGAGTTCGGTGCCGCCGACCTGTCGCGCCATGCGCAGCGTCTCGATGATCCGGTCGGCGATCGGATCGGCGAGCGACGATTTGAGGCGGTCGAGGCTCGAGTCGAATCGGCCCGTCGCGCGAAGGTCCCGCGCGAACACCGCGAACGCCGGGCGCATCACAGAGGGGGCGGAATCGGCGAGGGACGCGACCGCGTCGGGGAGGGAGAGGCCCACGCGGATGGCGGCCACCAGCAGGTCGCAGACATCGGGCCAGAGCTGGCGACGGACCTTGCGCAGACGCACGCGCCGAGCGCGGAGCATGGCGACCGGAGCCGAACCTCCCGCCAGCGCCGCCAGCACCGCGAGGACGGCCATGCCCGTCACCAGCCACACGACGGCGGCAGAGAGGGAGCCGGCTGCCGTCATCACCACCGCCAGAGTGCGAGGCCGCACAGCACTCAGACCGGCCTCCTCGAGCATCCGCGTGAACGGCCCGTGGTGCGCGGGCGGAACCCGACCCGATCGTGGGGGCCACAACCAGGGCGACACGGTCAGCAGCACTCCGGCAGCGAGCAGGGCGCCGAGCAACAGGGTCATGGCCGCACCTCGAGTCGGCGAGGTGCGCGCCTCGGCTCCGCCGGCTCGTCGCGGTGAAGGTAGATCGAGCGAGAGATGAGACGGCCGTCGACGATCTCGCCCGTCGGAGCGATGATCTCGTGAACACGACGCCGCCCATCCGGTTCCCGCACACAGTGCACGACCAGGTCGATGGCGGCGGCGAGCGCGGGGACGATGAACGATCGGTCGATGTTCTGTCCTGCGAGGAGCGGGAGCAGCGCCAGCTTGTCGAGTGCCTCGGCCGCCGAATTCGCGTGCACCGTCGCCGCCCCCGGCACGCCGGTGTTGAGCGCGAGCACCAGATCGAGGGCCTCGGCACCGCGCACCTCGCCCACCACGAGTCGGTCGGGACGCATACGCAGTGCCTCTTTCACCAGCCGCCGGAGGGTGATCGCGCCGGTGCCCTCCATGCTCGCCTGGCGTCCTTGCAGCGCGACGAGATCAGGACCGACCACGGCGAGCTCGAACGTCTCCTCCACGGTGATGATCCGCTGAGTGTGGGCGCAGGAGTCCAGCAGCGCACCGAGGAACGTGGTCTTGCCCGCGTGGGTCGCACCGGAGACCACGACACTCCGCCCGCTCGCCATCGCGTCACGCAGCATCGCCGCGACGCCCGCGGGAACAGCTCCCTGCGACACGAGTGCGTCGAGCGATCGATGCCGCGGCAGGAACTTGCGGATGTTGACCGCCCACGACCCTCGCACGACGTCGGCGATCGCGACGTGCAGGCGAGACCCGTCCGGCAGTGAGGCATCCACGAACGGCTGAGAGATGTCGACCCGTCTGCCCGAGGTCTGCAGCATCCGCTCGACGAGGTCGCGCAGCACCGATTCGGTCAGACGCAGATCGATGCGCTCGGCGACTCCTCCCCGGGCGACGTGCACGCTCTCAGGGCCGTTGAGCCAGATCTCCTCGATCTCGGGATCGTCCAGCAGAGGCTGCAGCGCCCCGAATCCGCTCACCGAGGCGAGCACGTCGCGCACGCACTCCGCCTCGTCGTCGATCATGGTCGCACCACGCGCCAGCGCCAGGTCGTTGAAGCGACGCACCTCCGCGACCGCCACCGCCCTGAGGGCCTCGCCGTCGAACGCCGGATCGGTGCCGTCTGCACGCAGGCGCTGTCGCACCCGTTCGGCGATGAGGACGGAGGGGCGGATCACCCGAGCATCCTCGCAACAATCCCGACGACGCCACCGAAGTTATCCACAGCCCCGCATCGCTGCGGGCGGATGCTCAGCATCGGCGGATGCGCTGATCAGTAGACTGTTTTTCACCGCGCGGGAGTGGTGGAATTGGCAGACACGCAGGATTTAGGTTCCTGTGCCTCAGGGCGTGTGGGTTCAAGTCCCACCTTCCGCACCGATCTGTCGTGTATCAGCGACCGACGACCGCCGCACGACTGTCCACGACGGGAACTCCATGCATCACGCCGCTCTCATCCCCTGGCTCGACCCCGCGACGATCATCGGCGGTGCCGGACCCTGGGCACTGCTCGTGGTGTGCTTCATCGTCTTCGCCGAGACCGGCCTGCTCGTCGGCTTCCTGCTTCCCGGCGACACCCTGCTGGTGATCTCCGGACTGCTCTCGCATCCGATCGCCGGCTCCGAGCACGGAGTCTTCGGCCTCAACGTGTGGATCGTCGCGCTCCTCATCGGCCTCGCCGCCTTCGTCGGAGGAGAGGTCGGCTACGTCATCGGCCACAAGGGCGGGCCCGCCGTCTTCGAACGCAAGGAATCGGGCCTCTTCAGCAAGAAGAACGTCGAGCGCACGAACGCGTTCTTCGAGCGGTTCGGCGGCATCACCGTGATCCTCGCCCGCTTCGTGCCGATCGTGCGCACCTTCGCGCCGGTCGCGGCGGGCGTCGGGCACATGCCGTGGCGCAAGTACTCGCTCTACAACCTCATCGGCGCGATCCTCTGGGGCTTCGGACTCACGATGTTCGGCTACCTCATCGGCTTCATCCCGCCGGTCGCCGCCTTCGTGGAGAGCTACATCGACCTGATCCTGCTCGCCGCGGTCGGCGGCACGGCGCTCGTCACCCTCTGGCACTACCTCTCGGAGCGCCACAAGGCGAAGAAGGCCGAAGCCGCGGGCGAAGACGTCGTGACCGATCACGCCGAGGCTGAGGAGCTGA
Organism: uncultured Microbacterium sp.; assembly: GCA_963518515.1. GTDB lineage: Bacteria > Actinomycetota > Actinomycetes > Actinomycetales > Microbacteriaceae > Microbacterium. Next base: position 47,580 of record CAUQIW010000007.1, read on the forward strand.
CTCTCGACCCGCAGGTCTTCGATCGCGCGCCCGACCTCGACGGCGACGGAAAGCACTGACCGCAGGGCGACGACGGTCGGCGACCGCCGGCCCTCAGCCCGCCTTCTTCTTGCTGGCGCTCTTCTTCGCGCCTGACCCCGAGCTCTTGCTCGAGTCCGTCCCCGAGCTCCCCGAGCGCGCGGCCTTCGACTTTGCCACGCTCGCGCGCAGCGCCTCCATCAGGTCGATGACCTCGCCGCTCTTCGCGTCGCCCTCCGCCTCGCCGAACGTCTCGGCGACGTCGAACGTGTCGCCCGCCTCGATCTTGGCGTCGATCAGCGTGCGCAGCTCCTTCTGGTACTCGTCGACGAACTCCTCCGGCTCGAAGTCGGCCGAGTAGCTCTCGACGAGCGATGCCGACAGCTCGAGCTCCTTCTTCGAGATGCGCACGTCCTCATCGAGAGCCGGGAACGCGGCCTCCCTCACCTCATCCGCCCACAGCAGCGTCTGCAGCACGAGCACCTTGCCGCGCACGCGCAACGCCGCCAGGCGGGTCTTCTGACGCAGGGTGAACCGCACGATAGCGGTGCGGTCGGTCTGCTCCAGCGTCTTGCGCAGCAGGACGTAGGCCTTGGGCGACTTCGAATCGGGCTCGAGGTAGTACGGCTTGTCGAGGGTCAGCAGATCGACCTGCTCCGAGGGCACGAACTCGACCACGTCGATCTCGCGGCTCTTCTCCGAGGGCAGCGACGCGAGGTCCTCCTTCGTGAGCACGACCGTCTGCCCCTCGTCGACGTAGGCGCGATCGATGTCGGCGTACGCGACGGTCTCGCCGCACACCTCGCACGTGCGCTGGTAGCGGATGCGACCGCCGTCCTTCTCGTGCACCTGATGCAGGGGCACGTCGTGGTCCTCCGTCGCGCTGTACACCTTCACCGGCACGTTCACGAGACCGAAGGTCAGCGCGCCTTTCCAGATCGTCCTCATGCCCCCAGTGAACACCAGCCGCGGGCCGCGCGGCCAGCCCTTGACGCCGACGCGTTGACTACGCTGACGTCATGTCTCCGCACCCGCAGATGGTCCAGATCGATGGACGTCGTCTGCGCATCACCAACCTCGACAAGGTGGTCTACCCCGAGACAGGCACCACCAAGGGCGAGATCATCGCCTACTACACCCAGATCGCGCCGCAGCTGCTGCCCCTGCTCGAGGGACGCCCCGTCACCCGCAAGCGCTGGGTCGAGGGGGTGGGAACGACGGATGCTCCCGCCGACGCGTTCTTCACGAAGCAGCTCGAGCCCGGCGCACCCGAGTGGATCCCTCGTCACGAGATCCGTCACTCCGACGGCCCGAAGGAGTATCCGCTCGTCGACGACGTGCCGACGCTGGTCTGGCTCGCGCAGGTCGCCGCCATCGAGCTGCACGTGCCGCAGTGGCGTTTCGACGCCGACGGCTCGCCCGGGCGACCCGATCGCCTGGTGCTCGATCTCGATCCGGGGCCGGGCGTCGGCCTGGCGCAGTGCGCCGAGGTGGCGCGCATCGCGCGGGGCCTGCTCGAGGGGATCGGCCTCGACCCTCTGCCGGTGACCAGCGGAAGCAAGGGCATCCACCTGTACGCCGGTCTGCCCGGAGCACAGACCAGCGACGAGATCTCCGCCGTGGTGAAGGAGATCGCAAGATTGATCGAGACCGATCACCCCGACCTCGCCACGAGCACCATGGCGAAGGCGGCCCGCGGCGGCAAGGTCTTCCTCGACTGGAGTCAGAACAACGGCAAGAAGACCACGATCTCGCCCTATTCGCTACGCGGCCGAGCTCAGCCGTGGGTGGCTGCCCCTCGGACCTGGGACGAGCTGGACGACCCTGACCTCCGCCAGCTGTCCTTCGATGAGGTGCTCGAGCGCGCGGCCTCCGGCGACGATCCGCTGATAGCCCTGCGCCCGCCGCGATCGTCCGCCGCACCCGACCCGGCACCCGCGATGAGACCGCCCGAAACCCACCCCACGGCACGGCGCACACGTCCGAGGGCGACGGCGGCCGAGGCGACGGCGGCCGAGGCGACGACCCCGTCTGCGGCATCGGTCTCCCCCATGCTCGCCGAAAACGGCACGCCCGCGATCGCCCGCAGTCTCAGCGCGCCCTCGTGGGTCGAGGTCAAGTGGGACGGCATCCGGGCCATCGGCACCTGGTCGCAGGGGCGGATGCTGCTGCACGCCCGCAGCGGCACCGACATCACGGCCCGCTATCCCGAGCTCACCGCCGACGGCTCGCCGTTCCTCGCGGTGGACGATGCGGTGATCGACGGCGAGATCGTGGCGTTCGACGCCCACGGTCGGCCGAGCTTCTCGCTGCTGCAGAACCGCATGCATCTCACCCGCGCCCGCGAGATCGAGCGCGAGGTCGTGCGCACCCCCATCGTGTATCTCGTCTTCGACCTGCTCAGGCTCGACGGACACGATCTCACGTCCCTGCCGCTCTCGCAGCGACGCACCCTGCTCGAAGACGTCATCGCCGACCTCGACGCGCCGATGCAGGTTCCGCCCGTGTTCGACGATGTCGACGCCGCGTTGACGGCGAGCCTCGAGTTCGGGCTCGAAGGCGTCGTGGTGAAGGACCCGGCCTCTCGATACCGCCCTGGCCGACGCTCCCCCGCGTGGCTCAAGCTCAAGCACACGCTCATGCAGGAGGCGGTGATCGTCGGCATCCGCCCGGGCAAGGGCGATCGGGAGGGATCGTTCGGATCTCTGCTGCTCGCCGTCCCTGACGACGGACGGCTCCGCTACGTCGGCCGCGTGGGATCGGGGTTCACCGAGCGGATGCTGCGTGATCTGCTCACGCGCCTGACCCCACTGCGGGTCGATGCGGCTCCGCTCGAGGGGGTGCCCTCCCCCGACGCATCCGACGCCCTCTGGGTCAGGCCCGAGCTCGTCGGCGAGGTCGAGTTCGCCAACTGGACGCCCGACGGAGTGCTGCGTCATGCCCGATGGCGCGGATTGCGCACCGACAAGACTCCCGACGACGTGGTCTACGAGAGCTGATCCCTCACGCGTGATGCGGTTCGCAGTCCGACTGCTCGGCCGGCTCGATCTGGAACGTCGAGTGCGCCACGTCGAAGTGCTCGGCGAGGCACGACTGCAGATCGCTGAGCAGGCGCCCTGATCCGCCCTCGGCGAGCAGAGTGGGTGCGACGCTGACGTGTGCGCTGAAGACGGGCGCACCTCGGGTCAGCTGCCAGACATGGACGTCGTGCACACCGACGACGCCGTCGTACTCCAGAAGGTGCCGTCGGATCTCCGTCACCGCGGTGCCCTGGGGTGCGGACTCCGACAGCACGGAGAACACCTCCCGCAACAGAGCGATCGCCCGCGGGATGATCATCACGGCGATGAGCAGGGATGCGATGGCATCGGCCGGCATCCAGCCCGTCGTGACGATCACGATCGCGGCGACGATGACCATGGCCGATCCGATGAGGTCTCCCATGACCTCGAGATAGGCTCCGCGCACGTTGATGCTCGATCGCTGGGCTCGGCTGAGCAGCCACATCGAGATCGCGTTCGCGACGAGGCCCACTGCCGCCACGACCAGCATGAGCGCGCCTGCCACCTCGGTCTCGCCGGGGTTCAGCAGCCGCCCGACGGCCTCGATGCCCACCCAGCTCGCGAGCAGGATGAGGATGACCGCGTTGATCAGCGCTCCGAAGACCTCGGCACGCTGATAGCCGAAAGTGCGTCGGTCGTCGGCGGGACGAGCGGCGACCGCGGTGGCGATCAGCGCGATCACGAGCGCGGAAGCATCCGTGAACATGTGGGCGGCATCGGCGAGCAGCGCGAGAGAACCGGTGAAGATCGCGCCGACCACCTGCACGACCATGATCGTGGCGGTCAGCGTCAGCGAGATCGCGAGGAGTCGCCGATGACTGGCCGAGCGGATGCCGCCGGCAGCGGGCGCGTGATCGTGCATGTGACCAGGCTAGACCGCCCGCAGCACAGGGCAGCGGCTCCGGGCGCAGTCGGGAATGGTGATGATTCTCAGTAGTCCGCTCCGCCGCCCGGCAGGGCTCACCGGACGCGGGAGTACTCCAGGATCACGCAGCCGTTGTCGAAGGTCCTGACCTGGTCGATCGCGAACGCGGTCGGCGAGAACCCGTGTCGGATCATCGGGATGCCGCTCCCGGCGATGACGGGATACTTCTTCACCACGAGGCGATCGATCTCGTCGAAGAGCACGCCGGCGAGAGCCGCGCCGCCCGCGAGGTAGATGCCCAAGCCGTCCTCGGCCTTGAGCTCGCGCACCCGTCGGATCGGATCCGATCGCACGATCTCGACGTCGGCCGTCTCGGGGTCGTCGAGGCTCTCGCTCACGACGAGCGTGCGCAGCTGCGCGTACGGATCGGTGATGCCCGCCTGCAGCGCCGGCTCGTACGTGCGGCGCCCCATCACCACCGTGTCGAAGCGCGTGAGCGGGGCGTCGGCCACGCCGACGTGCTCGCGGACGTGCGCGGGCTGGATGTCCGCGAACTCCGTGGCGAGCACCTCGGCGAATGCGGGAGTGAGCGGAAAGAAGTCGACCTCGTCATCCGGCCCGGCGATGAACCCGTCGAGGGTGACCCCGATGAAGTACGTGAGCTCTCTCATGCCTCCACAGTAACCGCCGGCGCGCGGCGGCCCATGAGTGGATCAGAGGGTCTCCAGCAGCGGGATCAGCTCGGCGAACGCGCGTGCACGATGCGACTGCGACTGCTTCTCGTCGGCGCTGAAGTCGCCGACCGAGCGCTCCTCACCCGCCGGCTGGCCGTCGGGGATGAAGATCGGGTCGTAGCCGAAGCCGCCCGCCCCCGATGCCTCGTGCGCCAGCCGACCGGGCCAGGTGCCGACGACCACGTGCTCCTGACCGTCTGCGGTCACCAGCGCGATCGTCGAGGTGAAGTGCGCCGCGCGGTGCTCGTCGGCGATGTCGCGCAGCTGATCGAGCAGCAGTTCGAGGTTCGCCGCCGCATCCTTCCGCTGTCCTGCCCAGTAGGCCGAGAAGACTCCCGGCGAGCCGCCGAGCACGTCGACGCAGATGCCGGAGTCGTCCGCCAGCGCAGAGAGCCCGGTGTGCACGGCAGCCGCTCTCGCCTTGAGGAGCGCGTTGTCCGCGAACGTCACGCCGTCTTCGACCGGCTCTGGACCGTCGTATCCGACGATCTCGATGTCGGGGCGCGCGGCGGCGACGATCTGCTGGAACTCCGCGACCTTGTGCGCGTTGTGCGTCGCGAGGACGATCTTCATCAGCCCGCGAGACTCGAGAGCTGGATGCCCTTGAGGTCGGCGCAGCCGGCCACCCCGAGGTCGAGCAGCGCGTCGAGCTCGCGCTTGTCGAAGGGCGCCCCCTCCGCCGTGCCCTGCACCTCGACGAAGAGCCCGCGTCCGGTGACGACGATGTTCATGTCGGTCTCCGCGCGCACGTCCTCGACATATGCGAGATCGAGCATGGGCTCTCCGTCGATGATGCCGACCGAGACAGCGGCGACGGAATCGAGGAGCGGCGTGGAGTTCTTGCCGATGAACTTCTTCTCCCGTCCCCACTCGATCGCATCGGCGAGGGCCACGTAGGCTCCGGTGATCGCCGCGGTGCGGGTGCCGCCGTCGGCCTGCAGCACGTCGCAGTCGATCACGATCGTGTTCTCACCCAGGGCCTTGGTGTCGACGACCGCGCGCAGTGCGCGTCCGATCAGTCGGGAGATCTCGTGGGTGCGGCCGCCGATGCGCCCCTTGACGCTCTCGCGATCGTTGCGGCTGTTCGTGGCGCGCGGAAGCATGGAGTACTCGGCCGTCACCCAGCCCTTGCCCTTGCCCGTCAGCCAGCGCGGGACGCCGTTGGTGAACGACGCCGTGCACAGGACCTTGGTGCCGCCGAAGCTGATCAGAGCCGACCCCTCTGCGTGGCTCGACCAGCCGCGCTCGATCGTGATCTCACGAAGCTGGTCGGTGGAGCGGCCGTCTGCGCGGACGATGCTGGACATGGGATTCCTTCGGTACGGGTAGGAGGATGTTCGGGCGGATGAAGAGGGCGGAGCGGAGGGCGCGGGACTACGCCTCGGGCACGCGGGCCGGCAGCGTGATGACCCCCGTCTGCACGAGCTGCACGTCACGCACCTCGCGGCCCATGAGCCTGTTGGCGAGTGCGGTGAAGTCGCTGGCGGAGACGCCGGTCGCCTCGTAGACGTAGGTCGCGACGGCGTCGGGAGAGGCCAGTAGATCGCCGCGCACCAGCTGGCGGTAGACGTCACCGGCGGTCTCGTCGTCACTCGAGACGAGCGTCACGCCCTCGCCCATGACGTAGCTGATCGCGCCTCGGAGGAACGGGTAGTGGGTGCAGCCGAGCACGAGCGTGTCGACGCCGGCCTCGCGCAGCGGCGCCAGGTATTCCTCGGCCGTCGCGAGCACCTCCGGTGTGCCGGTGACGCCGCCCTCGACGAACTCGACGAAGCGCGGTGCCGCGGCAGTGAAGACCTCGAGCCGCTCGTTGACCTCGAGCATGTCCTGGTAGGCGCGAGAACCGATGGTGCCCACCGTGCCGATCACGCCGACCCGGCCGTTGCGCGTTGTCGAGACCGCACGGCGGACGGCGGGGCCGATCACCTCGACGACGGGGATGTCGTAGCGCTCCCGGGCGTCGCGCAGCATGGCTGCCGAGGCGGTGTTGCACGCGATCACGAGCATCTTCACGCCCTGATCGACGAGCGTGTCCAGAACCTCGAGGCTGTAACGCCGCACATCGGCGATGGGCTTCGGGCCGTACGGCGAGTGCGCCGTGTCTCCGATGTAGACGAACGATTCTCGGGGCAGCTGGGCGCGGATGGCCCGTGCCACCGTCAGCCCGCCGACACCGGAGTCGAAGATTCCGATCGGCGCGTCGTTCATGACTCCCCAGCCTACCCGCGCCCGACCCTCGTCGCGCCCACGGTTCCGCGCCCGCCCGTCACTAAACTGAGCGCATGACCACCTCCACGGCGCTTCTCACCGACCGCTACGAGCTCACCATGCTCGCCGCCGCGCTGCGCGACGGCACGGCATCGCGTCCCAGCGTCTTCGAGCTGTTCTCTCGCCGTCTCTCGGGCGGCCGACGGTTCGGCGTCGTGGCCGGAACCGGGCGGCTGCTGTCTCTGCTGCGCGAGTTCCGCTTCGGTGAGGACGAGCTGCGGTTCCTGCGCGACAACGAGGTGGTGGATGCCGACTCGCTCGCCTATCTCGAGAACTACAGGTTCACCGGATCCATCCGCGGCTACCGCGAGGGCGAGCTGTACTTCCCCGGCTCCCCCATCCTCACCGTCGAGGGCTCCTTCGCCGACGCGGTCGTGCTGGAGACCCTCGCGCTCAGCGTACTGAACCACGACTCGGCCGTCGCCACGGCCGCATCCCGCATGAGCATCGCCGCGGGCGAGCGGCCCCTCGCCGAGATGGGCTCGAGGCGCGCGGCCGAGCAGTCCGCGGTCGCCGCGGCACGCGCCGCGTTCATCGCCGGTTTCCGTGCGACCAGCAATCTCGAGGCAGGGCGCCGATGGGGCATCCCGACGATGGGCACCGCAGCGCACTCGTGGACCCTGCTGCACGAGACGGAGGAAGAGGCCTTCCGCTCGCAGATCGAGAGCCTCGGCACCGACACCACGCTGCTGGTCGACACCTACGACATCAGGACGGGCGTCGAGACGGCGATCCGAGTGGCCGGCACGGGCCTCGGGGGCGTGCGCATCGACTCGGGCGACCTCCCCATCGTCGCCGCCGAGGTGCGCGCCCAGCTCGACGAACTCGGGGCGACCGGCACCCGCATCACCGTCACCAGCGACCTCGACGAGTACGCGATCGCCGCGCTGGCGGCCTCGCCGGTCGACGCGTACGGCGTCGGAACCTCGGTCGTGACCGGTTCGGGATATCCCACGGCGAGCATGGTCTACAAGCTGGTCGCCAGGCAGGACCCCGACGGGGCCTGGGTCGGCGTCGCCAAGGCATCGACCGACAAGGCCTCGCACGGTGGGCGCAAGGCCGCGTTCCGGTCGCTGGCCGACGGTGTCGCCGAGGCCGAGACGGTGGTGGTGTCCGACGGCTTCGAAGAGCTGGAGACGGCAGCGGAGCACCCCGACGGACGCGCCCTGCAGACCACGTTCGTCGAATCGGGAGACATCGACTCGTCGTTCGAGGGGCCCGAAGGCACGGCGGCCGCACGCGCGCATCACCTGCGCGTCCGTGAGGAGCTGCCGGTGCGGGCGCTCGCGCTCAGCAAGTCGGACCCGGCCATCCCCACGGTCTTCGTCGACGCGCGCTGACAGAGATCGACGTCGCGTCGACGCCTAAACCCTGAGGGGTTCAGCCCATCATCGACTCGTAGATCTCCTTGCACGTGGGGCAGATGGGGAACTTCTCCGGGTCTCTGCCCGGTGTCCACTTCTTGCCGCACAGTGCGCGTACCGGCTTGCCGGTCATCGCCGACTCGAGGATCTTGTCCTTCTTCACATAATGCGAGAAGCGCTCGTGGTCACCCGGTTCGATTCCCTCTTCGCGGAGGAGTTCTTCCAGTTCGCGATCGAGCGTTGCCACGCCGCCCTGATCGGGGCTGTCCAGCGGAGTACTCATCCCGAGAGTCTAGCGGCGCTCGAACCGGGATGGGCGGGTGTCAGGCGGTCTCCACGAACTCCATGAGACGCTCGCCGCCACGCTCGAAGATCCGGCCGCCGATGGCCACGCCGAGAGCGATCACGGCGACTCCGGTGCCGATCCCCGTCCAGAACGTCGCCGAGGCGAACCGCTCGCCCTCGACCATGGTCGACACGAGCAGCCAGATCGTCGGGATGCTGAAGACGATGGCCCCGAGGAAGGCGGCCGCGGGGCCATAGGCTCCCCGTGAGGTCGGACGCTGAGGCTGCTGGAACGGACTGTCGCCCGGTCGTGAGACCGCATACGGCGCGACCACGGAGACCACGCTCGAAAGTCCGAGCCCCGAGAGCAGGAGGCTCGCGGCAAGGCCGGTGAGCGGCAGGAGCAGGCGCCAATCGTCGATCCACAGCAGTGTCAGCGGCACCGAGATCGCGAGCACGGGAACCGCGACGAGCATGACGGGGATCAGGCGGCCGAGACGATCGGAGACGCCCCGCACACCGCTCGCGACGTGCGTCCAGAGGGCGGTCGAGTCGTACGCCACATCGTTGTGCGGCAACCAGCCGAAGAACAGAGCCATGACGAGCACCGGGATCAGCGCGGCGATCTCCAACGGCACGCCGGCGACGAGCAGCGGCAGCACGGTGAGGGCGCCCGCGACCGGCACCACCAGGATGTTCATGATGTAGCGCCGGTCGCGCAGCCAGTAGACGAGGCTGCGTGCGGCGATGGCGCCGAAGGCGTTGGACGGCAGCAGTCCGAACCAGCCCAGTCCGGTGCGCTCTCGCGAGGCGACGGGCCGATCGGTCGTGGTGAGCAGGCGTCTGACCAGCCAGCTCCACGCCGCCCACAGCACGACCGCAGTGACGAGGGTGACGATCCCGCTGATCCACGCATCCGTCACGTCATCCGCGGCGATCGCGAAGAGGAAGCGCGGCGATGCGGCGAGAGGGGTGAAGCCGATCGTGGACGTGAGCGATGCCACGGCCTCGGGCACCTGACCGTCCCACTTGAGCGAGGCGAGGAACACGGCGACGGGGAACGCGATCACGATCACGGCGAGTGCGAACAGCGCGGTGAGCTCGCGAGAGCGTCGCTCAGGCAGCAGCAGAGCGTTCACAGCCATGCCGATGCGGGCGACGAGGATCGTCAAGAGGACCCCGACGATGCTCACGGCCACGGCGACGGGCCACGGAGTGCCGAGTCTGATGGCGACGGTGCAGACGCTGATGTTGACGGCGAGCACGGCCAGGCTGGGAACGCTCACGAACGACGCGAGCGCGAGGATCCACGGCATCCGCCGCTCGTCGACGCCGAAGACGGCGAAGCGTCGGGGGTCGAGCTGATCGACCGCGCCGACCAGGATCGGTCCGACGAGGAACCCGAGCATCAGAGCCGCACCACCCAGCACGATCACCGTGCGGGCGACGGCGACGGGCGCATCGTCGAGGGTGAGCACGGCGGCGCAGACCACGACGGTGAGCGCCACGACCACGGCCAGCATGATCAGAGTACGAACCCGGCGCTCGCCGCGCAGCGATCCGATCAGGAGCGCGGCTCTCAGTCGGAGAACGTGTGCAGCCACTCGAGACCCTCCACCTCGCTGATACCGCCGGAGAGCTCGACGAATCGCGCTTCGAGGGTCGTTCCCGCGCGCACCTCGTCGACGGTCCCCTCGGCGAGTACCTCTCCGCCGACGATGATCGCCACGCGCGAGCAGACGCGCTCGACCAGGTCCATGCCGTGGCTGGAGAGGATGACCGTGCCGCCGTGAGCGACATAGGCACGCAGGATGTCGAGGATCACCGCCGACGACACAGGGTCGACCGCCTCGAAGGGTTCGTCGAGCACCAGCACCCGCGGCGAGTGGATCATCGCTCCGGCGAGCATGATCTTCTTCGTCATACCCGCGGAGTAGTCGGACACGACCCTGTTCAGCGCATCGCCGAGATCGAAGGCCCGCGCGAGGTCGCCCACCCGCTTCTCGATGACGTTCGACGGCAGGCCGCGGAGAAGCCCGTAATAGTGCAGCAACTGGCGACCGGTGAGGCGGTCGAACGTGCGCAGTCGATCGGGCAGCACGCCCATCATGCGCTTGGCCGCCTGCGGCTTCTTCGACTGGTCGATGCCGCAGATCACGACGTTCCCCCCGTCGGCGCGCAGGAGTCCGGCGACGATGGAGAGTGTGGTCGTCTTTCCGGCCCCGTTCGGACCGACGATGCCGTAGAACGAACCCGCCGGGACGGTCAGGTCCACGCCGTTCACTGCGACGTGATCGCCGAAGGTCTTGACCAGCCCTCGGATGCGGATGGCTTCGCCGACGGAATCTCCATCGGCCTCGTCGCGGCTCGCCCCGGAGGCGGTCGTGTCGGTGATGACGACCTCGGTCTCATCGATCAGCGCCGGGTCCTCGTCCGCGTCCTCCTCGACGTCGACGGGATCGGCGACGAGGATCGCCTCCGCAGCCGGGGTCTGCTCGCCCGGGACCTCCTCGACGGTGGTGTCGACGGGATCCTCGGACACCACGGGCTCGGACAGCTCCGGCGCGGATGCCACAGGCTCGGACGGCTCCGGCTCCGGCTCGGGCTCGGGCTCGGGCTCGGGCTCCACGGCCTCGGACGGCTCCGGCTCCGGCTCCGACACCACGGGCTCGGACGGCTCCGGCTCCGGCTCGGACGACAGGGGTTCGGACGTCACGGCATCGCGCTCCTGCGGCGCCGCCTGCTCGGCATCTCCATCGGCGGCCTCAGGGACGAGCGTTCCGTCGGCGGCCCCCTCGACGGCCGGGGTCGATGCGGAGTCCTCGACCTTCGCGGCAGCCTGCGCCGCGTCGGCCTCTTCAGCTTCGGCCTTCTCCAGAGCCTTCGCCGCCGCCGCCTTCGCTGCGGCGGTTCGCGCCGCCGCCGTCTTGGCAGCTGCCGATCTCGCCGCGGTGGTGCGCGCGGTCGCCTTCGCCGCCGCAGACTTCTCCGCGGCGGCCTTGGCCGCCGCGGTCTTCGCGGCCGTCGTCTTGGCTGCCGTGCTCCTGGCAGCGGTCATCCTGCCGGCCGCGCTCTTGGCGGCAGGGGTTCGCGAGGTCGTCGGCTTCGCTGCGGAACCCGACTCGGTCGTCTTCGTCGCCGTCGTCTTCGCCGGGGTCGTCTTCGCGGCCGCAGCTGGGGCGGCCGAGGTCTTGGACGCGGCCGACTTCGACGAGTTCCGCGCGGCGGCGGCCCGTGCCGCAGCCGTGGTCGTGGTGCGCTTCGCGGATGGCCCGCGACCCGCCGACGCGCTCTCGGCGCGCGAGAGCTTCAGCGCCGGCTCCGCGACGACCTCGATGGTCGCCGCCGCCTTGTCGGCCGCGGATTTCGAGGGCGTCCTCGGCGTCGCGGGCTTCTTCACCGCGGGCTTCCTCGTCGGTGTCTTCCTCGCGGGCGCGGTCGCGGCGTCGGCCACCTGTTCGGTGCGGTCGTCGGGGGAAGCAGTCACCGTCCTAAGGTATCAACGGGAGACGACTTTCTTCTGCTCCGCGCAACAATCCGCACGGGGCGCGGACATCCGCCCGATCTGCGTCGCCTCTGGACGAAACTGAGTGTTGGGTGTGTACTGGGTCACGAAACGGCCACAGGGGCACGATGCCCCGGAGCTTCCCAGCCGTCGTCGCTACCATAGGACGCGGCACGACGAAGTGTCTGATCGGTGAACCGATCGTGAACACAACTTCCTTTAGGAGCACTCGTGACTCTTCAGACCGTCATCCTCGCCGCAGGAATGGGCTCGCGCCTCGGCCGCGCCCTTCCCAAGCCGCTCACCGAACTGAGCGACGGCCGCACGATCATGGGCCAGCAGCACGACAACATCCGTGCGGCCTTCGGCTCCGATGCGCGCATCACCACGGTGGTGGGCTACCGCGCCGAGACCGTCATCGAGGCGTTCCCGACCGTCAACTACGTGCACAACGACCGCTACGACGAGACGAACACCTCGAAGAGCCTTCTCCGCGCCCTCGGCGCCACCGGCAGGTCGGGCGTCCTCTGGATGAACGGCGACGTCGTCTTCGACCCGATGATTCTCGGACGCGCAGCGGCGTACATCGATCGCGACCAGTCGTTCGTCACCGTCAACACCTCCAAGGTCAGCGATGAAGAGGTGAAGTACACCGTCACCGCCGAGGGGTTCATCAAGGAGCTCTCCAAGACGGTCAAGGGCGGTCTCGGAGAGGCCGTCGGCATCAACTACATCTCCTCGGCCGACAAGAAGGCGTTCATGCGTCAACTGCAGCGTGTCGAGGACCAGGACTACTTCGAGCGCGGTCTCGAGCTATCCATCGCCGAGGACGGCCTCCTGCTGGAGCCCATGGATGTCTCCGACCTGTACGCCGTCGAGGTCGACTTCGCGGAAGACCTCGAGCGCGCCAACCTCTTCGTCTGATCCGCTTCGCTTCGATAGCCCGGCTCCTCGCGAGCCGGGCTTTCGGCGTTTTCGCGGCATAGCTTCCTAGGATCGGTTCATGGCCCAGAAGGTGCACAAGATCCATTCGCTCGCCGACGACGCCCCGTGGGACAAGGGGGTGCCCCCCGTCGGATCGACGGAGCATCCGTTCGTGGTCCGCGGCCTCGACCGAGTGCTCGCCATCCAGCGCCCGCTCGTGCTCGCGCACATCCGCAGCATCCGGCTCCGTCACCCGCACGCGGTTCCGGCGGAGATCATCCGCATCCTCGAGCGCCGCTACCTCGCCGCGGTGACCACCGGCGGCGCCGCCGTCGGAGCGACGGCCGTCGTGCCGGGCATCGGAACGGGCATCACGCTCGCCCTCTCCGGCGTCGAGACGCTCGGATTCGTGGAGTCGACGGCGCTCTTCGCGCAGTCCGTCGCCGAGGTGCACGGAATCGCCGTCTCGAACCCCGACCGCGCACGAGCTCTCGTGATGACGCTCATGCTCGGCAAGGAGGGTGTGGCCCTGGTGGGGCAGCTCGCCGGACAGGCCGCCGGCAAGTCGGGACCCCGCTCCTCGTATTGGGGTGAGCTCGTCACGAAGTCGATGCCCAAGGCCGCCGTCGGCCCGCTCGTCGACCGACTCAAGAGCATGTTCATCAAGCAGTTCGCTGCGAAGGGCGGCGCATCGTTCGTCGGCAAGGCCCTGCCGTTCGGCGTGGGCGCCGCCGTCGGAGGCGCGGGCAACCACATCCTCGGGCGACGGGTGCTCACGACGTCGCATCGCGCCTTCGGCGCGGCCCCCATGTATCTGCCGACGGACCTGGAGCCGGTCGAGGGCGCGGAGAAGATCGAGCTCCGGATGCTGCACGGCGCGCAGTTCCTCGGCGGCGCGGTCGCCGGCGCCGCGGGCACGGCCGCACGCGGGGTCGGATGGGCGGGACGCAAGGTCGGCGCCGTGGGCAGAGGGCGGCGCACGGCGCCCGAGGCGATCGAGCAGGGTGGTGACCACGCGCTGCCCACCGAGGGCTGGTCCGATGCGCCATCCGTCGAGTCGCCGAGGGAGAACCCCGCGACCTGATGCCCTGCGGGTGCATCGACAGGCACCAAAGGATCCGGCGACCCGTTGTGGCGAGCATCCAACGGACCGGCGTGAGCCGACGATAGGGTGGAATCCGTGACGGACAACCCCGAACTCTCGACCACCGCCGGCAGAATCGCAGATCTTCGCGCGCGCTACAACGAAGCCGTTGTCGACGCGGAGAAGGTCGCGCAGCAGAAGCAGCATGCCAAGGGCAAGATGACCGCCCGCGAGCGCATCGAGCTGCTCGTCGACCCTGGCAGCTTCGTCGAATTCGACGAGTACGTGCGCCATCGCACGACCGCCTTCGGCATGGACCGCAACCGGCCGTACGGAGACTCCGTCGTCACCGGCGTCGGCACGATCCACGGCCGCACGGTGGCCGTCTACTCGCAGGACTTCACCACGTTCGGCGGCTCGCTGGGCGAGGTCTCCGGCGACAAGATCATCAAGATCATGGAGTTCGCGCTCTCCGGCGGGATGCCGATCATCGGCATCCTCGACTCGGGCGGAGCCCGCATCCAGGAGGGCGTGCTCGCGCTCAGCAAGTACGGCGAGATCTTCCGCCTGAACACCCGGTCCTCCGGAGTCATCCCCCAGATCTCCATCATCATGGGACCCGCCGCCGGTGGCGCCGTGTACGGACCCGCGCTGACGGACTTCGTGATCATGGTCGACAAGACGAGCCAGATGTTCGTCACCGGTCCCGACGTCATCAAGACCGTCACGGGCGAGGACGTGGGCATGGAGGAGCTGGGCGGAGCGCTCACCCACAACACCCGTTCCGGCGTGGCGCACTATCTCGCGGAGGACGAGGACGACGCGATCGACTACGCGCGCACTCTGCTCGGATTCCTCCCCGACAACAACATGGCGGAGATCCCCGCGTACGAGAGCGGCTTCGAGTGGGAGACCACGGATGCCGATCGCACGCTGAACGCGATCATCCCCGATTCGGCCAACCAGCCGTACGACATCCACACGGTCATCGAGCACGTCGTGGATGCCGGGGACTTCATCGAGGTGCAGCCGCTGTTCGCCCCGAACATCGTGATCGGGTTCGGACGCGTCGAGGGCCGCTCCGTCGGCATCATCGCGAACCAGCCGTCGCAGATGGCGGGAACCCTGAACATCGAGGCCGGCGAGAAGGCGAGCCGTTTCGTGCGGTTCTGCGACGCGTTCTCGATCCCGATCGTCACCCTCGTCGATGTGCCGGGGTACCTTCCCGGCACCGACCAGGAATGGACGGGCGTGATCCGCCGCGGTGCCAAGCTCATCTACGCCTACGCCGAGGCGACCGTGCCTCTGGTCACCGTGATCCTCCGCAAGGCATACGGGGGCGCGTACATCGTCATGGGATCGAAGCAGCTCGGCGCAGACGTCAACCTCGCGTGGCCCACCGCCGAGATCGCGGTCATGGGTGGTCAGGGAGCCGTCAACATCCTGTACCGCGGGGAGATCAAGAAGGCGGAGGAGGCCGGCGAAGACGTCGCCGCCGTGCGCACGCGCCTCGCGAACGAGTACACGTACAGCGTCACCTCGCCGTTCCTCGCCGCTGAGCGCGGCGAGATCGACGGGATCATCGAGCCCGCGAACACGCGAGTGTCGATCGCGAAGGCTCTGCGAGCCCTCAGGGGCAAGCGCGCGGAGCTGCCGCCGAAGAAGCACGGGAACATCCCGCTGTGAGCGTCGACCACGAACCCGACACGTCGGCCGAGCGTCCGCCGACGATCGAGATCGCGCGTGGCGACGCCACGGAGGAGGAGCTCGCGGCGCTCATCGCGGTGGTGAGCGACGCGTATGCCCAGGAGTCGGCGGACGCCGTTGTCACCGAACCCCGGATCTCTGCGTGGATGCGAACCCAGCGGCCGCTGCGCACCCCGCTGCGACGCGATATCCCGTGGGGACGCTTCTCGGGCTGACCGGGGCGGATCCGGTTGACCGGACCCTGGATTTGTCCCCCAAAATACCTACAGACAGCGTGTGGTCGGCCCGCGAGACTTGAGGAGACGCTTCGCGTTCGGCTTGTCTCTCTGTCCCAGGGTAGACAGACGCAGACGGCCATCCGTGGAACGGTTTTCGGGTAACTGTTCCGCACGGCGAGGGGCAGGCGGTATCGCCGCCCCTCGCCCACTCCTCACTCCGCGGCAGCAGCCGCGAACGGGGGTCAGTCCTGCGCGCTCCGCGGTATCTCGCGCCAGACGTCGACCGCGTCGTCGTCGCTCGCACCACCGCGACCCACCACCGTCACCGCGACGAGAGGATCACGGCCTGCACGGATGATCCATCTGTCGGCATCCGCGTCTCTGAGCACGGACGCGAGCTCGTCGCGGATCACCTCCCGGCGCGCCTCGTCGACATCGTCGAGACCGCCCTCGTAGAAGAGGGTGACGACGGCGCCTCGCCTGCGAGCCTTCTGGATCGCATCGCGCACCGCGTCGTTCAGCAGCTCGGCGCCGCGCAGCTCGTCGCGCAGCCTTCCCTCGGCGAGCCGAGCCCGCAGCCTCTCGCGATCATTCAGGGCGCCGCGCGCGGACACGGCCCTGCTCAGCACCGGACCCGCCACGGCCAGCGCGAACTGCGTCCGCAGGCGACGTTCCTTCTGCCGCACCTGCTGAGTCGCATGCCACGCGGAGACGGCCTGCTGGATGCCTGCCAGGCGTTCGGTGTCGCGCACCGCGCGATCCCAGAACATCACCAGGAGATGCGCCACCACGACCCACATGAACGACCCCACGAGCCCCAGGGCCAGCGATTTCACGAGGCCCAGGAAGGCGGAGGACGCCACCACGAGCACGAGGACGACCAGCCAGCCCGCCACGAACCGTCGTCGCACGACGCAAACGATGCCGAGCAGGCCGAGAGCTCCGATGTACCAGGTCGCGAACGGGGCGGTGAGCGAGGCGGGATGCAGGGAGCGCGTCACCAGCACCGGGATCAGGACGCTCGATGCGACCGCGGCCACGCCGACCCACATCGGCATCCGCACGGAGGCTGCGGAGTCCCAGAGGATCGCGACGTAGACGATGACGAGATAGAGCCCGATGGCCACGATCATCAGCAGCGGCGCGGTGGGCTGCTCTATCCACCACAGCCCTCTGGCCGCGAAGTACATGGCGAATCCGACCGCCAGCGAGGTGGCGACGCTGCGTACCGTCCAGGTCACGGGCGCTCCCATCCGAGCGTCACGACGGTGCCCGCATCGCCCGAATCGATCTCCGCCGTTCCGGCGACCCCCGCCATGCGCGCCACGATCGAGGCGCGGATGCCGAGACGATCGGCGCCGATCCCCTCGATGTCGAAGCCGGGGCCGGTGTCGGAGATCGTCACGCTGATGCCCTCGTCTCCCCTGCCCTCGGCGACGATGTGCAGCCCGCGGCCGTGCGCGTGGGTGATCGCGTTGCCGAGAGCCTGGCGAGCCGCGAGCACGAGCGCCCTGGCGGCACGACCGGGGATCAGACCGATCCCGCCCCGCTCCTCGACGATCGCGTCCGCGCCGAGCTCCGACAGCGCGCGCCGCAGCTCGACCACGATCTGCGCGGCGGCGACCGGCTCGTCGCTGCCCTCCTGTACGACGGCGGCCTCGGTGTTCGCGAGTCTCGTCAGGGCCTCCCTCGCCATGCCTGCGGCGAGCTCCTCCGCGCGCTCCCCCTCGGCCCGTTCCACCGCGATCAGAGCCGCCAGCACACTGTCGTGCATGAGCGCCGACATCGCGATCCGCTCCTCCTCGGCGGCGGCCGTGGCCGCAGCGTCCGCGTAGGACGAGACGGCGCGTGCCCTGGCCTCGTCGACGCCGGCGGCCACGGACCGGAACATCCAGCCGAGCGCGATGATCACGATGCCGAGGATCAGCGTGAAGGAGACGTCGAAGGCCGTGGTGACCCAGAAGTCCCTCGCGAACCCGCCTTCGACCAGGCGCACGTAGCCGTAGACGAAGGGCAGGCAGACGGCCCATGTCAGTTGAAGCCACATCGGGAAGGCGAGCATGGCCGCGACGACGCCGACGTTCACGAGGAAGAAGATCCACGGCTGATCTCCCGCCGACCCCGCCTCCGGATCGATGAAGCTGGGCCAGGCGGCGAGCCCCACCACGTAGGCGACGGCGAACAGTCCGGAGGCCGAGCGCACCCCGCGACCGATCACGCAGGCCACGAGCATCAGCGCCAGCGGCACGTAGACGACGAGCAGCATCGTGATGTGCGGCGCGTCGGACCACGACATCGTCGTGACGGCCGCGATCAGTGCCTGCGTGCCCAGCACCGCGGACCCGATGGCGACCACCGTCGCCAGGATCCGCTCCATGCGCTTGCCGGTGAAGCGCTCGAACTCGGTCTCCGCGCCGCCGGGAGAGGGGATCCTGCTCCAGGCCTCGCGGATGCTGAGAGGGTCAGCGGGCACTCGGTGCCCCGTCGGCGGCGAGGATGCCGTCCTCCATCGCGCGGCGCAGCAGATCGACCTTCGTGGGCGCCGGTCGTCCGACGTCGACGTACTTGACCCGGATGCGCGTGATGTTCTCCTTCGCCGTCGAGTACGCCACGCCGAGCCGCTCGGCGACGGCCTTGAGCGGGAGTCCGGTGGCGTAGAGGCGCAGGACCTCGCGCTCGCGGGTGGACAGCTGGGCGTCGGCGAAGTCGCGATCGCCGTCGACCGCGCTGGCCCACTCGACGTTGTTCAGCGCCTCGCCCTGAGCGACCGTCCTGATCGCGTCGAGGACGTCGCCGAGCGACGACGACTTGCTCACGACCCCTGCGGCACCGGCGGCGAGGGCCTCGCGCACCGCGGCAGGACGATCGGCCACGCTGTGGATCACCACGCTCGCGCCGTCGGCGACGAGGGACGACACGTTCTCGGTGACCGTGGCGCCGTCGCCGAGGGTGAGATCGAGCACGACCACATCGGCGGGAGGCGCGGATTCGGCGACCCGCCACTCGAGATACGAGCTGACGGTGCTGCCGGAGAACACCACGTCCTGCCCCCCGTCACGGGCGCACGCGGCCTCGAGACCGAGGCGGACGGATTCATGATCGTCGATCAGTGCGACCCTGCTCATCCGTACAGTTTACTGATGCGGTCCGGACGGGCCGGCTCATCCCGTCATCGCGTGAGGAGCGCCACCACTTCGAAGTGGTGCGAGTGCGGGAACAGATCGAAGCCCCGCAGCGTCGACACCTGCCAGCCGTGCTCGCGGAACGTGCCGAGATCGCGCGCGAGCGCCACGGGATCGCAGGCGACATAGGCGATGGCCTCGGGGTTCAGCGCGTTCAACGAATCGACGACCGCGCGTCCCGCGCCGGCCCTGGGCGGATCGAGGACGACGGCTCCGGCCTTGGCCCCGCTCGCCGCGCCGGCGAGGAAGCGATCGACCCGCGCGGTGACGGCCGTCACGTCGAGCGGTGCGAGATTCTGCTGCGCGTGTGCCGTCGCGCGCCTGCTCGACTCGACCGTCACGATGTCGGTGCCGCCGAGGTCGGCGAGAGTGGCCGCGAAGAGCCCGACGCCCCCGTAGAGATCGAAATGCCGCGCGGCGGGGTCGACGTGATCGTCGAGCACCCCGTAGACGGCGGCGTCGAGGACGGATGCCGCGCGGGGATGCACCTGCCAGAATCCTCCGGCGTCGACCTGGAACCGACGGTCGCCGACGGTCTCGAACACGACCTCCGGTGCGGGACGCCTGCCCTGTCCTCTGGCCGGGCGGGCGTCGAGGTGATCGCGCCGAATGACGCGCACCTCGCCGTCACCCGGCTCGACGAGGTCGACGCTGCCGGGCTTGTCGCCCGCGAGTCGCAGCGCCGCTGTCGCGATGGCCGGGCGGGCGAGCGGATGGGCGCCGACCGGGATGACCCGGTGGCTGCGGGCGGCGTAGGGCCCGACCTCGCCGCGCTCGTCGACGTGCAGCGAGACCCTGGTGCGCCAGCCGGTGCCGTCGCTGGAATCGACGGCTTCGATCTCCGGAGCCTCCAGCCCTCCCCCGGCGAATCGGTCGAAGGCCTCGGAGAGCACCTGCCGCTTGAGGACGCGCTGATGTGCGAGGTCGATGTGCCCGAGATCCGCTCCGCCGGGGCGATCCTCGGGAGCGCGGGAGAGATCCGCCTCCGCCCAGATGTGCGCACGGCGGTGCGGGGAGGCCTCGAGCACCTCGACGGTCTCCGCGCGCCAGAAGCTCTTCGACTCGTCCGTGGAGTCCTCGGTCAGTCGCGCACGCACCCTCTCTCCGGGGACGGCATCGGAGACGAAGACGACGCGTCCCTCGTGACGGGCGACGAAGGTGCCGCCGTGCGCGATGCCGGTGATGTCCAGATCGAGCAGGGCTGGGGAAGAAGTCATCCTTCGAGGATACGGTGGTGCACATGCGCGTCTGCCTCGCCTCGACCTCCCCCGCCCGACTCATGCTGCTGCGTCAGGCGGGAATCGAACCGCTGACGCAGGCACCGGGAGTCGACGAGGACGCGCTCACCGCGGCCGCGACCGCCGAGCGCGGCGCCGAGCTCGCGCCGGGCGAGCTCGTGCTGATGCTGGCCCGTGCGAAGGCCGCGGACGTCGCGCACCGCCTGTCGGAGGAGGCGTTCGACGGACTCGTCATCGGCGGCGATTCGATGTTCGCGATCGGCGGCCGTGTCTACGGCAAGCCCTACACGCCGGAGGAGGCGACCCGACGCTGGCGCGAGATGCGCGGAGCCACCGGCATCCTGCACTCCGGCCACTCGGTCTTCCGCGTCACCCCCGGCGCTGCTCCCGTCGAGGCGACGGCCACCGCCGAGGCCGCGGTGACGTTCGCCGATGACATCACCGACGACGAGATCGCCGCCTACGTCGCCTCCGGCGAGCCGCTGCACGTGGCGGGGGCGTTCACGGTCGACAGTCTGGGCGGGGCTTTCATCACCCGCGTGGACGGCGACCCCTCGACCGTGGTCGGGATGTCGCTGTCGACGGTGCGCCGCCTCGCCGCCGAGCTCGGCGTCGCATGGACGGACCTCTGGTCGTAGATTCCCGTCGACGTTTCTCCGCCTTTCTTGTGGAGAGTCGTCAAAGCGATCCCCGCCCTTCTCGCTAGGCTGGCAACCATGCCTGATATCGCCAAGGTGCTCATCGCCAACCGCGGCGAGATCGCCGTCCGCATCATCCGCGCCGCTCGTGACTCCGGAATCGCCTCGGTCGCCGTCTACGCCGACCAGGACCGTGACGCGCTGCACAGCCGCCTCGCCGACGAGGCCTACGCCCTCGGAGGCGCCACCAGCGCCGAGACCTACCTCAGCATCGAGAAGATCCTGTCGGTCGCCCGACGCGCAGGTGCAGACGCCGTGCACCCCGGATACGGCTTCCTCGCCGAGAACGCCGAGTTCGCCCGCGCCGTCATCGGCGCAGGCATGATCTGGATCGGCCCCTCCCCCGAGGCCATCGAGGCGCTGGGCGACAAGGTCACCGCGCGTCACGTCGCCGAGAAGGTGGGAGCCCCCCTGGCCCCCGGAACGCCCGGCCCCGTCTCCGGCGCCGACGAGGTCATCGCCTTCGCCCAGGAATACGGCCTGCCCATCGCGATCAAGGCCGCCTACGGCGGCGGCGGACGCGGGCTCAAGGTCGCGCGAGAGCTCGACGAGGTCGCCGAGCTCTTCGAGTCGGCGACCCGTGAGGCCGTCACCGCGTTCGGTCGCGGCGAGTGCTTCGTCGAGAAGTACCTCGACAAGCCCCGCCACGTCGAGACCCAGTGCCTCGCGGATGCCGAGGGCAACGTCGTCGTCATCTCCACCCGCGACTGCTCGCTGCAGCGTCGCCACCAGAAGCTCGTGGAGGAGGCACCGGCCCCGTACCTCACCGACGAGCAGAACGCCCAGCTGTACTCCGCGTCGAAGGCGATCCTCAAGGAGGTCGGCTATGTGGGCGCCGGCACCTGCGAGTTCCTCATCGGCGCCGACGGCACCGTGTCGTTCCTCGAGGTCAACACCCGGCTCCAGGTCGAGCACCCGGTGTCGGAGGAGGTCACCGGGATCGACCTCGTACGCGAGCAGTTCCGCATCGCCGCGGGCGGCACGATCGACTACGACGACCCCGCCCCGACCGGACACTCGATCGAGTTCCGCATCAACGGCGAGGACCCCGGCCGCGGCTTCCTTCCGCAGCCCGGTCCGATCCACGTGTTCAAGACCTTCGGCGGCCCCGGCATCCGCCTCGACTCCGGCGTCACGGCCGGTGACTCGGTGTCGGGCGCCTTCGACTCGCTGCTCGCCAAGATCATCGTGACCGGCAAGGATCGTGCAGAGGCGCTCGAGCGGTCGCGTCGCGCTCTCAATGAGTTCGAGGTCGCCGGTCTGCCCACCGTCCTCCCGTTCCACCGCAAGGTCGTCGACGACCCCGCCTTCACCGCGGAGGACGGCCGTTTCGGCGTCTTCACCCGGTGGATCGAGACCGAGTTCGTCAACGACATCCCCGCGTGGGACGGCGAGCTGGAGGCCCCGGAGGCCGAGGCCGCCCGTCACACCGTCGTCGTCGAGGTCGCGGGCAAGCGGCTCGAGGTCAGCCTTCCCGATCGGGTGGCCGTGGCCGCGGGCACCACAGGGCGCCCCGCAGCCGTGCCGCCCTCGCGCCGCAGCCACGCCACCTCGGTGAGCGCCGGCGCCTCGGGTGACGCGGTGAAGTCGCCCATGCAGGCGACCGTCGTCAAGATCGCCGTCGAGGACGGGCAGCAGGTCGTCAAGGGCGATCTGGTCGTCGTCCTCGAGGCGATGAAGATGGAGCAGCCGCTGCAGGCGCACAAGGACGGCGTCATCGGCAACATCAACGCGGCCGCAGGGAGCACGGTCTCCGCCGGCCACGCGCTGCTGACGATCAGCTGACTCAACCCTTCGACAGGCTCAGGGACCCAGCCCTTCGACAGGCTCAGGGACCCAGAGTGGCGTCGTGACCGAGACAGACGAGAGGCGCCCCCCCGTGGTGGGGCGCCTCTCGCGTGCGCTCAGGAGATGTTGGCGTTCACCAGGTGCATCGCGCGGCTGGCGTCAGTGATGCTGCTCGACAGCGACGGGTACGCCGCGAAGACGCGGGAGACCTGGTCGACGGTCAGGCGACGCTCGACAGCGACGGCGATCGGGTAGATCAGCTCCGAGGCCTTGGGCGCGACGATCACGCCTCCGATCACCGTGCCCGACCCCTTCCTGGCGATCAGCTTGACGAAGCCGTCCTTGATCCCCATCATCTTCGCTCGCGGGTTGGCGGCGAGCGGCAGCTTGTAGACGAGGCCGTCGGCGTTCCCGTCCTCGACGTCCTTCTCCGAGTACCCCACCGTCGCGATCTCGGGAGCGGTGAAGATGTTCGAGGTGATCTTGATCAGCTCGAGCGGGATCACGATGTCGCCGAGCGCGTGGAAGACCGCTGTGCGGCCCTGCATCGACGCGACCGATGCGAGGGGGAAGAAGTTCGTGCAGTCGCCGACGGCGTAGACGTTGGGCACCGACGTGCGTGCGACGCGGTTCACCCGCACGTGGCCGGAGTCGTCGAGCTCGACGCCCGCCTCCTCGAGTCCGATGCCCGCGGTGTTCGGGATCGAGCCGACGGCCATGAGGCAGTGGCTGCCGTCGGTCGTTCGGCCGTCGGCGAGCGTGACGGTGACTCCGGTCTTCGTGACCTCGACCTTCTCGGCTCGGGCCTTCGAGAGCAGCGTCATCCCGCCGCGCGTGAACACCTTCTCGAGCACGTGAGCCGCGTCCTGGTCCTCGCCCGGCAGCACCTGCTCGCGACTCGAGACCAGCGTGACCTTGGCGCCGAGGTTCATGTACGCCGAGGCGAACTCGGCGCCCGTGACACCGGAGCCGACGACGATGAGGTGCTCGGGAAGCGCCTTCATGTCGTAGAGCTGCGTCCAGGTCAGGATGCGCTTGCCGTCGGGCTTGGCGGAGTCGAGCTCGCGCGGCGATGCGCCGACCGCGACGATGATCGTGTCGGCCTCGATGCGATCGAAGTCCGTGCCGCCCTGTCCCGTCGACACGATGATGGCGTTCGAGCCCTCGAGACGGCCGTGGCCGGGGAGGATCCGCACACCCGCGTCGAGCAGCGTCGAGCGCATGTCCTCCGACTGCTGTCCTGCGAGGGCGATGAGGCGCTTGTTCACGGCCGCGAGGTTGATCGCGATCTCGGGCTTGAGGGGCTTGCCGTGCTCGCCCTTGGCGAAGAACTGCACACCCAGATCGGATGCCTCGGCGATGGCCACCGCCGCATCCGCGGTCGCGATCAGGCTCTTCGACGGCACGACGTCGGTGAGCACCGCCGCCCCTCCGACTCCGACGCGTTCGACGAGGGTGACCTCTGCTCCGAGCTGAGCGGCCGCGAGTGCCGCTTCGTAACCGCCGGGACCGCCACCGAGGACGGCGACGCGCTGAGTGCGCTCAAAGGGGGTGGAAGACATGATTCCCATTCTCCCGCAATCCTGGCTGATCAGCGTCCACCTTCCTAGAGTGGATCCATGTCAGAAACACACAGCAACCCCCTCGACGACCCGAACGCGAACCCGTTCGAGGTCGCAGCCGCAGCAGCCGCGGACATCGCGCGCCTGACCGGAGTCGAGAAGCACGACATCGCCCTCACCCTCGGCAGCGGGTGGGGCAAGGCGGCCGACATCATCGGCGAGACCGTGGCGACGATCCCCGCGACCGAGGTGACCGGCTTCTCCAAGCCCGCCCTCGAGGGACACGTGGGGACCCTCCGCAGCATCCGCACCCCCGACGGCAAGAACGTGCTCGTCATCGGAGCCCGCACCCACTACTACGAGGGCCACGGTGTGCGCAGAGTCGTGCACTCGGTGCGCACGGCGGCGGCCACCGGCGCCTCGATCATGGTGCTCACCAACGGCGCAGGAGGCATCCGCGAGACCTGGGCACCGGGCCAGCCGGTGCTCATCAGCGACCACATCAATCTGACCGCCGACTCTCCGCTCGAGGGCGCGACGTTCATCGACCTGACCGACCTCTACTCGACGCGACTGCGCGAGATCGCGAAGACCGTCGACCCCTCGCTCGACGAGGGTGTCTACACGCAGTTCCGCGGGCCGCACTACGAGACGCCGGCCGAGGTGCAGATGGCGAAGCACATGGGCGGCCACATCGTCGGCATGTCCACGGCGCTCGAGGCGATCGCCGCCCGCGAGGCGGGCATGGAGATCATCGGCTTCTCGCTCATCACCAACCTCGCGGCCGGCATCCAGAAGACGCCGCTGAGCCACGCAGAGGTCATCGAGGCGGGTCGCGAGGCCGAGCCCGTGATCTCGGCCCTGCTCGCGCGGGTGGTCGAGGCACTGTGAGCGAGGAGCGCATCGCCCAGGCGCGAGCCTGGATGAGGCAGGACCCCGACCACCAGACGCGCGACGAGCTCGCGGTGCTCATCACGAGAGCAGCGGCCGCCGACGAGCAGGCCGTGGCCGAACTCGACGACCGCTTCGGCTCGCGGCTCGCCTTCGGCACCGCCGGGCTTCGCGGGGCGCTCGGGGCGGGCAGCAACCGCATGAACCGGGTTCTCGTCGCCCAGGCCGCGGCAGGATTCGCCGCGTACCTGCGCGCGAAGGCTCCCGGCACGACGCCGACCGTGGTCATCGGATACGACGGACGGCGCAATTCGCGCGTGTTCGCCACCGACTCGGCCGAGCTGTTCGCGGGCGCAGGCCTGCGGGCGATCCTGCTCCCCCGACTCCTGCCGACGCCCGTGCTGGCGTTCGCCGTGCGCCGTCTCGGAGCCGACGCGGGCGTCATGGTCACGGCGTCGCACAACCCCCCGAACGACAACGGCTACAAGGTGTACCTCGGCGGAGCCGACCAGGGCGCGCAGATCGTGTCACCGGCGGATGCCGAGATCGCGGCGCACATCCAGGCCGTCGCCGACTCCGGTGACGTGTCGACCCTCCCCCGGTCCGTCGAGTACGAGACGGCGGGCGAGGACATCGTCGAGGCATACATCTCCGCCACCGCGGCCGTCGCCCCCGCCCCGCAGTCCGCGCGCGAGATGCGGTGGGTCTACACGGCCATGCACGGCGTCGGCTGGGAGACGCTGTCGCGGATCGTGAAGGCCGCCGGCTATCCGGAGCCGATGGTGGTCACCGAGCAGCTGAAACCCGATCCCACGTTCCGCACCGTGTCGTTCCCGAACCCCGAGGAACCGGGCGCGATGGACCTCGCGATCGCCCGTGCTCGGCGCGTGCAGGCCGACTTCATCCTCGCGAACGACCCCGATGCCGACCGCCTCGCCGTCGCGATCCCCGACGCCTCGGTGCAGGGCGGGTGGCGGCGTCTCACCGGCAACGAGGTGGGCCTGCTGCTCGGAGCACGGGCAGCCCGCGCCGCCGAGGGCATGCCGAACGCGGCGCTGGCCTGCTCGCTCGTCTCGTCGCCGGGGCTCGGAGCGGTGGCCGCTCATCACGGGCTGGACTTCCACGAGACGCTGACCGGCTTCAAGTGGATCTCGCGCGCGCCGGGGATCGTGTTCGGCTTCGAGGAGGCGCTGGGCTACCTCGTCAACCCCGAGACCGTCCGCGACAAGGACGGCATCTCGGCCGCGGTCGCGATCCTGGGCCTGGCAGCCGAGGCATGGGGTCGCGGTGCGACACTCGCCGACCTGCTCGCCGAGCTCGGCGACACCTACGGTCACTTCGCCAGCGGCCAGGTGTCGATCCGCGTCGACGACCTCTCGGTGATCGGCTCGGTCATGCTGTCGCTGCGGTCGCTGCCGCCGACGCAGTTCGGCGGTCACGGCATCGCCTCGATCGAAGACCTCCTGCACGCGGCCCCCGGACAGCCGGCCGGTGACGTGCTGCGCTACCGTCTCACCGACGGGTCGAGGATCATCGTGCGCCCCAGCGGCACCGAGCCGAAGCTCAAGGTGTACATCGACGCCAGGGCCGACTCCGCGACACGGGCCACCGAGATCGTCTCCGAGCTCGACGCGGCGGTGCGCGCTCTGCTCGAGGAACGCTCGTAGGTGCGGATGCCCAGCAGACGCATCGCCATCACGGCTCACAACGGCGCGCACGCGCGTCCGGTCGCCGAGCTGGCGCGCCTCGCGCACGCGCATCCGGACCCGGTGATGCTGCGGACGTCGACGGGTTCTCTCGTCGATGTCCGCAGCGTGCTCGCGGTGATGGATCTGGGCCTCGCGTCCGGCGACGAGGTCACCCTCGAGACGAGGGACTCCGCAGAGGCGGATCGAGTCCTCGAGGCGCTTGCCGCGGTGCTGGCTCCGGACGCCTGACGTCTCCGGGCACCGCCCTGGCAGCGGCACTCAGCCGTCGATGACCGAGACGAGTTCGTCGAGGAAGGCCTCGAACGTCGTGCCGCGGCGCAGGATCCGCTGCACGCTCTCCCGCTCGCTGAACACCTCGACGAGCTGCTCGAACACGGTCTGGAACGCGGCCCTGTCGCCCTCGCTGAACGCGGCGAGCGCGACGACCTGCACCCGACCCTCGCCCCATGCCGCCGAGCCGTCGGCCACCCCGATGGCGATCGCCGTTCTCGTGGCCGTCATCTGCAGGGCATGGGGCACCGCGAGGGAATCCGTGAACGCGGTCGACGACATCCGCTCGCGGGCGATGGTGTTCTCGATGTAGTCCTCGCCGATGAGCCCCGCACCCACCAGCAGGCCGCCGAGTCTGCGGATGATGGCCTCCTCGCCGTCGTCCGCCAGCGGATAGACGTAGGCGTCGGCGTCGAAGTAGCGGGCGAGTTCAGCGCGCAGGCGCGTGAGCCTCCTGCCGCGACGCACTCTGGCCGCCGCCTGCTGGATGCGATCGACGTCGGCATCCGTGAGGAAGGGCTGGATGCGCACGTAGCGGTCGCCGGTGGCCCCCGGCTCGATGGTGCTCAGCACGAGGTCGGTGTCGAACGCCGCCCACTCGGGATCGACCTCGGTGACCACGCTCGTGACCTCGATCGCCGAACCGAGCGACCGGTCGACGCTCGAGCGCAGCAGCTCGCGCAACTCGTAGTAGCCGGGGCACACGATCGTGGCCGTCAGGATCGACTCGGCCTTGCGGCTGCGCTCGAGTCGTCCGCCGACATGCATCGCGATGTACGCGATCTCATCGTCGTGGATCGGCGTGCCGAGACGGTCGTGCAGGCCGCTCGCTATCGACACCGCGACCTCGAAGATCATCGGGTAGGAGGTCTTGAGCGACCTCGTGAGCGGGTTGCGGGTGAGCGCGCTCTCCTGTGCCCTGCGCAGCAGGTTCTGCACATGCAGCGCCAGCCGCAGCACGAACGTCTCATCGACCAGGTCGACCTGGAAGTCGTCGGCGGCGCGCGCGATCTCCGAGCGCACCGCCTCCTCGACCTCCACGTCGACGCCGCTGCGCGCCACCTCGCGAGTCGCATCCTGCCCCGGCGCGACGATGCGGGTGAGCACCAGCGACGCGAGGTGCCCGCTGTCGCCCTCGCCCAATGTGACCGAGAAGTGCTCGGCCGCCAGTCGTGCGATCACCGCGCCTATCCGGGGAATCTCCGCTCTCGCGCCGACCGCCGTCGCATCGAGGGCGTGTCCGCCGGCCACCCGCTCCGCGGCGATCGTGATGTGCAGCAGCACGTCGGAGATCGCGAGCTCGTTCACGTAGTACCCGAGCGCGCCGAGCTCGCGCACGAGCTCCACCTTGAAGGGGGCGACGGCTTCTGCGGTCACGAAGGACCCGGCGAGCGCGCGGCGGAAGGTCTCGGGGTGGAAGGACGCGGCATCCATCTCGTCGTGCGCGAGACGCGACAGCAGCCGCCGTTGCGCGGCCTCCTCGCCCACGAGACGCACCGTGGCGCGGTCGCGCTCCAGTGCGAGATCGGTGTCGTCGAGCAGCAGCCGCACCCGGGCGAGATCGGCCTCGACCGTCGCCTCGCTGACGTGCAGGCGCTCGGAGACCGCGAACACGTCGATCCCCGCCGGCGCGTCGATGAGAGCCCGTACGAGAGTGTGCAGTCGATCGCGCGGCGCCGATTCCCCCGTCTGCCTGACCCGCAGCGCATCTCGCGCACCGGCGCCTGCGCGGTATCCGGCCGGCCCGGACTCCACGGCGTCCGCTGCCGCGGCTCGCGCGTTGAGCGCGGCCACGTACGAGCGGATGCTGCGCGGAGTCACGCCCAGCTGGTCGGCGAGGCTCGCGGCCGTCGACCATGTCGACTGCCGGAGCAGAGTCGCGAGGAGCTGGTCCTGGCGCTGTCGCGACATGGTCCCCCGCTCCCCTACGTGCTGACGGCACTGTGCTGACGTGTCCTCCCATGATGTCAGGAACCGGAGACGCCCGCGTCGGAGCGGACGTTCCGCTGGGGAGGAAAGGAACCTGTTGGCGACGCCGGCGTCGCTCTCACAGACTGTTCTCAGGAAGGTGGACTCGATGAGGATCCTCGTGGTGTGCGGCGCCGGTGCGTCGAGCACGTTCGTCGCACAGCGGCTCCGGCGCGCAGCGGCCGACAGCGGCCTGGACTGGGACGTATCCGCGGGCATGGAGAGCTCCGTGTCGGCGGACGATCACGGACTCGTCCTCATCGGGCCCCACCTCGCGCAGCGACTCGACGCCATCCGCGATGCGACCACGGCGCCCGTCGCCGTGCTCCCCGACGACGTCTTCGGCGACAGGGACGGCACGCGCACGCTCGCCATCGCCCGCTCCGTCATCGACGATGCCCGCACCACCCCGAAAGGAACATCATGACCGTCTCCCGCACCGTTCGCATCGGCTCCTCCCACGGACTCCACGCCAGGCCGGCGAAGCTGTTCGCGCAGGCCGCGAAGGAGTCGGGCATCCCGGTGACGATCGCGAAGGACTCGGGCAAGGCCGTCAACGCCGCGAGCATCCTCGGGGTCATCGCCCTCGCGATCGAGCACGGCGACTACGTCACCCTGACCGCCGACGGCGACTCGGCCGAGAGCGTTCTCGACACGCTCACCGAGCTGCTCACCACCGACCATGACCAGGACGCCGGGGCATGAGCGAACTCCGAGGCGTCGGGATCGGTCTGGGCGTCGCCCAGGGCGTCGTCGTGCGCATGACCGAGGCGCTGCCCGCACCGCCCGAGACGCCGAGCACACAGGGCGCTGACGCCGAGCGCGCCAGGGTGCGCGAGGCCGTGGCCGCGGTCGCCGCCGAGCTGACGGCCCGCGGCGAGAAGGCGGGAGGTTCCGCGCAGGAGGTGCTCGAGGCCCAGGCGATGATCGCCGAAGACCCTACGCTGCAGGACGAGGTGGATGAGCGCATCGACGCCGGCGCGACCGCGGAATGGGCGGTTCACGACGCGTTCGCCGGATTCCGGGCGACGCTGGAGGCGGTCGGCGGCTATCTCGGAGAGCGCGCAGCCGATCTCGACGACATCGCCCAGCGGGTGCTCGCCCATCTGCGGGGCGTGGACGCCCCCGGCGTGCCCGACCCAGGGCACCCGTTCGTGCTGGTCGCCCGCGACCTCGCTCCGGCCGACACCGCGCTGCTGAACCTCGACCAGGTGCTCGCGCTCATCACGTTCGACGGCGGTCCGACGTCGCACACCGCGATCCTCGCCAGGGAGAAGGGCATCGTCGCGATCGTCGGCGCATCGACCGCATCCGAGCTCACCACAGGGCAGAGCGTCATCGTCGACGCGGCAGCCGGGATCGTCACCCTCGACCCGACGGATGACGAGAAGGCGCGCGCCGAGGTGCGTGCCGCCGCTCGCCGGTCAGCCGACTCCGCACCACTGACTCCCGGCGCCCTCGCCGACGGCACGCTGATCCCGCTGCTGGCGAATCTGGGGAAGCCCGCTGACGCATCCGATGCCGTCGATCGTGGGGCCGAGGGCGTCGGGCTGTTCCGCACCGAGTTCCTGTTCCTCTCCTCCGCCCAGGCGCCGACGGTCGAGCAGCAGCGCGAGTCGTATCGTGAGCTGCTCTCCGCGTTCCCCGGCAAGAAGGTCGTCGTGCGGCTGCTGGATGCCGGTGCCGACAAGCCTCTGGCGTTCCTGAACGACGCGCACGAGGAGAATCCGGCTCTCGGGCTCCGCGGACTGCGCGCGCTGCGCGCCAGCGAGGACATCCTGCGCGAGCAGCTGACGGCGCTGGCCGAGGCGGATGCCGCGACCGAGGCCGACCTCTGGGTCATGGCCCCGATGGTGGCGACGGTCGAGGAGACGATCTACTTCACGGCGCTCGCTCGAGAGTACGGACTGAAGACGGCCGGTGTCATGGTCGAGATCCCCGCGGCAGCGCTGCTCGCCGATCGGGTGCTGGCCCATGCCGACTTCGCGTCGATCGGCACCAACGACCTCACGCAGTACACGATGGCCGCCGACCGGATGCTCGGATCGGTGGCCGGGTTCCAGGACCCCTGGCATCCCGCCGTGCTGCGCCTGGTGCGCGAGGTCGGCGACGCCGGCGCACGACTCGGCAAGCCGGTCGGGATCTGCGGTGAGGCTGCCGCCGATCCGCTGCTCGCCGTGATCCTCGTCGGTCTCGGCGCGACGAGCCTCTCGATGGCTCCGTCCGCCCTGGCAGACGTGCGCCACACACTCTCCGGAAGAACTCTCGACGAGGCCCGCACTCTCGCCGAGCTGGCGCTGGCGGCCGATGATGCCGCCGATGCACGACGCGCCGTGGCCGATGCCACAGCAACCCTCCCTTCACACAAGAAAGAGACGACATCATGACGACGACGTCACCCACCGCCGCGAGAGCGAGCGGACTCCGAACGGGCGTGCAGCGTTTCGGCACGTTCCTCTCGGGCATGATCATGCCCAACATCGCCGCGTTCATCGCGTGGGGATTCATCACCATGCTGTTCATCCCGAAGGGCTTCTTCGGAGCGGAGAGCCCCTTCGGCTGGCACTGGGCTCCGGTGGCCGAGATCATCGGCGGCGGCGGCGACGCGGCCACGATCCAGTGGGGCGGCGCGATGACGGCTCTGGCGGAGGGCGACGGCGGCAACTTCTTCGCCTACGTCGGCCTGGTCGGCCCGATGGTGACCTACCTGCTGCCGCTGCTGATCGCGAACACCGCGGGCCGCATGGTCTACGGCGAACGCGGCGGCGTGGTCGCGACCATCGCCACGATGGGTGTCATCGTCGGCACGAACATCCCGATGTTCCTCGGCGCCATGATCATGGGACCGCTCGCGGCCTGGATCACCAAGCAGATGGACCGTCTGTGGGACGGCAAGATCCGTCCGGGGTTCGAGATGCTGGTGAACAACTTCTCCGCCGGCATCCTGGGCATGCTCCTCGCGATCCTCGGATTCTTCGCCTTCGGTCCGCTGATGCTCGGCATCAGCGCCGGCCTCGGTGCGGCCGTCGACTGGTTGGTCTCGCTGAGCCTGCTGCCGATCGTGTCGATCATCGTCGAGCCCGCCAAGGTGCTGTTCCTCAACAACGCGATCAACCACGGTGTGTTCACCCCGCTCGGCATCGAGCAGGCCGCGGACACCGGCAAGTCGATCCTGTTCCTCATCGAGTCGAACCCCGGCCCGGGCCTGGGTCTGCTGCTCGCCTTCACCTTCTTCGGTGTCGGTGCGGCGAAGGCATCGGCTCCCGGCGCCGCCGTCATCCAGTTCTTCGGCGGAATCCACGAGATCTACTTCCCCTATGCGCTGAGCAAGCCGACCACGATCCTCGCCCTCATCGCGGGTGGAGCGGCCGGTGTCACCACCAACATGGTGCTCGGCGGAGGCCTCGCCTTCCCGGCGGCCCCGGGAAGCATCATCGCCGTGACGGCCGCAGCGGTCGGCGCGGGAGTGGGCAACCTGCTGGTGGTCTACCTCTCGGTCGTCATCGCGGCAGTGGTCACCTTCCTGATCACGGGTGTCATCCTGCGTTCTTCTCGCAAGCGCGACCTCGAGGCCGAGGGCGACGCCTTCGGCGCGGCGATCGCGCAGACCGAGGCGAACAAGGGCAAGTCGTCCGCGGCGATGGACGCCCTGCGCACCTCGTCGGGCGCGTCGGCGGCCGCCGGCGCCACGACGACCGCCACGGTCACCGCTCCGATCCGCAACATCGTGTTCGCCTGCGACGCCGGCATGGGTTCGTCGGCCATGGGCGCGAGCGTGCTGCGCAACAAGTTCAAGAAGGCGGAGATCGACGGGATCACGGTCACCAACCAGGCGATCGCGAACCTCGACGGCACCGCCGACCTGGTGATCACGCAGCAGCAGCTCACCGATCGAGCGAAGGCGCAGTCGCCGCAGTCGATCCACGTCTCCGTCGACAACTTCATGAACTCGCCGAAGTACGAAGAGGTCGTCGAGATGGTGCGCGAACAGCGCGACGGCGACGCCTGATCGACGCCGACGCGTGATAGACCAGGCGGGGCGGGTGCCACGGCATCCGCCCCGCCTCCACACTCTCAGAAAGCAGGAAAGACCATGAGCGTTCTCACCCTCGACCAGGTCCGCATCCACCCCGGCAGCGCCACGCAGCCGGAGGCCCTTCAGGAGGCGACCGACATCCTCGTCGCCGTCGGAGCCGTCACCCCCGCCTACGTCGACGCGATGCGTCAGCGCGAGGAGACCGTCTCGACCTACATGGGCAACGGACTCGCGATCCCGCACGGCACGAACGACACGAAGGACGAGATCCTCGCCTCCGCGCTCTCGGTCGTGCGCTACGACGGAGGAGTCGACTGGGCGGGCGAAAACGCGAACTTCGTCGTCGGCATCGCAGGGCGCGGTGACGAGCACCTGGAGATCCTGTCGCAGATCGCGATCCTGTTCTCCGACGAGGACGAGGTCGAGAAGCTCGCGGCCGCGCAGACGCCCGAGGAGCTGTTCGCGCTGCTCTCGGCGGTGAACGACTGATGAAGGCCGTCCACTTCGGGGCCGGCAACATCGGGCGCGGCTTCGTCGGTCTGCTGCTGAGCGAGGGCGGCTACGAGGTCGTCTTCTCCGACGTCGCCGAGGCCCTGGTCGACGAGATCAACGCGGTGGACTCCTACACCGTGCACGAGGCAGGCCCCGGGGGCACCGACCACGTCGTCACCGGCTTCCGCGCGGTGAACAGCCGCACCGACCCGGATGCTGTGGCGCAGGAGGTCGCGACCGCCGACGTCGTGACGACCGCCGTCGGCCCCACGATCCTGCGCTTCGTCGCGCCGTCGATCGTCGCCGGTCTCGCCCTGCGCTCCCCCGACGCCGCGCCGCTGCAGGTCATGGCCTGCGAGAACGCGATCGGTGCGACCGACACCCTGCGCGCCGAGGTCGAGAAGGCGGCGGGCGCGGATGCCGAGCAGCTGCTGTCGCGCGCGGTGTTCGCGAACACGGCGGTCGACCGCATCGTGCCGGGCCAGCCCGCCGACGGCGGCGTGAACGTCACCGTCGAGCCCTACTTCGAGTGGGCGATCGAGGCGGGCGCCTTCGGCGGCTCGCTGCCGAACATCCCCGGGGCGCATTTCGTCGACGATCTCGCGCCGTACATCGAGCGCAAGCTGTTCACGGTCAACACCGGGCACGCGGCCACCGCGTACTTCGGGGCACGAGCGGGGATAGAGCGCATCTCCGACGCCCTCGCCGACGAGGACATCGCCCGTCGCGTCTCCGAGGCCCTCGAAGAGACCTCGGCGGTGCTCGTCGCGGCACACGGCCTCGACGCGGCAGAGCTCGCGGACTACCGCGCGACGATTCTCGAGCGGTTCCGCAACCCCGCGCTCGTCGACACGGTGCAGCGCGTCGGTCGGCAGCCGCTGCGCAAGATCTCTCGGAACGAGCGCTTCATCGGCCCGGCCGCGATGGCAGCGGAGCGAGGACTGTCCGCGACGGCGCTCATCGCCGCGGTCACCGCCGCGCTGGAGTTCGAGGATGCCGACGACGAGCAGGCCGTCGAGATGCAGGAGCTTCTGCGCTCCGAGGACTCCGTCGCCTTCACCATCCGGACGACCGGGCTGGATCAGGAGCATCCGCTGTTCCCCGCCGTGCACGACGCGGTCGTGTCGCGTCAAACGGCGCTCCGCGCCTCCTGAGGTACATCCTCCTCTCCTCACCCTGCGCCCCTGCCACGGTCGATCGCTCACCGATACGATCGGCAGGGGCGCAGTCGCGTGCACGACGTCGTGCGGGGCAGCAGCGCGGAGATCCAGTGCGGGGGACGGTATGAGCGGGTACGCGATCATCGGTGCGGGGCCGTCGGGACTCGCCGCCGCTCGCGCTCTCACGAAGCGCGGCATCGACGTCGACGGGTACGAGGCGTCGCACGGTGTCGGCGGACTGTGGGACATCTCGAATCCCCGCAGCACGATGTACGAATCTGCGCACCTGATCTCCTCCCGCACGACGACCGAGTTCACCGAGTTCCCGATGCGGTCGAGCGTCGACTATCCCGGCCATCGCGCGCTCCGAGAGTACTTCGAGCAGTACGCCGCCCGTTTCGGACTGCGCGAGCGCTTTCGCTTCGACACCACCGTCACCCGGCTGGAGCCTCGAGACGGAGGCGGCTGGGATCTCACCAGCACCGGCTCCGAGGGTGAGCGCACACGCCGATACGCGGGAGTGATCCTGGCGAACGGGACGCTGGCGAACCCTCAAGTGCCGAGCTTCCCCGGCACCTTCGCCGGCGAGGTCATGCACACGAGCGCCTACTCGTCGCCCTCGCAGCTCGCCGGGCGACGAGTGCTCTTGATCGGCGCGGGCAACTCGGCGTGCGACATCGCGGTCGACGCCGTGCACCATGCCGAGGCCGTCGACATGAGCGTCCGTCGGGGATACTACTTCGTGCCGCGCTACCTCTTCGGCCGCCCCAGCGACACCCTCAACCGCGGCAGGCCGCTGCCCCCGCGGATCAAGCAGGCGGTCGACAGCCGCGTGCTCAAGGCGTTCACGGGCGACCCCGTGCGCTTCGGCTTCCCGCGACCCGACTACCGCATCTACGAGTCGCATCCGATCGTCAACACCATGGTGCTCAACCACCTGGGGCAGGGCGATCTACGCGTCCGCGCCGACGTGGAGCGATTCGACGGGACGACCGTGCACTTCCGCGACGGCACGGCCGACGAGTACGACCTCGTGCTGCTCGCGACGGGGTACGCCCTCGACTACCCGTTCGTCGATCGCGAGCACCTGCACTGGCGCGGCGCAGCGCCGAGACTGTTCCTCAACATCTTTCCCGCCGCGTTCAACGGGCTCTACGTGATGGGCATGATCGAGGCGTCGGGCATCGGCTGGCAGGGGCGCTACGAGCAGGCGGAGCTGCTGGCCGCGTACCTCGATGCGCAGCGGAGCGCGCCGCAGAAGGCCGCTCGATTCCGCGAGCGGGTCACGACGCGGCCGTGGCCGGACGTCACGGGCGGCTATCGCTATCTGGCGCTGGATCGCATGGCCCACTACGTCAACAAGGACGCCTACCGCGCGGCGGTGCATCGCGAGAGCGACGAGCTGCGGGCGCCCTGAGCCTCTTCTCCCCGAGAGCCGCTCGACGGGTTCGGCGCGCATGCCGCGGAAGGCATACGGCACCTGCACAGCGCCCGGGGGCGTACCGTGGGACGGTGCGCAAGAAGCGTGGGCGTCGCGCCCTCAAGATCGTCCTGTGGAGTCTCCTCGCCGTGCTCGTGCTGGGCGCAGGCGGCATCGTCGTCTGGAGTCAGGTCGGCGTGATGCCCGCTGAGGCCGCGCCTCTTCAGAGCGTGCGTGACAACGATGCGATCCGGGTCGACGACGCCGAGCAGGGCATCGTCATGACGCCGGCCGACGGCGGCTCCGATCTCGGCCTCGTGTTCATCCCGGGCGCGAAGGTCGACCCGTGGGCGTACGCCCCGATCCTGCAGAGCCTCGCCGAGGAGGGCGTCACGGTCGTGATCACACGCCCCTGGCTCAACCTCGCCTTCTTCGATCTGCGAGGGCTCGACGCGTTCACCTCCGCCGCGCCCGACATCGACACCTGGGGAGTGGGAGGCCACTCGCTCGGCGGCGTGCGGGCCTGTCAGCTCGCCGCCGATGCCGATGCGCTCGTCCTCTTCGGCTCCTACTGCTCCTCAGACCTCTCCGATGACGACCTCGCCGTGCTCAGCCTGTCAGGGAGCGAGGACGGGCTGTCGACGCCGACGAAGATCGAAGACGCCCGTCATCTTCTGCCGGACGATGCCGAGATGATCGAGATCGACGGTGCGTCCCATGCCTCCTTCGGCGACTACGGACCGCAGGCGGGCGACGGCACTCCGTCGATCACCGATGACGAGATGCACGCCGAGGTGGCCGAGCTCCTCGGCGGGTTCATGGAGTCGCTGCCCCGCGGCTGACCGTCGTGGCCAAAGTTCGGGGCCGAGGTCAGCCGATGCGCGAGATCAGCGATTCCAGGCCCATGCCGTAGTCGATGCGCACCACCGGCAGTGCGAGCTTGTCGGTGCCGATGCTCACGTATCCGGGTTCGATGGTCCGCGCCATCTCGAACCCCGCGAGGGCGACACCCTGCTTCGACGTGTCGTCGTAGTGGCCGTAGGGGTAGGCGATGACCTCCCGCACCCCCAGGACGTCGGCTGAGGCGTTGAGGTCCGCCGCGATCTCCTCCGCGGTCCAGTTGACCATGCGTCCCCTGCCGTTATCGCCGGCCTGATGCATGTCGTGGGTGTGCGAGCGTCGCAGCACGTACTCCGAGGGCGCAGGATCCTGCCGGTAGGCCGTGATCATGAAGGACGTCGTGAGCACCTGGTACCTGTCGACGACCGGCACGGCGAGGTCGAACCACGTCTGGTCGGCGTCGTCGTCGGTGATGATCACCGACCGTGCGGGCAGGAAGAGCCTGCCGTCGATGAACGCGCTGAGCTCGTCCCACGTCGGCAGATAGAACCCCGTCGTCGCGATGTGGTTCATCTGCGCGTCGAAGTCGCCGATGTACGCGTAGTTCCCTCGCAGCCAGCCCGACTCGCCCTCGGGGTTCGCCGTGAACTGGTGGTACATGAGGATGGGCACCTGCGCGTCCTCGGCGGCGTTCTCCTCGGGCGACTTCCACGCCGCGTGCAGCTCGATCTGCTGCTCGGCGCAGACCACGGCATCCCCGCCGTTGATCCGGGCCGCCACCGTGTATGCCGTGGCATCCGCCTCGCTCGCGTACCAGCCGGCGAACACCCTGCCCTCCAGCGCAGGGATGGGCAGTCCCGCGTAGAGACCGTTCTGCCACTGGAGCATGGGCTCGACGGGCGCACCGTCGCCCAGGAAGGTGACCGCGCATGCGAGCGGGTCGTCGGCATCGGCGACGATCTGCTGGGCCGGCGTCAGCGGGCGCTCGACGACGTCGCTCCCGGATCTGGGAGACGGCGCGCGTTCGACGGCATCGACCGATCCGCCAGACGTCCACATGAACGCGCTTGCGGCGCCCGCCACCGCCACGACGGCGGCGCCGACGATCAGCGCGATCCCGATCCGACGCCGCTTCTTCCCCCCGGAAGCCATCGTCTAGACGTCGAAACCGTCGGCGATCATCTCGACGAGCTCTTCCCGCTCCTCGACCGGGAGGAAGGCGGCCGCGGCGGCGTTGAACTGGAAGGTCTCGAGGTCGTCGAGGTCGTACTCGAACGTCTCGACCAGCAGCGAGAGCTCGCGCGTCAGCGACGTCGCGCTCATGGTGCGGTTGTCGACGTTGACTGTGACGGCGAATCCGAGCTGGTAGAGCAGGTCGAACGGATGGTCGGCGAGGGTGTTGCCCCACGCGGCGATAGCGCCGGTCTGCAGGTTCGACGACGGCGACAGCTCGAGCGGGATCTCGCGGTCGCGCACCCAGCGCGCCAGGTCGCCGAACTCCACCTGCACCTCGTCACCCTCCTGGGTGACGACCTTCAGATCCTCGGCGATGCGCACCCCATGGCCGAGACGGAGAGCACGGCCGTCGAGCAGCGCGGAGCGGATGGATGCGACTCCGGCCGCCTCCCCCGCATGCACGGTGACCGGGAAGAAGTTCTCGGCGAGGTAGTCGAAGGCACCGCGGTGGTTCGACGGCGGGAAGCCGTCCTCCGGACCGGCGATGTCGAATCCCACGGCGCCGCGCCCGCGGAAGCCGACGGCGAGCTCGGCGATCTCGCGGGCCCGGTCGGTGTGCCGCATCGCGGAGATCAGCTGTCCGACGCGGATGCTCCGGCCTGCGCGATCGACGGCATCCTCGCCCTCCTCGATGCCCTGCTGAACGGCTTCCACCGTCTGGGCGAGAGTGAGTCCTCCGGCGAGATGCTGCTCCGGCGCCCAGC
The DNA here is from genome assembly GCA_963518515.1 of uncultured Microbacterium sp. Taxonomy (GTDB): domain Bacteria; phylum Actinomycetota; class Actinomycetes; order Actinomycetales; family Microbacteriaceae; genus Microbacterium. Next base: position 86,808 of record CAUQIW010000007.1, read on the forward strand.
GCACCTCACCGTAGATCACGCCGTCTGCGGCGAGGTCCTGCACGAACTCCCTGGCGACCCTGGTCAATCCCGCCTGCGTCTGCATGACCGCGACGGTCAGGTCGAACGTCTTCAGGTACTCGCCGAGAGACCCGGAGTCGCTCTTCTTCGCGATCCACTTCCCCAGTGCCGCCGGCTTCGATTCCGGAACGTCGAGACCGATCTCGTCGGCCAGCTCGAGGATCGTGGCAGGCCGCACCGCGCCGTCGAGGTGGTCGTGCAGCGAGACCTTGGGCAGACTGCGCAGGGATGCTCCCTGGATGGTGACGTCGCCGTTCGCGTCGATCGACATGGTGTTCCTCTCGGTCGCGGATTCGCTCAGTCCAGGCTAGCGGTCGCGGTCTCAGGCCGTGATGCGCTCGCGCACGATCGGCAGCCGCTCGGCCTGCTCGGCCGAACCGGCTGTCGCGTCGATCGCCCATGACCCGTCGAGCGCCTCGAGGGCGCGCGGAAAACGCGCGTCGTCGGCGGCAGAGAGCGTGAACAGCGGCTGCCCTGCGACGACCCGGTCGCCCGGCTTCGCGTGCAGATCGATCCCGGCCTCGAAGACGACCGGATCCTCTGCCCTGGCGCGGCCGGCGCCGAGACGCCAGGCGGCGATGCCGAACGGCAGCGCGTCCATGCGGGAGACGATGCCGTCGGCGTCCGCGGTGACGACGTGGGTCTCCCGAGCGGTCGGCAGCGCGGCATCCGGATCGCCGTCCTGGGCGCGGATCATCGCCTTCCACCCGTCCATGGCCCGACCGTCATCGAGGGCGGCCTCGACATCGGCGTCCGGCTGTCCGGCGAGGGTGAGCATCTCGCGCGCGAGCGCGATCGTGAGCTCGCGCACGTCGGAGGGGCCACCGCCGGCGAGGATCTCGACCGACTCGCGGACCTCGTTCGCGTTGCCGATCGCACGGCCGAGCGGCACGTTCATGTCGGTGAGCAGAGCCGTCGTCGCGACGCCGGAGTCGGTGCCGAGGGCGACCATCGTGCGCGCCAGCTCGCGAGCCCGGTCGATGTCCTGCATGAAGGCGCCGGAGCCGAACTTCACGTCGAGGACCAGCGCATCCGTTCCTTCGGCGATCTTCTTCGACATGATGCTCGAGGCGATCAGCGGGATCGCCTCGACCGTGCCGGTGACGTCGCGCAGCGCGTAGAGCTTCTTGTCGGCCGGCGCGAGTCCCGACCCTGCGGCGCAGATCACCGCACCGACGTCGCTCTGCATCTGCGCGAACATCTCCTCGTTGCTGAGCGCCGCGCGCCAGCCGGGGATCGACTCGAGTTTGTCGAGGGTGCCGCCGGTGTGGCCGAGACCTCGCCCGGAGAGCTGCGGGACGGCGACGCCGAAGACGGCCACGAGAGGAGCCAGCGGCAGCGTGATCTTGTCGCCGACACCACCGGTCGAGTGCTTGTCGACGGTCTTCTTGCCGAGCGTGGCGAAGCTCATCCGCTCGCCCGAGGCGATCATCGCGTCGGTGAGGACGCGGATCTCGTCGCGCTGCATTCCGCGCTGGAAGACGGCCATCGCGAACGATGCCATCTGCGCGTCGGAGACGTAGCCGCGGGTGTAGGCGTCGACCATCCACCGCAGCGCCGCCTCCGGCACGACTCCCCCGTCGCGCTTGGCGCGGATCACGTCGACCGCGTCGTAGGGCTCGACGGTGCTGTTCGACGTGCTCATCGGGCGTCCTCCAGGTCGCGGGGCCCGAAGGCGTCTGGCAGCACCTCGTCGATCGTGCGGATGCCCGAGACGGTCTCGAGCAGCATGCCGGGCATCGCGTGCTCGAACAGCAGCTGACGGCAGCGGCCGCAGGGCATGATCGTCTGCCCGTCGTTGTTGACGCACACGAACGCGACCAGCTGGCCGCCGCCCGACATGTGCAGGTCCCCAACGAGCGCGCACTCGGCGCAGAGGGTCACGCCGTACGACGCGTTCTCGACGTTGCACCCTGCCACGATCCTGCCGTCGCCCACGAGGGCGGCGGCGCCGACCCGATAGCGCGAGTAGGGCGCGTAGGCCTTCGTCATGGCGTCGGTGGCGACCTGGCGCAGCTCGTCCCAGTCGATGTCAGTCATTGCGGTGGTTCTCTCTTCTCGACACGTCTAGGACTTGATGTACGGCTCGCCGTCGGCGGCGGGGGCACGGGACTTCCCGACGAGACCGGCGACGGCGAAGATGGTCACGACGTAGGGCAGCATCAGCATGAACTGGCTGGGCACCGGCGAGCCGATGACGCTGAGCACGCCCTGCAGGTTGGTCGCGAAGCCGAACAGCAGAGCGGCGAGCGTCGCCTTGATCGGATCCCACTTGCCGAAGATCACCGCCGCCAGCGCGATGAAGCCGGCCCCGGCCGTCATCTCCTGGTTGAAGCGCGGAACCGCGACCAGCGTGTAGAACGCCCCGCCGAGACCGGCGATGGCTCCGGCGAGGAGGATCGCACGGTAGCGGGTCGCCAGCACCTTGATGCCGACGGTGTCGGCGGCCTGGGGGTGCTCGCCCACGGCGCGCAGTCGGAGTCCCCACCGTGTGCGGTACAGACCGAACCAGACGAGGGCGACCACGAAGTACATGAGGTAGACGATGAACGACTGCCGGAACAGGATCGGCCCGATCACCGGGATCTCGCTGAGCAGCGGGATCGGCACGGCGGTGAAGGTGTCCGGACTGTTCAGCGTCTCGGTGTTCGGCGCGAGCACCTGACGGAAGAGGAACGTCGTGAGTCCGATGACCAGCACGTTCAGCACCACGCCGACGATGACCTGATCGACGAAGTAGGTGATCGTGAAGATGCCCAGCACGAGCGACACGAGCATTCCCGCGCCCATCGCGGCGACGAGTCCCGCCCACGGAGTGCCGGCGGCGGATGCGGCGATGGCGGCCGAGAAGGCACCGGCCAGCAGCTGGGCCTCGATCGCGATGTTGACCACGCCGGCACGTTCTCCGACGACGCCGCCCAGCGCGCCGAAGATCAGCGGGGTGGCCAGGGCGAGCGCTCCGCCGAGCAGGCCGACCATCGGCAGCGTCGCGCCGGCCGCAGCCCACGCGAGGAAGCCGATCAGCAGCGCGGCGACGTACACGACGACCAGCCAGAGCGGCGTCCTGCGGCGACCGGTGGCGAGATACACCGCGAACGCGGTGGAGGCCGCGAGCACGAATGCCGCGACCCAGGCGGTCGGCGTCGACGGCAGCACGATGTCGGGAACGGTGAAGAAGGCATCACCGGACGCCAGCCGGAAGGTCGTGGCACCTTCGCGGGGCACGAACAGAGGGAGCAGCGCGAAGAGGACCGTGAAGATGCCGAAGATGATCGACGCCTTCCACGAGACCACCGCGACGGTGCGCGGCGCCTCGAGCTGCGCGGGCGTGGTGGATGCGACGCTCATGCCGACACCTTCTGCTTCTTCGATGTGGTCGTTCGGGTCTTCTTGCGTGACGGTCGTCCGGGCTGCGGGAGTCCGAACATCGCACGCACCAGCGGCGGGGCTGCGATGAACAGCACGATGAGGGACTGCACGACGAGCACGATCTCGATCGGGATGCCCTGCGAGGACTGCATCGTGAAGCCGCCGGTCTTGAAGGCGCCGAACAGCAGGCCGGCGCCGAGGATCCCGATCGGCCGGGAGCGTCCGAGCAGCGCGACGGTGATCGCGTCGAAGCCGATGCCCGCATCGATCGCACCGCCGAATCCGCTTGTCTCGCTGCCGAGAACCTGGCTCACACCGGCGATGCCGACCAGCGCACCGGCGATCAGCATGACGGTCAGGTACATGCGTCCGACATCGATGCCTGCGACCCGAGCCGCCGCCGGGTTCTCACCCACGGCACGGAACCGGAAGCCCAGCGATGAGCGCTCCAGGAGCCACCACACGAAGGCGACGGCGATGAGCGCGATCAGGAAGCCGAGGTGCAGCTTGTACGAGTCGCCGAGGATGAGCGGGAGCACCGCCGAGTCCGGCATCGGGGCCGACTTGGGGTTGTTCGATCCCGGCGCCTGGAGGATGCCCTGGGTCGCGAGCATCCAGGCGAGGAGGTACACGGCGATGTTGTTGAGCATGATCGTCGTGATCACCTCGTGGGCGCCGGTTCTCGCCTTGAGGATTCCCGCGATCCCGGCCCAGATCGCCGCAGCGATCATTCCGGCGACGAGAGCCGCCAGCAGGTGCAGCGGGAACGGCAGATCGAACTTCGTCGCAACGTATCCGGCCGCGGCCGCAGCCATCAGCATCTGGCCCTGGCCGCCGATGTTGAACAGTCCGGCCCTGAACGCGAGGCCGACGCCGAGCCCGGCGGCGATCAGCGGTGTGGCGAATCTCAGCGTCTCGGTGAGGGGACGGATGCCGGCCGCGAAGTCATCCGCGTTGAAGTTGTAGATCGCCCCGCGGAACAGCGCGGCGTACGCACCGGACACCGCACTCCAGATCGCGCCGATCATGTCGCCCGGTCGGGCGAAGAAGTACCCGGCGGTCTCCTGCACGTCCTCGTTGGTGGCTGCGATCATGATCGAGCCGACCACCACGGCGATGAGGACGGCCAGCACCGAGATGATCCCGTTGCCTGACACGATCTGCTGGAAGGCGACCCTCCAACGCGAGGGGGCGACCGCGGTGTCCGGATCGGCCAGCGGTCCCTGGGTGTCGACGACGCTCATGCGCTCTCTCCGTTCATGCCCGCCATCATCAGCCCGAGCTGATCGCGCGAGGTGTCGCCGGGGACGATGCCCACGACCCTTCCGCGGTACATCACCAGGATCCGATCGGCCAGGGCGGCGACCTCGTCGAGCTCGGTCGAGACCACGATCACCGGGACGCCGGCATCTCGCGTGTCGATCACGCGCTTGTGGATGAATTCGATCGATCCGACGTCGACGCCGCGCGTCGGCTGCGCGGCGACGAAGAGGGCGAGCTCGCGGCTCAGCTCGCGTGCGAGGACGACCTTCTGCTGGTTTCCGCCGGACAGGCGGCCCGCGGCCTGCGCCGGCCCCTGCGTGCGGATGTCGAACTCCGCGATCTTCTCCCGGGCGAACCCGTCGAGCTCGCCGCGGCGCACGGTCCCCGCCGACACGAACGCTCCGCCGAACGAGCGGTCGAGCATGAGGTTCTCCGCGATGGAGAACTCCTTCACGAGCCCGTCGACGCTGCGGTCCTCCGGTACGTACCCGACGCCGGCGTCGAGGATCTGGCGCACCGATCGTCCGACGAGCTCCTCGCCGTCGAGGCGGATGCTGCCGCGCACGTGGTCCTGCAGACCGAGGATCGCCTCGGTCAGCTCGGTCTGGCCGTTGCCCTGCACTCCGGCGATCGCGAGCACCTCTCCCCCGCGCACCTCGAACGACACGTCGTCGACGAGCACGGTGCCGAGGCGGTCGGTCACGGTGAGGCCCTGCACGGTGAGGCCGTTGCTGCGGAGGTTCGGCACGTCCTTGTACACCTTCAGCTCCACCGCCCGGCCGACCATCAGAGAGGCGAGCTCCTCGTTCGAGGCCGTCGGCGATGCCTCGCCCACGACCTTTCCGAGTCGGATCACGGTGATGCGGTCGGCGACCTCGCGGACCTCGCGGAGCTTGTGGGTGATGAAGACGATCGAGGTGCCCTGCGACTTGAGCTGTCGCATGGTGGCCATGAGCTCGTCGGTCTCCTGCGGAGTCAGCACGGCGGTGGGCTCGTCGAACACGAGCACCTTGGCGTCGCGGGACAGCGCCTTGATGATCTCTACGCGCTGCTGGATGCCCACAGGGAGATCTTCGACGAGGGCATCGGGGTCGACGTCGAAGCCGAAGCGCGCGGAGATCTCGCGCACCTTCGCTCGGGCGGCGGCGAGATCGAGGCGTCCGCCGAACTTCGTCTCCTCGTGGCCGAGCATGACGTTCTCCGCCACGGTGAACACCGGGATGAGCATGAAGTGCTGGTGCACCATGCCGATGCCCGCGGCCATCGCATCGCCGGGACCGGCGAACTGCTGGACGACGTCGTCCAGCAGGATCTCGCCCTCGTCGGCCTGGTACAGGCCGTAGAGCACGTTCATCAGCGTCGACTTGCCGGCGCCGTTCTCCCCGAGCAGGCAGTGGATCTCGCCCTCGGAGACGACCAGATCGATGTGGTCGTTGGCCGTCAGCGCACCGAACCGCTTCGTGATGCCACGGAGTTCAAGCTTCATGTTGTCGATCCTATTCAGCAGACCGGAAGGCCGGGAAAGCCTCCCGACAGGACAGAACGGGGAGGCCGGCTCTCGCCGACCTCCCCGTTCTCACGGAGTCACTCGCTCAGGTACGAGGTGACGGTGACCTTGCCGTCGATGATGTCCTGACGCAGCTGCGTGACCTCATCCTGCAGCTCGGAGTCGACCTTGTCGGAGAAGTCGTGCAGGTCGGCGATGCCGACGCCCTCGTTCTCCAGCGTGCCGACGTAGGCGGTCGGGTCGAACTCGTCGTTGCCGCTCGAGAGCACTGCCTCGTAGGTCGACAGGTCCATGGCCTTCAGCACCGAGGTGAGGACCACATCGGCGGTGCTCGGGTCGGTCTCGTAGAGGTCGGCGTCCGCACCGATCAGGGCGATGTCCTTGCCGGACTCCTTGATCGCCTGCTGAGCGGACTGGTAGATCGGACCGCCGACGGGGAAGATCACGTCGACGCCCTGGTCGAGGATGTTGACCGCGACCTGCTTGGCGTCCTGGTTGGCCTCGAAGCCGCCGGTGAAGGAGCCGGTCGTGCCGTCCCAGCCCACGACCTCGACGTCGGCGCCCTTGACCTCGTTGTAGTGGTCGACGCCCTGCTTGAAGCCGTCCATGAAGATCGTGACGGTCGGGAACTCGCGTCCGCCGAACGTGCCGACCTTGCCGGTCTCGGAGTATCCGGCCGCCAGGTATCCGGCGAGGAACGCGGCCTGCGCGGTGTCGTACAGCAGCGGCTTGACGTTCGCCGCGTCGGCCTTGCCGTCGAAGTCGGCGTCGGCCGCGTCGTCGACGAGGATGAAGTCGATGTCCTCGTTCGCGTTGGCCGCCTCGACCGTCGCTGCGGAGAGAGCGAAGCCGACCGCGACGATCGCGTTGCAGTTCTCGTCGACGAGGTTGGTGATGTTGGGGCCGTACTCGGTCTCGGCGTTGGACTGCACGTCCTTGAGCTCGACGCCCAGCTCGTCAGCGGCCTTCTCTGCGCCCTCGAAGGAGAGCTGGTTGAACGACTTGTCGTCGAATCCGCCCTCGTCGGAGACGATGCAGGGCAGGAAGTCCGATGCAGCCTCGCCGCCGCCGTCGCCGGACTCGGTGGGTGCCTGGCCGCAGCCGGCCAGTGCGAAGATCACGCCAGCGGCGACGGTCGCGCCCAGCAGCTTCTTGGTGGTGGAGATGGTCAACTCATGCCTCCTGGAAGGGTCCCGCGCCCATCGCGGATCGCTCAAAGTTACCTACTGTTTCGACTTTTGTGCATGCTCGACCCGTGGCCGCCTTCGAATGGTTACAAAGCTGAAATCAAGCCAGCCGATGAGCGACGGCGCCTGCTCATCAGAGCACGTCGCCCCGCCCGGTGAGCTTCAGCGACTCCACGACGCCCTTCACCCGCTGCGCGTGCTGCACCGTCGTGACCAGGAGAGCGTCGGGGGTGTCGACCACCACGATGTCCTGCACACCGACCAGGCTGATCACCCGCGAGGTCTGGCTGACGAGGATGCCGCTCGCGGCGTCGGACAGCACCCTGGCGTTCGGTCCGAGCACGGCCAGGTCGTTCTTTCGGCCGTTGGTGATGAGCTTCGTCAGCGAGGCGAAGTCCCCCACGTCGTCCCAGTCGAAGTGGCCGGGCACCACCGCGAGCCGACCCCGCCTGGCCGCGGGCTCGGCGACCGCGTAGTCGATCGCGATCTTCTTCAGACCCGGCCAGATCCTGTCGACGGCCGGCCCGCGGAGCTCGCGATCGTCCCAGGCCTCGCCCAGCTCGAGCAGGCCGGCGTGGAGCTCCGGCTCGTTCGCCGCGAGCTCCTCCAGCAGCACGCCCGCTTTCGCGATGAACATGCCCGCGTTCCAGAGGTAGCCGCGGTCGGCGACATACGCCTTCGCGGTCTCGAGATCCGGCTTCTCGACGAAGCTCTCCACGAGGGCGGCCTCTCTCGCCCCGTCGACCACGAGCTCGGGCCCTTTCTTGATGTAGCCGAAGCCGATCGCCGGCTCGGTCGGCGAGATGCCGATCGTGCAGATGTATCCCTCGCGTGCGACCTCGACCGCGTCGCGCACCGCGAACTCGAAGACCCGCGTGCCGCGGATCACGTGATCGGCGCTGAAGGAGCCGATGATCACGTCGGGGTCGCGGCGGTGCAGGATGGCCGCCGCCAGACCGATGGCCGCGGCGGACTCGCGGGGCTCGGATTCCAGGAAGACGTTCAGATCGGGTATTCCCGGGAGCTCGGCCTCGACCGCCGCGCGGTGCGCGCGACCGGTCACGACGGCGATCCTGTCGGCGCCCGTCAGCGGCACCAGTCGATCCCAGGTGTCGCGGAGCAGCGAGTGCCCCGATCCGGTGAGATCGTGCAGGAACTTGGGGGCGTCGGCACGCGACAGCGGCCACAGCCTGCTGCCGATGCCGCCGGCCGGGATCACTGCGTAGAAGTCCTCGATGGGTTGGGTCACCCTGCCAGGGTAGTCGCCCGGGATGTCTCGACATCGAGATGGTTAGGCTCCCCTTCGTCGCCTCGTGCGACAGACGGGGAATAGGATGGTAGTCGATCGGCCGTGTCTGAACCAGTGCGGGCAGACGCCTCGCACACGCAGAGCACGCGACCGAGTCACATCGATCCAGGGAGGACGACCGTGTCCACAAGCGCTCGCTTGACACCGTCGATTTCGGAAACCACGTCCAAGACCCCTCGCGGAACCCTGTACCGGGGTCGCGAAGGTATGTGGTCGTGGGTGCTTCACCGCATCACCGGAGTCGCCATCTTCTTCTTCCTGCTGGTGCACGTGCTCGACACGGCACTCATCAGGGTGTCGCCGGAGGCGTACAACGCCGTGATCGGCACCTACAAGAACCCCGTCATGGCGCTCGGCGAGGTGGTGCTCGTCGCCGGAATCGTCTTCCACGCGATGAACGGCCTCCGCATCATCGCGGTCGACTTCTGGTCGAAGGGCGCCAAGTACCAGCGTCAGCTGTTCTGGGGTGTCCTGCTGGTGTGGGGCATCATCATGGCCGGCTTCGTGCCCCGCCATCTCATGCTCGCGTTCGCCGGCTTCGGAGGAGAGCACTGATGACCGCTCAGACCACTGCCGTCCAGACTCCGGGCGCCGCCCCGACCCGCACCCGCCGTGGGTTCAACCTCGAGAAGTGGGGCTGGCTGTTCATGCGCGGCTCCGGCGTCGTGCTCGTCGTGCTGATCTTCGGCCACCTGTTCATCAACCTGATGGTGGGCGAGGGCATCCACGCTCTCGACTTCGCCTTCATCGCGGGCAAGTTCGCCACGCCGTTCTGGCAGTGGTGGGACGTCATCATGCTCTGGCTCGCCCTGCTGCACGGTGCGAACGGCATGCGCACGATCGTGAACGACTACGTCACGAGCAATACGGCTCGCAAGGCGCTCACTTGGGCCCTCGGCCTGTCGGCGGCACTGCTCATCATCCTCGGCACGCTGGTCGTCTTCACGTTCGACCCGTGCCTCGGAGTGAACGAGGCGAGCACGCTGTGGGAACAGTGCCAGACGCTGGGCAAGTAGAAGAGAAGGCATACGAGAAGTGACTACCGAGACCCAGGATTCCGTCGTGCGCGACGGAGTGCACTACCACCAGTTCGACATCGTGATCGTCGGCGCCGGCGGCGCCGGCATGCGGGCGGCCATCGAGGCGGGCCCGGGCGCGCGGACGGCGGTCATCTCCAAGCTGTACCCGACCCGCTCGCACACCGGAGCGGCGCAGGGCGGCATGGCGGCGGCCCTCGCCAACGTCGAGGAGGACAGCTGGGAGTGGCATACCTTCGACACCGTCAAGGGCGGCGACTACCTCGTCGATCAGGACGCTGCGGAGATCCTCGCGAAGGAGGCCATCGACGCGGTCATCGACCTCGAGAACATGGGACTCCCCTTCAACCGCACTCCCGAGGGCAAGATCGATCAGCGCCGATTCGGCGGCCACACCGCCGAGCACGGGAAGACCCCCGTGCGTCGCGCCTGCTACGCCGCCGACCGCACCGGTCACATGATCCTGCAGACGCTGTTCCAGAACTGCGTCAAGCTCGGCATCAACTTCTTCAACGAGTTCTACGTGCTCGACCTGCTGACGGTGAAGGATGCCGACGGCAACACCCAGATCGCCGGGGTGGTCTCGTACGACCTCGCCACCGGCGAACTGCACGTCTTCCAGGCGAAGGCCGTGATCTTCGCGACCGGCGGATTCGGCAAGATCTTCAAGACCACGTCGAACGCGCACACCCTCACGGGTGACGGCGTCGGCATCGTCTGGCGCAAGGGCCTCCCGCTCGAGGACCTGGAGTTCTTCCAGTTCCACCCGACCGGTCTCGCCGGTCTCGGCATCCTCCTCACCGAGGGAGCGCGAGGCGAGGGCGCGATCCTGCGCAACGCATCGGGCGAGCGCTTCATGGAGCGCTACGCGCCCACCATCAAGGACCTCGCGCCCCGCGACATCGTCGCGCGCTGCATGGTGCAGGAGGTCGCGGAGGGTCGGGGCGCCGGCCCGCACAAGGACTACGTGCTGCTCGACTGCACGCACCTGGGGGCGGAGGTCCTCGAGACCAAGCTCCCCGACATCACCGAGTTCGCGCGCACCTATCTCGGCGTCGACCCGGTCGTCGAGCCCGTGCCCGTGATGCCGACCGCGCACTACGCGATGGGCGGCATCCCCACGAACAACGACGCCGAGGTCCTCGCGAACAACACCACGGTCGTACCCGGACTGTACGCGGCCGGCGAGTGCGCCTGCGTATCGGTGCACGGAGCCAACCGCCTGGGAACCAACTCGCTGCTCGACATCAACGTGTTCGGCAAGCGCGCCGGTCGCGCCGCGGTCGAGTACGTGAAGACGGCCGAATTCGTGCCTCTCCCCGAGAACCCCGCGGCCTTCGTCTCCGACATGCTCGAAGGTCTTCGCAACAACCAGGGCACCGAGCGCATCGCCGTTCTCCGCAAGACCCTGCAGGACGAGATGGACAAGGGCGCTCAGGTCTTCCGCACGCACGAGTCCCTCGAGCACGTGCTCGGTGTGATCAAGGAGCTCCGCGATCGCTACCTCAACGTGCACGTCGACGACAAGGGCAAGCGGTTCAACACCGACCTGCTCGAGGCCGTCGAGCTCGGCTTCCTGCTCGACATCGCGGAGGTCGTCGTCTACGCGGCGCAGAACCGCGAGGAGAGCCGGGGCGGTCACATGCGCGACGACTTCCCGAAGCGCGACGACGACAACTACATGCAGCACACGATGGCGTACCTGACGGGCGATGCCCATTCGTCCGACCCGGGCGATCACATCAGGCTCGACTGGAAGCCCGTCGTGTTCACCAAGAACGAGCAGGGCGAGTTCAACTACCCGCCGATGGAGAGGAAGTACTGAGCATGTCGAACGCCATCGCCGAAGCCCCCGCAGACACGACCGAAGAGACCGGCATCCAGTCCTTCATCGTGACCTTCAACATCCGTCGCTTCGATCCTGAGCTCGACTCCGAGCCGCACTGGGTCGACTACGACGTCGAGCTGTACTCGACCGACCGAGTGCTCGATGCTCTGCACAAAATCAAGTGGGAGGTCGACGGGTCTCTGACCTTCCGCCGCTCCTGCGCACACGGCATCTGCGGATCGGATGCGATGCGCATCAACGGTCGCAACCGGCTCGCCTGCAAGACGCTGATCAAGGACCTGGACATCTCCAAGCCGATCTACGTCGAGGCGATCAAGGGCCTGCCGCTCGAGAAGGACCTCGTCGTCGACATGGAGCCGTTCTTCGCCTCCTACCGCGACGTCCAGCCGTTCCTCGTGGCGAACTCCGTGCCGGAGAAGGGCAAGGAGCGCGTGCAGTCGATCGCCGATCGCGAGATCTTCGACGACACGACCAAGTGCATCCTGTGCGCGGCCTGCACCTCGTCATGCCCCGTGTTCTGGACCGACGGGCAGTACTTCGGTCCTGCGGCCATCGTCAACGCGCACCGCTTCATCTTCGACTCGCGCGACGACAACGCCGCCGTGCGCCTCGACATCCTCAACGACAAGGAAGGCGTGTGGCGTTGCCGCACGACCTTCAACTGCTCCGAGGCCTGCCCTCGCGGCATCGAGGTCACGAAGGCCATCGCCGAGGTCAAGCAGGCCGTTCTGCGCGGCCGCGCCTGACGCGCACTCCCCTTCTCGGGCTCCGCGTCCGATCCAAAGGCGGGTCATCCTCCGGGGTGACCCGCCTTTCGCGTGCCGACGAGGCCCGCCGATAGGGTGGTGAGGTGTCAGACCGCTCGCCCTTTCGCACCCGTCTCGACGTGCGTCTCGAGCAGGCGACAGATCTGAAGGACCGCACGCTCGCCACCTTCCCCGTGCGGGTCTGGCGCAACTTCTCGCTGAACAACGGCTTCCTCCTGTCCGCAGGCATGAGCTACTACACCCTGTTCGCCCTCTTCGCCCTCCTCTACGTGGCGTTCGCCGGGGCCGGTCTGTGGCTCGGCGGCAGCACCGTGGCCATCGAGGCGCTGGTGCGGCTGACCAACATCTACATCCCCGGCCTCATCGCCGCCGACGGCCTCTTCACCGTCGACGACGTGACGCAGATCGCGCAGAACGCGGTCGGCGTGCTCGGCGTCACCGGAGCGATCGCGGTGGGGGTCGCCCTGTGGACCGCGGTCAGCGCGGTGACCTTCACCCGCCGCGCGGTGCGCGACCTCTACGGACTCCCGTTCGATGCGAGAGGGTACTGGCTGCTCAAGGTCAGGGACTTCTTCGCGGCCGTCGTCTTCGGCGGGGCGATGCTGATCGGTGCGGTGCTCATCTCTCTCAGCCTGTGGGCGCTCGAGCAGATCTTCCTCCTGTTCGCGTGGCCCACGCACTCGTGGGTCTTCTCCGTCGGCACTCGCATCGTCTCGATCGTCGTGGCCTTCGCGCTCGACGCCGCGGCGCTCGCGATGCTCGTGCGCTTCCTCGCCGGTGCCCAACTGCGCTGGCGATACATCTGGCCGGGCGCGCTGCTCGGCGGCGGCGCGGTCGTCATCCTCCAGCTCGGGGCCGGCCTGCTACTCTCCCACGTGCCCAGCAATCCGCTGATCGCCTCGTTCGCCGTGATCCTCGGATTGCTGCTCTGGTGTCGCTGGCTGGCGATCGTGGTGCTGATGGCCGCGTCATTCATCGCGGTGACGGCGCTGGATCACGACCAGCCCCTCGAGCACGAGGACGAGACGGTCTCCAAGGCGGCCGAGGAGCAGGCGCTGGTGCTCGCGGCACGCGTGCATCTGCGCAGAGCGGAGCGGGCAGCGGCCGACGCCCCGTGGTACCGACGGTTCTCGGCACGCCGAGATGTCGCGACGGCGAGGCAGGCGCTCGCGCAGGCGCTGGCCGAGGCCGACGCGGAGAATGTCCGACCTGACGCCTAGGCTGGAAACATGCCTCATCTGCGTATCGCCTCGGTCAATGTCAACGGTATCCGGGCGGCTCATCGCAACGGCATGAGCACGTGGCTCGACGCGGCAGACGTCGACATCCTCACTCTTCAGGAGGTGCGCGGTCAGGACGAGCACCTCGAGGCCGCGCTGCCGGGGTGGACCTTCGTCCACGATGAGGCGAGCGCCAAGGGGCGTGCGGGCGTGGCCATTGCGAGTCGCGTGCCGGCGTCGGCGTCGCGCACCGATCTCGGCGACCCCGACTTCGACTCGAAGGGGCGATGGATCGAGGCCGACTTCGTGATCGGCGACCGTCCGCTCACGATTGTCAGCGCCTATGTGCATTCCGGCGAGGCTGACACCCCCAAGCAGGACGAGAAGTGGAAGTTCCTCGACGCGTTCGAGACCCGCCTCGGGCAGTTGAATCGCGAGGGTGCCCTCGCGCTCGTCACCGGCGACCTCAACGTGGGCCACCGCGAGCTCGACATCAAAAACTGGCGGGGCAATCGCAAGAAGGCCGGGTTCCTGCCCAGGGAGCGCGCCTACTTCGATCGCTTCCTCGGGGCCGTCGGAGAGCCCGTCGACGCTGTCGACGGCTCGCGCGGGACAGGGCTCGGGTGGGTCGACATCGGCCGTCGTTTCCACGGTGAGGTCGAGGGGCCGTACACCTGGTGGTCCATGCGCGGGCAGGCCTTCGACAATGATTCGGGCTGGCGCATCGACTATCACCTGGCGACGCCGGCGCTGGCTGAGCGGGCGACGGCCTATCACGTCGCTCGAGCCGCAGCCTACGACCAGCGCTGGAGCGATCACGCACCGGTCGTCGTCGACTACACGTACTGATCCCGCCCTGGGTGCCGCTCAGGCGGTGAGCAGGGCGCCGACGAGCGCGGCGGCCACCAGAAGATACGCGATCATGCTGAAGAGGTAGGCCCGCGCGCGCATCGCCCTGGGCCAGATGAGAGGGGCGACCAGCGCCACGACGATTCCTGCCACGATCGCCAGGAACGTGCCGAAGATCAGCCCGTAGCCGTGCAGGTCACCCGCGTCTCCGGCGAACCGGCTGCTCACCGCCACCCAGACGAAGAAGAGGAACGGGAGGCCGACGACGGCCGTGGCCGCGATCGCGAGGGTCCGCGTGATGCCGCCGCTCCACGCCGTCTCGCGTTCAGGGTCGGGAGAGGAGGCCATCCGCTCAGTCTGCCCGGCGGACTTCAGCCGGGCCAGCCCCGCATAGGATTGATACCGTGACGAAACCTCGCCTCTACTCAGGAATGCAGCCCTCCGCCGACTCCCTCCAGATCGGCAACTACATCGGCGCGCTCCTGCAGTGGCGAGAGCTGCAGAACTCGTACGACGCGTATTTCTCGGTCGTCGATCTGCATGCGCTGACGGTCGCTCAGGATCCCGCAGAGCTCCGCGAGAAGACCCGCCGCACCGCCGCGCAGTACATCGCCGCAGGGATCGAGCCCTCGCAGTCGACGCTCTACGTGCAGTCGCACGTGCGTGCTCACGCCGAGCTCGCGTGGATCCTCTCGACCATCACCGGTTTCGGCGAGGCCGGGCGGATGACGCAGTTCAAGGACAAGTCCGCGCGCTACGGTGCCGACGCCACGAGCGTGGGACTGTTCACCTACCCCGTGCTGATGGCGGCCGACATCCTGCTCTACCAGACCGACGTCGTACCGGTGGGCGACGATCAGAAGCAGCACGTCGAACTGACCCGCGACCTCGCAGAGCGTTTCAACAACCGTTTCGGAGAGACGTTCGTGGTTCCTCGACCCGTGATCCAGAAGGACACGGCACGCATCTACGATCTGCAGAACCCGACCTCCAAGATGTCCAAGTCCGCCGAGAGCGACGCGGGCGTGCTCTGGATGCTCGACGATCCGGCGAAGTCGGCCAAGAAGATCATGCGCGCGGTGACGGACACCGAGGGCTCGGTGCGATTCGATCGCGAGAACAAGCCCGGCGTCTCCAACCTGCTGACCATCTATGCGGCGCTCAGCGGTCGGCAGATGGAGTCCATCGAAGACGAGTACGCGGGCCGCGGGTACGGCGACTTCAAGAAGGGGCTCGCAGAGGTGGTCGTCGCCGAGTTCGAGCCGGTGCGCACGCGAGCACTCGAGCTTCTCGACGATCCGGCCGAACTCGACCGCATCCTCGCGGAGAACGCCTCGCGCGCCGATGCGGTGGCCGACGCCACCCTCTCGTCCGTGTACGACAGCGTCGGTCTGCTGCGCCGAGTCTGAGCGAGGCGGCCCCTAGGATGGGGGCGTGACTGATCCGCAGCTGCCCCCGCCCGGTGCCGTTCCTCCCCCACCGCCAACTCCGCAGCCCTCATACGGTCAGCCGCCCGCTGCTCCGCAGCCCTCGTACGGACAGTCACCGCCCGCGCCTCCCGCCTACCCGTCGTCACCGCCGGCGCCTCCCACGTACTCGGCACCGGCTCCGGCGCCCGCTCCGGCGTACCCCGCCGCCCCTCCCGGCGCCTACCAGGTTCCGGTCGGAGGCTATTCGGCGCCCGCCGGTCAGTATCAGGTGCCCCCCGTCGACGAGAGGAAGTCGTCGCTGCTCGGGATGCTCGCGCTCGTCGCCGCACTCCTCGCGGCCGTGGTCATGCCGATCATCGGCGGAGTCGCCGGGTTCCAGATCGGCACCCTCATCCCCGGGGGCATCGACACCAGCGACGAGGATTTCCTGTCGGTCCTGTCTCCCGCTCGCAGTCAGGTCCTCTGGGCCGAGATCGCCTTCTGGGCCGGCACGATCCTGGGCATCGCCGCGATCGTGGTCGGGATCATCGCCATCCGGAAGAAGCAGGGGCGTGGTCTGGGCATCGCGGCGGTCGTCGTCGCCGTCATCGGCCCCGTCATCTTCTGGCTCGCGGTGCTGATCCTCATCTCCGTCGGCACCGCGGCGGGCTTCCTTCCCTGACGACGGCTCGCACCGGCTCTCTGCCCGGCACCGCCGCGTCGGCGATCAGCGCGGCGCGTGGTGCTTCTGCTGCGCCGCCAGGAGTCCCTCTGTCACGAGGAGCTCGACAGCGTCCGCAGCGTCGGAGACGAGGATCGGCAGGTTGGCCCGCTCGTCCTTGCCGAAGGGCGACAGCACCCAGTCCGCCGGGTCCTGACGTCCCACGGGTCGTCCGATGCCGACGCGGACCCGAGGGAACTCCGGTGTCGTGATCGCACGGGCGATGTCGCGTACGCCGTTGTGTCCGCCGTGGCCTCCGCCGATCTTGAGCTTGACGGTGTCGAACGGGATGTCGAGCTCGTCGTGCACCACGATGATCTGCTCGGGCGGCACGGTGTAGAACCGCGCCAGGGCCGCCACGGGTGTGCCAGAGACGTTCATGAAGCTGTTCGGCTTGGCGAGCACGATCTTGTCGCCTCCGGGGCGCACCCAGGTCTCCACGACCCGCGCTCCGCCTTTGTGCTCACGGAAGGACTCGCCCCGACGAGCGGCGAGCTCGTCGACGACCATCTGTCCGATGTTGTGCCTGGTCGACTCGTATCGCGGGCCGGGATTCCCGAGTCCCACCACCAGCCAAGGGGAAGCCATGTCCCATCCTCTCGCTTCACGGATACCGAGATCCGTGTTCCGGGTGCGACAGAGGGGGCGCGAGATGTTCTCGCGCCCCCTCTGTGATGCAGTCAGCTCTGAGCCGTGCGGCCTGAGATCACTCGGCTGCGGGCTCCTCGGCGGAGGCCTCGGTGGAGGAGGTCTCCTCCTCCTCTTCCTCTGCAGGAAGGGAGATCGCGATGATGAGCGCCTCGGGGTCCATGAGCAGCGACGAGCCCTTGGGCAGAACGACGTCGGCGGCGGTGATGTGCGCGCCCTCCTCGAGACCGTCGACGGAGACCTCGACGTTCTGCGGGATGTGAGTCGCCTCGGCCTCGATCGAGATCGTGTTCGCCTCCTGGTTGACCATCATGCCGGGAGCGGGCTCGCCGACGACGATCACCGGGATGTCGATCGCGACCTTCTCGCCCTTCTTCACAACGAGCAGGTCGATGTGCTCGATGATCTGGTGCACCGGGTCCTTCTGCACATCCTTGACGAGGGTGAGCTGGTCACCCTTGCCGTCGATCTCGAGCTCGAGCACGGCGTTCGCACGACGGATGATGAGCGAGACCTGGTGGCCGGGCAGTGCGACGTGCACGGGCTCGGTGCCGTGACCGTAGATGACGGCGGGGATCTTGCCGGCGGCGCGCAGGCGACGGGCGAAGCCCTTGCCGAAGTTCTCTCGGAGCTCGGCGTGGACCTTGGTGTCTTCAGACATGGGGTTCTCCTTCAGGCACGCAGCGTGAGCCGCGCGGTGGTCTTGGATTCGATCTCGAACGCAGACACGTGAGGAAAGCCACCGGGCTCGCTTCGCCGCGTCGATCACGGACAGCTTCCGCGAACGCGCGGAAGAGTCCCTCGCCGAGGTACTTCTCTCAATGGTACCGGATCACCCGTTAGGCTGGTGACACCGATCTTCCCTCAGCAGAACACGGAGTTCCCCATGCTCGACGGCGCCTTCTTCTCTCATGTGATCGCGGGGGTCATCGGCGTGATGACGGTGTGCGCCGCGGGGCTGACCTTCGCCGCGCTCTTCTCGCTCGGACGCTCCGGCTACCGCAAGGACTGATCTCCGACCGCGGGCGACATACGGGGTCTCCCCCTGTCGCACCGCGATAATCTGAGAGCATCCCTACTTCACGATCGAGGAGCATTCTGTGCCCGAAGCATCAGCGAACATCGGAGTCGTCGGACTCGCCGTCATGGGGTCGAACCTCGCCCGCAACCTCGCCAGCCGCGAGGGCAACACGGTGGCGATCTTCAACCGCAGCTACGAGAAGACCGACACTCTGGTCACCGACCATCCTGAGGCCGGATTCATCCCGGCGAGCACGTACCAGGAGTTCGCCGACAGCCTGCAGAAGCCGCGCACCGCGATCATCATGGTCAAGGCCGGCGGCCCGACCGACGCGGTGATCGAGTCGCTCGTCGAGGTGTTCGAGCCCGGCGACATCATCGTCGACGGCGGCAACGCGTACTTCCCCGACACGATCCGCCGCGAGAAGGCGGTCCGTGAGACGGGCATCAACTTCGTCGGCGCCGGCATCTCCGGCGGCGAGGAGGGCGCACTGCTGGGCCCGTCGATCATGCCCGGCGGTTCGGACGAGTCGTGGATCACCCTCGGCCCGATCCTCAAGTCCATCGCCGCGATCGCCGAGGGCGAGCCCTGCGTCACCCACGTCGGACACGACGGTGCCGGCCACTTCGTGAAGATGGTTCACAACGGCATCGAGTACGCCGACATGCAGCTGATCGCCGAGGCCTACGACCTCATCCGTCGCGGCACGGGCAAGTCCCCCGCCGAGATCGCCGAGATCTTCGCCGAGTGGAACCGCGGTGAGCTCGAGTCGTACCTGATCGAGATCACCGCCGAAGTGCTGCGACAGGTCGACGCCGAGACGGGCAGGCCGCTCGTCGACGTCATCCTCGACCAGGCAGGCGCCAAGGGGACCGGCGCCTGGACGGTGCAGACCGCACTGTCGCTCGGCGTTCCCGTCTCCGGCATCGCCGAAGCCACGTTCGCCCGCTCGCTGTCGTCGCACCCCGAGCAGCGCGCGGCCGCGGCATCCCTCCCCGGCCCCGATGAGGCCCTTCGACAGGCTCAGGGACCCAGCTTCGTGGTCGCCGACGAAGCCGCCTTCATCGAGGACGTGCGACTCGCTCTCTACGCCTCGAAGATCGTCGCGTACTCGCAGGGCTTCGATGAGATCCGCGCCGGCGCCGCCGAGTACGGCTGGAACATCGACCTCGGTGCGATCAGCAAGATCTGGCGTGGTGGATGCATCATCCGCGCGCAGTTCCTCAACCGCATCGCCGACGCCTACGCAGAGACCCCCGATCTGCCGGTGCTCATGACGGCTCCGTACTTCGCCGAGGTGTTCACGCGTGCGCAGTCCGCATGGCGCCGTGTCGTCGTCGCCGCGGCGCAGGCCGGCATCCCGTCGCCCGCGTTCTCGTCGTCGCTGTCGTACTACGACGGCATCCGCGCCGACCGCCTTCCGGCCGCTCTCGTGCAGGGGCAGCGCGACTTCTTCGGCGCGCACACGTACAAGCGCATCGACAAGGAAGGCACCTTCCACACCCTCTGGTCGGGCGACCGCACAGAGATCGAGGCGGAAGACACGCACTGAGCGTCTTCCGAGATCGACCAGGGCCCCGGCTTCGCAGCCGGGGCCTTCGTCGTCTCGCCTGTTCCCAGCGGACGCATAGCGCTCTCCATAGAAACCCCATAGGAGATTCCGCAGAATGGAGTCATGAGCTCCGATCACCCCGAACTGCGCCGCCCCGACGGCACCCCCCTGCGAATCCTCGCCGTCGATGACGAGCAGATGCTCACCGATCTGCTGGCCATGGCTCTGCGCATGGAGGGCTGGGAGGTCCGCACTGCGTCGTCCGGCCTCGAGGCGCTGCAGGTGGCTCGCGAGTTCGAGCCAGACGCACTCGTGCTCGACATCATGATGCCCGACCTCGACGGCATGTCTGTGCTGCGGCGTCTGCGCGAATCCGGAAGCCTCGTGCCCGTGCTCTTCCTCACCGCGAAGGATGCCGTGGGCGATCGCGTCGCCGGCCTCACCGCCGGTGGCGACGACTACGTCACCAAGCCGTTCAGCCTCGAGGAGGTGATCGCGCGGCTGCGCGCGATCATCCGCCGCACGGGGCACGCGACCGCCGACGACGGCCAGTCGATCCTGCGCGTGGCAGACCTCACCCTCAACGAGGACAGCCATGAGGTCGTCCGCGACGGCACCGAGATCGAGCTCACCGCCACCGAGTTCGAGCTGCTCCGCTACCTGATGCGCAACGAGCGCAGAGTGCTGTCGAAGGCGCAGATCCTCGACCGTGTGTGGAGCTACGACTTCGGGGGCAAGTCGTCGGTCGTCGAGCTCTACATCTCCTACCTGCGCAAGAAGATCGACGCGGGTCGCACCCCGCTCCTGCACACGGTCCGGGGCGTCGGCTACATGATCAAGGCGCCTCAGTGAGCACAGCGAGGATGGGTCATCGACCGATGAGCCTGCAGACGCGGCTGATGACGGCTGTGATCGGGTTCGTGTCGCTCATCCTCGTCATCGTCGCCATCATCACGAGCGCCACTCTCGGGCGGACTCTGGAGGATCAGCTCGAACAGCGGCTCTACAGCTATGCGGGCCAGCTGACGCGCATGGTGGAGCAGGAGCCGCCGACCAACGTCACGGCCCAGGGTCTGCTGGCCGGTCGACAGGTCAATGCTCCCGGGGGACTGCTCTTCGTCGTGTCGAGCCCCATCAGCGGCACGACGGGCGTCGTGATCGACGACGGAGGCGAGGGCCTCAGCGGAACGACGGAAGACCTCACCGCGGCACAGCTCCAGCAGATCGACGCCGCCCTCCAGGGAGGACACGGAGCCACGGTCACGCTGGAGGGCGTCGGCTCCTACCGCATGGTCGCGACGCCCGTGAGCGACGGAACCAGCACCATCGTGGTCACGGGTCTCCCCCGTGACGAGATCCAGGCCCAGCTGACCCAGCTGCTGACCGTGATCGTGCTGGCGACGCTCGGAGGTCTGATCCTGCTGGCGCTCACCACCGCCATCACGATCAGGGTCAGTCTGCGTCCCCTGCGTGCAGTGGCGGCGACCGCGACGCGAGTCGCCAACCAGCCTCTCGACCGCGGCGAGGTGACGATCACCGAGCGCATCCCCCAGGCAGAAGCCGACCCGAGAACCGAGACCGGCCTGGTCGGCGCCTCGCTGAACAAGCTGCTCGACCATGTGAACACGTCCCTGGCGGCGCGACAGAAGAACGAGGAGCAGATGCGGCGCTTCGTCGCAGACGCCAGCCACGAGCTGCGCACGCCGCTCGCGTCGATTCGCGGATACTCCGAGCTGTCGCTGCGGGCACTCAGCCAGCAGCAGGGTCCCACGGTGATCGAGAGCACGACCACGTCGCTCGAGCGCATCCAGGCCCAGTCGCTGCGCATGACGAGTCTCGTCGAGGATCTGCTGCTCCTCGCGCGGCTCGATGAGGGACGGGAGCTCGTGCACGGCACGGTCGACCTGACCCAGCTGGCACTGGAGGGCCTCTCGGACGCGCGTCCGACCGCCGCCGATCATCACTGGAAGATCGAGACTCCCGACGAGCCGGTCGTCATCCTCGGGGACTCGGGCCGGATGCACCAGGTCGTGGCGAATCTGCTGGCGAACGCACGCACGCACACCCCCACCGGTACGACGATCACGCTGCGCGTCGCACGAGAAGGCGACGAGGCCGTGCTGAGCGTGCATGACGACGGCCCCGGAATCGACCCGGCCGTGCGCGAGGAGCTGTTCGCGCGCTTCGCCCGAGGCGACAGCTCGCGCGCCAGGCAGACCGGCGGAACGGGACTCGGTCTGGCTATCGCGAAGGCCATCGTCGAGGGTCATCGTGGTCGCATCACGGTCGACAGCGTTCCGGGGAGCACCACTTTCTCCGTCCGACTTCCGATCGGTCCCGTCGCCGAGGTGTGACCCGCGGGCGGCTCTCCGCCCCGGCGCGTGTGCCGTTTGCAGGACCGATGCACGTCTGCAGGATGATCACGTCCCTTTCGATCCTGCATGCGTGCCGCGGTCCTGCAGACGGCCCGCAGTGGGCAGCCGCCGGCGCCCATGACGACGTCTTCTGCACACACTGATCCGACGGGGAGTTCACCCCGATCACGTGCAGCTCCGGCATCACACGCCCGGACGTCCCCCTCGTTCGGCAAGATCATCGAGGTGCCCACCCCTGCTCATGTCCTGTCCCACCTCGGAGACGTCGCCCGCGGCACCGAACTGCACCGATTCGGTCTGAGCAGACGGATGCTGTCCGCTGCCGTGAGGGAGGGGGCGATCCTCCGGGTGCGCAACGGCGTCTTCGCTCTCCCCTCGACGTGCTCGGACACCGTCGGAGCAGCAGCCCACGGTGGTGCGTTGACCTGCTCCCGAGCACTGCGGATGCATGGTGTGTGGACCCTTGACGATGACGAGCATCCGCACGTCTGGATGGGGACGCACGGACGCACCCACCACAGCGGCTGCGCCTGCACGAGCCACTACTTCGATGGACCGACGGCACTCGGGCTGGCACCGCTCGAGGACGCTCTCGTGCATGTGCTCCTCTGCCGGGGGGACGAGGCCTTCTTCGTGGCCCTCGAGTCCGCTCTGCGCTTGCGAAAACTGCGGGCGGCAGGTCGAGCGAGGATCCGCGCTCGACTCCCGCGCCGGGCACGCTGGCTCGTCGACTTCGCGCGGTCGGACGCCGACAGCGGCCTCGAATCCCTGTTGCGCCTGCGACTTCACCTGCTCGGCATCCTCTGGAATGCCAGGTGGACATCCCCGCCGTCGGCAGGGTCGACTTCGTGGTCGATCGGCTGCTGATCCTGGAAGCGGACGGCGTCGACAACCACGACGATGCGTCGCATCGTCATCGGGACCTCCTGCGCGATGCGGAAGCCTCCCGGCAGGGATTCGAAACCCTGAGGTTCGACTACGCGATGATCGTTCACGACTGGCCGGTCGTGCGGGCTGCGATCCTGGCGGCCGTCGAACGGCTTCGAGATCGCGCCTGACTGGCCGCCGCCGCTCCTGTGCCGTCTGCAGGACCGATGCACGTCTGCAGGATGAGAGCCGCTGGATCACCGGGCAGAACGTGCTCGGGTCCTGCAGACGGCACATGGAGCGCCGGAGCCGGCCACCGGAGCCGGCCACCGCAGCGGCGTCGGTGCAACGACGGGTCAGTAGCCGGCGAAGGCGTCCGTCGTCAGGGAGCGCGCCTTCTGCAGAGCCGGGGCGAGGTCCGCGATGAGTCGCGGAGGACCCGAGATGTACGCATGGCGGTGTGCGAGGTCGGCGACCTGACGCTGCAGCTCGGTGGCGTCGAGTCGTGCACCGCCGGCCCAGGTCCAATGCCCCGGAAGGTCGGCGGGCTCGTCGCGGGTGAACACGATCGTCGGAACGCCCGTGGCTGCGAGCTCGTCGCGGAACGCGAGTTCGCTGCTGTCGGATGCCACGTAGACGAGCACCACATCGCGCTGCCGACCAGTGAGCTGCAGCTGACGCAGTTGCGACACGAACGGAGTGATTCCGATGCCTGCGGCCACCATCAGCACCGGCGACTCCGCGCGCGGCAGCAGGAAGTCGCCCCAGGTGCCGGTGACGGCCAGAGTCGCCCCCTCGTCGGCGGCGGCGAGTGCGCGCTTATAGCTGGACGCGCGCTGGGGGCCGCCTTCCTTGTACGCGATGCGCAGCGTCGGCAGCTCGGCGGGTGCGGAGACGATGCTGAACTCGCGCCGCGTGCCCCGCGCGTCCGGCCTGGAATGCGGAACGTCGAGCTCGAGATACTGGCCCGGCAGGAACTTCACCGGGCCACTGGCTCGGAACGTCAGCTCCTGCGCCGTGGGAGTCACCTGCCGCCGCTTCTCGAGCACCAGTCGCACCGAGCCCCTGAGCGCGAAGGCGAAGGCGAGCAGGTTGCCGATGAGTAGCGCGCGCTCCTGACCGAGGGTGAAGAGTCCTGCGACGGCGATGGGCCATCCGGCCAGCACGCCGACGAGCGCGGCGACCGAGAACTGCTGCCACCGCCGCGGCGGCAGGGTCAGCGGCTCGGAGAGCATGAACGCGCCGAGGAAGAGGAAGGGCGACTGTAGCAGCGCGAACGACAAGGCGGTCGGCAGGTCGAAGGCGATCTCGAACTCCTGCGCCTGCACCGCCTGGCGCAGCACCGAGACCGTGATCGCGACGACGAGGAAGACCGCGACGATGCGCACCTTCTCCGTGCGCCAGAGCACCGCCAGCCCGAGGATCAGCACGGGGACGAAGAGCGACGGTGCACCCACCCACCACGAGGACGACGTGCCGAGCCACTCGAAGGCTCCGAACGACCCAAGGATCGACACGACGGATGCACCGAACGCGGCGGGGTTGAGGATGTGCCGACCCCGCAAGACGATCAGGTACTTCGACAGGCTGGCGACCGCTCCGGCGATGGCGATTCCCAGCAGCGCCGCGGGCTCGAGTCCAGGACGCAGCACGAACAGCAGGATCAGAGCGGTGACGAGCGACGACTCGATGCGCCACGGCAGCCGGAGCAGGCGCTGGGCGACGGCATCGACGGCCGAGATGACGACCGCGAGCACGGCGAAGGTGGCGATGATCTCGAGCGGAGTGGGTGACACGATCACCCCGACGGCCGAGAGAACGACGGCGATGACTGCCAGCGCCACGAGCGCGAACAGCACCAGGCGGTACATCGAGATTCCGCCGAGGAGCGCGAGTACGCGCTGTCTCATGGCGGTCATGGAGGTGATCACGGCTTCACTCTTCCCTACTTCAGACCGGCGCGGGTCGGCCGGTGAACAGCTCGGCGGGGCAGGCGGGCGAGCGCTGCACACGACCGTCGGTCGTCATGCGCACCCATTCGACCCCCCAGGAGGCCGCGAGCTCGGGGCCCCCGTCGAAGAAGAGCGCCGTGGCGATGGCATCCGCTCTCATCGCGTCGGACGCGATGG
This sequence comes from uncultured Microbacterium sp., assembly GCA_963518515.1. GTDB lineage: Bacteria > Actinomycetota > Actinomycetes > Actinomycetales > Microbacteriaceae > Microbacterium. Next base: position 111,947 of record CAUQIW010000007.1, read on the forward strand.
CCCAGGTGGCGGCCCAGGTGCGCACCGGTATGCCGGTGCGTGCGTCGAGGACGTGGTGCAATCCGTCGCCCCATGCCCGGCGGTTGACGGCTGACGCGCACAGCGCCGCATTCTCGAGCCCGACCACGCCGATCGCCCGGGAGGTGTCGTAGGGGTGCTCGAGCCCGATGCGCACGGCCGCTCCCCGCGCGCGGATGTCGCCACCGGCATCGACGACCACGTCGCCGGCGACGTCGTGGAGAGCATCCATCACGATGTCGACGAGCCGTCCCTTTCCGATCGCCCCGACGTCGAGGAGTGCGGGAGCGGATGCCGTGACCCCGTCGCCGGTCCACTGCACGAGCCGCGTCCACTCGGTCGGAGCCGCGATCGGCTCCCTCGCCCGCAGCGTGTACGCCGCGTCGTATCCCAGTGCCGCGAGGCTGTCGCCGACGAGCGGGTTCACCGCTCCCCCGGTCGCCGTCGACAGCTCGGCGTACGCGTCGAGCATCGCCGCGGCGTCGGCGGAGACGATGCGGCCGCCCTCCCGGGCGAGGCGCGACACGTCGGAGTCGCCGCGGAACCGCGACCACTCACGGTCGAATCGCTCGATCCGCTCGTCGACCGGCGCGCGCGAAGCGGAGTCGAGTTCTCGCTCGGTCTCGATCTCCCAGCGCGTGCCGATCGCGTCGAAGCGCCAGATGGCCATGATCCCGCGGCGTTCGAGCTCGGCCGCTCAGGCGGCCGCCTGCTCCTTGATCGACTCGACGGCCTCGTTGAATCCGCCGCTGGTCAGCGACGATCCTGCGACACGGCTGACCTCGATGTCGTCGAGCGACTTGCCCACGACCTCGTCGGAGATCCCGTCGATGAACTGGCCCTGGTACTGCTCGGACTCGCGTGCCTGTGGGTCGCCCTCCACCTCGACATCGGTGACGAGGCCGTCGGCGATGGTGAGGGTGACCGAGATCTTCTCGACGGTCTCGGGGGTCTGGTACGAGCCGTCCGCGGTATAGCTGCCGTCGGCGTAGTCGCCGCTCGCGGCTCCCGTGTCGGCGGATTCGGATGTGGTGTCGCTGCCGGTGTCGCCCGTCGAGGTGTCCTCGGCGTCAGCCGTGCTCGAGCATCCGGCGAGGACGAGAAGCCCTGCGACGCCGATGAGGGCGGCGCCCTTGCGAACAGAAGTCGGTGCAGTCGTGCGGATCATGATGGTCCTCCCGGCCGTGATCGATGTGATGCTTCGACCGTAGGGACACCGTCTATGTGCAGGCTGTGCCGATTCGCTGCATCCGCTACGCGTCGCCGCCGAACATGCTCGTCACCGATCCGTCTTCGAAAACCTCGCGGATAGCGCGAGCGAGAAGAGGCGCGATCGGGAGGACCGTGAGCTTCTCCCAGCGCCGCGATTCGGTGAGCGGGATCGTGTCGGTGATGACGACCTCGTCGATCGACGCGTCCTGCAGGCGCTCCGATGCGGGGTCGCTGAAGATCGCGTGCGTCGCGGCGACGATGACGCGGTGCGCGCCGTTCTGCTTGAGCGCCTGCGCCGCCTTCACGATCGTGCCGCCGGTGTCGATCATGTCGTCGACGAGCAGGCAGGTGCGGCCCTCGACGGCTCCGACGATCTCGTGCACCGAGACCTGGTTGGCCACCTTCGGGTCGCGACGCTTGTGGATGATTGCGAGCGGAGCGCCGAGGCTGTCCGACCAGGTGTCCGCCACGCGCACGCGGCCCATGTCGGGCGAGACCACGGTGAGGATCTTGCGGTCTTCGGCGCTCAGCGTGCGCTCGAAGTAGTCGAGCAGCACGGGCTTGGCGAAGAGGTGGTCGACGGGGCCGTCGAAGAAGCCCTGGATCTGCGCGGCGTGCAGATCGACGCTCATGACTCGGTCGGCGCCGGCGGTCTTCAGCAGATCGGCGACGAGACGGGCGCTGATCGGCTCGCGGCCGCGCCCCTTCTTGTCCTGGCGCGAGTACGGATAGTACGGAGCGACGACGGTGATGCGCTTCGCCGACGCGCGCTTCGCGGCATCGATCATGATGAGCGCCTCCATGAGCCATTCGTTCACGGGCTCGCCGAAGGTCTGGATCAGGAAGAGGTCGCAACCGCGGATCGACACGTCGAACCGCGCATAGATCTCGCCGGAGGCGAAGGTGCGGTGCTCGGTCGGCACGACCTCGGTGCCCAATGCCGCGGCCACTGCGGCCGTGAGCTCGGGGTGAGATCGACCGCCGGCCACGACGAGTCGCTTCTTGGTCTTGGCAACGAGACCCGGCGCGATGCCGTTGTCCCTGTCGAGGTCGACCGTCTTCTTCTTGCGCGCCATTGGTTCGCCTACTCCGCCACTCGGGATCTGGCCGCGGCGTCTGCCGCGCCCGTGCCTGCCCTGTTCTTCTCGACCCAACCCTCGAGGTTGCGCTGAGGGGCGACGCTCATGGCAAGGGCACCGGCCGGCACGTCCTTGCGGACGACGGCACCGGCTCCTGTCTTGGCGCCAGCACCCAGCCTAACGGGCGCGACGAGGGTCGTGTGCGACCCGGTGTGCACCTCGTCCTCGACCACGGTGCGGTGCTTGTTCACGTCGTCGTAGTTCGCGGTGATCGTGCTCGCCCCGAGGTTGACGCCGCGACCGATGGTGGCGTCTCCGACGTACGAGAGATGCGGCACCTTGCTGCCCTCGCCGATCTCGGCGTTCTTGGTCTCGACGTAGGCGCCGATCTTGCCTCGTGCACCGAGCACGGTGCCCGCTCGGAGGAACGAGAACGGGCCGACGGTCGCCTCGGCGCCGATGACGGCGAGGGTGGCGTCGGTACGACGCACCGTCGCGTCCTCCCCCACCTCGCAGTCGACGAGAGTCGTGTCGGGTCCGACGACGGCGCCCTCGGCGATGACCGTGGCACCCAGGATCTGCGTGTTCGGAAGGATCGTGACGTCGGGCGCGAGCACGGCCTCGTCATCGATCCAGGTCGTCGCCGGGTCGACGATCGTGACGCCCTCGCGCTGCCAGCGCCGCACGATGCGGTCTCTGAGGACTCGTCCGGCCTCGGCGAGCTGAGCACGGTCGTTGATGCCGAAGGTCGAGGCGGTGTCATCGGCGATCTCCGCCGCGACGGGCTGGTCGTCGGCGCGCAGCAGCTCGATGACGGTGGTCAGGTACATCTCGCCCTGCGCGTTGTCCTGCGTGACACGGGCGAGCTGCGCGCGCAGATCTGCGGCGCGGAAGACGTAGACGCCCGCGTTGATCTCCGACACGGCAGCCTCGTCGGGGGTCGCGTCCTTCTGCTCGACGATCCGCTGCACGGTGCCCTCCGCATCACGGATCACGCGGCCGTAGCCCGTCGGATCCTGCAGTCGAGCGCTGAGAACGGTCGCGGCGGCGGATGCGGCGCGGTGGCCCTCGACGAGGGCGCGCAGCGTCTCCTCCTCCAGCAGCGGGACATCGCCGGAGAGCACGAGGACGTCGCCGTCGAAGTCGGCCGGCAGCCCGTCGATCGCGACCTGCACCGCGCGCCCGGTGCCGGGCACGTCGTCCTGGTCGATGAACACGACGCCGGGGTAGTCGCGCGACAGCGCATCGACCACCTGATCACGCTCGTGCCTGACGACGACCTCGATGTGCTCGGCACCGAGTCGAGCCGCGGTCGTGAGCACGTGGCCCACGAGCGGGCGTCCGCCGATCGCGTGGAGCACCTTCGGGCGTCGGGAGCGCATACGCGTTCCCTGGCCTGCGGCGAGGACGATGATGGCGAGCGTGTTCCCAGTCATGCTCCGCCGCCAGGACTCGAACCTAGACCTAACAGCTCCAAAGGCTGTCGTGCTGCCATTACACCACGGCGGACCGCGGTCTCCGAGAGGAAGCCGCCCGCTCATTCTGCCACGCCGACATCGGCGCGAAACACGGCTCTGGGATCCTGCGGGGATGAGCATCACGATCGATCGAGTGGGAGCGGCCAGCCGGACCTCGCTGATTTCCTCCTCGCCCATCACGCCGATATGGCCGGCACCGGGCCGGTGGAGAGCCAGCACGCCCTGCCCCTCGACGCGCTGCTCGCGCCGGGAGTCCGGCTGTTCGCCGCGCACGACGGCGACGACCTCGTCGCCACGGGTGCACTGGCCGCGATCGAGCACGAGCCGGCCCACGAAGAGCTGAAGTCGATGCGCACCGACCCGAGGCGTCGCGGCCAGGGCCTGGGGTCGCTGATGCTGGAGGCGCTGATGGCCGACGCCCGCGGTCGCGGTGTGCGACGAGTCTCGCTCGAGACCGGCAGCGCCGACTTCTTCCGCCCGGCGCACTCGCTGTACGGCCGCGCGGGATTCGTCGAGTGCGCTCCGTTCGCCGGGTATGCACACGACCCGCACAGCACGTTCATGACCATCGAGCTGATCTGAGTCGAACCAGACACCGATGCGACCGACGTCGGTCGCGACCGCCCTCGCTCGCGACCGCGCTCGCACACGCGATAATGGACGGATGAGCGAGGCGGATGAGGTCGACCGGATCGTCGGCGCCTGGAACACCCAGCGGCCCGACCTCGACTTCTCACCCCTCGAGGTCCTCTCGCGCATGGATCGCCTGACGAGACTCCTCGATCGCGCTCGTCGCGATGTGTTCCGCCGCAGCGATCTCGAACCGTGGGAGTGGGACGTGCTCTCGGCGCTGCGCCGTGCGGGAGCCCCGTTCCAGCTCTCGCCCAAGCAGCTCCTTCAGCAGACCCTGGTCTCGAGCGGCACCATGACCAACCGCATCGATCGTCTGGTGACGCGCCGCTTCGTGCGACGCGAGTCCGACCCCGGCGACGGTCGCAGCGTGCTCGTGATCCTCACCGATGACGGACGCACCCGGGTAGATGCCGCGATCACGCGGCTCGTCGACGTCGAGGCCGACCTTCTGCAGGCGCTCTCGCGCGGCGACCGCGACCGCCTCGCGGGGCTGCTGCGCAAGCTCAGCCTGAGCTTCGACGCGTGAGGCGCTGACGACATGGCGATGCTCTCCCCCCTGCCTGTGCGCAACGGCGTCGGAGCGACGCGTCTGCATGTGCCGATGAGCGGCGAGTGGCCGACCGTCGGCGCCTACATGATCGATCGCTTCTTCCACCTCGATCCGGAGGGTCTGCTCAGTCGCTTCGATCGCGGCGAGATCGTGGCGCGTGACGGACGCCCGCTGGCTCGGGACACTCCCCTCGGCGTCGAGGAGTTCATCTGGTACTACCGCGATCCTCCTGTCGAGACGCGTCTTCCCGTCGAGATCGAGGTCCTCCATCAGGATGACGACCTCGTCGTCATCGACAAACCGCATTTCCTGCCGACGATCCCCGGCGGCAAGTTCTTGCAGAACTCCGCGCTGATCCGGCTTCGCAATCTGCTCGACAATCCCGACCTCGCCCCCATCCATCGCCTGGACCGGGCGACCGCGGGGGTACTGATGTTCTCGGCTCGCCCGCAGACCAGGGGGCCGTACCAGCTGCTGTTCGAGACCCGTCAGGTGCAGAAGGTCTACGAGGCGGTGTCCGCTCGTCCGGCGGGCTGGGATGCCTCGCGTTTTCCGCTCGTGTACCGCAACCACATCGTCAAGCTCCGCAACGAGCTGAAGGTGAAGGTCGACGATGAGCGCGAGCCGAACGCCGAGACCCTGATCGAGGTCATCGGTGCCGACGAGCATGTGGTGCACACGCTTCTCCGCCCCCACAGCGGGAAGATGCATCAGCTGCGGGTGCATCTCGCCGCCCTCGGGATGGGGATCCTGAACGACCCGTTCTACCCCGAACTCCGCGGTGAGCTGCCGGACGACTTCGACAGACCGATGCAGCTGCTCGCGCGAGAGCTGCACTTCGTCGACCCGCTCAGCGGCGAGCCGCGCGTCTTCGCGGCCCGCCGCAGCCTGAAGGACGTTCCCGTCAGCGGCGCATGATCTTGCGCGCGAGCCTCGTTCCGAGGATCTGCACGAGGTGCACGAACACCACGATCAGCACGATCGCCGTCCACATGACCACAGGCTCGAACTGCCGGAAGCCGTAGATCTGGGCGAACGCGCCGAGACCGCCGCCCCCGATCAGTCCGGCCATAGCCGTCATGTCGATGAGCGCGACGACGATGAACGTGTAGCCGAGGATGAGGGGCCCGAGCGACTCGGGAATCGCGACGGTGAAGAGGATGCGCCAGGGACCGGCGCCCATCGCCCTCGCCGCCTCGATCACGCCGGGCGGCACCGACACGAGGTGCTGCTCGACGATGCGTCCGATCGCGAACGACGCCGCGAGCGCGATCATGAACGCGCCGGCCGTCGTGCCGATGCCGGTGCCGGTCACCACGCGGGCGAAGGGCTGCGCGACCGCCACGAAGAGCACGAACGGGATCGGCCGGAAGAAGTTGACGCCGAGGTTCGCGACGAGCGCCGCACCGCGGTTCTCGGCCAGGCCGCCCGGGCGGGTGACGTACAGGATCACGCCGATCGCGAGTCCGAGGATCCCGCCGAGCAGCAGCGCGAACGAGGTCATGTACAGCGTCTCGAGCGCTGCCTTCCAGAGCTCGGGCCACAGTTCGTTCAGACGGTCCATCAGCTGGCCTCCTCTCGGGCGATCTCGGTCACTTCGACGCGTTCACCGATCGCCGCGAGTGCGGAGTCGACAGCCGTCTCCGTGCCCCGGATCGCGAGCGTGAGGTGGCCGAACGCTCGACCTCGGATGTCGTTGATGCCTCCGTAGACGAGCTCGAAGTCGAGCCCGGCGCCGGCGAGGTCGAGGAACACCTGCGCCTGCGAGGAGTCGCCGTCTCGGAACGAGAAAGTCACGAGCCGACCGCGGTGACGCTCTCGCAGCACCGACAGCTCGGAGGGCGAGGGGATGCCCTTGACGACCGTGCCGACGAAGCGCTGCGATGCGGGGTTCTGCGGGGCGGAGAAGACGTCGAACACGTCGCCCTGCTCGATCACGCGGCCGTTCTCCATGACCGCGACCTTGGTGGCGATGGTCTGGATGACGTCCATCTCGTGCGTGATGACCACGATCGTGACGCCCTGCTCCTGGTTGACGCGCTTGAGCAGGTCGAGCACCTCGTGCGTGGTCTGCGGATCGAGCGCACTGGTGGCCTCGTCTGCGAGCAGGATCGCCGGTCGGGTGGCGAGAGCACGGGCGATGCCGACGCGCTGCTTCTGCCCGCCGGACAGCTGCTCGGGGAAGGCCCTGGCCTTGTCGGCGAGCCCGACGAAGCCGAGCAGCTCGGTGACGCGGGCGTCGATGTCGGCCTTGGACCAGCCGGCGAGCTTGAGCGGATAGGCCACGTTGGCCCTGACGCTGCGCGAAGCGAACAGATTGAACTGCTGGAAGATCATGCCGATGCCGCCACGGATCCGCCGCAGCTCGCTCTCCTTGAGCGACGTGATGTCCACGCCGTCGACGGAGATCGTCCCGCCTGTCGCCGGTTCGAGGGCATTGATGAGGCGCACCAGGGTGGACTTGCCCGCGCCGGAGTATCCGATGATCCCGAAGACGTCGCCCTTCTCGATCGACAGTGTGACGTCGTCGACCGCGACGATGTCGCCGTCACCCGGCGTGCGGGCGGGATAGGCCTTGGACACGTTGGTCAGGCTCACGATCGGCATGTGGTGCTCCGGTCAGGGTTGTCGGAAGACGACGAATCGGGTGACGCTCGACGCGCCACCCGATTCTCGCATCAGGCGGAGAGGTTCCCCGCTCTGGTCTACTTCTGCTCTTCGGTGTCCTTCTGGACCTTCTTCAGCGAGGCGACGAGGTCTTCGACCGGCGTCTGCAGCGACACCGCGGTGTCACCGGACGACTCCAGCAGACCCGCCTGCACGTCGGCATCCGTCTGGAAGATCTCGACGAGCTTCAGGTACGTCTCGTTGTCTGCATCATCGGCACGAGCGGCGAAGATGTTGACGTAGGGCAGCGCGTTGGGGTCTTCGGGGTCGTCCTGTGCGATGGCATCCTCGAAGGTCAGCCCCGCATCCTGCACGAAGTCGTTGTTGATGATCGCCGCCGCCACGTCGGGCAGCGAGGTCGGGATCAGCGCGGCCTCGAGCGCGGTGACCTTGACCTTCGACTTCTCCGTGTCGACGTCGGCGATGTCCGAGAAGATCGTGCCGCCGCTCTTGAGCTCGACGAGACCTGCCGACTGCAGGACCAGAAGCGCACGGGCCTGGTTCGACGCGTCGTCGGGGACCGCGACGGTCTCACCCTCGGGGATGCTGTCGACATCGTCGTACTTCTTCGAGTAGAGACCCAGCGGGTAGATGGCGGTCGAGCCGATCGGCGTGAGATCGGAGCCCGAGTTCACGTTGTAGTCGGCAAGATACACGATGTGCTGGAACTGGTTGAGGTCGATCTCGCTCTCACTCAGTGCCGGGTTCGGCTGCTCGTACGAGCCGAAGTCGACGAGCTCGACGGTGATGCCCTCTTCAGCGGCAGCCTCGACGAACGGCGCCCACTGGGCGTCGCCCTTGCCGACGACGCCGATCTTGACGGTCTCGTTCTCCGACGAGCCTCCGTCCGAGCCGGCGGATGCGGTCGCGCAGCCCGACAGAGCGACGAAGAGCGGCACCGCGGCGAGCGCGGCGATGATGGATGTGGTCCGACGGGATGCTGTACGGGACATGGAGATTCGGGTTCCTCTCTGGGGGGACTCGAATACGTTAGGCAGTCATCCGACCGTCCGGGGAATCGGTGCGTCACAGAGCGTCACAGCACTCAGTCTAACTCCTCGATGCCCTGCAGGCGCACCTGCTCGAGGTCGAGTCTCGTCGAGATGCGCCGCACGACGAGGTCGTCGACCGTGCCCGCTCTGCGCAGCCCGAGAAGCACCTCGCGCTTGCGGTCGATCAGGGCGAGCTTGAGCGTGGTGTGCTCCTCGTGGCGCAGCAGCGGAGAGCGCTGCATGATGTCGACCTCGTCCGAGGTCGCGATCATCTGCAGCGTCCTGACCTGGCCCTGCACGACCTCTGCATCCGTGTCGCCGTCGCCGTCGCCGTCACCACCGGTCCGATCACCGCTGACGGCGGCCTCGCTGCCTCCGGGCAACGGTCGAGAGGTGCCCCCGGTTCCCCCCGCGCCGAGCGGATCGGGCTCCCCGAGCAGATCGTCGAGGGCGCGCGCCTCCGCATCGACGATCGCCTGCTCGCGCGCGAGTGCGCGAGCGTTCGAGAACTCGAGCATCTGGTAGCCCTCGGCCCGCACCTTGTCGCGGATCTCCTGACCCACCCCGTGCTCCTGGGCGAGATCGTCGAGGGCGGCGAGCGCGGCACCGGAGATCGTGCGCTCGGCCAGCTCGTATTCCTCGTCGGGACCATGGTCGACCGGGAACTTCGCCCAGCGGACGATGGCCGGCAGCAGCGGCGCCTGCACGAGCAGGCTGAGCAGGATGACGCCTGCGGTGACGAACACGATCTGGTCGCGCGCGGCGATCTCGCCGTTCGCTGCACCGGAAGCGGGCACCGAGAGAGCGATCGCCAGCGACACCGCTCCGCGCATCCCGGCGACGGTGGACACCACTCGAGCGCGCGCCTTGGCACCGCGCGACCGTCGCGACAGGTCGTCCTTGCGCTGGAACGGGGCGTTGATGAGCTGGAAGAGATAGCGCACCACGAGCAGAGTGCCCCACACGGAGAGCGTGATCAGCACCAGTCGGCCGATGGCAGCGGCCGAGATCTCGTGGACGACGAACTGCACCTCGAGCCCGATCAGCACGAACAGAGCGCCGTTGAGCAGGAAGACGCCGAACGGCCAGACGCCGTCGGCCTGACGACGCGACGACGCGGTCGTCACCCTGGGCGACACGTAGGCGACGATGAGCCCGGCCACGACCACGGCGAGCACGCCGGAAGCATGCACGATCTCCGCCACGAGGAAGGCCGAGAACGGGATCAGCAGCAGCGTCACGTTGATGACGATCGTCGTCGAGGTGCGGCGCAGCAGCAGATATCCGAGGGCGGCGACGACCACGCCTGCGGCGATACCGCCGAGGTACGAGACGAGCACCGACATGGTCACCGACCAGGGGGTGATTTGGCCGCCGAGCGCGAGCGACACCGCGATCGCGTAGAGCACGAGCGCGGTTCCGTCGTTCGTCAGGCTCTCGGCCTTGAGCTTCATGAACATGCGCCGCGGAAGTAGCCTGCCGAGCGCCGCGACGGCGGTGGCGTCGGGCGGAGCGACGGCGGCTCCGAGGATGAGGGCGGCCTCCCACGGCATCCCGAACAGCACCGCGATACCGGCGACGGCGAAGGCGGATGCCACGACGAGCAGCGTGCTCATCGGCAGGATGTAGCGGAAGTCGCGTCGGATCGACCGCAGCGACGTCGTCAGGCTCTCCCAGAACAGCATCACCGGCAGGAAGAGCAGCAGCACCGTCTCGGGTGGCAGCTGGATCTCGCGCAGCTGGGGCACGAAGCCCAGCAGCAGCCCGAGTATGACGAGAACGAGGGGCAGCGCGAGGCGCACGCGCGGCGCCAGCAGCGTTCCGACGAGGATCGTGAGTCCGATCAGGACGGTGACCTCGAGTCCTTCCATCTGTGCCTCCCGGGTACCGCAGGATCAGCTGTGCGATCCCGGATGGCATCGAACCCCGCCCAGAGCACAGCGCACCGCACTGCCACCGTATTCCCCCGGGCGTCGGATGGCGAGATGTCGGTTCGGTGGAACTCTCCGGTCAGTCGAGCTCTCCGGTTCAGCTGACCTCCGGTCAGTCGAGCGCTCCGGTCAGCCGAGCTCCCCGGTCAGTCGAGCTCTTCGGTCAGCTCGAACCAGCGGAGCTCGAGCTCCTCGATCTCCGCCTGCTGATCGCTGATGGCCTTCATCTTGTCGCCGAGACCCGCGAAGTCCGACTGATCGTGATCCGCCAGCGCGGTCTTCGCCTTGTCGACCTGCTGCGTGAGCTTCTGGATGCGACGTTCCAGCGACGAGACCTCCTTCTGCGCGGAGCGCAGGGCGGCGCCGTCGAGGCTGGAGGCCTTCTTCGCGGTGTTGACGGCCGTCTGCGACTTGCCGGGTGCCGAGGTCTGCAGGTGGCGCAGACGGAGGTACTCGTCCACGCCGCCGGGCAGGTGGCGCAGGTGTCCGTCGAGGATCGCGAACTGCTGATCTGTCACGCGCTCGAGGAAGTACCGGTCGTGGCTGACCACGAGCAGCGTTCCCGACCACGAGTCGAGCAGGTCCTCGATCGCCGCGAGCATGTCGGTGTCGAGATCGTTGGTCGGCTCGTCGAGAATCAGCACGTTCGGCTGGTCGAGGAGCACGAGCAGCAGCTGCAGTCGACGCTGCTGGCCTCCCGAGAGGTCCTTCACCGGGGTGGAGAGCTGCGCGGAATCGAACCCGAGTCGCTCGAGCAGCTGTCCGGGGGTGAGCTCCTGCGCCTTCGAGCCGGAGCCCATCGTGTACGACGTGCGCAGTCGCGAGATCACGACGCGCACCGGCTCGCGCCGCACGTCCTCGAGCTCGTCGAGGCGCTGCGTGAGCGTCTTGACCTTCACCGTCGTGCCGCGCTTCACCCGGCCGACCGTGGGCTCGACGGTGCCCGAGATGAGACCGAGCAGCGTCGACTTGCCGGCACCGTTGACCCCGAGGATGCCGGTGCGCTCCCCCGGCGCGATGCGCCACTCGACGTCGCGGAGCACTTCTCGCGTGCCGCCGTCGACGGTCGGGTAGGTCACGCCGACGTCGAGCAGGTCGACGACGTCCTTGCCGAGGCGGGACACGGCGAGCGACTGCAGCGACACCTTGTCGCGGATCTCCGGCACGTCGGCGATGAGCTCGTTCGCCGCGTCGATGCGGAACTTCGGCTTCGCCGTGCGGGCCGGGGCACCACGACGCAGCCAGGCCAGTTCCTTCTTGGCGAGGTTCTGGCGCTTGGCCTCGGTGGCCGCCGCCATGCGATCGCGCTCGACGCGCTGCAGGATGTAGGCCGCGTACCCTCCCTCGAAGGGCTCGACGATGCGGTCGTGCACCTCCCAGGTCTCGGTGCAGATCTCGTCGAGGAACCACCGGTCGTGCGTCACGACCATCAGCGCTCCCGAGTTCGGGCTCCAGCGCTTCTTGAGGTGTCCGGCCAGCCAGGTGATGGCTTCGACGTCGAGGTGGTTGGTGGGCTCGTCGAGGGCGATGACATCCCAGTCGCCCGTCAGGAGCTTGGCGAGCGAGACACGGCGGCGCTGGCCTCCGCTGAGGGAGCCGATCTCGGCATCCCAGGGCAGATCCTTCAGCAGTCCTTCGATCACGTCGCGGATGCGGGGATCGCCGGCCCACTCGTACTCCGGAGTGTCGCCGACGACAGCGGCGCTGATGGTCAGATCGTCGCTGAGGGTGTCGGCCTGGTCGAGCACGCCGATCGTCGTGCCGCCTCGCACCGTGACCCGGCCCGAGTTCGGCTCCTTGATGCCCGCCAGCATGCCGAGCAGGCTGGACTTGCCGTCGCCGTTGCGGCCGACGATGCCGATGCGGTCACCTTCTTCGATGCCGAGGGTCACGGAGTCGAAGACGACCCTCGTCGGATATTCGAGGTGGAGGGCTTCAGCCCCGAGAAGATGTGCCATATCCCCTCCAGGGTAGTCAGGTCAGCTGGGTCGGCGATTCAGGTGCGCTCAGCCGAGCGCCGCATCGAGGATCGGCGCATGCCTGGCCTCCATCGCGGCATCCCACTCGCCGAGGATCTCGAGGGTCGCGATGCGGAACACGAGGGCGCGGATCAGCAGCTGGCGGCCCTCGGGAAGGTCGTCGGCGAAGGTGCGCATTGCCGTCGCGTCGAGACCGTGCCAGCACGCGGCGTCCGCGAGGACGATGGCCGCGGCGAAGCCGGTCGGCCGCCAGTAGGGGGCCCAGTCGATGATGGTCGGCGGCTGCCCCGCCTCGAACATCACGTTGCCGAGGAGATCTCCGTGGATGATCTGCGAGGGAGCGTCGACCGGACGGAAGGCGTCAGTGAGACGACTCCGCAGGGCCGCCGCCTCGGAACGCTGCTCCTCGTCCCAGGCGATCCTGTCGGCGGTCGCCCACGGATCGTGCGCAGCGTCGATGAACGCGGGACGGCCGAGATCGACCACGGCCTCGTGGAACGCCGCACCTGCGGCGAGGATGTCGACGACTCGGGTCTCGTCGGTGTGCCCGGGAAGCCACTGCCACGCCTCCCAGCCGTCGACGGTCCACCCTCCCGAGCGGGAGCGGATCGGGCGTGGGGTGCGGAAGCCGTCGGAGTGTGTGAGACCGGCCAGCACGTCCGCTTTCCAGGCCGTCTCTCCGTCTCCGGCCGAGGGGCGCAGCACCGTATCGCCCGCTCGCCAGGTCAGTCCGCGGCCGCCGGGAATGTTGTGAAGAGCGGCTCGCGCCGGTACCTGAACGCGGAACTCGGCGAGCGCGGTGTCGGTGGGGCGAGCGGCCGTCGTCATGGTCTGAGGCTACGGCAGGGCTCGGCGTCGGCCGAGTGGATGGTCGCGTGGCTGGTCGCGTGGGCCGTCGCGTGGGCCGGCGCGTGGGCCGTCGCGTGGGCCGTCGCGTGGGCCGTCGCGTGGGCCGTCGCGTGGGCCGAAGAGCTCGGGGAGCGCCGCGGTGAACTCCGCGAGGTGGCTGTACCAGATCGTGTGCTCGGCACCGGAGATGCCGCGCACATCGGCCCCGTGTCGCCGATGCCTCTCGATGTCGGTCGGCGAGACCCATCGGCTCGGCTCGGCGTGCACGAGGATCGCTCCGGGGCCGAGCGTCCAGGAGCGGTCGGCGTGGCACGAGATGGATGCGGTGGTCGCGGGGTCGAATCGTCGTGCGGCCCTGGCCTCGATCGCGGCAGCATCCGCCGGATAGTGCGCACGAGACGCCCGGATGCGGTCGACGGTCAGCCGTTCCTGCCGAGCGGCCTCGTACTGCGCTGCGAGCGCTGCGAGATCGTGACCGCCCGGCAGGCGCAGCGCGGCGTCGACATAGATCGCCAGCGCCGGACGCAGGGCCTCGACCGCCTCGGCGAGCACCGTCGCGCCATAGGAATGGCCCATGACCACGACCTGCTCCGCCGGCGCCAGTTTCTCGACGGTCTGCACGACGGATGCCGCGGCCGACTCGATCGTGAGGTCCGGGTCACGGGGAGACAGTCCATGCCCCGGAAGATCGAGCGCGAGCACGCGATGACCGCGGTCCACGAGCTCGCCCGTGACAGGTGCCCAGCTCTCGGCGGAGCCCATCATGCCGTGCAGGAGCACGACGGTCCGAGGGGTGGGTTGAGTGGTGTCGGTCGGGTGAGGGCCGTTGTCGATGGCGTTGTCGGGAGCGTGGTCGATGAGGTGGTCGGAAGCGTTGCCGATGAGGTTATCGGGAGCGTTGTCGATGGCGTTCAGGAGCACCGGGGAAGTCAAGCAGAGCACGCTCCGATACTTCTGAGTGAGATGCCGGAATACAATCATGAACTGGGCTTTATCGATCACATTCCGGGGCTCGAATGTCGGTGGTCGGTGATCTACTGAAGTCATGGCAGCCCTCCTCGACGCGACGGACATCCAGATGGCGACTCTCGCCGATCTGGTCGAATCCGTGCGCCTCGCCGAGGCCACCATGAGCAGCATGCAAGCCGCACGAGACGGGCTCCTGGCGATCGCGTCGCGACTCGCGATCGACATCGCCAAGCAGGGCGATCACCCTGACAGAGGCGACCACTCGATCCGCACGATCGCGGCCGAGATCGGTGCGGCTCAGCACGTGAGCGACCGTACGATCGAGCGACGCATGGCCGCGGCCACTGTTCTCGTCGACGACTTTCCCACTGTGTGGGCCGCGCAGAGCGCCGGGCGCATCAGCGCCGCCCACTCTCGAGTCATCGTCGAGGCCGCCTCTCACCTTCAAGAGCCCGCAGACAGAGAGGCATACGCCTCGATCATGCTCCCTCTCGCCGAGGCCGAGTCTCCGAACAGACTGCGTGCGCTCGCACGGCGCGTCGCCGAGCGCTTCAGCGAGCGTTCGGTCACCGAACGGCATCGCAGCGCCCGCGATCAGCGGCGCGTCTGGGTGTCACTCGACGAAGACGGAATGGCCACTCTGCACGCCCACGGCTCGGCCGTACTGATCCACGGCATATACGACAGGTTGTCGCAGGCGGCGCATGCCGTCCGTCAGGAGAATCGCCGAGCCGCGCGCGCCGCTGCCGCCGAGGGTCGAGAGTTCGTCGCGGACGAGCGCACCGTCGACCAGATCCGCGCCGATCTCCTCGCCGATCTACTGCTGACCGGCGTTCCCGCAGGCCATGACACGATCGACGGGCTCCTCGGCGAGATCCGTGGCCGCGTTGAGGTGACCGTGCCGATAACCACACTGATGGGCGACGATCGCGTCAATGATGCCGACTCCGATGCCGATGCCGACGCCGATCCCGATCCCGATGCCGACGCCGACGCCGATGCCGATGCTGATGCTGATGCTGATGCTGATGCTGATGCTGATCTGGCCGACGATCACGATGTGGGAGTCCCTCGATCGTCTTCAGAGCCGACGGGGCAGCTGTTCCGCGGCCGGTCGTCGCCGCCCGCGGAGCTGGACGGCGTCATTCCGATCGACACCGACACTGCGCGGCTTCTCGCGGGGCACGCAGCAGGGTGGAATCGGGTCCTCACCCATCCGATCACCGGAGCGGTGCTCGCCGTCGACCGATACCGTCCGAGTGAAGATCTGAAACGACACCTGCGAGCGCGAGATCAACGGTGTCGGTTCCCGGGGTGCGGGCTGGCTTCTCGAAAGTGCGACCTCGATCACACTCACGCCGCAGCGTCCGGCGGTGCGACGTGTGGAGAGAATCTCGCCGACCTCTGCCGTAGGCATCATGTGCTCAAGCACAACTCGCCGTGGCATGTCGAGCAGCTCGACGGCGGGGTGCTGGTGTGGACCAGTCCGACGGGTCGCACCTATATAGACGCGCCGCCCCCGCAGAACACCGTGCGGTTCGAGGCGGCACCCGACACTGTCCCTGCACCGTTCTGACCTGTGCTGCCCGGGCTCCGGGGTGCGGAAGCCGAGGTGCGCCTCGCCCTGTGGACAACTCTGACGCCGAACGGGCCATCGGGGCTACCGTGACCACGTGATCCTCCGAAACCGATTTTCCCACCGGCTCGTGGTGTTGGTCATCGGCTCCGCCATGATCGCGTCGGGAGCACTCGCCGGATGCGCTCCCACACCCGCGCCGACTCCGACGCCGACCGCCGCGTTCGCGAGCGAGGAAGAAGCCTTCGCCGCGGCGGAAGAGGTATACCGCGCGTACAACGAGGCGTTGAATCAAGAACGCACCAACAAAGGTTCCATTGATCCACGGGACTATCTCTCGGGCCCGGCGCTCTCGTCCGATCTTGAAACAAGTCGACTCTTGAAAGAGCAAGGACTGACACTCGCCGGAACTAGCATCGTCAAGTCATTCGAAGGTTTGACTGTTGACGCGGAGGGTGCGATTCCGAGCGTCGTTGCTCAGGTTTGCTTAGACGTGAGCCAGGCCTCCGTGCTCAATGCTGATGGTGTCAATGTAACTCCAATCAACCGACCGACCACCGTGCTCATGCGAGTGACCTTCGGGACGAACGCAGCTGGGCTGCTGATAACGAACTCGATGCTTGCTAGGAGCGAACCATGCTGACCCGTTCTTTGGCGTCAGCAACCATCATTCTGATCTCCGTGATCGCTTCCCCTCCAGGTCAGGTGTCGGCGGCGTGTGACGCGAAGCTTGCGATTGTAGGACTGTGTGGATCAAACGACGGCACGAGTCTCACCGTTACAGGAACCCGCGATCAACCCGGCACGGGAACGGAAGATTCTGATCGCAACAACAACAACAGCAACAACAACGACTCGTCCGACCCTCGCGCGACGTCGCCCTCCGACCTGTGCAGCCCCCTGGGTTCGCGCACGGGGAACTGCGTCGGCGTGCAGGTGCTGCCCACCGTCGGCGTCGTTCCCGCCATCACCATCTCCGACCTCGCGCAGTTCGCTCCAGAGGCGATCACCGCAGGGGCCGAACCGGGCAACGTCGGGATCGCTGGAATGCCGACCAACTTCGTGGCTGTCGCGGGTGCGCAGACACGGACGGGCGCGATCTTGGGGCTGCCCCTCTCCGTGAGATTCACGCCCGCCGGCTACGACTACCACTATGGCGACGGCGCGACCGCGACGGTGACCACGGCAGGGCTGTCCTGGGCGCAACTCGGCCAGGCGCAGTTCACCCCCACACCGACGAGCCACACGTACCAGAACCGTGGCACCTATCTCGCCGACGTCGACGTGCGTTACACGGCTGAAGTCGATCTCGGAACGGGCTGGTTCGCCGTCGACGGTCAGTTGACGACCGACGGGCCCACCCAGGAGATCCGCATCCTCGAGGCTCACACCGCGCTCGTCGCGCATACCTGCCTCGAGAACCCGCGCGCGCCCGGTTGCTGATGCACCGCGGACTTCCGGCATCGCGGAGTCACGGCACTGCGAGAGTGCCAGGGGCGGTCGCGTCGAGCCCAGGCATCCCTCGTTATCGGGAGTGGATACACCCCCGGTGCTCTGCTCCTCGAGAGGCGGCCGCCGGCCGATACCGTCCGGCTTAAACTGGACAGGTGCCATGGAGTCGCCGAGTGTTCTCGCTCCCACTAGCCAACCGCAAGGCGAAGCTGGTGCAGTCGAGAAGGCGTCCGGGTCGCTTCGAGCTCAGCGTCGACGGAATTCCGCAGTCAGTCGTCTCGATGACCGATCCCACTGACCTCGAGTACGAGTACACCCAGCACATCGCCCGCGCGATGGATGCCGCCGCAGAGCGTCATGCGCCACTGTTCACCGTGCATCTGGGGGCCGGAGCTCTCACGCTCGCCCGCTATGTCCAGGCCACACGCGCCGGATCACCTCAACTCGTGGTGGAGTTCGAGCCCGCGCTCTACGACGCCGTGATCGCCGCGCTGCCGCTGCCTCCCGGTTCCGACATACGAGTCATCTTCGGCGACGCGCGGACGGTCGCAGACGCGGCGCTTCCGAACGAGAAGCCTTCGCCGGACCCGTCGTCTCCGTCCCCCGGACTCGACGAGGCAGCGGCTGATGGCACCGCGATCGGCACCGATTGGGTGGACGCGTCCTTCACCGTCGTCGACCTCTGGGATGCCGCCGTCATCCGGCACCGCGTCGCCAGCCAAGAGTTCTACCGCCGGGTCGCCGCGCGCTCCGCAGCAGCGGGCGTCGTCGCCGTGAACCTGCTCGACGGGCATCCGTTCGACTACTCACGGCGACAGGCCGCGACCCTGAGCACGGTGTTCGATCACGTCGCCGTCGTGCTCGACGCAGAGCCGGAAGATGAGGAAGGGCCACTCGGCAACGTCGTCATCTTCGCGAGCGATGAGCCGCTGGACGCCGTCATGACTTCCGTTCTCCTCGACACACCGCGACCTCAGGTCCTCCACGGCGTTCGTTTGACGTCGTGGATCGCTGAGGCGCGCATCATGACCGACGCCGACGGCACAGACTCTCCCGACCCCGACGACCCGATCTGGGACTAGCGCAGTCCTGTGGCAGTCGGCCCGAACGAATGAGAAGCCGCCCGGGTCGTATGACCCGGACGGCTCCTCAGTTCGCCCTCGGCGAGGGCTGGGGGTGCTTACTCGTACGACTTCACGATCTCGAGGAGGCTCGGGACGTTGGCGTATGCCTCAGCTGCGTTCTCCTTGGTGACGATGACCGGGTCGAGCAGGTAAGCCGGGACGACCTTGGCGCCGTTGTCGTAGGACTCGGTGTCGTTGACCTCGACCTCCTCGCCCTTCTGCAGCTGCTGGACCATCTTGATGGCCTGCTCGACGAGGAGCGCGGTGTCCTTATTGATCGTGGAGTACTGGATGCCCTCCATGATCGACTTCACCGACTCGACCTCGGAGTCCTGACCCGTGACGACCGGGACGGGCTTTCCGGCCTGCTGCACCGAGGTGATGATGGCGCGGGCAAGCGTGTCGTTCGGCGAGAGGACGCCGTCGATGACGGTGTCGCCGCTGTACGACGAGGTCAGCAGGGTGTCCATGCGGTTCTGCGCGTTCTCCGGAAGCCAACCCTCGGTCGCCGTCTGGGCGATCTCGGTCTGACCCGAGACGACCTTGAGCGTGCCGTCGTCGATCTTCGGCTGCAGGACCTCCATGGCTCCGTCGAAGAAGACCGCGGAGTTCGCGTCGTCGGGCGAGCCGGAGAACAGCTCGATGTTGTACGGAGCCTCGTGGCCCGCACGCTCGGCCAGACCGTCGAGCAGGGCCTGGCCCTGCAGGTTGCCGACCTTGAAGTTGTCGAAGGCGGCGTAGTAGTCGACGGCCTCGGTGTTCTCGATCAGTCGGTCGTACGCGATCACCGTGGCGCCGGCGTCCTTGGCCGCCTGCACCTGGGTGGCCAGCTGCTTGCCGTCCTTGGCACCGATGATGATGACCTTGGCGCCGTTGGTGACCATCGCCTGGATCTGGTTCTGCTGCTCGGCGACGGTGTTGCTGGCCGGCGCGTACTGCACGTCGGCCTTGAAGCCGGCCTCAGCCAGGCCGTCCTCGAACAGCTTGCCGGCGAGGACCCAGTTCTCCGAGGTCTTGTCCGGGAGTGCGACACCGATCGTGGCGTCTGCTGCGAAGCCCGCTGCCGCCTCGTCGCCGCCATCGGCTCCGGTGTCTCCGCCGCGCTCCGCAGAGCATCCGGTGAGGGCGAAAGCGCCCACGGCGACGATCGCTGTCGCCGTCAGAAGCATCTTCTTCATGTGATCTCTTTCTCTGGTGTGTGTGAAGGTCGTCTCACGCGTGCGAACGCGATCCGACCCCTACTGTCCGCTCGTCTTGTCGACGGGTGGGGCTTGATAGGTCTTGTTGGGCTCGAAGGTCTGCAGAGCCGGGTCTTCCTTGCGGCCGAAGCGGCGCGTCATGAACCCGATGAGCGACGGGCGACCCTGCTGCTTGTTCCAGACGTCGATTCCCACTGCGAGCAGGAGCACGACGCCCTTGACCATCGAGACGACGTCGGCGCCCTGGCCGAGCAGCGCGAGGCCGTTGTTGAGGAACGCCATCACGAGACCACCGATGATGGACCCGATCACCGTGCCGATACCGCCGGCGACCGCCGCGCCACCGATGAAGACCGAGGCGATGGCGTCGAGCTCCCAGCCGGTGCCGTCGTTCGGGCCGGAGGCCTGGGAGCGGGCGACGAAGATCATGCCGGCGAGAGCCGCGAGCACCGACATGTTCATCATCACGAAGAAGTCGACCCAGCGGTCCTTCACGCCCGAGAGGCGCGCTGCCTGACGATTGCCGCCGACCGCGTAGATGTGACGTCCGAACACGGTGTTGCTCGTGATGAACGTGTAGACGATGACGAGGCCCAGCAGGATCAGGCCGGGCACCGGGAAGCTCGTCCCGGGGCGACCGGTGGCGAACATCCACGCGGCGGCGAGAACGACGGCCGAGAGCAGCACGACCTTGGTGACGCTGACCCACAGCGGGGCGCTCTCCGAACCCATCTTGTGCTGCACGCGACGGGTGCGGATCTCCCAGAAGACGAGCCACGCGACGGCCACGAGCGCGAGCAGCATGGTCGGGATGTTGAAGGGCAGCGGGAGACCGATCTCCGGCAGGTAGCCGGTTCCGATGATCTGGAACCCCTTCGGCACGGGAATGGTCTGCGCGTCGCCGATCCACTGCTGCATGCCGCGGAACAGGAGCATGCCGGCCAGGGTCACGATGAAGGCGGGAACACCGACGTAGGCGACCCAGAATCCCTGCCACGCTCCGACCGCGGCTCCGACGGCGAGGCCGAGGAGGATCGCGAGCGGCCAGGCCAGGTTCCACTCCTCCATCGACTTGGCGACGATGATGCCGGTGAGAGCGGCGACGGAGCCGACCGAGAGGTCGATGTGCCCCATGATGATGACCATCACCATGCCGATCGCGAGGATCAGGATGAAGGAGTACTGGTTGATGACGTTGATCAGGTTGCCCGAGGTGAGCGTCGCGCCGTTCGGGCCGTTGCGCAGGAGCGTCAGCACCTCGAACAGCGCGATGATGACGATCAGGCTGCCGAGGATGCCGAACTGACGCAGCGTCGACGTTCCGCCGCCTCCGAACATCTTCGTGATGTCCTTGAAGTGGAATCCGCTCTTCGCGGGGGTGGATTCGGTGGTCATGCGGATGCTTTCTGGTTCGCGGAGGTCATGCTGCGCATGAGGGCCTCGGGTGTCGCCTGATCGGCCGGGATGCAGTCGGTGACCCGACCTTCGAAGACGGTGTAGATGCGGTCGGAGATGCCCAGGAGCTCGGGCAGCTCGCTGGAGATGACGATGACGCCCTTGCCCTGCGCCGCGAGCTCGTTGATGATCGCGTAGATCTCGTACTTCGCCCCGACGTCGATACCGCGGGTGGGCTCGTCGAGGATCAGCAGGTCGGGATCGGTGAACATCCACTTCGCCAGGACGACCTTCTGCTGGTTGCCGCCGGAGAGCTTTCCGACGCCCTCCTCGACCGACGGCGTCTTGATCCGCAGCGCCCTGCGGTAGTCGTCGGCGATCGAGAACTCCTGGCGCGCATCGACGACACCGTTGCGGGAGATCTTGGAGAGCTTGGCAGCGACGACCGAGCGCTTGATCGTGTCGAGGAGGTTGAGCCCCAGCGACTTGCGATCCTCGCTCACGTAGGCGAGACCGTGCTTGATGGCCGAGGCGACGTCGGGAAGGTCCACCTCCTGCCCGTCCTTGATCATGGTTCCGGAGAGGTACGTGCCGTAGGAGCGACCGAAGATGCTCATGGCGAACTCGGTGCGACCCGCGCCCATCAGACCGGCGATGCCGACCACCTCGCCCCTGCGGACGTTGAGGTTCGACCCCTTGACGACCATGCGCTCCGAGACGGTGGGGTGCTGCACCCACCAGTCCTTGACCTCGAAGAACACCTCGCCGATCTCGGGCGTGCGATCGGGGTAGCGGCTCTCGAGCGAACGGCCCACCATCCCGCGGATGATGCGGTCCTCGTTGATCTCGCCGCGCGAGATGTCGAGCGTCTCGACCGTGCGGCCGTCGCGGATGATCGTGATCTCGTCGGCGATCTGCTCGATCTCGTTGAGCTTGTGGCTGATCATGATCGACGCGATGCCCTTGGCCTTCAGGCCGAGGATCAGGTCGAGCAGGTGCTGCGAGTCGGACTCGTTGAGCGCCGCGGTGGGCTCGTCGAGGATCAGGAGCTTGACGTCCTTGTTCAGGGCCTTCGCGATCTCGATGAGCTGTTGCTTGCCGACGCCGAGCGTCTTGATCTGGACATCGGGATCCTCGCGCAGTCCGACGCGGGCGAGCAGCTCGGCCGCGCGCTGCTTCTGCGCCTGCCAGTCGATGCGGCCGAAACGCTTGATCTCGTTGCCGAGGAAGATGTTCTCGGTGATCGAGAGCTCCGGGATCAGCGCGAGCTCCTGGTGGATGATCGCGATACCGGCCTGCTCGCTCGCGACGATGTCCTTGAAGCGCTGCTCCTCGCCGTAGAGCAGGATCTCTCCGTCGTAGGTCCCGTACGGATACACCCCCGAGAGGACCTTCATCAGGGTGGACTTACCCGCACCGTTCTCGCCGCAGATCGCATGGATCTCGCCGGCGCGGACGGTGATGGATACGTCAGACAGCGCCTTGACACCCGGGAACTCCTTGGTGATGTTGCGCATCTCCAGGATCGGGCCAGACACGGTAGGCAACGTTGCTGTGGTGCTCACGGATCTTCCTCGCGACGTGCGGTCACCTTCGATGTGACCGTTCACATTGGATAACATAGTCTACGCTCGCCGATCCGGTGTCAAGACCGCGGGCGAAATCGCTCCCTTATCGAGGCGCGGACGATTCCCTGGTCTGCAGGGTCGTCTTCAGCAGACCGAATTCGGGCACCTGCTCGCCCCTGATCTGCGCCAGGAGGATGCGCACCGCCCTGCGCCCGAGTTCGGGGAAGTCCTGATGCACGGTGGTGAGCGTGGGCGCCACGTGCGCGGCCACGGGGATGTCATCGAATCCGACGACGCTCACGTCCTCCGGCACTCGAATCCCGGCATCCCTGAATCCGTGCATGAGACCGATCGCCATCTGGTCGTTCGCGACGAAGACGGCCGTGAAGTCCCTGCGACGCGAGAGCTCCTGGCCGGCGAAGTAGCCGAAGTCCGCGGTCCAATCGCCGCGGATGGGCGGGAACGTCGGCAGGTCTGCCTCACGCAGAGCGTCGAGGTATCCGCGCATGCGGGATTCGGCCTCGATCCAGTCCTGGGGTCCGGCCAGATGCAGGATGTCGCTGTGCCCGAGGGCCATCAGGTGCTCGGTGGCCGCGCGCGCACCCGCGACCTGATCCGCCGAGAGGCTGACGCCGTCGGCGCCGGAGGCCGTCTGCAGGGACACGAACGGGATGTCCACGGCCATACCCCGCAGAACATGGAAGACGCGCACCTGCGGCGCCAGCACGACGATCCCGTCGACCTGCTCGCGCGAGAGCTGCCGCACCGCGCTGCCGATCGCCTCGGGAGAGGTGGCCGAGAGGTTCAGCGTCGACACCGAGTAGCCCTCTTCGCGCGCCGCGTCCTCGATGCCCACCATCGACGACGTCGGTCCGAACTCGCCCACCGTCGCTGAGAGGATGCCGAGCATGTTCGACTTGCTCGTGACCAGCGCCCTGGCCGCCAGATTCGGGCGGTAGTCCAGCACCGAGATGGCGTCGAGCACCTTGGCCTTGGTCTCAGGGCGGATGCTCGGATGATCGTTCAGGACACGCGAGACCGTCTGGTGCGAGACTCCAGCCAGGCGGGCGACGTCGCGGATGCTCGGCATGCGGGCACGCTCGGGGGCATTCGACACCGCCGGCCTCCTCGCGTGGGGATGATGTGCACGTTCATGTGCACGGTCACATCGTCTCTTCATTATGTCTGTCAGGCACGCAGAACGCACCTCGAACGTCGGCGACGTGCCGAGAAGAGGTCAGACGATGACCCTGGCTCCGGGCACCGGACCATGCACGTGCAGGGATTCGACGCCCTGTGCGCGCAGTTCGCTCTGCACGGCTCGTGCACCCTCGGGCGTGGCGCAGAGCAGCGCGACGGTCGGCCCGGAGCCCGAGACGATGCCCTGCAGCGCTCCGGCATGGATGCCGCGGAGGATCGTGGTCTCCAGCTTCGGACGCTCGTACAGCGCCGCCTCCTGGAGGTCGTTGTAGATGCTCTCGGACAGCAGCTCGGGATCTCCCGACCGCAGCGCCTGCAGCACGGGGATGGGGACGTCCAGCGACAGCGCCGGATCGTCGGCGACCGCACCCTGCTCGCCGCGCAGTTCGTCGAGTCTGGCGTAGACGACCGGCGTCGACAGCCCCTGCTCGTTCGGCACCAGCACCCAGTCGAACCGACCCCTGGCCAACGCGGGATTCAGCTGATCGCCGCGCCCCGTGCCCACGGCCGTGCCGCCGTGCAGCGCGAACGGGACGTCGGCGCCCAGCCGGGCCGCGAGCTCATGCAGCCGCGCGGTCGAGAAGCCGGTCCCCCACAGCGCATCGCAGGCCACGAGGGCAGCCGCGGCATCCGCCGATCCGCCGCCCATGCCCCCGGCCACAGGCACGCTCTTGCGGATCTCGAGCGCGACGCCGCCGTCGTACTCCGCGGCGGCGGCGAGCAGCTTCGCCGCGCGCATCGCGAGGTTGCGGTCGTCCAGCGGCACAGAGCCCGGGTCGTCGACCCCCGACACGGTGATCGAGAAGTCGTCGGCGTGCCTGGCGATCACATCCTCGTAGAGCGAGACCGCCTGGAATACCGTCGCCAGCGCGTGGTAACCGTCATCATGACGACCGCCGACGCCCAGGTAGACGTTGATCTTCCCCGGGGCGCGCACGCGCACCGACCCGGTCGAGGCGGCATAGGTCACAGACGTGCTCCCGTCACAGCTCCGTGGACGTCGCCCACAGGTCGACGTCGATGGAGCCTGCCGCCGCGTCGATCCCGGCGAGCTCCTCGGCGGTGAAGTCCGGCCCGTCGACCGCGGCGATGTTCTCGTCGAGCTGCTCGGGGCGCGATGCCCCGATCAGGGCGGAGGCGACGACAGGGCTCCGCAGCGTCCACTGCAGCGCCATCTGCGCGAGCGACTGCCCACGACCCTCGGCGATCGCGTTGAGCGAGCGCAGCACCTGCACGGACTCGTCTGAGAGCGGGGCCTGCGAGAGCGATCCGCGCTTCTGGGCTCGCTGAGCGGTGCCGTCGCCGAGGTACTTGTCGGTGAGCAGCCCCTGGGCGAGCGGCGTGAAGGCGATCGCTCCGAGACCCGACTGCTGCAGCGTCTCCGTGAGGCCGTCCTCCACCCAGCGGTTGAGGATCGAGTACGCGGGCTGGTGGATCACCAGGGGCGTGCCGAGGTCGGCCGCGACCGCGACGGCCTCGGCCGTGCGCTCCGCGCTGTACGACGAGATCCCGACGTAGAGGGCCTTGCCCTGGCGCACCAGCGTGTCGAGGGCGCCGATGGTCTCGGCGACCGGCGTCACGGGGTCGGCGCGGTGCGAGTAGAAGATGTCGACGTGCTCGAGCCCCATGCGGGTCAACGACTGCTCGGCGCTCGCGAGGATGTACTTGCGGCTGCCGAAGTTGCCGTACGGCCCCGGCCACATGTCCCACCCGGCCTTCGACGAGATGATCAGCTCGTCGCGGTACGGGCGGAAGTCCTCGGCGAAGATGCGACCGAAGTTCTTCTCGGCCGACCCCGCAGGAGGGCCGTAGTTGTTGGCGAGGTCGAAGTGCGTGATGCCGCGGTCGAACGCGTGGCGCAGCAGCGCACGCTGCCTGTCGAGCGGGATGTTGTCGCCGAAGTTCCACCAGAGCCCGAGCGAGATCGGGGGCAGGTAGAGGCCGGACGATCCCACCTGGCGATACTCGAACTGTTCATAGCGGCTCTCGTCGGCGGCGTACGGTCGATGCAGCTCGGGAACGGCGCGGAAGCGCGGAGACTCGGTCACGGTGCCAGGTTAGTCGCTGTCGACCGGCTCGCCGATCACGGCGACCTGCTGCGCGATGCGCTGATAGTCCTCGACGGTGAGATCCTCGCCCCGAGCCGTGGGGGCGACACCGGCGGCTGTGAGGATCTCGGAGGCTGCGGCGGAGCTGCCGAGGATGCCGGAGAGCGCCTGACGCAGCATCTTGCGTCGTTGATTGAAAGCGGCGTCGACGATCGCGAAGGTGCGTCGACGCTCGTCCTCGCTGCCCCGCTCACCCTCGGACCGGTCGAACCCGACCAGCAGGCTGTCGACATTGGGCACGGGCCAGAACACCTGCCGAGACACCCTGCCCGCCAGCTTCCACTCGCCGTACCAGGCGGCCTTCACGCTCGGCGATCCGTAGATCTTCGACCCGGGCTTCGCCGCGAGGCGCTCGGCGACCTCGGCCTGCACCATGACCACTCCGCGCTTCAGGTAGGCGAAGTTCTCGAGGAAGTGCAGGAGCACCGGCACCGAGACGTTGTAGGGCAGGTTCGCCACCAGCACGGTGGGCTCGCCGGGAAGCTCCGTGATGCGCAGCGCGTCGGCATCCACCACCGTCAGCTTGTCGGCGTCGACACCGTGGTCCACGGCGGTCTGCGCGAGGCGGGCGGCGAGACGGTGATCGATCTCGACCGCGGTGACCGACGCCCCGGTCTCGAGGATCGCCAGCGTCAGCGATCCGAGCCCCGGCCCGACCTCCACCACCCGCTCCCCCGGCTGCACGCGCGCCGCCTGGACGATCTTGCGCACCGTGTTGGCGTCGACCACGAAGTTCTGGCCGAGCTTCTTCGTCGGAGTGACGTCGAGCTCGGCGGCCAGACTGCGGATCTCGGTGGCGCCGAGCAGGGTGATGGTCATTGCTCCATTGTCGCCCACAGTCAGTAGTCTCTTGTGATGCCCTCCGTCGGTGAACTGATCGCGCCTCGCCGCATGGGCCGCGATTTCCGCTGGCTTCTCGCCTCGTCCTGGACCAGCAACGTCGGAGACGGTGTCGCCCTCGCCGCCGCTCCCCTGCTGATCGCCTCGATGACGTCGTCGCCGATCCTGGTGGCGGCGGGAGCAATCCTGCAGTTCCTCCCCTGGCTCATCTTCGGGCTGCACGCCGGCGCCATCGCCGACCGCTTCGACCGGCGACGCCTCGTGATGTTCGCGAACGGCGCCAGGGCCGTCGTCCTCATCGGGCTCTGCGTCTTCCTCGTGACGGGCACGGCGAACATCTGGATCGTCCTCGCGGTCGCCTTCCTCTACGGCACGGCCGAGGTGTTCGTCGACACCGCCGGGAGCACGCTGCTGCCGATGCTCGTGCAGCCGCACGACCTGGGCATCGGCAACGCACGGCTGCAGGCCGGCTACCTCGTGGCGAACCAGTTCGCCGGACCTCCGCTGGGCGCCTTCCTGTTCGCGGCAGGCTCCGCCTGGCCGTTCCTGCTGGAGGTGATCTGCGTGAGCCTGGCGGTGGTGCTGATCTCGCGTATGGCGCGCACCCCGGTGCCGCCGCGCCCTTCGACAGGCTCAGGGACCCAGGTGCGACCTGCTGTGCACACCGACATCGCCGAGGGACTCCGGTGGCTCTGGCGCAACCCTCCGGTGCGGATGCTCGTGCTCATCATCCTCGTGTTCAACGTCACGTGGGCGGCGCCCTGGGGTGTGCTCGTGCTCTACGCCACCGAGCATCTGCAGATGGGGCCCGTCGGCTACGGAGCGTTGACCACGGCATCCGCCGTCGGCGGCATCCTCGCCACCCTGAGCTTCGGCTGGCTCGAGCGGCACGTGTCGTTCGCGACCCTCATGCGGGTGGTGCTGACGCTCGAGGTCCTGATGCATCTGGCCTTCGCGCTCACGACGGCCGGCTGGGTGGCGCTGATCATCATGTTCGTGTTCGGCGCGTACGCGTTCGTGTGGGGAACCATCTCGACGACGGTGCGCCAGCGCCTCGTGCCCGCCGAGCTGCAGGGCCGGGTGGCGTCGGTGAACATGGTGGGGGTCTTCGGCGGCATGGTGATCGGCCAGGCCCTGGGCGGTGTGATCGCGCAGATCTGGGGTCTCACCGCGCCCTGGTGGTTCGCGTTCGTCGGCGCCGCCCTGACCCTGGTGCTGGTGTGGAAGCCCATCTCTCAGATCGTGTCGGCGAAGCCCGTCGGCCCCGTCGACTCCGCAGAGCCTCAGGAGTCGGTCTGACCTCAGGAGTCGAACGAACCGTAGACGCGCAGGGTGTTCTCGGCGATCCTGGTCGACAGCTCGTCGACGTCGATGCCGAGCTCCGCGGCCATGAAGCGCACGGTGATCGGCACGAGATAGGGGGCGTTCGGCCGTCCGCGCAGCGGGGTCGGTGTGAGGAACGGGGCATCGGTCTCGACCAGGATGCGGTCGAGAGGGGTCACCGCGAGCGCATCGCGCAGGTTCTGGGCGTTCTTGAACGTCACATTGCCCGCGAACGACAGGTGATACCCGGCGTCGGCGCAGATCCGCGCCATCGCGTCGTCTCCGGAGAAGCAGTGGAACACCGTGCGCTCGGGTGCTCCCACGCGCCGCAGCGTCTCGAGGACCTCGTCGTGCGCATCGCGATCATGGATCTGCATGGCGATGCCGTGCTTCTTCGCCAGGGCGATATGGGCCTCGAACGACTCGAACTGCGGAGCACGGCGTTCGGGCTCCGTGCGGAAGAAGTCGAGCCCGGTCTCGCCGATCGCGCGAGCGCGCGGGTGGGCGGCGAGTTCGTCGATCACGGCGATCGCCTCGTCGAGACGGCCGGCCTCCGCGTAGGCGGGAGCATCGTTCGGGTGGATGGCCACGGCCGCCAGCACGCGAGGGTCGGATGCCGCGGCCTCGACCGCCCAGCGCGACGACTCGATGTCGCCCGACGCCTGCACGACGCCGACGACCCCCACCGCCTGCGCGCGATCGAGCTGCTCGCCGAGCGACAGGGACTCCGTGCCCGAGTCGCCGGACGGGCCGTCGACGATCTCGAGGTGCGCGTGGTTGTCGTACACCGGCACGGTGAGGGGCTCGGGCGCCGCCGGGTACCGCAGATCCTTGCGGCCGTCGCCCGACCGGGCCTTCACGTACGTGTCCGTCATGGTGTCAGGCGGTGGATTCCACGCGCGGGAAGAGCGGCGCGAGACCGTTGACGCTCGTGCCGGGGCGCAGTGCACCCCAGGCGCCCGCCTCGCGGATCGGCTGATCCTGCAGGCGACCGAGGGTCTCGGCGGCGCCGAGCGCGATCCACAGCTTCTCGGTCGACTGCGGCATCACCGGCGAGAGCAGCACGGCCAGGGCACGCAGGCCCTCGGCGCACGTGTACAGCACGGTGCCCAGACGCTCGCGCTTCTCGTCGTCGCGGGCGAGCGCCCACGGCTCGTTCTCGGTGATGTACCCGTTCAGCGCATCGACGATCGTCCAGATCGACGAGATGGCCTCGTCGATGCGGAAGTCCTCGACAGCGGCATCCGCGTGCGACGCCGCATCGGCCACGATCTTCTGGATGCGAAGATCCTGCTCGGTGTAGTCGGCGGCCGGCGGCACCACGCCCTCGAAGTACTTCTCGATCATCGCGGTCGTGCGCGACGCGAGGTTGCCGAAGCCGTTGGCGAGTTCCGCCTGGTACCGGGCCGACAGGTCCTCCCACGAGAACGACCCGTCCTGGCCGAACGCGATAGCCGAGAGGAAGTAGAAGCGGTACGCGTCGGAACCGAAGACGTCGGTGATCTCGGTCGGCGCGATGCCGGTGAGCTTCGACTTCGACATCTTCTCTCCGCCGACCAGCAGCCATCCGTGTGCGAAGACGCCCTTGGGCACCTCGACGCCCGCCGCCATCAGCATGGCGGGCCAGATCACCGCATGGAACCGGAGGATGTCCTTGCCGACCACGTGGTACGCCGGCCACCGGCGGTCGAAGGTCTCGGGATCGTCCCCGTAGCCGACGGCCGTCGCGTAGTTCAGCAGTGCGTCGACCCAGACGTAGATGACGTGGGACGGGTCCCAGGGCACCTCGATGCCCCAGTCGAAGGCCGAACGCGAGATGGAGAGGTCCTTGAGCCCCTGCCGCACGAACGAGACGACCTCGTTGCGCGCCGACTCGGGCCTGATGAAATCGGGCTGGGTCTTGTAGAGCTCGAGCAGGCTGTCCTGGAACTCGCTGAGCTTGAAGAAGTAGTTCTTCTCCTGCAGCAGCTCGAGCGGCTTCGAGTGGATCGCGCAGACCTTGAGTCCCTCGAAGGGACCCGTGCCGTCGAGGATCTCGGACTCGGGCTTGAACTCCTCGCAGCCCACGCAGTACAGCGCCTCGTACTCGCCGGCGTAGATGTAGCCGCGGTCGTAGATCGCCTGCACGAACTTCTTCACGCGCTCCTCGTGCCGCTCCTGAGTGGTGCGGATGAAGTCGTCGTTCGCGACGTCGAGCGTCTTCAGAAGCGGGAACCACGCCTCGGTGACGAGCTTGTCGACCCACTCCTGGGGCGTGACGCTGTTCGCCGCCGCCGCTCGGAGCATCTTCTGGCCGTGCTCGTCGGTGCCCGTCAGCATCCAGGTGTCGTCGCCCGCCTGACGGTGCCAGCGCGCGAGCGCGTCGACAGCCACCGAGGTGTACCCGTGACCGATGTGAGGCACGTCGGAGGGGTAGTAGATGGGCGTGGTGATGTAGAACGATTCGCCTGCGGGCATGGGGACAATTCTAGGTGCGTCACCGTGCCTGGTTACGCCGCGTCCCTAGGCCACCGACACCTCGACCCGATGCCAGCCCTGCGCGCCGTCGGGCGCCGGAGCGGCCCGCGTGTCGGTCTGGGTGTCTCCGTCGACGCTGATCGCCCGGCACTCGATGGTGTGCGGGCCGCTCTCGGCGGTCCACGGGATGCTCCACTGCACCCAGGTGTCGTTCGAGACGGCTGTCGCGAGGTCGGCGGCGCGCCACGATCCGCCGTCGACGCGCACCTCGACGCCCTCGACGCCCACGTGCTGCTGCCACGCCATTCCGGCGATCACCGTCTCGCCCGCCTCGACCGATCGGCCACCCCTGGGCACGTCGATGCGCGACTGCAGCTTGACGGGTCCGCGCTCCGACCACCCGCGCGGTGTCCAGTAGCCCTGGGCGCGGTCGAACCGCGTCACCTCGAGCTGGGTCACCCACTTCGTGGCCGAGACGTATCCGAAGAGCCCGGGAACGACCATCCGCACCGGGAAGCCGTGCTCGAGAGGCAGCGGCTCTCCGTTCATGCCGATGGCCAGCAGGGCGTCGCGATCGTCGGTGAGCGCCTCGATCGGCGTGGATGCCGTGAAGCCGTCGACCGAGGTCGAGAGCACCATGTCGGCGTCGGCATCGACCCCCGCACGGGCGAGCAGCTCGCGCACCGGATAGCCGAGCCAGAGAGCGTTGCCGATCAGCGATCCACCGACCTCGTTCGAGACGCAGGCCAGCGTGACGAAGGACTCTGTCATCGGCAGCGTCACCAGCTCGTCCCACGTGATCGTCACCTCGCGGTCGACCATGCCGTGGATGCGCAGCGACCAGTCGGAGGGGGCGAGACGCGGCACGACGAGCGCGGTGTCGATGCGGTAGAAGTCGGCGTTGGCAGTGACGACGGGTGCGAGTCCCTCGATGTCCAGCTCCGCTCCCGCAGGCACCGGTGCCGCGGCCGTGGCCGGTCGCGGGAGCCGCAGCGCTGTGCGCACCGCCTCGACCGACTGCGTCGCACCCCGGGCGACGTTGCCGATGGCCAGGGCGACGAGACCGAGAGCTGCGGTGCCTGCCGTCCACAGCAGGAACCGTCGTCGGTCGTCGGAGTCCGGCGCGAAGCCCGCGATCGGTCGGATGCGCCGCGTCAGCATCCGCACGGCGACGATCGAGACACCGCCCGCGATGAGTCCCGGCACCCAGGAGTACGTGCCCGCATCGGCCCTGGTCAGCGCCGTGGCGACCGCGAGGACGCCCAGTGCGCCGAAGATCGCCGCACCCAGGCCCGACCGGCGCAGCTCGACGATGCCGGCGAGCGCCGCGACGGCGGCGAGCACCAGGGCGATGCCGACGAGCAGCGCCGCCTTGTCGTCGGTGCCGAAGAGCGCGATGGCCGTGTCCTTCGCCCAGCTCGGGGCGAGGTCGATCAGTCCGCCGCCGATCACCGCGAAGGGACTCGAACCAGGGGCGATCAGCGACGCCGTGAGCTCGGCGAGCCCCACGCCGACGGCGACCGACGCCAGCCCCGCGGCGGCTGCTCGGAACCGGTCGTGCCGCGCCGTGCGCCCGCCGGCCACCGGGTCCACCGCGGCGGTCTCGACCCTGTCCTGCCGCGACGTGCGCTCCGCATGCTCCATGAGTCGAGCGTACGCCGCTATGACGACCTCGGCCCCGCAGGGCCGAGGTCGTCGACGGGGTCAGAGGCCGTTGCGACGCGCGACCTCGCCGAGCCAGGCCAGCGAGGGCTTCGGCGAGCGCGCGAACGTCTCGTGGTCGAAGCCGATCAGCCCGAAGGTCGGCGCGAATCCGCTGGCCCACTCGTAGTTGTCGAGCGCGCTCCAGTGCTGGTACGCCCGCACCTCGATGCCGTCGGACATCGCCCGATGCAGACCCTCGAGAGCCCCCTGCGTGTACGCGATGCGGCGCGTGTCGTCGGCGGTGGCGATGCCGTTCTCGGTGACGAGGATCGGCACTCCTCCGCTGCGCTCCCAGGCGCTGCGCACGCCGAGCTCGAGGGCTTCAGGGAAGAACTCCCAGCCGGTGAGGGTCGTCTCGACGTCGGAGGCGACGGGCAGCGGACCCTCTGGCCCTATGAAGGTGCGGGTGTACGCCTGCACGCCGACGAAGTCGTCACCGGCCGACTGGTCGAGGTACCAGTGATCGCGCGGGTCGCCGTAGGCGGCGAGCATCTCGTCGGCACCGGGCTCTCCCGTGGAGTGGAACGCCTGCGTGGCGATCGTCCACCCCGCCTGCGCGCCCGACACGGAGTGCACGATCTCGGAGGCGCGGTGGTGCGCATCGAGCAGCGTGTCCGCGACAGCGAGGTCGGGATTGGGCAGGCCGTAGGCGACGAGGTTCGCCGCATCTTCTCCCCCGGCCAGCATCGCGGCGATGTTCGGCTCGTTGATCGTGCACACGTAGGTCACGTCGTCGAGGATGGGCAGCACCGTCTCGACGTACCGTGCGAACAGATCGACCGCGTCGTCGGCGCGCCAGAACCCGTCGCGCTGGAACCACTGGGGCACGGTGAAGTGCATCAGAGTGACGGTCGGGTCGAGGCCCAGCTCCCTCGCGGTGTCGATCACGCGCCGATAGTGGTCGAGCATGGCCCGCGAGACGAAGCCGCGCTCGGGCTCGATGCGCGCCCACTCGATCGAGAACCGGTAGGAGTTCAGACCGGCGTCCGCCAGCAGCCGCATGTCCTCGGGAAAGCGGTGGAAGTGATCTGCGGCGTCACCGGACGGTTCGACCATGGGCGAACCGGGAGCGTGCTCCATCGCCCACCAGTTGCTGGTGGTGTTGTTCCCCTCCACCTGATGAGCCGCGGTCGCGGCACCCCAGAGGAAGCCGTCAGGGAATGTGAGCACGAGTGCTCCTCTCTCTATCTAACGAAGGCGTGACGTCTAACGAAGGCGTGAGGGGTTCGGCACGGCGTCCAGCAGCTGCACGGTGTACGGATCCTCCGGATGCTGGAGCACCTGCGAGGTCTCGCCCCGCTCGACGACGCGGCCGCTGTTCAGCACGAGGATGTTCTCGGTGACGAGGCGCGCGCTCAGCAGATCGTGCGTGATGTAGAGCATGCTGATGCCCCAGCGCTCACGCAGGTCCTCGAGGAGCGCGAGCACTCCGGCGCGCAGCGACACATCGAGCATCGACACGGGCTCGTCGGCGATCAGCACCTGCGGGTCGCTGGCCAGGGCCCGCGCGATGACGACGCGCTGACGCTGGCCGCCGGAGAGCTGATGGGGCAGCTTGGCCGCGAACTGCTCGACAGGGGTGAGTCCCACCGTCTCGAGGAGCTCGAGCACCCTGGCTCGCGCCTCGTGACCACGCAGCGCCGTGTAGTTGCGGATCGGACGGCTGAGAGCGTACTCGACGGTGTGCAGGGGGTTCAGGGCCGCGTACGGATCCTGGAAGACCATCTGCACGTCCTTGCGGAGATCGCGCAGACCCTTGCGGCGGAGCGTCGTCACATCCACATCGCCGAACCGGACCGACCCCTCGGTGGGCTTCTCGACGCCGGTGATCAGCTTCGCGATCGTCGACTTGCCGGAGCCCGACGCCCCCACGAGTGCGAGCGCCTCTCCCGGCTCGAGCCGGAACGAGACGTCGTCGACCGCGGTCACGGGCTTCTCGCCCCGGCGCGGCGCGGGGTAGCGCTTCGACACCCCCTCGACGACGATCGCCGCATCGGCCCTGCGCGTGTCGCGCTGGCCGACCGTCGGCACGGTCTCGGTGACATCGGTGCGCGAGCGACCCTCACGACGACGCGTTCCCAGATCCACGAAGCCGGGGATCGAGATCGACTCGGCGCGCGGGTCGGCGTAGTGGCTCAGCAGCATCTGCGTGTACTCGTCCTGAGGCCGGTGCAGGATGTCGAGGCTCGGTGCGTCCTCGACGATCCGCCCC
Organism: uncultured Microbacterium sp.; assembly: GCA_963518515.1. Classification (GTDB taxonomy): domain Bacteria; phylum Actinomycetota; class Actinomycetes; order Actinomycetales; family Microbacteriaceae; genus Microbacterium. The sequence continues at coordinate 146,462 of CAUQIW010000007.1, forward strand.
TCGTGCATGACCATCACGCGGTCGGTCGCCTCGAGCACGATGCCGAGGTCATGACTGATGAGGATGGCGGTGAACCGCTCGGAGCGCTGCAGGTCGCGGATCGTGTCCATGACCGCGTGCTGCACCAGCACGTCGAGCGCGGTGGTCGGCTCGTCGAACACCATCAGCTGGGGCTCGAGCGACAGCGCGAGAGCGATCGAGGCCCGCTGACGCATGCCTCCGGAGAGCTCGCTCGGGTAACGCGCCAGCACGGCGGGATCGAGGCCGACCTTGCCCACGAGCTCGCGTGCCCTGGCATCCCTCGCCTCGCGAGGCACGTGGCCGTGAGCGGCGAAGATGTCCTGGAAGTGCGCGCCGACCGTGCGAACCGGGTTCAGCGCGTTCATGCCCGACTGCAGCACCATCGCGAAGCCGCCCTGGCGCTGGCGACGCAGCTCCTCGGCGTCGAGCTCGCGGATGTCGCGACCGGCGAACAGGATGCGACCGCCGCTGATGCGCGCCGGCGGCTTCTGCAGTCTGGTCAACGCGAACCCGAGGGTGGACTTGCCCGATCCCGACTCGCCGACGAGACCGACGAACTCACCGCGACGCAGCGTGAACGACACGTCTTCGACGGCGGTGACGGGGGTCGTGCCCGGCGAGGCGTACTCGACGGACAGCCCCTGGACGTCGAGCAGGATGCCGTCCGTGCCCGCGGCGGTCGCTTCCATGGCGCTCATCGGCCCTTCCCCTCTCGGAGGCGCGGATTGGATATGCCGTCCACGCCGAAGTTGATCAGCGTCAGGCTCAGGGCGAGCAGCGCGATGCAGAGGCCGGGCGCGAAAAGCAGCAGCCACTGACCGGTGAGCAGCGAGTTGGAGTTCTGCGCCCAGTAGAGCATCGTCCCCCAGCTCACGATGCTGGAGTCGCCGAGGCCGAGGAACTCGAGCCCCGCCTCGGCGAGGATCGCGGCGGTGGCCGCCCCGAAGAGCGTGCCGGCGATGATCGAGGTCATGTTGGGCAGGATCTCGCGGAACACGATGCGCGCCCTGCTGTCACCGGAGAACTGCGCCGAGGTCACGAAGTCGTTGCCGCGCAGCGACTGCGTCTGACTGCGCAGCACGCGAGCACCCCACGCCCAGCCGGTGACGACGATCACCGCGATGATCATCAGGATGCCGCCGTTCTGCAGGTAGGCGGCGATGACGATCATGAGCGGCAGGCCGGGGATCACCAGGAAGAGGTTGACGATGAAGCCCACCACCTCACCCGCGAATCCGCGCATGTAGCCCCAGCTGAGTCCGATCAGCACGGCGACGATCGTCGAGAGGATGCCGGCGGCCATGCCGACGAGCAGGCTGATCTGCGCCCCGTAGATGAGCTGGCTCAGCACGTCTTCACCCGCGGCCGTGGTGCCGAGCCAGTGCGCCGCCGACGCGTCGGCGTTGCGCTCGAACGTGTTCACCTTCGGCCCGTACGGCGCGAGCAGCGGAGCGAACACCGCCACGAGCACGAACAGGCCGAGGATGCAGAGGCCGAGCCTGGCCTTGCCGTTGCTCCAGAGCGTGCCGACCATGCGGCCGAACGCACGCCACGGGCTCGGGGCCGCGATCCTGGTCGTGGGTACCTTGACATTCATGGTGGAGGTCATCGGCGGGTCCTTGGATCCAGCACGCCGTACAGGATGTCGACGAGGAAGTTGGCGATGAGCACGCTCACGGTGATCATCAGGAAGAGCGCCTGCATGAGCGGGTAGTCCTGCCCGATCACGGCGTTGAAGAGCAGGTACCCGATACCGGGGTAGCCGAACACCTGCTCCACGAGGATCGATCCGCCGACCACGCCGCCGAGCGTGAGCCCGAAGCCGGTGAGGTTCGGCAGGATCGCGTTGCGTGCCGCATACCGCAGGGCGATCGTGCGTCCGCGCAGTCCGTTCGCCTCGGCGAAGGTCACGTAGTCCTCGCCGAGGGTATTGATCATGGCGTTGCGCATCCCGATGATCCAGCCTCCGAGCGAGGTCAGGAGGATCGTCAGCGCCGGAAGCACCGCGTGCTGCGCGAGGTCCAGGATGAACTCCCCCGTGAACCCCGGGGTGGTCGTCGCCGCGTAGGCGCCGGTCGTGGGGAACCAGTGCAGCACGTACCCGAGGAAGAACAGCAGCAGCAGTGCCGTCCAGAAGTAGGGGAAGGTGCTGAGGAACGATCCGGTGAGGGTGGGCAGCGAGTCGAGCCACGTGCCGCGGCGCCAGGCCGCGGCGACGCCGATCAGCGTGCCGATCACGAACGCCAGGACGGTGACGATGCCGACCAGCACGATCGTGTAGGGCAGTGCGGTGGACACCATGCTCGCCACGCTCTGCGGGTAGAAGGTGTACGAGACGCCGAAGTCGAGGCGCACGACCTGGCCGAGGTAGGTCACGTACTGCTCCCAGATCGACCCCGTCGGCACGCCGAGCTGGGCCTCGATGGCCGCTCGCGTGGCGTCGGACACCGGCCCGTTCTGCGAAAGCTTCGCGATCGCGGCGTCGGCCGGGGAGCCGGGCATCAGCCTCGGCAGGAAGAAGTTGAGCGTGACGGCCGCCCACAGCGTCAGGACGAACAGTCCGAGCTTCTGTAGGAGATACTTCATCGGTCGTCACCGCCCTTCACGCGCTCGAGCCTGGTGAAGATCATCAGCGGAGCCGAGTCGTAGTTCTGCGGGATCATGTACGGGTCTTCCTCGCTGGGCCAGCCGGTGAACTTCGCGTCGTTGAAGAGGCCCCAGATGCCGCCGTAGTACAGCCCGATCACCGGGAGGTCGTCGTAGACGATGGCCTGCAGCTCGTGCACGATCTCGCTCTGACGGGCGGGGTCCACCGTCTCGCGGTACTCGGCGAGCAGCGCGTCGGCGTCGTCCGACCGGTATCGCTCGAAGTTGTTGGCGGTCGTCTCCCCCGACGGCACGTAGAACTCGCTGGAGAGCAGGTTGTTGTAGGCCTGGTAGACGTCGCCGTTGCCCATGCCGCCGATCGCCATCTCGAAGTCGCCGTTGCTGATGGCGCTCTGATAACCGGCCGGCTGCGGGAGCTTGAGCGACACCTTCACGCCGACGTCGGCGAGCTGGCTCCGTACGGTCTGCGCGGCACGCGTCCAGTCCGAGAAGCCGTTCGCCGTGGTGAGCGAGAACTCGAGCTGCTCGCCGTCCTGGCCGACCAGCCGATCGCCGTCGAGCGTGTAGCCGCTCTCCGCGAACGCCGCGAGCGCGGCATCCGTGTCCTGGGTGATCATGCCCTGATCGGGGATCGAGGGATCGAGGTACTCCTCCTGGTTGGGGAGGATGAGGCCGGTCTGTCCTGCGGGCTGCATGTAGCCCTCGGATGCCGTCTCGGCGATCTCCTCGCGATCGAGCGCGAGGGCGATGCCCCGCCGCACGTTCACATCGTCGAAGGGGGCGACCTCGAGGTTGGGCATCAGCGCGATCACGCCTCCCGGCGGGAACCACCAGGCGTTGTCGGGACTCGCGGCGCCCCAGGTGCCCTCGACGTCGGAGATGAAGGAGTAGGCCCAGTCGTAGCCGCGCGTCACCGTGTCGAGCTGCGAGTTCGTGGACGGGAGGATGATGTGCTCGATCTCGACCGAGTCGGCCTGCCAGTAGTCGGGGTTCTTGTCCATCGAGTACTGCTGGTCGTTGTAGTTTCCGAGCACGAACGGCCCCGTCCCCACAGGGTCCTCGTTGCGGTAGGTGCTGGGGTCGCTGACGTCGGCCCACAGGTGCTCGGGGACGATCATCGTCTGCCCGAGGATCGACAGCGAGGGCGCGTCGTCGGTCTGCAGGCGCAGGATCACGTCTGAGCCGTCGGTCTCGACGCTCTCGAGGTGCTGCCATGCGCCCTTGATGTCGAGGGCCGGGTTGTCCTTGAGCAGCTGGAACGTGAAGGCGACGTCATCGGCGGTCAGCGGCTCGCCGTCGCTCCACTCGACTCCGTCGCGCACGGTCATCACGATCGTGCGCGCGTCGGGCTGGGTCCATTCGCTGGAGAGCCAGGGGTTCAGCGTGCCGTCGAGCGGGTTGACCAGGATCAGCGGCTCGTACATCCAGCGCGACGCCGTGCGGGTGTTCGTCAGATACGGATTGAAGTTCCGCGTGAAGAACGGATTCCCCTTGTCGGCGTTGATGAGCATCGTGTCATCGCCGATCGACGGATCGGGCTGGGAGCTGATCTGGATGCTGCATCCGCTGAGCACGACGGCCGCGGCCGCCAATCCCACGATCGCGGCTCTGCGCCAGCGCCGGAGCATGTGCGTCTTCGCCACCCTGCCACCTCATGTCGTCTGTGTCATGAAGGGCGTCACACGGTCGGGACACCCTGCGACCGAGGTCGCATACCCGAGTGTAAGCGCATACATTCCGTCGGCGCAACCCCTCATGAGGCCCGCCGCGGCGTCGCGTCAGCCCTCTCGCAGCGAGTCGATCATGCGGCGGAGGCTGCGGAATGCGGCGGCCTGCTCTGCGGAGTCCATCTCTCGCAGCATCCTGACCTCGACCGAGCGGACGGCCGCCGTCGCGTGGGCGAGGCTCCGTCGCCCACGGGGTGTGAGCCGCGCGGGCAGGGCCTTGCCGACGGGGGCCGCCGCCGGCCGCGTCACGAATCCGTCGCGTTCGAGCGCCTGCAGGAGCACGTTCATCGACTGGCGGGTCACGAACGCCCCTCTGGCCAGCTCGGAGTTCGACAGCCCGGGACGCTGCGAGAGCAGTTCGAGGCAGGAATAGTGCGTGACCGTCATGCCGAGGGGCCGCAGCACCTCCTCCATGGCGGCGCGCAGAGCGCTCGAGGCCTCCTTCAGGAGGTAGCCCAGAGATGTGTCGAGGTCGATGCCCTCATCGTCTTGACTCATGTCAGTATTCTGACATAGGTTGATCCGTGTCAGAAAACTGACACGACAGGAAAGAGAATCCCATGCCCGTCACCGGACCCGACTTCATCTCCCTCCAGACCCGAGACCTCGTCGCGTCTCAGGCCTTCTACGAGCAGTACCTCGGGCTGGTGCGTTCACAGACCGGCCCGCCGCACGCCGTCGTCTTCGAGACCACGCCGATCGCGTTCGCGCTGCGCGACATGGTGCAGGGCACGGATCTGGACTCCGGCGCCCACCCCGGCCTCGGCGCCGCGATCTGGCTGCACGCGACCGATGTCCAGGCGATCCACGACGCCCTCGTCGCCGACGGTCACACCATCACCGCCGCGCCGATCGACGGCCCGTTCGGCCGGACCTTCACCTTCGCCGACCCCGACGGCTATCGGATCACGCTGCACGACCGCGCATAGCCTCACCCGCGGGTTCCGGGTCGGGCGTCAGATCGGGCGCTGCGAGCTCTCGCGCACCAGGATCTGCAGCGGCAGCCGCACCGTCATCGGCTCGGTGTCCGGCTGCTCGAGCCGGCGAGCGAGCAGCTGCACGGCGGCGCGCCCGAGATCGATCATCGGCTGGCGCACCGTCGTGAGCGTGGGGCGCGAGAGCTCGGCCGCCTCGAGCCCGTCGAACCCCGTCACCCGCACGTCGTCGGGCACGCGGACGCCGGCGCTGCGGAAGGCGTCGATCGCTCCGAGCGCCATCTGGTCGTTGGCGGCGATCACCGCGGCGGGTGCGCCGTCGCGGATCAGCCGCTCGGCGGCGCGGCGCCCCGACGCCCTGGTGAAGTCGCCGCGCACCAGCGCCACGTCGTCGGGCGACAGGCCCGCCTCGTCGACGGCGGCGGCGAATCCGTCCCACCGCTGTTCGCCGTCCGGCGAATCGGCGGGACCGGCCAGGAACACCACTCGGCCGGGATCCGACTGCGCCAGCACGAGACGGGTGAGCTCGGCCATCGCCTCTGCGTTGCTCACCGTCACGTGGTCGTACCGATCGCCGCGCGAGGGTCCGGAGAGCACCACCACGGGGATCCGCTGCGCGAGTCTCGCGAGCACGTCGTCCGGCACGCTCTGCGCGAGCACGATGAGCCCGTCGACCCGTCCCGCGATGTCGCGGACGGTCTCGCGCGTCGGGTCGTCGCGCCCGACGCCGATCATCAGCACGAAGCCCTGCTTCCAGGCCTCCAGCTCCGCACCGCGCAGCACCTCGTCGAGGAACAGCATCGTCGGATGGGGCGCGCCGGAGTCGGCCGGCTCGCTCGCGACGGTGAACGCGGGCCGCGCGGCCTGGTCCGGGGCGAGCACGTCGAGCACGGGCGCGTCCTCGGAGGCATCGAACCCGGGGAAATACAGCCCGAGCACTCCCGTCCGACGCTCGGCGAGACCCCGAGCACTGCCGCTGGGCACGTAGCCGAGCTCGGCGACGGCATCACGCACCCGCTCGCGCGTGGTCGGCCGCACGGCATCCGGCGAGCGCAGCACCCGCGACACCGTGGCGATCGACACCCCCGCGCGGTCTGCGACGTCGTAGACGGTCGCCCTCCTGCTCACGCGTGCTCCTTCTCGGTCGGGTGTGCACCAGGGTACCCGGGATGCTGGGTCTCCCTTCGCTCGGCGGAACCTGCTTCGCTCGGCCGAGCCCCCTTCACGCGGCCGAAACCCCTTCACGCGGCCGAACCGGCGTCACTCGGCCAAAACCCCTTCGCGCGGCCGTCTGCTCGACATCTGGCCGAGGCAGGCGCATTCGGCCGAGGCAGGCGCGTTCCGGTGGAACCCGCTTCACTCCGCCAATACTCCTTCACGCGGCCGAATCCCGTTCACGCGGCCGAAACCCCTTCACGCGGCCGAAACCCCTTCACGCGGCCGTCTGCTTCACATCTGGCCGAGGCAGGCGCGTTCGGCCGAGGCAGCGGCGAGCGGTCGCAGGACGGACCGGAGGATGTCCTCCGGATCAGCGCGACCGCACGATGATCGAGGCGTGCGGTCTCGCGCTCACCTCGCCCGGCACTCTCGATCGCGTCTGGCTCGACACGACCTCGAGACCCGCATCGGCGCACAGATCGGTCAGCGCATCGACCGACCAGAACCACGCGGGTGCCACAGCATGGGCGAACCGCTCGCTCGGTTCACCGTCGAAGAACCCGAGCAGGATGCTACCGCCGGGGGCGAGCACACGGGCGAACTCGCCCAGTGCATCGAGGACATCGGCGGGCGGGGTGTGGATGAGCGAGTACCAGGCCAGGATGCCGCCGGCCGACCCCGTCGCGAACGGCAGGTCGACGAACGAGCCGACGTCGAACGGGACGGACGGATGCCGTCGCCGCGCCGCCGCGATCAGTTCGGCCGACAGATCGACTCCACGAGCTTCGCGACCGGCGCTCGCCAGATGCGCGGTCCAGTGCCCCGGTCCGCATCCGGCATCGACCAGCAGCCCCGAGGTGCTGTCGCGCCACCCGGAGATCAGCGCGATGTCACGCGCATCCATCTGATCCATCGCTCCGAGGGCGTCGACGTACTCGATCGCCCGAGCGTCGTACGCCGCCGCGATCTCGGTGTCGGCGTCCTCAGCCACGGGAGCAGCCGTCCTGCGTCACGGGCGCGCGGCGAGCGCAGCCTGGTACAGGTCTCGCGACGAGAGACCTGTGAGGGCGGCGACCTCGGCGCACGCCTCCTTGAGACGGACTCCCGAGGCCACGAGCCGCTGCACCTGAGCCAGTGCGTCCTCGGCGGAGGACTCCCGAGCAGGAGCCCCCTCCACCACGACCACGATCTCTCCCTTGACCCCGGCGGACGCCCATTCGACGAGTTCCGCCGATGTCCCGCGGCGCACCTCCTCGTAGTACTTCGTCAGCTCACGGCACACGGCGATGCGACGGAGGTTCCCGAACGCGGCGCCCATGTCGGCGAGGGTCGAGGCGAGACGCGCGGGCGACTCGAAGAAGACCATGGTGCGCGGCTCGGCGGCGAGCGCTCGCAGGGTGGAGCGCCGCTCCCCCGGCTTGCGCGGCAGGAAGCCCTCGAAGGTGAACCGGTCGGTCGGCAGACCCGATATCGACAGCGCCATCAGCACCGCACTCGGGCCGGGGATGGCGGTGACGGTCACGCCCTGCGCCACGGCCTCGGCCACCAGCGCGTAGCCGGGGTCGCTGATCGCCGGCATCCCCGCGTCGCTCACGACGACGACATCGGTCTCGACGGCGAGGGCGGCGAGCTCCGCGGCCTTCTGCTTCTCGTTGTGGTCGTGCAGCGCGATCAGCCGGGGACGGTTCGCGATCTGCAGCGCCTGCAGCAGCCGCGCCGTCGTGCGGGTGTCCTCCGCGACCACCACCTCGGCGTTCTCGAGCACCTCGACGAGGCGACGCGAGACATCCCCGAGATTTCCGATCGGGGTCGCAGCGAGGATGATCACCCGACCAGCTTAGGCGGCGGCCCCTCGACGGGTTGTCTAGGCTGGGGCGGTGACCGCGCCCGTGCCCCTGCTGCCCCCTCCCGAAGAGCGGCTGACGCGCTACGGGCAGGTCCGCGACCGCATCCTGCGGAGCCCCGACTGGGGACGCATGATGCGCTGGTTCGCCCCGCTCGTCATCACGGCCCTCGCCGGGGTGCTGCGCCTGATCAATCTCGGCCACCCCCACGAGCTGGCCTTCGACGAGACGTACTACGTCAAGGACGCCTGGTCGTTGTGGACCCTGGGCTACGAGGGCACGTGGGGCGAGAACGCCAACGAGGCGTTCATCACGCTGCAGGAGCTGCCCCTGGCGCCGGGGGGCTCGTTCGTCGTCCACCCGCCGCTCGGCAAGTGGCTGATCGCGCTGGGCATGGCGATCGGAGGTCCGGACAACACGGTGGGATGGCGCCTCGCGACCGCGCTGCTCGGCACCGCGACCGTGCTGCTCGTGTACCTGGTGGCCCGCCGGCTGACCGGGTCGATCGTCGTCGCCACCGTGGCCGGACTGCTTCTCGCCATCGACGGTCTCAGCATCGTCATGAGCCGCATCGCGCTCCTCGACGGCATCCTCACCTTCTTCCTGCTGCTCGGCGCGCTGTTCATCCTGTACGACAGAGGACGCACGATCGCGCTGCTCGAACGCTCCGACCCCGATTCTCCCGACCCGATGTGGGGCCCCGTGCTCTGGCGTCGTCCGTGGCTGCTGGCCGCGGGGGTCGCGCTGGGCGCCGCGACGGCGGTCAAGTGGTCGGGCCTGTATGCGCTCGCCGCGTTCGGGATCTACGTGGTCGTCACCGATGCGCTCGCCCGACGTCGTGCGGGCATCGTGCTGTGGCCGACCTCCGCCGTCTTCCAGCAGGGGCCCGTCTCGTTCGCGCTCCTGGTGTTCCCGGCCCTCGCGACCTATCTCGTCAGCTGGACCGGCTGGCTGGTCACCTCGGGCGGCTATGCGCGGCAGACCGACCCCAACCCGCTCATCGCGCTGTGGAACTACCACAAGCTGATCCTTGACTTCCACGTCGGGCTCACGAAGGGGCACCCCTATGAGAGCGCCGCATGGGAGTGGCCGTTCCTGCTGCGACCCACCGCCGTGTGGGTGGCCCCCGACCCGGCGCCCTGCGGCACCGACCACTGCATCGCGGTGATCTCGACGATCCCCAACCCGATCATCTGGTGGGCGAGCGTCGCGGCCGCCGTGTTCCTGCTCTCCCTGCTGGTGCGCCGAGCGATCGAACGTCGGGCGATCGCCCCCGCTCTCACCTTCCCCCTCGTCGGGCTGGCGGCGACGTACATCCCGTGGCTGCTGTTCCCCGAGCGGACGATCTTCCAGTTCTACACCGTCGCGATGGCGCCGTTCCTCGTGATCGCCCTCGCCGTCTGCCTGCGCATCATCGCGGGCAGACGCGACGACTCGCTGCACCGACGTCGCGCGGGCGAGCGCACCGTGTTGATCTTCCTGGGGGTCGTGGTGCTCGTCTCGGCCTTCTACCTGCCGGTCTGGCTGGGCATCAGCGTGCCCTACCCGTTCTGGCTCCTGCACAACTGGCTGCCGGGCTGGGTGTGAGGTGGCCGCTCCCTCGGGATTCGAGTTCGCGGTGCGTGGCGACGAGGTCGTGATCCGTCACCACGGCACGACGGCGACCGTGCTCAGAGGAGCTCGGGCGCAGAGGTTCCTCGCCGAGGTCGAGGGTTCGGACCCGCAGCTGCTCATGGCGCGGATGACGGGCGACTACCGGCGCGGCAACGAACGCACCGCCCGCCGGCACCCCCGCAACAGCGGGTGACCGCACCCGGCCGCCGGGCCCCGGTGCGTCAGCGTGCGATCGAGATCGCCGCGGGGTCGCTCACGGGCAGGCGGCACACGAACGACCGGCAGTCGTAGGCCTTCTCCTCGCCGTCGCCGCCCTTGCCCTCGAACAGCTCGAAGCCGGCCTCGGCGAACGAGCGCGCACCCTCGGGGGAGACGATCGCGATCACGTCGGCATCCGCCTCGCGCGCGGCGGCCGCCACGGCGCCGTCCGGCCGATGCGTCACGACGACGAGCTGACGCGGACCCTCGATGAGCCCGGCCGCGACCCGCAGCAGACTGCCGTGCGCGAAGGGCTGACCGAGGGCGGATGCCGCGTGACCGCGCACGGCGGCGACGGCGGCCTCCCGATAGACATCACCGGCGCCGAGGCGCCACGCGCTCAGCGCGGCACCCGCCACCGCGGCCGCACCCGACGGAAGATCGCCGTCGGTCTGGTCGGGCGATGAGGCGACGCCGTGCGCGGCCAGCACCGGGTCGCCGTCGAGGCCGGCCAGGGCGCGATCGAGCACCGACCGCGCCTCGACAGCCCAGGAGCTCTCTCCGGTGGCCGCCGCGAGAGCGAACAGACCGTCGGCGAGCAGGCCCAGGTCGGCTGCCGTCGCCACGGCCTGCGAGGCGACGCCGTCGAGCGAGGTGCGGACCAGGGCGCCGTCGGCGTCGCGATTCACGCGCAGCACGAACTCGGCCGCATCGGCGGCGGCGGCGATCCACTCCGGCCGGTCGAGAGCCGCGCCCGCCCGCGCGAGGGCCGCGATGGCGAGACCGTTCCACCCGGTGATCACCTTGCCGTCGACGGACGGCGGCTCGAGCCCGCGCCGCTCCGACACCGGCCGCAGGTAGTACCCGCCCTCGCTGCGCTCGCCGTCGATCCAGGACTCGGAGTCCTGCGCGGCTCCGAAGCCGCCGCCGGGCAGGCGCAGCGTCTGCAGCAGGAGGTCCGCGACGCCCTCGGCCGTCTCGCGGTCGCCCGCGTCGACAGACACCTCGAGCAGCTGCGCGTTGTCGGTCAGCATCCGCTCGTAGTGCGGCGCCGTCCAATCGCGCTGGGTCGCATAGCGGAAGAAGCCCCCGTCCTCGTCGCACAGAGCGGAGTGGGCCATGGCGGCCAGGGCCCTGTCGGCGGATGCCGCGGCCTCGGGCGCCTCGCGCCGCACGAGTGGAGACTGCAGCAGGCGCAGTGTTGTCGCGACCGGGAATTTCGGCGCTCCCCCGAAACCACCGAAGGAGGTGTCCTCCCTCGCGACGATCGACGCGGCCGCGGCGGCGATCGCTCGAGCGTCCGGCAGCTCGGACGGCGCCGTCTGCGCGGCCCTGGCCAGCGCCTCCGTCACGGCATCGGCCGACTCCTCGGCCTGCACTCGCCGCAGCGACCACGCCTCCTGCACGGCGGCCAGCACGTCGCGGAACGCCGGCATCGGCTGTCGAGCCTCCGGCGGCCAGTAGGTGCCTGCGTAGAACGTCCGCCCCCTCGGCGTCGCGAAGACGGTCAACGGCCAGCCGAGGTTCTGGGTGAACGCGGAGGCCGCGGCCATGTAGGCGCCGTCGACGTCGGGATGCTCCTCGCGGTCGACCTTGACCGCCACGAAGTCGCGGTTGATCAGCGCCGCCGTGTCAGGATCGGCGAACGACTCCCTGGCCATGACATGGCACCAGTGGCAGGTCGAGTATCCGATGGAGATCAGCAGCGGCACGCCGCGTCGATCGGCCTCGGCGAAGGCCTCCGGACCCCACGGATACCAGTCGACGGGGTTGTCGGCGTGTGCGCGGAGGTAGGGGCTGAGCGTGTCGGCGAGCCGGTTCGTCATGGCTCAACGCTACGCCGATCAGACGGCGAGCCGGCCGCAACAGCGAAGGTCAGATCGCCAACGCCTGGAGAGGCTGTGACGCGGCATAGCCGACGAGCGGCAGCGCCCGTTCCGCGGCGAGCGCGATGCGCGACGTCAGCACGTCGGAGTTGATGACGTATCCGTCGAAGTCGGTGTTGCTGGCGTAGACGCCGAGCGGCAGCGTCAGCGCCTGGAAGAAGGCGAAGAGCGGCCGCAGCTGATGTTCGATGATGAGCGCGTGGCGCTCTCCCCCACCGGTCGCCGCGAGCAGCACGGGCTTGCCGACGAGCTCGTACTGGCCGACGAAGTCGAACAGATGCTTGAAGAGTCCGGTGAAGGATGCGCGATAGACGGGGCTGCCCACGATGAGCAGATCGGCGGTCTCGATGGCGCGCAGCTTGTCCTCGACCTCGACGGCGAGCTGGTCGCGACGCAGCGCACCGGCGAGGGCCGGCCCGATGTCGGTCAGTTCGATGATCTCGATCTCGACCTCGGCGCGCTCGGCGATCGCGTCGGCGATCGCACGGATCAGGGCCGTGGTCTTGCTCGGCTCGTGCAGGGAGCCGGAGACGGCGACGACGCGGTAGGGAGCTGTCATGCGGTCGACGCTACTCACGACGACGCCCCGTGTCGCGGTCCGCGACACGGGGCGTCATCTGCCGGAACTGGTCAGTTCACGTCGTCGGGGTGGGCGCCGACGCGGCCCGACCCGTCGAGCGGGTCGAGGGCGTCGATGGCCGCGATCTCGTCATCGGTGAGCGTGAATCCGAACACGTCGAAGTTCTCACGCAGACGCTCGGCGCGCACGGACTTCGGGAAGACGATGACGCCCTTCTGCAGGTGCCAGCGCAGCACCGCCTGGGCCGGCGTCACCTCGTGCGCCGCCGCGGCGTCGGCGACGGCGGGAACGCTGAAGAGGTCGTACTTGCCCTGGCCGAGCGGCCCCCACGCCTCGATGAGCGCACCGTTCTCGGCCGCCCATGCGACGACGTCGCGCTGCTGGTACGCCGGGTGCAGCTCGATCTGGTTCACCGCCGGGACGACGCCCGTCTCGGCGACGACGCGATCGAGGTGCGGCACCAGGAAGTTCGAGACTCCGATGCTGCGGGTGAGTCCGGCCTCGCGCAGCTCGACGAGCTTCGCGAACGCGTTCACGTAGTCGTCCTTGGCGGGGGTCGGCCAGTGCACGAGGTACAGGTCGACGCGGTCGAGTCCGAGCCGGTCGAGGCTCTCGGCGATAGCCGCGCGCGGCTCGTCGTCGTGGTGGCGGTCGTTCCACAGCTTGGTCGTGATGAAGAGCTCGTCGCGGGGGATGCCCGATGCGGCGATCGCCGCGCCCACGCCCTCTTCGTTGCCGTAGATCGCCGCGGTGTCGATGTGGCGGTAGCCGATCTCGAGCGCCTCGGTCACCGCGCGCTCGGTCTCGTCCTGCGGCACCTTGAAGACGCCGTAGCCGAGCTGGGGGATGGAGTTGCCGTCGTTCAGTTCGAGTGCAGGAATCGTCATCCCTCCAGCCTAGGAGGTGTGCGTGCGGGTGGCACCGAGGCCATCCTGTTCGCCGCCCATCCGACGAGACGCTCGAGAGGCCCCCTGCCGACGAAGATCGACCACAGGGTCGCCGCGAGAAGCAGCGCGACCGTCGTCATGAGCCAGAATCCGTTGCTCGAGAAGAAGCCTCCTGGGCCTCCGACCAGCGCGGCGGAGAGCACATGCGCGCTGTATGCCGAGAGCGGCATCGAACCGAGCGCCGCGAAAGGCAGCAGCACCGGGCGCAACGGCCCCGAGAGCAGCAGGCACGCGGCGATGATCACGACGGCGAATCCTCCGGACCCCAGCACCTCGGCGATGCCGCCCGAATGCGGGTAGACGGCGAAGATCGACCAGACGACGCTCGCCCACGGCTCGGTGCCGGCCAATGCCTGCGGATACGACTCCCAGCCCGTCGCGGCGACCCAGTTCGGCTGCGCCGGCGCCTCGGAGAGGCCGAGGACGGTGCCGACGGCCCCGAGACCGTACCCGACGATCATCAGCGCGACGCCGATTCCGAGTGCGACCGCCGCCGTGGCCAGCCTCTCGACGTGCAGACGCCCCAGCGCCATGCCCGCGAGCACGAAGGCGAGCCACGCCGTGATCGGGTACGAGCCGTACAGCACCAGAGCCACGCCTGCGCCCTGCGGGTACAGCGTCAGCGCCGCGAGCAGCGCGAGCACGGGAGGCCCTGCCAGAGCGAGAAGCGACGCCGTGAGCAGCAGCTTCCACGCCGGCCAGCGCAGCACGGGGATCACCGCGACGTACAGCAGGCCGTACAGCGTGAGAATCACGGCGATCGGCGTGTTGAGCATCTCGAGGGCGAGGCCGATGACGAAGATCACGGCGCCGCGGCCGACGAGCTGCAGTCGCAGGGTCGGCATCCGCTGCGGATCCGGCAGCGCGCTGCGCCCCGTCATCAGCGCGATGGAGACGCCGGCGAGAACGGCGAAGAGGATGGACGAGCGGCCGTTCACGAGGTCGAGCCAGGTCGACGGCTCGAGCATCTCGAAGGTCGGCGTCTCGCCGATGTGCGCGCCCACCATCCCGAGGATCGCCAGTGCGCGGGCGACGTCGAGTCCGAGGATGCGCGGAGCTCTGCCGAACCCGAGGAACCAGCGCTCGACGGGAGCGGTCTGCGGCATAGTGGTCACCGATGCATCGTAAGCGGCGAGAGGCGGCGAACCCGTCATACGATGGAGGGCTATGTCCTCCCCCGTGATCTCCTTCCCTCCCGAGCTGCCGGTCAGCGCCGCGCGGGACGAGATCGCCGACGCCATCCGCGACAACCAGGTCGTCATCGTCGCCGGCGCCACCGGCTCGGGCAAGACCACCCAGCTGCCGAAGATCTGCCTCGAGCTCGGCCGCGAGCGCATCGCCCACACGCAGCCGCGGCGCCTCGCTGCGCGCACGATCGCCGAGCGCGTCGCCGAGGAGCTGCAGGTCGAGCTGGGAACGCTCGTCGGCTACAAGGTGCGCTTCACCGACAAGGTGTCGGACGAGACCCGCATCGCCCTGATGACCGACGGGATCCTGCTCAACGAGATCCACCGCGACCGGCTGCTCACCCGCTACGACACGATCATCATCGACGAGGCCCACGAGCGATCGCTGAACGTCGACTTCCTGCTCGGATATCTCGTTCGGATCCTCCCTGAGCGTCCCGATCTCAAGGTCATCATCACCTCGGCGACCATCGACCCCGAGAGCTTCGCCCGGCACTTCGCCAGTCCGCCCGTCGACGGCTCCGAGAGCTCTCCCGCTCCCGTCATCGAGGTCTCCGGCCGCACCTACCCCGTCGAGATCCGCTACCGGGCCCAGATCGACGACGCGTCGGACGATGCAGCGGCCCCCGAGACCGACGAGGTCTCGGCGATCGTCGCCGCCCTCCGCGAGCTCGACCGCGAGGAGCCGGGCGACGTGCTCGTCTTCCTCCCCGGCGAGGCCGAGATCAGGGACGCGGCGGATGCCGTGCGAGGCGCCTACTCCAACGACCGCCACCCCACCGAGGTGCTGCCGCTCTATGGCCGGCTGTCGGCGGCGGAGCAGCACCGCGTGTTCGAACGCCCTTCGACGGGCTCCCATCGGCTATCCCGGCGGGTCGTGCTCGCGACGAACGTCGCGGAGACCAGCCTCACCGTGCCGGGCATCCGCTACGTGATCGACACGGGCACCGCTCGCATCTCGCGGTACAGCAACCGCTCGAAGGTGCAGCGGCTGCCGATCGAGGCCATCTCGCAGGCATCGGCCAACCAGCGCTCCGGTCGCGCGGGTCGCACCAGCGACGGCATCGCGATCCGGCTGTACAGCGAGGAGGACTTCGGGGGCCGGCCGGAGTTCACCGAGCCCGAGATCCTCCGCACCTCACTGGCATCGGTGATCCTGCAGATGCTCTCCCTCGGGTTCGGCGACATCACGGCGTTCCCCTTCCTCACCCCTCCCGACTCCCGAGGCGTCAAGGCCGCCGTCGACCTGCTCACCGAGCTGGGGGCCGTGTCGGGCAGCGGGGACACCCCTCGTCTCACCCGCATCGGACGGGAGATCTCGCGGATCCCCATCGACCCGCGGTTCGCCCGCATGCTCATCGAGGCCGAGAAGACGAAGGTCGCGCGCGACGTGCTCGCGATCGTCGCCGGCATGTCGATCCAGGACGTCAGGGAGCGCCCCTCGCAGGATGCTCCGCAGGGCGTCCGCGACGAGGCCGACCGGATGCATGCGCGGTTCACGGATCCGTCGAGCGACTTCCTCTCGATCCTGAACCTCTGGAACCACCTCAGGGAGCAGCAGCGCGAACTCGGCTCGAGCGCCTTCCGTCGCCTGTGCCGTTCCGAGCACCTGAACTATGTGCGCGTGCGCGAGTGGTTCGACGTGCACCGCCAGCTCCGCTCGCTGTCCAGGGGCGCCGACGAGTCGCGCGGCGGTGCGGCCGACCCCGATGCGATCCACCGTGCTCTGCTGGCGGGGCTGCTGTCGCAGATCGGCATCCTCGACGAGCGCAACACCCCGGCCAGGGGGCAGACCAAGACCCCGCCGAAGGATGCGAGGCGGCGCCAGGCGGAGTATCGCGGAGCGCGCGGCATCCGCTTCTCGATCTTCCCCGGGTCGGCGCTCCGCAAGAAGAGCCCACCGGCGGTCATGGCGGCGGAGATCGTGGAGACGTCACGCACCTACGCGCGCACCGTGGCGGCGATCGACCCCGCGTGGGCCGAGGCGCTCGCCGGCGACCTGGCGAAGCGGCAGGTCACCGAGCCGCACTGGTCGAAGGATGCCGGGGCGGCCGTCGCCTATGAGAAGGTCACGCTGTTCGGGGTGGAGATCATCCCCCGGCGTCGCGTGCAGTTCGCCCGTATCGACCGCCCCGCGTCGCGGGAGATGTTCGTGCGGCACGCGCTCGTCGAGGGCGAGTGGGACCCGACACGCATCGACAAGCGGGTGAGCGCGTTCTGGCGCAGCAATGCGGAGCTGCGCAAGCGACTCGAGAAGCTCGAGGAGCGCGAGCGTCGCCGCGACATCCTCGCGGGCGATGAGGCGGTGTTCCGGTTCTACGACGAGCGGATCCCCGCCGAGGTCTTCGACGTGCGCTCCTTCGAGAAGTGGTGGCGCGAGGCCATGGCCGCCACTCCGAAGCTGCTCGTGATGCGTGAGAGCGACCTGCTCGAAGACGACGGCAGAGCGGATCAGAGCGAGTTCCCGACGCGATGGACGCAGGGCGACCAGGTGCTCGGACTCGCGTATCGCTTCGAACCGGGCGCGCCCGACGACGGAGTGAGCGTCGTGATCCCCCTCGCGCTGCTCGCGCAGATCGAGGATCGCGGATTCGACTGGCAGGTGCCGGGGCTTCGCGCCGAGCTGGTGACCGCGCTGCTGCGGGCGCTCCCCAAGGCGATCCGGCGTCACGTGGTGCCGGCAGCAGACTGGGCGGAGAAGTTCGGGGTCGAACTCGCCGGCGAGGGACCGGAGTCTCACGGCGGCCGTCCCGGACGCACCCTCAGGGAGGCGCTGGCCCGCCTCATCCAGCCGCTCGCGAACCAGCTCGTCTCGTCCGCCGACTTCGAGGACGAGCGTGTGCCCGCGCACCTGCGCATGAACTTCCGAGCGGTCGACGAGCGCGGACGCGTCGTGGGATCCGATCGCGACCTCGGCACCCTGCAGAGGCACCTCTCCGATCGGGCACGCAGCAGCGTGGCCCGATCGGTGGGTGCCCCGGTGGGCTCGGCCGGGTCGGCGAAAGGCTCTCCCCGAGGACCGCATGATGTGGCGTCGCAGCCCTCGCGTGCCTCCATCGAGCAGGACGACCTCACCACCTGGAACTTCGGCGACCTGCCCGAGGTGCTCGACACGAGAGTCGCAGGAGGCGTCGTGCGGGGGTACCCCGCGATCGTCGACCGGGGGAAGTCCGTCTCGGTGAGGGTCGAATCCACGGCGGAAGCCGCGGCCGCCGCCACTCGCAACGGTGTGCGTCGGCTGGTGCTGCTCGCCGTGCCCACTCCGTCGTCGTACATACAGCAGCACCTGACGAGTCAGGAGAAGCTCGCGCTCGCGGCCTCGCCGTACCCCTCAGCGGCGGCCCTCATCGAGGACTGCCGCGCGGCGGTGGCACAGCACACGATCGACCAGCTCGCGCCCGGCGGAGTGGTGCGGACCGCGGCGGAGTTCACCCGGATCCGCGATGCCGTGTCGGCCTCTCTCGTCGATCGGCTCTTCGCCTGTGTGTCGCTCGTCGCCCGCATCCTCACCTCCTCGCGCGAGGTGGAGCGCGGCATCAAGTCGCAGAACTCGCTGGCTCTGCTCGGGCCTCTGACGGACGTCCGCGACCAGCTGGCCGGGCTGCTGCATCCGGGATTCGTCTCGGAGGCGGGGCTCGACCGTCTCGCGCACTTCCCGCGCTATCTCGAGGGCATGCGCGACCGGCTCAAGGTCCTGGGCAGCGAACCGGGCAAGGATCGCACACGCATGAGCGAGTACGAGCGCATGGCCAAGGCCTTCGAGGACGCGGGAGGGACGATCCCTCTCCCACCCGATGCCCCCACGAACATCGTCGACACACGCTGGCTGCTCGAGGAGTACCGCGTCAGCGTCTTCGCGCAGCGGCTCGGAACCGCCAGGCCCGTGTCGCCGCAGCGGATCATGAAGGCGCTGAGCGGTCGGGAGTAGCCTGGTGGCATGGCACGCGCGATCGTCTACACCGAGTTCGGCTCCCCCGAGGTTCTGCATCTGATGGAGGTCCCCGATCCCCTTCCGCTCGGCGGTGAGGTGGTCGTGCGCATCGAGGCGGCCGGAGTCAATCCGATCGACGGCAAGCTCCGCAGCGCGAAGCGCCCCTCCCCTCCGATCGAGGAGCCCCGCGGCGTCGGGTTCGACGGCGCCGGCGTGATCGAGGCGCTCGGCGACGGCGTCGACAACTTCGCGGTGGGCGACAGGGTCGCGATCCGCGACACGGTCGGCACGTACGCCACGCATCTGGTCGTCCCCGTCGAGAAGCTGGCCGTGCTTCCCGACAGCGTGACGGCGGCGGAGGGAGCATCGGTCGGCATCCCTGCGGGCACCGCATTCCAGGCGCTGCGCTCACTGGGTGTGACCGAGGGAGACGTGCTCCTCGTGCACGCGGGATCGGGATCCGTGGGCCAGGCCGCCGTGCAGTTCGCGGTCGCGTGGGGCGCCACCGTGATCGCGACGGCGAGCCCCGCCAGGCACGACCAGCTGCGCGAGCTCGGTGCCATCCCCGTGGCCTATGGCGACGGACTGCTCGATCGGGTGCGCGAGGCCGCTCCCGACGGTGTCACCGTCGCGCTCGACGGAGCGGGCACGGACGAGGCGATCGAGGTCTCGCTCGAGCTCGTCGCCGATCGCGACCGCATCGCCACGATCGTGAGGGGCCCCGACGCCGCGTCCTTCGGCATCCGGGCATTCTCGGGAGGATCGCCGACGCCGCTCACCGATCAAGACCTCGCCTGGCGCGCGGAGGCGCTCCCCGCCACCATCGCGCTGCTCGCCTCGGGAGACTTCACGGTCGAGCTGGGCCCCGAGCTGCCTCTCGCCCAGGCCGCTCAGGCGCACGAGCTGATGGAGTCGGGCTCGTCGACCGGGAAGATCGTCCTCCTCCCCTGAGAAGCGCGACGACATCGGGCGCAATACGACGACACATCCTCGTCGCGTCGCTCCGTGCGCGCTCAGGATGGAGGCATGACCACGACCTCCTCCCCTGTCGTCTGGACGCCCCCGGCCCGCGTTCGGGGCACGCTCGCCGTCGTCGCCGGCCGCGGCGAGAGCGCCGGCGTGTACGAGCGCTTCGGGCGACGTCTGAGCGCCGACGGCTATCTCGTCGGCGTCTTCGGCACGGATGCGGAGCAGGCGTCGAGGTGGCTCGCCCGGTCGGCCGATGCTCCTCGCGTCCTCGTGGGCTCGGACGCCGGCGCATCGGCGGTGCTCCGCGAGCTCGCGCAGGGCGCAGAGGTCGACGGAGGCGTCGTCGCAGGAACTCTGGTCGATGCCGAGCTGCCCGTGCCCGCAGACGCGGAGCGGACAGCATGCCCGGTGCACCTCGGCGTGCTCGCAGGCGAGACCCCCGTCGAGGGCGATGCCCCCGCGGAGCCCCTCCCCTCCCCCTCCGACCTCGCGGCGATCGCGGTGCCCGTACTCGCCGTGCACGGCGGCGCCGACATCGTCTCGCCCCTCGAGCACGTGGCCACGGCCCTTCGTCGCGTGCCGGATCTCGACCTGCTCGAGACCGTCGACGGTCTGCATGACGCACTGAACGACCAGTCGCATCGCAGCGTCGCGGCATCGATCGTGCTGTGGCTCGAACGTCTTCGAGGCGGTGACGTGCACGCCTCCGTGGTGCGCGGGCGCGAGACGGTCGGAGCCCTGACGGCATGACCGGGTTCGCCACCCGCCAGGTTCAGGCGGGCTACACCCCCGGCGTGCCCCAGAACAGCGCGGTGCCCCCCATCTACCAGACCGCCGCGTACGAGTTCGCGTCGCTGGCCGACGCCGCAGATCTGTTCGCGCTGCGCACGGCCGGCAATCTGTACAGCCGCAACGCCAGCCCCACCCAGCAGATCCTGGAGGAGCGCGTCGCCGCTCTCGAGGGCGGGTCGACGGCGGTGGCTGTGGCGTCTGGCCAGGCAGCTGTCGCGGTGACCCTTCTCGCCCTCGTCGGCCGGGGCGGTCACGTCGTCGCGGCGAATCAGCTCTATGGGGGCACGGTCGACCTGCTCGAGGACACCTTCGACGACTTCGGCATACCCGTGACCTTCGTCGATCAAGACGATCCGGCCGCCTGGCGCGCCGCGATCCGACCGCAGACCAGGGTGCTGTTCGCCGAGTCCGTCGCGAACCCGATCGCCCAGGTGCTCGACATCCGCGCCGTCGCCGACATCGCGCACGAAGCCGGGGTGCCGCTGGTGATCGACAACACGGTCGGCACCCCGTATCTCGTACGACCCGGCGAGCACGGCGCCGACTTCGTCGTTCATTCGGCCACCAAGTTCCTCAGCGGTCACGGCACCTCGCTCGGCGGGGTGGTCATCGATCAGGGCACCTTCGACTTCGGGCGCGAGCCCGACCGCTGGCCGCAGTTCACGCAGCCGTACGCGCGCGTCGGCGACCTGGTGCTCTGGCAGCGCTTCGGCATCGGTCAGGCCTTCGCCGCCCTCGTGAAGTCGAAGTACGTGCACGATCTCGGTCCCTCGCTGTCGCCGTTCAACGCGTGGCAGATCCTGCAGGGCATCGAGACACTCGATCTGCGCGTCGCGCGGCAAAGCGCCACGGCACTGGAGCTGGCACGCCATCTCCGGCAGCATCCGTCGGTCGCCGCGGTGCACCACCCCGGCCTCGAGGAGAACCGCTGGCATCCGCTCGCACTGAGGTACCTGCCCCTGGGCGGTCCGTCGGTCTTCTCCTTCGACCTCGCCGTGCCGGAGGACGCGCAGACGACACGTCGAGTTGCAGACGTCATCGACAGTCTGGGCGTGATCAGGCTCGTCGCCAACATCGGCGACGCGCGCAGTCTCGTCAACCATCCGGCGTCGATGACCCACTCGCATCTGTCGGCCGCGCAGCGTTCCGCAGCCGGTATCGCACTCACCACGATCCGGCTGTCCGCGGGGCTCGAGGATCCGGCGGATCTCATCGCCGACCTCGATCAGGCACTCGCGCGGGTCTGAGCCCCGATCCCACCCGACCAAGGAGAATCATGGCAATCGACCTCGGCTACTGGACCCCGGTGTACGGCGGATTCCTCCGCAACGTCGCCGACGAGGGACGGATGGCCGCCACCTGGGAGTACATCCGCGAGGTGTCGGTCACCGCCGACCGACTCGGCTTCCACACGACGCTCGTGCCGGAGCTCTACCTCAACGACCGCAAGGGGATCGAGGCGCCGAGCCTCGAGGCCTGGTCGCTCTCGGCCGCGATCCTCGCCGTCACCGAGCGTCTGCGGGTCATGACGGCGGTGCGGCCGGGCTTCCATCTGCCCGCGGTGCTCGCGAAGACCGTCGGGACCCTCGACCAGGTCGCGCCCGGTCGCGTCGCTCTCAATGTGGTGGCGGCCTGGTGGGCCGAGGAGGCGAAGCAGTTCGGTGGACGCTTCACCACCCATGACGAGCGGTACGTGCAGGCGCAGGAGTTCGTGACGGTGCTGAACGGGCTCTGGGAGCAGACGCCGTTCTCGTTCGACGGCGCGCACTACACGCTCGACGGCACCGTCGTCGAGCCGAAGCCCTCGCGTCATCCGGTGATCTTCGCCGGCGGTGAGAGCGAGGCGGGACGCGAGTCGATCGCGCAGTTCGCCGACGCCTATGTGATGCACGGCGGCACGCTCGACGAGGTGAGAGCGAACGTCACCGACATGAACACGCGCGCCGAGCGCCTGCACGGCCGCGAGGTCGCGGAGTTCGGGATGCCGGCGTACGTCATCGTCCGCGACACCGAGGCCGAGGCGCGACGCGAGCTCGACCGCATCACCACCGTCGACCCGGACTCGCCGGGATACGCGTCCTTCGAGGAGTTCCAGCGCAACTCGAAGCTGTCTCTCGAGCTCACGCGTCGCGAGTACTCCGTCGGCACCCGCGGCCTCCGGCCCGACCTGGTCGGCACGGCAGAGCAGGTCGCGGAGCGCATCCAGGAGTATGCCGAGGCCGGCATCACGCTCCTCCTCATCCAGGCCTCCCCTCTCGACGAGGAGCTCGAGCGCATCGCCGCGCAGGTGTTCCCGTTGGTGCCGCAGCGCACGCTCGCCGCGCTCTCGCGAGGGTGATCAACGGAATACGGATGCCGTACTCACCGGACTGGCAGGGGCACCCCCTACGCTGAGAGGCATGACTGGTCTTCGTTGGGGAATCCTCGCGACCGGCGGCATCGCCGGCGCCTTCGCATCCGATCTGCGCACCGCAGGGCTCGACCTGATCGCCGTGGGCTCGCGCTCCCAGGAGTCGGCCGACGCGTTCGCCGCACGGTTCGACATCGCGCACGCGCATCCGTCCTATGAGGCGCTCGTCGCCGACCCTGACGTCGACATCATCTACGTCAGCACGCCGCACCCGATGCACCACGCCAATGCTCGTCTCGCGCTCGAGGCGGGAAAGCACGTGCTCGTCGAGAAGGCGTTCACGGTCAACCGCGCCGAGGCCGAGGACCTGCAGACGCTCGCGGCCGAGCGCGGGCTGCTCGTGATGGAGGCCATGTGGACCAGGTACCTGCCGCACATGGTGCGCATCCGCGAGATCATCGCGGAGGGGACGCTGGGTGAGATCCGCGGGGTGAACGCCGACCACACGCAGAAGATCTCGTCCGACCCGACCCACCGTCTCAACGCGCTCGAGCTCGGCGGAGGCGCCCTGCTGGACCTCGGGATCTATCCGATCTCGTTCGTCTGGGACATCCTGGGCGCGCCGACCGCCGTCCACGCGGTCGCGCGACTGATCGAGACTGGAGCGGACTCCGAGGTGGCGACGGTCATGACGCACAAGAGCGGCGCGCTCTCGACGACCCTGTCGTCGTCCAGAGGAGCGGGAGCCACGTCGGCGAGCATCACCGGCACCGAGGCGCGCATCGAGATCGACCGCACTTGGTACGCCCCCACCACCTTCCGAGTGATCCTCCCCGACGGCACAGTCGCAGAGGAGTACGTCTCCGAGGTCGAGGGGCGCGGAATGCAGTACCAGGCGCTCGCCGCCGAGCGCCTGGTACGCGAGGGCATCCTCGAGGGCGACATCCTCCCGATCGCCGAGACCGTGGCCATCATGGGGACACTCGACGAGATCCGCGCCCAGATCGGCGTCCGCTACCCGAGCGAGGGAGTCACCAATGGCTGAGGCCACCGACGCACGCGTCGCCGTCTACCTGGACTTCGACAACATCGTCATCTCCTGGTACGACCGAGTCCATGGCCGCAATGCCTACGGCAAGGATCGCCAGCGCATCACCGAGAACCCGCACGACCCCGAGGTCGCCGAGCGGCTGTCGCGCGCGATGATCGAGGTCGGCGCGATCATCGACTACGCGGCATCCTTCGGCACCCTGGTGCTCACCCGCGCCTACGCCGACTGGTCGTCGCCCGTCAACGCGGTCTACCGGTCGCAGCTGGTGGCGCGCGCCGTCGACCTGGTGCAGCTGTTCCCCGCTGCCGCGTACGCGAAGAACGGTGCGGACATCCGCCTCGCCGTCGACGCGGTCGAGGACATGTTCCGTCTGCCCGACCTCACCCACGTCGTGATCGTCGCGGGTGACAGCGACTACGTCCCGCTCGCGCAGCGCTGCAAGCGGCTCGGTCGCTATGTGATCGGCGTCGGTGTCGCCGGCTCCACGGCGAAGTCGCTGGCAGCCGCCTGCGACGAGTTCGAAGCCTACGACTCGCTGCCCGGAGTGGTGCGTCCGTCGAAGGCTCCGAGCGTCGTCGTCGCCGAGCCGGTCGTGGCCGAGCCCGTCGAGGTCGCCGCAGAACCCGCGACCAGAACCCGTTCGAAGCCCGCGACCAAGACGGTGAAGCAGAAGACCCTCGCCGTGTCGAAGATGGACGAGGTGCTCGAATCCAAGCTCGACGAGCAGGGCGAGGCGACGGAGCTGCTGCAGCGCGCGCTGCGTCTCGGACACGACAAGACCGATGCCGACGAGTGGCTGCACAGCTCGGCCGTGAAGACGCACATGCGGCGCATGGACCCGTCGTTCAGCGAGAAAGCGCTCGGGTACCGCTCGTTCTCCGACTTCCTGAAGTCGCGCGACAACATCGCCGAGCTCGAGGAGACCGGACACGAGCGTCTCGTCAAGCTGCGGGAGCCCGCGGCCTGAGGGTCATCGCCCGATGCCGTCTCGCCGGGTGACCTCTCACTCGGTGAAGTCATACTCCTGGAAGGCTGCCACCTCGGGCACCCACCGCTCCGCGACGAATGCGGTGTGCGTGGGGTGGGAGTTGTAGTCGTCATACGCCCGCTGGTCATCGAACACCATCGAGAACTGATGGGTCAGATCGCTCTGGGCGCTCACCTGACGACGCACGGTGAAGTCGTGGACACCGGGTATCGACGGGAGCGCGGCGGCGCCCGCCGCCAGGAACTCCCGTTCGTCGTCGGAGCCCGCGTCGTGGATCAGGCGGAAGACGACGGTGTGCTGGATGGGCATGGGATCTCGTTCCTGTCGGCCGGTCGGGTGATCAGGCGCCGAGCGCCTGGAGCGCACGGATGCTGCGCAGTGCGAGGTCGTCCTGGCTCGCAGCCAGCGGACGCCACACGGATGCGGCCACGGCGATCGTGGCGTTCTCGCCCGTGAAGCTCTCGAGCCCGAGAGGGCCGCGGTAGGACGCATCGTCGAGCGCCCGGATGATCGCGGGCCAGTCGGTGTGATCGTCGCCGACTGCGCCGCGGTCGCTGCCGCACACCTGCACGTGGGCGATCGCCGAACCGGCGGAACGGATGGCATCGTCGGGATGCTTCTCCTCGATGTTCAGGTGGTAGGTGTCGAGCGCGAGCCCGACGCCTCGGTCCAGCAGAGGCGCGAGCGCGTCGAGGCTCTGCTCCACGGTGTTCAGCACGCTCGTCTCGTAGCGGTTGAGCGGCTCGATCGCGAGCGTGATCCCCGCATCCGTCGCGTGGTCGGCCACGGGCGCCAGATTCTCGCGGAGCTCGCGGGTGGCCTCGGCGCGGTCGTCGGCGCTCATCCGCCAGGTGACTCCCGTCGGCGCGTAGAACGGCCCCGCCACGACCTCGGCGCCGAGCGCGACGGCCGCCTCGATGCAGGCGCGCAGGTAGTCCTGGGTCGCCGCGACATCGCCGGCCCGTGACAGCAGGGAGCGGCCGGGGCCCATGGCTCCGACGACGATCGCCCCGAGGCTCAGCTCGTCGAGCACGGCGCGGGTCCGCGCGGCGTCCCAGTCGCCGACGTTCTCGAGGGGCAGCTCCAGCGCCTGATACCCCATGTCGGCGGCCGTGCGCGCGAGCGGTTCGAGGCTCTCGTCCGTGAGCGGAGACGTCCACACCCAGGTGTTGACGGCGATCGTGCGGGGCATGCTGTGCTCCTTCTCGTCTGGTGCGTTTCGTCTCGCTCCGCTCGCTCGACGACCGGGGGCGAACCCGGCCGTCGAGCGAGCGGAGCACCGAGACGACACGCGTCCCGTGCGATCCCGGTCGTTGAGCGAGGAGCGGAGCACCGAGACGAAACGCGTCTCCTGCTTCGTTACGGGATCTGGCGGTCCTGCCACACCGTCGGGTAGCCCGGCAGGTTCTCGCCGCCGAACTTGGCGTAGTGCCCGTCGGGCATGCCGTCGTTCGCCTCGAGGTAGTCGTCGAGCTCGGCCTCGGTGATCGGCTTCTGCGGAAGCACCCACTCCTTCGGCACCTCTTCACCCGCGAACACCATCTGCGCGGCGAGCAGCGGCGTGCGCCACTGGAAGTTCGAGTACACCGGGGCGAGGCCCGTGAGACCCGTGTCCTTCCACTTGCGCAGGAAGCTCATCTCGTCCTCGCCGGTCATGACCGGGTAGTCGGCCCCTGCGTCCTCGAACGCCTCGATCGCCGCGACGGCGCCGTCGCCGGCATCCATCCAGATGCCAGCCACATCGCCCTTGGCGAGTTCGTCGCTGATGATGCTCTTGATCTCTGCGGGGTCTGCACCGGTGAAGTAGTCGACCGCCTCGATGCCCGCCTCGTCGAAGAGCTTCTCGGCTCCGGCCCAGCGGTGCTCGAGCACGTCGACACCCGGGAGGATACGCAGCGCCACGACCTTGTCACCCTCTTCGAGGTTGTCGATGAGGAACTCGGCCGTGTCGATGCCCCAGGCGAAGCCGCCGATCGGGTGGATGAACGTCACCGGGCAGTCGGTGTTCACTCCGCGGTCGAACACGATCACGGGCTTGCCCGTCTCACAGGCGCGCTCGACCGCCGGCGTCATCGCCGCC
The DNA here is from genome assembly GCA_963518515.1 of uncultured Microbacterium sp. Lineage (GTDB taxonomy): Bacteria > Actinomycetota > Actinomycetes > Actinomycetales > Microbacteriaceae > Microbacterium. The sequence continues at coordinate 173,327 of CAUQIW010000007.1, forward strand.
GTGCTGTTCGGAGAGATGAGGAAGACGTCGCAGTTCCCCTCGGAGATGAAGTAGTCGATGTCGGCGATCTGCGTGTCGTCGGAGTCCTGCGCGTCGCGCGTCTCCATCTCGCTGATCGCTCCCTCGCCCTGCAGCGCCTTGAGCTGCTCGTTCATGGTGATCCAGCCCGTCTGACGCCACGGATTCGAGATCGACGCGTTCGCGAAGCAGGCCTTCTTCGCACCGGTGCTGGCGAACGACGAGGTGTCGACCATCTCGGCGTTGATGTGCTGCAGGTAGGGCTCGTCCGCCGGGCCCTGCGGTTCGACGCCGCGCTCTGCGAACTGCTTGTCGTACAGATCCTGGTCGAACCACTCGGTGGTCTCGGCCGACTCGTCAGGACTGTCGGACTCGGCAGGCGCGACCGACGGGTCGGTGGTGCACCCGGCGAGCGCGATGAGTCCGAAGAGAGCCATCCCTGCGGTGGCGATCCTCAGTGATCGTCGCATTGTCAATCTCCTCTGGTTTCTGTGTTGATGGTGCTGGCGGTTACGGGTTCTGGGGGCATGGGGTCGAGAGGGGCCTGTGGGCCGCGCCTGCGTCGAGCACGGAACGCGACGGCGGAGTAGGCGACGGCGGCGATGATGATGACGCCCTGCACGGCGTCGCGCAGCGTCGAGGGCACTCCGGCGATGTTCAGGAGCATGAAGAGCGCCTCGAGCGCGAAGGCTCCCGCCGCGGCGGCGACGATCCAGCCACGACCGCCGCCGAGCACGACACCGCCGAGCACGACGGCCGTGATGGCGACGAACTCGTAGCCGCGGCCCACCGACGGGTGCACGCCGGCATATCCGACGAGCAGCACCGCGGAGAGGGTGGCGGAGAGTGAGGAGATCACGAAGGCGCGGGTCGTCACCCAGGCGCGACGGGCGCCGGCGTAGTCGACGGCCCTGGCGTTGTCACCCACGGCGATGAGCATCTTGCCGAGAGGGCGCTTGGTGATCCAGATGCCCAGCGCGAGCCAGCCCCCGAGGATGAACACCGCCCACGGGACGAACTCCAGCAGCGGGACGTCGCGGATGCCGCCGCGACCGATCTCGCGGAAGCTGTCGGCGGGGTTCCCGGTCGCCGCTCCTCCGGTCCACCACATCACGCCGCCGAGCAGCGCGAGCATCATGCCCAGGGTGACGATGAAGGACGGGACCTTGAGAAGGGTCGTGACGATGCCGTTGACGAGTCCGATGGCCACGCCGACCACGATCATCAGCAGCAGCACGGGCACCGTGCGGGAGTCGTCCTGACCGACGAGGTTTCCCGCGATGATCACCTGCGCCGTGATGAGCGACCCCTGGGAGAGATCGAACTCACCGGCGATGATGACGAAGTACTGGCCGATGGCGACGATCGCGATCGGGGCGACGCGCTGGATGAAGCGCATGAACTGACCGGGCTCGGCGAAGCTCGGGTTGAGCACGGTGACCGCGATCAGCAGCAGCACGAGTAGCAGGAACACCGCTCCGCGAGGGCTGACGAGCGTGCGCAGAGCATTCATGCGCGGCCTCCTTCCGTGGCGATGTTCGTATCGCGCTGCGACGGGGCGGCGGACGGTGCCGAGTCGTCGAGCAGCGACGTGGTCTCCAGCTGCGATGCCGCGGCCGCCATCTCGGCTTCGGCGGCCTTGGCCGCGTCGTCGCCGCCCGTCCTCGTGCCTCCTGCACCGAAGCGAGGACGGCGGGTGGCGATCGATCGTCGGCTGTACACGGCGACGGCCGCCACGATGACGAGACCGCGGACGACGTCCTTGAGGAACGGGTTGACCTGCATCACGCTCATGACGTTGTCGACGACCGCCAGGATCGCGACCCCGCCGATCGCGCCCCAGATCGAGCCACGACCGCCGAGCAGCAGCGTGCCGCCGAGCACCACAGCCGCGATCGACAGCAGCGCATAGCCGCCCTGCTGCCCGACAGTGGGGCTGCCCACGCCGAGCCTGCTGGCGAGCAGCAGGCCGGCGAGCCCGGCGAACACCGAGCACAGCACGTGCGCCACGATGAGAGGCGGCCGGGTGCGCACACCCGAGAGTCGCGCGATCTCCGGGTCGCCTCCCACCGCGTAGAGATGTGCACCCGTGCGCGTGCGGTTCAGAAGGAACCAGGTGATCACGGCGAGGGCGATCATGATGATGGTCGAGACGGGCACGGGGCCGACTCCGGTGGCGCCGATGAGCTGGAACTCCCAGGGCACACTGCCCGCCGACCCCTCGAAGTTGGTGTTGAGCAGTCCCTGCAGGATCAGGCCGACGCCGAGCGTCGCGATGAAGCCGTTCACCTTCAGGACCGTGACGATGAGTCCGTTGACGAGGCCGATCGCGGCGCACACGAGCAGGGTCACGGCGACGGCGGCCGGGATGTTGCCCGCGCTGCCGTTCATGATCGTCGCCGCCAGCAGGCTCGACAGGCTGATCACGTAGGTCACGGAGAGGTCGAGGGAGGCCCCGAGCACGACCAGCGTCTGCCCGATGGCGACGAGTCCGAGCACGCTCATGCCGGTGAGGATGTCGCGGATGTTGCCGGGGCTCAGGAAGTTGCGCCCCACAGTCGCCACGAGGATCGCACCGACGATGAGCGAGAGGATCAGGATGCCGAGGACGATGAGCGTCGAGTCGATCCGGATGCGCTTCATCGCGCACCTCCCTCCGTGGTAGGGGCGGCCGGACCGGTCGGGGCTGCCTGGCGGGTCGGGGCCGATGCGCCCGTGGCTGCGCCGAGGATCTCGTGCTCCGCCGAGCCCGCGGGGAGCTCCGCCACGAGTTCGCCGTCGTGCATGACGAGCACTCTGTCGCTCATGCCGATGATCTCCGGCAGTTCGCTCGACACCATCAGGACCGCTGTGCCCTGCGCCGCCAGATCGCGCATGAGCTGGTAGACGGCGTACTTCGCGCCGACGTCGATGCCACGCGTCGGTTCGTCGAACAGCACGATCTGCGGCTGCGTGAGCAGCCACTTCGCGAGGACGACCTTCTGCTGGTTGCCGCCGGAGAGGAATCTGACCTCTTGGTCGACTCCCTGCGAGCTGATCTCGAGCGAGCTGAGGACTCCGGGGACGTCGCGGCGCGAGGCGGCGGTGCGGCCCGCGAACACGCTCCGAACGACGAGCAGCGCGTTGTCGAGCACCGACTGCCCGAGGGCGAGCCCCTGCGCCTTGCGATCCTCCGATACGAGGGCGAGACCTGCGCGCACCGCGGTCCGAGCGCTCGTGATCCTCACGGGTGTGCCGTCGATGCGCATCGTCCCCCTGATGAACGGGTCGATGCCGAAGACCCCCTCGACCAGTTCGGTGCGGCCTGACCCCTGCAGGCCGGCGACCCCGACGATCTCGCCTGCGCGCAGCGTGAGCGACACCCCGTCGACGAAGGCGTTGCCGCACCCGTCGAGTTCGAGCCTGGGCTCACCGACCGTCGTGCCCTCGACGGCGTCGGGGAAGTACGACTGGATCGATCGCCCGACCATCCGACGCACGAGCTCGTCGGTCGTGAGGTCCGCCGTCGCATCGGTCGAGACGAGCGCGCCGTCCTTGAGGATCGTGATGCGGTCGCACAGGTCGAAGATCTCCTTGAGACGGTGCGAGACGTAGATGACCGCGACCCCGCGAGACGTGAGACGCCGGATGATCGCGTAGAGCAGCTCGACCTCGCGATCGCTGAGCGCGGCCGTCGGCTCGTCCATCGAGATGACCCTGGCGTCGAACGAGAGCGCCTTGACGATCTCGACGATCTGCTGTTCGGCGACCGTGAGGGAGCCGACCCTGGACTGAGGGTCGATGAACGACACGCCGAGATCCTCGAGCAGCGTCGCCGTGCTCTCGATCATCGCCTTGCGGTCGACGAAACCCGCGCGGCGGGGTTCGCGACCGAGGTACACGTTCTGGGCGACCGTGCGTTCGGGCAGCAGGGTGAACTCCTGGAAGACCGTCACGATCCCCTCATCCATCGCCTGCCGTGGGTGGGCGTGCCTGACCTCGTCGCCGCGGTATGTGACCACTCCGTCATCGGCCGGCTGGACGCCCGCGATGATCTTCATCAGCGTCGACTTGCCCGCGCCGTTCTCGCCGACGAGGCCGTGCACCTCGCCGGGGCGCACATCGAAGTCGATGCCCTTGAGCACCTCCACGCCGAAGAACGACTTGCGGATGCCGCTCACTGCGAGCACCGCGGGCGTCTCTGTTCCGATCATGCGGTCACCTGCACCCATCGTCCGTCGTTCCCTGCCGAGTCGAGCACGGCTTCCGTGAGCACCGCCGCGCGATGGCCGTCCTCGAAGGTGGGCAGCCCCTCGGGGTGCGCACCTCCGATGGCCGCGTACACGTCGGCGATGAATCCGTTGAAGGCATCCTGATAGCCCATCGCGTGACCGGCGGGCACCCGCTGCAGTCGCGCCGCGTCCGGCCGCGCAGCCGCGGGGTCGCGCAGCAGCAGCCGCGATTCCTCGCGCATCCCGATCCAGAGCTCCTCCGGCCTCTCCTGCTCGAACCGCAGGCTCTGCGTCGATCCGTGCAGTTCGAGCGTGAGCGCGTTCTTGCGGCCGGCGGCCATCTGCGAGATGAGCAGCGTGCCCAGTGCCCCCGAAGTGGTCTCGATCAGCACCGCCACGATGTCCTCGGTGTCGACGCTGCGCCCGGCGCGCTCGGCGAACACGCGACGCGTGCGGGCGCTGAGGGCCTCGATCCTCTCGCCGACCACGAACTCGAGGAGATCGCACAGATGCGAGCCGATGTCCGCGAACGCCCGCGAGGCCCCGCCCGATGCCGAGCGCACGCGCCAGTCGTCGTCGGTGTCGCGCAGCATCCAGTCCTGCAGGTACGAGCAGTCGAGGGTGAGCAGCTCGCCGATGTCACCCTGCGCGACGCGGGCCCTCGCCTCGCGCACCATCGGGTGGTACCGGTAGACGAAGGGCACGGCGGCGACCCTGCCGCGCAGCGAGGCCTCGTCGGCCAGCCGCTTCGCGTCGGCGGCGCTCGTCGCGAGCGGCTTCTCGCAGATCACATGCTTTCCTGCCTCGAGCGCCCCGAGGGCGAGACCGGCATGGGTGGCGTTGGGAGTGCAGATGTGCACGACGTCGATGTCGTCGGAGGCGAGCAGCGTCGACGCGTCGTCCTCGGCCCGCGTCGCACCCAGCGTTGCGGCGGCCCGCCTGCCTGACGATGCGGAACCCGACGCGACCGCGCGGAGCTCGCCTCCCGCGTCCCGCGCAGCGGTGCGATGCACCCGCGCCATGAATCCCCCGCCGAGGATGCCGGCTCGGATCGTCCCGAGACCGGTGTCTGTGACATCCGTTGTCATGCCGGTGAGTCTGACACGCCCGCTCGACTTTTGCTACAGATTTGTCAAAAGGTGTTTGTGCAATATCGAAAGTCGATCGTTACGCATTCGTAAGGCTGTGGTTTACTGACGCAATGGTGGACGTTCTGCGGTCGGCTCCGGCGACCAATCCCGGCGCGGGTGAGATCTTCCAGATCCTGCGCGACGGGACCGCCCGGACCAAGGCCGAGCTGGCCGCGCTCACCGGCCTCGCGCGGTCGACGGTGGCTCTGCGCGTCGATGCGCTTCTCGCCGCCGGCCTGCTGCGTCCGGCGGGAGAGGCGGCGTCGACGGGGGGCCGCCCGCCCGCGCGCCTCGCCTTCAACCCGCGTGCGGGTCTCGTGCTGGCGGTCGACCTCGGGGCGACGCACGCGACGGTCGCGGTCGTCGATCTGGCCGGTGTCTTCCTCGATGCGCGCACTCGCGTGATCGACATCGGCGACGGCCCCGAAGCGCTGCTCGACCTCATCATCGCCGACAGCCGCGAGCTCCTGGCCACGTCGCCCGCCGCCGATCTGCCCCTGCTCGGAGTCGGCATCGGAGTCCCCGGCCCCGTCGAGCACTCGACCGGCCGCCCGACGAATCCTCCGATCATGCCCGGCTGGGACCGCTTCGACGTCCCCGGCTACGTGCGGCAGACCTATGACGTGCCCGTGCTCGTCGACAACGACGTCAACGTCCTCGCCCTCGGCGAGCATGCGACGATGTGGCCGCACATCGACGACCTCGTCTTCGTCAAGGTGTCGACCGGCATCGGCGCAGGCATCATCGCGGGCGGTCAGCTGCAGCGCGGGGCGCAGGGGTCCGCCGGCGACATGGGCCATGTGCAGGTGCCCAGCGGCGCCGGCTCCGCGCGCGAACCAGGCGACGATCGCGACCTGGAGGCCCTCGCGAGCGGCGCCGCTCTGGCGACCGCGCTGCGTGGTCACGCCGAACGCCCGCTGAGTCCCGGCGACGTCGTCGATCTGGTCCGCTCCGGCGACACCGCGGCGATCGAGGCCACCAGGCAGGCGGGCCGAGACGTCGGCGAGGTCCTCGCGACGGTCGTCAACCTCCTGAACCCCTCGATCATCGTGCTGGGCGGCAGCATCGCCCGCGCCGGCGAGCACCTGCTCGCGGGGGTGCGCGAGGTCGTCTACCGACGCTCCATCCCTCTCGCCACGCAGCACCTCGCGATCGTGCAGTCCCAGGCCGGCGACAGGGCCGCGGTGCTCGGAGCGGCGATCATGGTCGCCCGCGACGTGCTCTCCCCCGACAGCGTCGATCGATACGTGGCGGCGAAGACGCGCTGAACCCGTCTGAGTAGGCTGAGCACGTGACTGCCGCAGACGCCGAAGGCTCCCCGTACGAGCGCGCGCTGGGCGAGCGCATCTCCGAACTCCATCCGAAGACGGCGTGGTACTTCCGCACCATCCCCGACGGTCAGGTGGGCGTCGGCACGGGAGAGTTCACGACGGCCGGCTCGCGGCACTGGTGGCTCTGGCCCATGTTCCGCGTCGCAGAGGCGCTGGGGGTCGCCTTCGCGGGCTGGCAGCGCGACCTGCCCTTCCGCATCGAGAACCGCACGATCGCAGGACGTGCGATCGCCGTGAGGTACTTCGATCTGCCGGGGCGCACGTGGGTGATGCCCGACACCGTCGAATACGGACCCGATCGCATCCTCCGCAACGAGATCGGACCGCACCGCACGGTCGTCACGACGTTCGACATCGGCGTGAGCGACGGCGCGGTCACGCTGAGCATCCGCCGCGTCGGCCTGCGGCTCGGTCGCCTGCGCATCGCCGCGCCGGCGTTCCTCCGTCCGCAGATCAGGCTCGTCGAGCGGTGGGACGAGGAAAGAGAGAAGCATCACGTCGCGATGACGATCGACGCGCCGGTCCTCGGGCGGGTCTACGAGTACATCGGCTACTTCTCGTACGTGATCGACGAGGATGCGGCGGCATGAGCGCCAGCGACGCGAAACCTCAGGGCAGGGTCGTCCTCGGCGGCTCCACCGGATTCATGGGCCGGTACCTGCTGCAGCACTTCCGAGCCGCCGGACGCGAGGTCACCACCATCTCGCGCTCCGGAGCCGACCTCTCGTGGGGCGACCAGCAGGCGATCGATCGCGCGGTCGACGGTGCAGCGCTCGTCATCGGTCTCGCCGGCAAGAGCGTGAACTGCCGCTACACCCCTGCGAACCGTGCCGCGATCTTCCGCTCCCGACTCGACACCACGGCGTCGCTCAGCACGGCGATCGCCCGCGCGGCGACGCCGCCCCCGCTCTGGGTGAACTCGTCGACGGCCACGATCTACCGTCATGCCGAGGACCGTCCGATGACCGAGTCGACGGGCGATCTCGGCACCGGATTCTCGGTCGAGGTCGCGAAGGCGTGGGAGCGTGCGCTCTTCGCCGATGATCTTCCCGACACACGGCGGGTGGCGCTGCGCAGCGCCATCGTGCTGGGTGACGGCGGGGTTCTCGGTCCGCTGCGCAGCCTCGCGCGGATCGGTCTCGGCGGCGCACAGTACGACGGACGCTGGCCGATCAGCGCGGCTCGTCGAGCAGCAGGAACCGCACACCACTTCGGCGCCCGTCGCGGACGTCAGCGATTCAGCTGGGTGCACATCGACGACATCGCGCGCATCATCGACCTCGTCGAGCGCACGCCAGAGCTCGAGGGCCCTGTCAACGCCTCGGCGCCGAACCCCGTCGACAACGTCGAGTTCATGGCGACGGTACGGCGGGTTCTCGGGGTGCGCTTCGGACCGCCGATGCCCCGATGGATGCTCGAGCTCGGCGCGATCGGCATCCGCACCGAGACGGAGCTCGTGCTGAAGAGCCGCTGGGTGCTGCCCGAGAAGCTGACCGCCGCGGGCTTCGAGTTCCGGCATCCACTCCTCGAGGAGGCTCTCCGGCAGTCGTTCGATGCGCCGTCGGCGGCGTCGCGCGACTAGGGCGCTGACGTCCCCGCGTCGGCGTCGCCGCTCTCGCCACGGCGTCTCTCGAGCTCCTGACGCAGCCGCCATTCCTCGATCTCGCGGTCGAGGTCGGCGATCTGCTGCTCCGTGCTGCGGGTGTCGACGGGCGGCCTCGGCGCGGAGGGAGCCGGAGCCGACGTGCGGGTGCGCGTCGTGGAACGCTGCATGCGCGGGATCCGCAGCCCTTCCTCGGAGTACTCGCGTCCGATGGCGAACCAGATCAGACTTCCGATGAGCGGCAACAGGATCACGATGATGATCCACGCCATCTTCGGCAGGAACTTCACCTGGGAATCGTCGCGCCGGATGATATCCACCAGCGCGCCGACCATCAGCGCGATGACCAGGAGCGAGAACAGGAACGGCATCCCCTCAGGGTAGACGACGCGCCCTCACCGCGTCTCTCTCAGGGAAGCAGGTGCCCCGCCGCGCGGAACAGCTCGTACCATTCCGCCCTGGTGAGCTCGATGTCGGCGCCCGCCGCGGCGTCTCGCACCCGCTCAGGAGTCGTGGTGCCGAGCACGACCTGCATCTGAGCGGGGTGCCGGGTGATCCATGCCGTGGCGATCGCTATCGGGGCGACGTCGTAGGCGGCGGCCAGGCGGTCGATGACGGTGTTCAGCTCGGCGTACTCGGGGTTGCCGAGGAAGACGCCGGTGAAGAACCCGCCCTGGAAGGGCGACCACGCCTGCACGGTGATGCCGTTGATGCGGCAGTACTCGACGATGCCGCCGCCGTCGCGCACGATGCTCTGGTCCTCGCCGACCATGTTCGCCGCGACAGGCTGGGCGATGATCGGCGCGTGAGTGATCGAGAGCTGCAGCTGGTTGGCGACGAGGGGCTGGCGCACGGCGGTCTTCAGCAGGTCGATCTGACGCGGCGTGTGATTCGAGACCCCGAACGCCCGCACCTTGCCCGATGCCTCGAGGTCGTCGAACGCCCTCGCCACCTCGTCCGGCTCGACCAGGGCATCGGGACGATGCAGCAGCAGCACGTCGAGACGATCGGTGCGCAGGGCTTTCAGCGACCCCTCGACCTGTCCGACGATGTGCCCGTAGGAGAAGTCGAACATCCCCGCGTCCGGCACGATGCCGCACTTGGTCTGGAGCACGATCTCGTCGCGATCCGCGGGGGTCAGGTCGAGGGCATCGGCGAAGCGCTCCTCGCAGAAGTGCATGCGTCCGCCGTAGATGTCCGCATGGTCGAAGAAGTCGATACCCGAATCGCGCGCCGTCCGGTAGAGATCGCGGATCTGCTCGTCGCTCTTGTCATTGATGCGCATCATCCCGGCGACGACGGCGGGAGCGGTGGAGGATCCGAGAGGAACAGTCTTCATCCCCCCACGCTAGCGCGCCGGAGATCGCGGAACGAGGCGTGCCACCGGGATGTCCAGTGCGCGGGCGACCGCGGCGAGATCTCCGACGTCGAAATCGGCATGCGCCGACAGCCGCTCGGTCAGAGCATCCGGACGCATTCCGATCTCGGCCGCGAGCCAGGCGCGACTCCGGCCGGAGACGATCAGCTCGGAGGCGACGGCGGATGCCACCGCATGTCGCCCATCTGTCGTCATCCGTAGACAGTAACGCTCCGAGTGGGGGCGCGCAAGAGTCGGAGTAACCGATATGACGGCATCCTGACTTCGAGCCGATGCTATCGTGACTCACGTGACGACGCCGAGCGACCAGTTCAACGCAGCTGTGGGGCGACAGCTGCGGGCCGAGATCGGTGCCGCCGGCAGCAGCATCGCCGCGATGGCGCGAGAGATCGGCATCGCTCGCAGCGCTCTGGACAACTACGTCACCGGCAAGAGGTCGATCCCGGTGCCCGTCGTGTACGCGGTCGGTGCGAGCCTGTCGGTCGAGCCGCACGTCATCGTCGAGCGAGCCGAAGAGCGTCTGCGGGCCGAGGGCGCTCGGCGCACCGCCACGGTGACTCCCCTGCACCGCCGCCCCGATGTCGGAGGCCGGGGCGACACTGAGTCGGAGGTCGCATTCCGCTCGCCCCTCCCCCACGATCTCGACACCGACGATCTGTACGAGTAGCGGCCGTCGCTGCGACGAGGAGGTCACGTGGAGCACCTCCTCCTCCTCATCGAGCAGTACGGGCTCCACGTGGTCGAACGTCCAGGGCCCACCCGTGGCGGCTTCGAACCGCGCACCGCGACGATCCGCATCACGCCGGGCATGAGCAGGCGCACCACCTGCAGCATCCTCGCCCACGAACTCGCGCACGCCGTGCTCGGCCACGACCTGAGCGCGGATCCCTCGATGCGCGACCGGCAGGAGAGGCAGGCCGACGAATGGGCAGCGCGCCTGCTCATCGATTCCCGCGCATATGCCGCGGCCGAGCACCTGAGGGGCGCCCACATCGCGAGCCTGGCCTTCGAACTCGGAGTGACGAGCGAGCTCGTCATCGCCTATCGTCGCCTGCTGAGCTGCGGGAGTGTCCCCCGCCGACCGGAGTGCGCGCTGATTGAATGACAGCATGTCCTTCCGCACGCCACCCACTCCCCTCACCCTGACCGGGCGCCTCGTCGAGCTGCGACCACTGGAGCCGTCGCACCACGACGGCCTCCTGGAGGCGTTGAAGGAGGGCGATCTCTGGAAGTCCGCCTGGTACACCTCCGTGCCCTCTCCCGAGGAGCTCTCGGCCGAGATCGATCGCCGGATCTCGCTGATCGCCTCCGGCGAGATGATCCCGTTCACGGCGTTCGACGCCGCAGGCCGCGTGCTCGGGCTCACCTCGTACTACGAGATGGTCGCGGAGGTGCCGCGGGTGCACATCGGATACACCTGGAACCGGCCGTCGGCCCACGGCACGGGAACGAACGCCGAGTCGAAGCTGCTGCTCCTGCAGCACGCCTTCGAGACCCTCGGGGTGTTCAGGGTGGGCCTCACCACGCAGTGGGTGAACTTCCAGTCGCGCACGGCGATCGAACGGCTGGGAGCGAAGCAGGACGGCGTGATGCGCGCCATGAGCCGCTACCGCAACGGGGCTCTGCGAGACAGTGTCGAGTTCTCGATCGTCGAGCCCGAGTGGCCGGCCGTGAAGGCCAACCTCGAGATGCGGCTCGCCACGCGGGCCTGAACCTCATCGAACGAGCCTGAGGCTCGCCCCGAGACTCACTCGGTGGCGTTGCCCGACCAGTTGTCGGTGCGGCGCGTGGCCGATCCGCTCTGTCGCATGACGAACGCCAGCGACGCCATCGTGATCAGCAGGCCGCCGACGAAGATGATGGCCTGGAAGTCTTCGACCGTCTGCGCGAGACCCATGAGCCAGATCCCTCCGAGGAAGAGGATCATGAAGAAGATGAAGCTGAGGATCACGGGGTCTCCTGTCGTTGCGGCCGCAATCCAGGATACCGCTGACCTAGCGCAGAGATGCGCACGACGAAACCCCCTGTGCCGTCGGGACGGACGGTGATTCAGTCGAAGGCATGAGCACTCCACTGACAGCCCTCGCCATCTCCTGCACCCTCAAGCCCTCACCGGACGCCTCGAGCTCCGACCTGCTCGGCACCCAGATCCTCGACGCCCTCGCCGACCACGGTGTGACAGGCGAGCTCGTGAGGGCTGTGGATCTCACCCTCAGCCCCGGCGTCGAGGCCGACATGGGCGGTGACGACGAATGGCCGTCGCTGCGCCGCCGGGTCCTCGACGCCGACATCCTCGTGTTCGTCACTCCCACCTGGATGGGTCAGCACTCGAGCATCGCGCAGCGCGTCCTCGAGCGGCTCGATGCCGAACTCAGCGAGACCGATGAGCAGGGGCGCCCGACGCTCTTCGACAAGGTCGCCATCGCCGGCATCGTCGGCAACGAGGACGGCGCGCACCACATCGCCGCGATCCTCTTCCAGGGCCTGAACGACGTCGGCTTCTCGATCGCCGCGCAGAGCTCGGTGTACTGGAACGGCGAAGCCATGAAGGGCGTCGACTATCTCGAGCTCGAGGAGACTCCCGAGGCCGTGGCGAGTGCCACCACGACCGCGGCACGCAATGCGGCCCACCTCGCCCGTCTGCTCAGAGCAGAGCGGTTCCCCGCGGAGTGATCACCCCGCGGGGTGATCAGGTTGCGGAGTGATCAGCTCGCGTCGGTCCCCGTATCGCCGATCTGAGCGCCCACGAACTCATCGATCACGAGTTCTCCCGTGGAGTTCAGGGCACGCATCATGCCCTCGACACGGTGGGAGTCGACGTGCTGCGAGGTCGCGGATTCGAAGAGGAACTGCAGCGGGATCGCCGGGTGGATCCACACGGTGACCTTGCCGTCCGCGTTCCCCGCACGCGGATGCCAGGTCATCATGAAGCTCTCCTGCCGGCGCAGCTTCGTCCCGATGATGACCTTCAGATGTGCCAGCGTCTCGTCGTCGATGAGGATCGGCTCCGAAGTGCCGTCATATCGCAGTCTTCCCATGGGAGAAGAATACTGCCGACGGCGGGCACTCTGTGAACATGTCGGCCGTCGATGAGCCGCCGTGTCGTCGCGACACCCCCACGCCCGCGGTCGAGGGCCGTCATCTCGGCACACGGAGCCGAGTACCGCAGTACCGTTGATCCATGACCGCTCCTGTTGATCCGACCCATACCTCCGCCTGGTCCGAGCTCACCGAGCTGCATGCGGGCCTCGACGCCGATCTGCGCGCCTGGTTCGCCGGCGACGCGACCCGCACCGAGCGTCTCTCCTTCCCGCTCGCGGATCTCCACGTCGATCTGTCGAAGAATCTCGTGACCGACGACGTCGTCGCGGCGTTGGTGCGCCTCGCAGAGCAGACCGGGGTCGCCGAGCGCTACGCCGCGATGCTCTCGGGAAGCCACCTGAACACCTCGGAGGACCGTGCGGTGCTGCACACGGCACTCCGCCGCCCGGCAGGCTCGTCCCCCGCACTCGTCGTGGACGGCCAGGACGTCGATGCCGACGTGCAGTCGGTGCTCCAGTCCCTCACCGCGTTCGCCGACCGCGTGCGCGGCGGCGACTGGGTCGGCGTCACGGGCAAGAAGGTCACGCACGTCGTGAACATCGGCATCGGCGGCTCGGATCTCGGTCCCGTGATGGTCTACGAGGCGCTGAAGCCCTACGCCGATGCCGGCATCCACGCCCGCTTCGTCTCGAACATCGACCCGACCGACCTCGCGCAGAAGACGGCGGACCTCGACCCCGAGACCACGCTCTTCATCGTCGCCTCGAAGACCTTCACCACCCTCGAGACGCTCACCAACGCACGCCTCGCTCGCGACTGGCTCTGGGCCGGCCTCTCGGCATCCGGTGCGATCGACGGCGGAGACGAGTCGAAGACCGACGCCGTCGCGCACCATTTCGTGGCCGTCTCTACCGCGCTCGACAAGGTCGAGGCGTTCGGCATCGATCCGGTCAACGCCTTCGGGTTCTGGGATTGGGTGGGCGGACGCTACTCCGTCGACTCGGCGATCGGCCTCTCCCTCGCCATCGCTCTCGGCCCCGACGTGTTCCGCGACCTGCTGGCCGGCTTCCACTCCGTCGACGAGCACGTGCGTACGACACCGCTCGAGCGCAATGTGCCGGTGCTCATGGGCCTGTTGAACGTCTGGTACGTCAACTTCTTCGGTGCGCAGTCGCACGCGGTGCTTCCCTATGCGCAGCAGCTGAGCCGATTCCCCGCGTATCTGCAGCAGCTGACGATGGAGTCGAACGGCAAGTCCGTGCGGTGGGACGGCACACCCGTCACCACCGACACGGGCGAGGTCTTCTGGGGCGAGCCGGGCACGAACGGACAGCACGCGTTCTACCAGCTGATCCACCAGGGGACCCGGCTGATCCCGGCCGACTTCATCGCCTTCGTGAACCCTGCGTATCCGCTCACGGATGACGGGAAGGACGTGCACGAGCTGTTCCTCGCGAACTTCCTCGCGCAGACCAAGGCGCTGGCCTTCGGCAAGACGGCCGAGGAGGTCGAGGCCGAGGGCACGACCGGCGCACTCGTCGCCGCGCGGACCTTCGCGGGGAACCGTCCCACGACGTCGATCTTCGCGCCGGCCCTGACGCCTCAGGTGCTCGGTCAGCTGATCGCCCTGTACGAGCACATCACCTTCACCCAGGGCACGATCTGGGGCATCAACTCGTTCGACCAGTGGGGCGTCGAGCTCGGCAAGCAGCTCGCGATGCAGATCGCGCCGGCCATCGGCGGAGACGAGGCGGCGATCGACGCGCAGGACGCGTCGACGAAGGCGCTTCTGGAGTACTACCGCACGAACCGCACGTAGTCCGCGCGCTCGGCGGGGCGACGAGGGCGGATGCTGCGGCATCCGCCCTCGTCGTCACTGCCGCCGGTACTCTGCGACGATCGCACCCTTCTCGGTGACCACCGACCGCGCGAGCCGAAGCGTGGAGGCGGCGGTCGTGCCGGCCCACAGCGTCTTGCCCTGACCGATCGTGACCGGAATGGTCGTGAGGATGTAGCCGTCGATCAGATCGGCGGCCTGAAGCGAGTGCAGCAGCTCTGCACTGCCCAAGAGGATGAGCTCGCCCTCACCGCCCTCCTTGAGGTGCGCGACGGTCTCGACGGCTTCGCCGACCAGGAGCTCGCTGTTCGGATAGGGCAGCTGAGTGGTGTCGTCTCTGCTGGTGACGAACTTCGGCGTCGTCCTCAGTACTTCGCTGAACGGATTCGGGTCATCGGTGTCGAGCCAGTGGCCGACCAGATCGAAGTAGGTGCGGCGGCCGAACACCATGCCACGAGTCTCGTTGTCACCAGCCATCGCGGCGGCGGCGGCCTCGGGGTCGGTGGCCATGTGCGTCGCCGCCCACCCGCCTCGCGCGAACCCGCCTGATGTGTCTTCATCCGCCCTGCCGGGCGACTGCATCACGCCGTCCAGTGAGCTGAACTCCACAGCGATGAGTGTGTACATGTTCGGATCCTCCTGGTTTGGTGGCGATCTTCAGTCGGCGAGAAGCCCCAGGGCGCGGATGCTCTCGACGACGAGGTCGTGGTCGTCGGCCGAGGGCAGCCCCGAGACCGTCGCTATGGCCACGACCCCGACCCCTGCGACCCGCACGGGCACGGCGCCGCCGGCGATCGCATAGACGGCAGGGTCGAGCCAGCCGGCTTCGTACATGTCGCGTCCGCCGTTCTCGACCCGTGCCTCGAGCAGCGCGCTGCTCGTCTCGAAACGCTGAGCAGCCGCGGCCTTCTTCGCCACCCACACGTCGTTGTCGGCCGTCGCGCCGGGCATCGAGGCGTGGAACAGGATCCCCGCGGGGGTGCGAACGTCGATTGCGACCGGCAGGTCGCCGGCGATGGCGCGATCCGCGATGGAGCTGCCCAGCTCCCAGGCATCCGCACGGTCGAATCGGCGGAGGACGAGCTCGATGTGCTCGCGTTCCAGATGTGCGAGTCGCGTGTCATCGGTCACGAGCAGTGCCTTCCATCCGAGTTCGGGTCTCCGTAGTCCTGACCCTACCGTCGGAGGTGATCTGTCGCTGTCGGAGCTTGCCCGTAGCATCGTGTCGTCGGCCGGAGGAAGGACATACCGGCATGGGATCACCTGGCACACGGCTGACAGCGGCCTACGACCAGCGATCGCAGCATCAGTCGATCCTTCAGGCGGCCGCGCACGGTCCACTGCAATCTCTGACCGACCGTGAGCTCGATGCACGCGATCAGCCGTTGACCATCTACCCGCGACCGAAGCGAGTGCGGGCCTGGGTGAGATTCGGCCCCGAGTCCATTCGCGTCGACGCCAAGCTGATGCGATCCACCCCACTGGCCGCCGGCATCGAGTTCCGCGCAGAGGACCGGGTCTTCCGATGCTGGGTCTGGGGGAACGCCGTGACTCTCGTCGACGACGAGGGATGACGAAGAGCCCCCATCCGCAGACTCCGTGAGGAGATGCGGATGGGGGCTCGGTCCAGAGCGTGTGCGTTGCTCTGAGGGTGGCTCAGAAGTCCCAGTCGTCGTCTTCCGTGGCCTCGGCCTTGCCGATGACGTAGGACGAACCCGACCCGCTGAAGAAGTCGTGGTTCTCGTCCGCGTTCGGAGAGAGCGCCGACAGGATCGCCGGGTTCACGTTCGTCACGGTCGAGGGGAACATGGCCTCGTAGCCGAGGTTCATGAGCGCCTTGTTGGCGTTGTAGTGCAGGAACTTCTTGACGTCCTCGGTCAGACCGACACCGTCGTAGAGGTCCTGCGTGTACTGCACCTCGTTGTCGTAGAGCTCGAACAGCAGGTTGAAGGTGTAGTCCTTCAGCTCCTGGCGACGCTCGTCGGTCTCGTTCTCGAGACCCTTCTGGAACTTGTATCCGATGTAGTAGCCGTGCACGGCCTCGTCACGGATGATGAGGCGGATCAGGTCGGCCGTGTTCGTCAGCTTTGCCTTGGACGACCAGTAGATCGGCAGGTAGAAGCCCGAGTAGAACAGGAACGACTCGAGCAGCGTCGAGGCGATCTTGCGCTTCAGTGGGTCGTCGCCCTGGTAGTAGTCCATGATGATCTGAGCCTTCTTCTGAAGGTTCGGGTTCTCGGTGGACCAGCGGAAGGCCTCGTCGATCTCCTTGGTCGACGCGAGCGTCGAGAAGATCGAGGAGTAGCTCTTCGCGTGCACCGACTCCATGAAGGCGATGTTCGTGTACACCGCCTCCTCGTGAGGCGTGATCGCATCGGGGATCAGCGAGACCGCGCCGACCGTGCCCTGGATCGTGTCGAGCAGTGTCAGGCCGGTGAAGACGCGCATGGTGAGCAGCTGCTCGTCGGGAGTCAGCGTGTTCCACGACTGGACGTCGTTCGACAGCGGCACCTTCTCGGGCAGCCAGAAGTTGTTCACCAGACGGTTCCAGACCTCGAGGTCCTTGTCGTCCTGGATGCGGTTCCAGTTGATCGCCTGAACGCTGTCGACCAGCTTGATCTGTGGGTGGGGAGTCATGATTCGTCGTCTCTCGATACCTGGGTCACTGAGCCTGTCGAAGTGTCAGAGCATGCACGAGACGCACTCGGTCATGTCGGTGCCCTCGAGCGCCATCTGACGCAGACGGATGTAGTAGATCGTCTTGATGCCCTTGCGCCATGCGTAGATCTGAGCCTTGTTGATGTCACGCGTCGTGGCGGTGTCCTTGAAGAACAGCGTCAGCGACAGGCCCTGGTCGACGTGCTGCGTCGCGGCGGCGTACGTGTCGATGACCTTCTCGTAGCCGATCTCGTACGCGTCCTGGTAGAACTCCAGGTTGTCGTTCGTCATGAACGGCGCCGGGTAGTAGACGCGGCCGAGCTTGCCTTCCTTGCGGATCTCGATCTTCGACGCGATCGGGTGGATCGACGACGTCGAGTTGTTGATGTACGAGATCGAGCCGGTCGGAGGCACCGCCTGCAGGTTCTGGTTGTAGATGCCGTGCTCCTGGATCGACGCCTTCAGCGCCACCCAGTCGTCCTGCGTCGGGATGTGCTTGCCCGCGAAGAGCTCCTTGACCTTCTCGGTCTCGGGAACCCAGGCGCGCTCGATGTACTTGTCGAAGAACTCCCCCGACGCATACGTCGAGTCCGCGAAGCCGTCGAAGGCCTGCTTGCGCTCGATCGCGATGTTGTTCGAGGCGCGCAGCGCGTGGAACAACACCGTGTAGAAGTAGATGTTCGTGAAGTCGATGCCCTCTTCGGAGCCGTAGTGGACGTGCTCACGAGCGAGGAACCCGTGCAGGTTCATCTGGCCCAGACCGATCGCGTGCGAGCGGTCGTTGCCGTCTTCGATCGAGCGGACCGAGCGGATGTGGCTCTGGTCACTCACGGCGCTCAGCGCCCGGATGGCGGTCTCGACGGTCTGACCGAGGTCGTCGGCATCCATCGACAGCGCGATGTTCATCGAGCCGAGGTTGCAGGAGATGTCCTTGCCGATCTGGTCGTACGAGAGGTCGTCGTTGTACGTGGTCGGCGTGTTCACCTGGAGGATCTCGCTGCAGAGGTTGGACATGTTGATGCGGCCCTTGATCGGGTTCGCCTTGTTCACCGTGTCCTCGAACATGATGTACGGGTAGCCCGACTCGAACTGGATCTCGGCGATGGTCTGGAAGAACTCGCGCGCATTGATCTTCGTCTTCTTGATGCGCGCGTCGTCGACCATCTCGCGGTACTTCTCGGTGACCGAGATGTCACCGAACGGAACGCCGTAGACCTTCTCGACGTCGTACGGGGAGAAGAGATACATGTCCTCGCCGTTCTTGGCGAGCTCGAACGTGATGTCGGGCACGACGACGCCGAGCGACAGCGTCTTGATGCGGATCTTCTCGTCGGCGTTCTCACGCTTGGTGTCGAGGAAGCGCATGATGTCGGGGTGATGGGCGTTGAGATACACCGCTCCCGCACCCTGACGTGCACCGAGCTGGTTGGCGTAGCTGAAGCTGTCTTCGAGGAGCTTCATCACGGGGATGATGCCCGAGGACTGGTTCTCGATCTGCTTGATCGGCGCGCCGGCCTCGCGGATGTTCGAGAGCAGCAGCGCCACGCCGCCGCCGCGCTTGGAGAGCTGCAGCGCGGAGTTGATGCCACGGGCGATCGACTCCATGTTGTCCTCGATGCGCAGCAGGAAGCAGCTCACGAGCTCGCCGCGCTGCGCCTTGCCCGAGTTGAGGAACGTCGGCGTCGCGGGCTGGAAGCGGCCGGAGATGATCTCCTCGACCAGCGCGACCGCGAGCTTCTCGTCGCCGCCGGCGAGACCGAGGGCGGTCATCACGACGCGGTCCTCGAAGCGCTCGAGGTAGCGCTTGCCGTCGAACGTCTTGAGCGTGTAGCTCGTGTAGTACTTGAAGGCGCCGAGGAAGGTCTCGAAGCGGAACTTCTTGCCGTAGGCGAGGTCGTTGAGCTGCTGGATGAACTCGAGCGAGTACTGCTCGATCACGGCCGGCTCGTAGTACTCCTTCTCGACCAGGTAGTCCAGACGCTCTTTGAGCGAGTGGAAGAACACGGTGTTCTGGTTGACGTGCTGCAGGAAGTACTCGCGTGCTGCCCGCTTGTCGGCGTCGAACTGGATCTTGCCGTTCGCGTCGTAGAGGTTCAGCATCGCGTTGAGCGCGTGATAGTCGAGACCCTCGTAGCTCGGGTTCATCTTGAACGCCACCGTCTCACTCACGGCGCCATGCTCTTCGACTGCAGTTCCCACTGTCTTTCCAATCCGTCGCTCACGCGATCTACGTCGTCCTGTGTGCCGAATATCTCGAGCCGATACAAATGGGGCACCTGACACTTGCGGCTGATGATCTCTCCGGCGAGGCAGAACGACTCGCCGAAGTTGGTGTTGCCTGCGGAGATGACCCCGCGGATGTGGCGCCGGTTGCGCTCGTCGTTGAGGAACCGGACGACCTGCTTGGGCACGGCGCCCTTCTCGACGCCTCGCCCCTCACCCCCGCCGTAGGTGGGAGTGATCAGCACGAAGGGCTCGTCGACGACGAGATCTTCGTCCTGTTTGTTCAGCGGGATTCGTCGGGCCGGAAGCCCCAGCTTCTCGACGAAGCGTGCGGTGTTTCCCGACACGCTGGAGAAGTAGACCAGGAGCGGCGCGGCGGTGGCGACGGCGCTCATAGTCCTCCTCTTGGGTTCCTGAGCTTGTCGAAGGGCTTGGGTTCCTGAGCTTGTCGAAGGATCAGGCCAGTCGCGAGGCGAGCTCGTCGATCTTGTCGGGGCGGAAGCCCGACCAGTGGCCCTCGTCGGTGACCACGACGGGCGCCTGCATGTAGCCGAGCGACTTGACGTGCTCGAGCGCCGTCGGGTCTTCCGACAGGTCGAGGATGTCGTACTCGATGCCCTTGGCGTCGAGCGCCCGGTAGGTCGCGTTGCACTGAACGCAGGACGGCTTGGTGTAGACCGTGATCGACATTCTTCTCGTTCCCCTCAAATCTCTGGCCTGGTTCTCATCAGGCGAATTCCGGTAGAGCCACACCGGGATCTCAATACTACATATAGGGACGGACATTCGGGGAGACCACTAGGGGTAGTAGTTACATCCGTGTAGTTTTCCACCGCTCTCCACTGATACAACACAGGTTGTCCACCGTTTCTTCCACAGGCGAGGCCCCGTCGGAGGTGCTCTTCGACCGCGGGAATCCGGGCCTCGAAGACCTCTGTCGACGATCCATCCACAGGGGGACGCTACGCGGGGCCTCCGACATCGGATCAGCCTGTGGAATCGACGCTTCGGCGTGTCGTCGGCGTGTCGCTCCGAGGGCGCGTGGACCGGCGCGATCGGCGCCGGGTAACGTTGTCAGGTGGCGGGATATCGGGACCTTCTTCGCACGCCCGGAGTGGCGCGCATGATCGCGGCTCAGCTGACCGCACGCTTCCCCAACGGGATGTCGTCGCTGGCCATCCTGCTGCACGTGGAGCAGCAGACGGGCTCGTACGGTGCGGCGGGACTCGTGCTCGCCGCCACCAGCGTCGGCCAGGCCGTCGCGGGACCCGTCACGAGTCGGTGGATGGGCGTCTGGGGCATGCGCCGCGTGCTCACCCTGACACTCAGCGTGTGCGTCGTCGCGGTCCTCGCCCTCGCGCTGCTTCCCCTGAACCTTCCCGGCTACATGCTGCTCGGCATGATCGCCGGGCTGTCGACGCCGCCGATCCAGGCGGCCGTGCGCACCATCTACCCGAAGCTCGTGAACTCGCGCCAGCTCACGCCGCTCTTCTCCCTCGACGCGTCGCTGCAGGAGATCATCTGGATCCTCGCACCCGTCGTGATCACCCTCGTCTCGACGCAGATCGGCACGATGGAGGGCCTGCTGCTGGTGGCGATCATCCTCGTGGCGGGCGGGGCGTGGTTCATCCTCTCCCCCGAGGTGGGGCGGGTGCGCATACCGCGCAGTCGCAACTCGTTCGGCACGGTGGTGCTGAAGCCGCCCGTCATGCTCGCGACGGTGATCGGGTTCCTCCTGATCGGCGCCTGCTCGGCGGTCGAGGTCGGCGTGGTGGCGACGTTCGAGCACGGCAGTCTGACCGCGGGGCTCGTGCTCGCCGTCTTCTCGCTCGGAAGCCTGGTCGGCGGGCTCGCCTTCGGACACATCCCGATCGGACCGTGGGCGATGGCTCGGCGCCTGCTCATCGTCACCGTCGGACTCGCACTGACGATGGTCATGCTCAACGTCTTCTGGCTCGGCGGCACCCTGGTCCTCGCCGGTATCGGCATCGCCCCCGCTTTGGCGGTGCTCTTCGCGATCACCTCTGCAAGCGTCAAGTTCAGCGAGACCGCCGAGGCCTTCGGGTGGGCGGGCACCGGACAACTCATCGGTGCGGCGGCCGGATCC
The DNA here is from genome assembly GCA_963518515.1 of uncultured Microbacterium sp. Taxonomy (GTDB): domain Bacteria; phylum Actinomycetota; class Actinomycetes; order Actinomycetales; family Microbacteriaceae; genus Microbacterium. Next base: position 194,865 of record CAUQIW010000007.1, read on the forward strand.
GCGGTCGCGGGATTCCTCGTCGACAGCGGCGACTGGCGGGGCGCGTACCTCGCCGCCACCGTCTTCGCCGCCGCGGGGCTCGTCGTCTCCATCGTCTTCGTGCGCTCCTTCCCCGATCTCCGGGGTCGCGACGCCAGCCCGCGCGCCGACACCGAGCCGCTCGCCGTCACCCCTTCGTGACGGCCCTCGGCCCGCATCCTCGGCAGCATCGTCCATGGCGACGGTGTCGACCCTCTGCGTAGGCTGAACCCATGCCCGCACCCCTCACGCTGCCCCGCCTCTGCTGGGGCGACCCGGCATCCGACCGTCGAGTCCTGCTCGTGCACGGACTCGGGTCATCGGGGGCCTTGATGTGGCGCCTGGGCGACGCCCTCGCCGATGACGGCTGGCATGCCACGGCGATCGACCTGCGGGGCCACGGCGACGCCCCCCGTGCGCTCGACTACTCCGTGCACGCCTACGGCGCCGACCTCATCGCCACGCTGCCCGACGCCGGCTCCGACAGCGGTTCCGACACCGGCTCCGGCACCGGCACCCGCTCCGCTCGGGCCTGGGATGCCGTCATCGGCCACTCCCTGGGCGGCGCGGCCGGCGTCGTGGCCGCAGCGTCCGCTCCCGCCTGGACCAGCCGTCTCGTGCTGCTCGACCCCGCCATCCTCGTCGGAGGTCGTGACGCGGCGATCGTGCGGAGGAGCCAGGAGCGCGCCTTCGCGGACAATCGGATCGAGCTGGTGGCGCAGGAGCACCCGCATTGGCATCCGCAGGATCTCGAGCTGAAGGTCGACGCCGTGCACAGGACCAGCGCCTGGGCCGTCGAGCAGACCAGTGCGCAGAACACCCCCTGGGACGTGACGCGAGAAGCCGCACGACTCACGGTGCCGACCAGGATCATCGCCTCCGACCCCGCCGTCTACAGCATCTTCACCGGCGACCTGGCGTCGTCGGTGCTCGCGGCCAACCCCCTCATCACCATGTCTGTGGTGCACGGCGCCGGTCATTCGCTGCACCGCGACAAGCCGGAGGAGACCATCAGGCAGCTGAGGGAGGCGCTCGCACCCGACGCGCCGACGCAGGGAGAGGATCCGCAGTGACCACGTTCGACCCGACCGAGTTCCTGCCCGACGACCTGCTCGACCGCATCCGCGAGCGCGCGCCGATCCACGACCGCGACAACACCTTCCCAGAGGCCGACCTCGACGAGCTGCGCGCGGCGGGCTACCTCTCCATCCTGGTGCCCGTCGACCGAGGCGGCGCAGGGCTCGGACTCGACGAGGCCGCGATCCTGCAGCAGCGCCTGGCGACCGCCGCGCCCGCGACGGCCCTCGCCGTCAACATGCACCTCGTCTGGACGGGCGTCGCCAAGGTGTTCAGCGACCGCGGCGTGCCCGGTCTCAAGTTCGTGCAGGACGGGGCGGTCGCGGGCGAGGTCTTCGCCTTCGGCATCTCGGAGGGCGGCAACGACCTGGTGCTGTTCGGCAGCGACACCGATGCCTCCCCGACCGGCGACGGCGGCTACTCGTTCACCGGCACCAAGATCTTCACGTCTCTGGCACCGGTCTGGACCAGACTCGGGCTGCACGGGCTCGACACGACCAGCCCCGATGCGCCCAAGCTCGTCTTCGCGTTCGTCGAGCGCACCGACGCCGTGGCCACCGGCGACGACTGGGACACGCTGGGGATGCGCGGGACTCAGTCGAGGACCACGCGCCTCACCGGAGCCGTCGCCGATGCCGCGCATGTGGTGCGCCGCATCGATCCGGGGCCGACGCCCGACCCGATCGTCTTCGGGATCTTCTCGGTCTTCGAGATCCTGCTCGCCTCGGTGTACACGGGCATCGCGCGGCGAGCGCTCGAGCTCGCGGTGCTGTCGGCGCAGAAGCGCCGCTCGAAGAAGACCGGGGCCGCGTACAGCCAGGACCCCGACATCCGCTGGCGGATCGCCGACATGGCGCTCGCGTACGACGCGCTGCCTCCGCAGATCGCGGCCCTCGCGCGCGACGTCGACGCGCAGGTCGACCACGGAGACCGCTGGTTCACGCTTCTGTCGGGGCTCAAGCACCGTGCGATCACGATGTCGAAGCACGTGGTCGACCAGGCGATGCTCGTCGGGGGCGGCGGGTCGTATTTCTCCTCGAACGAGCTCTCCCGGCTCTATCGCGATGTGCTCGCGGGCGCCTTCCACCCGTCCGACCCCGAATCGGCGCACGCGACCGCGGCGAGCGCGTGGCTCGGACCGATCGGCTCCTGACGGCTCGGCACCCACCATCTCGGCGTCGACGACACCCCCATCCGACGAAATCAGTTGATCACCCTCCCCGACGGTGCGAGGATCGCAACATGACGTCCGCGAAGAAGCACATCTCCCTCGACGACGTGTCGAAGACCATCATCGAGCTGCTTCAGGAGGACGGCCGGCGGTCGTACTCCGACATCGGGCGCGAGGTCAATCTGAGCGAGGCCGCCGTGCGTCAGCGCGTGCAGCGTCTCACCGAGGCCGGCGTGATGCAGATCGTGGCCGTCACCGATCCGATGCAGCTGGGATTCAACCGACAGGCCATGATCGGCATCCGCGTCTCGGGTGACAGCCGGGTGATCGCCGAATCCCTCGCCGCGATCGCCGCGATCGACTACGTCGTCATCACCGTCGGCTCGTTCGACATCCTCGCCGAGGTCGTCTGCGAGAACGACGAGGACCTCCTCGCGCTGATCAACGATCGCATCCGGCCCATCGACGGCGTGCTGTCGACCGAGACCTTCATCTACGCCCGGCTGCGCAAGCAGCTCTACAACTGGGGCACGCGATGAGCAGCGCGCGCCGGCACCGCTCGGAGCCCGAGCTGCAGGCGATGGCGAAGGAGCATCTGTGGATGCACTTCACCCGCCAGTCGACGATGGATGCCGGTGGCGTGCCGATCATCGTGAAGGGCGAGGGGCACCGCATCTGGGACGCGAAGGGCAAGGAGTACGTCGACGGGCTGTCCGGCCTCTTCGTGGTCAACGCCGGTCACGGCCGACGACGCCTCGCCGAGGCCGCGGCCGCCCAGGCGTCGGAGCTGTCGTTCTTCCCGCTGTGGTCGTACGCCCATCCGGCCGCGATCGAACTCGCGGATCGACTCGCCGATGAGGCGCCGGGCGATCTCAACCGGGTGTTCTTCTCGACCGGAGGCGGCGAGGCGGTCGAGACCGCGTTGAAGCTCGCCAAGCACTACTGGAAGCTGCAGGGGAAGCCGACGAAGCACAAGGTGATCTCGCGCGCGGTCGCGTATCACGGCACCCCGCACGGCGCCCTGGCCATCACCGGCATCCCCGCGATGAAGTCGATGTTCGAGCCCGTCGCGCCCGGTGGCTTCCGCGTGCCGAACACCAACTTCTACCGCGCCGCCGAGATGGGCGCCCCCGCAGACGATCTCGAGGCCTTCGGGCGCTGGGCGGCCGATCGCATCGAGGAGATGATCCTGTTCGAGGGCGCGGACACGGTCGCCGCCGTCTTCCTCGAGCCGGTGCAGAACTCGGGCGGATGCTTCCCCCCGCCGCCCGGGTACTTCGCCAGAGTGCGTGAGATCTGCGATCGTCACGACGTGCTCCTCGTGTCCGACGAGGTCATCTGCGCCTTCGGACGGCTCGGTCACACCTTCGCCTGCACGGGCCTCGGATACGTGCCGGACATGATCACCTGCGCCAAGGGCATGACCAGCGGCTACTCCCCCATCGGCGCGACCATCGTGAGCGATCGCATCTACGAGCCGTTCTCCCACGGCGACGTCTCGTTCCCGCACGGATACACCTTCGGTGGGCATCCGGTGTCCGCCGCGGTCGCACTCGAGAACCTCGCCATCTTCGACGAGGAGGGACTCAACGAGCGCGTCCGCGAGAACTCCCCGCTGTTCCGCGCCGAGCTCGAGAAGCTGCGGGATCTGCCGATCGTGGGAGACGTGCGCGGCGACGGCTACTTCTTCGGCATCGAGCTCGTGAAGGACAAGGCCACCCGCGAGACTTTCGACGACGCCGAGTCCGAGCGCCTGCTGCGTGGATTCCTGTCGCCGGCCCTGTTCGAGGCGGGCCTCTACTGCCGCGCCGACGATCGAGGCGATCCCGTGATCCAGCTCGCACCCCCGCTCACCGTCGGCGCGAGCGAGTTCACACAGATCGAGCAGATCCTGCGCGATGTCCTCGGGCGCGCGCAGTCCGTTCTCTGACACGGCGACCACGACTCCCGCGCCACCCCGAACGAAGGCGAACGATGACGAGTTTCACCGACCGGCACGGCTCCTCCCACCCCCTTCCTGCGCCGAGGGCGGAGGCGCAGGTGCGTGCAGACGACCGCGCGCATGTCTTCCACTCCTGGAGCGCGCAGGCGCTGATCGACCCGCTCCCGGTGGCTGCGGGCGAGGGAGCCACCTTCTGGGACTACGCGGGCAACGCCTACCTCGACTTCTCGAGCCAGCTGGTCAATCTGAACCTCGGGCACCAGCATCCCGATCTCGTCTCGGCGATCCGGAGTCAGGCGGGTCGGCTCTCCACGATTCAGCCGTCCTTCGCCAATGACGTGCGGGGCGAGCTCGCCCGACTCATCTCGGAGGTCGCGCCCGAGGGCCTCGAGAAGGTCTTCTTCACGAACGGGGGCGCCGAGGCGAACGAGTACGCGGTGCGCATGGCGCGCCAGGCGACCGGCCGCCGCAAGGTGCTCTCGATGTACCGCAGCTACCACGGCTCGACCGCGACCGCCATCGCGCTGACGGGCGAACCGCGACGCTGGGCGAACGACAGCGTCGACACCGGGGCGGTGCGGTTCTTCGGTCCGTACCTCTACCGCACCGCCTTCCACGCCGAGACTCCCGAGCAGGAGTCCGAGCGCGCCCTCGCCCACCTCGAGCAGACCATAGAGCTCGAAGGACCCCACACCATCGCGGCGATCATCATCGAGACCGTGGTGGGGACGAACGGCGTGCTGGTGCCGCCGCCCGGCTATCTGGCAGGCGTCCGTGAGCTGTGCGATCGTTTCGGCATCGTGTACATCGCCGACGAGGTCATGGTCGGCTTCGGGCGCCTCGGCGAATGGTTCGGGATCGACGCCTACGAGGGGCGCCCCGACCTGATCACCTTCGCCAAGGGCGTGAACTCCGGTTACGTTCCACTGGGCGGCGTCGTGATCTCCGATCGCATCGCCCACGCGTTCGACTCGATGCCGTTCGCGGGCGGACTCACCTATTCGGGCCACCCGCTGGCGTGCGCGGCCGGAGTGGCGACCTTCGAGGTCTTCCGGCGCGACGGCATCCTCGAGCGCGTGCGCGACCTCGGCGAGCGCATCGTCGAGCCTACGCTGCGCTCGTGGGTGCAGACGCATCCGAGCGTCGGCGAGATCCGCGGGCGAGGACTGTTCTGGGCGATCGAGCTCGTGCGCGACGCGCAGACGCGCGAGCCGCTGGTGCCGTTCAACGCGAGCGGAGCGGATGCCGCGCCCATGGCCGCGTTCGCCGCGGCGGCCAAGAAGGCCGGTGTCTGGCCCTTCATCCACTTCAACCGGGTGCACATCGCTCCGCCGCTCATCATCGGCGAGGAGGATCTGGTGCGCGGTCTCGCGGTGATCGATGAGGCGCTGACCGTCGCGGACGAGGCTGCCGCGGGCTGAGAGCCGGCGCGCCGCATCGCGCTTCCGAGCCTGGCATTCTCGCCCAGATCCCTCCTTCCCTCCCAGGCTCCCGCTTTCCGCGCCGCGCCCACACCCATGTTTCCCTCCCAGCCCTCCTCCTTCCGCACCGGGCCAAGACCCATGCCCCACGCTCAGACCCCCTCCTTCCGCGCCGCGCCCAGATTCATGTTTCGCGCCCAGACCCCTACCCGGCGACGAAACCCATGCGCTCAAGGCGGGTCTCGCGACGAAACAGCGGTCTCGCGACGAAAGGCGGGTCTCGCGACGAGAGCGCGAACTCAGGTCGAGACGAACCCGCGAACTCAGAGGAGGAAGCCGCGCAGCAGCGCCTCGGAGCCGGCGAGATGATCGCGCATGGCCGACTCCGCGACGTCGGGGCGCCCGGCCAGGATCGCGGTGACGACGCGCTCGTGCTGCTCGCCGGAGTGCTGGATGTTGCGCGGCATGAGCGGGAAGGTGTCGAGCCAGGCGTTCACGTCGGCGCGGTTCTCGGCGACGAGCGCGACGAGAGAGGGGATGCCGGCGGCTTCGGCGATCGCCAGATGGAGAAGCGTGTCGAGTCGGCGGTACTCCTCCGGGCCGGCGGGCAGCGCCGCCTCGTGCCGCGCCCACAGGTCGGCCCGCGTCGCCGCGTCGAGCGATCGGCCCGCCGCGGCCCTCGCCGCCCCGCTCTCGAGGATGCGCCGGAGCCCGAGGACGTCGTCGATCTCATCGGAGGCCACGGATCCTGCCCGAGGCGGCTCCGGCAGCGGATCCGCGACGAACGTGCCCCCGTAGCGTCCCCGTTTGGGCACGAGATAGCCCGTGTCGGCGAGCTCGCGGATCGCCTCGCGCACCGTGTCCCTGCTGATCCCGAACGACGCGGCGAGCTCGCGCTCCGGTGGCAGCGACTCCCCCGGAGCGACGACTCCGAGCCGGATGGTCTGCACGAGGCGCGCCACCGCGTCTTCCAGCGCGTTTCCCCGACGAAGCGGCCGATAGACCGCTCTGCGCACCTCGGCGAGGTCGCCGTCGGAGGGATGCTCGCTCATGCTCTCACCCTGTCACAGCGACATGGCTCCGCTTCACAGCGGGGTGACGTAGGCGTTCGTGATGCCGCCGTCGACGACGAAGGCGCTGGCGGTGATGAACGACGAATCGTCGGAGGCGAGGAACGCGACCGCGGCCGCCAGCTCCTCCGGCTCGGCGAACCTGCCCATCGGCACGTGCACGAGACGGCGCTGTGCGCGCTCGGGATCCTTGGCGAACAGCTCCTGCAGCAGCGGAGTGTTCACGGGACCCGGGCAGAGGGCGTTGACCCGCACTCCCTGCCTGGCGAACTGCACGCCGAGCTCGCGAGACATCGCGAGCACACCGCCCTTCGACGCCGTGTAGCTGATCTGCGAGGTGGCCGACCCCAGCAGCGCGACGAACGAGGCGGTGTTGATGATCGACCCTCGCCCCGCCGGCACCATATGACGCAGCGCCGCCCGGCTGCACAGGTAGACGCTCTTCAGGTTCACGTCCTGCACGCGGTCCCAGGCAGGCAGCTCGGTCGTCTCGATCGAGTCGTCGTCGGCTGGCGATATGCCCGCGTTGTTGAACGCGATGTCGAGACGCCCGAACTCGGCGGCCACGCCGTCGAAGAGGGTGTTCACCATCGCCTCGTCCGCCACGTCGACAGGGCGGAAGACTCCCCCGACCTCAGCCGCAGCCTTCTCTCCGCTCGTCGGGTCGACGTCTGCGATGACGACGAAGGCTCCCTCGGCGGCGAAGCGCTGCGCGGTGGCGAAGCCGATGCCGCTCGCCCCTCCGGTGATGATGGCGACGCGGTCCTTGAGTCGCTGGGTGAGATCGATGCTCATCGTGTGTTCTCCGTTGCAGGTCGAGAGGAAAGGGATACGCGATCAGGATGCGTCTGTAGCGAAGAAGACGTTCTTCGTCTCGGTGAAGTGCTCGGCCGCATCCGGTCCGAGCTCGCGCCCGAGGCCCGACGACTTCATGCCGCCGAAGGGGGTGGCGTAGCGCACCGACGCGTGCGAGTTGACCGAGAGGACGCCGCTCTGCACGCCACGGCTGACACGCACCGCACGCCCGAGGCTCTCGGTCCAGATCGAACCGGCGAGACCGTAGATCGTGTCGTTCGCGAGGCGGATGGCGTCTGCCTCGTCGTCGAACGGCATAACCGCGACGACGGGCCCGAACACCTCCTGCTGCGCGATGGGGTCGGACGGTGACGCGAGCACGACGGCAGGGGCGAACCAGAACCCCTCGCCCTCGGGGGCGGACCCGCGGAAGGCGACGTCGGCCCCGTCGAGGAAGCCGGCCACGGTGTCGCGATGGCGGGCCGAGATGAGCGGGCCCATGTCGGTGTCATCGTTCGCGGGATCTCCCACCCTCCATGCCGCCACCTGGGGCTCGAGCAGCTCGAGGAATCGGTCGTACACCGAGCGCTGCACGAGAAGACGGCTGCGGGCACAGCAGTCCTGCCCGGCGTTGTCGAAGACCGACCCGGGAACGGCGGCGGCGGCACGGTCGAGATCGGCATCGGCGAACACGATGTTGGCGCTCTTGCCGCCGAGTTCGAGAGTCACGGGCTTCAGCGCACGGGCGCAGCCCGCGGCGACCTCGACGCCGACCTCCGTCGATCCCGTGAACACCACCTTGCGCACGTCCGGATGCTCGACGAGGCGCTGCCCGACCACCGAGCCCGATCCGGTGACGACCTCGAAGAGCCCCTCCGGCAGGCCGGCCTCGATGGCGAGCTCGCCCAGTCTGATCGCCGTGAGGGGCGTGAGCTCGGCCGGTTTGAGCACGACGGCGTTGCCCGCGGCGAGCGCCGGGGCGAAGGCCCACGAGGCGATCGTCATGGGGAAGTTCCACGGCACGATGACGCCGACGACGCCGTACGGGTCGTGGAAGGTGACGTCGAGGCCTCCGGCCACGGGGATCTGCCGTCCGGACAGCCTCTCGGGATCGGCGGAGTAGTAGTTGAGCACCTGGGCCACGTGCGCGGCCTCCCATCGCGCCGACCCGATCGGATGCCCCGAGTTCCGCACCTCCAGCTGCGCGAGCTCCTCGACGGCACCCTCCACGGCGCGGGCGAACGAGCGCAGCGCGTCGGCGCGTGCGACCGGGGCCAGCGCGGCCCAGCGACGCTGTGCCGTCACGGCGCGGGCGATCGCCTCGTCTGTCTGCGCGACGTCGGCACGAGCGACCTCGCGGATCGCCGCGCCCGTCGAGGGGTCGATGACTGTGAACGCGCTCATCGTGCGTCCTCCTTCCGCCGCGCGGCGAACGCACGGGCCTGTGAGACGAGGTCGGCGAAGAGCCGCCGGTCCTCGGCGTTCTCCTCGGGGTGCCACTGCACGCCGACGATGTGCCCCGCCGAGGTGTCGACGACGGCCTGCACCAGCCCGTCGTCGGAGTGCGCCGCGGCGACGAGACCGTCGCCGAGCAGGTCGACGCCCTGGTGGTGGTAGCTGTGCACGCGCAGCCCGGTCTCGCCGATGATCTGCGCGAACGCGGTGTCCGTCGAGATCTCGACGTCGTTCTCGGCGAAGACGCCGCCGCCGATGCGGTACTTCTCGCTGCCGAGGGATTCGGGAAGATGCTGCTGCAGGGTGCCGCCACGGGCGACATTCACCAGTTGCAGACCGCGGCAGATCGCGAGCACGGGAATGCCTCGCTCCTCCGCCGCACGGAACAGCGCCAGCTCCCACTCGTCGCGGTCGGTGCGGGCGGGGTCGGTCAGCGGATGCCGGTCCTCGCCGTACAGCTCTGGAGCGACGTCGGCACCACCGGAGAGGACGAGCCCGTGCATGCCCGCGAGCGCCGCGTCCGCGGCATCCGGGTCCTGCGGCGGCAGCAGCAGCGCGATCCCCCCGGAGGCGGTCACGCTCGTCAGGTACTGCTCGGGGAGGAAGGCCGCTCTCACGTCCCACACCCCCTGCTTCGCCCGCTCGAGGTAGGTGGTGACGCCGATCAGCGGCGCGTCGTCAGAGGCGCTCGAAGCCACGGATCCGCTCCCAGTCGGTGACGGCCGCGTCGTAGGCTTCCACCTCGATGCGCGCCTGGTTCAGATAGTGCTCGACGACGTCGTCGCCGAAGGCCTTCCTCGCGATGGTCGACTCGCTGAACAGCCGCGCGGCCTCGCGCAGCGTGGTCGGCAGGTGATCGACGCCGGCCTCGTAGGCGTTCCCGGTGAACCGCTCGGGCAGCGGCAACTCGTTCTCGATGCCGTGCAGACCACCGGCGATGATCGCCGAGATCGCGAGGTAGGGGTTCACGTCACCGCCCGGCACGCGGTTCTCGACGCGGAGGCCGGAGCCCGAGCCGACCACGCGCAGCGCGCAGGTGCGGTTGTCGATGCCCCAGGCCACTCCGGTCGGGGCGAAGCTGCCCTTCGCGAAGCGCTTGTAGGAGTTGATGTTGGGGGCGAGAAGCAGCGTGAACTCCCGCAGCGTCGCGAGGATGCCCGCGATCCAGTGACCCATGACCGGGCTGAACCCGTGCTCGCCGTCTCCGGCCATCACGGGCGCGCCGGACTCGTCCCTGAGCGACAGATGGATGTGGCAGCTGTTGCCCTCGCGCTCGTTGAACTTGGCCATGAACGTGAGCGACTGGCCGTGCTGCTCCGCGATCTCCTTGGCGCCGTTCTTGTAGATCGCATGCTGGTCGGCGGTCTCGCGCACCTCCGCATAGCGGAACGCGATCTCCTGCTGGCCGAAGTTGCACTCGCCCTTGACGCCCTCGCAGTACATCCCGGCGGCGTCCATGCTGTTGCGGATGTCGCGCAGCAGCGGCTCCATGCGCGTCGACGCGAGCAGGTTGTAGTCGACGTTGTAGTCGGTCGCGGGAGTCAGACCCTCGTACTTGCGCGCCCACGCGTCGCGATAGGTGTTGTCGAAGACGATGAACTCGAGCTCGGTGCCCGCGAACGCGGTCCAGCCCCGCTCGGCGAGACGGTCGCGCTGGCGGTCGAGGATCGCGCGCGGAGACGGACCGACCGGCTCGCCGTTCTGCCAGACGAGATCAGCCATGACCAGCGCGGTCCCCTCGATCCAGGGGATCCTGCGCAGCGTCTCGGGGTCGGGGCGCAGCACCATGTCGCCGTACCCGCGGTCCCACCCCGACATCGCATAGCCGTCGACGGTGTTCATGTCGACGTCGACCGACAGCAGGTAATCGCAGGCCTCGGCCCCGTGCGACAGGATGTCCTCCTGGAACAGCCGTGCCGACACCCGCTTGCCGACCAGCCTGCCCTGCGCATCCGCGAAGGCGACGATCACCGTGTCGATCTCGCCGGCGGCGATGCCGGCGTCCAGCTGGACGATGCTGAGGTTGCCCGACATCTGACACTCCATTCCCTGCGGTGGGTCTGCGGTTCTCCGCGGTGAAGCGATCGGCCGACCGGCTTCGCCCTCAGAGTAGATCACGACGAGGTCTAAAGGTAGACGAAACCACCATTGACTGTCACAATCATCCGCAAGGTGCACCCGGCGCCTGCATGCATGCGAACGGAGAGCGGATGTCTCAGCAGCGCAACGAATCCCGCAAGGTCGCCGGAGCGACCTATACACGTGCCGGCAGCGACTATTTCGAGAAGCGGACCCTGAAGAGGTCGGCCGGAGTGTGGGGGCTCTGGGGCCTCGCGGTCGCGGCGGTGATCTCGGGAGACTTCTCGGGATGGAACTTCGGCATCGACTTCGCGGGCTTCGGGGGCATGCTGATCGCCTTCGCCATCCTCGTGGCGATGTACTACGGCATGATCTTCGCGATCGGCGAGATGGCGGCCGCGATGCCGCACACCGGCGGCGCGTACTCGTTCGCGCGGTCCGCCATGGGCCCGTGGGGCGGCCTGGTGACCGGAGCCGCGGAGACCATCGAGTACGTCGCGACGACGGCGGTGATCGTCTACTTCTCGGCGTCGTATGCCAACGGGATCACGAGCGAGCTGCTCGGTCTCGAACTGCCCGGATGGGTCTGGTACCTCATCCTCTATGTCGTCTTCATCGCCCTGAACTCCGCGGGGGCGGCGATCTCCTTCCGCTTCGCGATCATCGTCTCGGTGATCTCCATCGGCATCATCCTGGTGTTCTCCGCGATGGCGATCTTCTCGGGGGCTTTCTCATGGGAAGCCCTGTGGGACATCGTCCCCGACGAGGGGCAGACCGCGTTCCTGCCGCACGGCGTCCTGCCCATCCTGTTCGCGCTGCCGTTCGCGATGTGGTTCTTCCTGGGCATCGAGGAGCTGCCGCTCGCCGCCGAGGAGTCGCACAACCCGACGCGCGACATCCCCAAGGCGGGCTTCTGGGCCCGCGGCACCCTGATCGTGACCGGACTCCTCGTGCTCTTCCTGAACACCGGTGTGATCGGCGCCGAGGCCACCGGCACCGCGGGCGAGCCGCTGCTCGACGGGTTCCGCGCGATCGTCGGAGACCAGCTCGCCGCCGTTCTCGCCCTCTTCGCACTCATCGGTCTGCTCGCCTCGCTGCAGGGCATCATGTTCGCCTACGGCCGCAACATGTACTCGCTCTCCCGCGCCGGGTACTACCCGCGCTTCCTCTCGCTGACCGGAAAGCGTCAGACGCCGTGGGTCGCGCTCACCGTCGGCGCCGCGGTCGGGTTCGTCGCGCTGATCGTGCTCGACGTCCTGACCGCCGTCGACTCCGAGGGGGCGGGAACCGTCGCGGGTGCCATCGTGCTCAACATCGCGGTCTGGGGAGCCGTCGTCGCCTACGGACTGCAGCTCGTGTCGTTCATCATCCTGCGCAAGAAGTTCCCGAACGTCGACCGCCCGTACGTCAGCCCCTGGGGAATCCCCGGCGCGGTCATCGCGCTGGTCATCGCCGCGCTCATCTTCGTGGGCTTCCTGCTGAACCCGACGTTCGGTCCGGCGATCATCGCCATCGCGATCGTCTACGCGATCATCCTGCTCGGGTTCGGCCTGTTCTTCCGGCACCGCCTCATCCTCTCCCCCGAGGAGGAGTACGCGCTCTCGGGCGGATCCCACGGAGACCCGCAGGCCGAGGGCTACGACGCCATGGAGGGCGAGGTGTTCGGCGGCGGGAGGTGATCGGCGGCGAGCGCGCTACTTCGAATCGAAGTCGAAGGCCTTGAGCAGCTCCGACACCGCCGTGTCGCGCTCGTCCCCACCCTCCTCGAACATGTGCGTCACGTGGGTGCGCAGGTGATTCTCCAGCAGCAGCCGGTTCAGCGACTGCAGCGACTTCTGGATCGCCCTGGTCTGCGTGATGATGTCCATGCAGTAGTCCTCGTTCTCGATCATCCGCGCGACGCCGCGCATCTGTCCCTCGAGGATGCTGGTGCGATGCAGGGCGCGCTTCTTGATGTCTTCGATCACGTCTCGAGGGTAGCCCGCGCGTGAAAGGATGACGTCATGCCGCGAACACCGATGGTGCTCCTGTCGCCCGCCGACCAGGCGCGCTCGAGCGCCCTCCGCCGCATGAAGGCGGTCGCGCTCGGCGCGCTGATCTTCATGGCCGTGATCTTCGTCATCGCCTTCTGGCTGCAGGAGCGGCAGCCGTGGCTGAGCTACGTGCGCGCCGCCGCAGAGGGCGGCATGGTGGGCGCGCTGGCCGACTGGTTCGCGGTGACCGCGCTCTTCCGACGGCCCCTGGGACTGCCCATCCCGCACACCGCGATCATCCCCAACCGCAAGGACGAGATCGGCCGCACGCTCGGCGAGTTCGTCGAGACGAACTTCCTCGAGGCGAGCGTCGTCCGCACGAAGCTCGCCAGCACCGCGATCGCGCGCCGTGCGGGCGAATGGCTGCGCGAGCCGGCGCACGCCGCCCGGGTGGGGGCGGAGGGAGCGACGATCGCCACCGCCGTGCTCAACGCCCTGAGCGACGACGACGTGCGCGACCTCATCACCGACCTCGCCCGCGAGCACCTGGTCTCCCCCGAGTGGGGGCCGCCCGCCGGCGCCTGGCTGGAGAAGATCGTCGAGGCCGACGCGCACCACGGCGCGGTCGACCTCGCGGCCGAGAGCATCGGGCGCTGGCTGGATGCGAACGCCGAGTCGTTCGCCGGGCTCATCTCGCGCAGGCTCCCGGGGTGGGTGCCGAAGCTCGCGCACCGCTTCGTCGACGACACCGCCTACAACGAGGCCGTGAAGTTCGTCCGCGCTGTGCAGGCCGACCCCCAGCATCCCGCTCGGATGGCGGTCGACGGATACCTCGCCCGCCTCGCCGACAGTCTGCAGAACGATCCGGAGACGAGAGCCAAGCTCGAGAACGCGAAGTCGTCGCTCTTCGACAGCCCTCGCGTCGGCGCTCTGGCCGCCGAGGCGTGGAACACGGCCAAGGCGGGGCTGCTGACCGCCCTCGCCGACCCCGAGAGCGGCTTGCGCGTGCGGGCTGCCCAGGCGCTGCAGGAGATCGGCGACAGACTCACGACGGATGCCGCGCTGCAGCACCGTGTCGACACCTGGGTGTCGGACGCCGCCGTGTTCGTCGTCGACCGCTACCGTCACGACATCGCGTCGATCATCACCGACACCGTCGAGCGCTGGGACCCGGCGGAGACCACCGAGAAGATCGAGCTCATGGTCGGGCGCGACCTGCAGTACATCCGCCTCAACGGCACGTTCGTGGGCGCTCTCGCGGGGCTCGCCATCTTCACGATCGCGCATCTGCTGATCCCCGGCGCCTGACTCGGCACTGCTCCGCCCGAGCGGCGCAGACCGCGGCGCCGGGTCAGCGCGCCGCCACACCGGCGAGCAGCTCCAGCACGCAGAGCGCGGCGAGCCGCACGGTGCGCAGGTCGTCGGCGTCGGCGGTCGCGTCGACCTCGGCGATGTCCGCGCTCACGATGCGCGGGTCGGCGGCCAGGGTCCGCACGAGCGCGCGCAGCTCCCACGGGGCGAATCCCCCCGGCACGCTGGCGGGACATCCGGGTGCCGCCGAGCGGTCGACCGCGTCGACGTCGATGTCGAGATGGATGCGTGCGTCGGCTCGGTCGGCGCCCGCTACAGCCAACGCCTCGGCCACCACGTCGTCCAGGCCACGGCGACGCACCTCGTCGAGGGTGATCACGCGGATGCCCCACTCCGCCGCCCGTCTCGCATAGGCGGCCGAGTTGGCGAAGTCCGCGATGCCGATCTGCACGATCCTGGCCGGGTCGATGCGCTCGCCGTCGGGCGCGTCCTCCACGAGGCGCCGCACCGGAGAGCCGTTCGACACGCCGTCGCGCAGATCGAAGTGGGCGTCGATCGTGATGAGCCCGGCAGCCCGCGCGCCCCGCGCCACGGGATAGGTGAGAGAGTTGTCGCCGCCCAGCGCGATCACCAGTCGCGACGCGTCGGCCACCTCGCGCACCCGCGCGACGGTGGCGGCGATCCCCGCGTCGCCGTCGGGCTCGGCGATGTCGCCGGCATCGAGGATGCGCAGTTCCTCGTCGAGATCGACGGGCGGTGGGCCCATCAGCGTCGCGCTGTATCGCGGTAGGGCCTCTCTGATCGCAGACGGCGTCGCGTGCGCGCCGGTCGGAGACAGCGAGGTGCGCCACGTCGGCACGCCGATCAGCACCGCATCCGCTCGGTCGCCCGGTGCGAATGCCGGCCACGCGCCGGCGCGCGGCCAGAGGTCATCGGTCGACAGAGCCATGAGCGCCGCCCCTTCCGTTCCGCGCCACGACGGCGCCGTCCTTCCAGACCCGCTCGACGAGCGGCACCCCCGGCCGGTACGCGAGGTGGATGCGCGTCGGCGCCGCGAGCAGCACGAGGTCGGCGCGCGCACCGGGGGCGATGATCCCGACGTCGTCTCGACGGACGGCGCGCGCGCCTCCTGCAGTCGCCGCCCACACCGCCTCGGCCGGCGTCATCCCCATGTCGCGCACGGCGACGGCGATGCAGAACGGCATCGACGAGGTGAAGCTCGACCCGGGATTGGTGTCGCAGGCCAGGGCGACCGTGACACCGGCGTCGAGCAGGTGCCGGGCATCGGGATACGGCTGTCTGGTCGAGAACTCGACGCCCGGCAGCAGCGTGAGCACCGTGTCGGATCCGGCGAGGGCTCTGACGTCGGCATCCGTGAGGTAGGTGCCATGATCGACGGACGCCGCGCCCAGCTCGACCGCCAGCCGCACGCCGTCGCCGTGGCCCAGCTGGCTCGCGTGCACTCGCGGAATCAGACCGCGAGCGATCCCGGCCTCCAGCACGCGACGCGACTGCTCGACGGAGAAGGCGCCGGTCTCGCAGAACACGTCGATCCATCTGGCGTGCGGGGCGCAGGCGTCGAGCATCGGTCCTGTGACGAGGTCGACGTACTCATCGGCGCGATCGGCGAACTCGGCCGGCACGACGTGCGCACCGAGGAAGGTCACCTCGGGAGTGACCTCAGCGGCGAGTCGCACGAGTCGTTCCTCGTCGTGGACGCTGAGACCGTAGCCGCTCTTGATCTCGACCGTGGTGGTGCCCTGCGCGAGCATCTCGCCGAGGAAATCGCTCAGACGCGCCCGCAGCTCGCTGTCGCTCGCGGCCCTGGTCGCGGCGACCGTCGAGCGGATGCCGCCGGCGGCATATCTCTGCCCTGCCATGCGCGCTTCGAATTCCTCGGCGCGGTCGCCGCCGAACACGAGGTGGCTGTGGCTGTCGACGAAGCCGGGGATCAACGCCTGACCACGCGCGTCGATGACCTCGTCCGCCCGCGGAGCGCTGTCGACGGGGCCGACCCAGACGACGCGCTCGTCCTCGATGAGCACCGCGGCGCCCCGAATCGTGCCGGTCCTGTCGCCGACAGTCGCGCCGCTGCCGTCGACGTTAAGCGAGGCGACGTTGGTCGTGAGCTCGCCGATGTCCGTGATCAGCGTGGTGCTCATAGCATCGGCACCTTCAGTCCGCGTTCGCGCGCGATGTCCGTGGCATGGTCGTATCCCGCGTCGACGTGACGCATCACCCCGGTGCCGGGATCATTCGTCAGCACACGCTCGAGCTTCTGCGCGGCGAGGTCCGACCCGTCGGCCACGCACACCTGTCCCGCGTGGATCGATCGCCCGATGCCCACGCCGCCGCCATGATGCAGCGACACCCACGATGCGCCGGACGCCGTGTTCAGCAGCGCATTCAGCAGCGGCCAGTCGGCGATCGCATCGGAGCCGTCCTTCATCGCCTCGGTCTCGCGGTACGGCGAGGCGACCGAGCCGGAGTCGAGGTGGTCGCGGCCGATGACGATCGGTGCCGAGAGCTCACCCGACGCCACCATCTCATTGAACCGGAGTCCGGCGAGGTGGCGCTCCTTGTACCCGAGCCAGCAGATGCGTGCCGGAAGGCCCTCGAAGTGCACCGTAGAGCCTGCCTTGTCGAGCCAGCGATGCAGGGCCGCGTCGTGCGGGAAGAGCTCCGCGATCGCCCGGTCGGTCTTGTAGATGTCCTCGGGGTCGCCGGAGAGGGCAGCCCACCGGAAGGGTCCGCGCCCCTCTTCGAACTGCGGGCGGATGTACGCGGGCACGAACCCGGGGAACTCGAAAGCACGGTCGAAGCCGCCGAGCTGCGCTTCGGCGCGGATCGAGTTGCCGTAGTCGAAGACGGCCGCCCCTGCATCCTTGAACGCGACCATCGCCGCGACCTGCGCGGCCATCGACTCGCGGGACCGCCGGGTGAACCCCTCGGGGTCGTGTTCGGCCTCACGTTTCCAGTCGGCGACCGAGATGCCGATCGGCAGGTATGCCAGGGGATCGTGCGCGCTCGTCTGATCGGTGACGATGTCGATCGGCGCTCCTCGACGCAGCAGCTCGGGGAAGACCTCGGCGGCATTGCCGACGATCCCGACCGAGAGCGCCTCACCGGCATCCTTCGCCGCGGTGACTCTGGCGAGCGCCGCATCGAGATCGGTGCTGTACTCGTCGAGGTAACCGTGCTCCACCCGGCGCGCGAGGCGCGACTCGTCGACGTCGACGACGAGCACCGCTCCGTCGTTCAGCGTGACGGCGAGCGGCTGCGCGCCGCCCATTCCGCCTGCGCCGCCCGTGAGCGTGAGGGTGCCCTTGAGCGATTCGCGTCCGAGCGATCGCGCCACCGCGGCGAACGTCTCGTACGTGCCCTGCAGGATCCCCTGCGTGCCGATGTAGATCCACGACCCGGCGGTCATCTGTCCGTACATGATGAGCCCGAGTTCTTCGAGCCGACGGAACTCGGGCCAGCTCGCCCAATCCCCCACCAGGTTCGAGTTCGCGATCAGCACGCGCGGCGCCCATTCGTGGGTGCGGAACACCCCGACCGGCTTACCCGACTGCACCAGCAGCGTCTCGTCCGGCTCGAGCTCGTCGAGTGTCCGCACGATCGCGTCGTAGGCCTCCCAGCTGCGGGCCGCACGACCTGTGCCGCCGTAGACGACGAGCGCCTCGGGATGCTCGGCGACCTCGGGATCGAGGTTGTTCATCAGCATCCGCTTCGCAGCCTCTGCGCCCCAGCTCTTCGCCGTGCGCTCGTTGCCGCGCGCGGCCCTGATGGTCCGAGTCGGGTCGACGGTGGTGTGCGTTCTGTCAGTCATTCGCGTGCTCCCTTGCGATGCGGGCGATGGCGCCGGACTGCACCAGCGCGGTCACGGCTTCGATGTCGGGCGAGAGGAATCGGTCGGGGCCTGGGCCTGCGGCCACAGTGCGCACCAGATCGCGGATCGCTCCGGTCGCGGGTCCCGCCTGCAGCGGCGCGCGCAGGTCGAGGGCGCGGGCGCCGGTGAGGATCTCGATGGCGAGCACGCGGCCGAGACCGTCGACGGCACGTCTCAGCTTGCGCGCGGCTGCCCATCCCATCGACACATGATCCTCCTGCATGGCGGACGAGGGGATCGAGTCGACGGATGCCGGCACGGCGAGGCGCTTCAGCTCGGAGACGATCCCCGCGGCCGCGTACTGGGCGATCATGAGGCCGGAGTCGACGCCGACCTCATCGGCGAGGAAGGGCGGCAGCCCACGGCTGCGTGCCGGATCGAGGGCACGGTCTGCGCGGCGCTCCGACACGGAGGCGACGTCGGCCACCGAGATCGCGAGGAAGTCGAGCACCGCGGCGACGGGGGCGCCGTGGAAGTTGCCGTTCGACTCGATGCGCCCGTCGACGGTGATCACCGGGTTGTCGATCACGCTCGAAAGCTCCCGATCCGCGATCCTCACCGCATGAGCCATGGTGTCTCTGGCGGCTCCGTGCACCTGCGGCGAGCAGCGCAGCGAATACGCGTCCTGCACGCGCCCGTCCTCCGGCCCCTTGTGGCTGTGCACGATGGGCGAATCCCGCAGGAAGGCCCGCAGATGCGCAGCGGAGAGCGCCTGACCGTGCTGCGGACGGAGCCCCATGAGGTCGGCCGCGAACACCGCGTCGGTTCCGAACTGCGACTCCACCGACATGGCGGCGGCGACGTCGGCGGTGATCAGCAGATCATCGAGGTCCTGCAGCGCGAGCACCAGCATCCCGAGCATGCCGTCGGTGCCGTTGATGAGAGCGAGGCCCTCCTTCTCCACGAGCGTGAGGGGCTCGATGCCCGCGGTGGCCAGCGCCTCGGATGCCGCGACGAGTTCACCGCGCGCATCACGCACATCACCCTCGCCCATGGCGGCGAGCGCGATGTGTGCGAGCGGGGCGAGGTCGCCCGAGCATCCCAGCGAGCCGTACTCCCGCACGATCGGCACGATGCCGGCGTTCAGCATCGCCGCATAGGTCTCGACCACCACCGGGCGCACGCCGGTGCGTCCCGACGCGAGGGTCTGCAGGCGCAGCAGCTGAAGACCGCGCACGACCTCGTCCTCGATCTCGGGTCCCGTGCCCGCCGCATGAGAGCGGATGAGGCTGGCCTGCAGCTGCAGACGCCGGTCGGGAGCGATGAAGGTCGTGGCGAGAGCACCGAACCCGGTCGACACCCCGTAATGCGGATGCGGGTCGGCGGCGAGCGCATCGACGATGCCGCGCGTCTGCGTCACTCTGTCGAGGGCATCGGGACTGATGATCACGGGCGCGCGGTGCCGCGCGACGGCGACGACATCGGCAGGGCTCACGGGGGCGGTGCCGACGAGCACGGCGACGGGTTCACTCATGTCTCGATTCCACACCCGCGACCTGGTGTCGAACAGGTGCGCATGACATCCTTTGTCTGTGATCCCAGACAGTGCGGTAGGCCATGGTGCCGGTGCGGGTGCTGGCGCCGGTGCGGGTGCCGGCACCGAACAATCCGTGAAGGTGCCTGCCGCCGAGAACACCCTGCGCATCCTCAGTCACCTCGCGGGGCGCCCGGCCCCCGTCGCGGCATCGGCCATCGCGCGCGAGCTCGCACTGCCACGGTCCACCGTCTACCACCTGCTCTCCACGTTGGCGGCGCACGGATTCGTGATGCACCTGCGCGAGGACCATCGGTGGGGGCTGGGCACCTCCGCCTTCGAACTGGCCGGCGGCTACGCGCGGCAGCAGCCTCTGGCCAGAGTGGGCCGACCTCTCGTGGCGGCGCTGTCGGATCGATTGGGCGAGAGCGCGCACCTCGCGGTCATGAGCGGCGGCGATGTGCTGTACATCGTCGAAGAGCGCGCGCCGAGAAGACCCGCGCTCGTCACGGACGTGGGAGTGCGCCTTCCCGCCCACCTCACCGCCTCCGGCCGAGCGATGCTCGCGACGCTGCCGCGCGAGCAGGTGCGGGCGCTCTACCCGGACGCGGCATCCTTCCCCGATCGCACGGGGCGGGGGCCGCGACGACCGGCGGAGCTGCGCGAGCTGCTGCGCACGGTGCGGCAGCGTGGATACGCCACCGAGGACAGCGAGATCGCCGACGGACTGCGCAGCGTGGGGGCGGCAGTGCGCGACCACACGGGCTGGCCGGTCGCCGCAGTCGCCGTGACCTGGGCGGGCGGCGAGCTCGACGAAGACATCCTGTCCGCTGCGGTGCGCGAGACAGCCGCCACCCTGGAGGCCCGACTGAAGAGGTGAGGCTCGAGCGCGCATGCGCGTTAACGCAAAAGAGCCACCCAGCATTGGGTGGCTCTTTTGTCTAAAAGGAGTCCGGCGGTGTCCTACTCTCCCACAGGGTCCCCCCTGCAGTACCAT